>PAPO01000017.1 GCA_002708935.1 Acidimicrobiaceae bacterium | reverse complement strand
TATTGGTTAGTGGCGTCCGATGGCGGAATATTTTCGTTTGGTGACGCTCAGTTTCATGGTTCGACCGGAGCGATGACATTGAACAAACCAATGACATCGCTTGTCCAAACACGACTGGGCTATGACCTCGTTGCTGAAGATGGTGGTGTCTTCAATTTCAATTCGCCATTCCTTGGAAGTGGAGCATCATCCACACTCAGCGAACCCGTTGTAGATGCTACGAGTCGGGTTAGCCGATGGTGAAACAATTGCGAAAAGCAGCACTTTTTTTGGCTATTTGTCTCTTTGGTCAAGTGATTTACCCTGCAGCGACGTCCTATGCCATAGCGCCCGACAACATTTTGGTTGAAGGACGAGGGTGGGGGCATGGACGCGGACTTCAACAGTGGGGAGCATTGGGTTATGCCATAGACCACTTTTGGTCATACGAACAAATCCTCCAGCATTATTACTCCAATACCGCCACCTCTTTTGTTTCAGATCGCGAGATCAAAGTCCATATAACTCGCAACAACGAGATGGATCTATTAGTTACGTCAACGATGCCCTTTACTGTCGAAGGAATTCAGTTTCAAGGTGGTCAAGTAGCGCGACTGTCAGCAAATGGACCTCATAGTTTCAATATTCATCAATCGAGTGGCTGTTTTGATCCTGGCTATCCAGTGTGGTCCGGTCATCCTGGGAGAATGGATAGCAGTGGTAGGACCTTTGTCGAAGCTCAGCCGCTAAATCAGAACTCGGCTGTTGACGATCTCAGTCAGTTATTACAAGTCATCACGTGTGACCGCTCAAACCCGTCCGTAGAAGTCTCGCGAAGGCACTATCGAGGATCTCTTGGACTCATCGAACAAAATGGCCAGTACACCTTCAATCGCGTGTTACGGGAGCAATACCTGAGAGGTGTAGTACCCCAAGAAACACCGTCGTCTTGGGGAACTTTGGGTGGCGGACTGGGGATGCAAGCACTGCGGGCTCAAGCGGTCGCAGCTCGCACCTATCTGGAAGCAATTTCGCAGCGCCGGCAGGCTAAGGGGTACATGACGGATACCTGTGACACGGTTGGCTGTCAGGTGTACCTCGGTGCTAGCGCTAATGGTAAACCCCTTGACTACGGGCCCGACTTTTGGACAACAACGGCTGCTGTTACAGACACCGCGGCAATGATCCGAGTTTCCCATGATGGTTCAATCCCCCTTGCGGAGTTCGGTTCGAGTAGCGGAGGGTGGACCACCCCACAGTCAGAGCTGTCGAGTTTTCCAGCGGTTGTCGATGACGGTGATGATGTCTCAATCAACCCTCACCATCTTTGGGAGAAAACGATTCGACGCACTGATATTGAAGCGAGGTATCCCGAAATTGGCCAACTAAAGGAAATAAAGGTCACTCTGAGAAATGGCCTCGGTGAGTGGGGAGGAAGAACACGGCAACTTCTTCTGCGCGGCACCTCTGCCAACACAACGGTTGATATCCCCAACTGGGCCCAAGATTCCTTCCGCAGAGGGCTCGGTCTCAAATCTGATTGGTATCGGTTCCCGCAATTCCCTGAATACAGTGACCCTGGTTTTTGGTTAGCGAAAAGCAACGGAGGGGTTTTAGCGGTAGGTACGGCTCAACACTTCGGAGACGCAAAAGAAGCTGATCGTTCGGGACCAATTGTCGACTTGGCGGCTCCCGCCGGCGCCGAAGGGTACTTGCTGGTCTCCGATGCAGGCGAAGTGTTTGCATATGGCAACGCAG
The DNA here is from genome assembly GCA_002708935.1 of Acidimicrobiaceae bacterium. Taxonomy (GTDB): domain Bacteria; phylum Actinomycetota; class Acidimicrobiia; order Acidimicrobiales; family Poriferisodalaceae; genus MedAcidi-G3. The sequence goes on along the minus strand of PAPO01000017.1, from coordinate 104,180 downwards.
TCCACCATGGTGACCTACGCGGCCAAAGCCTGGCCGAACCCGTCGTGGCTATGACTTCTCACCCCACAGGCAATGGATATTGGCTGGCAACAGCAGACGGTGGTGTCTTTTCGTTTGGTAATGCCGGTTTCCATGGGTCAATGGGCGGTATCGCTTTAAACAAACCTGTTGTAGGAATGGAGACAACTAGGAGTGGTAATGGCTATTGGCTTGTTGCGTCCGATGGAGGAATCTTCAGTTTCGGGGATGCTGGTTTTTTCGGATCAACGGGCGACATTGTGCTGAACAAGCCGATTACTTCGATGACAGCAGCACGAGACGGACAGGGATATTGGTTCGTCGCATCTGATGGCGGCGTTTTTGCGTTCGGTTCAGTTGAATTCTTTGGCTCTCGGGGTGGCAACAAGAACCGCAGGTCAACCGCGGGCATGGCGGTAACGAACACTAACGACGGCTACTGGTTGGTTTGGGATGACGGCACTAGCTTTCCTTTCGGCGATGCCCCTGATTTTGCGAGCAGCGTAGCCAAACGCACGGTCGTTGCCATTGAAGTCGTCCCATGACCTTCCACTCGGGTGATCAAGGGATCCGCCCAACGCGAGGTACTCTCGGACCGTCGTGACCTTCGAACCCAAGCTCGCTCCACCAGTAGTTGCGGTGCTGGTTACAGATGGGTCACAAGCTCGGTTTACCGAAGTACTCGATGGTCTATGCGAACAGGACTACGAGAACCTCCAAGTTGTCGTAGTTGACCGAGGTCAAAACTCCGTGAGGGATCAGGTTATTTCGAAAATCCCTGAAGCCGCGGTTAGTGAGGTTTCAAGTTCCAAAGGGTTTGGGGATGCAGCAAACAAAGTAGAAACTTTGGTCGAAGGTGCTGCCTTTTACCTGTTTCTCGGTGATGACACACTTGTCGCCCCTGACGCAGTCACATTGCTCGTTGCTGAAGCTCTCGAATCCAATGCGGGGATACTGGGCCCTAAAGTTCTTGACTGGAATGATCCAACACGGATCGTGTCAATGGGCTGTCTCGTCGATGCCTTCGGGGTCGAAACACCATTCGTCGAACTAGGCGAGTTAGACCAGCAACAACATGATCGAGTTCGCGAGGCATTTGCCGTGACCGGTGAGGCAGTGTTGGTGCGCTGCGATCTATTCAGAACGATAGGTGGTTTTGATCCTCGGATTACGAGCGGCGAAGAGTATCTGGATCTTTGTTGGAGAGCGCAGATAGCAGGTGGGCGAGTTCTTGTTGTGCCGAATGCGACTGTTCGTAGTCAAAGTGCAATAGTCGGTGGACCACAGGAAAATCTTCGTCGATCCAAAATGAGACATCGACAGCACGTCATAGCGAAGTGTTACGGCTGGGTGTATCTGGTCCCGGTCATGGTTACCGCCGGCATCTTGTCTTTACTCGAGATGGGCTACAGCTTGCTTACCTTAAGGTTGAACCACACCCGGGACGTTTTGGCGGCTTGGGGCTGGAATCTCCTTCAGATCCGAAATGTTCTCAGATCACGAAGACAAATTGCTCGGACCCGAGAAACTCGTGATCGAGATCTTCGACGTCGTCAGGCTCCGGGGTCGACTCGGTTACGGTCCTTTCTCCAAGGCCGTATAGGCGGGGATATAGCGCTGCAATCAATTAGCGGCCGCGCTGGACGTCGAGTGAGCGAAAGTTTTACCGCGGGGCCGCGCCGAACTGCCTTGTTGGCTTGGGTCGTTATGGCCCTAGTGCTGATATTTGGTAGCCGACATCTCTTAACCCAGGGCGTACCTGTGTACGGTCAATTTTCTATTTTCCCAGATACGTCATCCTTACTTTCCGGATACTGGAGCGGTTGGCGAGAAGTTGGTGTCGGGACTGCTGGCATTGGTCCAGCTGCATTGGGCCTGCTCGGCGGCCTCAGCTGGCTGAGCATTGGTTCGATGGGCCTAATTAGAGAGATTCTCATCTTGAGTCTTGCACCGGTTGGGTTACTGGGAATGTGGCGGCTGCTTAAGCCAATGGATTCTCTCTGGGGTCGAATAATCGGCACATCTCTATACGCTGCGTTGCCAATTTCATACAATGCGCTGGCTGCTGGCCGATGGGGAACACTCCTTTTGGTCGCAACAGCACCATTCGTGATTCGCCGAGTTATCGAAGCTTTCGGAGTGTCGCCCTACGGTGTCCGTGGCACAGGGATGCTGCATCAATTGGTGTCCTTAGGGTTTTTAATTGGAGTGGTAGCTGCTTTTGAGCCGCTGATGCTGCTGTTGGCTTTGCTCACATCGGTGGTGGTCGTAGTTACCAGTGTTGGAGCAATATCAACTAGGGAGACGGCGAGAGGATTTCTAATTGTTGTCTTCGCGCTCGGTATCGCCTCGTTGATGCACCTTCCCTGGGTGGCAGTGCTGGGTGACTCAGACACACTCTTGGCGTATCTACTAGTTCGGTCGCCTTCGGAACATTCTGCTGAGCTGAATGATCTATTGCGTTTCTCGCCAGGCGCCTATGGGAATGAGTGGGTCACATGGGGTCCATTGTTAGTAGCTGCTCTCCCGTTGCTGCTCGGGCGGGGCAACAGGCTGCGACTGGCGATCATGGCTGGATCTGTCGCGTTTTCAGGTTACGCGTTGGCCTGGACCTCCCACAGAGGGTGGCTGACAGATCTATTAGGTAAGGAGGTACTTGTCGGTGAGGGTTCGCTCGTATTAGCGGCGGTCGGCGTGTGTTGGTGCGCAGCTGCGGGTCCTTCGAGTATCAAGATTGATGGTGATTTCTCGCCAGTGATTCTGAGGAGAATCGCTGTAACAGTGGGAGCAGCATCATTGATGATAAGTAGCAGCGTGTTCTTGGTTGAAAGTGCTGATGGTAGATGGGGGGCGCCTACCAATGATTTGAGGATGACCTTATCGTTGTTGGATGATCGCGATATCGGCCCCTCTTACCGAGTGCTATGGCTTGGAGACCAGGACGTCCTGCCGTTGAAGGGCTGGGCGGTCGGTAATGAAGGTTTGCACGCAGGGACATCGGTTAGGGGGCACCCCGATATCCGACATCAGTGGGCCGGCCCGCTAACCGATGGCCATAGGCAGCTCGTAGACGCTGTGGAGATTGGACTATCTGGGAATACAACAAGGATGGGCCGCCTACTTGCACCATTCGGAATCAGGTACGTGGCTGTGGTGGAGCGGTCAACCCCCTCTTTCTCTGACGGATTTGAGCGGCCAATCGGCTCGCGAACACGTCAGGCTCTCGGATCGCAGCTCGACCTGCGACCGCTCGCAACTGACCCTTCGGTAACAGTGCTAGTTAATGAGTCGTGGATGTCGAGCAGAGCTCAGTTTGGAAGTCCGGTCCGACTAGTAGGGCTCGATGAACCGGGCGAACTAGTCGTCACTGACCTCACTTCGGGCATACCAGTCTTAACCGACCGTCGGTCCTCCCGAGAACAGCGAGGCTTTGTTGGTGCTGGCGAGGTGTTAGTGGCGGAGGCCTATGACCCAAACTGGAGGCTTTTAATTGGTGGAGAAACTATCTTTCCTCAACCATCTTTCGGTTGGGCGATGCGTTTCGACAGTCCGACTAGCGGTCGTGCAGCGCTATTCCACATTAGACCTGATTCAGTAGCCGACCGAGCGGTGGTCCAACTGGTCTTGTGGGCGGTCATTGCTCGTCTTGCGGTTCATGAGCGACGACGGATTCAGGGAGCTGAGGTTTCCGTATGACGTTGTTGTTGTGGCTCATTCGGCTTGTTTTGCCAGGACTAATGGTTGTTGGATTGTTGATTGATTCCCGGTCTCAGTTAGAAGCTGACGACCTAGAGAGCGCCACTGGGCTAGAGACTGAGAGCGCAGTACCTGACAGCGAATCTCTGACCTCTACTTGGTATTGCCCTACGGCGTATAGCCGCGAATTAGAAGTCGGTGGAGTGGAAGCGCAAAGTGAGCTTGTGGTTACCAACACCGCGGCTGAACCAACTAGAGCGACGATACATTTGATTAGCCCGACGAGTGCCCGTCGTTTGACTCACATAGAAGTACCTGGGTTGTCCACCCGGTCATTGGAAGTAGCGGATTACACCACAGATGAATTGGTCTCAGCCTTGGTCGAGACACCGATATCGGGGATTGCAGTCAGTCGTCGTATCCGTTCGACCTATGGTTCTGATGTCGCTTCTTGTTCATCTGTTGTTGCAGACGCATGGTATGTCGTGTCAGGTGACACTCAAGCCGATGCCATAAGTCAATTAGTTGTATATAACCCACTTCCGACCGACGCCGTCGTTGATCTCAGTTTCGCCAGTGAAGCCGAGGCGGGCCTTTACATCCCTCAGGAACTAGTTGGGCTGGTCGTCCCGGCAGCAAATACCATTTCGATCGATATAGGTGCGCATGTGCGACGACGCGATGTTTTGAGTGTGACCGTGAGGGCGCGTCTGGGTCGAGTGGTTGTTGATCACCTCCAGAGTTTTGACGGATCCTCGGGGAGAGTGGGGTTTTCCGCGACGCTTGCCAGCGCTAGTACCTCGACGTCCTGGTATCACCCCGTGGCGCGGTTGGGAGAAAAAGAAAGTGTCTCGGTTGTGATGTCCAACCCTACTGATGTGGTGGCTGATGTCGAGGTCATCGTTGTCAGCGGGGAGGGGAAAGTTGGGTCTGCAGTTACCAGTGTCGGCCCTTACGACGTGATCCAAATGCGAGTCTTACCTAAGGAGGAGGAGGCGTTAATCGCCAACACGTTATTTACGTCGGCTGAGTCATTCGGAATTATCGTTGAATCATCGAGTGGCATTCCTATTGTCTCTGGTATTGAACTTGGGTCTGGCCCCAACGGTTGGCCTGGCAAAGAGAGCCCGAAACAGGAAATTCTTGTAAGAACTGATGATTCAGTGCCTATGGAACTCCCAGTTGGTCGAGAGAGTGGATTTTCAGTGGCTTCCGGCGCACCGGGTGGCTTTCGTAACTGGCTTTTAGTTTTGCCTGATGTGCCCGGGGAAGTTGTTGTTGCCGTTGAGAACACGACCTCTTCGGGCGCTACAGCACTGATCTCTCGATACGGCAAACGAGAGCGATATGAGATAGAACTTGCCGCTTTCGCGATTCAACACCTTCGGTTAGCTGCGGGAAGCACCATAGAGGTTGAGTCCGAATCGGAAGTGGTTGTAAGTGCTGTTCACCAAGAGCCAAAGGGCGCTGGATTAAGTTCGATTCTGGGTATCAGATTCGCTGAGGGTAGTTCATGAGCCGACTGTTGATTGCCGTTATCATCGCCGCTGCGGTGTCTCTTATAGCTGTCCTTGTTAACCGGAATAGTGCCTCTCAACTCGTTTCAGTGCGTCGTAACCTGCTCCCGACGAGAGTTCCTGCTGTTGAAGTCGGTTTAGAAGCTGGTCCTGCCATCATCATTTTTACTGAGTCGAATTGTCATAGCTGCCAGGAGGTAGTTCGACTCATCCGAGGTCCTGCAGGGGCGGGAGTTCCTGTAGCAGATGTTGAGTTTGGGATGGAGCCAGCACTCCACAGGAGGTTCGAAATTGATACGGTCCCGACCACCGTGGTTGTTGACCACGAAGGAAGTGTTATAAGCGGTTGGACGGGGCGAGTTGATGTCGGGGAATTGGCGATGGCTCTCGCCGAGATTGTTCAGTCCGACCCAGACTGACCGATGGACGGCGGGTTGACCGTTTCTGAAACTGGATCCTCGGATTCACCAGATGGCGCTGGGTCAGGAATCAGTTGAGCGACTTCATCTCCGCTTATTGTCTCTTTATCGAGGAGTGTCGCAGCGATTCGATCAAGAGCAGACCGATGTTCTATTAGGGCTTGTCGAGCGCGATTTTCTTGGGTTCGCAGGATCCTTTCGACTTCTTCGTCTATCACTCGCGCTGTTTCGTCGCTGTAGTCGCGGCCGCTAACCAAACCATCCCCTAAGAACACCTGATTATCGGAACCCCAAGCCATTGGACCTACGCGGTCACTCATGCCCCACTCAGCGACCATTCGCCTGGCCAACTCTGTGCCTTGTATCAGATCATTTGCTGCACCGGTCGACGTCACTCCGAAGACTGTGTCTTCTGCCATTCGACCTCCGAATAAAACTGCCAACCGGTCTTCTATGTAGTCCTGTGAGTAGGCGTGTCGTTCCTCAGGCAATTGCATTGTGACCCCAAGGGCCTGACCTGTGGGAAGAATCGTCACCTTGTGCACAGGATCGGCGTTTGCGAAGAGTGTTGCTATGAGAGCATGGCCTCCCTCGTGGTACGCAGTGACTTCTTTTTCTTGGTCAGTCATCGCTACTGACTCGCGTCGCTGGCCCATGAGAATTCGATCGCGCGCAGCTTCGAAGTCGTCCTGAGTTATTGCTTCGCGGTCCATTCGTACTGCATTGAGCGCCGCTTCGTTTACGAGGTTTGCCAGGTCTGCGCCACTCATACCGGGCGTTCCCTTCGCAACAGTGTCGAGGTCTATGTCTTCGGAAGCTGTCTTGTCCTTGATGTGGACTGCGAGAATTGCACTGCGTTCTTCGAACTCAGGGAGCGGCACCACTACTTGACGGTCGAACCTTCCCGGACGAAGAAGGGCTGGGTCTAATATGTCGGGTCGATTGGTCGCAGCCATCATCACGATGCCCTCTGTGGCTTCAAATCCGTCCATTTCGGCGAGCATCTGGTTGAGTGTTTGCTCTCTTTCGTCGTGTCCTCCACCCAATCCGGCGCCGCGTTTTCTGCCAATCGAATCGATTTCGTCAATGAAAATGATCGCCCGACCTAACTTGCGAGCGGTTTGAAATAGGTCACGGACTCGGCTAGCTCCGACACCGACGAACATTTCCATAAAGTCTGAACCCGTGACTGAGAGGAATGGAACACCTGCTTCACCTGCTACCGCTCTAGCAATCAGTGTTTTCCCTGTTCCAGGTGGACCGACCAGCAACACGCCTTTAGGGATTCTGGCGCCTACAGCGGCGAACCGATCGGGTGCTTTGAGGAAGTCGACGACTTCAGTGATTTCTTGCTTGACCCCCTTGTATCCGGCGATGTCTGCGAAACCGGTCTCGGGCCTCTCGGTGGTGTAGGTACGAGCTTTACTGCGTCCTATAGACATGATTCCGCTCATTTGGCCCTGAGCTCGACGTTGCATCCACCAGAAGAGGCCGATGATCAACATGAAGGGCAACAATATTGGGAGCAGACTGAGGAATGGGTTTGAACTTTCGGTTCGAAACTTGACATCGATATTGCGATCACGAAGAAGTTTCAGATCAGTTTCAGGCAGTTCAATTGGCCCCTTGCTTGTATAAGTGGTGCCGTCTATAGCCTCGGCCTTGATCGCTCCCGTTTGGTTAGTTACGACAACTGAATCGATCCTGCCTTCAGCAACCTCGTCTATAAAGCTGCTGTAGTCAATTGCTGTGCCGGTTTCGCGGTTAATTAGCGAGGGAACTATGAACGACGCCAACACCAGGGCAATAAGCATCCAAATAGACCAACGAGGCCAGCCTTCTCGGCGGCGTTCGCTACCTTCAGACTGTGGTTCCTGTGCTTCGGCGGCCATATCACCATGCTAGAGGGGCAGTGGACCCAATCATCTGTCTCGTAACGCCGTCTATTAGATCCCCGGCAACTCACCGCAGCTTCTGTATCTTCAGCTAGGTGACGATTTCTCGATCTCGACTCTGTAGTCGCCCGTTGTGCGCAGGCGATGCCCATGTCTTGCTGTTGTTTGACTATGAAAGCCGGTTAGTTGAGCTCCAAGCGATAAATGATGCCCGCGACGCGAATCTTATGGAGTTATGTGTTGAGCACGCTGATCGGTTCCGACCTCCGCAAGGGTGGTCATGTCACGACGCGCGCGAGCAAAAGTCCATAACCGACACAGCGGATAAGGAATACGCAGTCGGGGAGTAGCAGGCAGCGCAACAACTGGTATGCGGCTAGTCGTTTAACTCCCGATTCCTCTTAGTGGCCAACGAATGACAACATGGAGTCGAATGGTCGCCGTTGAGAAAGCTTCGCGTCAACAGTCTGCTTTAGCGCGGACTATCTTTTCGCGGCTTGGCTATAACGCTCAAGATTGGACCTCGCTGCTGGTAGCAGTCGCGGCAGCCGCAATGGTTTTTTGGGGCCTCGGACCTTCGGAGATATTTATTGATAGCACCCCCACCGGTGGAGACATGGGGGCTCATGTATGGGGCCCAGCATTTCTTCGCGACGAGCTACTCCCTTCGCTTCAACTGCGGGGATGGAGTTCTGATTGGTATGCAGGATTTCCGGCGATGCACTTCTATATGGTGCTGCCGTACCTATTTGTTGTCTTTGTTGACCTTTTCGCGCCCTATGGCGTCGCGTTTAAGTTGGTGGCGGTATCGGGTGTAGTTCTCATGCCAGTTGCGGCGTGGCTGATGGGCAGGCTCTCAAGATGGAAGGAGCCGCTCCCAGCCCTTCTTGCCGTCGCTTCGATGCTGTTCGTTTTCGATTTTAACTTCACTATTTATGGCGGCAATATCGCCTCGACTTTGGCTGGCGAATTTGCTTTCTCCATAGGGCTAGCCGTCTCACTGGTGTATCTCGGGTTCATCAGCCGTGTACTAGAAGCGGGAACACACAAAGCCAGAGCTGCGGTCGCACTGGCGGTCGTTGCGTTGTGTCATCCGATCACACTGTTGTTTGCCGTAGCGACAACTGTGATCCAAGTGATTAGCCACTCCGTTCATAAGCTCCCGGCGAGAACAAGTACGAAGGCAGCAGTCGTGCTTCTGTCGGTGGCTGCAGTTCTCCCGATCGGTTTTTTGGTCCTAACCTCACAACCTTTGTTGCCCGTGGTCATTTGTGCAGTAATCGCCTTCATCTTTCTCGTCGCCGAGTTCAGGGGTGCGATGCGAGTCCTAGCTGTAGGTCTAGTAGCGGGAGCGCTTTCTGCGTTTTGGACAGTTCCTTTTCTGCTCCGCCGGTCTTACCTCAACGACATGGGGTGGGAAAAACTTAACGATGTGAGAGAAAACCTGTTTTTCCCCGACCGGTTAGCTGGTGATAGCGCCAAGATGACGATCATCTGGTTGATCGCTCTAGCACTCCTAGGAGGCATCGCAGGACTGCTTAGCTGGTATCGACCCGCGCTCATGTTCATTGGGCTCGCCGTCGCCTCTGGGATGGCCTTTGTTGCATGGCCGCAGCATCGCCTATGGAATGCTCGGTTGCTTCCCTTCTGGTATCTGGCTTTATATTTCCTCGCTGCGTTAGGCGTTTGGTTCTTATCAAGGGCCTTTCAATCAACTGATTTAACAAGGTTGGAGAACCGAACAACGCGAATTCATCACCTCTGGTTGCCCGTAGCTACCCCTGTTCTTGCTTGTATAGCAGCTTGCATCTTCGTGGCTGTTTCTCTCGGGATCGCGCCAGGGGGAAGCTACGAAGAAGACGGAGATTTTCGATGGGGTCCAGTCACTGTCGCATCGAAAGACAGAAACTTTGTGGCTGGGTGGGCGGCCTGGAATTTCACCGGATACGAATCGCGCTCCAACTTTCCGATTTACCAGAGTCTTGTCAGGACCATGAGTGAAGTCGGTGAAGACATCGGATGTGGGCGGGCGCTATGGGAATACGATCGCGAGGAACTTGGCTCCTATGGGACGCCAATGGCTCCGATGTTGCTCCCATATTGGACCGATGGCTGTATCGGGTCGATGGAAGGCCTCTATTTCGAATCCTCAGCGACAGTGCCCTTTCACTTCTTGATGCAGTCTGAACTATCAGCGAACCCGTCACGGCCAATGAGGGGACTGGAGTATCGAGGTCTGGATTTGCGGTCAGGTATCCGACACATGCAACTCTCAGGAGTTCGCTACTACCTCGCCTTCAGCACCGAGGCTGTTGAACAAGCAAATCGGTACCCAGATCAGTTGGAACTCATAGCACGATCTGACCCTTGGTGGATCTATCTAGTCGCTAACTCGCCACTTGTCGAAGGTTTGACTTTTGAACCCAATGTGTCTTTAAAAGGAGATCTTGGAGGACGTGCCTGGACTAACCCTGCCATGGCGTGGTTCAACGATCCGACACGATCACGAGTCATGGTTACCGCTGAAGGGCCAGACGAATGGCATCGCGTGGGCTTCAACGAGCCGTCGTCTATAGGGAGAAGTAGTTTCGCTGCCCCCGAAGAACGACGGCTGCCTGCGATTTCGGTAACAAACATCGTGGAGGAAGGCGACAGAATCAGCTTCTCTGTTGATCAGACGGGAGTGCCCGTGCTTGTCAAGGCGTCGTATTTTCCGAACTGGTCAGTCAAAGGCGGACTGGGGCCATACCGGTCCACACCCAATTGGATGGTTGTTGTCCCGACAGAGAACGAAGTCCTTTTAGAATTTGAAGCGACCTGGGTTGAATACTTTGGATGGTTGATAACCCTCAGTGGGCTCAGCGTCATCGCATTGTGGGTCCTATCGAAACGTCGAAAGATAGATGTATGACCGATCGGCTGGTTTCCATAGTCATTCCCGCTTACCGAGCAGCCCCGGGCATTGTTGACGCCATCGCCAGGATTCGACACGCGACAAGCGCAATAGAGACTGAAATTATTGTTGTTGACGACGGATCTGATGATGACACCGTGTATTTGGCACGACAGGCTGGCGTCGATCAAGTGGTCGAGTTGAAAGAAAACCGAGGTAAAGGAGCAGCAGTTCGAGCCGGCGTATCAGTTGCATCAGGTTCCTATGTTCTCTTTACCGATGCCGATCTCGCTTACGAGCCCTCCCAAATTCTGAATTTGGTTGAAGCTCTCAGCGCGGGCGCAGATGTGGCGCTGGGTAGTCGGCGGCACCTAGCCAGCCAAGAGTTAAATTCACCGGGCGCACTGCGAGAGTGGGGGAGTCGCGTATTTAACCGAATCACTCGGATTGTGGTACCCATCCATCACCTAGACACTCAGTGTGGTTTAAAAGGTTTTACCGCCGAAGTAGCTCAGACCATCTTCGGTCACAGCAAACTAGACGGCTTTGCGTTCGACGTCGAAGTTCTTTTCTTGGCCCGAAAATTAGGGTGTGCGATCACAGAGATTCCGGTGATTTTGGACCACGTAGAGCAGAGCACAGTTAAGTTCATTCCCGAAGCTATGCGGATGCTCTGGGACGTCATAAGGGTTCGTGTATGGTCGCACCTTGGAAGATACGACGACTTCCCGATGAGGCAGAGTTAGCATTCCAAGTGCGATGGAACCTCAAGTCGTGATCCCCCCAGCCGATAATTCTCGCTTGGCAGCGGTATTTAAGGCATATGACGTCAGGGGGTTGACTCCCGAAGAACTTGATGAGCCGATGGCGCGGTCCTTAGGAGCGGCCTTCGCCAGCTTTACGAAGGCCGACGCGGTGGTAGTTGGCCGTGATATGAGGACCTCCGGAGAAGGGCTATTAACGGCTTTCAGTGAAGGAGTTGTTTCTCAAGGGGTTGATATTTGGGATGTCGGCCTCGCATCCACAGACCTTGTGTATTTTGCTTCGGGGTACCTACAGGCACCCGCGGTTATGTTGACTGCATCTCATAACCCAGCCTCATACAACGGCATGAAATTTTGCCGCTCGGGCGCCCGAGCTATTGGATCTGACACCGGGCTTACTGAAATACGTCAACTTGCGGGGCGACCTGCCAAGCCTGCCGCCGTGGCCGGCGGCATTCAACAAATCAATCTTCTTGACAAATTTGTGGAACACGTCCACTCGTTCATTGATATTGGCGCACTGAGACCGCTGAAAATAGTGGCTGATACCGCAAATGGGATGGGAGGGCTTATCTTGCCGGCTGCGTTCAATGAACTGCCCTTCGAACTTGAAATCCTCTATGAAGAGTTAGATGGCACTTTCCCCAACCACCCAGCAGATCCGCTGCAACCCGAAAATCTGGTCGACTTGCAAAACAGGGTGATCGAGTCCAACGCAGACGTCGGCCTAGCATTCGATGGAGATGCGGACAGAGTCTTCCTAGTCGACGAGAAAGCCAATCTGGTCAGCGGATCTATGACCACGGCGTTGGTAGCGTCAGCGATTCTTGAAAGCGAAGGCCCCGGGCCCATCCTTCACAATTTAATTTGCTCTCGGGCGACCGTCGAAGCGATCGAAGAAGCCGGTGGTGAACCGATCAGAACCAGGGTCGGTCACAGTTACATCAAAGCGGTCATGGCTGAGACCGGCGCGATGTTTGGCGGTGAACACAGCGGCCACTATTACTTCGCCCGAAATTATGGAGCTGATTCTGGTCTAATAGCGGCGCTGATCGTTTTGGAACGTCTTTCGCTTGAAGGCAGCCAGTTGTCTTCGTTGATCGCTCCGTTGCAGAGGTATGCAAGTTCTGGCGAAGTTAACGCAGAAGTAGACAGTACCGATGACGCCATAGCAAAAGTTGCTGATTTCTTTTCCGATCAGCAACAGGATCGACTTGATGGATTGACTGTCGAATGCGATGACTGGTGGTTTAACTTAAGACCATCAAACACTGAGCCGTTGTTACGACTAAACGTCGAAGGTCCTGATGAGAAACAAGTAGAGGACCGGGTAGAACAAATTTTAAACCTATTTAGTTAAATGCTCCCGTACCCTGACTTACAGCGAAAAAGCCTTGCAGCGTAGTCAACCTAGAAGGGTTTAAGGAGAACAATATGGTTCTTGACCCAGGCCTACTTGAGATTCTCGCCTGTCCTGACGATAAGGGGCCGCTTCGATACTTAGCGGAAGAGGACATTCTGTACAATCCGCGTCAAGGTCGCTCCTACCCCATACAAGACGGAATTCCCGTACTGCTGATTTCAGAATCAACACTTGTGGGCGAAGAAGAACAGAAACGCCTTGAGGCACTCGTGGGAGAAGAAACCGGTAACCGGAGTTCTGAGAGCTGACGTGAACGCTCGACCTGATTCACTTGGCATGCAGGAAGCGACACTTGACCTGCCTGACCAAATCGAACGGTCAGTCGTCGAAGCTCGCCAACTCAAAGGACTTCCGAACGCTTCAGACATTGATCAAGTGGTAGTTCTGGGGATGGGTGGTTCTGGTATAGCGGGCGACATCGTCGAAGCGATAGCTGGCCCTCAAATGACAATTCCCGTAGTGGTCACGAAGGGATATGAATGCCCGCGGTTCGTGGGCCCACGAACTTTGGTGATGGTCGCGTCGTTTAGTGGCGAAACCGAAGAAACACTGCAAGCGGTGTCGATGGCTCATGATCGAGGCGCCGAGATATACGCGGTGACTTGTGGAGGTACGCTCGCTCGTTTGACTGCACAGTGGAACGCTGCACTGCATCATGTTGACTCCACGATCCCTATGCCGCGTTGCGCTGTAGGTGCCATGTCGATCCCGTTGCTCGTCGCCCTCGACCTAATAGGACTGATCAATGGGATAGACGAACAAATCGATGAGGCCGTAGCAACGCTTCGGCAGCGTTGCGTCTCGATACGAGAAGGGTCTGATATTTCGAAGACGATCGTAACGGAGATAGGTTCGGGAATACCGCTTATCTACGGGGGAGGAAAGCTTGGAGAAGTCGCAGCGGCTCGTTTCAAGAATCAGATCAACGAAAACGCAAAATTGCCGGCATTTTTCAACTCACTCCCTGAAATGTGTCACAACGAAATGGCGGGATGGGGAAGGATTGGCATCCTCAACGAGTTGAACATCGTGCCAATCCACCTTCGACACAGCTACGAACATCAGCGTTTAGCGCCACGCTTCGATTTTAATGAAACCCTGCTCAGTACAGGCGGGGCCCACGTAACCGCAATTCGAGCACAAGGAGAGGCGCCGCTTTCCCAGCTGTTTGATCTGATCCTGATCGGAGATCAGACTTCTATAGAGCTAGCGGCCCTGCACGGACAAGACCCAGGGCCGATCGACGTATTGGCAGAATTAAAGGATCAATTAGGCCAACGGACATCGCGATCGGATGCCTGACATCCAGATAGAATCTGAAATGTTGCGCCCTAACCCCCGACGGGCGCCAAATGCAACAGGAGCGCCGCATGGCACCCAATAGCTCTATCGAAGCAGACTACAAAGTCGCTGATCTGAGCCTCGCTGAAGCTGGCCGAAAGCAGATTGAACTAGCTGAAGAAGAAATGCCCGGATTGATGGCACTGCGGGCGCAGGGTCATGACTCTCAGCCACTACAGGGTGCAAGAATCATGGGCTCGCTACACATGACTGTCCAAACAGCGGTTTTGATTGAGACACTTGTGGATTTAGGTGCAGAAGTACGTTGGGTGTCGTGCAATATCTTCTCAACTCAAGATGACGCAGCTGCGGCCGTGGTGGTGGGCAGGACTGGAACCATCGATGACCCCAAGGGCGTCCCGGTTTATGCCTGGAAGGGCGAAACCCTAGAAGAGTATTGGTGGTGCACTGAGCAAGCCCTGAACTGGCCCGACGAGAGTGGACCAAACCTGATTCTCGACGATGGCGGTGACGTGACATTGTTGGTTCATCTTGGAGCGAGATTCGAAACCGAGGGAGAGATACCAGCAGTAGAAACGGCGACCTCGCATGACGAAGAAGAAATCCTCAAACTCCTCGCCACGGTGGCCGAAAATAAACCGAGCTTTTGGTCGGACATGATCACCAATATTCGAGGCGTCTCGGAAGAAACAACTACTGGTGTCCACCGGTTGTATGAGATGGTTGACCGTGCCGAATTGCGTTTCCCCGCGTACAACGTCAATGACTCTGTCACAAAATCAAAGTTCGACAATTTGTACGGCTGTCGACACTCACTCATCGACGGAATAAACAGAGCCACCGACGTCATGCTCGGGGGCAAAATCGCTTTCGTAGCTGGATACGGTGACGTAGGTAAAGGCTGTGCTCAATCTTTACGAGGTCAAGGTTGTCGAGTTGTTGTTGCCGAAATTGACCCCATCAACGCTCTCCAAGCAGCGATGGAAGGATTTGAAGTAAACCGATTAGACAACGTCATTGGTGACGTAGACATCTTCGTCACAACCACAGGGAACCGCGACATAATTTCTGCTGACCATATGGGTGCGATGAAACATAATGCCATCGTATGCAACATCGGTCATTTCGATAATGAAATAGATATGTCCGGACTCGAAAAAATGTCTGATGTTCAGAGGCGAAACATCAAACCTCAAGTAGATGAATACATCTTTCCCAACGGGAACAGCATTCTCGTCTTAGCTGAAGGACGACTTGTGAATCTAGGGTGCGCTACAGGTCACCCAAGCTTCGTCATGTCAATGAGTTTCACCAACCAAGTACTGGCCCAAATAGAATTGCACGAAAAAGCAGATGCCTTAGACAACGACGTCTATCTCTTACCGAAGCGCTTAGATGAAGAGGTAGCAAGGCTTCACCTTGACAAACTTGGAGTGAAGTTGACAACCCTTACAAATGAACAAGCCCAGTACATAGGGGTACCCGTAGAAGGGCCATTCAAGCCCGATCATTACCGGTACTGAGTTCGACACGATAAAGAGCGAGCGACCCTCAGGACCACTAGCTCGCCGCTAGCCTTGATGAAATGGCCGTGTTCCAAAAACTTCTGCGCGCCGGCGAAGGAAAAAAGATTCGAGCGCTTGAATCGCTAGTTCCTGAAGTCAACGCTGTTGAAGCCGATTACGAGCGGCTTTCTGACGATGAACTGCGTGCCAAGACCGGCGATTTCAAGCTCGAAATCGACCGTGGAGCGGAACTTAACGACATCTTGATTGATGCGTTCGCTGTGACTAGAGAAGCCGCACGACGAGTCCTCGGACAGCGACACTATGACGTTCAGCTGATGGGCGGCGCAGCCCTGCATTTTGGGTGGGTTGCCGAAATGAAAACAGGTGAAGGCAAAACACTTGTGTCAACGCTTCCGGTCTATCTCAATGCGCTATCGGGTAAAGGCGTGCATATCGTTACCGTTAATGACTACCTCGCGACGCGTGATGCCGAATGGATGGGACGCGTTCACCAATTCCTTGGACTCGAAGTTGGGCTCGTCATTCCGGGTCAGACAGATCCTGAGGTGAAACGTGTTCAATACGCGGCAGATATCACATACGGCACCAATAACGAGTTCGGGTTTGATTACCTCCGCGACAACATGGCTCCAGTTAAAACCCAACAGGTTCAACGTGGACACAACTATTGCATTGTCGACGAAGTCGACTCGATCCTTATCGACGAAGCCCGAACACCCCTCATCATTAGTGGCCGACTAGCAGACGCGGCAAAGCTGTATGGGCAGTTCGCACAAATAGCGCGGACTATGACACGCGATGTCGACTATGAAGTTGAAGAAGATAAACGGAACGTAGCGGTCCTCGAACCCGGGATCGAAAAAGTCGAACGCGCCCTAAGTATTGACAATCTGTACGACCAGGTGTCCTCGAATCTTGTTCACCAAATGAGCGCAGCTCTCAAGGCAAAAGAGTTGTACCACCGCGACCGCGATTACGTCGTCCAAAACGGTGAGGTGCGAATTGTCGACGAGTTCACTGGCCGCATCCTTGAGGGACGCCGATGGAGCGAAGGCCTTCACCAGGCCGTTGAAGCTAAAGAGGGGGTCAGTATAAAAGCGGAAAATCAGACCCTGGCTACAATTACCCTCCAAAATTATTTCCGCCTCTACGACAAACTCGCAGGGATGACAGGTACAGCAACGACCGAAGCAGCTGAGTTCGGTAACACGTACGGATTAGATGTTGTGCCAGTTCCAACCCACCGACCAGCCAAAAGAAAAGATCACGCCGACCTGATTTACAAGACAGAAACTTCGAAAATTGACGCCGTTGTAGACGACATTGAAGAAAGAAGAACCACAGGACAACCGATCTTGGTCGGAACGGTGAGCGTCGAAAATAGTGAAAAGATTTCCCGTGCATTAGAGCAACGAGGGATCACTCACAACGTTCTCAACGCTAAAGAACACCACAGAGAAGCTGACATCGTCACCCAAGCAGGACGTTTGGGTGCAGTGACAGTCGCTACCAACATGGCTGGTCGAGGCGTTGACATCCTCTTAGGAGGGAACCCAGAAGGACTCGCCCGTCAAGACCTGTTTCGAGATGGGAAAGACCCTGACGACGAAGCTAATCGTGCAGCGTTCGCTGAGAGAGTCGCGCAACATGAACCGAACTGCACAGCGGAAGGCGAAAGAGTTCTAGAGGTCGGAGGACTTTACGTTCTTGGCACCGAACGCCACGAATCCCGCCGAATCGATAATCAATTACGAGGACGTTCAGGACGACAAGGAGATCCAGGGGAAAGCCGGTTTTACCTTTCTCTTGAAGATGATCTAATGAGACTGTTCGCAACTGGGGCGATGAACTGGGTCATGGACCGCGCGTTGCCTGATGACACACCTATTGAAGCCAACATGGTCACAAAAGCCATTGAACGGGCTCAAAACACAGTCGAACAGAAGAACGCCGAAGTTCGAAAAAACGTTCTTAAGTACGACGAGGTGATGAACGAACAACGCAAAGTGATATACGCGCGTCGCTCACAAATTCTTAATGGTGAAGATCTAAGGCAAGAATCACTGGAGTACATCGAATCCGCAGTTGAGCAAGTAGTTGACCAGTTTTGCGTTGACGAGTCGAGTTCCGAATGGGACATAGAGGCAATGCACGCCGAAATTGTTACCTATTGGCCCACAGAACTTGACGTTGGGGCCATGACAAGAATTACCGACGTAGCGACACTTGAGCAAACAATGGTGGATGACGCCGTTCGATACTTCGAGGGTCGAGAGACTGAGCTCGGTGAATCCACGATGCGTGAAGTCGAACGACAAGTACTTCTTCGGATCATTGATCAACGTTGGCGCGAGCATTTGTACGAAATGGATTATCTGCGTGAGGGGATACACCTCAGAGGAATAGGGCAGAAAGACCCGGTCGCTGAATGGCAGCGAGAAGGATTCGAAATGTTCTCGTCAATGCTGGGGTCTGTATATAGAGACTTCGTTAAATACGCAATGCATGCAGAAGTAGTGATGGCAGATGAGCAACGAAACCGCACCGATGGAGTTAGTTACTCATCTTCGGATAGCAGCCCAGAACTAAGAGCAGCCGTCGCTCCACCTAAGGCTCCGACCCCAAGCAGGACAGCCAAGCAAAGCCAGGTAGTGCGCACTGAGGAGGAGAAAATTGGTCGCAACGATCCATGTCATTGTGGGTCGAGTAAGAAATTCAAACATTGCCACGGCCGTTGAGTATCGAGATTCACAATGTCAGACAAATCAGAAATTTTCGAAGAGCTTGAACGGCGTGTAGATGAAGCACACGTTTATTTGGGAATTGATCAAGCACGTGAAGAGTTGACTCAACTTGAGTCGCGAGCAGCAAGTCCCGATCTTTGGGATGATCAGGATGAGGCTCGCAAGATCACAGGCCGGCTGGCAAACGTTAGGGACGATATTGAGCGATGGGAAAAAGTTCGCGGGGAATTAGATGACGCAGCAACCCTCGAGGTTTTAGCCAGAGAAGAAAACGATGCATCGGTCGAGGGAGAGATCAATTCGGCAATTGTGTCGCTGGAACGACAGCTAGACGACATCGAACTTTTGGCGTTGTTCAATGGAGAACATGATGAGAACGACGCGGTGTGCGAAGTTCACTCAGGCGCAGGAGGCACCGACGCTTGTGATTGGGCTGAGATGGTGCTTCGGATGTACCTTCGTTGGGCCGAAAGCAAGGGGTTCTCTATAGAAATTCAAGAAGCAACCGATGGTGGGGAGGCTGGAATTAGTTCGGCTACGTTCATCGTCAAAGGCCGATTTGCTTTCGGTTTCTTGCAGGCTGAGCGTGGTGTGCATCGACTGGTCAGAATTTCACCGTTCGATCAGCAAGCTCGACGTCACACGGCCTTCTGTTCATTGTCTGTCGTACCCTTTTTCGACCACGTTTCTGATGAGGTAGTGATTGACGAGAAAGATCTTCGGATTGATACCTATAGATCGTCAGGCGCCGGCGGCCAGCACGTTAATGTCACTGATTCAGCGGTACGAATCACCCACCTGCCGACCGGCACTGTGGTTGCATGTCAAAACGAACGTAGCCAGCATCAGAATAAGGACAGGGCCATGCAAATGTTGGCGGCGAAGTTGGCTGACTTACAGAGACAAGAACGTGAAGCCGAACTTAATGAGCTAGCAGGTGAGCAACGTGACGTGGCCTGGGGGAGTCAAATTCGGTCCTACGTGTTGCATCCGTACCAGCAGGTAAAAGATCTCAGATCAAATCTAGAAGTAGGGAACGTTGACGCTGTTTTAGACGGGGACCTTGACGCGTTGATGGAGGCGTTTCTTCAATGGCAACGAAGCCAACGAGATTCTAAATTAGAGACCTAAGATCCTTTGAGGCACTGACGCTATCTACAGCTGATCCTGTCGTACGCTGGGGATGTCCCGCATCGGTTCAAAAAGTTTTGCCGACGGGCTTCTTCATATGATTCGTCTCGACAACGTCACCAAAATCTATAAAGGGGAGACTCGCGCGGTTGACAGAGTCACCCTGAACATCGAAAAAGGTGAGTTCGTTTTTTTGGTTGGCGAATCAGGTTCAGGGAAGTCGACAATGCTGCGATTGTTGACCGCTGAAGAACCCGCGACTGGGGGACAAGTTCACGTGGCTGGCAAAGATCTGTCTCGGATCAGCAGTTGGAGAGTTCCATACCTTCGTCGCAACATTGGATCAGTCTTTCAAGACTTCAAATTGCTACCTCAAAAGACGGTGTACGAAAATGTCGCGTTCGCATTGGAAGTAATTGGACGTCCGAGAAATATCATCACGACTCAAGTTCCGGCGATTCTTGAGCTAGTCGGATTATCGAACAAACAGAAAAGTTTTCCTGATGAACTTTCTGGAGGTGAACAACAACGGGTTTCTATAGCTCGTGCTTTCGTGAACCGGCCGTTGATTCTTTTAGCTGATGAACCCACCGGAAACCTTGACCCCAATACGGCCCAAGAAATCATGCGTCTTTTGGATCGGATTAATAGAACCGGCACCACTGTGATTATGGCGACTCACGACCAAACCATTGTTGATCAGATGAGACGTCGAGTGGTTGCTCTGCGCGCAGGCCAAGTTGTTCGAGATGAACAGCAGGGAGTGTACGCATAACCGTGGCGGGCTTCTTCGGCCGCGCTGGGTATTTCGCTCGAGAAACTTGGCTCAATGTTCGCCGTAACCTGACGTTGACAGTCGCCGCTATTTTGACGGTGGCTGTGGGCGTCATGTTGGTTGGGTTGGGTTTGATGGCCCGATATGCGAGCGCTAATGCTCTAGGTCGCTGGCAGGGAGGGGTCCAATTCGAAATTTTCATGGAACCCGATATTGCCGGTGGTCAAATCGACGCTCTCGGTGAAGAGCTAAGAAATCATCCTGATATAGAACGAATTCAATACGTCACTCAGGATCAAGCCTTCGCGTTACTTGAGGAAATGTTGGTCGATGAACCTGAACTATTAGCGGAGATTTCAGTTGAAAGTCTCCCCCCTTCATATCGAGTTGTTCCTCGGATGGCCGAAGGTGAAATCATCGAGTCCTTAGCAGCGCAATTTCGACAACGACCGGGCGTTTACTCTGTAGAGACAGGGCGACAGCAAGTTGATGCAATCCGAGAATGGTTCAACTCGTTTCGTTGGATCGTTTTACTCATGTCAATCGTCCTCGCGGCAGCGAGCGCCATGCTGATTTTCAACATGATCCGCGTCGCGATGTTCGCGCGACGTCGAGAAATCGAAGTGATGAAGCTGGTTGGCGCAACGAATAGTTTTATTCGGTTGCCATTTATTCTTGAAGGCATGTTGCATGGCCTTGCTGGTGGCCTTGTGGGAGCTGTAGCAGCCGGCGCACTGCGAAACCATGTCGAAGAGCTTTTTGGTCGATCTGAAATCTTGGCGTTCTTTCGTTCGTTTACGGTCACTTCAGGGCAATTCACTACCGCGACTATTGCCACGGTTCTGATGGGCGTGATCGTAGGCGCATTGGGTTCAGCTTTCGCCGCTGGACGCTTCTTGGATGTCTGACAGCGGTCCTGAAATTGATCAAGTCTTTTGCTATGGCACCTTGCTGCCCGGTCAAGAACGATGGCAGTTCTTGGCGCCGTTCGTGGTTGCGCACGAACCGGACCAAATTGCTGGACGGCTTTATGACACCGGGCTGGGTTATCCCGCCGCTTTCTTTGATCGCGTCGGAGTCATCCATGGAGTTCGATTTCGGCTTGATCCGGCACGACTGCACGAGGCCCTGTCGCTACTAGACGAAATTGAAGGTGCCGTGGAAGGTATGTATCACCGAGTAACCGCTGTCACAGCTATAGGGGTGCAGGTGTATGCGTACCAGTACGGGGCAGAAGATGCAGGTCTTACAGCGTTGGTTGATGGCAACTGGCTCGCTCGATGATCCAGCGAGTTACAGTGTTCGACGTTGCCGTGACCTAGTGACCGCGTAAAGGAAATCAATGCCAGAATTCAAAACCCTCCACTACGAAATAGCTGACCACACACTTACCTTGACGATGAATCGGCCAGAGCGTCTGAACGCGTTCAACAGCCAGATGCAGCGAGAGTTTCTTGAGGCACTTGACCATGCCGATTCGGATGACGAAATTCGAGTTGTAATTGTTACCGGCGAAGGTCGCGGTTTTTGTGCTGGCGCTGACCTAGAGAAGGGTGCTGAAACATTTGACTATGACAGCCAAACTGAAGAAGCCAAGAGTGAACGAGCCNCGAATGAAGGNCGNCAAGGTGGCGATAACGCNTGGCTGCGTGACGGNGGTGGCCTNCTTTCCCTGCGNCTNTACGAATTCAACAAACCAATAATCGCGGCGATCAATGGCCCCGCCGTGGGAGTTGGAGTCACGATGACTTTGCCGATGGATATTCGTTTGGCGTCTACTGCTGCGCGAATCGGGTTTGTTTTCAGCCGTCGCGGGATAGTTCCCGAAGCCTGCTCATCGTATTTCTTGCCGCGTGTGGTTGGAGTCAGCAAAGCTCTTGAGTGGGCATATAGCGGGAAAGTATTCGACGCGGAAGAAGCGCTTGAAGGCGGCCTCGTTCGTAGTATNCACGAACCTGAAGATCTGATGCCTGCAGCGCGAGCTATTGCTTCGGAAATAGCTACGAATACCTCNGCGATTTCTGTGACGATGATTAGACACATGATGTGGCGGATGCTCGGAGCNGATCATCCAATGGAAGCTCACAAAGTCGACAGCCGNGGCATNTTTCACCTAGGGCAAGGAGCTGATGCTCATGAGGGGGTTGTTTCTTTCTTAGAGAAGCGAGCACCAGANTTCACNCTGAAAACNAGTGAAGATATGCCTGAATTTTTTCCATGGTGGGATGAACGACACTTCGAGTGACCCGATNNGNATCGTGCATCATCTAGTTTGGCTNGATGGCNGAGCACGTTCTNGANCTNTCCACNCGATTCATTGATTCCGGNCGGATCGACGGTCCTCCCAATCGTGTTTCNCATGANNTAAGCGCACTCGCNGATGACGTCGNCNTNATCGAAGCGTTCAGNCATGTAGTNGTCATTCGCACCGANGAAGGTCTTATTGCTTTCGATTCAAGTGGCCCCGCCAGCGGAACTCGAGTACTCGAAAGTTTGAGAGGCTGGAGTANAGAACGAATCCATACNCTCATCTACACCCATGGTCATATAGATCATGTCGGTGGAAGTGGCGCAATTGCGGCGGCGGCGGAACAATCGGGACACGAGCTCCCCACGGTGATCGGTCACGAGAACCTGCCGCGACGACTGAGTCGTTACAGAGCGACCAATGGCTACAACAAAGTCATCAACGCACGACAATTTGGTGGTTTNCCGGTCTCAGCNCTCGAAGGATCANCAGGACANCGGCCTTTCGTNCCCGATGGAACCCTNGANGTCACAGTCGAGTACGACCAACNTATGACTGCATCTGTTGGTGGNGTGGNACTAGAGCTTCATCATGCGATGGGAGAAACCGACGACCACACNTGGACCTGGCTGCCGCAACACAAAATGATTTCAGCCGGTGACCAGTTCATATGGAATTTTCCTAACTGTGGCAACCCGCAAAAGGTTCAAAGATACCCATTGGAATGGGCTCGTTCGCTGCGCGAAATGATGGCTACAGATGTCGAATTGTTCGTGCCCGCACATGGGCTCCCCATCTCGGGCCACAAACGCATTCTTTCCTGTTTGGAAATNGTTGCTTCTACNCTGGAACAACTCGTTGAAGATGTTGTTTCTGCGATGAACTCNGGAGCGACTCTTAACGACATTGTCTCATCNGTCGAAGTCAACNCNGANCTGCTNGAGNTGCCTTACNTGCGGCCCCTTTANGANGANCCAGAATTTGTTATTCGCAANATCTGGAGGNTGTATGGCGGATGGTGGGACGGCAAACCCTCACATCTCAAACCNGCCGCAGATTCTGTGTTCGCAACTGAAATNTCNGAATTGGCAGGCGGAGTGTCTGTTCTTGCCGAACGGGCACGGCATCTGGCAGATGCNGGAGAGTTNAGGNTCGCATGCCACTTGATCGACATNGCGAGCGATGCGGCACCCAACGCGAAGGACGTGCACGAGATTCGAGCTTCGATTTATTTGGACCGNAGAGCNGCNGAATCTTCGTTAATGGCAAAGGGNATNTTTGAGTCAGCTGCCAATGAGTCACGACAAGCNGCCGGCNAGNCAATCGAATCGCGACGACGAGCGNTNTCGCTTGAGGGATGAGTGGNTCAGTAGTTGTTGCAGCNGATANCGCGACGCGGATTGACGTTGAGAAGATTCTTGGGTCAGGAACCTGGACACTTCTTCGAAGNGATCGTTGGGTCGCGACNTANGAGGTTGAGAGCGAAGAAGTAGCTAGAAGTCTGGTCGCTNNATTAAGAGGNNATGAGCATTCTGCAGTNGCAGGTCCNCCCGACNCAGACCGAGCAGTAGCNTGGAATAANTGGAANCGACCAACCCCAGTCGGCAAGACGGCTGAAGTTTGTTTTCCGTGGGTGGCTTCNGATGCNGAAACNGTTGTTGAAATAGATCCCGGTTTAGGGTTCGGTNCNGGAGATCACCCTTCCACTCGGCTNTTANTAGAGGAACTGGCCATCCGCATCAAGGGAGNCGAATCGGTGCTNGATGTGGGNTGTGGGTCTGGTGTTNTGGCNGTGGCCTCAGTTTGCTTTGGGGCGNAGACNGCTTTCGGAATCGACGTTAATGAGGCNGGCTTGTTGGCAGCACAGGCAAATGCTCGCAGAAATCGAGTTGCTGACAGAGTTCAATTTTCATCGATCCAATTGAGCGACGTCAAAGATAAATACGACGTNGTCGTTGCCAATATNCATGACGATATTCTGCGCCNATTGGCNGGTGAACTCGTCGCNCGCATAGCGCCNGGTGGATGGCTNGGNCTNAGTGGGGTGTCNCCGGGNCAAGTTTCGCGTCTCCGGTCGNCATTCTCGAATATTGANTTTGAGGACGTTAGAGAGATGCAGGAGTGGAATGCACTGATTGGNCNGGTCAATATCGAATAACCTAGGAGTGTTCAAGTAGATGACCACGACGGCTGGAGAACGTAATGCATGTAGGAATGAGCGTAATATTCCAAAATCCGGGAGAGCGACTCCCAGACCAGCAGGTTTACCAACAGGATCTAGCGTTGGCGTTGCAAGCCGAAGGTCTTGGATTCGATTCNGTTTGGAGCGTCGAACATCACTTCACNAGTTACACCATGTGTCCAGATGTGCTGCAGTTTTTGACNTATATGGCCGGGGCCACNCAATCGATCCANTTGGGNTCGATGGTCTGNGTTTTGCCNTGGCACGACCCGTTGAGGGTTATCGAGCAGATATCAATGTTGGACAACCTGTCAGATGGTCGACTGATTCTTGGGTTGGGGAGAGGCACGGGCAAGGTCGAATTTGACGGATTTCGCACGGAGATGGCCTCGGCTCGACTTCGTTTCAAAGAGTCAACCGAGATGGTTCTTAACGCGATGGAAAANGGCTACGCGGAATATCACGGCGAAGTNATAGATCAACCACGAGTTGANATTCGACCACGACCGCTCAAGTCGATGCGAGGACGAGCCTACGCTGCGGCAGTCTCACCAGATTCGGCCCGCATCATGGCNGAGATGGGTGTGGGGATCTTGATAGTTCCGCAAAAACCGTGGAAAGCGGTTCGCCAAGAACTTCAGGACTACCGAGACGTTTATCGCGATGCNAATGGAGAAGAACCNCCATCTCCGATGGTCGCGGGATGGACCTTTGTTGACGAAAATGCTGACCGTGCTGAAGAGAANGCACGAGAATTTATTGGCGGATACTGGGACACCATTATTGATCACTATGAATTCGACAAGCCTCANCTGAAAGANACCCCCGGNTATGAGCATCACGGTCAAATGTATGANCGACTGAAAGCCCCTGGTGGTTTNGAAATGATGACCGATTTCTTCGTTGACCTTCAGTTNTGGGGAACTCCCGAGCAGGTNTACGACAAGATCGTCAATCTGCAAGAGCAGACCTTTATGGACGGTTACATGGGCGTATTCAGCTTTGCTGGGATGGAGCATGAGGAAGCCGATCGCAANATGAAGCTTTTCGCTCGAGAGGTCATGCCCGAGTTACAGGCGTTAGCCCCAGTGCATGAACGTNTAGGACTCCCCGCCTAAACCGTCANTGGCTGGTGTCTTGCGGTCAAGGAAGGTTAAGAACAGGCTTCCAGCGGCAAAGCAGGAAGCCAAGANGAGCGCGGGCTGAAAAGAGCCCGAGGAATCNGCGATGATTCCCCCTAATTGCGGCCCAACGGCGAGCCCCGCGCCAAAGACAATTGTGAGTACTGCGTACGCGGCGCCGAATGCTTCTGCTGATAAGTGACTACTTACTTTGGCCGTGATGTTGACCACAACTCCGGTGAAGGCCATTCCGAACAGNAGGGTCGAGANGGGTGCGGCGACNGGATGGCCNGTAGCGATGAGCGCGCANCTCACGGTGAGGCAAGTNAGTGACACCAGNTGAGCAGAGTTCATTCCGATNCGGTCGCTAAGCCATCCCATGATTGGCCCACCGAGAGCCAAGCCGAGTCCGATCAACGCAAATGTAAGCGACGCAGAACCTTCTTTGAAGCCAGCGTCTTCTTCNAGCAAGGCNGCAGAAAAGGTCATAGCTANAGAAACACNGACTGCAAAGAACCCATAGGTNACNCAAAGGTTCANCCATCCAGGTATTTGTTTAAGGGCGGTGGGGCTTAAACCAGAGCCNGAAGCNGGGTTCNCGGAGGTTGTAATAGTCAGAACCAACAACCCGAGGGCAGCGAATCCGATAATGGTTTCGAGTCCGTAGACAGATCGCCAGTCTGTAATAACGGCATCAAACACGCAGGCTGCGAAAAAGCCCAATCCCACTCCGGTAGTGACCCATCCGATNGCGAGACCTTTTCGGTCTGGACCCAGCAGNTTNGTAGCGAGGGCCGGAGTGGTGATCCAGACGCCTGCGGCGCTCAACCCAGTGAGAAAGAGCGCTAACAGAGCAATGAAACTGTTCGGCGACCAACTGAGTAGAAGTAAGCCGATCACAACACCAGCCAACCCGTATTTGGCTGTCTTGATGAGACCGAAGTTGCCGATTGTGAAAGCGACCAGCAGAGAACCAATGAGGTAGCCAACTAGGTTCAGCGACCCGATTCCGCCGGCCGCGGTGTTTGATAGCCCGAAGTCATCACGAATTTCGATGTAGAGAACCGAGTACGTGAACCGTCCAAATGATTGAGATACGGCTGTGGCGATTACTAGAGCAGAAAGCGCAACAATATTTTTCACCCNTGTGGCCACACAACTTTCGGTGTGGGTGGACGGGTTCCGTAAATAGTTTCGGTGGATACGACTCNGCGTGGNGANTTCGGATTGGCAAAGCTGGCGACGTCTNGGTANATNACATCGCGGTCGGTNTCATCNCCAAAAAANCGNTCCTTCATNGAGTCCAGNGAATCAAAACTCACGAGAGCGAATCCGTCNATTTCAGGACCGCTCACAGTNCGNACAACACTGAGTTGTGTGTAGTCCCACATTCCGGGGTGATGNCGAAGNGCCAAGGACGCATGAACGTCTCGCCAATGGGCGTCGGANTGCTCGTGNGNAAGGTCAGNGTGATGCAGCAGAGGNAAAATTGCNGTGACACCNGGTGAGGNGACTCCNGTTTCAGTCTNGACGTCTCGTTCGCGGATNACGCGACCNAATACGANATACATGCCCTCNNGGGCTGCTGACTCAAGNTCTTGAGGACTGTCAGTNACNCACCTNACCATTGTTCGAAATGGCAGGTCNCGTTCGTCATTCGGGTCAGCNAAATAACAGACCCCGTCTANACGACGAGCCGCCTCAATTGCNACCTCGACGTCATTACCTACACCGACTAGTTCCANCATTTNGCNAGTCTCGCACGTCCTCNAANGCGGTGCGCATTTTNGNGGCTCTTNGGAAANGAACTGNGATCGTTAGGAANAATTATCTTCCTTGNAATTTNGGNTCGCGTTTGTCTAAGAAGGCGGCGACCGCCTCTTTAGTGTCTTGAGTGTAGAAGTTCACCGTCTGAGCCATTCCTTCCGCTTCTAGTGCTGACTTAAAGTCGTTGCTGGCGTTGAGTGTCAGCATTCGTTTTGTCATAGCCAACGCCAAAGGTGGCCCAGCTGCGAGACGGTCAGCCCAATCTTTGGTTTCAGAGTCCAACTGGTCATGAGGTACGACTTTGTTGACGATGCCGAACTCGGCTGCTTGTTCAGCAGAAATGACGTCAGCGAAGAACGCCAACTCTTTCGCTCGATGTAACCCTATGAGTCTGGGGAGGACCCAAGTGCCGCCGAAGTCGACACTTAAACCGCGACGCGCAAAGATTTCACTGAACCGAGCTTGATCGCTAGCCAGAATTAAGTCACAGGCCAGTGCCATATTCATACCGGCTCCCGCGGCGACACCGTTGACCTTCGCGATGACCGGAACCATGATCGAGTAGAGAGCTTCGACCGTCTGGTGGATCAGGTTCATGGATATGAGTTGATGTCGATCGCGTCCTTGTCCTCCGAGATCGGCTCCGCTGCAGAATGCGTCACCGGCGCCGGTCATGATGACCGCGCGTACTTCAGGGTCGACTGCTAGGGCGTTCCAGGTGTCGCGCAACTCGTCCCACATGACAGCGTCGGCAGCATTCTTTTTTTCGGGACGGTTCATCGTGACAGTCACCACGCCGTTGTCCGCGGCATCGATAATTAGAGTTTCAAGCTCTTTTGAGTTCATGAGTTCACCATAGGCTTTAACCCAACTCTGGTGCTCCTAGAAGTCTCTTACTTTCCCGCTCAGTTAAGTAAAAATGGAAGTAAGGCGCTAAGGAAGCCAGAGGTGTTTTGTCCATGAACATTATGGCCGCTGTTTGGGACTGTCTCGAGTTGCCCGTTAGGTAGGGCTTGAACGAAACGTTCTGCCGCTTCGGGAGAAAGTACGTTCGAATCAGCTCCCCTGATGATTAACGTCGGCTGAGATATGTGGGCGGTGTCCTCAATAGAGAATCGATCGCTTTGTTCTCGTTGACCCTGCGTTGTTGCAAGGCGCGGCCCGTGGTCTCGCTTACTCACGAATCTTCCATCAGCTCGTTGAAGCAGGTTGTACTTAACAGTCCGTTCTATGTGTTCTCTGGATCGGTACGGATCGTATTTCTGAACGTTCTGGATGAAATCTTCGATGTCCTCAAATTCACGATTTTCGGTCACGAAATTGCGAATGCTTTTCGTTCCGGTTTCTGACAATTCGGGTCCGATATCAACTAGCACTAGGCGTTTCAGAAGATCAGGCTGTTCCATGGCGAGCCGCAGCGTGTTCATTCCGCCCATTGAATGTCCCAAAACAGTTACCGAATCAATATTGAGTTCGGATAGCACAGAGGAGGCGTCAGCGGCCATGGCGTGTGATGAATAGTCGGCATCGCGCGCCCATTCGCTGTCACCGTGACCTCGCTGATCTAGTGCGATTATGTGAAATCGATCTGCGAGGTGGAGGCTAACTAAATCCCAAGAGTGTGCTGATTGGTTCCCGCCGTGAAGTAAGAGCAAATTTGGTAGTGATGGGTCGCCCCACTCTAGGAAGTGAAAGCGTTGATGCCGAGCGACGACGTTGCCGGAAACGTATCTGACCTTTTTGTCGTATCGGATACCCAAGTCATCGGCGCTTTCGCAGAGACTGAAAAACTCGGGGGTCTTAGTCATGTCCAATGGAGTGGTCGAGGAAGAAAACTCGTTGAGGTAAGGCATGTCAGTTCAGATTCGACCCAGATTTAGATCGAGGTATCCCCGAGAAATGTTTGCATGAAGAACATCGGTAGGGCCCTCAGCCAATCGACTGGCACGGATTCGTCGAAATATAGAAGCGAGCGGGTGAGAGTCAATTAGTGCCTCTCCGCCTACAACTTGGATTGCTGTGTCCACTAGTTCTGCAATGGTTTCTGAAGCCAAAACTTTTGATGCCATAACTTCATTAACTGAGTTTTCGTCTGCGTCTATTAGTCGCGCGGTTCGATACACAGAACTGCGGGCTGCAAAGGCTTTCGTTCGCATTCGGCCGAACTGTACACGGGTTGCATGGTCCTTATCTGAGGGGTTGTTCGTCGATTCAATATGGTCGGCGACGAGGGCGCACACAAAGCTGCACAAGCCGACGCAGTCTGCTGCTATCGCCATCCGAACGGCGTTGACCTGTTCCAGGGCTCTCGTCATTCCTGCTCCGGCCTCGCCGATGACGTGGCTCTTCGGGACCCGAACGTTTGTGAAAGTAAAACTTGCGTGGTGGCTGCCGTCAACGGAACTGAAACTGCGTTCTAGCTCCACGCCTGGCCTGCTGGTTTCTATCAGGATCATTGCTGGGCCAACATCGTCGACTTCAACCAAGGTGTTTATAAAATCAGCGTTTGAGCCGCCAGTGACGTAGGACTTGGCGCCGTTGATCACGAGTTCTTCACCGTCAAGTTGTGCCCACGTATGTCGCTCAGCGTCAGAAGGTTCGGTAAAGCCGAAACCGCTGGATGTCTCTCCGGCGAGATATGGCTCTAGAAACTTCTGTTTTATTTCCTCCGTAGCTTGAGCGAGTAACCCTGGGTTTGGTCCAAAAATGCCTGGTAAATGACCTACGTTTCTGCGTCCTAGCGCGTCACGGACGACGGTTAGCTCCAATGCTGTTGCTCCTAACCCTCCGTATTCGATGGGTTGAGTGAGTGCGAAAAGACCAGCATCTTTTGATAACTCTGTGGTTTGTAGCTGAACCTGCTGTGAGTTGGAGGCGTCGAGTTCTATTTCGGATAGTTGTCGAGCGAGAGTGTCTGCTTGTTGTTGAAGCTTGCTTTGTGCTTCGGTAAGAAAATCTGGCACACCCGAACGGTAGTCGGAGAAATGGATTAAAGAACTCTTCGGTCTAATCTGCGGGGATGGAAAAACTTGCTGGTAAGACCGCAGTCGTGACCGGGGCGGCATCGGGGATGGGTTTAGCGATGGCTCGACGCTTCGCCCTCGAGGACATGAATGTTGTGCTTTCCGATATAGATGAATCGAAACTCGATGTGGCAATCAACGAAATTCGAGGAAACGGAGGAAACGTCGAGGGAGTGGTGACCGACGTTGCTTTAGAAGTTGACAACGCCCAACTTCTAGATGCCTCAATCGATGCTTTTGGAACAGTCGATGTTGTTTGTCTTAATGCTGGAGTGCAAGGCTCTATTGGACGTTCCTGGGCGCTCTCTAACGAGGACTACAAGTGGACACTAGGGATTCTTCTTGACGGGGTTATTCATGGAGTTCGCACCTTCGTGCCCCATCTCGTGGAGCAAGACCAAGGTCACGTCGTAATCACCGCGTCGATAGCAGGACACATCTCTTCTCCTTTCGGAGCGCCCTACAACATTGCTAAGCACGGTGTAGCGACGCTCGCAGAGACGCTCTTTCACGAACTTAAAGTTGAAAGATCAAACGTGGGTGTGACCTGTCTTTGCCCCGGATTCGTGAACACCAATATTGTCAACGCGACTGCAGCTCGAGAGAGTGGTGCAGTTGGCTCGGCAGTAGACGATAGAGGCGACCAAATGCTCGAATTTACGCAGCGAGCTTTGAGCGGAGGTCTAGATCCAGAAGTTGTCGGCCAACAAGTTTTCGATGCCATCTCTAACAACCAGTTTTGGTTGTTCACCGATGAAGACTGGGACGAACCAATCGCGGCTAGAGCTGAGCAGATCGTTCAAAGAAGTGCTCCGCGCCTCCAGCGACCGTCGTAACAATGACGATGTGATCGAAACGGAAGTCGCCTGTGTAGCCGACAAGCAGCACCCTATGTGTGAGAAGGTGATGCAACGTCTGACAACCAATCGGAGGCTCCTATGCGCATAGGTATCTTCAGCGGTCCCGCTGGCAAACTGTTCAACGTCGAAGAAGCCATTATCGACGCTCGAGATGCTCAGGAAGCAGGATTCCCGTCTTATTGGCTGCCCCAAATGCCCATGGGCGTCGATGCTTTGACTTCGCTAAGTCACATCGGCGCAGCGGTGCCAGAAATTGAACTAGGTACCGCGGTGATCCCCACTTATCCCCGACACCCAATGGTGATGGCGCAACAAGCACTGTCGGTTACATCGATCATCGGTGACCGTCTGGCGTTAGGTATAGGTCTATCCCATAAGCCTGTTATAGAGAAACAGTACGGATACGAGTTTGACAAGCCGGTGCGTCATCTAAGGGAATATCTTGAGGTTCTAAATCCTCAGTTACGAGATGAACCGGTCCGTTTTGAGGGAGAAACACTGGCTGGTCGTAATCCATCTTTAGGCCTCCAAGCTCCTGTGCCGCAGGTTCTCGTAGCTGCCTTGGGTCCGCAAATGCTTCGGTTAACTGGACGCTTAGCTGACGGCACCATCACTTGGATGACCGGAAATAAGACTTTGGCAGAGTTGACCGTCCCTGAGATCTGTGGGGCAGCTGAAGAGGCGGAACGGCCTAAGCCGCGTGTGGTTGCTGGCCTGCCGGTTCTATGCACTGATGACATGGACGCGGGAATGGAGAGAGCTGCGAAAGTTTGGCAAATGTACGGTACGTTGCCGAGCTATCGAGCAATGTTGGACCATGAGGGTCTCGCAGGTCCAGAGGAGATTGCCATTGTTGGCAATGAGGCAGAAATCAAGGACCGGCTTCAGGCAACCGTCGATGCGGGAGCTGATGACATTATCGTCGCGGAGTTCGGAGGGGACCCCGACCAGCGGGAGCGGACTCGTGCCGCAGTCGCCGCGCTACTTTAGATTCGATGTAGCTGCGACCATCACCTGGAATAGATCAACCTAAGACATCGCTAATCCATCTGCGCGGCATGATGGTAACTTTCGCTTCTTCGTGGCCAGGAAATGAATCGGCGTATTGATTGCCGAGCTCTTCACCTAAATATCGGATAGCGATGTCTCGGAGTAGGTCGTCACGTTCTTCCGGAGTTAATAATTCGACTGATGCTTCTCCTTCGGCTGTGACATAGCGATATGGAAGTTGCTCATCTTGAACGCAGATCGTTGCCGCTCCGTGACGACGTAAAAGTACTGATTTGGCTGATGCATAGGCCATCGCTATCTCGAAGCCAGTTTCGCTTGAGTACCGATACCAAACCGGCGCGCACAAAGGTCCTTTGTCAGCTCGTTCGATGGCTAACACTCCCACACGTACCTCATCAAGAAAATTGTCGCGTTCAGGTACTGTCATTTCTGCCATCAGATCTCCTCTTTTTCTAGTTGCATGGCGAAGGGTAGCGCTGCAATAGCGAGGACGACGGTCCAGCTCAGAGCTAAACGAATATCCCCCAACGCTTCGGCTAGAGCTCCGACGATGGGTCGGGCTGTGGCCCCTAATAGCCCGCTCACGCCGAAAACGACGCCTACGGTGAAACCAGTTCGTGAGTCGCCACCAATTTTGCTTGCTATGGCTAGAGAAACTGGAAACAAGCCGAAACCGAAGGTTGCTATCGCGCCGACGGCTATCAGGGAAGTGACACCAGATGTTTGGGAGAAGATCAGAACTGAAAGAATCGTTCCCAAGTTGGCACATACAAAGAGTTTTCTTCCTCCGAACCGGTCGTAGATGCGCCCCCCAACTGGTTGAGCCACCACGCCGATGAACAGCATGATTGTGAGTGTCGCGCCAGCTGTGATCTCAGCCCAGCCTTCGTCGACCAACATTTTGACGACAAAGGTTACGAAGCTGTACAGGACTGTGTTCACCAAGCCGAAAGCGAAGGCTGCGATAACGATGGGTCGACCCAGAGCACCCTTGAGGGCTGCTTCGGGGTTGGGATTGCTTTCGGGGAGGTACATCCAAAGACCCGTCCCTGCGCCAACAATGGGGATGGCGACGATAATCATCGCCCAACGCCAATCAAGGGCTGCGATTGCCAACGTTGCGATAGCGGGAGCCAAGAAATGACCGACAGATCCTCCCCACCCGTGAATACCGAGCATTCTTCCTCGATCGTTGGGGTAGGCATTAACAACGAAAGCGGTTGCTTGAGGATGGTACGCCGCTGCGCCAAGGCCGCAAAGAAGGCTCACTATGGTGATGAACCAAAATGATGGCGCAGCTGCCATAAGCAGAAAGCCGGCGCCTCCAATGAAAAAGCCGCAGCTGAGGATCAGCTTTCGTTTTCCTTGTTTGTCTGCGACATGACCGATAAGTGGTTGAAGCACCCCTGTGAAGAGGCTGAAGGCGAATGACAGGAGACCTAATTCGGTGTAATCCAAATCCCACTCTCTTGCCAAGGCGGGCAAGAATGCTGGAAGGACCGTGGCATAGAAGTCATTGACCACGTGTACGGCAACAAAAGTGCCCAGAATTGCCCGAGGGGATGCAAGCATCAGTCGCTCTTGGGCATGTTCGAGATAAGCACTCCAATGGCTTCTAAGTTTTCGATTTCATCCTCTGAAAGACCCAAGGACCTCAATACCTCCAGATTGTGTTCGCCTTGAAATGGCGGCAAACCCGCGTCGGGCAGCTCGCAGCCACCGAAAATCCAGGGAGGTGCAGGTACTCGAGCGGTCCCACCAGATCGATCTTCTACCTCTCGGATGGCGCCGCGTTCTATTGCCCATTCCGATTCTGCTATTTCTGATACGGATCGAATGGTGCCAACTGCTAGTCCAGCTTCGCTTACTTGAGCTTCGAGTTCTTCGATTGTTCTAAAGGTAAGGACCCAAGCACGAATTTCTGCGAGTAAATCCTCCCAGTTGTCGCGACGAAACTGAGCAGTGATGAATCGAGGGTCAAGAAGTAGATCGTTTCTTCGCATCATTGCGCAGTACCTCTGAAACACAAAGGTGGAAACTGGACTTGCAGCGATAGTTATTTTTTTGCCATCGGGCAGTTCGATGATTGGAGACTCGGGTGCGCTGAGGGCCAGGGGTTCGCCTTCAACGTCGATATCCGAAAGTTCGTAGCTGACTCGATCGTTAACACTAAGAATTGAGGAGACCATAGCTACATCAACATGTTGGCCTTCGCCGGTGTGGCTTCGGTGAGCTAATGCCGCAAGGGTCGCGATTACGCCCTGCAAACCGGTGTACACATCAGCGTGGTTGTAAGCATCGTTTTCGGTTCGAATTAAAGCGTCGCCGTAATGACGACCAATGATTTCGGTGAAACCAGCTTCAGCCTGGACGGTTGGTGCGAACGCCGGTCGGTTCCGCCACGGCCCTGACTGTCCGTATCCGCTAATGGAAACCATTATGAGGTCGGGTTTTATTGCTGTTAGATGTTCGAAACCCAAACCGAAAAGATCGAGCGTGCCCGGCCGAAAGTTTTCGACAACGATGTCGGCCTCTGCTACCAGCTTCTTAATAATGTCTTGTGCCTCGGAAAAGTTGAGATCCAAAGATATTGCTTGTTTCCCAGCGTTTTGTTGAGCGAAGTAGAGAGACATAGGCCCAACGTGAGGTTGACCGCTTCGCCCAGTGTCAGGAGCTGGGGGTTCTATCTTGATCACTTCAGCCCCTAAATCACGCAAAGCCTTAGTGCAGTGAGGTCCAGCGAGAACTCGCGTGAAGTCGATGACACGAATGCCTGACAGAGGTGCTGTCATGTTCCCTGAAAGATGGCGGTGCCAGGGCCAGATTCGCTAAATGACTCAAGCCCGCGCTGGAGATCTTCAGAAGCCCAAACTTTTTGGGCAGCACCTTCTTGGGCTTGATCGGCAGAACGAACCCCTTCATTCGAAGCAATAACAGCAAGTTCCTTGATAGCTGCATAAGCCACAGTTGGACCCGCGGCAAGTTGCTGTGCCCAAGACCTAGACGCCTCATCGAGAGCATCATCGGCAACAACCGCATTTATGACCCCCCAACGTTCAAGCAGTTCAGGATCATGTCGGCGACCGAACATAGCTATTTCTTTGCCCCGCGCCATCCCAGCTCGTTCCACGACCCTCTGAACCCCGCCTAGCAGCGGCATCAATCCGATAGAAGTCTCAACTAAACCGAGACGAGCTGAAGCGGATGCCATGATGAAGTCGCAGGCTAAAGCTATTTCGAAACCGCCCCCAAGAGCTAAACCATGCACAGCAGCGATGGTCGGGAGAGGAATTGCCGCTAGTCGATCAAGTACCTCAATCGCAGGTGAACCGTCACCTCCGTCTGCGCCGAAGCCATCTACATCAGCTCCAGCAGAAAAATGTTTCATGTTGCTCTTTAGAAGAATCGCCCTCCCTCCTGAGTCAATGGCCCCTTCAAAGGTCTGGATCAGATCTTCAATGAAGGCGCCGTTGAGAAGGTTGTGAGGTGGTTTCGCCATTGTCACGACGGCCACTGCGCCATCGAGTTCAACTTGTATGTGCTCGGTTGCTTGATGCTGGGACACCATTTTCCCTTCAGGTCGACTTTGGGAGTCTTACAGAGATGGGCGAGTGGCGCTCAAGCTCCCGCTTTCGAGAGAAGCTCTCTGGCAGGTGTCGCTAGTGGTGATTGGCTAGTCGTCGAATCCGACGAAACTAGCTACTTCCTCGACCGTGCGTCGTGTTGATTTAACGTCATTCGCGATGAAATCTTCATCCGGGTATCCCATCGCGACACAGGTCATAATCACCTGATCCTCTGGAATGTTTGCATGTTCGCGAACAACATCGGATTGCATGATGCCTTGGCCGTTAATTACACAGCCGAGGCCTTTCGTGGATGCAGCAAGTACCAGGCCGTAAGTTACGGCGCCGCAATCGAAGTGACCCACGGTGTCGTGTTCAAGGGTTCGATCGCAGGTAACCACAACCGAAACTGGGGCATCGAACTGACGAAATCCGCGCATTGCCCAATCTCGGCGGCGTTCTTTGTCCTCCCAGCCAATTCCCATTGACTCGAATAGTTGAACAGCGATCTCTATCTGTCTGTCCCTGTGCACCCCTTCATATCCGTGGTTGAGAGAAATTTCTCGTTGGGGGGCTGCGCCGCTGACCATTCGCTCGGTGTTGCCTTCGCGGATTAAGTCCAGAGGTTCTCCGGTCAAGACATGGAAATGCCATGGCTGGGTATTCATCGAAGATGGGGCACCTCCAGCAATTTCGATTATTTCTTCGATGACCTCTCTTGGCACAGGATCGTCTCGGTAACCCCGAACGCTGCGGCGTTCCTGAACCATGTTCTTAAATGAAGCGGTGTCCATCCAAACTTCTCGTTTCATAGTTGCTGCACTGAACTAAAGCAGGTCGTCGGTGGTAAGCCAACCTGCTGCAACATAACAGTGTCTAGGATTGCTGACATGGGTCTTCGAGCTATGGGTGTCACCATTGATTGTTCAGATCCGGAGCGGCTCGCAGATTTTTGGTCAGAGGCAATTGGATTTAGTCACCGAGAAGGAAACGGTGGCCCTTACATCACGATTTCAAATTCTGATGTCGACCGAGCGGTCAATCACCTGACATTTCAGAAAGTGCCTGAAGGGAAGTCAGCGAAAAATCGTGTCCACCTCGACATGTTCGTTGATGACATCGCAGTTGAAGTGGAACGGCTGGTTGGTTTAGGGGCAGCGGTCATTTCCCCGGCCGGCGACCCGAGTCATCTCGGGTTTGTTGCGGTAGTGCTCACAGATCCCGAAGGTGGGGAATTTTGTGTAGTGGGCCGCCCAGAACATCAACCTGCGAGTAACGACTCAACAGATTCCTGAACTTTCAAAGCTTCGTCGAAAGTGGCAATTGTGTGTTCATCGCCGTTCATCATTCGATCGAGTTGATGTAATTGCGCTGCATAAGCATCAGCACCTAGCTGGTCGCGACTTGAGGAGAAAAGGTCCACCCAGTCATCTGCGGTTGCCGCTTGAAGCTGGTACCAATCCCAAACACGCAACGATCCACTGGTGCCTCGAAAGGTCAGATCCACTACGTCTGGGCCGTGTCCGAGGCTGGTTCCTGCCAAGGTAAGCGGAATAGACCTTGATGAGAACAAAGCCAGCGCTGTTTGTTCACATAGAGAACCGCTTGCCCCATCTTCGTAGTCGATGCGACCATTTTCGAGGGTGATTTCGCCCAGAATTCGAGAAGTCAGGAAAATGAAATGGGACACCACTTCACGAACCCAACCCCCTTGGTCCCGCAGACGTAGCCACTGCGCTTTCTCATGCCACCCTCGCGGCCATTTAGAGAAGTGCAACCTGAGGTCTGCGCGTATCAGATCTCCCAGATCTTGGTCAGTGAGCCTTTGTTGTAGTTCTACGGCTGAGGGAGCGGAGCTAAAAACAAAGTTAACTCCGGCTGGGAGTCCGCTCTGGTTGACCGCATCCACTAGTTGACGACTTGATTGCAGGTCTACTCCGAGGGGCTTCTCACAGAAGATCGCAGTCTTGTGTGACAAGCAGTCAAGAACATATTGCTGATGATGCAGCGGCGGTACCGCCACATAAACCAGGTCACATTCAGCG
Organism: Acidimicrobiaceae bacterium; assembly: GCA_002708935.1. Lineage (GTDB taxonomy): Bacteria > Actinomycetota > Acidimicrobiia > Acidimicrobiales > Poriferisodalaceae > MedAcidi-G3. The sequence goes on along the minus strand of PAPO01000017.1, from coordinate 66,251 downwards.
ATTACGTCGTCAGCGCTCGAAGCGATTCTGACGGAATCTGCATGGGAGGAACAGGCTTCATCGTCTGTGTCCCAAGCTGAGATGAGGTCGAAGGCATCATGAAGGTTGAATTGTTCAACAAATCTCGAACCGACTGTCCCGAGTCCGATGATTCCTACGCGGTGAGCCATATGAAGAGTCTGTCATTTCATCGTCTCTGGAGTTGAGAGAGTCCCTTTTATCGTTATTGGGATGAATACAGCACCGGATTTGCGAAGCGGTGTAGTTTCATGGTGTTACCAATACAGGGGGTACCCCATGCACACCGGCTACACAGTCGTCTTCCAAAATCCATTTAATGGTTTGCCTGACCACGAGGTTTATTCCGAAGAACTGCGTCTATGCGACCTAGCCGTCGAACTCGGCTTCAAATCGTTGTGGACAGTCGAGCATCATTTCGACGACTACACCATGTGCCCCGAACCGGTTCAGTTCCTGTCCTACATGGCCGGCAAACACCCCGACGTGCTGCTTGGTACTGGTGTCATTGTGCTGCCTTGGCATGATCCGCTGCGAATCACCGAGGACATAGCTCTGCTTGACACTATGTCGGAAGGGCGAATGATTCTAGGGATCGGCCGGGGGCTGGCACGAATTGAATACGAGGGTTTCAGAGTCGACATGAACTCGTCGCGTGAACGGCTTGTTTCCTATGCCGGGCTGGTAATGGACGCACTCGAGTCTGGGAAAATGGAATATGACAACGAGTTCGGCACCCAACCTTTAAGAGAAATTCGACCCCGTCCCCAACACTCGTTTAAGGGACGCGCATACGCTGCCGCCGTATCGCCAGAATCGATGCCCTTAATGGCAGAACTGGGTTATGGCGTAATGGTGGTGCCACAAAAGCCTTGGGTTGTAGTCCAAGAAGACTTAGCTGAGTACAACCGTGTTCATGAAGAGATCAATGGAGAACCTGGACCCCCACCGTTCTGCGGTGGCTCGGTATTTGTCGACGAGAGCGCGGATCGAGCTGAAGAGATGGCTCGCAAATATATTGGCGCAAACTATGAGAGCGTTATGCGCCATTACGAGTTTGCGAAGGCACCGCATGAAGGGGTCAAAGGCTACGAGTTCTATACAGGCATAACGGGCTATATAGAAAAACAAGGTGCCGACCGCGCAGCGCAAGACTTCGTTGATTTGATGCCCTGGGGGACTCCAGACCAAGTGCTAGAAAAGTTCGACCACATTCGCAAGATGATCGGTATGAACGCGATAATGCCGGGGTTCAGTTACGGAGGCATGCCATTCGAGGACGCCGAATCGTCGATGCGGCTGTTTGCTGACCAGTGTTTGCCAGAGCTCCTCGGTTGGGAATGTGACCCACTTCAAGTTCCAGGAGCCAAACCCGAGTACCGCTAACAGCCCAAAGATCCGGAGGTCCCCGTGAACAGGTATGGCACCGGCATGGTCGTTGCAGCTCAACCAGAAGCTGTTGAAGCAGGCGTAGCGGTGTTGAGAGCGGGCGGTAACGCAGTTGATGCCGCTATTGCTTGTGGATTGGTGGCTGGTGTCGTTGATCCTCAAATGTGTGGAATCGCAGGCTTCGGGAACTTACAGGTCTACTTGCCCGCAGAAGGAATCCATGAATGCATCGACTTCCACGCCAAATCGCCTCTAGGGACCAGAGCCGATCAGTGGGCCGACATCATCATCGGCGAAACCAGAGATGGTTTTGGCTTCGTATTAGAAGGCAATGTAAACGACGTCGGCTATCAATCAATAGCTACACCAGGTTCGCTTAAGGCGTACTTTGAGGCGCAGACGACCTGGGGAGTGAAAGATTGGGCTGAAATTGTGCATCCGGCGATCGAGTGGGCAGAAAAGGGGTTCGTGGTGCGCCCCCACGTTGCTGGCTGGTGGGCTGAGGGAGCGACAATGGGACGAGCGGACAACGTGCAACGCCTGAGGCAGTCAACGACGGGTCGCAACATCTACTTTCGGTCCGACGGGTCGCACAAACGAGTTGGTGATCGCGTCGCGAACCCAGACATGGCCAACACATTGCGTCTCATTGCGGCTGAAGGTGCTGACGTTTTCTACACAGGTCAGTTAGCGAGCCGAATCGCTGAAGATATGGAAGCACACGGAGGAATGCTGGACGAGCGCGACCTTGCCGAATATCGCACTACCCACAACCAGCCCATACAAACCAGCTATCGGGGACTTGATGTAACCACAAATCACCCACCCGGTGGTGGTGTCATGGTCCTAGAAATGCTCAATATTCTCGAAAATTTCGACTTGGCATCAATGGGTCATAACAGTATCGAGTACGTGCGAACGGTTACTGAAGCCATGAAAAGAGCAACTTCGGACAAAGACAGCTTTGTTGGCGACCCAGAACACTTCGACGTGCCCATGGACTGGTTGATCTCTAAAGATCACGCAAAAGAACATGCTGGAATGATCCGGGCAGGCCACCGTGCGAGCGTGGAACGCATGGCCTACGAACCTCGGGACACCACTCATGTTTGTGTCGTTGACAAGGATGGGAATGCTGCCTCAATGACCCACTCTTTAGGGATGCCCTCGGGCGTGATCACCGATGGACTCGGATTTATGTACAACGGCTGCATGGCCGTGTTTGACCCTCGACCCGGAAACGCAGACTCTCTGGCACCAGGAAAGAGTCGCTTCAGTTCACTTTGCCCAACAATGGTTTTTGATGAAGATCAACTGACCTATGTCGTAGGGGCCCCGGGGGGAACTCAAATAGCAATGGGAGTTACCCAGGTACTTTTGAACAGTATTGACTTTGAAATGAACATGCTCGAAGCAGTTTCAGCTCCACGAGTGTCAGGAACCAGTGATGCCATCGATGTAGCAAACGGGGTGCCCTGGTCGGTGACTGATGCATTAGAAGCAGAGGGATACGAGGTCATTCGAAGTCCCCAAACTCACGATTTTGCGTGGGTACACGGAATAAGAATTAGCAGTGAAGGGATCGATGGGGGAGCGGACCCAGCAGCCGACGGGGTTGCACAAAGGGCTTAGCTGGCATCGCCCCAAGACACCGGCACTGAGAGCGGCCCGCGAAACGCCCACCCTCCGAACTCAACTGGCGGACCGATAGGGTCCAGACGCAGTCGTTCCAGACGCTCAAAAATTCTTGGTAGAGCGACATCACCAACCAAGCTCCTTGAGGCGGCAGCTCCAGCACAGAAATGTGGTCCCGCTCCGAAGGTCAAAGCAGCGGCGGTATCGCGTGTCACGTCAAAATCGTCGGGATTATCGAAGTAGTTTTCGTCACGATTAGCTGAACTGAACATAAAGAAGACTCGTTCTTCAGGCTCGAACTCAACTCCGCCGTAGGAATGTTCTGTTGCTATACGACGTGGCGACATTCCAATAGGAGCTATCCAACGGCAGTACTCTTCGAAGACTTGCTGCCAGGACACGTCTCCTGATGTCGCCAACTCAAGTTGATCAGGGTGCTCAAGTAGCGCCCAGATAGCGCCAGCGATGGCGTCACGGGGTTCATTTTGCCCACCAGAAATCGTTAATTTGATGTTTGCCCTCACCATTTCGTCTGGCATACCAGCGTGTGTCATAACCGACAGCAGACTTGCATCGGCATCTCGTTGAATCTCCGGTAGACGTTCGTCGATAGCCTGATCGATAGCTTCCGTCGCGGATATGCAACGCGCCTCAATATCGGGATCTCCCGTGTAGTTAGCCACGCCATCAATCATTGCTTGGCTCCAGGAATCAAGATCCCCAAATTTGACCTGAGTCAATCCAGTTATCGCCTTTAGAGCCTCGCCACTCACAGCCGTCGCATAATCCGGAACAAGATCAGTTGAGCCTGAGGAGGTGAATCGATCCAAAATGGTGTTCGTAAGTTCCACAAACAGTGCAGCCCAAATTTGTTCGACCTTACGTGGTGAGATAGATGGGTAGTAAACGAAACGCTCTTTCCGGTGTTCCTCGCCATCTTTTCGCATCATGTTGCGCCCCATGAGGACGTTCATGAGTCCGCCAGGTTGATCCGAGGAGAAGACACTTACGTTCTTTTCACATGTATGGATGTCATCTCGACGGGTTATCAGTGTGGCGCCGATCTCTGGCACGTAACAAATGGGCGCGGAATCACGCATTTCGGCCAGAATTGGGTACGGGTCCCGCCAAAACGCGGCAGGATCGATATTCATGACCGGAGCAGACGACATTCAACCAGCATTGCATGAATACGAAGCTCAGTGAGACGTAGCTATGAGATACCAGAGGTAGAAGAACAGTGACCTATTCAGTAGTCGAGTTAGAAGAAAAGTACGCCGACGGCTCCCTTACCCCGGAGCAAGTGATTGACGAATGCCTCGACTCCATTGAGGCGATGGACTCAGTTATAGGGGCTTGGCAAGCGGTCTATGCCGAGGAAGCTCGGGCCGCGGCGGAAATCGCTACCGCCGAGATGGCTTCGGGAACAAGCAAAGGACCATTCCACGGAGTGCCCTTCGCGTTAAAGGACATCGTTGAAGTTGAAGGCAAACTCACAGCTGCCGGTTGTGCCGAATGGAAAGACCGCCGGTCCAGTGTCACCGCAGAAGTTGCGAAGCGGTTGATTGATTCGGGAGGAATCCTTATAGGGAAGACAAAGACGGTCGAATTTGCTTTTGGCGGTTGGGGCACGAACCAAAGGATGGGCACTCCACACAACCCATGGGACGAAGATGTTGCCCGAGTTCCCGGAGGTTCATCTAGCGGTTCTGGTGCTGCAGTGGCTTCTGGGATGGTTCCCTGTGCAATCGGTACAGACACAGGTGGCTCCGTTCGCCTACCTGCAGCCTTTTGCGGGATTGTAGGGCTCAAAACCACGGAAGGTTTGTTGCCCACTGATGGGATCGTTCCTCTCTCCCACACCCTAGATACGCCTGGCCCTATTGCTCGATCCGTAGCCGACGCAGCCGTCATGTATGACGCCATGTCGACAGATAAGTTAAATGTGGACCTATCTGCAGGAATTTCTGGAATCCGGATTGGTTCCTTGTCCGACGAAGAACGCGAGGGTATAGATCCCGAACAACTTCTTGCATATGACCGAGCTTTGGACCAGATTGCTGATCTTGGTGCAGACATTGTCCAGTTCGAGCCAACTAAAACATTCGAAGAAATGAAGGAAGCATCAGCGGTGATCCTCACTGCTGAAGGTTATTTCCATCACGGTGCCCTCATGGATAACCCAGAGTCTTTGGTTGACGAGAATGTGCGATCACGTTTCATCGCAGGCGCAGCTATCTCCTCTGCACAATATGTTGGAGCACTGCTGCAACGCGACAGCGATCGCCAAAGCCTCTCCCTAGCCATTCAGAACATTGATGCGCTAGTGATGCCAACCACGCCAATGTTGCCGCTACCAGTAGCAGAAGCTGACGAACAATCAACCCCTGCTCGCTTCACTCGAGCAATCAACTATCTGTCAATGTGCGCGACGTCGGTCCCTTCAGGAGTTTCAAGTCAAGGTCTTCCGACTTCGCTGCAAATTGCTTGTGTCGGCGGAAATGAGAGCGTTTGTATGCAGATATCCGCTGCTTATGAGCGAGCAAGGGGCGATATGCCCAGGCCCCCGTTATTCGTTGATTGAAGTCAAACGAAGGAATCCGAGATGAAACTGGTGTGGATACGAACCGAAAATGGAAAGACGGTTATTGAGGATCTCGAGATTCCTTCCAGCAAAGAAATTCGTGGCTACGAGACCCCGGTTTTGCCAGTTAGTGGGGTCATATTCAGAACTTCTCAACCCCAAGTGGAGATGGGCTATCACAATGCACCGCGGCGTCAAATAGTTGTCCCATTGGAGGGTGAGGTCGAGATCGAGACAGGAGACGGAGACGTCCGGCTGATTACCGCCGGAATGGCTTTGCTTGCAGACGATGTTTCAGGCCAAGGTCACAAGTCATCTTTTCGTCCCGAGAACGGGGTGACACTCTTTCTCTTACTGCCGGACGATCTCGATCCCTCACAGTGGAGGAACTAACAAGCGTCGTTAGTCGTCGTGCAGGACGAATCTGACACGTTTGAATCCGCGTCCTTTCGACTCCGTTTTAGTTATTTCGATTCGACCCACGTCACCGGTAGAAGTTACGTGGGTACCCCCATCTGCCTGCTTATCCAAGCCGACAATGTCAACCACCCGAATTTCGTTCACTGTGTCAGGTATGAGGTTGACCTTTGTTCGGATCAAATCTCTGTCTAATACGGCTTCTGAACGTTGTAGGAACGAGACAGCAACTGGTCGGTCGGCAGCTATTTCGGCATTACAAAGGTCTTCGATTTGTTCGGCGAACCCTGGAGGGAACTCGTCTAGTTCGAAGTCCATTCGGCCAGATAGCGCGTCCATGTTCCCTCCTGTTACGACTTTTTGCCAGCGCTGCCACATGACCCCACAAAGAATGTGCATTGCGGTGTGGGTACGCATCATCTGATGACGCCGAATCTGATCAACGAAACCTGTCACTGTGGTCCCTTGTTGGGGCAAATCACCACCGAGTTGATGCCACACTCGCCCATCGATGGTTCGGACATCCTCAACAGAACTTTCTCCCCCGTCCCACTTGAGCAGTCCTGTGTCGTGAGGTTGACCGCCGCCAGTCACATAAAAAGCGGTCTGGTCCAATTCGACATGGTTTTCTTCTACCGATTGAACGATTGCGTTGAAACTTTCGATTGAAACATCACGCAGGTACAACTTTTCAGTCACTCTAGATTTACCGACCTTTCCACTGCGGTTGTCGCTTCTCGGCAAATGCCCGGGTGCCTTCGATGCTGTCTTCGGTGGTAGCTAGCAACCGAAATAGATGCTGTTCTAAACGCAAGCCGTCCTCCAAAGGCATACTCAGTCCTTGAATGGCGGCTTGTTTTATCGCGCGCACTGCCAGCGGGCCCGATTCCAAGAGTTTTTCAGCCATCGCCTGAGCGGTCGGCATCAGCTCCTCGAAAGACACGACCTTGTTAACCAGACCCAGTCTGTGGGCTTCTTCGGCATCGATGCGCTCGCCGCTATACAGCATCCACAATGCGTGGCTCAGCGGGATGGAACGGGGGAGTCTTTGAGTGCCACCCCCACCAGGCAGCAACCCTAATAGAACCTCACCAAGACCGAATTGTGCATTCGCGGATGCGATTCGGACGTCGCAACCTAAAGCTTGTTCTAGGCCGCCACCATTGCAGTGCCCGTTAATCGCTGCAATCACGGGTTTCCATATTTCCAGTCCCCGCATCAGGTCACCTTGGCCCGCTGCAGCAAAGCTGTCTGCTGGTTCTGGCACTGAATTGAAGTTTTGTTTGATGTCACTCCCTGCGCAGAATGCTTTGTCTCCGGCCCCGGTCAATATCGCTACCCACGCCTCGTCATTGTGAGCGAAGTCTGTCCACACTTCTGCCAAACGATCGTAGGTTGGTTGATCGCAGGCGTTGTATGCCTCGGGTCGATTAATAGTGACGTAGGCGATGCGATCTTTAATTTCGTAAATGACGCTTTCCATGTCGAACCTTTCGTCGATGAGTAATTATCTTTGCAGCACTTACAACTTGCTGCCGAGTAAAGGCACCGAATCGAGGTCGCGCGTTGAAGTTATGACCTCTGGCGGCGTCAGGTGAGAAGCCTCGGATTGGGTTGGTGCTGCAGTGTTTAAAATCCTATTTTGTTACACATGCAACCTGCTGCAACCGGGGCCCTCATCGGAATTGATATTGGAGGAACCAAAACCCTTGGTGTCACGCTGAGCAATACAGGAGAGGTCCTCGGGAAAAGTTTTGAGCCGACCCGAGAAGGCCTTGATATCGCTAGCCACGCGGTTGAGATGTACCACGCCTTGAGGGAGAAGGCGAGTGAGTCGGGGGCCAGCGTTTCGTCGCTAGGTATTGGAATTGCGGGTCTCGTCGATGTAAGCGGACGACTGCATCGAGCGCCCAATTTGGTCAACGCTGATGGACTTGAAATCTGTCAATTAGTGGAATCAGAGATCGATGTTCCAGTTCATGTGGACAACGACGTTAATTGCGCTGCCCTAGCCGAAATTTACAGCGGTGCAGCCAGAGGAGTCCAGAACGCGTTATTGGTAACGCTTGGCACTGGTATTGGAGGTGCCCTAATTGTGGACGGCGCCGTCCATAGAGGTGCTTTCGGAATGGCCGGCGAGCCAGGCCACATGGTGATTGAACCCAATGGAGTGTTGTGCGCTTGTGGCATGAATGGGTGTTGGGAGGCCTACGCCTCTGCTGCAGGACTGCGCAATCTTGCTATTAGACGAGCCGAAGACGGCTACCTAGAAGAGATAAGTGAGACAGTACAAGGAGACCTTGGGGGAATCACCAGCGAGGACGTTACCCGAACAGCAAATCAAGGTGACAAGCAATCGCTTGCAGTGGTCGATGAGTTTGCCCGATGGGTTGCAGTTGGGTTGGCCAATTGTGCTGCTTTGCTTGACCCAGAAATGATTATTGTTGGCGGTGGACTAGTCGCTGATTGGCATCTTTTCGGACAAAAAATTGATGATTCGTTTCATGAATTACTCCTTGCATCAGGCCAACGGAGTTTCATTCCTATCAAGCCGACAGAAAATGGTGAGGTGGCAGGAGCGTTGGGAGCATGTCTGTTGGGGAGAACGCAATGACCGAAAACAAAATCGAGAAGTTGCTCAAATGGCGAGAGAATGTGCCCCCTGGGCGACTTGTAAACCCTGGAGTCCCACCATTTGATTTACTCAACGCGTCTGAATGGTCGGTAATCGACGAATCACCGGGAAAACTCGAATTGATGTGTGAACTTCCCGAAGAAACACTCAACCCAGCAGGGCAGCTCTTTGGAGGGTTCACTGCCGCTTATGTAGATATTGCCTGCCTCTATGCGGCGCAAAGCGACGTTGGAGAAACCCCGGGTTTTCAATCGACCATCAATATGCGAGTCGATTACTTCGAAGCTATTACCCAGAGCCCGTTTCGTATCACCGGTGAAGTTATTCATCGGCGAGGAGAAACGCGTCTAGTTGAATGCAAGATGTACCAAGGAGAGATACTCGCCGTGTATGCCATAACAACAATGAGGCACCAGCCCCTTTCACAGGTGCTCTGACACTGCGGCCATGGCCTCAAAAAGAAGCCTTCCCAGCTGTATAGGAGGCATCTATAAGGGATCGATGCCAATCCAAGTCCAGCTAAATCGACCGATAGGGTCATGAAATGAAAAGGTTTTTCGTCGGAGGCCTCGTACTGATTTTGTTTACAGCGTGTTCTTCTGCATCAAACGTGGAACCTGAAGCAGAGGATAGCCAGACCACAACAACGAACTCCGTAAACGAAGTAGCAGACGAACCAGAGCCAGCGGAATCAACAGCGGCCGCGAAACCACCTGAATTGGTGCGACTCGAAGATGCCTGGGATTTCGCTGCATCTAGACCTGGGACTGATATAGGCCAAGTCTTCCAATTATTTCGCCTCAAACAATCTCTAGGCCCAAAGAACCTTGCTTGTTACGATCCCGAATCAGGCGATGTTTGTGAACAGATCGTCGAGGCAATCAATGTCGTAGGGCTAACCGAACAGCAACTAGCGGTGCTTCTAGATTCGTTAGAACTTCCGTATCGAGTCGTCGAACGAGATTGTGAGCCATTGATGATTACCAAAGAGTTCGTGGCAGGCAGAGTCAACGTTTCGGTCTTTGAAGGTGTCGTTACCGGCTGGGCCTCGGAAGGCGGACAGAGTTTCTGGGATGAAGGAAGCTGTTGACGACAACGTTTCAGGATCGTTAACAAACCTTTAGCGATCCGTCGGTTTCATTTTCAAAACTCGAAGAGTTCAGTCTCCGATTTCGAGTTGTACACGTTCGTCGTAGAAACAAAGCAATCCGCTGATAGCGGACATTGCTTCAATAGGCGTCTCGTAACTCCACACAACGTCCTCTAAATCGTGATCATCCAGCTTGATGCTCCAATAGCGAGCATCACCTTTATGGGGGCAGTGAGTGACGCTTTCAGAAGGGATTAAAAGCTCCATTTCGACATCCTCACGAGGGAAATAATGTCGAGGTGGGAGGTTCCCTTCTAGGAGCAACTGGACTGACGATGATCGCGCCACGGTTGTCTCACCGACGCGAACTTGCACAAGACCCTCTAGTTCCTGAACCTTTATATGACTTTCCACAAGACCATGTTAGATCGCTGACGCTGCTGGCAGACGATATAAGTAAACGTGAAATCCGAGGTTCTACATATATTCCTTCACCCGACCTCACTCAGTGTCTAAGCGAGCTGTCCGATGGAGGCGAGATTGTGGTCTATTGCGTCGTCAGCTACCTGAGTAGCCTTGCAACGAGCGAAGTTCGCTTCGCGTTGCCTGAAGCCGGGGCCTCTGCGCTGGTCGGAGGCTTTTCTGCACGGAACGGTCTTCAGTAAATATCGTATGGAAAACGAAAACCTCATAGTGCAGCCAGATGCACAGAAGAAACTACGGAGAACAAGGTGGATCAATCCAAAATAGGAGACTTGTCAAAGCGAATTATGGGCGCCTACGAGGGAGCCCTAGTGTCCGGCATGATTTACCTCGGTGACGAAATGGGTCTCTACCGAGCAATGCATGAACAAGGCCCGGTTACAAGCGACGAGGTCGCGAAACGAGCAGGCCTCCACGAACGCTTTGTTCGAGAGTGGTTGTCTCTTCAAGTAGCTGCAGGACTCATCGAATACCAAGGAGACGGTTTGTTCTACCTTTGCCCTGAAGCCAGCGTGCTCCTTGCCGACGAAGACGACCTTCGTTCGATGGCGCGATGGTTCGACAACTTCCCGCAACGGACAGCCCTCCTCTCAGAAATTCCTCGGTCCTTTAAAACTGGGATAGGTATTTCCTGGTCCGACATAGAAAAGGGAGGTACCTCAGGTCGAGTTCAATGGATGGAACGTCTGTTGCGTCCTTGGTATGAACAGGTGCTTGTTCAATCAGTTTTGCCACAACTTGAAGGTTTAACAGACGACTTACAAGCGGGCGTTCGAGTCGCCGACGTGGGTTGTGGAAGTGGTGTAGCGGTCGTAACAATGGCCGAAGCGTTCCCGACGTCAGAGTTTCATGGCTGGGAAATAGCGCCCTTAGCACTCGATCGCTGCAGAGAAAACGCGATTCAGTCGGGAGTTACGAACGCNTTCTTTCACGACGTGCGTGANCACAGACTGCCCGAAGACAANAGNTTTTCGTTTNTAGCGACATTCGATTGTGTTCACGACATGACNTCACCCGACGAGTTAGCCAGCGCTATCTACAACTCNATGACTCCGGAGGGTCGATGGTTGATAGTTGACCCCACAAGCAAGGGCAGCTTGGAAGAGAANATAAAGATGCCCCTGGCTGTATTTGGNTACGCGGCGTCNGTAGCGGGATGTTTACAGTCCGGCATGAGNGAANCTGGNGGAGCAGGCCACGGCGTTTTTGGTCTCCCTGCNCCCGCGATGCAAGAACTAACTGAAAGGGCCGGATTCACTCNNTTCCGTCAGCTAGATATCNAACACGCGATGAACAGCTACTACGAAGTGCGTCCTTGAAATAATCGGACACCTTTGAATCCATCTGCAGCTGATGAGACTTCGGCACCTGCAGCAGCATCTGGCTACGCTTCATGCGTTGGTCGCGGTCCCGATAACTTAACGATCCTCAGGAGAAATGCTGATGAATGACTCAATGGTTGCGCAACAGTCAACTGATGACTCGACTCTCATCCACGAAGAACCCGATTACGAAGTGGTGGTAATTGGGGCTGGAGTTGGTGGTATCTACCAGATCAAACGACTAATCGACTTGGGGGTGAATGCAACAGTTCTTGAAGGAGACCCGGATTTAGGGGGCACTTGGTATCGGAACCGTTACCCAGGAGCCCGCTTTGATTCTGAAAGCTTTACCTACGGGTACTCGTGGGATCAAGAGATCCTTGATCAATGGCATTGGAAAGAGATGTTCTCACCGCAGCCTGAGACTCTGAAGTATCTGAACTTTGTTGCGGACAAGTTCGGATTGCGCGANCACATGCAATTCAACTGCTATGTAGAAAAGATGGTTTTTGACGAGAACACGTGCGTTTGGAGTTTGTCGCTTAAAGATGGCCGAGAGATCAGCAGTCGATTTGTCCTGACAGCCATAGGTCTGCTTTCTGTGCCAACCCTGCCCCGTATAGAAGGAATCGACGACTACAAAGGCGAGGCGTTCCACACCTTTGATTGGCCAAAGGAGCCACTCGACCTCGCAGGTAAGCGAGTGGCGGTAATCGGCACAGGGGCAACCGCTATTCAACTCATACCCGAAGTTGCTAAGGAAGCAGANCATCTTACTGTTTTCCAAAGAAGAGCTAACTGGGCAGCGCCNTTNAACAACAGCGAGATCTCCGAAGAAGAGATGGCGGAAATCCGANAACGGTACGACGAAATTTTTGCCACCTGTGCGCGNACTCCCGGCGGATTCGAACACGAACCGGATCGTCGAGGGTTTTACAGCGTTCCCGAAGAGGAACGACGCGAACTTTGGGACCGTCTGTATGACGGACCGGGTTTTGGAATTTGGCTCCAAAATTTTGTCGAGATTTTTATGGATGAAGATGCAAATGCGGAATTCTCTGAATACATCGCTGAACGAATCCGCGGACGNGTTGACGACCCCGAATTGGCAGAAAAACTNATTCCCAAAGACCACGGTTTTGGAATACAACGCGTTCCTTTGGAAACCAATTATTTTGAGGCCTATAACCGAGACAATGTCTTATTTGTAGATGGGAGTGAAACCCCAATACAGAGGATTACAGAGANCGGTGTCCAAACCAGCGGTGAACACTACGAGTTCGATGTGATCGTATATGCGACCGGGTTTGACGCATTTACGGGTGCATTCGACAGAATCGATATCCGTGGAGTTGATGGCCAATCATTGCGAGATAAATGGTCTGAAGGGCCAGTGACCTACTTAGGGTTNCTTGTTCATGGCTTCCCGAACTTGATAATGATTTCTGGCCCCCAAACAGCAGCCACCAATTTTCCTCGCGGAGCTGAATTAGCTGTCAACTGGGCCACTGAACTGTTGGAACACCTCTGGAGTTCAGACAAGGGCNGGGTTGAAGCAACGATGACCGCGGAGCAGAGTTGGTTCGAGCATGTCGCAAAAATGTATGAACCATTTTTGTTGAGAAAGGCTCAAAGTTGGATCACCGGATACAACTCGAACCTCGACGGACACGAATATGGCAAGACGCGNTACAACATTTATAACGGCGGTGGACCGAAATATGCCGACCGGCTCCAGGAAGAAGCTCAAGCAGGATATGCAGGAATAAACATCGAATAGNGCCGATCGCGAGCACTATTCGTAGGCAGTGGAGGTGGCGGGAATCGAACCCGCGTCCCCCGGCGTTTCAATGAGTCTTCTCCGAGCGCAGTCGCTTTGTGAGTTGTCGGGTTGCAAGCTGGTAGCGACCCCAGACCAAACAACCGTATCCGGCTAAAAGTCCCCGCAATCACACCGACGATGACTGAAGGCAAGCCTCTCAAATGAGGACCACCGCTACCCGAGAGGCTGAGGCAGTGGGGTCGTTACCCGATACCTAAATTAGGCAGCGAGCGCCAGGTCATTAGTTTTGACATTGGCGTTTGTAAATGTTCCGGCTCTTTAACGTGGCTCCGGAGACCACGGCTCGCTTCTCTCATATCAACCGTCGAAGTCGAAACCGATCACCCCCGTGATCCGTCCAGATCAGGGCCTGGACCTTCGTAGTAGCGTACCGGCGAGCCCCACAGGAGATGCAAGCGANGGCTGGGGGATGGAGAACTCCCTATTGGCCAATGTTGAGGACGGCCTAGCGGTTCCGGCGAGACATTGCTCGGCGAGCTTCAAGGTCACTTTCGCGTTTCCTAATTGCCTGCCTTTTATCGTATTGGCGGCGGCCTTTGGCGAGAGCTAATTCCAATTTCGCTCGCCCGTCCCGAAAGTAGACAGATAGGGGAATAAGTTGAAGCGGCTCTTGTTCAGTTCGTGCGCGTAGTCGGTCAATTTCGACGCGATGTAATAGCAGCTTTCGTGGACGGTCTACAACGTGACCATTTTGGGCGGAAGAGTGACTCCAGGGTGAGATTTGCATGCCGAGAATCCACATTTCATTATTGCGCACCCNTGCGAACGCATCAGCTAGTTGCACTGACCCTTCGCGGAGTGACTTAACNTCGCTTCCTTGGAGCACTAAACCGCACTCGTAAGTGTCAAGCAGGTCGTAGTTGGCTCTGGCGCGCCTATTCGAAGCAACAATTTTCCGATCGCTGTCGCCGTCACCGCTCATGTGAAGAAGGGTATCGGGACACCGTCCGGTCTTGAATCGCTGTTGAAGCANGGAACTGCTAGCTACGCTCTCAACGAATGGGACACATCGCGACATGACAGNTGAAACGAAAGTTACCGTGTGGCTCCCGNGCGTCCTTCGTGTGCATACCGGCGGCGAATCACNTGTCATGTTGAGTGCCTCAAATGTGAGCCAGATTTTGACGGANTTGGTGGATCTTTATCCAGCNCTTCGNAGCCATTTACTNGACGANCAAGGAATGTTGTACCCGTTCATAACCATGTTCCGGAACGAAACGAATATTCGCGATTTGCGATTCTTGGATACACAGCTTGGTGATGGCGACGAGGTACGAATATTGCCGGCGGTCGCCGGCGGATAGCGAAAAGCCGGCGAAGTCGAACTGTGACTGTTGTATAGATGAGGCACGGAATTTGAAGTCTCAGAGATAATTTTTCGCATCACTCACACNGAGTCGNAGGCGAGCGTAGCCTTACCTATGTGACGGGACTTTCGCTTACTGTTCTTGGATGCTCGGGAAGTTATGCAGCTGCGGGCCAGGCGTGTAGCGGATATCTCGTTCAATCCTCTGAGACGAATCTGTGGGTTGATTGTGGTCCCGGGACCCTTGCTAATTTGCAGCAAAATGTTGCGTTGAACCAAGTTGATGCCATTGTCGTCTCACATCATCACCCGGATCATTGTGCGGAGCTCCCGGTTGCGTACAACGCCTACAAGTACTTCACACCCATTTCCGANATCAGAGTGATATCGACGTCTGATGTGANGCGTGTCACGGATGCATTTCAACCTGACGGGGATAGCAGCGATTTCTTTAATTGGGAGATAGTCGCCGATGGTTCGGTTGCAGAAGTAGGAGACATCTCAATCTGTTTTTCTCAGACCGACCACCCAGTGGAGACTCTTGCTATGCGATTCAGCTGCGGAGAGGAATCGATTGTGTATACCTCAGATACGGGTCAGAACTGGTCGATCTCAGAACTAGGGTTTGACGCCAATNTTGTTATAGGGGAGGGCACGCTGTTGGATAGCACAGCCGATCCTGCTATTCCNCATATCAGCTGCCGACACTTGGCAGCAGAGGCGAACGAAGCGGGAGCGAAAAAGCTCATTGTTACCCATGTCCCGCCCGGATCAGATCCGTTGAAGCATCTTGAGGAAGCGTCGACTGTTTTTGAGGGCAGGGTTGAACTGGCAACGACAGGCCGTACCTTTTCAGCCACAAACAACTAAAGGAAATTCAATGCGTGTCGATGGCAGAGCCAATGATGATTTACGTCCTATCTCGTTCGAACGTAACTTCACTGACCAGACTCCAGGATCTGTGCTTGTGAGCTTCGGTCGCACCAAAGTTCTGTGCACGGTATCTATTGACGACGATGTTCCGCGCTGGATGCGAGGCAACGGNGAAGGTTGGGTTACCGCCGAGTATGCGATGCTTCCCGGATCTAGTGGAGAACGTGTTGGACGCGAAGCAAAAAAAGGAAAACAAAAGGGTCGAACACTTGAAATCGAGAGACTCATTGGACGTGCTCTCAGAGCTGTCTGCGATATGAAGGTTCTCGGCGAACGCGAAGTAACTGTTGACTGTGATGTTCTGCAAGCAGATGGGGGTACCCGAACAGCATCGATTTGTGGGGGGTACGTAGCTCTCCATGACGCGTTTAGNCGGCTAGTTGATGACGGAACTTTGAACGAACATCCACTGACTGACTATTGCGCGGCGATTTCTGTGGGCGTNGTGGGAGAAGAGCTTTGTTTGGATCTGCCATACGTCGAAGACGCAGGCGCTGAAGTTGATATGAACGTCGTGATGACAGGTGCCGGGAAATTCGTCGAAGTGCAAGGTACGGCCGAAGGAGAGCCGTTTGACAGTGAGCAGCTAGATGGATTACTTCGCTTGGCAGAAAAAGGCATTAGCGAGATTATTGATCTTCAACGGTTGACTNTGTCNGAAAACGCAGATTGAAAACCNTGCGGTTGGTCATGGCTTCAGCCAACGCTCACAAGGCTCAAGAGATAGCCGAAATNCTCAGCGGTCATGACATCAAGCCACGACCTCATGACCTAGGAGACATCGTTGAAAACGAAAACACCCTTGAAGGTAATGCTCGACTCAAAGCCGTTGCGGTCTGCAACGAAACTGGCTTCCCCGCAGTCGCTGACGACACAGGNCTTGAGGTTGACGCGTTAGGAGGCCTCCCAGGGGTGCGGAGTGCACGCTTTGCCGGAGAGTCAGCAACTGATGATGAGAATCTGTTGAAGCTGCTAGACGAAATGCGGAAAGTTCCTGAAGGTGAACGCACGGCACGTTTCCGCACTGTGGCGTTAGTGGTATTCCCTGACGGACGCGAAATTCTGGCCCACGGTTTAGTAGAAGGATCTATTACCTCAAGCCCCAGTGGCGGCGGCGGTTTCGGCTATGACTCGATTTTTGCCCCAGATGAAGGCAAAGGGCTGACCTTCGCTGAAATGGAACCAGAGGCTAAGAACTCCATCAGTCATCGCGGTAGGGCGTTTCGTTCATTGGCGAAGATGTTGGTGGACTGATTACCAGTGGCGTAAATCGATATCCCATTGATCTATCACTTCGCCTCTTGAAACGAGATGCAGCACTTGGTGTTTCGCCATCGTCGGGTCGATGTGAGCTGGTATTAGAGAAACCCGATCCCCAACTTTTAACGGCTTCTCTGGGACAAGATTCGTATGCTCGTCAGAACAAAANAAGATTTCTCCGTCTAGCCAACTCGGATTGCCGTGATCCATCCCTTGAGCTTTAAGACCAGCGTCGCAGACGGCGAACTTTTCAGCCACCGACACAATCGTTGACTGGAGGAACAAACCTTGTTGAAAGGGCTGGTCGGTTTGTGCGGTATACGCGGTGTCCATGAGAACGTANGATCCNGCCTGTATCTCGTTCACCCAAGTGTTGATTGCATGAGTTCCGGTGCCACCACCGGTTATGAGCTCGCCACCAACCAAGTTATGAGCCTCTAGAAGTCGTTCCATTGCTGCTTTGACCAGCTCGCGACGGCGATCAACATCTACTAGACCCATAGCGTGTCCTTCGTAACCCATAACTCCACGAACCGCGATATTCGAAGCGCGAGCACGATCGGCGAGTTGAGCAGCTTCATCAACTTCACATCCACAACGAAATCCGACACGGATATCTATGACACATTCTTTNATGCCAGCTTCGGCAGCAGCGTCAATNGTTGCGTCGCTATCNACGGCAACGGTTACCCGAGCGTCCGAGGCCGCCATTGCTGCGAGCCGGCTTACGTCAACTGTTTCATTTGCTAGAAGCAGATCATCACCCANGCCCGCTTCAGCTAAACCCAAGACTTCTCGACTGGTAGCGCAGGTAAAACCGTGATGGCCAGCGTCGCTCTGAAGTCGAGCAAGAGCGCTTGTCTTATGGGCTTTGACATGCGGACGTAGCCGATTTCCCGGCAATCGCTTTGCCATCTCAGCAATGTTGGATTGCAGAACATCAACGTCCGCCCACAAAGCAGGGGTCGGAAGCTCATCAATATGCATGCAATGAGCCTACGACGGACCAAGGTGCTGCCGCTGACAGCAGATAACCTCCAAGTTATGTCAGAGCTTCATTCCGCTAGTGCGCTGTCCACTGGAATCCCAGCTGGCCCCGGTGAAATATACAACCGGTTACTTAATGACCGAATCGTTTTTCTTGGTACCGAGGTGGATGATGAAATAGCCAACATCCTTTGTGCCCAGATGCTGTTCCTCGAAGGGCAGGACCGAGAAAAAGACATTTGGTTATACATCAACAGCCCCGGTGGTTCCGTTACTGCAGGCATGGCTATATATGACACGATGCAGTTTGTTTCGTGCGACGTTGCCACGGTATGCATGGGTCTCGGAGCCTCAATGGGTCANTTCCTGNTAACAGCNGGGGCGGCNGACAAGAGATATTGCCTGCCNCACGCTCGAGTGATGATGCATCAGCCTTCAGGTGGNGTAAGAGGACAGGCATCAGANATAGCGATCCAAGCTGAACAGATGGCTTANATCAAGCGACTGATGGCTGAACGAANAGCCCTGCACAGCGGCCAAGAAGTGGATCAAATTCAGATGGACAGCGAACGGGACCGCTGGTTCACNTCTGAAGAAGCCAAAGAGTATGGACTCTGCGACCATGTGATCGTTAAACGAGGCGAGATAATTTAGCGTCGCTAGATTTGATCATGGAGCCGGGCTGCAGGTGCGAGCCACAAATGCGGCGACCTTCGCCACGGAGTCCGATAACTGATCTTGGAATTCCTGTTGAGCGGCTCCAATAGCGGCTGACCGCTCTAATGAGTCTTCGGATTTGGTGTTATTAACAGCGTTCGTTAACGCTAATAAGAAAGCCGCTACTAGCTCCGCGTCCCTTCGGATTTCATGAGGTGCTTCTTTGGCGACGCGCGCTGCTTGTGCTGCAGTCTGGGTTAGAGCGCCTCTGGTCGCAGCGTCATCTGAAGGAGAGACTTCTGCACTNAGTGCGTCGACTTTTTGTAATTCTGCTGAAGCTTCGCAGAACGAGGCTTCTTGATTCGCANTGCTACAACTGGTCATAACCATTGCCGCGACGACAGCGGCAGCCCAGCGCAGGATTGACGTCACCCCGATTGAGCNTCAGTAGCTATGCGCCGNAGNTCTTGAACTCCGTGTNCAAGACCTTCTTGGTACTTGTACAGAGCACTTCCAGAAACCAACACGTTTGCNCCCGNANNNGCAGCNCCGGAAATNGTTGANGCTGAAATTCCGCCGTCCACTTCGATGTCGACGTCGTAGCCGCCTTTGTCTATGAGATTCCGCAGCGAGGCAACTTTGGACTCCATGCTCGCAATGTAGGCCTGACCGCCGAAGCCGGGATTGACCGTCATCACCAACACCATGTCCAACATGTCGAGAACCGAAACAACCGAATCCAGCGGAGTGGAAGGATTGAGCGCCGCAGCCGGGCTACATCCAAGATCCCTGATTCGCCCGAGGGTCCGATGAAGGTGCGGAGTTGTTTCGACGTGGACGATAACCATCTGACAGCCTGCCTCAACGTAGTTGGGAAGCATTTCATCAGGGTTGCTGACCATCAAATGAGCTTCGAACATGACATCTACATGTTCTCGACAAGCTGCGATGACGTCGGGTCCAAACGTTAGGTTGGGAACAAAGTTTCCATCCATCACGTCCCATTGAATCCGGTCAACTCCGGCTGCTTCGAGAGCNACGCATTCTTCCCCAAGTCGGGAAAAATCGGCTGGTAGTACAGAAGGGACGATCTGGATAGGGCGATTCATGTAGTGGACCGTAGTCTGGGATTGATGTCTAAAAGGGTCAACATTTACGATCTAGCTGTTGGAGGCGAAGGAGTCGGCCGTCTAGAAGANGGACGAATCGTCTTCGTGGCTGGNGCTGCTGTTAACGATGAGCTGCAGNTTGAGCTNACTCANGAGAAAAGTAGGTATNCNNGAGGCAGGATCCTNGAGNTAATTTCNGCTGGAGAAGGTCGACNCGAACCTTCCTGTCNCAACGTCCAGAGAGGCTGNGGNGGTTGNGACTGGCAGCACTTAAGCGAAGACGCNCAGGCGGATGCAAAAATTTCCGTCGTTGAAGGTTCGCTCGTCAAGCTTGGTTCGGTTGTTCCACCGGATGTCGGATATGTAGCTGGTCCAGCCAAATCGCATTACCGGACGACTTTGCGAGTCGCGGTTGAGAATGGGAGACCCGCATTCAGGCGGTCAGGTTCGAACGAGTTGGTCCAAATTGACGACTGCTTCGTTGCCCATCCGATGATGGAAGATATTTTGTCTGAGGGTTTCTTTGCAGATACCGCTGAAGTGACGATTCGAGTCGGATCGCGTACCGGCGATCGATTGGTTATGGGAGAACCTCACGCAAAGAATTTCCGTTTACCAGACGATGTCAAAATCGTTGGAAGAGACCAGGCACGTAAAGGCGCAAATGCCTTCATAGTTGAGGAGGCCGCGGGGATCGATTGGAAGATTTCTGCTCGGTCGTTCTTTCAGAGCTCCCCTGAGGGTGCTGAAATCTTGACGGCGCTAGCTGCAGAATGGTTGACGGTGCACGATGTGGGTGAACAGGTTCTAGTGGACCTGTACGCCGGTGTGGGCTTATTTTCTGGCACTGTCGGCGACTGGTTTGAAAAGGTCACAGCGGTGGAATCTTCAGTTTCGGCTGCCAAAGACGCCACTCACAATCTGGGACCGCATGTAGCTATTCATCGAACGCAGGTTGAACGGTGGCTTCCCGAACTTGCCGATGTAGTAATAGCGGATCCGCCGCGCAGCGGATTACGAGCTGAAGGAGTTGAACAGATCCGTAAGACTGAGGCACCGCATGTTCTTCTCGTTTCTTGTGACGCTGGTGCCCTTGGAAGAGATGCGTCGTTGATGGTTGCGGCGGGATATGAACTCGACCAAGTCGATGTCGTAGATATGTTTCCTCAAACGAGCCACGTCGAAGTTGTTTCAGGATGGATACGCACTAGCTGAGTAAAAATGTTTTGGCGCCCACTAGGTGGGCGCCAAAACACATCGTTGATGAAGCGCTGTTACTTCAGCCGCTCGACGATCATTGCCATTCCTTGGCCACCACCAACACACATAGATTCCAGTCCGAAGGTTTTGTCGGAGTCTTCGAGGCCGTTGAGCAGGGTCGTCATGATCCGGGCTCCGGTTTGACCGAACGGATGGCCAAGAGCGATTGCTCCGCCGTTCACGTTGAGTTGGTCAACCATATCGATCCCTAGTTCATCTGCTGATGGAATGACCTGCGCAGCAAATGCTTCGTTGATTTCTACGAGGTCAATGTCGCTCATAGACATGTCAGCGCGAGCCAGCACACGTTTAATTGCCTCAATTGGACCCAACCCCATGATTTCAGGATTGAGAGCTGACACTGAGCTTGCAATTATTCGAGCCAGGGGAGTGATTCCTAACTCTTCAGCGCGTTTGCGGCTCATCACCACAACGGCGGCAGCTCCATCATTAAGTGGACAGGCATTGCCGGCGGTGACGCGACCGTCAGGCCTGAATGCGGGCTTCAGCTGCGATACCGCTTCCAAGGTGACACCAGCTCGCG
Organism: Acidimicrobiaceae bacterium; assembly: GCA_002708935.1. Taxonomy (GTDB): domain Bacteria; phylum Actinomycetota; class Acidimicrobiia; order Acidimicrobiales; family Poriferisodalaceae; genus MedAcidi-G3. The sequence continues at coordinate 44,779 of PAPO01000017.1, read as the reverse complement.
GACCATCATCAGTAGAGACGACGGTTCCGTCTGGCATGGTGACGGGTGTGATGTCCATTTCGAAGAAGCCGCGGCTTATTGCAGCCTCAGCCTTGTTCTGGCTTAGCACCCCGTATTCATCCATTGCCTCGCGGCTCACACCTTTGAGTTCAGCTACGTTTTCGGCAGTCTGGCCCATAGCGATAAACAGGTCGGGAAGGCCCTCAGCGGGAGCCCAATCTCCATGTCCTCCCTCAGCACGTACCTTTGATCGTTCACCTGGTGCTTTGAAAATGGGGTTAGCGGTGTCGGGGAGACTGTCGGCGTTTCCTTTCCCATAACGAGAAACACACTCAACGCCAGCTGCGATAAACGCGTCTCCTTCGCCCGCTTTGATGGCATGGGCAGCCATACGGATGGTCTGGAGTGAAGAAGAGCAGTAGCGGTTAACGGTCGTGCCCGGAACACCCCCAAGGCCCGCCAATACTGCGGTAGCTCGCCCGATATTGAAACCTTGTTCACCGCCAGGTGATCCGGTTCCCATGATCAGGTCCTCGATCTCTTCGGGAGGAAGTTCAGGAACTTTCTCCAATACCTTATTGACGATTTGAGCGCTGAGATCGTCGGGCCTGATCTCGGTCATAGAGCCTTTAAAGGCTCGACCAATCGGGCTACGGGCGGTTGCAACTATGACCGGGTCGGTCGAAGCGTCGGTACTCATTTGGGTCCCTTCATACAGGATTAGCGACTTCGGAAACACTACCCCCACTTTGGAGGTAAATGCCTATTTGTCTATCCACCCCTACTATCAACTCAATGGTTATGTCCATCTACGCTCATGGTGTCGGCCCGCCTGGTGAATTGCCGATGTCGGTCACGACTCTCGGGCTGGTGGCAGCGGCAGCTCTTGTGATCTCTTTCGCGGCCCTGGTGTCAGGGTGGCAACGGCCGATGTTCCCAGAAGCAGGATCGGGTAGTTCGTTGCTGGTGACCAATTCCGTGGCTGGAAGAGTTGGCTTGATTGTGGGCCGCGCACTGGGTGTCTTGTTGCTCGGTACGGCTCTGGTCTCTTGTTTCTTGGTCGCGGATGACACCTTGGTCAATATTGCACCCCGGATCGTTTTTGTGGCTCTCTGGGTCTTCGTTCCTGTTGGATCAGCCTTTCTGGGCGACTTATGGCGCTGGATGAGCCCATTCGAAATCTTGGCGGGCTTGCGGGATCGGCGGTTCGGCGACGACGGGACCAAAGACTGGAATCTGCATGCAGCCGCGACGTTGTTGGCGGGTTTTCTATGGTTGGAGTTGGCGTATCACCGACCTGCCGGTAGGACTCCTTTGACGGTGCTGCTGCTTGTGTGGATCGCGTGGAGCGGAATTGGTGCATGTCTGAATGGCCGCGAATGGTTGCGATCGCATGACCCGTTAGCAGTCTTTGTTCGACTAGTGGCTTGTATGTCGCCTGTCCACGTTTCAGGTAACTCTTTGCGTTTTCGACGTCCCCTGGTGGGACTAGGTCAAATACCGGTTCAAAAGGGTCTTGCCGCAGTAGTGCTAGTCGTTCTCGGCGGGACCTCATTTGACGGGTTATCGAGGACCAGTTGGTGGAGCGACATCATTGGAGGTCGTACCGGCTGGAACGCCACAGCTTTCAATACTGTGGGGTTGCTATTTTCAATGTCGCTGGTGACGGCACTGTTCTTGGGTTGTGTCCGATGGATGCAACGACGAGATGGCAATGATGACGCCGATTTTGAAGATGGATTTGCGCTCTCGCTGGTACCGGTGGCTGTTGGTTACGCCATTGCGCACTACTTCGGAATGGCGGTCTTCGAAGGTCAGCAGTTGTTCATACAAATGAGTGACCCGTTCGATCGTGGGTGGAATTTGTTCGGAAGCGCGGACGCATACACCAACTATCGCGTCGTAGGGCCAACAGCTATCGCAGCAATTCAGGCACTCGGAATAATCGGAGGTCACCTTGCTGGCGTCATCGTTGGACATGACCGGGCACTTGTCACATTGCGCAAAAAGGATGACCTAACGAGTCAACTGCCCCTAGTGATACTTCTAGCTTCGTTGACTGCTATTGCCTTGGTTCTGCTTGTAGAGGCTTAACTGTGCGCGCTGAGAATTAGCCAGAAGATCGCTCAAAAACCTATGGCGACATTTCTAATCGCTGATTTGGGTCTTAGGCGCTTTGAAGTGCCTGCCACACTGCCTGGGGAGTGCAGGGCATATCTACGTGTTCCACACCCAAGTGGGCGACAGCGTCGCAGACTGCGTTATGCACTGCGGGTGTGGAGCCGATAGTGCCGGACTCTCCAATGCCCTTGGCGCCCAGTGGATTTCGTGGGCTAGCGGTCTCGGTGTTGGAAACCTCGAAGCTAGGCAGTTCAGCAGCCGACGGCATCAAATAATCCATGAGGCTTGCTGTTACAGGGTTGGCGTCTTCGTCGTATTGGACGTGTTCCCACAAAGCCTGAGCGATTCCCTGAGCGATACCGCCATGTTGTTGTCCGTTGACCAACATGGGATTGAGAATGGTGCCGCAGTCATCAACTGCAATGTGTCGCAATAAATCAACGTGCCCGGTCTCTCGGTCGATTTCTACAACCGCGACATGTGAACCAAACGGGTATGTTGCGTCACTGCCATCAAAGTCAAGTTCGTGAGCAAGTCCACCTTCGATTTCTTGCTCAACCGCAGCGCTTGCTAGATCAGCCCAACTAATAGATTTTGCGGGGACTCCAGCGACCTGGAGGGCACCTTCACCGACCACGATGTCCTCGGCGCTGGCCTCCAACAAACTGGCCGCAAGCTGCTTGCCCTTTTCAAGAACTACCTGCGAAGCTTCATAGATAGCTGAGCCGCCAGCTTGCAGAGAGCGAGACCCTAAAGTTCCGGCTCCTCGAGCGACCTCTTCGGTGTCAGCGTCGACGTGGTTGACTTCGTCCATTGGTATACCAAGAACGTCGTTGACGATCATTGAAAACGCAGTGTCATGGCCCTGCCCATGCGAACTAGTGCCAACTTTGATGGTTGCCGAACCGTCATCATTAATTTCGCAACTTCCGTATTCAACATGCAGTCCGATCGGCGCGGTGACCTCAACATAAGAAGAGACTCCGATCCCGAGGAGCTTGGGATCATCCGATTCTCGCCGCCGAGCTTGTTCGGCGCGTAGATCTGCATATCCGGAGGCTTCAAGAACCGCGTCCAGGGAGCGTTCATATTCTCCGGAGTCGTAGTTGGCGCCGACAAGGGTTGTAAGCGGGAAAGCGTCAGGTTGTAGGTAATTCTTTCGACGCAATTCCGCGGGGTCCATGCCAATAGCGTTCGCTGCTTTGTCCAGAATTCTCTCAACCATTTGAGTTGCTTCTGGTCGACCAGCTCCGCGATAAGCACCGATGAAAGTTGTGTTAGTTACCACTGACTGAGCGAAGAAATCTATAGCTGGGATGTTGTAGACAGCTTGACTAAGTTGCATTGTGAGCATTGGAAGAATCGCACCAATAGCGGGGTAGGCGCCGGCATCTGCTACGACTCTCGCTTTTAGACCAACAATAGAACCGTCGTTGTTGACACCAAGTTCGGCGTTCATCACCATCGCCCGGCCTTGCGCCATCGCCAACATGTTTTCGCCGCGTTGTTCAGTCCACTTGACTGGTGTGTTGAGCTCTTGGGCAGCTTTAGCGCACAGGATGTGCTCGATATAGAGACCGGCCTTTGGGCCGAAACCACCGCCAACCCATGGAGCGACGACTCGTAAATTCTCTGGATCCAGACCAATGCTCGGGGCAAGACCATCGCGAAGTCCGTGAGCAGTCTGCGTTGAGGCGTAGAAGGTCATGGAGTCACCCTCGGGTATAGCAACACACCCGTTCGGCTCCATCGGTACTCCTGCAAGACGTTGCGTCACAATTCGTTGGCTCACTACAGCGTCAGCACCTTCGTTTACATCAGGCCCGTCGTACTCGTTGCCGATTGCGAAACAGACGTTGCTTTCAGCGCCTTCCCAAAGGATGTCAGCGCCGTCGCCAAGAGCTGTTTCGATGTCAGCATTAGCCGGAAGTGGGTCGTAATCAACGATGACCTGCTCTGCTGCGTCGGCTGCCTGTGAGTGACTTTCAGCGACTATCGCAGCGACTATGTCGCCGACGAAACGTACTCGACCAACCGCTAGCGGCGGACGGTTCATAGATGGATCCATGAACTCTGATTGGTTAATAGCGTCCATGCCCAGGTTGTCTGAGGTGTAGACGGCTAATACGCCTGGCATGTTGACGGCTTCGCTCGTATCAACCTCAAGAAGTGAGGCATGAGCCATAGTTGAGCGAACAAAAACGATTTGGGCTGAATCTATGTCCAGATCATCCACGTAATCATTCGAGCCAGTTAGTAACCCTGGATCTTCTTTTCGAGTAACTGCGTTGCCTAAAATCGACCCTTGTGCGGCCATGATTATCCCCTGATTTGACGTGCGTGCTTCGGAGCAGCAACGACACTACACCGAGGTTTCACCCTAGGCGGCATCGAGAACATTTTTGCTGCGCCCAATGGCTTCGAAAATGGTCAATCCTGACTGTCAAACCAAGTATTCAGAAGATCAGACGAGCGAGTCGGATCTTCACACATCCACCAGTGGCCAAGCCCATCTAAGACAGCGACTTCTGCCTTACATTTCTCTGCGGCACGGCGGTGAAGTTCTTCACCACCGGTGTAGGTATCTTCTGTGGCGATTATGCATAAGCCAGGTCGCTCAGACGCGGCGGGAAGATCGTCCCCTAAATTTCCTACAACTGGTTGAGCTGCGCTTCTGTAGAGCCCCAAAATCGCTGTACTCATATCGTCGTTGACCCATGGAGCGACCTTCTCGGCTACTGACTGGCCCATCCCCAGTTGAGCGAAAAAGGCGGCTCTCTCTGCGACAGAAAAGTCGGTCATCGATTTCACAGCGGCTTCCCCGTCGGGGCTCTGCCAACTTTGGGCGGCGTCATGCCATATGTAGTCATGATTAAAAATCCCGATGATGTCGGTGCACCATGACCGAATTAAATCCGGGCGAGTCATAGCTAAACGTACGACGTGACCTCCACCCCAGTCATGGCCAACCAAATCGATAGGACCATCAAGTTGTTCTAGTTCGAGTGCGAGCCATTCCAGGTATCCGTCGCTGCTGACATCAAAACCTTCAGGAAGCAAACTGCCGAAACCGGGTGGGGAAAGAGCGATGACGTCGTCTCGCCCAAGTTCAGTGCGAAGAGGACCCCAGATGGCCTCTGTTTCGGGGTTGCCGTGTACTAAAACGACTGTCATAGGCACTCCTTTTGGTGCGGTGCATCGTAAACCGAGCCTATTGCTCGGTGGGCCGCTCTTTGGCCAGGTTTTCGATCACTTCAGATGAAGGCAACGCGGCGAGGGCTTGGGGGGTCACATAAATCTTGCGATCGCGTGATCCTCCGCCCACGATGACTTTGGAGCAATTCAGCAGCCGACTGTCGATCCATATAGGTAGCGATTCCGGTAGACCGAACGGGGTTACACCGCCAAGAGTCATACCGGTTATCGCCTCGGTTTCTTCGGGTGAGGCGAACGACGCTTTTTTGACCTCAAGCTTCTTCCGGACGACTTTGTTGACATCAACTTGGGTGGTTGCCAAAACCACACAAAGGGCATACAAGCGCGGTTCTGCTTTGCCGACGACCAGAATCGCGTTGGCGCTCTCATCGAGTTCGTAGCCGTACTGTTCGCAGAACTGAGCAGTGTCGGCGAGTTCTGGTGCACATTCAATTATCTGATAATCGGCTGTTAGCTCTTCAAGTATTTCTATAAGTGGGTCGGTCATGGACGCGTAGCGGCCGGGTTTTTGTGGCCTCGCACTGCTTCGGTAGCCACGACATCAACGTCTCGTAGGCTTTGCGTTACCACGACGCCGTAGTCTCGCCGAGCAGCTTCGGGTGAAACTACTCCGTCTTGCACATCTCGCAGGACCAACTCAGGGTTTCGGTGAAATGGGTCTCCCCACCCGCCGCCGCCTGGGGTTTCGGCGATCATTCTGGCAGGACCAAGCTTAGTTACCCCGTACTTAGGTGGAATGAAGGCTGCGCCGTCGACGTCTTGGTCGGCTGGGACTATCCATTCCAATCCAACGCCGCCCGTTCCGCCTCCCTCTACGCCGTGTCCGCTGGGAGTGTCGAGGCCTTCGGCTCGGAATGACCAAATAGCAGGTTCAAGAATGTCGGCCTCGTAGCGAACTCCTGTCCCCCCGCGCATTTCGCCGGGTCCGGCGTTATCACAACGCTGTTCATGACAGACGTATCGGACGGGGTAGTGCTGTTCGTGAAATTCCAGGTTGGGTATATCAAGACCGCCCAAGCTGATTAGGTGACCCATTTGAGCGAAGCCGTCCCGCTCGGCGGTAGCTCCTGGTGTCCCCATAGCGTGCCACTGGTACATCACCCACGTCGTTCCGTCGTCTCGTTTGCCGGCAACGTGCCCATGCATGGTTTTTGACCAACCTGCGCACGCCCTTGCAGGGTCCGCGGCAGCTAAGGCTTGCCAGACTGCGATGACGATCTCGTGGGCCACGTAGACGGTGTTCATCGTCATTGGTGCTGGTGGTAGCGCGTTAACGATTGATCCCTCGGGTGCCTTTATGGTCAAGCAGCGATAGGTCCCTTCATTTCTTGGAATGCTCGTATCAAAAAATGATGAAATAGCTAGATACACGGAGGAATAGGTGTTGGCGACCGAACTGTTTTTGAAGCCTTCGATTTGGGGGTCGGTCCCTGTGAAGTCAGCCACGATCTCGTCGTCGCTTACGGTCAGTTTTACTCTGACGGCGATGTCCACCTTTCGGAAGCAGTCGTTGTCAGTGTGGTCCTCTCCGAGATAAACGCCGTCTGGCAGCTCCATGATGGCTGCACGCATCCGTCTGTCGGCATGGTCTAGGACACCGTCTAAATAGGAAAGATACGGGTCGACTCCGAGTTCGGTGGCAAGAGCTATTACCCGTTCGCCTCCAATTTGGGTGGAACCGAGCATCGCTAGGAGATCGCCGTCAAGTAATTCAGGGGTTCGGCAATTGATCAGCAATAATTCCCACAGGTCTTCGCGGACGCGACCTTCCTCTATAAGTCGCATGACGGGTAGACGGATCCCCTCTTGCCAGATTTCGGTGGCCTCAGGGTTGTATGTGCCGGCCAGGCCACCCCCGATATCGGACTGGTGGGCTCTATTGCAACAGAAACCGGCTAGCACAGGTGTATCCGAACCGACAAAAATCGGTCGAGCAATTACCCAGTCCGGAAGGTGGTTGCCGCCAGCGACGTAAGGATCAGATAACAGGAACACATCTCCGACTTTGAGGTCATGACCGTATTTGGCGAGTAACGCCCGCACAGCGAAGCCCCCTCCGCCGGTGTGAATTGGGATGCCGTCAGCGTTTGCGACCAGAGTTCCGTCAGGTGTCGTTATGAAACAACTGAAGTCGTGGCTTTGACTGAAGATCGTGCTTCGGGCGGTTCGGGTCATAACCCAACCCATGTGGCGACTGATCTGATCAAGGCGATTTTGCATTAGAGCCAATACCACCGGATCAAGTTCGCCGGAATGATGCTGCAATGAATCTTCGGTTTGTGCGACTTCGATAAAGAAGTCGCCGGAATCATCGACCCAGAGGCGGTCACCGGGTCGCGTCACCACAGTCGTGGTGGCTTCCTCAATCAGTGATGGACCTTCAAGGCTGTCACCAGGACGAAGCAGCGACCCATCGTGTATTGCTGTGTCCATCCAACCGTCGCCTGGGAACCATACTGAACGCCGGTCAATGGGTTCGGGGACACCCTGAGAGGGAGCGCCTGCCGCCATCTCAACTTCTCCAGTCGATCCGCGAGCCGTCAACCGTAGAGAAGAGAGCATGATTGTTCCGTCTTCTTGAGCGTGACCATACAGGCGCCGATATTCAGCTTCGAAAGCTGATCGGATGAGATGCGGGTCGAAGTCATGGCCGTCGACTGGGACTCGTATGCTCCAAAGTTGCCCCGGGTGGTGCAGTTCAAGCTCATGGTTAAGAGCTACCTCACCCTCTTCGAAGCCCTCCTCAGCCATCACAGCAAGGGCTCTCTTTGTCAAAGCGTCGAATCCTTCAACGAGAGTGTCGGCCGACAGTTCGTCTAAGGGACCGAGCAAGAATCTTGTGAAGTCCTGCCTGACGTCGGCATGGAGCATTCCGATTGCGCAAAGCGCCCCGGCATCGCGAGGTACGTGAACTCGCGCGCATCCCAATCCGGCGGCCACACTTGCTCCGTGCATAGGTCCAGCTCCGCCAGCTGCGACGAGAGTAAACCTTCTCGGAGAGTGACCTCGTTCGATTGAGATGTGTTCGACTGCGCTCAATAGATGTTGTTCCACAAGTTCGATGATTCCGGCTGCAGCATCTTCGATGGACATTCCCAATTTTTGAGCGACATGGACATCAATGGCTTCTCGGGCGGCATCCAGATCCAGATCCAGGGTCCCACCGGCTGACTTACCTGGTCGTAAGCGACCAAGAACTAAATGAGCATCAGTGACTGTTGGAAGCGTTCCTCCGCTTCCATAACATGCCGGGCCCGGATCAGCACCAGCGCCCTCGGGGCCAACGAATAGCAGTCCAGCGTCATCGACGCCAGCGATGGTTCCGCCCCCCGCCCCAATGGTATGTATGTCGATAGCAGGGGTGGAAACGTGGTAGCCGGCGATGTCAACGTCATCACGGGTAGCAACTTCACCGTTGGACATCAAAAGCACGTCACATGAGGTGCCTCCGATCTCCATAGAGATGAGGTTGCCCTTGTTTTCTTCAGCGACACCGGCTTGATCCACGGATCGACGGTACAAATTGAGGGCGCCCACCGCAGCAGCTGGACCGCTCAGTAAGAGGTTGACAGGTTTACTGGCCAACTGATCAACCGACGCTGCACCACCGTTGGACTGGACTAGCAAAATCGGACGCGGGAGACCTTCAGCAACTAATTCAGCGTCAAGAGAACGAAGGTATTTAACGATTCGAGGTGATAGGGCAGCGTTTACTACAGCGGTAGAAGTTCGTTCGTATTCACCCATGAGAGGCGAAACTTCTGCTGAGCAGGTCACCCATTCTTTTGCCCATTTCTGACGGATGAGGTCAGCTAACTGCTGTTCGTGGCGGTCGTTGATAAAGCTGTTCATTAAGGCAACCGCAATGACGTCAACCTCTTGATCGTTGAAGTCAGCGAGAATGTCGTCGAGCGACGACGTGTCGAGCGGCTGATATTCGGTGCCGTCTGCGTCTATTCGACCTGGTACCGCGCGACGGAGATGACGGGGAACAAGAACTGGAGCATACGGTTCACGGTGGTTCCACTGATCGGAACGCAACCCTCGTCGAATTTCTATGCTGTCTCGAAAACCCTCTGTAGCAACAAGGCCAACTCGGGCTCCTTTACCCTCAAGCATCGTGTTCGTAGCGATTGTCGACCCATGAACGAAGAGTGAACAATTACTCAAAATCTCTGATTTCGGTAGGCCCAAATCGACCGAGATTCGTTGAACTGCAGCGAGGACACCTTCGCTCGGGTCCGAAGGGACAGAGGGAACTTTGGCAACCCAGGCATGACCGCTGGAATCGGCGAGGACAAGATCAGTAAAAGTCCCCCCCACATCGACCCCGATACGCCATGGAGGAACAGGCCTATTCATTGGTAACGAACTTGATTCAGACTGACTCATAGGTATTGATCATCGCGCGCTTTGACCTGCGAGACTATAGAAATGGGAAGCAACTACCCTGCAGCGACGTCTCGCTCCGCAGAACTACATGACCGTGGCAAGTCTGTGATACCCGACGGAGTGTCCAGATCAACCGTAATAATCCGGCCCCATCCGATCTATGTCGATCACGCCCAAGGGGCGTGGGTCACAGACGTTGACGGCAATCGCTATTTGGATTGCAACAACAATTTCACCTCGATAATTCTTGGACACGCAAATCCTGAAATTGAATCTGCTGTCCGCAAACAGTTGGCGAGGGGAACGGCTTTTTCGATGGCGACGGAGTCTGAGATCCAGCTGGCGGAGCTCCTATGTGATCGAGTAGCGAGTTGTGAACAAATCAGATTTTGTAACTCTGGTACCGAAGCTGTGATGGGTGCGATTAAAGCAGCAAGAGCTTTCACTGAGCGTCCCACCATTATCAAAGTGGAAGGCAGCTACCACGGAACCTACGACCATGCAGAAGCCAGTCTTGGATCAGATCCATCCAATTGGGGTTTACCGAACCGTCCGGCGACAATTCCTTACGCTTCAGGTGCACCCGGTTCTTTGACTGACGAGGTAGTGATTGTTCAGTTCAACGACACAAAAGGAGTGAGCGAAGCAATACAACGAGTTGGACCTCGACTCGCCGCGGTGTTACTAGATCCAATGCCCTCGCGGGTTGGGATGCCGACCCTCGATCCGCTATTCGCGGAGGCCATAAGAAAGGAAACACGAGCGGTTGGCGCGTTACTGATACTTGATGAAGTGATCTCACTTCGGCTGGGACCAGGCGGTGCCCAAGCAATCCACAATATAGATCCAGATCTCACAGCGATGGCCAAGATCATTGGCGGAGGTTTCCCGGTAGGAGCAATAGGGGGCAAGTCTCATGTGATGGATGTTTTTGCCGCTGTCCATGGAAATCGAGCTGCTGTCCCTTCGGGAGGCACCTATACAGCCAACCCGATCACCATGACCGCGGGATTCGCATGTATGAGCCAACTCGATCAATCCAGTTTTGATCGTTTGGCAGACATAGGGATGCAGATTCGCAGAGGACTAACAGATCTCTTTGCCGCTCATTCGCTTGATTGGCAGGTAACAGGTGCTGGTTCGTTGTTTCGGATTCACCCCCACCAACGACGGATCAATAGTTACCGAGACGCACATTTAGACAGTGATGAGACAGCGCTCATGGAGTCGCTGCAACACCGGTTGCTTGAACATGAGGTCTACTTCAGTTCCTATGGAATGGGATGCATGAATCTGGCAACTTCAGATAGCGATATCGAACATTTCGAAGAAGCGATCAACGAATCGCTTACAGCTATCAGGAGTTGACAACAACTACGGTCTTTCTATGACCGATGACTTAATGCTCAAAAGCGCAGGAGAGTTATCTCGCCTCATCCAGTCGCGCGAAGTCAGTTCTCGAGAACTACTGGAAGAAGCCATTGGGCGCTACGAAGCTTTTAATCCGAAAGTTAATGCAGTCACCGGACACCAGATCGAAAACGCCCAAATACAGGCAGATGAGGCAGATGAGGCGACAGCTCGAGGTGAATCCAGGGGACCATTCCATGGTTTGCCCGTGACAATTAAAGAGGCTTATGACTGGGTCGGTACGCCGTCAACGTGGGGTAACCCCGAATGGGCTGACAATTTCCCTGATTCCAACAGCCCGTCGGTTGACCGTTTGATCGGCGCTGGAGCGGTCATCTGGGCAAAAACGAACGTTCCGTTCATGTTGGGTGACTGGCAATCATTCAATGAGATCTATGGCTGTACCAACAACCCGTGGGATCTCAATCGAACACCGGGGGGTTCCTCAGGAGGATCAGCTGTTTCTCTGGCCACAGGAATGTCAGCCTTGGAGATTGGGAGTGACATCGGTGCCTCAATTCGAAACCCAGCGCACTACTGCGGAGTCTTTGGGCACAAACCAACTATGGGTCTGATACCCCAAACGGGCCATGCCCCACCCGGAGTGGAAACAGTCGTCGATATTGCGGTAATGGGTCCCCTTGCTCGCAGCGCAAACGACCTGGATCAAGCTCTTTCTGTGCTCGCTGGACCAGATGGCTTTGACGCGAGTGGATATCGAACTGAACTGCCCGAAGCAAACAAAAAGTTGCTCACCGATTACAAAGTTGGAGTGTTGCTCGATAGTCCGGCATGCGCGACGTCGGCCGCCCTCATCGACCATTTGCAGTACACAGTTGATGATCTCGCAGGGTTAGGAGTTGACGTGGGTGAGGCTGCACCCCAGATTGACCAAAATGAATTTTTTGAGAACTATTTGTTGTTGCTGCGAGCGGCGAATGGTGTGTCGATAGGAGACGAAGCGTTCAATAGGGCGCTGCCGGGTCACGAAAGTTGGGAGCGGGGGGAACGTAGCTACCGGAATCTGGTTGATCATGCAGCACATATGACTCACCGGGAATGGTATGCGCTTCACCAGCAGCGAGAGTTGTATCGAAGAGATTGGGCGGCGTTCTTCGAAGACTTTGATCTGCTCTTATGTCCGGCAGCTGCGTCGACGGCTTTTGTGCATGATCATGAAGGGGAACGCCCAGATCGCACCATTGAAGTTAATGGTGACCAAGAGCCCGTTGTTGACCAATTATTTTGGGCTGGTTGGAGTTGCAGCGTGTACTTACCTAGCACGGTGGCGCCAGTAGGTCTCATCGATGGTTTGCCTGTTGGGTTACAGATCGTTGCGCCTCACTTGCACGACAGAAGATCAATTCACTTCGCGTCACTACTTGAAGCTGAAATAGGCGGATTTGTGGCCCCACCCGGTTACGAGAGAATTGGTAGTTAGACGGCAAAGGAACGCCGCTTCTGGCAGCCTGTTGGTTAGTGGATGACTCAACTGATGACTTACTGGACCTTCTGTCTCTTTCTAAACAAGGAGAGGCAAGATTTGTGGGGCGTGGCTCCGGGCATGCTGGCTTCGGCTTGTTCGGTGGACATCAATTAGCGCAAGCGATTGTGAGCGCCTACCGGTCGGTGGATGCCCAGCGTCGACTGCATTCCGTCCACGGCTTTTTTCTACGCGGTGGCGATGGAAACCAAAGCGTCAGTTATGACGTTGAAAGCATTCGGGACGGACGAGCGTTTTGTCAGCGACGAGTGACCGGCGTCCAAAACGACAAACAAATTTTCGATTTAACAGCTTCATTTCAAACTCCTGAAACTGGCCCGGGTGTGATCGCTCCGACACCACCTCGCGGTGCCGAACCTCCTGAAGGGCTCCCGACCTTTGAGGAGTGCATGAAAGAAGTCGGTCCTATCTTTGGAGAGGAGTGGTCGGAGGGTCCTCGACCGGTCGAATACCGAATCGAGAATGCTCCCTGGGCTCCGGCCGGACCCTCTGAGCAAGGCGGTATCAATTTTTGGTTCCGGGCGCGGCGGTCCTTAACAGACGAACCGGAAATTCATGCAGCGATCCTTGCGTACATGAGCGACGACTGTGTCGCAGATACCCTCCTGGTCCCGTATGGACGCACTTGGGGCACTGAAGGAACCATGCTGGTTAGCTTGGACCATTCGATGTGGTTTCATTCAGAAGCACGAGCTGATGAATGGATATACGTTGAACAATGGCCAGTCGCAGCTTCAGGAGCGCGTGGTTTAGCCCAAGCCCGAATGTGGCAAAACGGTGAACTCGTCGCCTCGGTAGCCCAGGAAGCCTTAACGCGTTTCTAATCTTTGTCCGGCCTACCTGTGAACCACGTGCGCAGCGAGTCAGCCACCCGTTCCAAAGAAGCAAAACATCCGAAGTGACCAGAGTCGGCGAATACCTCCAGAGAACCTGAGGGGAGCCGTTCAGCTATGGATGCGGCCGCAGTCGATGGACGATCTAGGCCAGCGCCTCCGTATGCAACTCGCACGTCTATTTCCACTTGAGGCAAACGATCCCAGCCCAATTGTAGAAATTGTTCAAATGCTTTTGATTCAAGCAACGGGTTACATGCCAATTCGATCGAACCGTCGGAGCGATCAAAGAAACCGTGATGGACGTACGCCTCCAAGCAATCAGGGTGCACCTCGTTTAACGGAGGGCGAGTGCCGTACCGATCGATTACTTCTTCGCGAGAAGGAAAAATGGAGCGGCGACGTTTCGTCGCCTCAACGAAATCAATTGATCCTTCGGGCCGATCTTCTGTGCGTTCGAAAAGAATCGGTTCATAAACCCATGCTCGCTCGAATGCGTCGGGACGCACGAGGCTCGTGAGAATGCTCGTGGCACCACCCATTGAATGGCCGACCACCCACGCGTCTCGAAGATTGAAAGCGTCTACCACCGATGCAAGGTCCGCGACCATGCGATGATCGAAAAAATCGATATCCGAGGGATTGATCGTTGCCCCGTGAGCGCGTAAATCGACACAAATCGCTCGAAATTCGCCGCCGATCCTATCGATTATTGGCTCCCACATTCTAGAAACAAGACCTGTCCCGTGAACGAATAGTGTCGGATGTCCCGGGCCGCCGTAATCGTGAACGGCGACTTGGACCTGGTCTTCAGAAGAGACGAAATGGCTGTGGGGTTCATGCATAGATAGGAGCCGTTCAGGCAACGATATTTTGGGTGTGCAAATCGTCGATTTCGCTTTGGTTGAGCCCCAATTGGGTAAGTATCTCGTCAGTGTGCTCACCTTTACTTGGCGAATGGCGAGTTAAAGCTGTTGGAGTTCCACTGAACTTTGCGGGCGGTTTCACTGTCCTGATTGGCCCCGCCGTGGGATGCGTTTCGGTGATGATGATGTCGTTGTGAAGAACCTGCGGATCGTCAAATACCTCTTGGCGCGAAATCACTCTGGCACACGGCACATCTGCCGCCTCTAACGCCGCTAACGCATCATTAGTCGACATAGTTTCGAGGGTTGCCGCGAATTCAGATCTCTGGGCATCAGCGTTTTGTAAGCGCGCATCACGGGTGGCGAAGCGCGGGTCATCAGCTAGTTCAGGTCTCCCCAATGCTTCACAGGCACCCTTGTATTGGTCAAAGTTCACCCAATTGGCGGCAATTTGACCGTCAGCGGTATCCCATGGTTCATACCATTCGCTGTAGGTCGGCGCGGGATCACCTTCAGGGAGTGATTCGTTCCAGAAAACTTCCAACCACATCCAATGAAGCATCGCGTCGAGTAACGCAAGTTCAATATGTTGACCCCCGGCTCCGTTAGAACGTGCAACTAACGCTGCAAGCACCGCGTTTGCTCCAGCCATTGCCGTCGTTTTATCGGCGACCACAGCTTTAACGTATGTGCCATTTTGGGCTTCAGCCATGCCTGAAATAGCTTGGATAATTGGGTCGTAGACAGGTCGACCCGCGTACGGTCCATTTTGCCCAAAACCGGACACAGAGAGATACACCAAATCTGGATTGACCGCAGACAACGCCTCGTAGCTAATTTGTAGACGCTCTGCTACTCCTGGTCGAAAGTTCTGTATGAACACGTCGGCTCCTGAAACCAGCCGCAACAAAATGTCGCGCCCAGCTTCGGAACGAATGTCAAGGTCCATTCCCCGCTTATTTCGGTGCATATGAACCCAACACCCAGACTGGTCTCCGCTGACAGCGCCGGTCATACGCATCACGTCGGGAACACCAACTTTTTCAATAAAAACCACCTCGGCTCCTAATTCAGCCAGCCAAGAACTCACCCACGGCCCAGCAACGGCGCTAGATACGTCAACGACTGTTATGCCGGCTAATGGGCCATGGCTAGCTGCTTTTGTGTCCTTCACTGGGTCAGGCTCCAGGGTTCGAGTGCTTCGTGATGAAATCTACTGCCGCTCGGTTCCACCCTTTTGGATCGTGAGCATTGACTGCGTGAGATGCCGGTAGGTCAACGATCTCAACTCCAGGGATGAGCTTTACTTGAGGCAAATGTTTTTGGAAGCGTTGCTCTTCGATGCCGTTGGTCAATAGAACGGGGACGGAAATCTCTTGCAACGAGTTTCCTAAAGGTAATGCGAAGTTCGTGATGCGAAACGAAGAAGAGATGCCTTTGGCGGAATGTTCGCTGAATTCCTGATCCAACAGGCTGAGTGTTTCATCTGCGATGCGTTTCGAACGCCCCGGGTTGATCCAGCTGTCACGAAGGCATTCAACGCCCTCCTCGTCCACCTGGTCAGCAATTTTGCTTACCATTGTCCGATTGCGCTCCTGCCATTCCATTGGGTCGGCGAAGCCTGACGCCGAATTGGTGATAACCATCCCTGCAACCCTGTGAGGGCGCGCAACGGCGTAATGCATGACGAGCGCGGCACCCATTGATTGACCTACAAGCCAAACGGTGTCGACACCTAGCTCCTGGCGGATCCGATCGAATTCTTGGACGTACCCCGAGGGTTCATATTGAGCAGGGTCGTCTGGGCTGGGTGAACGCCCATGTCCCCACAACTCGATGACCACGGGTCGACACACTTCTCGCAGAGCAGAAAGATTGTCATTCCAATAGGAGCGACTGCCCAAAGCCCCGTGAACCAAAAGGGCAACTGGGCCATCCCCTTGATGGATTACGGCATGTAATTGTTTGTCGTTCACTGCCAGCCATCATGGCATTACAAAGAAGGTAATTGTCCTATCGTCGATCTGGAATTAGCTGTTAGTGGGGCTTTCGCGGAGGCCGAGGGTCGCGTGAACAAGCAATACGGCGAGCACTAAACAACCCCCTGTGATTGCTCTACCTGAGATTGTTTCCCCGACGACCCAAGCTGCAAAGAGTGGGCTGAGCGCGGTTTCTCCCAATATGAGAAGTGCAGTTTCTGGACTTGGCAATAGGCGACCACCCAAGGTGATGAGCGCCATAGCTGTAGGCAGAATGATCAGGCCGAGTAAGAGTAAGAATGCGAGATCTTTGGAGGACAACGCTGCGCTGGTCCCCGCGAATGCCAAAGCGATGCAGCCCAAGAACCCCCCGCAGGCTGCTGTTGGCAGCATGTCGAGGTGTTTGTTCATCCTGATAATTGTCAGATTGGCGGAGAAGCCGAGGGAACAGCACAGAGCAAAAAGGTTCCCATCGTCGAGAAGTCCTCCCGACGCGCCGCCCACGGCTATAGCAACTCCGATCAAGGCGAAGGGCATCGAAAGGAGTGTCCGACGAGCGACAGCTACTCCCGCCACGGTTCGGGTCCAAATGGCAGCCCAAAAGGGCGATAGGGCGAGTATTAACAGCACGTTTGATACGGGTGCACGATCCACTGCTACTACGAACAGAATGGTCCCCGACCCCGACAAGATGCTGCTGACTATGCCCCATGGCCCAAGTGACGTCACAAGGTGAGGAAGTCTCCGTTTGTAGCGACCGAAAAGAAAGACGCTTAACGAAAGCCCGAGGAGCCCTGTCCTCCACATGGCGTTAGTCATGCTCGGCGCGTCAACGAGTCGAACAAAGGTCGCATCAGGGATGATGGCTGCAACTCCAAGAGAAGTGAGCAGTAGACCTCGTCGATGTTCTGGAGTCGCCACCCTTAGGTTCGGTCCAAGTGAATTGGAAACATCTCGCGAATCAATTGATCAGCGGCGGCGTCGATATGTGAGGAAGGCGGGAGCGACAAGATCTCGTTAACTCTGTGGTGGGCGCGTTGGCGGACATCTAACGAACCCTCGTCCGACCAATCTTCGGGACTTGAGCGGTCGCTAACTGAGGGATAGAGGTATTCGGTCTGCATAACTTGAAGAGTTTGCTCATGTCCGAGAAAGTGTCCTGCGCCCTCTACGACGTCTTGGATCACTTGAAGTGAGAGCGTGTCTGAGTCCACCTCAATACCCCTAATGGTTCGAGCCACTGCCCCTAATAGATCGTTATCAATGACCAAAGTCTCTAAAGAGCATGCAAGGAGCGACGCCAACATCCCGGCTGATTCAAATACGACATTCGCTCCTGCTTGAGCAGCCAAAGTAATGGTTGTTCCCTTTTCATGTCCGGCCTGCTGATCGGGAAGCTTTGAATCTGCCATCCCAGCCGCGACTCCCGAAGGTAAACCGATCCAATTGATCAACTGGGCGGCAGCGGCGTTCAGTAAAGCTTCCTCGCCTGACCCGCCTGACATAGCGCCGGTGCGAAGATCAGAGACAAATGGCCACATACCGACCGTGCAGGGATGGCCAGGAGACAGCAGGTTGACGCAGGTAAGACCAGCGAGACACTCAGCCAAAGCTTGGCTCAGAGAACCAGCCAGAGTTGCCGGAGAAGTCGCTCCAGCTTGACCTGCCGACAACAAGTTGATCGGCATTCCGACACGAACTTGTTCAGCCATGCACAGAGCTGAGTCTTCAGCAAATCTCAGTGGCGGAACGACGAAAGTGTTGTTTGCTATGCAGAATGGCCGCTTTCGGAACTCGTCAGCTTGGGGATCGCCGGTAAGCGCGATATTGAACATTTGCGCGACTTCATGCACGTGCTCGGGTTGGAAGAAAGAAGTACCGATTGGCTTGGTCGTGCTGCACAACACTGCATACGCGGTGTTTAAGTCCAGTTCTCTGGATGTTTCAAGATCACGGGCTACCACCGTCCTGACATAGATGTCTATATGTTCGAGCGTGTCAATAACGCGTCCGATTTCGTACAAATCTCGTAGCGTGCTCGATCGAAAAGTCGAGGTGTCATGATCCAACATGAAGACGGCTGCACCAGCAGTCGAGAAATGGACTCTTTGCCCTCCAATATTGACATCGCGATCCGAAGAAAATCCGTGAAGAGTGAATTCCTTTGCCGCGGCATCGATAGCGGAACGGATCAGGTCCTTCGGGAAACGAAGACGTTTATCGTCAGTAAGGCTGCCACCGGCGGAGATCACCAAGTCGATGAACTCTGGAGTTGCTTGTCCCATCCCAAGGTCTTGAAGAAGCGTTAAAGCAGTATCGAATATTTGCGTCATCTGATCGCTGCTCAATGGCTGGTATGCGCCCCCGTTCATTCCCGGCTGAACCGCTCTTTCTTCAGCGGGAATTTCTGCTCGTCGCTTCGCTACTCGGGCGCTCCTACCTCCAGCCCGACGAACGGAATCTTTGCCGGTCATTGCTCTACACCCGTAACTTCTCGTTGAGTGGGTCGACGGCAGCACCACCAAGAACCGTTGCTTCGCGTCTATGTCCCATGATTTGGATTTCGAAAACAGAACCGGGTTCTTCGAACTGGGGATGCACATAGGCGAAGGCCAGACTTTTGTTTGTGGTGTGGCTCCAGGTTCCGCTAGTTGTTATGCCGATCAACGTGTCACTTGAATAGACAGGTTCGTTACCCCGGCATTCGGTGTCGTCAGTGTTGACCTCGCAATAGACGAGGACCATGTCCAGTTCCTCTCTGGAGCGACTGACTACAACGTCTTTGCCGATGAAATCTTTTGATTGATCGACGAATCGTTCGAGCCGGGCCTCAACAGGGGTAATTTCAGTGGTGAGTTCAGAACCCCAGGCTTTGTATGCCTTTTCAATGCGCATTTCGTTCATCGCGTAACTTCCGTAATGAACCATTGAGTGAGGTGTTCCGGAGTGGATCAGGGCGTCGTAGAGGTGGAGCATCGAACCAATCGGGTGATGAAGTTCCCATCCCAGCTCACCGACATAGCTAACCCGTAACGCTATGCATGGGACATCAGCGACTTCGATCTCTTGTCCGGTGAGCCAAGGAAAATGTTGGGTGGAGAGATCAGCATCGGTCAGCGGTTGGATGACTTCCCTTGAAAGTGGACCACTCACAGCCAAAATAGCCAACTCATCGGTCATATCTTGAACGGTGACATCTTCGCCCTCAACGACGTGCTGTGTGAGCCAGTCACGGTCATGAAGTTGACCCATTATTGAACTATTTAGGTAGAAGCGTTCAGATCCGAGACGAGTGATCGTCATTTCACATTCGATCCCGCCCTGTGACGTCAACATATGTGTGAGCCGGATGCCACCGTTCCTGGTGGGAAGCTTGTTGGCAGCTAGTCGGTCAAGCAAAGACGCAGCGTTCTTGCCTGATACTTCAAGCTTTGAGAAGGCCGTAAGGTCAGTGATACCGACCCTTTCACGGGTTCCCGTCACCTCTATACCCACCGCGTCAAGAGCGTTTGATCGCCGAAAAGAGTGCTGTTCTGGCGCACCGAAATATTGAGGTCGTTCCCAACCGAAAATTTCCATCCATTGGGCGTCTAGTTCGCAGAAACGGTCGTATACCGGAGTCGGTTTTATTGGGCGTCCAGCGAATCGTTGCTCACCGGGAAGCCGCACCTGGTACATCTCGTGGAATTCGTCGATCGCTTTCGCTTCGGCGTAAGGCCCCTTGGGGTAGGTATGAGGCCCGAAGCGTCGCGGGTCCATCTCTGCGACATTGATTTCTGTCTGACCATGAACCATCCACTGAGCCAAGTACTTTCCGGCGCCTGGTCCTTGCGTCACTCCAATCGACGCACCAGCACATACCCAATAATTTTTTAGACCCGGTGCTGGACCCATCAGATATCCAGAATCAGGGGTATGGGTTATAGGTCCAGAGACTGTGGTGCGGATCCCAGCCTCACCGAATACAGGAATGCGTTGTGCGGCAAGTTCAAGCCATGGCATTAGGACATCGTGATCGGGTGGAGTCAAATAAAAGTGCAGATCCCAGTCAATGCCGTCAACCCCGTAGGTCTGAGCTCCGGCGCGTTCATAGGGACCGATGATCAAGCCGTCGATTTCTCGCCGGTAATAGCACGAGGCGCGGGGATCTCGAATGACAGGTAAATCGACATCCAAGGCGGCGACTTCTGGAATTGCCTCAGTCACCAGATATTGGTGAATGACAGAAACGATGGGAACGTCGTAACCAACCATCTCACCTAATTGTGGGGCATAGCAGCCAGCGGCATTCACGACATGTTCTGCGACTAACTGACCTTTGTCAGTCGTTATCTCCCAGCGGCTATCGGGGAGTTGCCGCATACTGGTCACCAAAGTGTGACGTCGAATCTGAGCTCCTAACTGCCTGGCACCCTTGGCCATAGCGTTGGTTGAACTACTCGGATCACTCCAACCATCATTTGGAGTCCAAAACCCCAGCTTCACATCATCAACATTGAGCAGTGGCTGGTGTTTAAGGATCTCTTCGGGAGAAATAAGGTGGCTTTCCACACCAACGAGATCCAGCATTCCTTGGACATAACGAAACCAGTCAACTTCGTTATCGGTGAGCGCCAGGCGAATCGCCCCGGTGGGGTGCCACCCTGCGAACAAACCGGTTTCTTCTTCGAGGCGGTTGTAAAGCAGAGGTGCCTCAGCGTGCACTTTTGCCATGTTCAGGCTGCCAATGAAATGGGGAACCAAACCAGCCGCATGCCAGGTAGACCCTGAAGTCAGTTCGCCTTTTTCGAGTAGCGCTATGTCGGTCCACCCTTCATGAGCGAGGTGATACAACAGCCCCACCCCCATGGCGCCACCACCAATGATTGCTACCTGAACCTCGTCGTTCATCTCCCCATCTTCTTTGCTACTTCGCCGACTATTCCTGTGATCACGATCGAACCCTCTGGTTCGCTGGGTCGTAGAAACTCCTGATGCTTGGAGTTACGGCGCGCCTGCGCGTGCCAATTTCGATCTGCCAGTCCCCAGAATCCAACCAGGACTGATCAACACCGCTTGGGTTGTTGAGATAGGCCATCGACAGGCAACGATCTTGGGTGTGGCTCCACATGCCCCCGGTGGTCCGCCCGACATAAACACCGTCCCGAAAGATGGGATCGTCGTGGTAGCTGATGAGCTCCGGGTCCTCAATTCGCAATTGGATGAGACGTTTTACTCGAGGCTGTTCTTTTTGCGCTAGCAGTGCCTCACGTCCTATGAATCCACCGGGTTTTTGCCATGCGACGGCGAAACCAAGGCCAGCCTCAAGTGGAGTGTCTTCATCGGAGATGTCGTGACCCCAATGGCGGTACCCGGCTTCCAAACGCAACGAATTCATCGCGTGAAATCCGGCGTGGCGCAGGCCGAAAGAATCACCGCTGGCGATGATTTCCTCATAGACAGAATTTGCTTGGTTCGCGGGGACGTACAACTCCCAACCGAGTTCACCTACATAACTCATACGCAAGGCGTTGCAAGGCACTCCGGCAATATTGATCAGGTTCATAGACCCGAAAGGGCAAGCTCCGTTTGAAAGGTCGAAGTTCGAGATTGTTTGTAAAAGATTGCGAGAGTGAGGACCCATCACACCTAAGACACTCCAGTCGTCTGTGATGTCGGAGATTTCAACGGAGCGACCGCGACAGGCTCGACGTAGCCACGCCCAGTCACGTGTTTGGGATGCAGCGCTTGTGACAACCCAGAACTCGTCGCTGGCGAGTCGGGTAACGGTGAGGTCGGCTTCAATGCCACCTCTCTCGTTGAGCCACTGGGTATAAACGCCCCTTCCGGGAGCCACATCAATCGAGTTGGCGCTGAGCTGTTCGAGAACCTCGAGAGCTTCGGGCCCTCGCATAGCGAACTTCGCGAAAGAACTTTGGTCGAAGAGTCCGACGGCGTTGCGCACGGCGTCACATTCGGCTCGCATGTTGTCATGCCAGTTCTGTTTCCCGTATGAATACTGATATTCACGATCCTGACCATCGTTGGCAAACCAATTTGGGCGCTCCCAACCAGCTGTTTCACCAAAGACGGCTCCAGCGTTATCCAACGCGTCGTGGAGCGAACTTTTTCGCGCTCCTCGAGCCGACTCGTACTGTCGGAAAGGCCAATGCATTGCATACAAGAGACCCAACGACTCCGAGATTCGTTCCTTTAGGTAAGAACGATCGTTTTGGAAAGGAAAAGAGCGACGTATGTCGGCGCCGGAAAGATCCATGGGTGGATATCCGTCGACAATCCAGTCCGCAAGAACCCATCCAGCACCGCCAGCCGTTTGAATACCAACTGAGTTGAAACCCGCAGCTACGAAGCATCGGTCAGCTTCGGGCGACTCGCCTAGATAAAAGGTTCCGTCTGGTGTGAAGGCCTCAGGGCCATTGAAGAACAGTTGTAGCCCGGCATCAGCTAAAGATGGCATTCGGCGGCATGCAGCTTCGAAGATCGGTCCGATGTGATCCCAATCTTCGGGTAGCGTGCCGAAACAAAAATCTCGAGGAACACCATCGAGATTCCAGATCTTTGCTTTCGGTTCGAAGACCCCAGCCATGATCTTTCCTGTCTCTTCCTTGAAATAGGTGTAATTACTGGGATCGCGAACTATCGGCATGCCCCGCTCGGCGCCTTCGAGTGGTTCGGTAACGATGTAGAAGTGTTCACATGCTTGGAGGGGTACGTTCACTCCGATTGTCTTGGCGAGGTGCCGTGTCCACATTCCAGCAGCCATCACGACTGTTTCAGCTTCAACGGTATGTCCGTCTTCGGTTTCTACGCCGATGCAGGTGTCGCCGTCCTTGAGGAGTCGTTGAACTGCAACTCCTTCAACGATTGTCGCTCCGCCTTGGCGGGCGCCCTTAATCAACGCCATTGTTGTATCAACAGGTGACGTCTGGCCATCTTTAGGAATGAATAGCGCTCCGACCAGGTCGTCGGTACGCAACAAAGGGACCTTCTCTTGCAGCTCGTCCATATCGATTTCGCGAATGTCGACACCAACAGTTGACGCCATGGAAATTCCGCGACGCATCTCTTCCCAACGCTCCAGGTCCGACGCAACCGAAATAGAACCAGGTGCCCTGTAACCAGTTGCTTGACCAGTTTCGTCTTCGAGTTCTTCAAATAGACGATTTGAATATGTGGCCAGTTTGGTTAGGGAGTGCGTCGGCTTGAGTTGTGACACGAGACCTGCGGCGTGCCAAGTTGTTCCACCCGTCAGTTGGCCTTGTTCCAAGAGGAGAACATCGGTAACTCCTCGTTTAGTCAAGTGGTACGCGATGCTTGCACCAATGATGCCTCCACCTACGACTACTACTTGTGCTCGATCCGGTAGGCCAACAGACATGGTTTGGTAAATCTAGACGCGTCTTCGGTCACCGGAGATACTTCTTGACGCATCGCTGTGTTGACGGTGGAAAGATATGGCAGCAGCCATGCCGGACGATAGGGGACAGAAGATGCAGCTTGACTTGGACGGAAAACGGGCAGTCGTAACAGGGGCCAGTTTGGGAATAGGCGCAGCGACTGTTCGACTCTTAGCGGATATGGGAGCAGAAGTTGAATTTTGTGCACGCAACAAGGACGCTGTAGAAGACTTAGCGGCGTATCAGCCATCGCGAGACGGATCGGTCAATGGTCACCTAGCAGATATGGGCGATCGACGATCGGTTGAGGAGTTCTTGTCACAGGTAAGCGACCGAGGGCCTGTATCGATCCTAGTGAACAACGTTGGAGCCTCACCTTCTCGCAACTTCCAATATATGAGTGACGAAGAATGGGCCGAGCTTCACGAACTGAACCTGATGTCAGCGGTGCGATGCACTAGGCATTTCCTGCCTGATATGCGTGACCAAAAGTGGGGTCGAGTGATCATGATTGCCAGCGGCGCAGCGAAATACCCTGGAGCAGCGCTGGTTGATTATGCGGCGACGAAGGCAGCGATGGTGGCTACCGGCAAGGCTTTAGCAGGAAAATATGGCAGAGATGGCGTGCTCGTTAATTCGGTGCTCCCTGGATTGATCCATACTGCTATGTGGGATCGGGCTGCCGGAGAAGTAGCCGATGCCGCTGGTACTTCAGCTGAGGAAATTCTGGCCAACAACTCTAAGAGCGTCCCAGTTGGACGCTATGGAAGCGCTGAGGAAGTAGCTAACGTTATTGCCTTCCTATGTTCCGATGCGGCGTCCTACGTGAATGGCGCCTCGATAGACGTCGACGGTGGCCAAGGCACTCACATCTGATTGGTCGGAAGTTATCGGCTCTTAACTTTTAGAAACCCTCCGGCCGTTGGAAGCCCCCAAGAGCCTGTTGCAGAAATCGACCAGCAGCCAACGTTGTGCGGTCTTCAAGAAACGGCCCCGCTATCTGAACACCAACGGGCTTTGAGTCAATTTGACCGATGGGAACAACGGTCGCTGGAAGCCAGGAGACCCCTGTGAGGCCCATCCATTTGAGTTGATCTGTGTAAGGCCGTTGTTGGTCATCTACTTGGATTGTTCGACCAGTAAAAGGACTTGAGTGATCGTGTCGAATCGCCTCAGTCAAAGTCACTGGAAGCAGGACGACATCGAACGACTCAAAAAATTCTCGCCAACGATTCCTTTGTTGGAGGCGCCGCTCATGCCAACTCAACCATTCCCGATGACGCATTGAGGCATACCAAATCCCGAGTTCCCCCTGAGGTTCCTCCTTGCTGGCTGCTTGCTCTTCAATCTCAGACAAGGTCCATGTACCAGCCTCCGCTGCTGACAAGAGATGCCGGAAAGTGTCGACCGCTTTTTCAAACGTGAAACTTGGTCGAGCCTCGTAATCAACATGAGCTCCGGCTTCTTCGAACGCTGCCGCTGCTTTCAGCAACAGATTTCTGTAGGCGTCGCTGATAGGTGCAGCTTCCTCGTCAATCCACACGGCGACACGAAAGTTCTTGACGTCTTCGTGCCGAGCCGGAGGCAATGTAAGGGAGTATGCGAGTTGGTTCCAACTATCAGGACCCGCCAAAATATCGAGAGCGATTTCCAAATCATCGACGTCTCGAGCCATTGGCCCGGCGACAGCGATATCGGCCTGACTGAGAGTCCCAGGCATTCCCGGGATTTGCCCGAGTGCGGAGACAACTCCATAACTCGGTTTGTGGCCACACACGCCTGACCAGTGGCAAGGGATACGAATTGAACCCCCAATATCTGATCCCAATTCAAGTGGCGTGTATCCGGCAGCCAGCGACGCCCCAGAACCGCCCGACGAACCACCAGGGGTGCATTCGATGTCATATGGGTTGGCTGTTGTGCCATAAACCTTGTTATACGATTGAAGGTCACCGGCCCAGATTGGGAGGTTGGTTTTTGCGTACACAATCGCCCCCGCGTCTTTGTAACGGGCGACCGGGTCAGCGTCTCGATCAGGTACGAAATCAGCTAACTCAGGTGCCCCCGAAGTGGTGATAACACCTTCTGTTTGGAAGCTGTCTTTAATCGTTATCGGCACTCCGTGAAGCGGACCCAGCTGATCCCCACGAGCAACAGCTTGGTCAGCTTGATCTGCTGCGTCGAGTGCCCGTTCGGCGTCTAGGGCAACAACCGCGTTGATGGGCCCATCCAACTGATCGACACGAGCCAATGCTGCTTCCAGCAACTCTCGGCTCGACACGTCGCCGGAAGCGATTGCGGCAGCTGTCTCGGCTGCAGTGCTATAGGTATGTTCAGTCACGGACACCCTCCATGGTCGAATTCACGACTGGTATGTCACGTTAATAGCTTTCGAAGTTGATCAACACAGAAATACTCGAATCCAAAGATCGCAGCGGGTGACCTTGTAATTAGAGGTCGAAATAGTGAATTATCTTGTGAGTCTCTAAGAGGGGAAAGAGATCAATGTTGTCTCCATACCGAGTTCTAGATCTAACGGACGAAAAAGGGCAGTTGGCTGGCGCGATGCTTGCCGATGTCGGGGCCGAAGTAATTCTGGTCGAACCACCAGAAGGCTCTGCCTCCCGGACCCTTGGCCCGTGGGTCAAAGGAAAAGAAGGTGACCCCGAATCGTCACTGAGATTCTGGGCTTATAACCGTGGCAAAAAAAGTGTGACCCTTGACCTAACCACAGACGCAGGGCGACAAGAGTTACTTGAATTGGTGTCAGGAGCTGACCTTCTCATTGAATCCAATGCGCCTGGTGAACTGGCAAGCCAAGGACTCGGATTCGATGACCTTCACGCAGTGAACTCCGCACTCGTCGTAACGTCCATTTCCGCATTTGGTCAGAATGGACCCAAATCCGGATGGGCTGCTACGGACTTAACGGTCGGTGCAGCATCGATGGTGAATACCTTGGTCGGTGACAGCGACCGCGCACCACTTCGAGTCCCACTTGACCAAGCATGGATGCATGCAGCCGCCGAAGCTGCCGCGGCGAGCCTGATAGCGCTGCATGAACGTGTTCGATCGGGTCAGGGTCAACACGTTGATGTCAGTGCCCAACAAGCGTTCAACGCCGCGACCATGTCGCTATCTCTAGCTCATTTGTACAATGCGCAAGAATCGCAACGATTTAGCGGAGGAGCAACGCTGGGGCCCTTCAGCGTCCGCCTACGAGCCCCGGCCTTAGATGGCTACGTATCCCCAACAATCTTGTTCGGCGGCGGAATTGGTCCCTTTGGTAAACGTCTCTTCGAGTGGATTCACGAAGAAGGAATGTGCGAAGACAGCGACCTTGAAATCGATTGGATCGACTTCGTTGAGGGCGTGATGACGGGACGCATCGGCCTAGGTGAATACGACCGCATTCAAAACATCGTTGCTGAGTTCACTGCCACCAAGACCAAGAAGGAACTACTCGACGCAAGCTTAGAGAAACGACTACTGATCGTTCCCATCTCAACGGTCGAAGACATAGTCGAAGAAGAACACTATTCAGCACGAGAGTTTTGGGCCGACGTGGAACACGACGACGGTTTAACTGTGCGATACCCAGGTGCTTTCGCAAAAATGGGGGAGACGCCGCTCCAGATTGACTCCCCACCGCCTCATATAGGGCAACACAATGACGAAGTCCTCGGGACAACTCGATCAATGGAACTTCAAGAATCTGATAGTCCGAGCGACGGTAGCGAACTACCTCTATCGGATGTGAAAATTCTTGACCTCATGTGGGTTATGGCTGGTCCCGCCTCAACTCGGGTGTTGACTGACTGGGGGGCAACCGTCATCCGAGTCGAGTCGTCGAACAAGGTTGAGACGGCTCGAACAATTCAGCCGTTTCTCAACGACGAGGGAGGCGCGGATAACAGTGGACTGTTTCAGAATATGAACGCTGGTAAGACCGGCCTGACATTGGACATGTCGAAACCGGAAAGTAAAGAAGTAATTCTTGATCTCGTTCGATGGGCTGATGTTGTTTGCGAGTCGTTTTCGCCGAGAGCAATGGCGTCGTGGGGTCTGAGTTACGAAGATTTACGCGAAGTAAATCCCAGCATCATCATGGCTAGCAGTTGTCTATTCGGCCAAAGTGGCCCACTCTCAGCGCTCGCCGGGTTCGGGACCATGGGCGCAGCAATGTCGGGTTTCTACGCGATGACCAGCTGGCCAGACCGTGACCCGGCAGGTGTTTTCGCTGCCTACACCGACTATGTCGCCCCGAAGTTCTTGAGCACCGCTATCTTGTCGGCGCTAGATCACTGCAGACGAACCGGCGAAGGTCAACATATTGATCTTTCTCAGGCCGAGGCCTCAATGAATTTTCTGGCTCCCGCAGTTCTTGACTACGTCCTAAACAACGAACTACCGGAGAAAATTGGGAACAGTCACCCTGTGATGGCGCCGCACGGCACTTTCCCAAGTCAGGGTGACGACCGGTGGGTGGCCGTTGCATGCGAAACGGAGGAACACTGGCATGCTCTGTGTGAAGTCGTCGGATTTGGGGATGAATACCTGAACCTAGGGCTGGAAGAACGTCGAAATAGGAGCACCGAAATAGAGGAGGTCATCAGCGACTGGTCCGCAGGACTGACAGGAGTCGAAGCCCAGGAGCTGTTGCAAGCAGCAGGAGTGCCTGCACATCAATTACAGAACTCCGAAGATCTAGCGAACGATCCGCAACTTCAACATCGTCGTCATTTCCGTGAAGTGGCGAGCGCCACCAACGGGACGATGTTTGTTGAAGGTACTCGCTTTCAAATGTCGCGCAGCACCGACGAAATCACTGACTGTGGTCCAACCTATGGGCAACACACTTTCCAGGTACTGGAAGAAATTCTGGGATATGACGCTGACCGGATAGCAGAGTTAGCTGTTGCCGGTGTCTTGGAATAAAACAGTCCGCTTATGGNGGNGTGGCCGCAGCGGTTTGCCCTGTTAAACCGCGATAGTTGCGATCCAAAAACCAACGCTGGTAGTCACCATAAGTAATCGGTTCATATCGACTAGGAGTTTGTGGCGACACCGTTGTAGGGACAGGGTCAATAACGGCGTCTTCCCTTGCCCCGTAGAAGAACGGCATCGCGTAGCGATCAACATTGGACAAATTGCTTGCTCGATGCGCGGTAGACAAATAGCGCCCATTAGTCCACCTCTTCAACATGTCCCCGCTATTGACGATAAAGGAGCAAGGAACATCCGGCGGCTGGATCCAATCATGCCCGGTGGGACGCACCTCAAGACCAGGAACGTCGTTGGCTGGCAAGAAAGTAAAGATCGAACTGTCAGTGTGAGGAGCTAAACCCCATTCGTTGTCGCTGTAATCCATAACCGGATAGTGCGACATTCGAAGGGTCACGCTTGGAACATCGAAGTCNCNGNCAAAAAATTCAGCGTCTAGTTCGAGTGAAATTGCCAAGAGCGGCAACAAGGAAGTAGCTAGTCCCTGCATCGCTTGAATGTAGGCGGCGGTCAAGTCTTCGAAACCTTCGAGGTGGGGATACTGGTTGCCTTCTAGGTAGCCGCCCTCATGAACGAAGAAGGCTTCGTTCTGGTTTGGTTTGCGAACCTCTCCGGCTATCTCACTTGCGTAAGAGGTACCAGCGCCCATACCGAGATAGCCGCCGTGGGTGCGATCCATGGTGATGGCATCTTTTTGTGATTGAGGGAGCGCATGCAACTGGCGCGTCGCATCATAAACAGCCTCCACCATCGACCATGGAACGCCATGGTTGATTATGGAGAAAAACCCCGTTTGCTCAAGAGCTTTCCCTAAGTCGNCAGCCAAGGCGNTGATACCGNGCTCGTCGCCGTCGAGGAGCGGTTGAAGATCTAGCACGGGAATTAGTTCCATCGGAGTCAGATCAGTTGACATGGGTCCCCCTCAACCTTTCCTACAAATCTAGGACAAAGACCTGCGCCCAATGTGAAGGCGGTTGTTTATGCCGGGTCGATTGTTACTTCGCGNTCAACAAACTTCCAGCCNCTCTCTGTTCGAGAGAGGCGATCTCTGTACACACCNGTTGCTCTGAAGAGGGCCGAGTCGCCCTGGCCGGCGCTATACGCGTTCAGGTAGCACTGCATCGTCGCAGCATCACCGCTTCCTTCAATGAGGAGATTCCAATTCCAGTGTCGAGCTCGGCCTTGATTGATTGCGAAATGCGATTCAGCGTAAGCGCGAAGCGCATCCTTGCCTTCATGTTTTCCGCCTAATGGAGCACCATCAGGAAGTCCCACGCAACTGAACGTGCCGTCGGCTGTGAACGTATCTACCCACTCATCAATGTGACCGAAATCAACGGCAAAGTTGTATCGGGCTAGTAGCTGCCGAATTTCTTCATAATCACTTGGTTGTAGCGCCATCAGTGAACCTCCATTTCACGCCCACGTTAGGGGCTTCTGGTAGGGCGTGTCATCCGGCNGATAGTTCGTGAAGATCTGCTGAAATTTCGCCAACCTGGATTCGAAGCTGCTTCAAGACGCTGACACCGTCCTTTTGTGCTTTCCACTCGCGTCGCTTCATGCGCTCTAATCGGTCGCAAATAGAACCGAGCACCCTTTCGATNTCATGAGGCGCAAAGGTGTGTGCTGTCGGATCACCGAGATGCACAGCTATATCTTGCAAACGGGATCGGAGGAGATCCAAAAGATGTTGGCTCTCTTCTCGCGTTGAACGCGGAACGCGCGGTGACAGAGTCCGAAAAAAATAGTCAATGTCTGCTGGAGTGAGTCGGGACAGGTCAAGACCCGCGATGTGATCGGATCTGTTCATTGACCGGCCTTGGAACCGCTCAACTGANTAACTCCGCAACCCGATTCGCAGCGTCGATCCCCGAGTTGAACGCGCCTTCAACTTTCGGTCCATTGAACGCTTCGCCAGCAATGACCAAAGAGGGTTCTTGTCCCCAGGTCGCAGACGACTCNGGNAGTACCTCTACCGGACCGGCGTAACGCCATCTAGTGATCGAATGACCGACAACGTCTCCGACTTCAACCCAACTTCCCGCCTGCTTTATCGCAAAGTTCATGATTGTTTCATCGGGTTGATCCCACAGGTCGAGACTCGCGTCGTTGGANAGNTGAATTGTTAGAGCGGGNNGNGAACTGACTCCCTTTTGGTAGTTGTCGNTGATGAAAGCGAGATCTTGATCATCTGAGAGTTGTATGCCCCCATCTNCAGGCATTCCTCTCAGCGGGCTCTTCNAAACCAGCAACACTGCAATGGTGCGCTTGTATTGGACCGCCTCTAGCCGACCCATGAGGTCCGATGGAGGCTCGAAGCCAGAATTTCTGGCAAGCGCGACGCTCACCGGAATGGGAGGGGTCAAGATAATTCCCGAAGTGGAGAGTTGACCAAGNTCGACCACCGGTGACTCCAAATGCACCCTTGCTCCAGACTTNCCCAGGAGCCACGCGGCCAAAGCAGTCATATCAGGAACACCTCGCCATCTCTCATAACCATCCGGGGCTTCCCCGAACCCATGTGTCCAGACTCTGGTAGCACCTTCAGTTTCGGCAGCTTCAACCAAAGTTCGAAATTCGTTTCCTCGAGTAGTGAAGAATTGTGCACCGTGATCAAAGACGGCTCCACCCAACTGAGACCGAGCCATCCTCCCACCGACATTTGGGTCGGCTTCATANACGTCGGCGGCTACTCCCAATTGGCTTAAACGATACGCGGCGGCAGCCCCAGTGATACCGGCTCCGATGATGGTGATGNGNGGAGACGNGTTCGACATGATTTGAACTTACTCCGACAGCCATAGGAGTTCGTTGGTACGGTGCAATTCATTCGTAAATCCGAAAGGAAACAGATGCGAGCTTGGCGACTGAGCGAATTAGGGGACCCGTGGGATGTNTTATCCCTGCAAGAGGTTGAATCTCCATCACCCGGGNCTGGNGAGGCACGGGTCCAGGTTTCAGCGAGTGACTTNAACTTCGCGGACATTCTTCAATGCCAGGGGCAGTACCAAGTGCGCTTAGACCCNCCGTTTACGCCTGGAATGAGTGTNGCTGGCACNGTGGTGGAAGTAGGTTCCGACTGCGAATTNCAGGTNGGTGATCGTGTCTTGGGGATGACCGCTTCAGGTTGGGGTGGTTACGCCGAAGAGGCCTTGGTTCGTGGCCATGAGATGCGAATTGTTCCTAATGATGTTTCGTTGTCTGCGGCCGCAGCGATGAATGTGATCTATGGAACTGGTTGGACCGCTCTTCATCGGCGTGGACAGATGCAACCCGGTGAGACAGTGCTGGTTCTAGCGGCTGCTGGAGGAGTNGGTTCCGCGGCTGTGCAGATGGCAAANGCTCATGGTTGCACGGTCATCGCAGCTGCTGGTGGCNAGGACAAGGTTGAGGTGTGCAGATCGCTCGGAGCCGACGTCGTCGTCGACTACAACTCTGAGGATTTGTACGAGAAGGTGATGGACGCGACCTCAGGTCGAGGCTGNGATCTTATTTATGANCCNGTCGGAGGAGAATTTTTTGATATAGCGCGTCGACTCGTGGCCTGGGAGGGTCGCTTGCTCGTCGTTGGGTTTGCCAGCGGTGACATACCTATGGCCCCAGCGAACCACGTGCTGGTGAAAAACTATTCAATTGTCGGTGTCCATATGGGTGGATACAAGGGCCGCATGGATGACGTTCTTGACCATTGCTATGACGAACTTTGGGATCTAGTTGGCTCAGGTGCGTTAGCTCCATTAGTTAGCAAAGAGTTGCATCTCGAAGATTTGATGGATGGGTTGATTGATTTGTCGAGTCGTAAGACGACNGGTCGAGTGATGCTTCGCCCAGATATGGACTGACAGAGGNTCAGGTTTTATTCGAGGAAATTCGTACTTCCCCGACAGCAGTTCCNGNCCAATTTCGTAAAATCTTTGGCGACGCAAATTCGATACAACCCAANCGGTCCAAGATCCATTCCGCAGCCATTTCTGCGGCGCGTGCTTGACCGTCTCGGGCTTTGAGGGCGAAAGCAAAACCATTCCGCAAATCGACGCCACAAAAGACCCCTTCAGCTCCCGTTTTCACTGCAGCGTCTCCGCTGGATGCGTCCATGAGACGTGTGCACGCGCGATCTGTTCCGGCGACCAGAAANGGNTCGTCGGTCATGGCCTGNAACAGTCGTTTTCCTGATCCNCGNGCACGGAGTTGTGACCAGCCACCGGCTAAATGGTTCAGTGGNATNGACCANACAGGCACNCCGCAACCNTCTACGCCNGGCGTCTGGTCGCTGAGATCGATCCGACAAAAATCTTCCACNGCGGGNGTAACAAGACGTTTCATCACAGGATGGCTCGGTGAGATGTATCCCGAGACGTCTGCATCGCAATGCTGGGACATNGCAACAAAGCCGGCGTGTTTGCCAGAACAATTGTTGTGACGACTGTCGGGTTCGATACCGGCAAGAACTAGGTCGCGNGCAGCCTGCGGGTTTGATGGCGCATGAGCACCGCACTCAAGAACNGCATGAGAAAATCCCATCATGTCGAGCCAACGGTCNACCACTTGGACGTGACGAGGCTCGCCGTTGTGGCTGGAACAGGCGACAGCCAGTTGTTCGGTGTTTAGACCTGCCGAATCAGCAATGCCTTCAGTGATCAAAGGTGTTGCTTGGATAGGTTTCAGAGATGACCGAGGCAAAGTCGGTCGATTTGCCTCGCCCCAANCGTCAACCAATTTGCCCGTGCTATCAACTAATGCAATATCGACTAGATGAATGCTTTCAACAGTTGAACCCCGAGTGACCTCAACAACNAGCGGATCGTTCACAGCACCAGTCTTTCAGAGCGCACTACCTGCAGTGCTGCAACAATTGGATCTGTCGAAAGGTAACGCATGGGAACACTAGAGGGACGACTTGCGCTGGTAACCGGGGCGAGTCGCGGAATAGGTGAACATTGCGCTCGTTCACTNGCAGAACAGGGAGCCCGAGTGGCTTTGGCNGCGCGATCAGAACAAGATTTATTGCGGGTGGCTGAAGACCTTCCGAACGATCCTGTNGTTCTTACCGCTGACTTGGCCCAGCCCGGTGCGGGTGGCGAACTTGCAGTNGCAACGCTTGAAGCCTTAGGAGGAATAGACATCCTTGTCAATAATGCGGGNGTNAGTGAAATCAAAGGTCAAGATGAAATGATCATGCGACTCAACTATCACGCACCNCTCGAAACTACTAAGGCATTGGTTCGTCAAATGGCTGAACGTGGCCACGGCTCAGTAATCCACATGTCGTCTGTAGCTGGTGCCACAGGTGTCGCCGAACTTCCCACGTACGGTGCGACCAAAGCTGCCCTGGACTCACTGACTCGAAGTCAAGCCGCACAATTTGGCAAACACGGAGTTCGAGTCAACGCAGTCGCGCCCGGGTTAATCATCACCGANATGTGGGAAGAAGGCAGAAAAACTCCGGGACTTGCAGAGGGCCTCGCAGGTCACATCGCTTTAGGAAGATGGGGAGAACCTCAAGAAATCAGTTCGGTCGTGGCGTTCCTGGCTAGTGATGCGGCTAGCTACGTGACGGGCCAAACAATCATCGTAGATGGAGGATTCCACGGAGTCACCGCCTGGGGTGACTACTTCTAGGTGCTCTAGTTACGACTTATGACGTAACCAACAGATTCACGGTCCCANGTGTCCNCNGTCACGCCGGCATCACGAATGGCTTGTTTTCNTATTTTTCCCGAAGCTGTTTTGTCCANTTCGGTCACAAACTCGAGGTATCGCGGNACCGTGTGACGCGGCATCCTCGGAACACACCAATCTAGGAATGCTGTTGGATCCGGTGCAGGTCCGTCAATCGCNAGAACNGCNTTAATTTCATCCTCGCCACCAGCGCCNGGGACCCGTAAACCAACGGCCGCTGATTCCACGACAGATGGGTGTTCGTTGAGGGCCTGTTCGAGTTCATACGACGAGATATTTTCCCCTCGCCGACGAATACGGTCTTTAATTCGATCAACAAAGAACAGTCTTCCTTCTGAGTCCATTCGACCGGCATCGCCAGTGTGGAACCAAAGATTGCGCCACGCTTCGACTGTCTTGTCAGGCATNTTGAAATAGCCGACATTGAAACAGAATGGCACTTTCGGTCGGACCAAAATTTCGCCGATGTTGTCTCTTGGTAATTCAGCGTCAGTTTCGGGGTCNGCAATTATTACGTCAAAGAATTCGCTCAAAGGCGGNCCGGCGCATCCAGCCATAACAGGGTCTTCAAGGTCGCTGTAGGTGACCATGTTTACCTCGGTCATCCCGAAACCTTGGCGTAACTTGACACCGAAACGGTNTTGCATNGCCACCCCCCATTCCTCGGCNACGGGAATNGCAAGAATTCGAGTCAACTTGTGATCTCGATCNTGTGGCGATTCGGGACTTCGGAAAATGAACTCAGGCATAACCCCGAGAGCGTTGGTGACTGTTATTTGTTCTTCGCGGACAATGNTGAGCCAATCCGTGACGCTGAAACGTTTGGTTACGTGACATGAGTTGCCAGCGAGGAGCGAGGCATAGGCTTGCATGAACAAGCCGTTGGCATGAAACAAGGGCATGCAGCAGAAGTAGCGGTCGTCTTCAGTTAGTTCCATCGCNGCAACGGTGCCCAAAGCGAACAGGTAGCAGTGCCCTTGGGGCATNANGACNCCNTTNGAAGGNCCTGTTGTNCCTGAGGTATACATGATTGTGCANACNTCNCTNGGGGTGGGGTCGGACAACGCTTCCATATTNGGTTCGGTGTTGAGCAGCGANTCCATGCGTACCAGAGGTNTGTCGGCGAGGGCGCCGGGGGGGACTGCNCNGGTGGAGGTTCCGTCGCTNACNCNGATGACTGTTTCGATATCGGATTGTGAGGTATCTACGGTNCCGAAACGATCTAATAAGTCATCATCGACAACGATGATCCGGGGTGAACTGTTCTGTACCTGATGTTCGAGGAAGCCNCCGCGNAGTTCAGTATTAACTGGTACGAAGACAGCGCGAAGTTTGTGTGCAGCGATCATGGTGATCATGAACTCGCGACTATTGGTCAACAGACCCAAGATCCGGTCACCGATTCCCAAACCCAAGCCTGCTANAGCGGTAGCTAAACAGTCGGTGAGGTAGTCGAACTNAGAGAAGGAAACCGNTGNNCCNTCTTCGAAGGACAAAAATTCTCGGTCNNCGTGGACGTTGGCTTGATGGCGGACAGCGTCGACTAACGTCCAACGTTCCCTNGGNAGGGCTGGGCCCAAGTCATCAAGTCTCGGATGTCCTCGCACAAGTAGTGATCGTAGGACCTGAAGCCCATAGGGTGCAGGTATGCGAAAAGGATCGGCCGTAGATGACTTTGAAGCCACAAATCAGTTCGGGGAGCCGGTCCGTCTTTTTGATTTGTTAGAGGTTGGCCCTGTTGTCTTGTTTTTCTATCCGAAAGCATTGACGCCGGGTTGAACTANGCAAAGTTGTTACTTCCGGGACCTAACTGAAGAATTCGAAAAAGTTGGTGCCTCGGTGGTGGGAATGAGCGCTGATCCGTGGGANCGGCAACATAAATTTGACGAGATTAATCAGTTGAATCTCCCTCTGTTATCCGATCCTGATAGGACCGTCGCGAAGCAATTTGGGGTGAAACGGCTGGGGTCTCTTCCAAATAGGAGGAAGACCTTCGTTATCGGACGTGACAGACAGATTCTGACCGTTATANCGAGTGAAACAGACATGACAAAACANGCNGANGAAGCGCTCAACGTATTGCGCGGCNCCACATAGACCCTGATCGTTGCTCAAAACANTCACTGTCTAGTAGCGGNGTCTTAGGTTCAGCCGCGGCCCATCGCGAAGAACTCGTCGTTCGGTCGCATCGAAGCTAAATGGGCCAANCGGTTGGACATCGCGAAAAGGCCGGTGATGGCGCCGATATCCCAAATATCGTCATCGCTGAAACCGTGATCACGAAGAAGNTGATGATCCGATTGGCTGAGATCTTCGGGTGTTCGCGCCAACTTGACNGCAAAGGCGATCATGGCNTTTTGTCGGTCATCNAGNTCCGCTTTGGATGGGTCAACAGCTAGTTGGTCCGCGATAAGTGGATTCTTGGCTCTGATTCGAAGAATGGCGCCATGGGCGACAACGCAGTACAAGCAACTGTTGGCTCCGCTGGTAGCCACCACGATCATTTCCCGTTCAGCCTTACTTAATCCGCTGTCGCGTTCCATCAGCGCGTCGTGGTANGCCATGAACGCTCGCAGTTCNTCTGGTCGATGCGCTAAACCCAAGAAAACGTTTGGAATGAATCCCGTCTTTTCTTGAATGGCCAACATCATGGACCGNAGGTCNTCGGGGATGACGTCGAGTTCAGGAACGGGAAAGGTTGAGATTGGGGCTTGAGTCATAGATGCAGCATTACACAGACAAACTCGCAGATAGCTATAGGTACCCGCGTTTTCGACCTGCATAGGTCGCCCATTGTCCGGTTCCCGCAGTGACTCCGCCATCAACGGGGATNGCGGCTCCTGTGACGAATGATGACTCGTCAGACGTTAAGAAGGCAATAACTGCGGCAACTTCTTCGGGTTGTCCGAAACGTCCCAGAGGCAGGCGAGCTTCCATNGCATCGGCTATCTCAGTTCCCTGGGTATCTTCGGTGAGGCCGGTGTGAATTGGGCCTGGACAGACGGCATTCACGCGGATGTTGAGATGACCGAGATCTAGTGCGGCGGCTCTGGCCANNTTGACAACAGCGCCTTTCGACACGTTGTATGCCCATAGGCCACTGTCACCCCGTAGTCCTGAGACNGACCCGGTGATAGCGATCGATCCGCCGGCAGGAGCCATNGCAGCGACAGCTGACTTGAGGCCTAGAGCGACACCACGGACGTTGACGTCCATGACTCGGTCGTAGTCGGTCATTGATCCTCGAACAATGTCGCCTTGAACCAAGATGCCAGCGTTTAACACTGCCGCGTTCAGAGGTCCGTAAGTATCAACAGCAAGTTCCACCATCTGCTCGTTCACCTGTGGATCGGTGACATCCCCNGCCAGAGNGGTCACTGAATCAAGGTCTNGNAGCCANTCCAACGAAGCTTTCGTTAAATCGACAGCAACAACCTTCGCCTGCTCATCAGCTAGGCGTCGAACAGTTGCCTTACCAATACCAGAACCGGCTCCGGTCACCACAACTACTTTGTCCTGATTGTTACCCATAGCAACCCTTCCATTATTCNAACNTCAAAGATTCAACAGCGATTCCGCATTCTCGCGTAGGTAACGCCGTTCAATCTCGGGTGGTAGCGCCCAACTTGAAATTATTGAACGCAGNTCGNTTAGCGACCCGCAATTTGGATAAACGCTTCCNAAAATTATTTGCTCCGAACACTGCCTTCGAAGTGCTGCTATGTACTCAGCNGAGCCAGGAAAGTCNTAGTGGATGTATTGCCCTGGCACCATGAAAACATTCGGTTGTTTATAGAGAACGCCGATGGCTTCATGGACATAGGGCCAACCGCCGTGCTGAATNACGATCTTCAGATCCGGNATATCGGTCGCAACCCGGTCAACATATTCGGGACGACAATCNTCCATGTANGGACCCAACAAACAACTTTGAGTAGTGGTGANCAACATTCCTTGTTCTGAGGCTTCTTCGTATANCGGATACAAAGCAGGGTCGTGGAACTGGCGATGAACGCGNGCTGTTGAAGGATCGATAGTTACNCCNTTNACNCCTGCTTGACCCATTTCTTTTATNGANCGGGCAGCAGANTCAATNTCGCTCGGTTCCACAGCACCAAATGTCACGAAACGCTCGGGATGCTGNTCGANTAGNCCGGAGANAGCGTCNCCACCAACAGGGTCTAAGCCTCTGATGCCTGTGGGNCCAGGAACCCCTATAACCCCGAGCGCNATGCCNGCCTGATCCATCTCTTCGAACATGAGATCAACCGATTGAAGTTCAAATGATGGTGTCGGTTCGAGCTGCATACGATTCAAGTAATGAAACGTCGTTTCTCTGTTCCAACTTTGTGAACCCACAGGACGGAAACGGAAGTCAATTACGTCGTTCATGAAATCCTTTCTCAAGATCAGCAATAGATTGCTCAAGCAGGCTAGAACTTGAACTATGCCTCATCCCCTTGTTCCTGTGCCGACGCCTGAAACGCAACCTTTCTGGGATGGATGCGAAGACGGTGTTCTGCGAATCAACAGATGTCGTGCNTGCGGGGACGCGTATTTCCCGCCNTCACTGATCTGCCCGGAGTGTTCTTCAACCGATGTTGAGTTTTTTGACGCGACAGGAGACGCGACCCTCTACAGCTACACGATTCAACAAAAACCGTTTGCTCTGTGGGGCAGCGACGGTCCGCGGTCAGTAGCCCTGGTGCGACTTGCTGAAGGTCCGCTACTCACCTCCTCAATCGTGAACTGCGAACAAACCCCCGAAGCCCTCCAACTCGACATGCCTGTCAGGGCAACGTTCGTTCCTTTNGACGAAATCACTGTGCTGTGCTTCGAACCAGTGGGAGANCAACCNTGATTCCCCCGGGCGCGACGGCAATAGTAGGAGCCGCAGANTCAACNGAAATCGGCNCNGTGCCCGACATGTCATCNGTAGGTCTNGCCGTTGACGCCGCGGCAAACGCGATGANGGANGCNGGAATCACAGCAGCAGATATTGACGGCTTTACGTGCGGTTATTTCCCGGTTGCNGACATGAGCCGGCAATTAGGCATCTTTCCATCATGGGCCGACAACACAGTCGTCGGGGGCTGTTCTTGGATGTTTCAACTGCGTAACGCGGTNGCCGCTATCCACGCGGGATACTGCAACACCGTTTTGATCGTCTACGGAGAATCNGGCAAATCAACCCGAGGGNTGGGTCAGAGCTTTGACGCNGGCCAGCGCGGAGGCACTGGACAGCAGTTCGACATGTTCTACAGCGGCGGTCAAGCCGCAGCTACATTCACGCTCCCCGTTGTCAGATANCAACACGAATACGGGCTCACCGATGAGGAACTCGCAGTNGGAGCTGTAAGCCAAAGAGAATGGGCCGTCGACGTGCCCCGGGCNACGCTNCGNGAACCAACCTCGGTAGANGAAGTATTAGCTTCGCCAATGATTGCCTGGCCGATCCGCAGAGCAATGTGCTGCCTGGTNTCTGATGCGGGTGGCGCACTCGTCGTTACCTCANCTGACAGAGCTAAGGATTACCCGAAACCGCCCGTCTACGTCCTNGGAACNGGNGGAGCTTTAGAGGCNGGGGTCATGAGT
Source organism: Acidimicrobiaceae bacterium (assembly GCA_002708935.1). Taxonomy (GTDB): domain Bacteria; phylum Actinomycetota; class Acidimicrobiia; order Acidimicrobiales; family Poriferisodalaceae; genus MedAcidi-G3. The sequence continues at coordinate 4,783 of PAPO01000017.1, read as the reverse complement.
CCAGGAGGNGTNCGTGAACCNTTGCGACCAGAGTTCATNCGCACTAGNGGCGACGCTGCATTTNNGAGTTCAGGANTCACCCANGCCGACATAGATCACCTCATGATNTACGACGCCTTTATTCACAATCCNATCTTCGGGTTAGAAGGCCTTGGNTTTGTGGAGTACGGCGAAGGAGGCCATTTCATAGCTGAAGGNCATACCGCTCCNGGTGGAAAGTTGCCGATGAACACCAGTGGGGGAGGGCTCAGTTACGCCCACACCGGTGCCTANGGGATGNTGTGCATGCTNGAGTCNATTCGCCAAGTGCGAGGCGAAGCNGCGAACCAAGTCGCNGACGTTGACNTCGCNTTGTGNCACGGATGGGGCGGCTACTGGTCTGCCTGTTCGACATTGATCTTCGGAAACTCTGCTCCTTGAGCGTATGCCTNAAATNCTGATCTGATTTANCGTTCTGANCGCCACATTCCCCACATTGTTGGGCCNTTAGGGAGAGCTATCTCGCTAATCACTTCAAATCCAAGACGCTCATANAGTGGAATGTTTCGCGGACTTGAGCTCTCCAAGTANCANGGTTGCCCATCGCTATCGGCNAAGTCNAGNGTGTGGCNAATAATCGTTCCGCCGTGGCCTTGTCCGGCGAGGTNGGGTACGACNCCCACGGTGTTGAGATAAAAGTGTGATTGTGTGGGGTGGGTATCNCCAANCGCCGACAAGCCTTCNGCTAATTCCGACGTGCGGTNGGGGTTNGCTCCCAACACCAGATACCAGAGTTGGTTGAAAGTTCCTCCCTCATGGAGATCGCGACCGGGCGGTGCCCAAATNGTCCCNGCGACAANTTCATCGTTAATTNNCGAAGCCCAACTCGTGCNCATCCGAATTGCACTCTCAACTTCAACTCGCATCCAAGCCTGAANNAGTTTCAGTCGAAANTTTGNTTCGGGAAACATCCACGACATAAAAGGATCTTCTTCGAAAGCTCGCGCCANCACGAGACTCAACTCGCGNACATCTGCCAACTGAACCTGCCGNATTTCTGCAGCCAATGACTCGCCTCTCGNCAAACGTTTTCCTANGGNACTAGAGGATTTTNGTTCCTCCACCTGTCCACTCCACCGCCTTCAACCACCTTGATAATACGGTTCACTGTNGAATCAATGTCGGTGAAGCTTGTGTAGAGCGGGGCAAAGCCGAACCTCAGAAGATCCGGNGGACGNAANTCAGGAATAACAGATTGTTCGTTAATGAGGGCCAAACCAACAGCTTGAGCATCTGGGTGAAAAACAGCGACGTGTGACCCGCGNTGTTCTGGNTCTCGCGGGGACCGAACTTCAAAACCCGACGGTGACANATGTTCATCGCAGAGTTGAATAAAACGCTGTGAGAGAGCAACCGACTTTTCGTAAACCCTGTCCATCCCTGCTTCGAGCAAAATCTCCAGTCCTGGCCGAACGAGCGCAGCGGAAACTACATGAGGGGTTCCGGTAAGAAACCGTTCGATGCCAGACGCAGGTGGGCTTGACTCGTCGAAACTAAAAGGCTCAGCAGTTCCGAACCACCCTGTGATCGGATTAGCCAGATCGTCTTGGTCAGCGCGGATATAAATGAAAGCAGGGGCACCCGGTCCGCCATTCAGATATTTGTAAGTGCACCCAACAGCCAGCGTCACACCGTCAGCTGCAACGTCGATGGGAATGGCGCCAACTGAGTGAGAGAAGTCCCAAAGGACAAGTGCGCCGACCTTTGTGGCAGCCGCGTTGATCTGTTGTAGATCCCAACGCCAACCCGCTTTGTAAGAAACATGACTGAGCGACACAAGAGCCGTTGAGGTATCTATCGCGTCAAGCACAGCCTTGGTGGGGTCAGAAGCAGAGGTGGTGTCTACCAGGGTGACAGTGTGATTGGAACCGGCGGCGACGCAGGCAGAACGAAGGATTTGAATGTCGGAAGGAAAGTTTTCGTTATCAGTAACAACAGTGCCTTTTCCTGACTGAGCACTTAGAGCCGCCACTGCAGCCTTGTAAACACAGGTTGATGTGTTCTCGGCCAAAATCACTTCGCCAGGTTGAGCACCAATGAGTTCGCCGATTAGATCGCCGATAGAAGCTGAAATTTCGAGCCAGCCTTCATTCCAACCACGGATGAGTCGCTCAGCCCACTGTTGGTCAACGACTTCTTCGAGCACTTGACGCACTGCGATCGGCTGTCTGCCCAAAGAGTTGCCGTCTAGATAGATGAGATCGGAGTCCGTGGGGCTATGAACAAAAAGGTCGCGAAAATCAGCCAAAGGGTCTGTGTCATCAAGTTCAACTGCTGGGATCACTCCACGATGCTCACACCCTGTGGAGTTCTGGTCAATCCGAGAGAAGTTGGAAGCGAACTACCTAGCAGCGGTTTGGCTTATAACAACCGGAACCCAGCCAACTTCAGCACCCGCAGGTGGCTCCACGAGGACCTCCTGTTGCAGTTCAACGAGATTACCCCGGCTGGGAGGTTTGATGAACTCGGTCTGCTGACCCCATTGAGCGTGTATTTGTTCCACTATCGTCTGCAAATCAGTTTTCTGTTTCGTTGTTAAATCAAGTGCTGCTAGTGCTGGCTGATCAACGAACCGATACCAGGTATAACGAAGAACTGAACCGTCATTTAACTGAACTTCGCGCACCTGGGGAGCTGGCCCGTCTTCGAGTGAAGGAGCGTAACCAGTCCTTCTCGCCGCAGACGGGAACCTGGCCCCCGTCGAGTCCAGTTCAGAAGGCGAACTGGCTGGGTCCGTGGCTTCCCACTCGTCGTTGAACTGTCTGTAATGGGTAGGGAAAACACCTGAAGGATCGGACCACTGCAATCCCCACGCCCACCCTTCCTTTTCGCCGGTATCCCAATCGTCCAGCATCACAAAATTTTCCAAACCGGTTATCTCCTGGCCATCTGACTGGAGTTCCCAGCGGTGGGTTTGGAGAGGAGCGTGCATCAACGCTGCATCGTCAACTTGCAGCGGCAACGGAGCCCCATAGAGAGCTTCCTTCATCTGTTCATAGATAGCGTCGGGTCCATAGAAGGTCACATCTTGGTGAAAAATTGTGCGGCCCTGCCCGTCAACCGGAAACTCGAGTCGAGGAATGCGAAACCAGTTTTCCCCAGCTTTGTTTGCGTTCAAGCTTGGTAAGTCGAGATGCCCCGCGAACACCCTGTACTCGGTGTCGATGGGTCGGTGATCAAGTCCACGTAACTGAGAAGGGGGATGGTCAGCTGTAATCCGACTCCAAGCCTCAGGAGTCCAATAGGCGACGGGACCGCGAAAGTTTGCGGACTCTAAGAACAATGTCCAACTTTTATCGCCGACTACTAACCCGTCGCGTTCATAAGGTTCAGATAGAGGAAGCGCCAACCAAGCAGCTCCCAGTAAAGCTCCGTCGTTTGGTTTGAAAGTAATCCCGTCAGGAGGAACGACTATTCGATTAGATAGCTGGATTAGCCCCGGAACTATCTCCTCCTCGTTGCTCCAGGCCCAGCCAGGATTAGATGTGTCGGTGGTATAACAATCGACGTTTCCTATGAGACGGAACTTTGGTTGAGTTGAGGGGAACCGAGAACGGTCCCAATGTCCGACACCACCCTCAATTGTTTGAAAGACATCGCGATATGAGGGACCTCGTTCGGTGAGAGAGTCCCGCGCAGTTGTCTTTTCGGGGCAAAGAGTTTCTGGATACCGCCAGTTGTCGGGGATAAGCCATGTTCCGCTAGCGGTCAACAAACCGTGTGGCGGGAGGCCAGGGAAAAACCCCCAAAGTGCTGTGTAATAACTGAGCCCCCAACCGAAATCACCTTGCGGCCCAAAAGCCGTAGCTCGAATCTGTCCGCTTAAACCACTGGGTGAAGCCATTACTCCGTCAGGAAGGGTGACCTGCTCCAGCTGGCCGTCAGGGGAGAGAGGTGCTGGGCCAGTCAAAACCTCGAGAGCAGCAGAGGTTGATGTCGCTGTTGCGACCTGAGTGGTAGGGCTAGGGACGTGTTGGCTTGTAGTGGTTGTGCTCGCGAAGGAAGGATGGCGAGTTAGGGACCCGTCATCGTGTATTTCCGCACTCGCACAACTCGTTATTACGAGTAGCAGCGCTACCCAAATGCATTTTTCCATCAGATCATCCGAATGTGGCTAACGCTGATGTGAAAGAAGAGAAGTACCTCTTATGCCACCGAGCAGGCCATGTCAGCGCCGCAACACATTGGGGATTTGATTTTCCCACAACTGTCGTCGCTTGGACACCAGGAGACTTGGACCGTAGATCCATCATCCTTGGTGAGGGTGCCGTTCACCAACGGCACATTACATTTCGCACATGACGCGTTGACCGCCATGCCACAGGTAGGACAGGAGTAGGTAGCCACAAATATCTCCTCAGTAAATGAACCCCTAATTGTAGTTGGGAAGGGGCACTTATGATTGAGAATCATTCTCCCCAATGCATTATGTGCAACGCGTAATGCCGACGAGGGTGTTGTGACGGGAGTCGCCAGTTCGTCTGTTGTGCTCATTTGAGACCACGCAGACAGGAGTTCTCTCTGATCGATGTGACAATTCCTGATCACGGTGTCAACAGTTCCCATCTTCGCGTAGCCTCGGTTTATGGCTCTCGCGAGGCGATTAGGCACGGATTCGTTCTTTCAAGGTCAAGGTCATGGCCACTGAGGGGTCCGCTTCTGGCCCGGCGTGCTATGACTGGCGCGCCATTGTCGAGGCACACCGGGAGATCATCAAGCAGGGCGAGGAGGGCTTCTATAGCCT
>PAPO01000016.1 GCA_002708935.1 Acidimicrobiaceae bacterium | reverse complement strand
TGGGCACAGACTCAGGTTTCAGTCTCCGCCGCGCATTTTGTTGATGAGCATGAGAGCGAAGCCACCAACGAAAAGAATCGCAGAGATCTTGCCTGTTTGATCACCAAATTGTTGGCCGGTGAATCCGAGGATCACAGCACCCAAGATCATCGCACCACCGAGGTGCCTGAAGCTGATCAGCGTGTCGCGTCCTTCCATCTCAGAATCTTCTCTGACGCCAGGTTTCGTTTCCGCATGTCTCGCACCTTGCGTGCTCTCCATGTTTGTCGCGGCGCTGCAGTTCGTTGGTGAAAAACGTCGCGAGCACCAGGAATCCGATCATGACCCCGACCACCCAGCGGATGTCCCATGTCGCGTAGGTGGGGGAGCTGTATTTAGCTACGAGGTCTGTGTCAAAGAAGAACATCATCCCTTGGAGGAAAACGAAGATGGCTATGGCCACCGCTGCTTCTCGGTATTCTCGCAACGCCCTTGATTTCGTTCTGGCAAACATGGGCCCAGTATCTCAGGTTTCAGGTATCCCCAAACCCCCGTACAACACTGTCACGACAGACCCCTGGCAGAGGTTGGGGTGGGGCTCCCTTCCTTCCCTTCCCTTTCCGATGAAAATGACGGCGGGCCCTGGGGGAACCAGACCACAAGCCCATCAGTGGGTCTGTCACGACAGTGTTACCTTGCGGTTTGTTTACAGCTCTCCCAAACGCCCAGTATTGAGTTCTACGAGGACCTAATACGGGGTCTTAGTCTTCGTCTGGTTCAACGACCCCAAGCCAATTCGTCCCACGAGTGGGGAAACGCAGTTATTTTGAAGTCATGACTCCACCCTTACGCTTCGGCATCGTCCACGACTTCCGCTGTCCGCCTGGGAGCGACATCACAATGCCCCAGGTGTACGCAGAAACTTTCGAGCAAATCGAATTAGCCGAGGCCCTACGAATGGAGCTCTGTTGGTTCACCGAACACCACTTCATCGAAGACGGCTACTTACCTAATTTTGTCCCTGTTGCTGCGGCAGCAGCGTCAAAAACAGCCCGAATAAGATTCTCAACCGACATATGTCTCTTGCCATTTCGACATCCAGTTCGTTTAGCTGAAGACCTAGCGATTCTCGACAACATCTCTAATGGGCGGATGGAACTCGGAGTGGGAATGGGTTACGCCGCACACGAATTCCGAGGATTCGATATTCCTATAAGCCGTCGCGTTTCCCTGACCGAAGAAGCGTTACAGGTTCTGCAACTCGCTTGGAGCGGCGAGCCATTTAGTTTTGCAGGGAAACGTTACCGATTCTCCGACCTTCGAGTCACTCCTGATCCGGTCCAACCAGGAGGTCCCCCGCTGTGGCTCGCCGCTACGAGCCCAGCCGGCGCGGAGCGGGCGGCGAGATTTGGAACACACCTACTCCCACAGGGCCCAAAGCAACTAACTATTGACCCGTGGAAGGCCGCTGTTAATGACATTAGTGATCGTCGTGTCGGCTTGATAAGAGGCGTCTTCGTCACCGACGACCCAGAGAAAGAGTGGGAACCTATCGCNGNAGCCGAACAGTACCGACGAGATATTTANGTAGGGCTGATCAAAGCGAGCAGCGATCACAAATCTGAAGTNGCTGACAGATCAGGGCCNAAGACGACACGTACTCCCATCCCACTCAATCCNCTTGCGTGGACCGTTGGTTCTGCNGACCATTGCGTCGCAGAGCTAGAACAACTGATTACCGACCACGGCATAACTGATTTGGTGACTTGGGGAGGTCCTCCAGGTCTCGCGCCCTCTGTTATGAACNATTCCCTCACCAGATTCGCCAACGANGTNATNCCGAAATTACGNACGCGAGTANACGGATAGTCGGTTCTCTACCCGCNGANNACACGTTCCNGNAATCCCCACAACTTTTTTGTCCATCAGGTACAGAATTNNCAANGGCAGGCGTCAGTCATCCAATGATGGNCGTTGGCGTTGTTGCTTGAGTCGNCCACGTCGAGTCTTGGCGTCAGTTCGTTTACTTNTCGCAGACCTACTNGGGCGAGTGTTCTTCCNCCGNCGTTGAACTTCTANCGCGTCGCGCACTCTGGCAGACAGNCGCCGTAATGCTTCATCTCTATTGCGTTTCTGAGAGCGATATTGATCTGAACGAATAGTTACGAGTTCACCAAAAAGGTTGATCAGCCGTGTGCGTTGTTCGATAGTNCCGGCTTGGGAAGTGGCTATGTTCCAACGAACTTCAGCGCGTGTTTGTGCACGGTTAGCGTGCTGGCCACCTGGGCCNCTGGAAGTTGAGAACTGCCACTCAAGTTCATGAGCTTCGATAACGAAGTCNTCTCTGACCTTGAGTTGCGAGAACTTCATAGGCCCATTGTGACTGAGAAAAAGTAAAGAGACCTCCACTTTGTCNGCGGAAGTCTCTTATAAGCGATTCTGCTTTTTTGATTTCTAGCAGGTATGNCCTTCTGTTGATTTGGNNCAGGTTTCGGTTAACTGTTCGTCAGAGACNTAGGCCTTGACGGTGCCNTCCCAATGAATGGAAGTGCGGCANGAGGTGCATCTGTAGGTACTTCGATANGACCGAGCCCGACCACTTGCGTGGTGTGGGAATTTCATTTTGCTGTTTCTACTTTCNTTTGTTCAGGTTTCTTTGTACCAGCAGNTCACTTCTTCACCAAGAGATTTTTGTGGTCTTAACCAAACTGTTCTTAAACGTTAACNNTCNGAAACAGCCTCATATCGCTGATATTTNGGCCAGAATCATAGGACTTAAGTGGGNGACCGTTATNATCTCTCCNNCNGGTACGGCAAAGGCGCAACGACCTGCATGACATCGCCAAACACTCTTAGANNAGGGCCGAGCCTGTTGCCTTATTACTTGATTGTNTTCGGGATGGCGGCGGGATTGGCGAGCGTTGTAACGCTTTTGGCAGAGTTCCGAAACAACCTCGGATTTTCTGAGTTCGCCATCGGGGCGTCAGTGGCTGGCGGACTGGGAGCAGGTTTTGTCGCGGCATTAGCGTTAGGCCCTCAAGCGGACCGAGGNCGGGCTCCGTTAATGCTGCGCTCAGGCCTTTTGTTGGGGCTTGCCGCTCTAGTTGTTATGGCAGTCGCAACAGAATTTTGGTTGTTCATGTTGGGGCGCGTATTGATGGGCCTGGCATTTGGAGTAGCTATACCAGCCGCTCGTCGCACTGTCATCGTCGCCGACCCTCAAAACCTTGGTCGGAACATAGGTCGGTTAGGGGCATTCGATGTGGCCGGCTTCGTCGTCGGGCCTGCTGCNGCGGCAGCGCTGAACGCGATCGGCGGCTTCCGGGCTCCGTTCTGGTTTATGGCAGTCTTTCTGGCCGTACTCATTCCCACGGCATGGCGAGCCCAAAGCGATACGGCCGCTAAGGANGTTANGCGTCAGCCTCTATCTGACCTGNTGCGAAATCGCCAGCTCGTCGGAGCATGTTCGGTTGTATCTGCCTATTTCGTCTTTATCGGGGCGTTCGAATCAGTGTGGATTCTTGACATGGACAATCGAGGTGCTTCTCAATGGCAGATCGGTGTGACTGTGACGTGTATCGCCCTNCCCATCGCCGTGTTAGCCCCATGGGGCGGCACACTCGCCCAACGTTATGGCTCTCGGAAATGGGCCATTGGGATGGTAGCTACCTGCGCGGCTTTTTCGGCTTTATTCGGGCTAGTNCCAGGGCTTTTNGCGNTGATATTGCTCACCNTGGCATGTGGCTTCGCCGAAGGCATCGGCTTTCCGGCTGGCACCATGCTGATTTCAATTTCGGTTTCCGAAAACCGTCAAGCAGCTGCACAGGGACTTGCAAGCGCTATTGAGGTCGGTACTGCAGCCATAGCCGCACTTGTTTTGGCAGCTATCTATGCGACCGCCGGAAATACTGCAGCCTGGCTTGCCACTTCAGCCACCATGGCCATTCTCTTAACCGTGGGATGGAAGCTCACTGCCGGTATTGGCGGCCCACAANAAAAGGTCCCTCAATCCCCNNCCGAATAACCGCTAGCTGAGCGAANTTAGGTGCCCTGNANCACAGTGGGGAATATGGGTCCTCCGAGTTTGTCTCCTGGGTCNAGCCCGTGGTCTGGGGGCAACGGCATCGTGTGCGGCTTCGGGTCATACACNACNTCTTCTCCANCCCAACGACTCGCAAACCCCCAGCGACGGTCAGTCAATGACGAGTTGCCTNGCGAGCCGTGAACAGTCAGNGGGTGAAAAATCAANANATCCCCAGGCNCAAGNTCCCANGCAAGAACCTCATACTGCTCACGGTTGGAGTCGATNTCAGGCATNTCTTCAAGCTCTGGATTAATCATGTAGGAGTTGTAATCCGGGGTTATTGCTTTGAAGCGGTTTGACCACCGGTGTGAACCCNTAATGAATTNGAGTCCGCTTGANTCGGAAGTGACCTTGTTGACNGGNATCCACATACTGANAATTTGCTCGCCAGCAATGGGCCAAAANGTNAGATCGTGGTGCCAAGGGGTGGGAACAGTGGATCCCGNTTCTTTNAAGAACAACTGGTCGTACCAATGAGTCACCGACGACGAGNCAAGAACNTGNTGCGCCAGNCTNGCTAGNGGTGAACCGAAGACTATNTCTTTGAAATAGTCNCTCTGTANCCACATGAACAGATCGGANGTGAAACCGCGGTCCTTGATAGAAAGTGCCTCACCNAGNNTGCTNGGCGACTCNTGNGTGTGNTCTATAGCCNTNGCAATTCGTTCAACCCAACGATCAGACAACACACCGGGGGCATGAATTACGCCATCTTCTTTCAGTGATGCCACTTCGGAATCTGAAAGTCTGCGCTCCGGCTGTTCAGGTTGATCGAATCGCATAATCCACACTACCCGTTGGAGCTATGAAGGCTTTCGAGCGGACCTACCACCCGCACTCGAATACGTCGGGCATCACCGGGAAGATACGCGAGTGGGAGATCTTCAACTTCGATCACTTCGACCATAGTTGGGTCAGCGCCCGAAGCTACTGCGTCTTCTGTCGCTAGCCGAATAGCTTCTGAGACAGCTGCATCATGTCCCATGTCATGGAACACTCGGTCAATCACTCCGCTCACCTCAGCTAAAGCGGCCCCGATTGCGTTAGCGGTGTCACCTTGGATTGGCCGGATTACCTCTGTAATCCCTGCCATCGCGTCAGACACTGCAAAAGCTCCACCACCCACAGCAATCAGTGGAACTTCAAGCGAGGAAAGTTTCATCCGATCGGCACCATCGGCAATCATCTTTGCTGCATATTCGAGTACTTCCTCGGCGTTAGCTAGGTCGGGGGGAGAGGTGCCGTCAACCTGCAACAACCCGGTCGCTATCGCGGCATCCGTGAGCGTGGGCACAGCCCCACCAAAGGCAAGTGCTTCGGTAACTAGTCGCTGGCCAACGCTATCGGGGCCGAGCCGGAGCGGATCTGTATGGATTCTGCTCCCTCCACCTAACCCTATTGAAAGAACGTCTGGGAGTTGGAACAAGGTGCGTACCCCGCCCACTTCGACTGCTGCATTCGCTTGTCGGGGGTAACCCGATACGAGTGCCCCGAAATCTGCGGTGGTCCCTCCCACGTCCACGACAAGTCCATCATCAACTCCTCCAAGAGCAGCTGCTCCTCTCATGGAATTCGTAGGGCCCGATGCGAATGTAAGCACTGGGTATTTGACCGCCTCGTCAATTTGCAGAAGTGTGCCGTTGTTCTGGGTTAGAAACAGACGCGTTTGAGATCCGAGACCCGCTTGGTCTATCGCAGCTCCAAAGGCCGCGATAACTGACTCAGCAAGCTCTAGAAGGCAGGCGTTGAGACCCGCAGCGTTTTCTCGTTCGAGAAGGCCTAGTTGACCAAGCCGATGTGAAACTGTGACTTGAGATTTGGGATGGTGTTCTGCAATGAGCTCGGCCGCTCGAAGTTCTTGCCTGGTATCGATTGGCGAAAAGCTGCCTGCCACGACGACGGCATTAATCCCGCTATCAGCGAACTGGTGAGCGGCATCGATCACTCCCTGCTCATCGAGTTCTTCGAAAGGGCGGCCGTCGTATTCAATGCCACCCCGAACTAGGAACGTGTCGCTGCGAACTGCTTCGGCAAGATCGGAGGGCCATCCAGACAACGGAGGCAATGAGCGGCCGGCTGGGAGGCCGATTCGAAGAAACCCCACACGGTTCAAATTTGATCGCTGCACCACGGCGTTGGTGAACTGCGTTGTACCAATTACGACTGCGTCGATATCCCGATGCGAAAGTCCGTCGAGGACGTTTCGAATTCCACCGAGAACATCGGTGGTGGTTGGAGTCTTGATTGTCTCGATCACTCGTTCGCCGTCCAGCAAGGCGCCGTCTGTGTTAGTTCCGCCGACATCAATTCCGATGCGTCTCATGGGCAAGGATCTACTGGGTCGAGGTCGTACCCCATCGCTCGTGGGCCGACGTAGTCGAGAGCAGCTGAACTAAGAAACAGCGGTGGCGCCGAAATACCAATCAGCGCTACCCGTTGTCCATAGCGTGCGGTCTCCGTTCCGACCGCTTCCCCTGATGTTGCATCTAGCAAGCAGATGAGATGAGGTACGGTCGCTACGACCTGATTTTCAATGCGTGCTACAAGCCATTCGTTCTGAAATTCAAGCTCTACCTCGGAACCTGAATGTTGATCCAAACCCGATATCTTCGCGACCCCGCGCAGAAAACCACCCGTCGTATGACGGTCCACGTCGACAATCTTGCCTGTGAAAAGAACTTGACCGTCCGCTGCTGAACATATCGCCGCAACTGGATCCTCATGTCCGACCCGGGCTTCTCGGACTTTCGCGCCCAGATGTATCGCGAAACTCATTGAGTTGGCCACTCCCCAACGCTTGACCTCTTCTCCGCTTCTCGGTGCTTTGCATGTCGCTGCCATCGAACCTGTTTCAATAGTGAGGGCCCTACTGGCACGTTCCATCCACTTCCACGTGGGAACCTGCGTGACGATCGCTTCCACACCGCGGGGGTCGACAAGTGCCAGCGGCCACGGTTGAAGACCGCCTATAGCGAAGCTTGTCATTTGAGCCTCCGGGTATGCCCTACCCATCGCGTCTGCATCAACGATTGGTATTCCAAGGTGTGCCGAGGCCATGAGTGGCTGAAAGGCGTTCGAACCACCAATTTCAGTTGCCATAACTGCGTCAAAGGTCGATCCCGTGTGTTCGGCCATCACCTCCACCGCTCGTGCCACGTCGCGTGGGTCTTGCAGCCGTTCTTGCATTACCAGTGGTGCTCCCATTGTTGACACCACAGCGACCCGTGCCTGGTCATCTAATTCTTGAGGATCGATGAGTTCGAACTGCATTCCGTCGGCGGCAATGCGTTGCATGTTGAGATGATTGAGATAGGGGCTTCCTCCTCCGCCGGTACCGAGAACCCAAGCGCCAACGGCGAGGTCGTCGACGTCCTGGGCGTCCAAAGTACGTGTCATCCGAGCATCTCTGAAGCCACATGGGCTGTGCAACGCACGGCTGACAAGACTGGTACCCCAGTAATTTCTCGAACGCGGTTCAATAGAGCAGTTTCGTAACCGAAACAGTCAAGCACCACCAGGTCTACACCTGCGTCTGACAACGTTGTTGCGGCTTGGTCGGGGTCTTCGCCGGGCTTCACCGCAGCAACAACAACATCTCGATCAGGGCGCTGCCACTGCCGGGTTAACGATTCAACCTGTTCTGCCAGAGGGACCAGCACCCCCAGCGTGCTGGAAGCGGGGGCAACTGCCTCGACAAGCAATCCCAGAATTGCGGACGGGAATAGTGCGTTCGGATAGTTTGGCAACCCTTCAAATTGACCAGTGCAAGCAACCAGTACTGGGCGACTCTCACTTTTTTGAAGTATTTCATCTATACGACCGGTGACTGCCTCCTTGGAGACCACGACTTCAGTGCCGTCAGAGAGTCGGGTGTGGAACGTATCGGCCGCATGGCTGGGCGCTAATTCAGCTACTTCATCATTAGACAGTCCATCTAAAGCACCCCGGACTTCAATGGGTCGTTCTCCCAAAATTTGGCGAAGCTCAGTTTGGATATCCTCCCGAGGCGATTGGCCGATAGTTAGGACAAGTAACGACTCCACAACGCTCACTGTAATTCAACGCCCCGTTTAAAGTTTTTGTCAGGTCTCTCGATTATGAACCCCTAAAAATTTTGAGTAATCAGTACTCAAGGCGATAATCGTGTGTCGCTCGGTTCCGTTTTCCCTATGCACGTTGGGAGCTCGATACTCCTGCGATGTCATCATGTCGATGAAAGCGGCGGGTCGAGGGTACAAAACGAGCGAGACGTAATCCCATGATCCATCTGCAAGCTCTCCCAATGCCAACGTCGTCACGGGTCCCGCCCAAAGAATCGTTCCTTTGTTCGCTTTCAGTAATCCGATGACGTCTCGGCTGTACCTCTGGTACGCATCCCAACCAGTGCCGTCGCCATCTAACGATTCATCTCTGAATTTCATTAGATTCAGCATCACCACCGGTTCATCTACGTCAAGCTCTTCCAACCCTTCGATATGCAGTTGTTCTCGATGGACACTCATTTATCCCCCATTTCGGCAGTGACACTCACACCTACACGTTTTATCCAAATGGGAAGACCACTGCGAATATGACGATCGTTCGTTGCGTTGGGCCCAAGGATTGACATAACCCCAGTAGCGGCGACAATGGGTCCATGATCGATTCACAACATGTGATAACAACCGCAGACGATCTTCGTCGTTTGGTTCCGCCGCCCCGGCCAGCTCAGGAAACCAAAGTGTTGTCAGCTCTTGATGGGCATTGCCGCAGGTGGATTGAGCGAAGCCCGTTCGTCGTTGTATCTAGCGTCGACTCATCAGGGAAGATGGACTTGTCGCCTAAGGGTGACCCTCCCGGGTTCGTTCAAATTCTGGACGATGAAACGTTGGCTATTCCTGATCGTCCTGGGAACCGCCGGCTCGACACTTTGCACAACATGTTAGAGCGGCCTCAGATCGGTCTGATGTTCGTTGTCCCTGGACGGGGCGAAGTTTTGAGGGTGAGCGGCACTGGCCAGATCGTCACTGATCCCGATCTGTTGACCACAATGGCGATCGGTCAGCGATTACCCGTTCTGGCGACTGTCGTAACGATCGATGAGGTGATGTTTCATTGTGGGAAGTCGGTAATCCGATCGAAGTTATGGTCCCCTGGTGACTGGCCCGATATTGATGGTCTGGCCAGCTATGCAGAGTGTTTAGGTGACCAAACAATCTCCGATGAGAGCGTCGCAGAGATGGAGGTCCGGTTTGGTTCGTGGCATGAGGGCAACGAGCTTTATTAGGTAAGTACCGCTCTGTGGAGCCAGTGTTTTCAATTTTGGGACAGACAACTAGCTGCTGACGCTCAGACCAACGAGCAACGTCGCGACAAGTTCGGGGCGGTAAACAAACGGTGAATGGTCTGTGTCCCATTCAATTGACTGGGTAGCTCGGGCAGCCATTTTGCGTTGGCCAGCAACCGGTAACGCATTGTCGTATCGGCAAACCACGTACGTTGATGGTTTGGTTTGCCAAGCTAATTCTGATTTACCCTCGAACGGCTTCAAACTTTGGGGACGTAACTGTTGTGCCGCCCAACCGAAGTCATGCTCATCGTGTTCGTTGTAAAATACTGCTTTTCCTAATTCGGGTTTAACGGTGATAGTTCCATCATCTTGGACTTCTAAACACTGATTGAGATCATCGGACCTGTAGGGGGTGGTGTCTTCATTCTCTAATCCAAGGAAAGCTGTGAGATACACCAGGTGGCCAACTCGGTCATGAGTTCCAGCTTCGGTTATGACCGTGCCTCCTCGCGAATGACCAAGCAAAATCGCGTTCTCGCTTCCAGGTAATCCGTCAAGAGCATCTCTAACCGCCGCGTTGTCTTCAGTTTGGTTTGCTCCCGTTGAAGCATCTACGACGCTCGGTAGGTCTGGTGCTGCCCAGTGAATGTTCGCTGCATCTAGGTAAGGGGTTACGCGCTCCCAACACCATGGCCCATGCCAGGCTCCGTGAACGAGCACAACTGGTTTGTTCATGACCACAACATAACGGAAGACCTGCAGCATCATCGGGGTTCAAAGCTCCGAGTCGGGTTGACACCGTTTGGTTCACGCAAGTGAAAGAATATGTCTGGGTTGAGGTTGGCCCGAGAAGGCCTGACGCACTGATGTTGCATGGGTCCCTAGCGCCACGATTTTCGATTTGTTGATCCGACCACAAGGGGGGACGTCGTGAAGGATTTAGTTGGAAAAACTGCGGTTGTTACGGGAGCGGGCAGCGGTATTGGCAGAGCCATGGCGAAGCGGTGGGCAGAAGCGGGGATGAACGTGGTGCTCGCGGACGTCGATGAGGTAGCACTCGCTGCCGCCATCACCGAAATTTCCCAAGTTGGACCCACGGCAGGTTTACCTGTCGATGTCACCGCAGCGTCAGAAGTCGAAGATCTGCTCGCATTCACCATTGATCGCTTCGACCGCGCCCATTTGGTCTGCAACAATGCAGGCGTTGCGGGCCCTCCAGGTCTCGCGCCACACGAACTGACCGTTCAGGATTGGCAATGGGTACTCGACGTCGACCTTTGGGGAGTTGTTCACGGAATTCGTGCGTTTGTCCCGCATCTCCTTTCATATGGAGATGGTCACATCGTCAATACCGCCTCGCAATCAGGACTCACGTCGGGAGCCGTCATCAGCGCTGCCTATTACGCAGCAAAACACGCGGTGGTTGCGCTCTCTGAGTGTCAATTCCACGATTTCTCGCAACGGGCCCCTGGTATCGGCGTTTCAGTGTTATGTCCCGGTCCAGTAGCCACAAACATCATGCATGATGAGGCGCACCGCCCTGAACGTTTTCAAACGGTGCCCACCCCTGTGGCGACGGAACGTTCCGACTCGGTCGCTTCGGCCATGTGGGACGTCATAGCGTCGGGTCGTCCGGCCGATGAAGTGGCCGAAATTGTTCACGACGCAGTAATCAACGAAGAGTTTTATATCTTTACCGACCCCAACATCATTGAATCGATCGCGGCGCGACATCGGGCGATCGAACAGCGCGGCTTGCCCACTACCGGACGCATGGACGCGGACGTCACCGGTAGTTAACTCCAAACAAGTAACGGTGACATCTCTCTCAATTGTCACTGACCAAGAAACGATGGGTCGGCGAGCCGCTACATGCAGCTTTCAGCAACACAGAACTTGCTCTGGTTCCCAGAGCAGGTGGAGCAGGCTATGCAGTCACCATATTCATCTGGGAGAATCAGACCATGACCGTGAAGCTCGGATACTTGTTGCCCACACGCGAGAAGATCATGCAGGCAAGCCACTCGGTTCGTCCAATGATCGAAGCGGCAAAAGAAGCTGCTGACCTTGGCTTTGACTCGATTTGGGCTGGTGATTCACTATTGGCTCGCCCGCGACATGATCCGATCACCCTCCTCGCTGGCGTGGCTGGCGCTGTGCCCAACGTTGATGTCGGTACAGCCGTCTTGCTTCCAGCGCTGCGTAACCCAGTCGTGTTAGCGCAGCAACTTGCGACCGTTGACCAGATTTCCGAAGGGCGACTAATCGTCGGCGCCGGAATTGCTCCTGACACGCCCGCTGTGCGTCATGAGTTCACTGCTGCCGGAGTTCCATTCGAACGTCGGGTGGGTCGATACATGGAAGGGATCAGACTGTGTCGCGCCCTATGGAGCGGTGAACCAGTCACCTGGGAGGGACGTTGGTCAGTCACCGCGGGCACGCTCGCTCCAGTCCCATATCGCAAAAGTGGTCCGCCAATCTGGAGCGCAGCGACAGTCAGCGCTGGAATTGAACGTACCGCCAAACACCACGATGGCTGGTTCCCCATCGGTCCAGACGCAGGTACCTTTGCGCAACGCAACAAAGAGTTTCGGGCAGCGGCCACTGCGGCGGGTCGTAACCTCGACGACCTCACCACTGCGATCTATTTAACGGTTTCAATTATGGACGATAGCGCCGACGCCGAGGCAGCCATCGACACATACCTCGAGGACTACTACAGCGCGCCCGCAGCTGCATTGCGAAAGTTTCAGGCCTGCAAAGGCGGCACTGAAGACCAAGTAGTCGACTTCGTTCGCGCCTTTGTACAGGGCGGCGCTCAGCATCTGGTGATCCGCTGTGTTGGAGATCACCGCTCAATCCAACAGATCCTCGCTCGACGCCGCGACGACCTAACCGTTTGAACCACGCTGGGACTCGAATTTCGACGCGAGTAGCGCTCCATCACAACTTCGGGGGGGACCCAAATAGTGAGAGGTCCTAGATTCGTTACGCGTGAGTCCCAGAAAACCCACAGACGCATTGGTGAGCAAAATTCTTCCAACAGAACCATTATTTACAGCATAAAGTCGTTGTATTTAGTGCTTACATTGGTGGTGTGCATCTTTTTTGCAAAATCCATAGCCACTAAATTTCAATTCTGGTTACAGTGAGCCATAGAGAGACCGTTCTTATGTGGGTCTTTTCCACCTGGATACATGGAGGTATTGAACGTGAGTGACAGTTCGCGTCGCGTTTACGACTCAGTTCTCGATTTACTTTCAGACGTCGATAATCCAACTCCATTGGTCCGCTTGTCGCGTCTAATTCCTTTTGAACACACCGAGGTCTACGCCAAGCTCGAGTGGTACAACCCTTTCGGCGCTGTCAAAGACCGAGTCGCTGCGAACATGGTGCGTGACGCCGAAGAATCCGGACGGATAGGTTCAGCCCAGAAGCTGGTTGAACCGACTTCAGGCAACACAGGCCTCGCTCTAGCGATGGTCTCCAACGCTAAGGGTTATTCGCTGACCACTCCCCTGTCGAATCAGATCCCGGTAGAGAAGCGTACGATTCTGCGTCTAGCGGGGGTCGATGTTATCGAGCTCGAAGACACTCTATGTCCGGCTCCAGGGGCACCCGAAGGCGCCATTGCCAGGGCTGACGAAATCGGGAACCAACCAGAATTCGAAATGTTGAACCAGTACGCGAACGGAGCCAACCCCGATGCGCATTATCGCACCACCGGTCCCGAGGTCTGGCATCAAACTGCCGGTCTTGTAACCCACTTCGTTGCAGGTCTGGGTACTTGTGGGACCATCAATGGTTCGGGGAGCTTCTTAAAAGAGCAAGAACCTGGTGTGCAGGTAATCGGCGTACACCCGCCCCCAGGTCACGACATTCCCGGTGTGCGCAGCCTCACCCAACTGAGCCAAACCGAATTCTTCACACCAGACAAATACGACGGACTAGTTGAGGTTGAGAACAAGCTCGCCTTTGAGATGTGTCAGCGAATCAATCAAGAAGAGAGTCTTATCGCTGGGCCGAGTTCGGGTATGGCGCTAGCTGGGGCCTTGGCGTCGGTACCAGACGAACCAGGCAACGTTGTAGTGGTCATTTTCCCAGACAGCATTTTCAAGTACGCATCATCAGTTCTCAGCAATGTTGCCGGGCTTGGAACAGCTCCGGCCTCAGGAACCAAACGTGAACAGTTGCTGGATTCGATGATCGAGAACGCTCGAATCAACTCAAATCTGGCTGTCGATGTAGACGCTGCTCACGATTTCTGGCAAGAGCACAAGCCCCTGGTAATTGACGTGCGCGAACCCGACGCCCACCGTCAACGACACATTCCCGGGGCAATCAATATGCCCCTTGATGACCTAGCCGACCTTGCCCCGTTCCTTCCAGAGAACCGCGATGCGCCATTGCTAAGCGTGTGTGAACGCGGGAACCTTTCGCTGTCCGGAGTCTTATTTCTTAACAGTCTCGGCTACCAAAATGTTCGAAGCATTACAGGTGGCACCGAAGCCTGGGACGAGCAAGGGTTCGCAGTCACGTCATCATAAATAAGCGGTGACGCCTGCAGACCCTCGACGATTATCACCGGCAGAATTGAAGCCACTGCCTCGTCTATCTATTTGAAGCCAGCGCGTCACGAAACATCCAAGGGGTTTCATATCGCCTCGTTTATATCCCTATTCCGGTAGTCGCCGTACCGCAGGTTCATAAGCAGTTAATGAACGCTCGTTTAGTGATAGAATGGGGGTTGAAATGAAAAATAAACAAGACCGTAAAAGAGGCAACGGTATGAAGAGTTACAGGGTCCAATACGACAACCGGACCGACGAAGAAATCAAGAACTGGACCTATGAAGGTCCACCTGAGTTCGGGACAGAAACGAAAAATCGCGGAATAGTAAGCCGGATCATCAAAGCGCTATTCAAAGTAAAAGGTCATCGCAACTGGCCCGACGGGGGCTTCCGTCGACATCGGCGTTCAAAGGCCTAGAAGAGCGCACCAGTAACGAGCGAAATCAAAGTCGCAAAGGTGGTGGGTGCGATTGCATTCAACGCCGCGTTTGCCTGACTGCGAGAAAATTAGTGAGGTCTGTCGATTTATGATTCGTTCAGCCTCAAGCTTGTGCAAGAAGCGGAAGCCGATAGGCACGGGCAGCCGTGTCGTGAAATAAATCTCGCTTCTCATCGTCCGAACAACCGGCTGCTATCAGTTTGAAGCTGTTCCACAACGGGACGTAGCCAGCGCCGCGTTTATCAACGGGAAAATTAGACTCGAACATGCAACGATCTGAACCGAAAACCTCAATCGCATATTGGATTGGGTCCTTCCAGGCGTCAGCTAGTTCCGCCGAACTCGCAGGCCGGTCACGCTTGTCCCATCGAAACCCCATCATCGGCATTCCGATACCACCCAGTTTCAAAAAGACGTTGCCGCAAGATGCGAGAGCGGCCATTTGGGCCTTCCAGTACTCGAGAATTTCTGGTCGTTGATCCTTGTAAGGACCCGTGCCCAGAATCCCACCCAAATGGTCAAGAACGATGGGTGTTTCTGGACATGCGCGAGCTACGTCGACCATCTCGGGTAACTGAGGGTGATACACCATGGCGTCGTAGGTGTAGCCCAGTGCGCCGACGCGTCGAACCCCTTCAAGGTACGCCGGGTCATTCATCGCGGCGTTCGTGCCCATTGCTAGTGGTGGATGATCGTCCTGAGCTGTGATGTACCGAACTCCACGAAAGCGTCCCCTACCAGCCGTTTCATGGGCCTCCAGAACTTCCTCAACAGCGGCTCCTAATGAAACATCTGCGTTGCCTTGGATCGCCTTGATCTCTGCGCCACCCGATGCAGCGCTTTCCTCAGCAAGGTCGATAACGAACTCGGTCTCGCCTACCGGTCGAAGGTGGCTTGGGCCATCTTTCCGATATTCGGCGTGACATTCGAGAAACACGGTGCCGACAACGTTGTGCCCACTCCCCGTGTCCTCAAGGAAATCATCGAGTGTGTAGGGCCATCCGGTATGACCCTCGTCGAGCCACAAATGATGGTGAGGATCCAAAATAGGGAGTTCAGGTTCTAGGACGTCTTCAACCACTGTAGAAATCCACTGAGCATGTGCTTTTCCTGATCCATCTTCCGCCACAGCACTACTTCCCCCTGCTTCAGTTAGGCCGGTTCCAAACGAACCTGGCACCTGAATCCGAAGTGTTCATACCTTAGAGGGTGGGCGATGCAGCAGATGAGATTGAACGACATGATCAATCCTGACTGTTGTGAACCAAACGATGTGAAGGGCCCAGTCTTACAAGAGACAACGGGGTTACTCGAGGGACCCCTTACCGCGGCGCCTTCAAGAAATTGGTGACCGAACGCCCAAAGAGGACCAAGAAAAACTCTAGGACGGAGAGCCCCGCGATAGTTGCTCCGCCCGCCGTTCCATAATGAAAACTCAGCAAAAGACCTGCGAATACCGCTAGTGCTCCTAAAAGCATCGAGACCAACATAATCATTGTCACTCGGCTGACTAGAAGAGCGGCCGTTGCTGGGGGAGCAACAACAAGCCCAAAGACCAGAAGAGTGCCGATCGTCTGGAAACTCACGACAATACTGAGCGCCAAAAGCGCTAGTAGGGCGGCCTGGGCCAACTTTGGTCGCATGCCAAGGGTTTCAGCTTTGATCTCGTTGAAAGTCAAAGCAAGGAATGGTCGATAAAGCAAGACGGTGCAAATAGCAACGAAAGCGGCGGCGATAAATTGATTCCTGATATCAGCGTCTGACACTCCCAGCGCGTCACCAAAGAGTATTGATGTGACATCAGTTGCAAATGACCCTGCCCGTGAGACAATCACCACGCCCAGGGAGAGCATTCCCACGAACAACAAGCCGATTGCCGTGTCGTCTCTCATGACCGTTCTATTGGAAACGAAAGTTACGAGCCCGCTCATCACGATTGCAGCTACGAATGCTCCGATCAAAGGATTGAAACCCCAAAGAAGAGCCACGGCGATTCCTGGAATAACTCCGTGGGCCAGAGCGTCACCCAGAAACGCGAGGCCGCGCAGAACTACCCACGTGCCAACCAACGAGGTTGCCACTACAGCGAGCAGGCTTCCTAGCAACGCCCGCTGCATAAAGGCCGGCTCAAAAGCCTCCGTTACGAAATCCATTCTTAGATCAAGGTATCAATGGTCATCATGGTCATCATGGTCATCATGGTCATCATGGTCATCATGGTCATCATGGTGAGCCAAGGCTCCTGCTATCAGCCTGCTGTTGGTCCTTACCATCCCCAAATAGCTTGCGGCATCGGAATCTGCTGTACCCAGGGACTCAGAGTAGAGATCAACAATTTGGATGTCGCCTACCTCAGCGGCAAGCGTCTCAGCCAACACGTCAGGAGCTGATACATCTGCGAAAATCGCAGTGACTCCTTCGCTTTTAATTACTTGGACGAGTCCGGCTAAATCTTTGGCGTTGGCACTATCCAACGTGCTTGAGCTTGGAATCAATGTTCCGACAACTCTAAACCCATACTGCTCAGCGAAATAATTGAACACTTGGTGGTTCGTCAGAAGAACTCGCTTGCTGGGTGGGATTTCCTCAAACAGATTGTCAATTTCGGCATCAAGCTCTTCGAGTTGCCCAACGTAGCTACCAGCATTAGCTCTCAATAGATCTGCATCCAGGTCACCAACATTTGCAATCAAGAAGTCGACCAGGGCCTCGACAACGCTGATCATCTGCACAGGGTCGGAGAAGAAGTGTGGATCCGCTCCGCTGTGGTCGTGTCCGGCGTGGTCGTCATGGTCGTCATGGTCGTCATGGTCGTCATGGTCGTCATGGTCGTCATGGTCGTCAT
>PAPO01000004.1 GCA_002708935.1 Acidimicrobiaceae bacterium | reverse complement strand
GAAATTGCTGAACGCTTAGGACTAGATATTCGCGATGTCACCGAGATACGGGTCGTCTCCGAACACGACGAATACCCGATAGAAGAATACGAAGCATCTGCCCGCTTCAAAGACGCGGCCGCAGCCTCATACTTCGAAGGCGGAGTCAAGAATTTATACAAAGGTGACCCCCCACCGACACGAAGATGAAAATGGTTTCACCCTCCTCTACCTCACGTGACCTTGGCAGATGATGCTCACGTTGGGTGAAGAGATGAGCCGAATCGGTCGCCACTATGGCAACCGAACAGCAGTAGTAGACGAGTCAAGTTCTCTTAGCTGGAAAGACTTCAGCACTCGAATCGCCACCGCTGCAGGCATGCTGCGGGGGTTAGGAATCGAACCAGGTCAACGGATCGCAATTTATTCACGCAACTCGGCACGCTTCGATGAACTCAAATGGGGCGCTTTCCATGCCGGCATAGTGGCAGTGCCAATTAACTGGCGGCTCGCACCCCCCGAAATAGCTCACATATTGCAAGATTCGAAGTGCGAGCCAATTTTCATTGAAGAGGACTTCGTCGATATTTTCGACTCCCCGGAATTACAACCTTGGCGCGACAAGCTAATCAAACTCACAGGACCTCGCGAAGATGCGCTGGACACTTACGAACAACTCTTCGAATCAGCTTCCGAAGTTGACGTCGCAAACGTATCTCCCGACGACGACGCTCTGATTCTCTACACAGGCGGCACCACGGGACGCAGCAAAGGAGTGCGCTTAACTCACTCCAACATCATCTCCTGTGCCTCAGCCTTTGCATTGGCCACCCGAGGCCAACCCGATGACACCTACCTGCATTTAGCTCCCATGTTTCATTCTGCAGACCTTTTAGGTACCGGATGGATGTTGATCGGCGCAGCCCACACCTACCTGCCCATGTTCTCTCCAACAGGGTTTCTCAATGTGATCAGTGAACGCCAAGTGAGTATGACTATCGCGGTCCCAACGATGTTGATGATGACCCTTACAGACCCAGCAATGGAATCGGCCGACACGCGGTCGCTTCGGATGATGGGATTCGGAGCTTCACCTATGGATCCCGCATGGATCAAAAGAACAGCAGAAGGATTCCCTCATACGTCGCTGTTCAACTGTTACGGCCTGACTGAAACCTCTCCAGATCTCACTGTTTTCGACCCCGATGAATTTCGCCAGGCGGTCCAAGAAGATTCTCCCTTGCTGGCTTCAGTCGGTCGACCCAACTGCCTCGTCGACCTAAAAGTTGTTGACGCTGATGGGANCGCTCTCCCTCCGGGCGAAACAGGAGTGTTGCTGGCACGAGGACCAAATATCACCAAGGGCTACCTCAATTTGCCTGAAGAAACCGCTGCGGCCTTGCAAGATGGGTGGTTGCGCACTGGAGACATCGCTCGAATCGACGAAGACGGATACGTGTACCTCGTGGACCGAGAAAAAGATCTCATTATCACCGGGGGTGAAAATGTGTACTCCTCCGAAGTTGAAACAGCTCTNTATCAGCACCCAGATATCCATGAATGCGCAGTCATAGGAACTCATGACGATCAGTTAGGTCAACTTGTTACGGCAGTGATCATCGTTAAGCCCGAACAAACTTTGGGCGCCGAAGCAATCATCGAACATTGCCGCGGCCTGATAGGGGGATACAAGGTGCCTCGTCGCATCGAATTCGTTGACGAGATGCCAAAGAACGAACTAGGAAAAATTCTCAAAAATCGGCTCCGCGAAACCTANGCCTCGTGAACGACCAACTTAGAGAAGGTGTTGGGTTAGGACCCTTCGGGTGACTGCTGGGCTCGATTACGGAACGCTTGAATTGCGTTCACCAGCAAGAAACCGGCAATAACAATTGTCGCCAATTGGGAGAANAGCGCCCAACCGGTGCTCCCTCGACCGACGAGCGAACCGAGACTACCTAGCACCGCAAGGAGCGCTATCACTGCCATGACGTGCATCAAGTGGTGACTCATCGCTGGTTTCGCTGAGGCAGCCAATCCCAAAACGAGAAGGATTATGCCCACAAAAGTCGGGATGAGTGATGTCACGCTCCCTGAATCTGACGCGATGGTCACAATTACGCCCAAGGCGATAAGAAGTGCGCCGCAGATCGAGGTTTGCTTCGTCATTTGACTCCATTCGAACAGAAATACTGCCGGTGAGTGTAGGCCCGAACAGCTTTATCTCTTAAACACCTTCAGGAATATTTCTTGTCGAGCTTCCCAGGTTGGCATCGATCGGCGAAGAGTCGTAGCCCGGTGACCTATGCACAGGAGTCCGCGTTGATTCCACTAGANGGCCCGCCCACTGTTAGCCGCGAGTTTCACTCCAAGTTTGCCCGGATTGGACATCGATATCGTGAGGCAAACCCAAAACACGTTCAGCGACAATATTGCGCTGCACCTCGCTCGTACCACCACCGATCGTTAAAGCCGGAGAGAACAAGAATCCGCCATGCCAGTTCTGCCAACCCTCAACCACAGCATGCGCAGTGGGGAANAAGGGCGATCCTCCTANAGGGCCAGTGTCAGTGAGCATGCCGTGAGTTCCCNTCAGATCTTTAGCTAAATGCATAACGTTCTGACCATGTTCATCAGCTAAGGCTTTACGGACTGAAGCTTCCGGCCCGGGTTGTCGTCCCTGAAGTCGNGCGGTCAACGTTCTCAAACGGATAAGACGCAACACTTCGCCCTCTATATGAAGTCGTGCTGCCCTATCTCGAAGCGTCGGGTCAGACAACCCACCAGCGGACCGGANGACATCTAAAAGATCAACGGCGCTNGGTCCACTTCCCCACAATGCGCCTTCACCCGATAATGAAACNCGCTCGTTGCCCAAAGTTACTTTCGCCAGACGCCAGCCATCGTTCTCGTCACCTATTCGATTTTCGACTGGTAATTCCATNTCAGTGAAAAAGGTTTGGTTAAACGAATATGCCGTTGTCATATCAACAATCGGCTGAAGTTCTAGCCCGGGAGTGTCCATAGGGCATATGAAATAAGACACCCCTCGATGTTTAGGCACATCGGGATCAGTTCGCGCTATNAGAATTCCCAATTGACTTCGATGTGCCCCCGACGACCATATCTTTGAGCCGTTCACGATGTAACGGTCACCGTCTCGAACAGCGCGAGTGGCGAGGTTCGCCAAATCCGATCCACTATCCGGTTCGCTAAACAACTGACACCAAATCTCTTCGCCAGTGAGAATCGGCCATAGATACCGATCCTGTTGTTCACGCGTGCCACCAAACAGAATCGTTGGACCGGCCCAGCCAAGCCCGATCCCACCGGCCGCTCGTTTCACCCCGGCCGCAGCTAGTTCTTCGTCGATGATCAATTGATGAATAGGGTCGGCATCTAATCCATANGGCTTAGGCCAGTGAGGAGCAACATACCCTGAGCGGGCCAACGCTTCCTGACTGGGATCCCCGTTGTGTTGAACCAACCATTGTCGAATTTCGACACGTCTCAGATCGTCGTCTCCAGGCCAATCAAAGTCCATAGCCGGAGAATAGAACGATCAGCACCTTAACGACGTCCAAAACCGCGAACGCGTAACAGTCACAGGCAGCCACTCGCCACTTCACATGACTTTTCTGACTTCAGTCATTTGGAGTGCGAGAAGTCCTCTCCGCTGCCTAAGGTGAAGCCTTGTCGCCAGCGATATAGAAGAGGAATGACCGTGGAGGACTACAGCAGTGAAGCAGCGAACTTCCGACATGAGATCAAAGATTTTTTGGAGAAAAAGCTCCCAAACCACTGGGATGGCATGGGCGCCTTTACCCCTGATGAAAGAAAGTCTTTTGTAGCGAACTGGAGAAAAACTCTCTCTGAAGAACAACTGCTAGCAGTCGCTTGGCCAACTGAATACGGAGGGGCGGGGTTAAGTCAGACGGAACGGGCAGTCCTCGCCGAAGAACTCGCCGCTGCAGGTGTACCCAACGGGACCGATAACGATTATTACTCGATCGGAATGATTGGTCAGACCATCATCGAATGGGGAACCGATGAACAAAAAAGTCATTTTTTGCCGCGGATTCTCAACGGAAGCGACGTGTGGTGTCAGGGCTACAGCGAACCCAACTCAGGGTCAGATCTGGCGTCCCTCGCCACTCGAGCAGAACTGGATGGCGACGAGTGGGTCATCAATGGACAGAAAATATGGACGTCTCAAGGTCACAACGCAAACTGGATATTCGTGCTCTGCCGCACCGAGCCATCAGCTGTAAAGCACGCCGGAATTTCCTTCCTGTTGTGCCCGGTAGATCAGCCCGGGGTAGAAGTGCGACCAATTGTCAACGCTTCGGGTCATCACGACTTCAATGAAGTGTTCTTTAACGACGCCCGAACCGTCAAAGAAAATGTCTTAGGCGGAGTGAACAACGGTTGGGCTGTAGCTAACACCCTTTTGGGTTACGAACGTGGCGATGACGCAACCACTAACGGGATTAGATACGGAGAAGAATGGCAACGCCTGGTAGAGGTAGCTCGAAGCTACGGAAAACTCGACGACCCGCTTATACGCCAACGATTCACAGCCGCCTACACAACTACTCAAATAATGAAATTTATGGGCCTGCAGACAGTTGCCCGCTCGATGCGTGGATATAGCCAAGGGCCCGAGTCGTCTCTGAACAAGCTCCTGTGGTCAGAACACCATCACCGGCTCACCGAATTAGCGATGGACGTGATTGGAATGGACGCCACCGCTCCATCGGGACGTGACGCGGCCATAGGGGTGGGCGTCGACGATGTGGGTTCACCGTTTTCGTCACAAGCTTGGGTTACGACGTTCATAGGCGCCCGGCCTGGTTCTATCTATTCGGGTAGTAGCGAAATTCTGCGCAACATTGTGGGCGAACGGGTACTCGGGTTGCCTAAAGAACCGCGAGCCGACGGGGGACCGTGGAATGAAGCCAAACGTTCCTGAGAACTAATGAATATCTGGAGCGAGCCCTCGAACCACAAAGTTCGCCTCATCTTCAAGGGCTCGGACGGTTGCCAGTATGTCCTCATCGGCGAAGCCGTTGTCCCGGTAAGTTTCTAAGAGTTGTCGGGTGTGGCGTCCCATCGGCACAGGAACTTCGAGCTCATCAGCAAGGTCGACCGCCAAACCGATGTCTTTACAGGCCAAGGCACTGGTAAATGAAGGAGCCAGTCGGTCGCGAAGAATTGCCCGAGTACCGCTACTCCACACAAAACTGGTGCCGGTACTTGCTTCAACGACTTCAAGTAACACTTTAGGATCGACTCCCGCTTTAGTCCCTAATAACAGTGCCTCGGTAGCGCCCATCATGCTGACGAAGGCCAACATGTTGTTGACTGCCTTGACCACGTTGCCGGCCCCGGTATCCCCGCATCTCACGGCCTTCGCCGCGAACAACTCAAAGAGCGGCATGGTTCGTTTAAATGCTTTTTCAGATCCACCCACCATGACAGCCAGAGTGCCCTTACGTGCGCCGTGGACGCCCCCTGACACTGGAGCATCAAGAAAATCAATCCCGCGTTCCTGACCCTCTAAAGCAAGAGAACGGCTCAACGTCGGGGAACTAGTGCTCAGATCGATCACTGTCTGGCCGGGGTTCATGACGCTGAAGAGGCCATCAGCGCCCGAGACAACTTCTTCAACATCGCGAGGCATCGGTAACGACAAAAACACAGCTTCAGAGTCCCCAGCTGTCGCAGCGGCCGAAGAAACAGGCTTTGCGCCTAGTTCAGCCAATGGACGTGTTGCGTCATCATTCAGATCAAATACCAACAACTCATGACCTGCCGAAATGAGATGAGTGGCTATCGGGCCACCCATGTTTCCTACTCCAATGAAGCCAATACGCATCGCCGTCCCCTTCGTTGATAATCATTAAGTATTGAATATTTTTGGAGGTAGTGAGCGAGAGAGCAGCCGCTGGTGGATTATTCCAGCACCTCAGCGGCAGCTAGGTCCGCGATTCGTTCACTGCTGTAACCCACAAGATCCGACAAAATCTCGAAAGTATGTTCACCTAAGAACGGAGCGCGAACCTTCGGACCATGCTCGCTTCTCGATAATTTAAACCGAGCATTTTCAACGACACATCTGCGATCTGGGTGTGCTAACCACACAAAGGCACCTCTGTGTTTCAACTGAGGGTCAGATAAACATTCAGCACTGCTTTGAATCTGGTGAGCGGCAACCCCGACTCGAACTAGTGAATCCGTAATCTCCGCAGCCGACCTTGTGGACGTCCAGGCGCGGATGGCCTCATCTATCTCGGTTTGCGATAGTCGACGCCCAGCCGCTGTCATCAGACTGTCCTCTTCGGCGAGGTCGGTTCTCCCTATGACGTGACATAAGTCTTGCCACTTCTCATCATTTTCTACAGCGATCGCTACCCACTGATCTTCACCTAAACAGGGGAAGGCACCGTGGGGGACCATGTCTGGATCATCGTTACCTATACCTGAAGCAATGTGGTTGGTAGCTGATGCCTCCAATAATGCTGGAGCAATAAAGTGAAGAGCGGCTTCGGTTTGGGCCAGGTCGATGTACTCACCGAGACCGGTACGTCGCTGTCGATCCAAAGAAGCGAGAACAGTCGCCAACATAAAATGAGTCGATGTGTAATCGGTGTATGCGCCGAAAGGACCCGACGGGGGCCGGTCTGGCCAGCCCGCTAGTCCATAAAAACCCGAGAGCGCAGCTCCCAGGTTGCCGTAGCCGGCGAAGGTTGAAGTTGGTCCAAATTGTCCTGTGAGACAGGTGGAGAGCATGATCAAGCGAGCGTTGATTTTGTTAACGCTGTCCCAACTCAGACCCCAAGAAGACAGCTTGCCGGGTGAGAAAGACTCACAGAGTACGTCAGCCCATTCGATGAGGTCATGCATCACTTCGAGAGCTTGGGGTGAATTCATGTTTAGGGCTAGGGAGAGCTTGCCTGCATTTGCTGTGTCGAAAAGCGCGGAACGCTCCAAACCCGGTTCATTATCCCAAACTGGAAGGAAACCGCGGGCAGCGTCGGGCTTATGAATCGACTCGATCTTAACGACGGTGGCCCCGAGGTCGGCGAGGGCTCGAGTCGTGAATGGTCCTGCCAGCGACCACATGAAATCGACCACTTTCACGCCCTCGAGCGGAGGCGATACCAACGGCGTACCGAGACCGCTCGTAGAGGGCCCTCTGGTTGTCGAAAGGAGCTCCTCGGTGTCAGTACCAAGCTCCGCTACATGGGTTGCGTCAGTCAAAGGTGACTGTTTAGTTAAGGCGAAAGGCCCTGGTGCGGTGATCGTTTCTTCGCCGACTTTGATCTGATCGAAATAGTTACGGCTCCGCAGCTGGTCGCTAGCAAGGACTTCTCCGACGTCAGCGATCGGAGCCATTAAAAGTTGACGCTCCATAGCCACTTCGAGGAGTTCAGCTTTGGTTTTGGAAGAAGTGCAACTTGCAACAGCATCTTTCGCCGCGTCCCAATCTTCGACGCTGACTTCTCCTGACTCCAACAGCAATGCGAAATTCACCCAGTCCAAATTTGCTATGCGGGGGGAAACAAATCCTTCCTCTAAAACCCACTCCATTAGGCGTGCAGTAACAGGCCCAATGGCATCACCGAACACGTGTGTGATTGAAACGAAACCGTCTTTAGCGGGATAAACGAGTCTGAGGTTGATTGGCCCCACGGTCGCGCCACCGCCGCTTCTGATTGGCGTAGGGAAATTACAGGCCTCTGCCAAAACGCCAGCTTGAGTAGCGATGGGTATCACTTGCTGTGCTGCTACATCCACGACCTGACCAAGACCTGACCGGCCACGCTCATAGAGGGCAGCGATAAGGCCACCCGCCAAAACTGCAGCGCCAAAATGAAATGCTTGCGGAACCGAAACTCGGATAGGGGAGCGGTCGACATCACCAGTGAAGGCCATGGTGCACGCGGAAGCCATAAGGGTTAGATCCGTCGCTGGCCAATGGGCTTTGGGTCCGGTGTGCCCAAACGGAGTCAACGTCCCGATGACCAGAGAGGGATTTCGAGCGAGGAGAACCTCGCTACTCAGCCCTAAACCGTCAAGGGCACCCGCTCCCTGTGACTCAATGAGACAATCAGAGCCGTCAACCAAGTCAAGTAAGAGATCTCTTCCTCCAGCAGATTCAAGATCAACAACAACCGACTTTTTTCCCCTGTCATAGGCGAGGTGAGTCAGGGAAACTCCGGAATCGTTAAACGGACCCATGTTACGAGTGGCTACCCCTCCAGGCGGCTCGATCTTGACGACTTCAGCACCCAACATCGACAGCATCAAACCAGTCAGATGTCCTCGTTGGTCAGTTACATCTAGAACCCTGTACGCGGAAAGCATTGATCGCTCGTCCCCCTTCCCACCACAGTTTGCCTCGTCGCACGTAGCGATTTCCACGCATTGCTAGCTAGCTAGCTACTGCTGCAAAGCCCTTCTCCAAATCTTCAACAAACGATTTGTAGGCTTCTCGCTGGGCATTGAAATAACCGGCGCCCCTCTCTCTGACACACTGAGGTCATGTCGAGATTTCAGCGTGTTAAAGAAACTGATGGGTCTGGAACTACCCGGTTAGTCAGTCTCGAAGTCACAGACGACGCGGTGTACCGCACTTCGAAGGCTGAAATGTGGGAGGGACGACTCCCTTTAGCGGCTCTGATCAACATAGAAATTTCTCGGAATGGATCTTCCGATCTTGTAACTGCAGAAACTAAACACGGGCAGATCCAATGGGTCCTAAAAAACGGCCAAAGTCTGATTGACGCAATTGAAAGCTCCCAAACCTGAGCATCTTTGCGGGCATATGTCCGCCCGTGCCGCGCTGCTGAGACTGGTCGTTAGCTTGGGGGAGTCATTTCGTTGAGTTGGTAGATCGTTGGGGGACCATGGAATCTGCTCGTACGGGCCGCGAACTCGTCGGTTCCCATAAACGCGGCCATTTTCTCCATGTCCACGCCGTGACACACGATTGCGACGTGGCCACCGTCAAGGGGACCAGCGATCATTGATTCAGAGAACTGTGCCCGTGCTGGCGCGTCCTCGTCGAAAATCTTGCGCCATTCGTCGTAACCGGCCTGCCGATAACGATCGAGTTCTAAAACGATTAGCAGATCCATCACATTCCACCTTTGTGAGATTCATGTGCGAGAAAACTTAACAAATCCAGCCCTCACACCCCTCAGCGACACTCTCCCGCTAAAGGTCTGGGGCCCAGTTGATTGGGTCGAGATCCTCCCTCTCTGGTCAGCCCTCTTGTCTTAAGGGTCCGGCAGCGCTCTACCTAACCCAGCGAGGGCCTTGGGAAGCGCTTAGTCTTCGATAAGCGAGATAGGACAACTCATGATTACAGCAATGCCCCGCATAGCGATCGCAGTCAAAGATTTCGAAGCTGCTCTAGCAACTTTCCGGGACCAGATGGGAATGCACGTTTTAGATTTCTCCCCCGAAACAGTCCCGTCCCTAGGGGCCCACGTCGGCATGTGTCAGCCTGCTGGGGGAAGCAATATTGAACTCATGGCACCATCGAACCCTGATGAGCCTTTGAGTCAGGCCCTACAGAAATTTCTTGATCGACGAGGCGAAGGCATCTACGCAATGATGCTCGAATCGGCAGACCCAAATTCCGAAGCGGAAATATTGCTTAAAAAAGGAGTCAAAGTACTTCCCCTGATGAGAGGCGCTGGTGGGCGTGACATCCACCCAAGCTCAACTCACGGAGTGCTGATCAGGATTTACCCCGACGATTCGGTAACGCAACCAGAAAACCCCTCGAGTGAATCCCCGCACTACACAGGTATTCAAAAGGTGCTCATTGCGACTCACGACGCAAGCCGGGCAGCCGACGTATATGCCAATGGATTAGGTCTTGCAGCTGACTCACCGCAGATCGATACGGGCCGCGGAGTTCTGACCTGCATAGTTCACCCACCTAAAGGGGGTGTTATCGAGCTCATTTCACCGATCGACTCCTCGCAAGAAACTGCTCATGAACTGCAGTCGTTCCTCAACGAAAAAGGTGAAGGTATCTACGCGCTAGAACTCAACGCTGATGAGGATGCACCGCAACACGATTTTCGGATCTTCGGAACTCATTTTTTGATCTCGAAATAACACAATTTGCTTTCCCCTGAACGAATCAGGCGAGACAAGCACCAAGCGCCGTATCATTAAGAAGTACATAACGCGAAAGTGCAAGGGAATTCAGACATGATTCATGACACTGAATTGGATTATGAAGTCGTTGTTGTAGGTGCAGGCGTTGCTGGCATCTATCAAATAAAGAGACTTACAGACATGGGAATCAAGGCGACCGTGTTAGAGGCTGACCCCGATTTAGGGGGCACCTGGTACAACAATCGCTACCCCGGTGCACGGTTCGATTCGGAAAGCTACACCTACGGCTACTCATTCTCTCGGGAGGTTCTCGACGAGTGGCACTGGAAAGAAATGTTCTCCGCTCAGCCCGAAAATCTTAAGTACCTCAACTTCGTCGCAGACAAATTCAATTTGCGAGAACACATGCAATTCAATTGCCGTGTCGAATCGGCCGTCTTCGACGAAATAAACGAATTGTGGCAAATCCGGGTATCTGATGGACGCGACCTGACCTGCCGGGTCCTCATACTTGCCTTAGGTTTACTTTCCCAACCGACGATGCCTCGAATCCAAGGGGTAGAAGACTTCAAGGGACGCTCGTGGCATACCTATGGGTGGCCGCATGAAGAAGTTGACCTCAGCGATCAAAGCGTTGGCATTATCGGCACAGGCGCAACAGCGATCCAAGTCATCGGTGAGATAGCCGACAAGGTCGGTGACCTAACGGTGTTCCAGCGACGACCTAATTGGGTCGCTCCGCTCAACAACAGCGAAATCAGCGTCGAACAAATGGAAGATATACGTGAACGCTATGACGAGATCTTCGAAACATGTGCTCGCACTCCTGGCGGTTTCGAACATGAACCAGACCGTCGAGGCTTCTATGAAGTCAACCAAGAAGAGCGTTACGAGCTTTGGGATCGCCTATATGACGAATCCGGTTTCAGTATTTGGTTGAAAAACTTCCGAGAAATTTTCACCGACGAAGAAGCCAACGCGGAAGTGTCTGCCTACATAGCTGACCGGATACGAGGCCGAGTCGACGACCCAGCCATCGCAGAAAAACTCATCCCGAAAGACCATGGTTTTGGTGTTCAACGAGTGCCAATGGAAACTGGCTACCTCGAGGCTTACAACCGAGACAACGTCCACCTTGTTGACATCAACGAGACCCCGCTGGAACGAATAACCGAAAAAGGAATACGTACCACCGAACAAGAGTTTGAGTTCGACATAATCGTGTACGCGACGGGGTTCGATGCAATCACCGGTTCGTTCGATCACATCGACATTCGCGGTCGTGACGGGCTCACTCTTCGAGAAAAATGGTTCGATAACCCCACTACCTTCCTCGGGATGATGGTCTCAGGATTCCCCAACTTGTTGATGCCTTCAGGACCGCAGAGCGGTTCCGCTTCGACGAATTACCCACGCGGTATCGAAAACGGGGTGGATTGGTGCACCGACTTACTTGAGTACATGTGGGAACGGGACCTCAAGTATCTCGAAGCAACTGAAGAAGCGGAGAAACGCTGGACCGATCATGTCGTCAAAATGTATTCAGTGATGCTGATGCGCAAAGCCCAATCCTGGTTCACTGGCTACAACAGCAACGTCGAAGGCCACGAAGCTGGGAAAGTTCGCTATATGGTTTATAACGGCGGAACTCCCAAATATGTTGCGTCGATTAACGACGTAGCGTCCAAGGACTATGAGGGCATCCGTTTCACCGCCGACATTAAAGATCCCAGCGACGTCATAGCTGCTGGCTGAAACCTGTCATTTCTAGTAGTTGGAACGTCTCGCCAACTAGAGCTTGTCGTCGCGGGTCGCGAGTTCGCTGATATTTCCTACACAGTCGGGACACAGGTGTCGACGGTCGTAAACACTTTCATTGCGGAGACGACCGAATCGGTCAGCCCACCGTTCATTCCACAGCACTGCGTCATCTTGCTGATGATCTGGAAATAAGGAAAAACTGACGCCGCAGAGCTGACAAACGACAAGACCTAGTTGGTGCAACAAGGAGGCCCGCGTTCGTTGGCTGGGACGGTTTAACGGTGCGGGCACTAATCTGCGGCAACGCCCGTCACTATCAATCCGAAGCAGGCCAATACCCAGGTGCAATGCAGTTTCAATCTGCTCCTCTGTGAATTCTTCACCTCCTAAATAGCACGCTAAGTAGGCCCGATCCGCATGGATCGACTGTGCTCGTGTTTCGCCACACACTGAAGTAAATCTCTTGGTAGAAGGACGAATTAGAACTGCGATCAGTTCGAAGTCTCCGGCAAGGTGACCACCGACATGGCGAATACCAACTGCATCTGGGCGAGGGTCAGAAATATTTTTGGGACTTTCCGGTGTCAGGAGACATGCGAGACCCGACGGATCAGACAACCAAGAAGACACAGCGGCCTTCAAGACCAGTTCGTCGACTTTGTTTGTTATTGGGCCAGTCATCTCGATAAGCGCAGACTACTAATTTCGGATCAATTGTCCTCTTCAATTCGTTCTGTCCGGCTTTGTTCTAAAGTCGATTTATGAAGTTGTTCTCGCAGGCGAGACTCAATAACAAAAAGCTGCACGATTTTGTCGGCCTTGCGAGTTCACGAAGAAGCGTTAGAAGCTTCGACCCAGGACAGCGAGTACCTAGAGAGACACTAGAGAAAATTGCTGATGCCGGGCGTTGGGCCCCTTCGGGAGCGAATTCGCAACCGTGGGAAATATGTGTGATCGAAGACCCTCAGCGAGTGCGAGAAGTCGCGTCTGTGATGGCAAGTCAAGCCGATCGACTCAACGAACACTGCAAGGGATTCCCACATGTCCACAAGAAACACTGGGTCCATGACTCGGTTGCGTTGATGGCGGTCTTCGTTGACCCCCGATGGGCTGACACATACCCAGTGGCGCTTGACTCCGACCTCGACCGAATTGAGTACGCGGAGAACCGGTCCAACATCTTGCTCGTCTCGGTCGGGGCAGCTATTCAAAACCTGCAGCTGGCCACGACAGCAGTCGGTCTGACCAGTGCATGGCTTTCGGGCGGAGGTGAACCCGAAACAGCGCGGGCGTTACAAACGCTGCTTGGTTTCCCATCCAGTCATACTCCCTATGGCATTGTTCCTATCGGGTGGCCCCGTCGAAAAGCGGAGAGCCGCTGGCGACGGCCAATCGATGAAGTGATCCATTGGAACCAAGCAGTAGCTGCGAACTTACGAAGCCAGGAGGACATCGATCACTACCTTGCTAAAGAGCGCCGACACTCAATCTATAAAGACGCAGAAGCTCGAGATCAGCACGTAGAGAAAATGCCTACCGACGGAGAAATCGACGCAGTAGATGACGGAAATCAGTGAAACCTTCACCGCGTTGAGTGTCGCGTTCTCTGAGTTCTGCTAGTGATCCGCAGCCACAATCTTCTATTTCAGGGTCGCCCAGATGGCGATGAGGGCATCCCAGTTGATGGTCAAGAAATACGACGCATTCGTACTTGTTGCCCGTAGGACCCACTCGGATATAACGCTGAGCGCCCCCAGCGAACCTTCGGTCGAACTTCATGAACCGAGCGTAGCCTCCCAACAGCTTGCACTGACGGAGCGAAGTATCACCCGCCAAAGGCCGGCCATCTTGCTTTGGTGAGTCCCAACAGTTTGACTAGTTGCGAATCAAGAGAAAGGAATTTAAGTGATATCTGTTGCAACTCGTTGGGAAGGCACTCCTGAAGCGATGCGTGCGGTTGAGGCGGGATCTCGAGCCGCGAAACCCCAACACGAATCTTGGGGCGCGAAGAACCCTCGTCTCATGAGGCCTGTCACCGGAACTGGTGGTATGGAAGTGGCGTTGTACGTTACTGATTTTGAGTCGATGGAAGACTACGGACGTTTTTGGGACCAAGTTTCGGCCAGCGATTGGTTCGTCCAACTGCAGACCGATGTAGCAGCGGCGTTCCCAGGACTTCGGATGGCTGACACAGTCGTCATGTACGACGCTATTGCCGACTGAAGACCTATCGACGATAGAGAAAACGCCCGTAGGCCGCTCCACGAATGGAGCGGCCGCAGGGTTATCTAGAATTAGTGTTGCTAGCTCTAAACGGCGCGCACATTCTGGGCTTCGTCGCCCTTGCGGCCTTCACCAATCTCAAATTCGACCGTTTGGCCTTCCTCCAAAGATCGGTATCCCGACCCTTCGATGTTTGAGTAGTGGACGAAAACGTCTGCTCCGTCTTCACGAGATATAAATCCGAAGCCCTTCTGAGCGTTGAAGAACTTCACTGTTCCTTGCGGCATTGATTGCCCTCAATTTCTTTCTACACGAGTACAGAATAATTCTGTACCCCTTGACCCTACAGAGCGTTACAGCGATCACCAATAAGAAAATGGGACTTTCGAAGTTATGAACGCTACAAGGCTCGAAAAACGGGTAGGACACAATCCACATAGGCCGAAGCTTTCATCGGTTGATGCTGAATCGTTACTACTTGTCCGAGCGCATCAATAAAGCTGCCAGATAAGTCGTGATAGGTAGAGCCGCGACAAGCCCGATTGACCCGCACAAGGTCCTGACTACCTCAATAGCAATCAATTCGGAGTTCGCAACATCTCCAAGAGACTGTTCGGAGACAGCGAACAGTAGAAGTAGAGGGATGCTTGAGCCCGCATACGCCAATAAGAGAGTGTTGACTGTTGATGCGATGTGTTCTCTCCCGACGCGTAGCCCAGACATCATCAATTGCCTCGTCGACAGTGCTTTGTTGCGAGCGCTGAGTTCAAGCACCGTGGCCGCTTGAGTGACTGTCACATCATCAAGTGCACCCAACGCGGCAATGATGGTGCCCCCCAAAAGGAGGCCTCTCACATCGAGATTTTCGGCCAAGAACGGCAAAACGAAGGCTTCTTCACTTGAATAGCCAGAGAATTTTGCTAACTCAAAAAAGATCCACGAAATACCCAGTGTCAACCCCAAAGCGATCAGAGTTCCGGCGAGCGCAACCGTTGTCATAAGACTAAAGCCGTGAGTGAAATACAAACTGAAGTAGGCAATCGCTGCTGCAGCTACAACGCAGACCAAGACAGGGTCGTTTCCGTCAAGAACTGACGGCGCAATAAATTTGATCAGCATTAGTACGGTTCCGCCCATGGCGAACAGTGCCAGCAGACCACGAACCCTGGCTAAACAAATAACCGTGACCGCGAATAGCAGGATTAGCCACCAAAGAGAGGTCATCCGATCTCGATCTTGGTAGTAGTAGGAGTTTGTAACGGGGTCGAAGCCCAAAATCACGTTGTCGCCGGCCGCTAATTGCGGAAAGGTCGGGTCAAATGAGGTGTTCACTTCAGGTAGAACGACTAATGAACCGCTTTCGGGACCCTCGCGCACAACAACGGTTACGTTGCGGCAAATCTCAACTTCAGAAGAAATTGAATAGCCACATATGGATTCACTAGCTTCATGAACTGTTGCTTTAAGCAAATCGGAAGTTAAGGCGATGTCTTCGGCATTCCTTTGTATTTCTTCAGATCTTTCGTTGTTGGGCCATAGAGCGAAAATGCCGATAAGGGTGGCGACCGCTGCCATGACCAGCGATGTGGCGATGAAACGAAAGACCAGCGACTTCCTCACACTGTCTAATTCCGGAGGGGGAGATGACGAGTGAGTGTGAGGAGCACTGTGTGATTCAAATTCGTTTTGACTCATTCAACCTTCCAAGTTGGAGCGTCTCCCTGTTCAGGGTCTCGGGCCCCAGGGAGCCGACTGCATGAGTTGTATTTCTTGTCTTTGCAGCAAAGGCCGGAGCTGAGCGGCGAAAGCCATAAAGTCGTCGTCGTTAAACAAATTGTTCCAAAACGTGCGCCGTTCGGTGTCGCTACTGAAGCGCCACAGATGAATGAGTTGGTGGAGTGGACCGGTGTCCGAGACGAAGTAGCCAACTAAGAAATCAGAGTGACCTCCAGCTTCGAGGGCGGGCCACCCCTCGTTGGAGTACAACTCAAGGACCTTACTCATTTGGCCGACGTTTACGTCGTAGGTCCGACGTTCGTACAGTTCTAGCTCACCCATGAACAAACCCTAGCCTGCTCAAATTATTCCGACCTTGTCTCTGACTTGCTGTGTCAGCAATGAGAGGTCGCTGATCGCTGCTGGTCTCAACGAGTCCACTCGTGATGCACGTCAAGATTTCTGTAAGTGACATCAGTCGTGGCTTGTGCCTCAGCGGCACCTTCTTGAGTCGCGTCTAGTTCGTTGTTGTCTGTCGCTGAATCCCACGATTCAAACTCCACAATGCTCACAATCTTGTCGGGAGCATCGCGATCAGCACACAGGATGAGTTTCTTAACCTTGGTGTCCTCGCCGGCACTTTCGAAATAGCCCTCAATTTCGGTCCGGGCTTCTTCCATGTCTCCAGATTGCTCCACTACCTGAATAAATTTCATCATTTCACCTTCGTAAGATCTGATTGACATTGAACTTAACGTCTTGGTTCTACCAGGCCTTTCATTTGGTGCCAAAGCAGCCTTTAGGAGAGATGATTTGATTTGAAGCTGAATCAGCGCGAAATAGAAAAGACTTAGCACCCACAAAATGCTTGTGATAGGTGGTCTAATTAGATCTGGTCACCATCGACAATTATTTAGGAGTCTGAAGCTAGATGTCCTCGGAAATTAATGACTTAGAACGATTGATTGCGTTACGCGACTCAGGCGAAATTGACGAAACAGAGTTCAACACCTTAAAACAGCAGTTGTTGACCCCGGCAAAGACCGAACAGCCAAGTAGTGAAGAGCGCAAGCAACTGGTAGGACTCACAGTGGTAGTGACGCTGCTGGTTTGTGGAGCGGTATTCGGTATCTACAAAGCTATGTCTGGTTCATCAGAGGACAGACCCTCGGAAGAACAAGTATTTATCGATCGATTTGTTTCAACTGGAGTCGCAACTGATTTTGGTGGACTAGGCGAAGTCGGATTTGGGTCCTCAGATGCCCGCTGTGTCGGTGGAAGCCTTGTTGATCGAGTGGGCATGGATGCTCTGAACGCCACGGGTGTGGCTTGGCTCACCTCAGATGAACTGCCACCCGAATTGACGACACCGTTCCTTGAATCAATGAGCGACTGTGTCGACCTTAAAGAACTTGCGGCAATCGGTATGGCCGAAGGAGCTGAGATCGATGTGGCAGTGTTGGAATGTGCATTAGAAGATCTCTCCGAGATGGAATTGATTCAACTGCTGTCTCTACCAGCAGATGAGCTTGATGAGGACTCCGCAGCCCGGATGCTGTTTCCAGTGATAGGGAACCTGTTCGATTGTGCGGCCGAATTGCCCGGTGTCGACCTCGATGAACTTATGGATTTGGACTGGTAGAACCGCTTTGTCGACCTACATATGATCCATAAAAGTGGATAGCGCCGGCGATGATGCAAGCCCAGGCCCCCCAGGCCAAGAACGAAGTTTCCAGGATCAATTTCAACAGCAGAGCGGCCGACATGACCGCATTTATGAGGAAAAGCACCTCTTCCCAACTTTTGCCTTGAGGGCTTTCGGGAAGTTTGTCGGTACCGAGTACTTGAGCGAATGAGATGAGGAGAGATATAGCTACCGCAAGGAGGGCGACAATCCCCAACAGAGCATTTGGTGCTTGAATCGCCGATTGAGATAAGCCCCACGATCCGCTCCCGAATTGGTGCCATGGAGCGAAAATCAAGAACAGAAAGAGAATTGGACCGCTGGGCAGCATCAATTGAAAGCGGCGATCAAGGTTTTGAAAATC
Organism: Acidimicrobiaceae bacterium; assembly: GCA_002708935.1. GTDB lineage: Bacteria > Actinomycetota > Acidimicrobiia > Acidimicrobiales > Poriferisodalaceae > MedAcidi-G3. The sequence goes on along the minus strand of PAPO01000004.1, from coordinate 109,259 downwards.
CATATCTATTCCTCTAATTAGGAAGCCAGGTATCCAGTGATGATACGGGATAGATGAGGTTTAGAAAGTGAATTGAAGCGTCGCTGGACTTCCGAATGTCTGAATCACTGCTGGTCTACAGTCATGAGATGCCTGGAGATATAACCACTGACACCATTAACGCCTTTGTCGACGGTTGCTACCCGCAGTTAGGTAGCCGTTGCGTCGATATCGGAGACAAGTTCGCGATTGCCGAATACGACCTAACAGAGGTAGCTCGACGTCCGGGCGGCTACATCTCGGGACCGGACCAGTTCCGACTAGCTGATGGCGCCCTTTGGTTCTTGGCCTTGAGCGCTACAGGCCAGTTGGAAGAGATGACAGTAACGAGCGAGCTTTCGATCAGATACCTGCGGCCCGCTGTTGGCGAAAAGCTTTTTGCCCGAGCCGAACTGGACTCGAAGAGCAGGCGGAGTGTCGTTGGGTCAGTGTCGCTGTGGTGTGACAATGAGGAAGAGAAAAAAGTTTCCGTTGCGCAGGGGACCTATTCATTGCCGCTGGCTTAGATTTAACGGACTTAGGTAGCGTTTCTGTTACGCAAATAGAATTGAGTTGAAACTTTTTGCAATCAGCAGGGGGCATAGGGGTGCTAGATCGCTTTCGAATTCTTGACCTAACTGACGACCGGGGCCACTTCTGCGGAATGATCTTGGCGCAATTAGGTGCTCAAGTTATAGCGATTGAACCGCCCGGGGGTCAACGGTCCAGATATCAGGGGCCCTTTGCCGGAGACGTGCGAGACCCAGAGAAGTCTCTAACTCATTGGGCATACAACCGAGCGAAGCAGTCGCTGGTGTTGGATCTTGACGACAGTGAAGACCTTGAACGCCTTGAAGACTTAGCGGCGACAGCTGATGCCGTCGTCGCATCAGATGGCAGCAACGCAGATCTAGCTTCGTTGAGTCGACAATACCCACATCTCGTAACTGCGTTTATCTCAGGTTTTGGTGGGACGGGTCCTAAATCGGATTGGGCAGCAAGCGACATCGTCAATACTGCTGCTAGTGGGACAATGGGGATCACAGGTGACCGAGATAGACCCCCGGTTCGATTGTCGCTGCCACAAACCTGGCATTTCGCAGCTTCCGATGCTCTGTGCGGAATTTTGTTGGCGTTGAGAGAACGCGAATCTTCGGGCCAAGGGCAACATGTTGACGTTGCAGCCCAACACAGTTATTTGATCGCGTCGCAATACCAAATGCTCTACCCATTTGTAGGGGCACCAAGTACACGACGACTTTCCGGCGGCGCGGAAATCGGACCAATCACCCTGAAGTTGGTGTACGAGGCAGCCGACGGTTACCTGTCGATTGTCTTCTTGGTCGGCCCTACAGTTGGTCCCTACAACACTCGACTGTTCGAATGGATGGATGAGGAAGGAATGTGTCCGGACGAATTTCGTGACGTCGATTGGATCGGGTTCGGCACACAACTTCTCTCCGATCCTGCGGCACCAGGTATTTTGAATCGAGGTGCCGAGGTAATCAACGAGTTCACTAAAACGAAAACCAAAGCCGAACTCTTATCTGGAGCGTTGGAACGCAATCTCTTACTTGGTCCTATAACGACGACCCGTGAACTCTTAGATATGGAACATGCAGCCGAAAGAGACTTTTGGCGTTCTATTGATGGCGTTCGATTTGCGGGGCCAATAGCACGACTTTCTGACACGACGCTGGTCACAGAAACTGCTCCACCCAAACTGGATCAACACAACTTGGTCGCGAGGCAACAACCAGCGGTTCCGGCTGGACCGAACTCCACCAGTGGCGTTGACCCAATGAAGGGAATAAAAGTCCTAGATATGACATGGGCTATTGCAGGTCCTTACGCGTCGCGCATCATGGGTGATTTTGGGGCTGATGTTCTGCGAATCGAATCAGAATTAAAACCCTGCATCATGCGGGGAGCTGGCCCCTTCGTAGACAACGAAGCCGGTGCAGATAATTCGCTTAGCTACCTGAGTATCAACGCATCAAAGCGTTCTTTGGCGATTGATCTTCGAGATCCGCGATCAATCGAAATAATGGAAGAACTAGTCGAGTGGGCCGACGTCCTCATCGAGTCATACTCGGTAGGAGTTATCGGTCGTATGGGTCTCGGTTATGAGCATCTAAGAACAGTCAACCCCAAACTGATCATGGTGTCGACCTCACTGATGGGTCAGACCGGTCCCATACGAGAGATTTCCGGCTTTGGGAATATAGGGGCAGCTGTCGCCGGTTTCTTCCCGTTCGGCGGTTGGCCTGACAGACAACCGTGTGGACCTTTCGGTGCTTACTCCGACTACATTTCGCCTCGTTTGACACTCGCCCTCGTGCTAGCTGCACTTGATGAACGTGAACGTTCAGGTCACGGGCAACACATCGATTACTCACAGATGGAAGCCGCGGCGCAGCTGTTAAGCCCTGCATTCCTAGCTGACGAAATCAATGGAGTGGAAGGCAACAGAATCGGAAATAGTGATGCCAATTTCTGTCCCCACGGGGCGTACCCTGTGCTCGGGGATGATCGGTGGATTGCAGTTGCCTGCGAAACTCAAACCCAATGGGAGGCCCTAAGTCAGGTCATCGGAGCAGAACATTTGGCTTCGTTGACCTCCGAGGAACGTAGAAAGCAACACCAAGAAATTGATTCCTTGATATCTGGCTGGACCAGTGAACAAGATGGAATCGAAGTCGAAACACAACTGCAGCAGCTCCAAGTTCCGGCCCACAGAGTTCTTTATGCACCTGAAGTTGCTGTCGACCCGCAGCTGCGATCCCGGAAGGCCTTTAGCGAAGTAAGCCACCCACACCACGGACAAGTATGGGTAGAGGACTCAGCAATACACCTGTCGCGAACCCCAGGAATGGCTCGCTGGGCTGCGCCACCGGCAGGGGAACATCTGTACGAAGTACTCACAGATATCCTCGGTCGTGACCCAGACGAAGCGGCAGAACTCATAGCAACGGGCATTTTCACCTGACGCGATACCAACAACTAGAGAGAGACTTTGTGACACCCGATTTCTACAGAACAGCATTCAACGAATCCACCACACGGATCGCAGAACTTGCCGCTGAAGACCACGAAGTCGTCATTCCGCATATCCCCGACTGGACCGCAAGCAACGCCATCATCCACGTCGGTTTAGTTTTCTCTTTCGTCAATCAATCAATTCGTCAGGGAGCCCCTGTCGGCCAGAAAGGCGTAGCAGCGTGGGCAAACGACCCAGCCAACCAGCCGGACACATCTGAGCTGAGTCCATGGTTTCAATCGGTCGCCGACGCCCTCAACGACGCGATATGGATGCACCAACCTGATGATCAGGTGTGGACCTCAAGTCAGCAGATACACACGGCAAAGTTTTGGATGCGTCGAATGACTCAGGAAGCAGCGATGCATCGATGGGATATAGAGGCGGCCCATGGGGACACTCACCCAATCAATGCTGAACTAGCCGTTGACGGCATCAATGAATTTTATGATTTCTTTATAGCTGAGCGTTTACCCGAAGCATTCTCAGGTGATGGATCTGTCCATCTTCATGCAACCGATGCTGAAGGTGAATGGATGGTGACCCGAAGAAGTAATGGAATTACCGTGGAAAAAACGCATGGGAAAGGCGATGTTGCCGCCCGAGGGTCAGCGAGCGATTTACTCCTGTTCGTTTGGAACCGCAAGCTACATACAGCCCTAGAAACTTTCGGAAATACCGAACTCCTAGAGGAACATCAACGCCTTTTGCAGATTTAAGCAACAATCTTGTGATGAACTGGAACCGGAGGGAAAAATGGAATCGACTTCAATAACAGAGTTGCTATGTCAACAACTCGACGACGCAGAGTTTGGGAAAACGGGGAGACGTTCATTTTTTGAGTACCGCGACACCGGGTTAAGCGACCTCACCAATGGTGACTACCGAGCTCAAGTGATGAGAGCTACAGATGTTATGGACACCACAGGATGGCACTATCACCAATGTGATCTGCAATTCGTTTATGTCTTAAACGGCTGGGTAGACCTGGAATTTGAAGGAGGTCGCACGGAAAGAGTTGCCGCTGGTGCCGCATTGTCGATCCCGCCGGGGATGGTTCACAACGAAATTAGTTGCTCACTTGACTTTGAGGCTCTTGAAGTAGTTGCTCCGGCGCAGATGGAAACCATTCCCTGCGACCCGCCTGCCTAACGTTCTCTAACCTACGGCGGCAGCAGCGGTATCGATTGCCTGCCGAGTTACGGTGACCATTTGATCGATGTGACTTTCTTCGACGATGAACGGCGGACCGAACATCACGGCGTCATCAAATATTCCCGAACCAGACGGGTACACCCAGACGTCATTCTCAAGAGCAAGGTTTGTGACCGTATCAGCGAAGGCCGCCGATCGCGGAAATGGATCTCCGGTCTGCCGGTCAGCTACGAGGCCCAACCCCTGCAATAGACCGCGACCTCGAATACTGTCGACGTTTGGGTGATCCTGGAATTCTTCTTCAAGTCGCTCCCGCAGCAGCTGACCCATAGTGGCTGCTTGAGTAACCAAGTTCTCTGTTCTCACTATCTCGAGAACTTTCTTTGACACCGAACAACAAAGATCTTGGCCAGCAAAGGTATAAAACATCAACGCGAGATCTGTTTTCCCAATGGGTTCCACAACATCGCGGCGACAGTAGACCCCGCCGATGGGCACATATCCGCCGCCAAGTCCTTTGCCTGCAGCGATGATGTCGGGTGTGAAGCCAAGCGCCTCGTGACCCATGGTCGCGCCGAGCCGCCCAAACCCGGTCATCACTTCGTCGGCTATGACCAGGATGTCGTGTTGGGCACATATTTCTGAGATCCGTGTCCAGTAATTATCCGGAGGCACATAGGCACCTGCAGCGGCACCGATCACAGGTTCTCCGATGAATGCGCTAATGGTTTCGGCACCCTCGATTTCAATAACTTTTTCTAATTCGTCGGGATCACGATGGCTGGTCTTAGGCATAGATGGAAGTAATTGTTCCAATCCTTTGCGTCTTCGGTCGTGAGAACCAGCAGCTAACGCCCCTACTGTCGCTCCGTGATAGGACACGTCACGACCAATTACTTTGTGTCTTTCAGGTCTGCCACATGCAACATGATGGAGTTGAGCGACCCGCAATGCTGCGTCCACAGACTCAGAACCGCCGCTAACAAACACACAACGCCATGAGGGGTCGGGAAGCCAATAATCGCTTACCTCTTCGACTAAGCCGACCCGAGATTCGGTCGCGAAGACCGGCACCACGTAATCTAAGTGACTTAAAGCATCTGCGGCAACTTGGGCTATCTCTTGTCGACCGTGACCAATATTTGTGACGATTGCTCCACCGCCCGCATCAAGGATTCGACGCCCATCTGAAGTGTGCAACCAAACACCCTTACTGTGAGTTACCAACATCGGAGATGGGCCCGGCACTAGCGGAAAACGAGATACATCCATGATTAAAGAGTACTTCCATCCACGTTTTGAGGCACCGGTCATGGTTCACTAAAAGTGTGCGATACCTCACTCGACCTATTGTCGCGGCGCTCGTCGCCCTTTTCATCGTGGCTAACGGCGGTGGCGTCGTGGAACTTGTCATCGGAGCGGTTTTGTTCACCCTCATAGACCTTGGTTCCCGATACGTCGTCAAACGCCTCAGTCGGACCTAGATAGATGAACATTTAGGATTGTCAATTGACTCTTGACCAGATCGCAAATTGGGCTCAAATATTAGAAGCCGTAGTTCTGTCGTTATCGATTGTTTTCATCGGCGCCGAAGCTCGCCAAACATTGCAGCACAGTAGGACTCAATTCGGGCACGGTCTCACAGATCGACTCTACGATCGGTACTTCACTATCTCTCGAGATCCAACTTTTAGTCAGTTCTTGATAAAGGACTGGTCTAGTGGTCATTTAGATGGAGAAGAATATTTTCGTGCCCTCAACCTGTTAGGGGCTGACCTCATCGACCTTTTCGACACGTATGACGCATGGCAAGAGGGCCTTGTAGGAAAAATGCATGTCGATATGCGCATGCAGCTCATCAAGCTGGGTGCCTTTCTTTCCCCGGTAGGAAGGGCAACATGGGATCACTGGAAAATGACACGAGACCAAGAATTCCGGGAGTGGTTCGAGACTGAGGTCTATGGAGACGTGCTTTCCAACTGAGAGTCACGTGGCCCGTTCACGACCGCCTAATCGAAAGTGCTGCTCTGATAGACGTTTTCAGAGGCCTAGCGCAAAACTACCCACTAAATTAGCCCGCTATGCGAGCAGTCTTATGTAACCAATTTGGCCCACCAGAAGATTTAGTGGTGACTGAGGTACCTGATCCAACCCCTGGACCCGGTGAAATAGTCATAGAGGTTAAGGCGGCACCAGTCACCTTTCCCGACACTTTGATGTTGGAAGACAAATACCAATTCAAAGCCGATCTGCCCTACGTGCCTGGAGGAGAAGTAGCCGGCGTTGTCACGGCTATAGGTGAAGGGGTGGACAACCTACAGACGGGAACTCGAGTTGTCTGCGGTTTGGGATCAATTGGGGGCTACGCGGAGCTAGCGGTTGCCCAGGCGTCAGCTGCGAGAACACTCCCAGATGGAGTTAGTTTTGCTGATTCGACAGGTTTGCTGTATGCCCACGGAACCTCTTACTACGGCCTCAAACATCGCGGAAGCCTCCAACAGGGCGAAACCCTTTTGGTTTTGGGCGCTGGAGGTCACGTTGGTCTGTCAGCCGTGGAGATCGGCAAGCTTATGGGCGCACGTGTTATTGCGGCAGCTTCCACTGAAGAAAAACTTGATCTCTGCAGAGAACGCGGTGCGGATGAGACGATCAACTACGCAGAAGAAAGTCTTAAGGACCGAGCTAAAGAATTGACCGGCGGCGCTGGAGTGGATGTTGTCTACGACGTTGTCGGAGGTGACTACGCAGAACAAGCTCTTCGGGCAATCGCATGGGCGGGACGCTTCTTGGTTATCGGCTTTACAGCGGGAATACCATCGATACCTTTGAACCTCACGTTGTTAAAGAGCTGCCAAATAGTGGGAGTTTTCTATGGGGCGATGCCAGCACGTGACCCCGAATTAGCAAATCAAATCGCCGAAGATCTCCTGCAATGGGTTGCCAGTGGCGAGCTACGACCTCACATTTCAGCGACATATGGTCTGGAGGGAGCAGCAGAAGCATTGCGGAGCCTGATGGATCGAAAATCTATCGGCAAAATTGTTATTGAGCCCTAGAAAGAACTTCGTAGATGTCATCGAACTTATGGGTGCTCGCACCCCAATAATCTTGTGGCTTTAACCACCAACTATGAAACGCTGATGGGTCCCTTCAGAAATTACTGTCTCTCCGTGGGTGACCTTCACGTTAAATACGAGTCGTTTGCGGTCGATCTCGGTTAACTCGGCTGCCACCAGTACTTCTTCACCTGAGGCGACCGCAGCTGAGTGGCTTACGCAGATGTGAATGCCGACTGTTGTCTGGTCACTATCTAGATGATCCTGTACCCCAAATAGACACGTGCCTTCGATCAGTCGCACCATGTCGGGCGTGGAAAGCACCTTGTTCGGTAGGTGAGGCGGCGACATCTCGTCAGTCACTTCGACGCTGTCACTAAACAATTGGCCTGTATGCAGTTCACTCATGCCGTTGAGGCTAGTACCCGCCAAGATTTTGAGACTCAAGAAACTGTTTGGGAGTGTCGATCAGCATGGTGTCGATTTGCTCGTTGCTTACGCCAGCCTCCAATAGAGCGGGGATCACGTCTTTGCTTATGTGTAAGTAATGCCAGTTGGGGAGAGGTGTGAGAGGTACCTCACCTTCAATCCAATCTATGTAACACGATGCGTCGTGACTCAATACGAGTTGTTGTGCGTAGCCCATCTCACACAATTGGGCTACGACCTCGACTCGTTCATCAGTCGTCAAATAGCCATCAATACCGAACCGGTCCATTCCGAGGATGCTGCCTGCATCCAAGAGTTGTTGGAGGTAGTCCAAATCGTTTGTATCTCCGCAATGACCGATGACCACTCGAGTGAGGTCCACGCCTTCTTCGTCGAAGATGCGTTGTTGGTCGAGTCCGCGTTCGGCCTCAGCGTTTGTGTGCGTCGTGATGGGGCATCCAGTTTCGCGGTGAGCTTGAGCACAAGCTCTAAGTACCCGTTCTACGTCTGGGGTTAAGCCAGGTTTGTCGGTAGCGCACTTGATGACCCCGGCCTTGACTCCGGTGTCAGCGAAACCTTCGACAATGTCTTGCACGAAATGCGTAGTTAATGCGTCGACGCCTGAGCTACTGCGGCGACGATAGTAGTGGGGAAGCTCATTGAAGGTGTACAGACCTGTGGCGCAAATGATCCTGAGGTCAATTTCTTTTGCGACTTGCTGAATTCGGGGAATGTATCTTCCGAGTCCTATTGCTGTTGGATCAAGGATGGTGTCGATACCACTGTCCTTGAGTTCATTTAACCGCTTGATTGCGTCGTCTATCCGAAACTGCTCATCACCCCATTCTTGGGGGTAGTTCTGTTGGATTTCTGTAGAGATAACGAAAACATGTTCATGCATCAGTACTCGACCCAATTCAGAAGATTGGATTGGCCCGGTTGCGGTTTCCACCAAAAATGTCATGCCACCACTATTCCACTGTCAAGGTAAACGAGGATCCATCAGCGATTACTTCGATAGGAGTCTCACCGTTCACAGCGGTCCAACTAGAAGTCGTTCCGTCCGAACTAGTGAGAGTCCATTCCCCATCAACAGGTAACCGACGCACGCGCATTGAGGTCCGAGCGCCTTTAGTGGTGCTATTGCATGGACTAGCAGCAAGATGTAAAGCATCACCAGTCCACTGGGCTTGACTCATCGCTACTCTCGGAAAGTCGATACCTTCTACACACGGTTGAGTGTGCTTCGCTAAATCGGGGTTCTCGAATATTTCAGCCCATGCCCCGGGACGACACACCCACCCAGCCATCACTCGAGCATTAGGTTGCCCACGCGGGTGGGGTTCATCGAAACCGAATCCGAAAGTGAATTCTCCAGAATCTTGGTCGAGGTGAGGTTCGAAGAGAGTGTCGCAGGCGTCCCAAAGTTTTTGTTTGACGGCACCCTCAGCGAATTCGCCGGTAAACCAGGCAAGCAGAACGCCTTCTTGAGCTTTCTGCAATTTAACGTCACTGTCGCCGAGGAGCCCCATAGCCGCAGCACCAAATGTCCATGCGGTCTCTGCTACTTCTCTGCGTTGCGGTGCTAGGTACCAGGTGGGAGCTATGAGACCAATGGGCGTTTGAAGATGCTCGTCAACAACGGGGTCGTAGTACAAGTCCATAGCAACGGCTTTATCTCCGTCCCAAGTGATGTAATTATCCGACGCGTACTCCCACCACTGGTCGAAAGCAGAGTGGTAATTCGTGTCGAGGAGTTGGTCGTGGAGTCTCAGACCGAGACCGGCGCCAGCCAGTCAATAAGGCCAAATTTTTGTGTTTTCACAATGACAACCCATATGTCGGCCATGCCACTGTTCAGCAAGGTGGCTCATAACCCCGGAATGAGTCCAACTGAAGGTGTGCTCTCCATCCCGGATCATTTCGAATGGTTCATTCCACTTTGAGTCATTGGAAACATACCGATGCAAGCCGAGTAATAAGCCAAAGAAACCTTTGAAGAAGAGCATCCCGTCAGCAGCCACGGGATCCATTTGAATCCCATATGGCTCTACGCCATTCGCCGTCCATCCGGGTACATCGTAATTTCCCCACAAATCTTGAGGTATAAGCGCCCGATACTGGTCTGGATAGTTTCCGCGATCAGGATCTGTTCCGAATTGAGTCATCCAGTCCTCGGCTGCCCACCAAGACGTATGTCGGGATACCAGCTCGTCAAGCACTTTGCTGTAAACCTCGGTCCAAGCTGGAGTTCGGTCACTCATTAAGGCCATGGCATAGGCGGAATCAATCAAGTCGAATCGATGAAACGATGTCATCGGAGGGCCGGTGATGTTGTCCCAATGAGGGTGAGGTAGTCCGTCGCGATCCCAGTTATCTGGAGTTGTCGCCTTTCGATGTAAGTAGCGAAGCCATCCCAACGACCTTTGATCAAGAGGGTCCTGAGTCTTAGTTGCCATTGGTCGATCTCCTGGTAGCTGCGTTATCGGTAAGCAGTTTCAAGTGGTGTTTTTTGATTTCGGGAGTTTGGCCCTGCACCAAGAGGAACAAGGATTCTCTGGCGAGTCGCTGTGCTTGTTGTTCGATGAACAGTGCCGATCCGCCAACCGTGGCCACCAGAGCGGAAGTGGCTCGGACACAAAGATCACCCAAAAGGGCGCGAGCCTCAGGTAGCTCGTCCACAGTCGCTTTGTTGATTTTGTTTCGTGCCTCGTCGAGCTGTTCATCCAGGGGGCTGGGTCCCAATAAACGGGTGGCTCTAGATGTCACACCGAGAGGATTTGACCCGTTTGAGCGTAACCCGTGCCGATATTTCTCCGCCCATTCGGAGAAGCTCTCCACCGAAGTTACGGACCTCTCCGACACGGGGTGGTTGTCCAGTGTGAGTTCAACAGTAACCGCCGAATCAATAGCTGCTAGTGACAAACGCCGGCTAGTCAGCGTCTCACAATCTTCAGCGTCAAGCATTGCCCACACAATCGATTCGCCATGACGGGCCGCTGTTAGCACCACGTCTATGTGTCCCCAGCCGGTAACGAAAGGAGCTGTTCCAGAAAAGAGCCACCCTTTCCCTTCTGGTTCGGCGCGAAGTATGGGAGTACCAGGTCGATTTAGGTGAGCGAAAGCGACGCCACCTCTGGACTCTCCTGTAGCAAGAGCTTCGGCCCAACGATCTTTCATGGGACCATTCGTTTCTGCCGCTGCTTTACTTGGCCCCGCGTGCTGTGCCCAGACGAAACTGGTTGTTAAACAGCCGCCCGATATGGCTTCGTGAACTGCCCACTGGGTTTGAGGTGAAACCCCTAAGCCACCAAACTCGGTTGGGGCGAAAAGGCCATGAAAACCGGCTTCACAGATCAAATCAAGCTGGGACGCAGGCACTGTCCCTTGAGCATCAACTTCGAGCGCATTAGGAAAAAGCTGGTTGTCCGCTAAAGCGGTTGCTCGTTCAAGAAGTTCGTTATCTATTTGGTTCATTTTCCATCGAACAATTCGTAGACAACTGGTGAATAAAGGTGCCCCAAACCCCGCTCCACTATCTCACTGAAGCGGTCCCGAACTAAACGGGCACCAGCTGCATCTACATCAAGCTGATCGGCGAGAGCTAACGCGTAGTTGAGATCCTTTACAGAGTAGGTAGTAGGAAACAGATCGGCAGGGTACTCGCCTGTAGTCATGAACGAACCATGGCGTCGAAGAGCGAAGCTGTCAGCTGATCCCTGGCCAAGTAACTCAAATACACGATCCCGGTCCACACCTGCCCGCGTTGCGATCGCCATGGCTTCCGCGAGAGCAGACACATTTTCAAATAAAACCATGTTGTTCATTAGTTTCATGACGGTTCCGGTTCCTACAGGACCACAGTATGCAACGTCAGAACCCATACATTCGAGCCAAGGCGTTATGCGGCTAAATGTCTCTTTGTCGGCCCCAACGGTGATCGATAAAGTTCCTTCAATAGCGTTAGGTACTCCACGAGCGACCGGCGCGTCCGCGAAATAAGCGCCCTTGGCGGCGAGAGCCTCTGCCACATCGAGGTTGACGGCCACAGTCGCCGTGGTGCAATCGACAACAACCTGCCCCGAACGAGCTTGATCACATAGTCCGCCCGGGCCAAGACAAACAGCACGCGTTTCGTCTTCGCCAGGGACACAAACGAAAACGATGTCAGCTTCAGCTACCGCCGCCAAACCTTCTGCCCCCACAGCCCCAGCACGCACTGCTGAAGCCACCGCATCAGCATTCAAGTCATAGGCGAGAACAGGGACAGGCGACTTCCCGGCTAGGTTGGCGCACATTGGGCCACCCATTGCTCCCAGACCAACAAACGCAACAAGATCTACCGATAAATCTGTCATCACAGGATTCTCTCTCACAGCGAGGGCTAGATGCCGCCATCTAGAGTGAAAAGAGGGCGCTATGACTGACACACAGCAAAAACCAGAATGGGATAATTCCGAATTCAGGGAATATTGCGCTGAAGGCGAAAAGAGAGCTTTCGAACCTTTTGTAGGTCAAGAAGATGAACATCGCTACGGCCCTGAGACAATCCGAGATATCTTGAATAATTACAACCTGCAAGATCTTGGTATTTAACAATGACCCTCAGTCCCGAAGAACAAATATTTTCCGACGCAATCGAAGTAGCTAATATCCCGACGCTGCTGATGGTGTTGGTGCAACTAACCGGTGAACTTCATTGGCTGGAAGAACCGTACTTACCGAAACGACAACCGGGTTTAGGAGACAACGACACCGGCGGCCTCGAACCCCGCCACCAGCAAGAAGTTCGACAAGCAGCTTTGGAGGCGATATTGGCGTGGCGCGACGGTCGTCCCATTGCGCTCCCCGAACCTGACTACGACCTCATAGTTCGGATGTTGAGCGTTTCGATGGCTGAGTCCGTTCCGACCGAATATGGCCAGTTCACTGCCGCGCAACTGGGTCAAGTCAAGTTTCTTGATCACCAAACAATCAGTTCCCCTCCCGATTTCAATGTCATTGTTATCGGAGCAGGAGTCTCGGGTTTATGTGCTGCGATTAATCTCCAGATGCTTGGCATCAACTTTCAGGTGATCGAACGCAATTCAACGGTCGGGGGAGTTTGGTGGGAGAACAGTTACCCGGGTGCCGGTGTAGACACCCCAAACCACCTGTATTCCTACTCCTTCGCTCCTTACGACTGGCAAAAGTATTTCTGCCTTCGTGACGAACTGCATGGATATTTAGAACACGTCTGTGACAGTTTTGAGGTACGGGACACCATCCGATTCGAAACCACTGTCGAACGAATCGAATACCAAAACCAGAAACAAAACTGGCTCGTAACACTTTGCTTGCCAGATGGAAGTCAAGAACAAACCGAAGCCAATGTCGTGATCAGCGCGGCAGGAATCTTCAACCCGCCAGTATCACCAGATATCGATGGTCTCGAAGACTGGGAAGGCGAGCAATGGCATACGGCGCGCTGGCCCGAAACTGCTGACCTTCAAGACAAGAAGGTAGCAATTATCGGTAATGGGGCGAGTTGTATGCAGATTGGCCCAGAAATTCAAGACGAAGTGGAATCCCTCACTATCTTCCAAAAGTCAGTTCATTGGGCAGCACCGTTTGAACAATTTCGAAAAGAGGTGCCTGATCCGCTCCGCTTTCTTTTGCGAGAAGTTCCTCTTTACCGAAACTGGTACCGGGTTCGACTGGGATGGACATTCAATGATCGGATCCATTCGGCGCTTCACAAGGACCCCGATTGGGAGCACCCAGAGCGATCACTCAACGCCCAAAACGACGCGCATAGGGCGTACTTCACTAACCACGTAATCAGCGAATTAGGAGACCATGCTTCGGAGCTACTTGACCGTGTACTTCCGACCTATCCGCCATTCGGGAAAAGAATGTTGATGGACAACGGGTGGTACCGGATGTTGCGAAACCCGAAGGTCCAATTGGTAGATGAGCGCATAAGCAACGTTGACGCAAATTCCTTAACGACTGAAGACGGCAGCGAATATGAAGCTGATGTGTTGGTTCTCGCTACAGGCTTCGATGTCCTCAACTTTATAACCACCTACGAAGCGCAGGGCCGCTCAGGAACCTCCCTGATGAGTCAATGGGAACAAGACAATGCTCAGGCCTACCTCGGCACCGTGGTCCCTAACTTCCCAAATTTCTTCACTCTCTACGGACCGAACCTTCAACCCGGTCACGGTGGCAGCCTGATCTTTGTGGTGGAAATGCAAGTCCGTTACATCATGGATGTAATCCAAAAGATGTTGGACCAAAATCTTGGCGCTGTCGAAATCCGCCAAGACATCCACGACAGGTACAACGAAGATGTCGATCAGGCGCACACGCAGATGGTCTGGACCCACCCAGGTATGGAGTCCTACTACCGCAACGAACGTGGGCGTATCGTCGTGAACTCACCATGGCGGAACGTCGATTTTTATGCGATGACCCGTGAAGCAGACTTAAGTGAATACTTGACTGAACCAGTTACCGAATTGGTAGCCGACTAACAGTTCAGTTCTTCTGCAACCGATGTAATTACAGTTGCCACGTCCGCTTCACTGACATCAAGATGTAAAACCATTCTGCTGGTGTTCCCGGACCACCTAGTCAAAACGCCTCGATTCAATAACCCATTCTCTAAACCGGCACTATCGCCGAGCACACGAACAAAAACCATGTTCGTGTTCTGCGCATCTACCTCCAAACCATCAATACCGGCAAGACCCTCGGCGAGAGTTTCAGCGTTGCGATGGTCATCGGCAAGCCGTTCAATGTGATTGTCTATCGCATGCTGTCCCGCAGCAGCGACAAGGCCAACCTGTCGCATCGCCCCACCAAGCATTTTCCGCCACTTCCTGGCTTCATCGATCAACGCTTGAGAGCCTGACAACACTGAGCCGATCGGGGCACCCAACCCTTTAGACAGACACACCGACACAGTGTCGAACGGGCCGGCAACATCAGCTGGCTCAACCTCCAGAGCTACGGCGGCGTTCCAGAGACGAGCCCCATCAAGGTGATATCCCAAACCATTTTCGTCAGCTAGTTCACGGCCAGATCGCAGATCATTAAGGCTAAGGACCTTCCCGTCGGTCGTATTTTCGAGACACAAAAGACGAGTCCTCGCAAAGTGGGCGTCATCGGGTTTGATTGAAGACCGGGCAACAGCTAGATCCAGCATCCCTGATTCCAACATCGGCACGGTCTGAGGTTGGATACTGCCGAGCACGGCAGCCCCACCTCCCTCAAACATATAAGTATGGGCATGGTCGCCTACTAAGTACTCGTCACCACGTTGACAGTGAGCCATTAACGCGCAGAGATTCGATTGGGTTCCCGAGGAAACAAAAACCGCTGCTTGTTTGCCAAGCAATTCAGCAACACGATTTTCCAGACGACGCACTGAAGGGTCGTCACCAAAGACGTCATCTCCCACTTCGGCGGTGGCCATTGCGCTGCGCATCGCCTCAGTTGGGCGAGAAACTGTGTCAGATCTTAAGTCGATCACCCTATTAATTTGCCACGCGGAGACGTCACACACATAGCCTTGCAGCATGAATGTAGTTACCGTCACCCCGACTACCCCGAGGATTGGGGCAGAAATAGGCGGCGTGGACCTGCGCGAAGAACTCACCGAAGGGGCCGTTGAACAGATTCGTGAAGCCTGGTTAGAACATCAAGTCATCTTCTTCAGAGACCAGGATCTGACCCATGAGCAACACATAGCTTTCGCTGCCCGGTTCGGAGAATTACATATTCACCCCACCGTCCCGCACCACCCAGAACATCCTGAAGTGTTGATCATTCATGCAGATGAAAACTCGCGATCTGTAGCTGGTGATGGTTGGCACAGCGACGTCACCTTCGAACAAAACCCGCCGTTGGGCAGCATTTTGCGACTCACCGAGATTCCACCCAACGGCGGCGGGGCAACTTTGTTTAGTTCCATGTACTCAGCGTATGAAGCCTTATCTCCAGTGTTCCAAGAGTTTCTTGAAGATCGCGTCGCGTTGCATCGACTAGGCAAACTTCCTGGTCATCGACAAGACGAGACTCCGCCTTCGGCTCAGCATCCTGTTGTACTTACCCACCCTGAAACCGGGAGAAAAGGCCTTTTCGTCAACCAAGGTTTCACCAAACGCATTGAAGACCTAAGTCGTGATGAGAGTTATGCGATCTTGCAACACCTATACAAACACATCGAAAATCCTAACTTTCACGTCCGTTTTCATTGGTCCAAAAATTCCATAGCAATGTGGGACAACCGCTGCGTACAACACCTTGCGACCTGGGACTACTACCCAGCGACCCGTCACGGCTACAGGGTTACTCTGAAGGGCTTCAAACCGAGTTAAGGACGAACGGCGCGTTTTGGTCGTTGCGCCAACTCCCGCAATTTTGGTTGAGCAAGATTCACAAAACGGCAAGCTAATGCTCTTGTTTCTCGAGGATCGATGAGATCCACCACATCGCCACGGTGAGCCGCTCTGAAAGGCGATCGGAGTCGAAGTAGACGTTCCTCAATGGCTTCTCGGTGGGCGTCAGGGTCATCCGCATCCGCGATTTCGCGCCGGTAGGCAGCAGCAACCCCGCCCTCGATAGGAATTCCACCCCATTCCCCTGAGGGCCAACCAAAACGCAGGTTGATGCTGTCAGGTAAACCAATTGAGTTCGGAGCATCTGCGGCAACGCCGTAACTTTTCCGCACCATGAACTCGACCTTAGGTACCTGACACTCGGCTGATGCAATGAGGGCACGAGCACCTCGACGCATCGTGGCGATTCGTTCGGCATGTGAGCCCAGCATAAAACCAGGCATGTCGAGGAAAATAAGTAACGGCAAGTTGAATGTGTCGCAGAGGTCGAGAAAGTGGGTGTATTTATCGGCAGCATTGCCGTCCATCGCCCCAGCTTTACTCATCGGGTCACTGCCGATGACGCCTACAGACCAACCATCCAGCCGAGCGAAACCTGTGATGAGGCCACTTGCATACAATTCTCTCATCTCGAAAAAGTCACCGTTATCGACGACATGACGGATAAGGGCCCGAGCGTCGTAGCCCTGTCGGCGATTCGTGGGAACGAAATCTAGTAATTCCTGTGGTCGCCGCTCTGGATCATCCCCTGTGTCGACCCGCGGCGCTACGTCCCGCACGGTGTTCGGCAGATAAGAAAGAAAATCTCGTATCTGCTGGAAAGCGTCATCTTCGTTTTCTGCGACGTTGTCTACCTGTCCACTTTCGACGACATGCATTCGCCATCCGCCAAGCTCTTCTTTGGAAAGCTTCTCTCCAATGGCGCGCTCCACGACAGGAGGTCCTGATGGAAAAATTTGGGACTTGTCTTTAATCATTACGCTGAAATGAGATAGCAAAGCAGCAGCAGCTGGCCAGCCAGCTACTGACCCCAGAATCGCTGAAGCGACGGGAACATTCCGCAACAACTCAACGCCTTCATGCCAAAGATCACCCTGAGGAAGTCCCATATGGCCATCTTGTTCGTCCTGTTTGGATGAGTGGCCGACGCCTTCGCGGAGTTGGACATACGGGATGCCGTATTTCAGTGCTAAAGGTTGAGCGAAATGGTGGGGCAATTTGTGGACATCGTGAGGGCTTCCCCCAGACAGAGTGAAGTCATCACCACCAACAGATACTGGCCGGCCAGAAATTTCGCCTAAACCCATGACGTAACCGCCTGGTGAAAATTCAACCAAGTTGCCCTCGGAGTCGTACTCTGCGGCGCCGATCAGATGGCCCATCTCTAGAAACGAGCCGGGGTCGCAGAACTTTTCCATGCGTTCTCGGACGGTGTATCTACCGCCGTCATGCTGACGTTGAACTCGGTCCGCTCCACCCATCTCGTCGGCTAAGCCTTTGACGTATTCGATGTCCTCAATAGCTTTAGCCCAATCCATTCCGGGCTTCCAGAATTCTCGGTTGGGGTCTACAGGCACTCGTTAACCCTTGCCCTGACGGAGCAGCTTTCCGGGCAGTGCAGATTCAGCAGAGACCGTGTCTTCTCCATCATGTCTGATGACTGTTCCGTTCACGACCACTGCATCAATTCCTTTAGCGTCTGAAATCAAGCGATCAGCTCCAGATGGAAGGTCGTACACGCGCCGCTTTCCATCGTGTCCGACGTGATCCATGTCAAAGACAACGACGTCAGCCCAACCACCCTCACTGAGGGTGCCACGGTCTTCAATCCCAAAAATCTGGGCTGGCCGTTGGGTGAGCATATGAACCGCTTGTTCAACTTCAAAACTTTGCCGCTCTCGGACAAAGGTTGACAGAAACTCGGTCGAGTATTTCGCGTCGCATAGCTGACTGGCGTGAGCCCCGGCATCTGAAAGTCCGATGACCGTCGTCGGGTCGTGTAGGAGCTCATCTATCTCATCACGATCATGATTGAGAACATCTTGAAGTATGCGCATATCCAGATCAGCGTCCAAGGCCATATCCAACATGAGATCTATAGGATCTTCGCCGCGTTCGTCAGCAAGTTCTTGGACATTAAGTCCTTCAAACGACGGATCTGGAGGAAACCAAGTTATTTCAGTCCGAGACCAACGATCGCCTACCTTGCCGCCATTACCGGCCTTCTCTTTGAACTTTTCTCGCCACTCGGGATCTGCGTAATAGGCCTTCCGGCCATCGTGGTCGCTCTTGGCCACAGGTTCAAATAACCGCATTCCCTCGTAGATGAAGGGAGCCTTCCAACTCATTTCAAACTGCACCGGCTGAACTGCGACCTGTGGGTAGACCGAGATACCCCGTGCAGCTAGTTCGTGAGCTTGCTCTACGTCCTTTAAATGACTTCCAGGCCCGACAGCACTTGCGAGCAACGCTGTCCAACTTACGTTGGCGCCGGTGGTTTCGGCCACCTGCGCAAATTGCTGGTGGCTCAGACCACGACCTTGAGTCGCCTGCATAACGCCGCCAACGTCACCGAGTGCTTGAGCGATCTCAATTATCTCTTCAGGGGTTGCTAAACGGCTCGGGACTGGACGCCCCTCGTAACCGACGTGAGTGTTAGCCCGGCTAGTAGCAAACCCTAAAGCCCCTGCTTCAAGCGCTTCGGTTACTAGCTCACGTTGACGTGCAATTTCGGCCTCGGTGGCCTCTCGCTCGGTGGCCTCTTCTCCCATCACGTACATTCGCAAAGCGGNATGGCCGATCATGGCTGCCATGTTNACNGCGCAACCATTTGAGTCAAGAGCGTCNAGGTACTCGGGGAANGTTTCGAAGCCCCAGTCNCCCAGTCCAGNGCGAAGGGCCTCNACACTCATGCCCTCNACNTTTTCAAGGGTCCGCATGATCAGGTCTCGATGTTCNGGACGNGTTGGTGCTACNGAGAAGCCACAGTTACCCATAACAATGGTGGTNACNCCATGCCATGGAGAACAACTGACTAATGGATCCCAGAGCACTTGNGCGTCGTAGTGNGTGTGGATGTCNACAAAACCAGGAGNGACAATCCGNCCTGTNGCGTCAATAGTTTTATCGGCCTCAGCTGGAGCGTCACCCATNGCGACGATCCGTTTGTCCTTTATTCCCAGATCTCCTGAGTATCGAGCAGCTCCCGTGCCATCAACGATGGTGCCACCCGTAATTTTGAGGTCGTAAGACATTTCGGTCCCCTTGTGTGGAATATGTCCAAAATAGTTNGATTTGAACGGTCTTGCAGATTTCTTCGTGCGTTAAGTTGCTCCGGTAGACTGTCTAGANAGCTATTGAAGGGAATTTGGTTTGCCGAAACAGAAGGACGACGCCATCCTGCTTGAGGGCAAGACGGTTGAAGCGCTCAAAGGTGGGCACTTCCGCATCGAGTTGGATAATGGACATGAAGTTCTTGGTCANCTGAGCGGCAAAATGCGAAAACATCACATTCGCATTCTTCCCGGAGACCGCGTTCAGGTAGAGGTTTCTGCTTACGACCTGACTCGAGGGCGGATCACCTACCGTTACAAATAGCTCTAGGACAAGCCCTCTAAGGACCTAATCAGAGTAAGACGCTGTCCATTCACATGGTGTGAGGACTTGAAGCCAGTCATAGCTATCTAACGCAACGTTCACTGTCCACATACGTGCTGACCCGATTCGGGGATCTTGATATGAGATCTGCTCAAAGAAGGGATTCCCGACCTCTTTGACAAACAAGTCCGGCGCGGTAATCCCGCAGTCGGGGTTTAACTCAATGAGCCAGTANNTTTTNTCTTCGTTGCANGGGCCTTCNCANGCGTTATAGANCATAAAATCGCCGACACCCTGATGTCCGATCCCAACGAATGTAAGGCCCTCCGAGGAGAACANAAACCGATCTCCTGGCTCGGGAGAGTTCCCAGCATCTATCTGCTGATTCCATAAGAATGCGTCCGGAAGCAGATCGATTTCCCAGCCGGCGGAAGCCGTAACGACTATTTCTTGTACTCCCTGCGTAGTGTCCTCAAGCCAACGGATCCCCTGAACGGNCCAATTACCCCCGTCGCCAGCANCACCAGCACTATCGGAATATCCGAAGGAAGCAACAGCGGTCTGGTTNTCGCGTAGCTCGATAATCGGTCCTGAATTNGGGGCTGTACNTCTGTATATNGCTGTCCGATAACNAGACCACTCATCGCCCACNGTTATGACTTCAGTTCCNTAGCCACTGATTCTTACGGCCCCNTCACCAATANATGTGGNGGTCACCGGATATTGGGCGGAAGTAGTTGAAGGAGAAGACGAAGNAGTTGGTGTGATGGTGGTTGAGGAAGNGTTAGTTGGCGCAACCGANGCAGATTCAANGTCAGAANCCGCTGTCGAAGTCGCTTGAGGTGAAGAAGATGACACAGTTTCAGGGTCAACAGGATCGGGGGANCTGTCACCGCCAAATGNCTGAATGATGGCCGCAACAGCCAATAAGAAACCGACGGTTACGACAAGTAGCCTTGAACGGTTTGGTGCCACGTGCTCCAGAGTAAAGATAACTAGCCCGAAAAAGTGGAATGCTGAGACCTTTGTAGACGGTTTCGTTACATCAGTGTTGCTGTGGGATCTACGCTCCAAAGGTGGATGAAAACGAACAAACACATCAACCCGGAGTCACCCCGTACCTAGAAGGCGTCACCGTTTTAGATTTCACTCAATATCTTGCAGGACCATCCTGCACCAGACTGTTAGTTGAGATGGGCGCTGATGTCATAAAAGTCGAATACCCNCCCTATGGCGACCCNGTNCGGCCGAGCCCACCNAGACGNAACGGTCGCTCTGCGTATCACGTTCAACAGAATCGTGGCAAGCGAAGCTTGTCCGTCGATTTGACCAGACCGGAAGGCATATCNCTTATAGANGANCTCATACCAAAGGTCGACATAGTCGTTGAGAATTACAGCCCCGGAGTCATGGAACGACGTGGTCTNGGATATCAGCGGCTGCGAGAGTTGAACCCTCAGATAATCATGGCGTCTATCTCAGGATTTGGACAATCCGGCCCGCTATCAGAAAAGACCGCTTTCGATTTTATNGCGCAAGCCTATTCAGGCTTAATGCATATGACCGGGGANCCAGATGGACCGCCAATGCTAATAGGCGCAGGCATCGCCGATACCTCGACGGGCGTNCACGCCTTCGCAGCTTTGGGGTATGCCCTTTATCGTCGCGACAGGACCGGTNAAGGCTCACACCTCGACATCGGAATGGTTGACGTGATGTATCACATGCAAGAAACAGCGGTATCTGGTCCGTCTTTATCTCAAGGTGAAGTAGTTGGAATGCGCACAGGCCGCCACTACGCGCCAGCGAGTCCAGCGGGAATCTTTAAAGGCCCGCAAGGATGGATCGTAGTTTTCGCGCTGGAAAATCAGATAGCGAATCTATGGGCAGCGCTAGGCAGGCCGGAATTGGCTGAAGACCCCAGATTTCTGAATAATCGAACCCGTTTGGAACACCGCGACGCGTTGACAGACATTATCGAGAATTGGATGAAGACCTTCGAGAACGACGAAGATGTCGTAGCGGTCTTGGAACAGCACAGAGTGCCGTGCGGTCCGGTAGTGGAGCCAGTCAAACTCGCAGAAACGCACCCACATTTCCTCCAAAGGGGAACGGTTCGTGAAGTAACCGACCCTCTCGCAGGACCNATGTTGATACCCGGCTTNCCCCTTCGGTTTTCTGACGCCCCGGAATTACCNGANNTAGTGGCAGCTGAAGTNGGGGAACATAATGATTCGGTACTCGGCGATCTACTCGGTATGGACCCCGAATCTGTGTCGGCTCTCGAAGATGAGGGCGTTCTTTATAGACGNCCTCCCCGAGATTGACGTAACTTCTCACCATGACTAGTTCAAGCATGCCCAACGGGGTAGTTCAATACAGCCAAAATGACGGTGTAGCAACGATCACTTTGGATCGGCCCGAGAGTCTNAACTCCATGAACGACGAGCTGATGCAAGACATCAACAGCGCACTGACCGTTGTTCAAGAAGATGAAACTGTCCGTGTGGCCGTGATAACAGGGTCAGGTCGTGGATTCTGTTCCGGCGCCGANCTAAACAACGCNGCGGATCAAAGNGAAGATTCCGATCCNGNNGACCCAACGGAATCTATGGGAGATTTTTTNAACCCCGCATTAGCTGCCCTGCATAACTGTCCGGTNCCNACAGTTGCCCGAGTCAATGGAGTAGCNGCAGGTGGCGGTCTTGGACTGGCATTGGCTTGCGACATAACCATTGCGGCCGAGTCAGCATTCTTCGTCGCAACCTTCGGTCCTCGATTGGGAATAGTCCCCGACTTAGGCTCAACCTGGAGTCTTCCAAGGCGCGCCGGAAGATCAAGGGCATTAGGGATGGCAATGCTTGGAGATCGCATCACCGCAGTGCAAGCGGCTGACTGGGGNCTCATTTGGAAATGCGTTGCTGATGATCAACTTGATGGAGAAGTCACAGCAGCCACTGACATATTGAAACGAACAAGTCCGGACGCCATGGTGAGAATTCGGCAGTCGATTGACGGCGCTTCCACAACTGGATTTGTTGATCAACTTGCAGTNGAAATGGAGCACCAGTCAGTTCTTATCCCTCGCAACATGGCTGCTGCAGCCCAAGCTTTCTTAGAGAAACGCGACCCTGAATTTGATGGACAGAGAAACTAGGAACCAATCTTTTTGTAAATCAAAGGCCTATCGGCTTGTCCTAACAGTGTTTCGTTAGCAAGACTGTCACTATGTCTGACACTGCTGCTACAACGAACAATTCAGAAGAGACACAAGTCACCTCGGCTATCGACGCCTTGCTCTCAGAAAATGATCCTAAGAAAATGAGCTACGAAGAGTTTCGTGGCGCCCAGTTTGACCACGGCCTCGCATGGGTTTATTTCGACGAAGGCANCGGCGGTCTGGGAGTAAACCCCGTATTACAAAGGCAGGTTGAGGTTCGGTTACGCGACGCCGGGGCCTCTCCGATGAAGCCNGCAATGTTCTTNATGCACCTCGCTGCTCCAACCATTCATACCCACGGAAGCGAAGAGTCNAAGGACAGGTTCTTGCGTCCGATGTTCACTGGTGAGGAACGTTGGTGTCAGCTGTTTAGCGAACCTGGAGCCGGCAGTGACTTCGCCGGNCTGGCNACCCGAGCGATCGAAGACGGTGACTCTTGGATTGTCAACGGCCAAAAAGTCTGGAACACAATGGCCCATCTGGGGGACTGGGGGATGCTGGTGACACGAACTGACCCCGACATGCCCAAGCATCGCGGTATGACNTACTTCGCCGTTGATATGAAAAGCCCCGGCGTAGATGTNCANCCGTTGAGACAAATTACAGGCGAAGCAGAATTCAACGAAGTTTTCCTNACCGACGTGCAAATACCAGATTNCAACCGCATCGGTGACGTGGGGGACGGATGGCGTGTGTCGCTCACAACGCTAATGAATGAGCGCAATGCAATAGGCGCTGGCAGTGGCGGTGGACCCCCCAAAGCCGGATCTGGTCCTGTTGCAATCTTGACGAAAATGTGGCGAGACTCACCTGAATCCATGCGGACCAGCGTCACTCGTGACCGCATAATGCAGTTATACGTGCGGTCAGAAGCACAACGCTTAACCAATATTCGCGCTGGGCAGAACCGTCGAAAGGGAAACCCGGGACCAGAAATGTCGATTGCAAAGCTCGCGTTCGCCGAACTGAATCAGGACCTTCTTACTGCAGCAGTCGACATGATGGGCATGGCAGGCCAAGTCGATTACGATTACACCTTCCGTCGGCCCGAAGACCTGTCTGTCGACGGATCAGAAAATGGTGTGCAACATGGCTTCTTGCGAGTGAGAGCCAACTCCATTGAAGGTGGAACATCGGAGATCATGCGGAACATACTTGGTGAACAGGTTCTCGGTCTTCCCGGTGAGCCACGCATAGATAAAGATATTCCGTGGATCGAGGTCCCTCGAAGCTGAACCTCTCGGCTTCAGACTTGAGAACTGATCCCAAGTAGATCTCTAATGTTGGGAGCCCAACTAAGGGTCCCAGGTCTTCGACTCAAGATAGACGCCCCCAAAGTTTGAGCAGCAGGGTGACCCCCAGAGACGATTGCTACCTGTTGAGTGCAACGAGGACTGCCATGATTTCCTTTGGTCAAAGGTTCTCCACGACCAAACATTCGATGAGGTTCGGTCCATACCAAGTAGATATTTGGAGCCGCCAGTACTCCGCCTTCCACTCCTTCTAACCGAAGTATTTCTGCATGGAGTTGAGCAAATTCTTGTTGCGAAATCTCATCAGAGGCGACGACGATTGCTCCGGTTCCGTCGTTTCTGATCTGAACCGGCCACCCGGCCGCTTTTGCGTGATCTCGAAGGTTGACACATTCGGGGTGATCGGTTGGTTCCTGGCAGTGATCGCTGACTGTAATTAGCACTGTGTCATGCCAGAGGGGCTCCAACAAATCGACAAGTGCACCATAGGAATGGTCGCTGCGACTGTACTGGTCTATTGCATCATCGGAGTTCGGTCCGTACATGTGCATTGAAGTATCAGGTTCATTCAGGTGAAAAAGAATGAAATCTGCATCTAAATCAGTGCTCGCCGCCGCCTCGATCACCGCTTCATCTTTGGGGTAGCCGTAGGCATCGAGAGGAGTTCCTTCTGGAGGAGTACCCGCCGGCGGCCAAGACACATCCGCTTCTAAAGCGCCCATCGTTGCTAACAGTTTGTGGTCACCAACTACAGCCACTGACCTCAGATTCGCGGCCTTGCAATCATCAAATACAGTGCGGCCCTGAGGTCCGCTGTCGTAGGTTTTGCCGAACTCATTGTTGATCCAAGCCCAGTTTCCCCAGTGTCCGGTCTCTGCGGGAGGCAGCCCCGTCATAAACGCAGCGTGATTTGAGTACGTGACCGAAAGCATGAGCGATTCACCACCGGAAGCTGACATTGCACCTAGCCAGGCCTGCTTTGACAAATTTGGAGTCAGCTGATGGTGAATCACGGAATGAGGGAACGCATCAAGGACCAGGAATACAACACGCATACCTTCACCGTATGCGACGCGACGCCCGTCTCCGGTCTACCGTAATGGAATGAGCGAATACGTCACCCTTGAACAACGTGGTCATGTCAGCGTCCTGACTCTGGACAATGGTGAGAACCGGTGGACCACCAACATGGTGAGAGAACTAAATGCTGCATTAGATGAAGTCGAGCAAACAGAGGGACCGCAGGCACTTGTAACTGCGTCATCGGATTCTAAGTTTTTCTCCAACGGGCTCGACCTTGACTGGATCACTAGCAAAGGTGAGCACGACGGAGGAGATCGAAAAGTCTTCGGTGATGAGGCGATGAAGCTTTTCTCTCGGCTCATCACGTTCCCGATGCCGACCATCGCAGCAGTTAACGGTCATGCGTTTGGCGCAGGATTTATGTGGGCCTTGTGTCACGATCAAAGAGTGATGCGGCGAGACAGAGGGATGATGTGCGCAAATGAGGTAGAGATTGGTATGGCCATCCCCGAACCTGAATTAGCACTCTTCCACCACAAGCTGCCGCGCCACGCCTTCTATGAAACCGTCCAATTCGCGAAGCGTTGGACAGGAGAAGCGGCATTTTCCGCAGGCTTTGTTCAAGAACTGGCGGAAGAAGACGAAGTTACCGACACGGCAGTTGAACGTGGGGAGGAACTATCGCGATTTGGTGGTAACCGCAATGTCTTCGGATGGATGAAAGAACATATTTGGGGGCCTGAAGCTGCCATCAACAAAGTGGATGGGCCCGCACATATGCTCGCCCACAACGACGAGTACCCACATCCCCCGAGGTTCAGCTAGTCAACTTTTGGCGCCAGCAACAGGTTAGGGGCTGGTCTCGAGCCGGTAACCTTCGCCGTCAACGTGCATAGTGCCCGCAGTTGGTGTGCCGAAGTGGGTTCCAATCACCAGTGTTTGCCCATCCGCCCAGCGCGCGAATGCTTCAAACCGAGTGGAGCGAGCCATATCTGGATCAGTATCAAAGCTGGAACTCAACTCCGGATTAGCTATTTGAATCGGACTGTGCGCCATGTCACCGGTAATGATGGCCTGCTGACCTCCAGACTCGACTCTGACGCTGATATGTCCTGGCGTGTGACCCGGGGTGGACTCAAACGAAACGAAGTCCCCGATTTCATGATCAGACCCGACAAGATTGGCAAGTCCAGCATCCTTAATGGGTGCCACCGAATCCTCAAACACGGGATCGCCAAATAAGTCTTCAGTGTTAGACCAGTGATCGAATTCGACGCCCACGAAAATGTATTCGGCATTCGGAAATGTTGGCACCCACTCGCCATCAACTAAGCGAGTGTTCCACCCAACGTGATCCACATGCAGGTGAGTACATACAACGTGAGTGATCGAGTCAGGCGCGTATCCGGCATCAGATAGCCGATCCAGGAACGGCCCTTGCTGCTCGTGCCACAGCGGATTTCCGCGTTGTTTGTCGTTCCCGACACAAGTATCGACAGCAATACGCTCCCTGCCAGTGTCGATGATGCAACAGTGAATTTTCTGAAGAAGATGACCCTTTTCTCCAACGAACGGCGCCAACCACGGAGACTTGCTACGGAGATCTAGCACCCCGTCTTTATCGATGGCAGAAAACATGAATTTTGGGGAGGTGGGATCAGAAGATTCCGGAACCGAGGTAATCGTGGCGTCCCCTACTCGCCACTTCAAAATGTCATCGTGCATAGGGCGACGATAGTGCCGGAACCAACTATTTTCTGAAGAGCTGCAGGTAGATGGACCTAGACATCGTTGTTTCACCCGGTCACAACAGTTGTCGAGTTAGGTCTAGTAAAGCCCTGTCCACGACAAATGTTCACGATAGGGCGTCCCATCAAATCCCAACGCTCCGTACCTCGCTTCGACCGCATCAATCTTTTCTGAATCCCAGTAAGAGTCCCCAGGGGCAGGAAAGCCGAGAACCGAACGTGCTTCAGGGGTCGCTTCTGCTATCAGTCGTTCCATTCGCTGGTCCGGTTTGTACATGGCCCAAGCCCACCCAGGATGAAGTGTGCTAATCCAAGAAGCGTCAGCTCTTCTGAACGTCAAATTTTGAGCTAAGCGAAGGGCTCCGGGTAGCAATGATGTTCCTCGGTGCCACGTATCGTGTCGATACAAAAGCACTGAACCCTCTCGATATCGGGCGTAGACCTCACGTTCGTAGAGTTCCCTTCGAAACTCTGCCACCGCAGGACGATTCTGCATGAACCATGCCTCTGCCCGCGTGCGGTCATTGATCCAAGGAATATCACTGACGCCAGGAGTGTTCACCATGGGTGAGCTATATGCGATGTCATCGCTGCCTTGACGCGGAACGACTGCGGTTGCGCCTCCCACCTCGGTTTCGTTGCACAGGTAGACGATAATTTCAACCGCCTCAGGTTCATTCCATGCCGCTGGGTGGGTCAACGTGTGATTTGGGTAATCAAGATGTATCCGTTGGTCTTGATTATCGAAATCACCGCGGTCTCCGGGCTCTCGCCCATATTTGGGCCAGAGGTCAGATTGGCTGAGTCTTAGTTCGTTAATTGGTACCTCCAACAACTGCGACGACGCCTCAAGTAGGTGGGGGTGCAAAGACAGCCGATTGAAGCAAGCGTCTCGATCCGGGAAGGTCATTCCACTGCCGAAATCGTTCAACCTCTGCGCTTCATCGGAATCAGGGTCAGGGAACCGAGATGTAGCTGCCTGAGCGACATCTCGAATAAGTTCAACCGGGAGGAGCCCATCGACAAGAACGAAACCCTGCTCACGCCAGCTATTCACTTGAGTGTCAGTGAGAGTTGAGTTGTCGACATCCACCAACGTTGGCTGAATGAACTCCTTCATTGAATTCAAGAAATATTCGTCGTGTTAACTGGGGTCTCGACCAGTTAGCCCTAAGAAACGCTCAGAGGCCGGAGCGTCGTCAGCAGTTTGAACCTCGTCAGCCACAAGACCCCACTTAGATAACGTCTCTCTCATCGGCTCAATAAGTTCATGGCTGTTGGCTGCCAGATCATCAGGAATATGAGCTTCGACTCCGGTTGCTTTACCAATATCCCAAGCATGAGTCATCGGATCCCACTGCACGATCCTGATCCACTCATCAACTGTCATCGGACCAAACCAAAACTTCCCTTCTCGTTCGAGAATGCCTGTTTGATCAAGAGCTTCTAAGGCTGCATCTCGTGTTGAGTTCCAAAGCGCCACCGGATCTGGAGCTGCATCAACAGACTCTGGTGGAACTGTCTCTCCACTATTCAACGTCGCTGTCATAGCCGTTAGGACTCCACAGTGGTGCCGCAACACATCTCTAGCTGACCACCCTTCACAGGGCGATTGATTGTCCCAATCCTGTGGGGCGACGCGGCGGACCACTGCGTCAAACACGTATACGGACCGAGTGAAGTTTCGTAGATTGACGCTCATGAACGGTCATTTCCCCTTGGCTCTAATCGAAAATTAAAGGTGTAACTATCCTCGCAGGTAAACCCGTAACCCGCCGAGTAAAACTTGTTCGTCATTAACTACACAATCGCGTTGCTCTGCTCCAGCAAGGACAGCGTCTCGATCGACGCAATCCACATCAATGCCGCCAAGCCCGTCGCCGCGCCCATCTGTTGCCTCTACGAATCGAATCGAGGCATTGTCAAACTCAATAGCGGGGTTCCCTGCGTTATCTGTATGCAACTCGAGCTGAGCTATCTGGGCCCATCTAGTAGCCAGCCGTTCAGGGTCGACTGCTTGTAGCTCGGCTGCGGAAATTGCGCGGACGCGTTCAGTACGCGAAAAATCGGCCCATTGAGAACCCGCAGGCCACCACGGACCGTCAACGTTCTCCGCCCCCTCTACTTTCATCTGGTCCATTTCAAAAAAGCTTCCGCCAGTGTCAGCTGGGTGCAGCTGAATTCCTTCGAAACCACCCTTGTCGTACTCCATATGGTTCGCTACCCGAACTCCAAGCTCTCCCACATGAGCAATTCGAGAAGCGACATCATCTACCTGATTGATCACCATGTATCCGGTATCACCGCCCCTTCTTTCGATGTAACGACCACCGGCGGTGGGGCTTGTGACGGGTGTTACACATTCGAGGAACTGATTCCCTATAGGCCACAAGGTGTTCTTTAAACCAAAAACACCTACCCCCGGGTCGATATGGCAGGCTTCCACACCGAGAACTGTTTGAACATCGAGAGCGGTCTTCAACAGATCTGAAGTAACCACGGCGATTTGACGGAGACGAATCCACATAGAAATACCCTAAGGCCTTCATCAACCCTCCCGCTGAGGCTTCCGAGAAGTTCTCCTGAAAAGCG
This sequence comes from Acidimicrobiaceae bacterium, assembly GCA_002708935.1. Classification (GTDB taxonomy): domain Bacteria; phylum Actinomycetota; class Acidimicrobiia; order Acidimicrobiales; family Poriferisodalaceae; genus MedAcidi-G3. Next base: position 79,741 of record PAPO01000004.1, on the reverse strand, counting down.
GGTTGCCCAAGTGAAGTAATGGTGTGCAGGTAGGTCGTCACGACAAGGAAAGTAGGGCCTACCCTTTAGGTATGGCCCTACACCCGAACGGCGTTAATCATCTAGCCATTTCCACTCGAGACATGAAGACACAACTCACGTTTTTTGCCGACGTGTTGGGGTGCCCAACCAAGGCTTTGTATTGGATGCATGGAGTTGAAGGCTGTTACCACGGCTTTGCAGAGCTATCCGAAAGCTCCTACATAGCCTTTGTCCAACATCCCGAAAACGCAGAGGAAATAAAATGGGGTGTAACCCACGCAGGTAATGGGGGTGAACCGGTGACAAAAGGCGCCATGCAACACGTTGCGTTCAACGTCGACGACATAGAAGAACTGCTACAACTCAGAGATCGGATCCGGGCCCACGGCATTCAAGTGTTAGGACCGTTAGATCACGGTTTCATTCAGTCCATGTACTTCGCAGGACCTGAAGGTCTCAGCCTAGAAATTTGCGTTGGTAGCGAAATCAATGCCGAAGCGTGGGTAGACCCCGAAGTGCGAGACCTTTGCGGCATCGACGAAGCAGAGATGCAATCTCTCAAAGATCCGACCGAATTTGAGCCACTTGGTGAATCGCTGCCGAATCCGCCATTCGATCCAGACAAGCCCCACATGCATTATCCACCCGGAGTGCTGGAAAAAGTCATGGCTGTGCCCGATGAGGTCGTATGGGACAAGTTCAGCGAAACTACTCCGCCGGTTGAAACCGACTAACCACTAGATGACCTACAAGTGATGCATGAAGAGCGTCGTCCAGCTGTTTTCGCTGTCAAGCAAAATGTAGGAGTAGCGACTCCCCAGGATTCGAAAGAACGGCTTTTGACGCCGCACTTTGGTGTCCTGTGTCTTTCCGCATTGTTTTCTGCCCTCGGATTCTCATCGGTTATTCCCACCGTCGCCCGTTTTGTCGTAACGGATCTCAACGGCGGAGACCTGGAAGTGGGAATAGCTCTCGGAGTGTTTTCTTTCTCGGCAGTGCTTGCTCGTCCCTGGATCGGGCGACTTGGAGATCGAAAAGGTCGTCGGCTGTTAATCGCTGGCGGGTCATTCGTCACAGCAATAGTGCTCGCTGCTCATGCCCTCGCTGATAGCTATCTCGTTCTTTTGCTTGCTCGTTTAGCTATGGGAGCGGTCCAAGGGGCGTTTTTTGTTGGCACCGTCACCCTCACAACTGATCTTGCTCCCGAACATCGAAGAGGGGAAGCCGCTAGCTACTTTTCGGTAGCCATATATGGGGGTATGGCTTTTGGTCCTTGGCTAGGGGAGTGGGCGGCGGGCCGCTGGGGGTTCGATGGGGGCTTCTTGCTAGGTGGTTCATGTATGGCGTTGGCTGCAATTGTCGCTTGTTGGTTGCCAGATTTTGTGGGGGACCAAGAAGGTAATCTCGCTTTGGCTAAGTCGCCAAAAGCGAGTTCGCTGCTTTACCGCTCAGCCCTTTGGCCTGGAATCGTCATGGCTCTCGGCATCATGATCTTCCCTGCCTTACATGGCTTCATGCCCAAGCTCATGGATGAACAGAACTTGGGAGATGCTGGACCGATTTATGCACTCTATGGACTGTTGGTCCTAGTTCTAAGGCTTATATGTAGCCGCCTTCCCGACGCGCTCGGGACAGCCAAAACGGCTGCGATAGCTCTCACTGGATCCTCTATCGGAATGCTAGTCATGGGTAGTTTCGTCTCAAGGCCAGGCATGTTTGTTGGGGCAGCTATCTTAGCGATCGGAGGCTCGCTGCTGTATCCAGCCCTGATGGTCGCGGCAGTTGATGGTGTGCCGGCTAATGAGCGTGCGCAAGCAATGAGTACCTTCACGATGTTCTTTGAATTGTCAGGTGGAATAGGGGGTCCAGTATTGGGGGTCGTCGCTTGGATGAGTGGAACCACTGTTGCTGCCTTCTATGGAGCCGCCGTTCTTGCAGCGACTGGACTCCCAGTTCTGCTTGCCTGGAGAAGAAAGAATCCAAGTATTGCTTAACAGTTGACGCGGTAGATACGGGGCACAGGACTTGGACTCTAAGAGCTTCAGGTAAACAGTTGATGGTGTCGAGACAAGAATTCAGCTACAGCTTCGGTAAAGGCGTCGTTGTCGTCACCGGCGACCATGTGGCCAGTGCCCGCCACGTCCACAAACTCTGCCTCGGGGACTAAATCTAGAAAACTTTTGACTGCTTCTGGAGTGACCAGGTCTGATTGGCCACCTCGCACGAGCAGGATCGGGGCGCTAGTGGAAAGCATTCCTTCCGACATGATTTGGCTGACCCGTTCCATATGAGCCGCTAAGGCTGACTGATCACCTGTATCGAATCCGGGCTTAGATGTTACGTAAGTGGGATCCCACTTCCATATCCAACGCCCATCGGGTCTCTGTTGCAGGACCCGCGTTAATCCTGAAGGATTCGACGGACGGGCTCGGTGAGGGTTGTAGGCAGAGATAGTGTCAGCGGCCTCTTGCAGGTCGGCGAAGCCATCAGGGTTGCCCGACATGAAATCGATGATTTTTCGGGCACCTTCCATATCGAAGTGAGGCGTGATGTCAACAAGGACCACCGCCTTATACAACTGGCTTTGTGAGGCGCGCTGAGCTGCGAGGCTCCCCATTCCGCCCATTGAAGCGCCCACTATGGCTGGACGGGAGCTGAACCTTTTGAGCACAGCGGCAATGTCTCTGCCGATATCTTCCGAGTCGTACTTATGTTCAGGCGACCAATCACTGTCGCCATGGCCTCGGGCGTCCAGAGTGGTCACGAACCACCCGCGTTCTGACAAAATTTCGGCGGAAGACTTCCATGCGTGCCGGTTTTGTCCTGCGCCATGGCACATCAATACAGGCGGGTTTGAGGGGTCACCCCATTCGTCTCCTACAAGATAGAGGCCGTCGGCGGCCTGGATTTCAACGGTGCGCACGGCGAGGGATCCTAGGCCGTTCGAATCAAATTTGTTTAGTCACCACGGATGAATAGAGCCATCCCATCTCAAAAAGGATCCACTGTCTTCATGTGGAAAAGTTTCCAAGGTGGAAAGAATTCCATGAGCTGACTCCTCGACGCTTATATCTGCAGTTGATCCGCCCATGTCGGTTCTTACCCAGCCTGGGTGAAACGCGACCACCGAAACACCTTTTTCTTTCAGCTGGGTGGCGAGTTGCACCGTGACCATATTCATCACCGCCTTGGATGTTGCATATGGCAAGTCGTTGAAGTTTGCACCAACCACCATCGAACCTATTTGGCTAGTGACATTCACCACCTGACTGCCTGAGCCTAAACGGCCAGCGAGGCTTCTCGTCACGGTCGCTGCGCTGAGTCCGTTAATTCTGATCATGTCGAGCGTCAAGTCGACTGGTGCGTCTAGTACCCCCACTTCCTCGCGTTTAAAACCCATATTGGAGATGCTTGTCCCGGCGTTATTGATCAGCAGCGTTATGTCTTCACTTATTGCTTGGCTGAAGGAGCGAACCGATTCCTCATCCCCGACATCGATCGGCAGCAAAGATACGGGTGTTAAGTCTTTGAGTTCTTGAGCTTCATCGGGGTTTCTGCAACCAGCTATGACTCTGTCTCCGCGCTGGATGCATTGGCGCGCCAGCTCAAGTCCAATACCTCGGTTGGCACCTGTGATGACCGTTACCGACATTCTTGCTCCTATCCGAATGGCTTAGCGTTGACAATCCCGCTAACGCTGTCGAAGCCTACGCGAGTGAAGTGAAGCAAGACTTGACGGAAGATTATTAACCGACACCCAGCCAAAGCATGGCTGCCACGTAGATGGCGAGGAGTAATACGGCATCGGCCTTCCCAATTCGTCGCTTTCGAGCTCCCTGAAGATAAGCGAAACTTACGGCGAGGACCATTGCTATCAGGCCACCTCCAGTGAGTTTGGGGTCAGCTATCGATCCAGCGTTAACTAGTCCAATGGCTGCGCCACCCGCTAAGCCATTAAACAAGTTGGAACCAAAGAGGTTGCCGACGATGAGTCCGGCTTCTTTCTTTCTGGCTGCGGCAACCGCGGTCACTAATTCCGGAAGAGATGTTCCCAAAGCAACAATTGAGAACCCCACAAAGCCTCCGCTAAGCCCCCACTCATCGGCGACGGTCGTCGCGCCTGAAACAGCGAGTTGAGCACCTGCGAGGACCCCTCCAAGCCCCAACAAGGAGAACAGTAGGCTCCGCCTTAAAGTCTCGCCTTTGCTCTGCTCCGAAGACACAGTGTCATCCGGACTCTTAATGAGGATGATCATCGCCAGCATGAGCAGCAGCAGCAACGTCCCGCCCTCTAGCCTCGTCAATTCGCCATCTCTGACAGTTACGGCGAAAATTATTACCGCCGCAATCGACAACGGTGCCTGTCTTCTAATCACCGAAGAGGTCAGAGCTATGGGAGTCACCAGTGCCGCTACGCCCAGCACTAGGGATAGATTGGCGACATTTGAGCCAACGATGTTACCGACCCCTAAAGCGGGGTTACCTTGCGATGCTGCAATAGTCGATACCACTAACTCTGGCGCTGAAGTTCCGAAGCCCAAGACAATTGCCCCGATCAGAACAGAGCTCATCTTGAGTGATCGCGCTAACTGAACTGCACCATCAACGAAAACATCCCCGGCCTTTACGAGTATGAAGAGACCGATTAATAGCGAAAGTATGGCGATTAGCACTTGACCTCTAATGGTTGTTTCGCGGGGGTCCAAACCTACGAGCAGTGTCCTGGTATTTCACGGCTGGTGTTAACACCATTCCTTCATCGAATTGCCCGACCATACCGCGTTGGATCTCCTGCCAAGGGGTATGGCTTTCAGGGAAAGGAAAACCTCCGGCTTCTTCAAGTTCACGATTACGGGACTCTATTTCCTCTTCTGAAATCAACATGTCGGCAGTACCGAGTCTCAAATCAATACGTATCTGATCACCGGTTCTCAAAATCGCCAAACCACCACCAGCCGCCGCTTCGGGAGAAGCGTTCAGAATTGACGGAGAGCCCGAAGTTCCTGATTGGCGGCCATCACCGATGCACGGAAGTGAATGCACTCCCCGCACCAACAGCGCCGAGGGTGGTTGCATGTTGACGACCTCGGCTCCGCCTGGGTAGCCGATCGGTCCCGCCCCTCGGATAATTAGCATCGAGTTCTCGTCAATTTGTAATGAGGGATCATCGATCCGATCGTGGTAATCCTCGGGTCCTTCGAAGACAATAGCTTTGCCCTCAAAAGCTTCAGGGTCGTCAGGGTTAGAGAGATACCGATTTCGGAACTCTTCGCTAATAACACTGGTCTTCATAATGGCACTGTCGAAGAGATTCCCTGAGAGGTGAACAAAGCCGGCATCTGCAAGCAGAGGCGCGTGTATTGGCCAAATAACTTTCGTATCAAGTATTTCGGCGTCACTGCAGTTGCTGCCGATTGTTGAACCGTTAACGGTCATCGCCTCTGTGTGCGGCAAGAGTTCCGCATCCATCAACTGTTTAATAACGGCAGGAACGCCGCCTGCGTGAAAATAGTCCTCACCTAGGTATTCGCCGGCAGGCTGCATGTTCACTATTAACGGAACTCCTAAGCCGAGGTCTTGCCAGTCATCGTTGTCGAGTGGCACTGATAGGTGTCTTGCCACCGCGTTGAGGTGAATCGGAGCGTTGGTTGAACCACCAATCGCGGAGTTCACAACGATGGCGTTTTCAAAGGCCTCCCTGGTCATGATGTCTGAGGGGCGAACATCTTCTTTGACGAGATCAACGATACGTAAACCGGTTCGGTACGCGACCTGAGCTCTTTCTCGATACGGAGCTGGAATGGCAGCGGCCCCAGGCAACTGCATCCCAAGCGCCTCGGTCAGTGAATTCATCGTGGTCGCGGTACCCATAGTTGAGCAATAACCGGTTGACGTTGCTGAGGAGGCGACCAAATCGGCAAATTCTCCATCATCTATTTGTCCTGCCGCATGCATTTCGCGAGCCTTCCACACGATGGTTCCTGAACCGGTTCGTTCACCTTGGTGCCAACCATTCAGCATCGGTCCGACCGATAAAGCGATTGCTGGAATGTTTACTGTCGCCGCGGCCATGAGGCATGCCGGTGTCGTCTTGTCACAGCCAATTGTTAAGACCACTCCATCCAACGGATAACCCTGAAGGATTTCGACCAACCCCAGATAAGCCAAATTGCGGTCTAATGAGGCCGTCGGTCGCTTTCCGGTTTCTTGAATCGGGTGAACAGGAAACTCGAAACAAATTCCGCCCGCTTCTCTGATCCCTTCTCTCACCCTCTGAGCAAGGTCTAGGTGGTGCCGGTTACATGGAGATAGGTCTGAACCCGTCTGAGCTATCCCAATGATGGGTTTACCGGACTGAAGTTCCTCTCTGGTGAGCCCAAAGTTGACGTAACGTTCAAGATAAAGAGCGGTCATCAATGGATCGCCTGGGATATCGAACCAGGCCGCCGACCTGAGTTTCATTTCCTCGCTGTTTCGCACCATACCCTCCAGTGTGCAGACTTAACTTGGTTCTAGCAGCCCAAGGTGAAGGCCCTTAAAAAAGCCAAAAAAATTTCAGTGGCCACGCATCGCTGTCTGACAAAGATAAGAGACTGCGCTTACTCTTTGGGTGCCTAGTCGCTGCACAAAGATGAGTAATACGTTTAGCAACTGTCACGAACTGAGGTCGTCGATGAGTGAGGAGCCGATAAAGGTATATAGAGCCAAGGAAATTATCACCATGGATCCGACAGCCCCGAGCGCGACCGCGATAGCAGTCCAAGGGGATCGAATAGTTGGAATCGGCGACAGCACTGATGTCATCCAGTGGGGGGTAAAAGAAATCGACGACAGATTTGACGACTATGTACTGCTCCCTGGTTTCATCGAAGCTCACTCCCATGTTATGTCCGGCGCTTTGTGGGAGTTCCCCTATGTCGGGTTCTATGACCGTGAAGACCCACAAGGAAAAATATGGCAGGGTTGCCGCGACATCGAGTCAGTTCTGGAACAACTCACCCAATACGAGAATCGCATTAGTGACCCCGACGAAACGTTGATTGGTTGGGGACTCGACCCGATTTTCCTTCAAGGGGAACGGCTCGAAGCACACCATCTTGATCAGGTATCAACTACAAGACCTATTTTCGTGTTCCACGCCAGTGCACATCTCGCGACCGTGAACTCTGAAATGATGCGGCGATCCGGGATTGATCGCCACACCCCAACACCGGGAGTGGCTCGAAACGCTGATGGCGAACCGAACGGAGAGCTTCAAGAACCAGCAGCAATGTCACTAGCCCTCAATGGGCTGTTGAGTATCGGGACAGCGATCATGTCCTCTGAAGCTAAATGGAACTATGCCCGTGAGGCGCGCAACTGTGGTGTTACCACTGTCGCCGACCTCGGAACGACTCGATTAGCGGTAGAGGGACAATTAGAGGCCTGGCGCGAAGCGACAGACCAAATGAGTTATCCGGCTCGAGTAGTCGTCGCATTCGGACACCATGACTCCGGAGGAAGTCCAGCAGATGTTGATGGTCTTGCAGCGCTCGCGGTGCGGTTAAGGGACGAAGAAGAGACAGCGAAGCTCCGTTTTGGGATCGTCAAGCTGATACTTGACGGTTCCATTCAAGGTTTTACCGCCCGTCTCTCCCCGCCCTATTACCTCAACCCACCCCAAGGTCATCCAGGTAACGGGCTTTGGCTAATTCCACCAGAACAGATGCCAGAAATCGTGAGTTCTTATCACCGGGCTGGACTAACGGTGCATTGTCACTGCAACGGCGACGAAGCCTCACAAGTATTCATAGATGCGGTAGAAGCAGCACTTCTAGAACATCCCAGAGATGACCACAGGCACACCGTTCAGCACTCTCAGCTTACGACCGCTTCTCAATACCAAAAGATGTATGCACTAGGCATGAACGCCAATATTTTCAGCAACCACATTTTCTACTGGGGTGATCAGCATGCTGCCATAACAGTTGGAGAAGACCGAGCAGCAGCTATGGACGCGTGTGCGACAGCCGAACGTGAAAACGTCAAATTCTCTATTCATAGTGATTCACCAATTACTCCAATCAGTCAACTTCACACCATGTGGTGCGCAGTAAACCGTAAGACTGCCTCAGGCAGAATTCTTGGCCCCGACGAGAGAATTGGTGTCCACAAGGCTCTGCAAGCCTGCACCATCGATGCAGCGCACCAACTTCGACTGGACAAGGAGATTGGATCTTTAGAAGTGGGAAAATTAGCGGACCTAAGCGTCCTGGCTCGCAACCCCTATGAAGTGCCCCCAGAGGAATTAAAAGACATTCAAGTATGGGGAACTATGGTCGGAGGCATCGTCCATCAAGCCGCGTCGGAGTGAAGAAAATGGGGGACTTTCCGCAAACGGCAATTGAGATGACAGTCATTGGCGGCTATCTAGGGGCCGGTAAAACGACCTTGGTCAACCACATCCTTACCCAGGCCGAGGAACCAGTCGCCGTTCTCGTCAACGACTTTGGTGACATCAACATTGACGAGCAACTCATTGAGTCAGCTGATGGGAACACCATTAGCTTGTCCAACGGTTGCATTTGCTGTTCCCTCGCCGACGGGTATGTCACAGCGTTACAACAAATCAGAGACCGCCGGCCTCGTCCTAAGTACTTAGTCGTTGAAGCTAGTGGAGTTGCAGACCCGGCGGCGATAGCTGCCTACGGACATGCCCCAGGTTTATCTCTCAATGCTGTTGTCGTAGTAGTTGACGGAGCCAACGCAAAACAACAGCTCAGTGATTCGTTGGTCGGGCAAACCGTCGCAAACCAAATAGCTGTGGCAGACCTCATTGTTCTAAATAAGAAAGATCTCATCGGTGACCCCTCAGTAATCTCGAGGGAATTGAAGGGATTGAACGGTGAAGCGTTGATCGTTGAGTGCGTGCAATCCCAAATTAGTTTGAACGTATTGTTCGGTTCTCCAGTGACGACGCGAACCTCAACGCCGAACACAATGGGCCGGTTCGAATCACGAAGCCATTCTTCAGACCCTCCGCTCTCAAAAAAAGCTCTGATTGAGTTCGTCGAGCAACTACCAGAAGAGATACAACGAGCTAAAGGAGTTCTTCGGATCGACGAAGAACCGGAAATTCCGATGGTCTTCCAACTCGTGGGAAATAAGTGGGACGTACGGGCCCTCGCGGAACGCAAGAACGCCCCTTCAGGAAATCAGATTGTTGTTATCGGTCCCGAAGGGTCAGTACCAAACAACTGGGATCAAGCACTCAGACCGCAAGACAGATAATGCTTGGAGTCCGCGATTGAAGATTACAGACCTACGAGAGGTCCATTATCTCGGCTAGTTCTTTGACGCCCTCTCGGATCGCGTCCGCTGTTGGATTACCGAAACAGAGACGCATCTTGTTTGCTCCCCACTCAGGATCAACGGACCATCCGGCTCCGGCATTGAATTGGATGCCTTTGCGAGCCGCTTCGGCACCGAAAACCCCGGTATCTACATCTTCTGGGAAGGTAAGCCACATGAAGATCCCACCTTGGGGCATATCGAAGCTTGCTGCGTCTCCGAAAGCCTCTTCAATCGATTCAGCCATAACTTGGGCCTTCTCATGCAGCACTGAGGTCAACTGCTCCGCATGATCATCGAAATGGGACGCGGCGTACTCGGCGACGACCATTTGTTCTAGTGCGCCAGAGCCGGCGTCTGTCTTCAGTGAAAGTATTTGTTGCAGTATTGATGATTCAGCGACGAGGTAACCGACCCGCAATGCCGGGGCGATCGATTTCGAAAAGGAACCACAATAAATGACCCTCGTTTTTGAGTCATCCAATTCCCACAGTGTGGGAGGCCTAGGGCATCCCCATAACAAATCGGCATAGCAATCGTCTTCGAAGATTGCTGTCTGGTAGCCCGCCATCACGTGCAAGATGTCGAGCCGACGTTCCAAAGGCATGCAGGAACCAGTCGGGTTTTGCACGGTCGGTATCGTGTACAGATATTTTGCCGGACGACCTTCCGCAGAACACTGCGCCAATAACTCTCCAAGGTGGTCTGGGCACACGCCGTGCTCATCTAGATGAACTCCATGAACAACAACTCCTAGCCGAGTCAAGCGGCTGATCATTCCACCGTAAGTAGCTTCTTCGACGATCACGTTGTCGCCCGGTTCTAATAAAAGATCGTTAACTAAATCAAGACCTTGCAACGACCCTGAAGTGATGAGGACCTCATCGGGTTCCACCTTTGTATCGGCCCGAATATCGAGTTTGCGACAGATGAAATTTCGAAGTGCTTCATGACCTAAAGGGCTTCCTCCTAAGTTATAAACGGCGAGTTTGCGTCCCTCTCGTTGAAAGACTCGAGTTGCAGCTTCTGCAAGGCCAGCGACGGGCACGTTTGCTTCATCGTTGTTGCCGCCCACAAAGCTAAAGGCGGGAATACCGGTCCACTCTCCCTCTGGGGCAGGGAGACCCTCTCGGTACAAGTTGTCAATATCGAAACTCAATGGAACCCCCTGAAACCGTGTCTGCTGCATCGTAGAGCCGAAATCAACAACGTGCGGCAACTAGCGTGGGTAGGGCCGCCGATCCCAGAGGAAGAGAGTCCCGGTGCCTAAATACGAGGTTCATGCGATCAAATACGCTGAGCGAGATGCGGTGCGAGCGGAACATTTCATAGGAGGAGACCCTCACGACAGCACTCCGATGCCAATGGATTACTTCGTATGGCTGATCCGCAGTGACAGTGGAAGAGAATGGGTCGTCGACACCGGATTTGAAGAAGATGACGCTCAGGCTCGACGACGAACTTTACTCCGAACTGCTAGCGAGGGGGTCGCGTTACTGGGAGTCGACCCAGAGAACGTTACCGACGTAATCGTGACCCACTTTCATTACGACCACGCAGGAGGGGTCAACCAGTTTCCGAAAGCGACCTTTCATGCCCAAGACCAAGAGATGCACTTCGCCACCGGACGCGATATGACGAGAAAGGCGTTTAACCACGCCTTCAACGTCCGGCACATCCAAGAGCTCGTCGGACGTGTTTTCGCTCAACGAGTTACCTTTCACGACGGAGACACTGAACTCGCGCCCGGGTTAACACTTCACCTCATTGGTGGACACACACGCGGCCTACAAGTGGTGCGGATCGAAACGGGAAATAGAGTTGTCGTGCTTGCTTCCGATGCCAGTCACTATTGGGCAAACATGAACGAGGGTCGCCCATTTCCTATCGTGGACGACTTATCAAAAATGATTCAAGGTTGGGAAACCTTGAAAGAGCTCGCCGGACCGGAGGGAGTCATAGTGCCGGGGCATGATCCATTGGTGTTCGACCACTTCCCTCCATCAAGCACTGACTTAGAGGGAATAGCAGTCCGCCTCGATTAATAGCGGCGCTAGAAAAGGTTGGATCTAAAACGTCGGATCGCCAGCGTCCAACCCGAGAAATACTCGCCCAGCGGTGTCTATCTGATATGAGCCGACCATGAAGTGGCCGGCTACGGCACGAGCATCGTTTAGCAGAGCCATAAGACCAGGATTCTCAAAATTGGCGGTACTGCCAGCGGCATCGACTAAATGCTGGATGGCGCTTATCGCATTCTGTACAGACCAAGAGCAAGCTAAACGCACTTTGGCGTGTAAGTGATCGGTTACATCGGTCCCTTGTTCCGCGGCTTCCCAGACAGCGTCGAGCTGTTCGAAAACCCATGCCTGTCCTGCGCCGACCAACGCCTCCGCCTTCGCTATCGCGATGGCGGCATCGGGGCGCTCGTGAAGGTTCCGTTTGGAATTGAGGGGAGTTTTGCTTCCTGCGAGCACTTGAAAATCAGCGATAGCGCGAGTTGCCAGACCAGCAGCCACACCGGTTTTAGGAAACGGAAACCTCAGTGCGGATGGCAGGCGGTAAAAAGGCAAATCAGGTATGGGAAGCGAATGGTTGGGGACAACNCCGCACCAGTCCTCAGAAACGAAGAAATCGTCCAACACCACATCATGGGAACCCGNNCCTCTTAANCCGACTGTGTGCCANGTATCTTCAATGAATTCTGGGTCTGCCTCCATNACAGCNAAACACAATTCAATTGGTGAAGCGCCATCTACAACGCTGTTCAGTACCCATTTATNCGCCGTNGTGCAACCGCTCACGAAATTCCATCGCCCCGAAACTCGCCATCCACCCTTCGTTCGTCGAGCCCTACCTTTTGGGACTCCTGATCCAGCTATAACTACCCCGGGGTCATCAACCCACAAATGACGACAAGTGTCAGGGGGCAAATANGCCGACACCAGCTCNGCCTCTTCATTGCATGTCATAGCAACCCAAGCCGTAGAACCATGAANNTCGGCTACACGTTTNGTNAAATCGATCAACTCGCNNGGATGTACCTCATGACCNGCGTACTCCTCAGGAACGAGAAGCTTCATNAGNCCCAGNTCCCCTAAAGACTTAANTACNTCNAGNTCCGGCTCTCGNAGTTGGTCCGACTGTTTAGCGCGATCNNAAATCAAATNCTCAACACNNGAAAGGAGCTGTTCAAGCTNGAAAGAGGCCGCTGCCATAAACGCAAACTATCNTCTGAAATTNCGAGAGGAGAANGTNGGCAGTGAATTCAGCTGATCAGGACCAAACCNACAACGACCNAATGNCCCAAACGCGTCCACTNGANGGNATGCGGGTAATAGATCTAACCGACCATCGNGGAGANATCGGACCNTGGATNCTCGGCGAATTAGGGGCCGACGTAGTCAAGGTTGAACCNCCTGGCGGCTGTTCAACNCGCGGATCAGACCCAATCCGAAAAGANGACNCCTCTGATTTNCGCAGTCTGCATTTCAGTTCCTACTCATCGAATAAACGATCGATNGTCCTANACCTAGAAANNTCCGAAGNTCGAGAAACGTTCCTAAAATTANTGGANACTGCTGATTTTCTGTANGAGTCGGGCATGCCAAGCTTCCTNTCTGAGGTAGGTATNGACNGAACTCAGATCACATCAGCCAACAANCAGCTNATTCATGTGGTTGTCACTCCGTTTGGAGCAGANGGACCGCGNGCAAACNACCCGCACAGTGAACTNTCNCTAGCCTCACTGGGNGGCTCACCGAATNTGCAAGGGACTCCGGACCGCCCACCGGTCAAAGCATCGATCCCACAAGTNTGGCGACATACCGGAGCTGAATCAGCAGTAGCCGGAATGGTCGCCCACTCCCGGATGNTCACAACTGGTCGGGAGCAACATGTTGTGGTGTCAGCCCAATCNTGCGTCACTTGGACCTTGTTGAACGCGATGGAAGCTCACGCTATTCAGGGAAGTGATATNCATCGNACAGGAACTGAAATTCTTACTGACCCTCCANTNCAAATCCGCGTGGAAGCAGCGGATGGATGGCTNATNGCAGTGAGNANNGGNGNCCTNGCTGNGGCGCTAGGCCCNTGGNTGANCGAAGAAGGCATAGTCGACGCNACTTGGTNGGANGAAGACTGGTCAACNTTTGACCACAGNGCGATAAGCGGTGAGGACACAACTTATGCTTTCTNAGACATTTATNAGGCAGTAAGCGCTCTTTGTATTCGTTACCCNCGTGAANCGCTCATGAGGCGGGGCNTTGAACTTGGAGCCACCCTGGCACCGATCAACGACGTTGAAGACCTTCTTGGCTTNGATCATCTTGAACTNCGAAACTTTTGGCGAAGAGCAGCGGACGAGAGAGGATTTACAAGTGAACGAATTCCGGGCGGATTTCTNTCGTTNGGTGGTCATCGACTGGTCGGTCANCGCCGGCCACCNCACNTAAACGAACACAGTGAAGAAATCCNAGGTGATCTNCATACAAGNGCTCNAGCTAGAANCAGCANNGAAGCTNCNGGTTCNGACNTGCCANTAGAGGGACTCAAGGTCGCAGACTTTTCTTGGGTCGGGGTCGGACCCATTACCNCCAAGGCATTAGCNGATCATGGNGCNACGGTCGTCCGNATTGAATCCGGCGGACGACTTNNCCCACTNCGTGTGAATGGCCCTTTCAANGATNAAATCTTTGNNGAGAACATGTCGCANTTTTTCGNCACCTTCAATACCTCCAAACTGAGTATCGACATCGACCTNAAAAANGAAACCGGAATTGACATAGCNCGAAAATTGATCGCATGGGCNGACGTTGTCATCGAAGCCTGGAGTCCNGGAGCCTTCGCCCGAACCGGATTNACCGACGAAGNCATTCGCTCTTTGAATCCTTCGGCCATCATCGTTCACACATCTCTACTAGCTAGTGGAGGTCCTTTATCCTCACTAGCCGGTTACGGCTATCACGCTGCTGCCATTGCTGGNTANTACGAGGTAGTCGGCTGGCCCGACCTACCACCCGACGGCCCGTATCTCGCCTACACCGANACCATCTCACCTCGATTTATAACTTCGGCGTTGTTGGCTGCNATAGACCACCGAAGACGGACNGGATCNGGNCATGTGATCGAGGCGGCTCAGTTGGAGTGTGGTCTGCAACTNATGGCNCCAGAACTACTGGANTTCCAGATCAATGATNTCAAGCNCACTCGNATNGGNAATCNCGACCTGAATATNGCCCCCCAAGGTATTTACCCTGTTAAAGGNGACGACCGCTGGATNGGGATAACAATCNAAGACGACGCNAATTGGGNAGCTCTTCAAACCCTTATGGGGAACCCAGCTTGGGCNAAAGNGAAACAATNTGAGACAGNTGCNGGGCGAATTGATTCNGCTGANCTNATCGACCAACAAATNGCCGAATGGACAATTGGCTATGAAGGCAAAGAATTNGAGAGAGAACTAGCAGGGAACGGAATTCCNGCTGGAGTNGTCGCACGAAGTAGNGACCTATTNGCAGACCCNCAATATGAACATCTCGGTTTCTATCGCTGGCATGAGCATGGAGCTATGGGTCGAGTCCCATANGCAGGCCATCAGTACTCGATCNAAGAATACGATCATGGGCCACGNTCNGCGGCGCCTCTATTAGGTGAACANACCTTTGAAGTATTGAGTGATTTNCTTCAGATCGANCCNGANGAGATNGCTGAGATAGNGATCAGNGGCGCNCTTGGGTNAATGTTGTGACATTTGATGACGTAATCGAAGCTGGCAAAGAAGTAGCAAAGGTGTTGCGAAAAGTTGAGAGTTCNGTCGCNGTATCTGAGTCAGCGGCTGGAGGATTGATAAANGCAGCACTTGTGGCAGTTGCCGGCGCTAGCGACTTCTACAAGGGTGGAATGGTCGTGTACACCGGCGCAGGCAGGGATGTTTTGTCTAGCGCTGGACCGTTGCCTGAAAACCTCAGGGGTGCAACTGAAGCCTTCGCGATAGTTCAAGCCGATCGAGCTAGACAGCTATATCGAGCGGATTGGGGCATAGGTGAAACAGGTGCAACCGGACCGTCCGGGAATCCGTACGGAGACCCTCCTGGAGTTGGCTGGGTTGCCTGCAGCGGAGCCGCTGAAGCGACCCTCGAATTGCGCACAGGGATTAATGAACGCGAGTCAAATATGTATGCGTTTGCCGTCGCCGCGTTAGAACTGACGGTTCGGACAATAAAGGCGTAGATTTTTAGTTGTGGAACCCATACCCCTTTCGGTGCTNGACCTCGCAACCGTGTCCAGTGATGCGACCAGCGCGCAGGCACTGTCGGAAGCAACTCAATTAGCGGCTGCNGCNGAACGACTCGGTTACTCGAGATTCTGGGTTGCTGAACACCACAATATGAACACAGTCGCNAGTACCTCACCGGCTGTNCTNATCGCTCACGTCGCCGCCTCCACCAGCGAGATCAAAGTGGGATCGGGTGGAGTNATGTTGCCNAACCATGCACCGCTNGTAATCGCCGAACAATTCGCGCTTTTAGAAGCACTNCACCCNGGCCGCATTGATNTAGGAATTGGGCGAGCCCCAGGTAGCGACCGGCAAACAATGGCGGTAATTCGNGGNTCCGCCGCGGCCTTATCTGTAGAAGATTTCCCACGTGACTTAATTGATGTGATGGGACTTCTTGGTGACGTNAGAACTGACCACGGACTNTGGAACAAGTTTTCAGCCACACCTGTGGCTACGTCCTCNCCNGAGGTGATCTTGCTGGGTTCGAGNGGCTTCAGNGCACAACTCGCAGGTGTCTTNGGACTCCCGTTTACNTTTGCCAATCATTTTGATACGGGTGGGACTCTTGAGGCAGTGCANATGTACCAAGAAGCTTTCCGTCCGTCNCCAGCGCTCAGTGAGCCCTACNTCATCGTTTCAGCGTCAGTGATGGCGGCAACAAANACTGAAGATGCTGTAAAGCTTGCGGCCCCGNGNCGCCTCCGGAAATANGGAATGCGNANCGGACGTTTNTGGTCNCTGGTTCCACCNGATGAAGCTCTATCCCATCCNGAATGGAGTAGGGCNGAAGCNATGCCCAGCAANGCNATCAATGGAACCGCNGAAGANGTGNCAAAAGGCCTTGAACAGTTAGCGGAACAAACTCAAGCCAANGAATTNTTTCTCCACTGTTCAAGCTTTGGCCTCGCNGAACGTTTGACGAGCNTNGACCTGATAGCTGAACAGTGGGGCCTGCAGACAGGTCNCAACTCNCAAGTGGCAGCCGTTCCTCAATAATCATGAACAAGCTCACTTCTCTGGGAACCCACTTTGGGCCGTACCGAATCGAAAGCANAGATAACGAAGTTGTGGCGGTTCACGGCCATGAGCTNGATCCGTCACCATCAGCAATTGGCCAGGCTTACCTCCACCGNTCNGAGCTTCGCGTTCTTCGCCCAGCTGTTAGACGATCTTGGCTAGAGGGAGGCCCTGGAACGCGCGGTGATCTGCGTGGGANGGANCCCTTTATCCANGTTGAATGGGACCAAGCGATAGCTCTAGCCTCCGACGAGCTAAAGCGNATTCGAANATCACACGGACCGCAGGCCCTCTTTGCAGGTTCCTACGGATGGGGATCTTCCGGACGAGTTCACGCGCCAGGGGCCCTCTTATTCCGCCTCCTTCGCATGTATGGAGGTTTTACAGACGTCTGGGGCACGTATTCTTCCACGGCGGCGGAGGGTATCGTCCCNTACTTCCTCGGAATGAGGTATCACGCTGCCATTGGTCGAGGGACAAGTTGGTCGGTCATNAGCCAACACACTGANTTNTTTGTTTCCTTTGGAGGCCTGCGGCGTACTAACACCGAGGTCACCTACGGAGGGCAAGGAACCCACCACACTGAANACTGGATGAAAAAGGCNAANTCAAATGGAACTGACTTCCTGAACATNGGGCCCCTCCGCGACGATATCGACTCCCAGATTGANCCTCGATGGCAACCNATTCGGCCAGGCACNGACGTCGCGTTCATGTTGGCGTGCATCCACACCCTGATATGTAAGAAACGNATCGACGAAGACTTCATGGAGACCTACGTTCANGGCTGGGAGAAATTCGCTGNGTACGTGATGGGGGAGTCTGANCACCAACCTAAATCTCCGGCNTGGGCATCAAATATCACNGGNATAGATGCGAACACCATTGAAGNGCTAGCCGAAGAGATGTCAAACCGACGGACATTGATCAATGTCGGACTATCTGTGCAGCGTGCTGATCATGGCGANCAATCCTATTGGGCAGCCACNGCTCTGGCCTGCGCATTGGGTCAGATCGGCTTACCNGGAGGCGGAATTGCTTTTCCATTTGGTGCNCAAGGGAATGTAGGTGCCGGGCAGGTTCGCAAAAGAGTGCCAGGAATGCCNATCCCACCAAGGCCTNCAGGGCCTCCAGTCATTTCAGTTTCTCGTTTTCGGGAGCTGCTGGATCAGCCAGGAGCTNCATACGATTGCAACGGCGAGTCNGGTCAATTCCCAGACATCAAGATGGTGTGGTGGGCNGGGGGAAACCCATTCCATCATCACCAGAATNTGAANGAATTAGCATCGGCATGGGAGCGTCCCGAGACAATCGTGGTTCAAGAACCCTTTTGGACACCGACAGCNCGNCGAGCGGACATNGTTTTTCCNTCTTCAACGCCGTTGGAACGAAACGATATTGGNGGAGCAGAAAATTTGATGATCTCCCACGGTCGCGCNGTGNATCCACCNGGAGANGCACGCGATGANTACGANATTNTNGCCATGGTGGCCGATCAACTTGNNCTNAAGGANCNGTTCACGGAAGGACGAACCGGAGACCAATGGGTAGAGGTNCTGTACGACTTGTTCAGAGCAGAAAACGAATGGGCACCTGANTTCGACGAGTTTTGNGAGGNTGGNTACCTNCGTCACCCNGANATGAGNGAAATGGGTGAAAACGAACAAGTTTTTTTAAGCGAATTCCGATCCGANCCAGTTACNCACTCNCTGGGAACTCCNAGTGGCCGCATTGANCTGTGGTCCGAGACCATCGCAGGCTTCGGTTACGACGANTGTCCTCCACACCCAGCATGGATGGAACCCTACGAACGCCTGGGTGGCACGAACTCCGATCAATGGCCCTTGCATCTAGTTTCGAACCAGCCTTCTGTTCGNTTNCATAGCCAATACGATCACACTGAGCCCAGCAGAGGAGCCAAAGTAGCGGGNAGAGAGCCAATCAGAATTCACCCGGCTACTGCTGAAGACCGCGGAATAGCTGATGGTGACGTAGTCCGAGTTTTCAACAATCGTGGTAGCTGCCTTGCCGGTGCAGTAGTGGACGATGCTTTGATGCCGGAGGTCGTTCAACTATCAACTGGAGCCTGGTATGACCCTGACCCNGAAGGNATGTGTCGAGCAGGGAACCCTAATGTNCTAACCCGTGACAANGGAACTTCGAAGCTGGCACAAGGACCATCGGCTCANACCTGCCTAGTNGATATAGAACTTTTCGNGGGAGATGCACCTCGCGTCGAGTCCTACGACCAACCNCAGTTTGTCGATCAACNATAAAGAGNAAGAAGAGATGTCAGACNAAAATCCTTCAGCGNAAGAATGGCTTTCAGGTNTAGCGACNNAATTAGGCCTTGANNCACCGACCTCCGAAGAGNTNGAAAGCCTCCTGAATCTTGCTGGNGTNGCNGCACACAGNTCCGAACGTATAGCCGCACCAATTGCATGTTGGATGATTGGCGTAGCTGAAATAGAGCCAGCCGAGGCGTTGGATTTGGTCGAGAAATACGAGAACGGACGCGTAGGGTAAAGCATTACCTACAATCGAATACTGTGAACGATCGCAACTGGGGATTNAGAACCAGAGCACTNCATGCTGGCGGTAGACCNGACCCCACTACCGGATCTCGAGCAGTTCCTATCTATCAATCGACNAGTTTNGTATTCGAAGACACAGCCGATGCNGCAGANAAATTTGCTCTCCAAAAATANGGGACGATTTACACNCGNATTTCTAATCCGACCATTAATGCCTTCGAAGAACGAATGGCCAGCCTCGAGGGTGGAATCGGGTCAGTCGCTACAGCTTCAGGAATGTCAGCAGAATTCTTGACCGCAGCAGCATTAGCGGGACACGGGGACAACCTCATTACCTCTTCTGCCCTTTATGGGGGTACACACACCCTCTTCGACGTAACTCTGANTCGCTTCGGGATAGAAGCACGATTTGTCGACGGTGACAACCCAGACGCGTATGCCAAAAACATCGACGAAAATACGAAGTTCCTCTATACAGAGATCGTCGGCAACCCTTCAGGATCGATTCCTGATTTAGCAGCCATTGCAGAGGTCGCTCACGCCAGCGACCTACCTCTTATCGTCGACGGAACCTTTGCTACGCCCTATCTATGCCAGCCAATTCATCATGGGGCGGACATTGTCCTCCATTCGGCAACCAAGTTCATAGGGGGCCATGGAAACTCGATAGGTGGAATTGTTACCGAATCCNGTCGGTTCGATTGGGGCAGCGGTCGCTTTCCGCAAATGACTGAACCAGTCGATAGCTACAACGGCTTGAAATTTTGGGAGAACTTCGGGGAGTACGCCTTTTGCACCAAGTTGCGTGCAGAGCAGCTCCGAGACATCGGCGCCTCAATGGCGCCGATTAACGCCTTCCTTTTACTGCAAGGATTGGAAACTTTGCCTTTCAGAATGGACGCACATGTTGCCAACGCCCAAGCTGTTGCAGAACACCTGAGTGAGCACCCAGTCGTGAGCTGGGTCAATTACGCAGGCCTCAGCGACTCTCAGTACCACGAACTTGCGAAGCAATACTTACCCAAGGGTCCGGGGGCGATCTTCACTTTTGGAGTCAAGGGGGGAAGAAACGCCGGAGCCAAATTTATTGAGTCGCTGCAAGTAATTAGTCACCTAGCCAACGTCGGAGATGCGCGTACGCTCATAATCCACCCAGCCTCGACAACTCATCAACAGCTTTCAGAAGAAGCCCTGGCTACGGGCGGAGTGACCGAAGATATGGTCAGAATTTCCGTAGGGTTAGAAGATCTGGAAGACATTATTTGGGATCTTGATCAAGCGCTATCGAAGGCGAGTCAGGTATGACGGTGCTTCATGAATCAGTCTCCGGATGGACCGAACCATCAGCCACAGCTCGGTTAGATCTGCTTAGACGAACTCGCACCATCGCCATGGTCGGGGTGTCAGCAAACACCTCCAGACCGAGCAATTTCGTCGCGACCTACCTCCTGAGTTCGAGCGCCGATTTCGAGGTGTACTTCGTCAACCCCATGGTTGATGAGATTCTTGGTGAACAGTGCTATCCGACCCTTGAAGACCTGCCTGTAACACCCGACATGGTCGACGTATTTCGACGCAGTGAAGACCTACCGGAGGTTGCCCAGGAGGCTGCGGCATTAGGCGCTCAATCTTTCTGGGCTCAACTCGGACTCTGGAACGTAGAAGCAGCGGGAATAGTCCTTGAAGCAGGAATGGATCTTGTTATGGACCGATGCTTGAAGATTGAGCACGCGAGATTTCACGGAGGACTGCATCTGGCAGGCTTTGATACTGGAGTAATTGACTCGCGGCTATCCACATAAGTTCGGGTTCAGACAGTTAGCAGGCAAACTGGTTGAGTCGTGTCTTCTAAAACTTCCATCGCAGCTGTGCTGCTATCAGCAACTCTCGCGTGGGCATGCGCCGCCGCCGACGTCAAAGCAGCCGATAGCCAGAAACCAAAATCTGGAACCCTGTCCGAAGTTCCACAATCAACTTCGTCCCCTACACGACCCACGGCTGATATCGATTTCACCTACCAAGGTGAAATAGCCGCTCCCGAGATTCCGCAGGCCCTCGATTGGTTCAACGTCCAACGACCGCTGTCCTTAGTTTCTGACCTTCGAGGCAAGATAGTCATCCTCGATTTCTGGACACAAGGTTGCATCAACTGCCTGCACGTAATCCCTGACTTACATCGACTCGAAGATGAATACCCAGATTCTCTCGTAGTGATAGGCGTGCATTGGGCCAAATTTGACCATGAAAGGGCAAGTCCTGCGATACAACAAGCGGTGCAGCGTTTGGGCATCCGACATCCTGTTGTAAACGATGACTACGAATACCTCCGTCGTTCCTACAGAGTCCGAGCATGGCCAACCTTGGTGCTAATCGATCCGCTCGGACGCGTCGTCGGGAGCCATGCCGGTGAAGGCATATATCCGCTTTTCCAGCCCGTGGTCGACCAAATGGCCAGAGAATATGGCGCAGCAGGCCTTATCGATGTTCGCCCGTTGGAAACGATCGTTGCGAGTAGTAACCCCATTCCAACAGTACTTAGCTTCCCAGGCAAAGTACTTGCCGACCAATCGTCAAACCGTCTCTTCATAGCCGACTCAGGGCATCATCGTGTGCTTATCACCGACCTCGAAGGAGAGATTTCAGGGGTCATCGGAGCTGGTGTCTCTGGCTACACCGACGGCGCTTGGCCCGATGTCAAATTCAAACAACCACAAGGGCTAGCACTCTCAGCCAACGGTCGATATTTGTATGTCGCCGATCGCGGTAACCACTCGATAAGAGTTGTCGACCTATCAAGAAAAACTGTGGCAACCCTGGCGGGTACTGGACAACCAACACACCGAGTCACTGCTGGGCCACCCTTAGCAACTTCCCTCACCTCACCCTGGGACGTAGAACTTATCGGGGAACAGCTCTACGTTGCCGGAGCAGGGCGCCATCAGATTTGGGTAATAGACCTGTCAGGGAACGGAGAGGCAGCTAGTTGGATTGACGTTTTCGCTGGCACTGGAGCAGAAGGTCTTGACGATGGGTATCGACTGTCGGCCACGCTTTCTCAACCCTCAGGTCTCGCAGTCAATGGAGCGACTCTTTGGTTCACTGATCCTGAAGCAAGCGCTGTCCGTTCGATAGATCTGGGAGACAGTGGCGAACTAAGAACCCTCATTGGAAGTGGACTGTTTTCTTGGGGTGACTCAATTGGGGATCGCCAATCCACCCAGTTGCAGCATGCAGTAGGTATTGAAGTCGTCAACGATGACCTCTACATCGCGGATACCTACAATCACCGGATAAAGATCTTTGAAGTCCAAACAGGCACCTCTGCGTTGGTGGCAGGAAACGGCGTGCCCGGATTTGTAGATGGGACCGGCGTAGCTGCTCAGTTAGCGGAACCAAGCGGATTAAGTGCAGCCGGACACGTCCTATTTATCGCTGACACCAACAATCATCAGATCCGAACTCTCGACACGACAACAGGGCGCCTCAAGACCCTTGAACTAACAAACCAACAAGCCGCGATCCTGCTTAACCGCACAGCCTCAGACGAAATAGTGACCTTCCCACAAATCGTGGTTGCT
This sequence comes from Acidimicrobiaceae bacterium, assembly GCA_002708935.1. Classification (GTDB taxonomy): domain Bacteria; phylum Actinomycetota; class Acidimicrobiia; order Acidimicrobiales; family Poriferisodalaceae; genus MedAcidi-G3. Next base: position 56,981 of record PAPO01000004.1, on the reverse strand, counting down.
CCAGGAAAAGTTCAGTTGCTAACGAACTTCCTGGTGCCAACGGGTTACGAATTCAATGAAGAAGGAACATTTGTCTTGGAGGCTCGAATCAAGAATGCGGAAAGTTCGCATGTGGTTGGAAGAAATTCCTACGAGGCACAGGGTCCTCAAATGCCGCAGCTATTCGAATTACACATTGAACAAGAACAGAATCTTCGCGTGGAAGCCGATGCCACCGTTTTCTATTGTCCAGCCCAAGACGCCACATTTTGTTTACTCCGTCACATCACCATGGCGGTGCCAATTGTCGTGAGCGACGCCGGTGAAGACACGATTACCTTAAGCCACCTCCTCCCCAGTTCAGCAGAGATCGACCGCAGCCTGGAAGACATAAATGGCTAGGCAGATCCCGAGGACGTGTCTTCTTGCAGGAGTCGCTGCGCTTTTCAGCATGACCACGCTGGGAACTCAAACTTCGTTTGCGGAAACTTCGGTTGCATCTGTGGAACCTGACCCGACCGTCGTGGGGGTAATCGACGGGCCAGGCGGTATCGGGTATTGGGTGGTATCTGCTGATGGGTCTGTTGAAGTAGTAGGAACCAACATTGTTCCTCCACTAGGAGAAAGCGAGCCACTGACCGACAAGGTTCGCACCGCGCACGAAGGTGCCCCTGGGGCGTTGGGAATTTGGCTCCGGCTGGCAAATGGTGCGACGGTGGCAATCGGCGATCCAGGACCCAGAATCTTCAATCAGCATGACCGCCCGACCGGGTGGCTATCGGGACTCGCGATTAAACAGCTGATGCAGGGCCGATGGATAGACGACCTTGATCGGGGGTGCGTAGAAGAACTGCCTAGAGCGGTAAGAATGGGTCAACTTCTTCTGCCGACTATGACGGAAGCTCAGTTCGGTGCCGCAGTTCAAGAAATACGCGATCATCAGATCGCAGGCATCCTGCTTTCAGGAGGAGCCACTCCCTGGATCGCCAGGAGGGTTGATGAGCTCCAACAGTTCGCGGATCGGATCCCGCTATTGATGGCAGCCGACGAAGAAGGTGGCAGAGTTCAACGTCTACATCACGTGTTGCCAGATCTACCAAGTGCTGCGCGTCAAGTAAATGAGCGGCTCGAACTAGTTGCCCAACGCGCGGAACGACACGCGGTTCAGATGCTGGAGCTGGGCTTCAACGTAAATTTTGCCCCCGTCTTGGATGTGGGCGCCGGGCCGGGCATTGGAGACAGGTCCTTCTCCAATGACGCTGCTCTCGTTATCGATTACGGGATCGCGACGATTGAAGGTTTAAGTGATGGTGGGGTCTTGCCAGTTGCGAAGCACTTTCCCGGACATGGTGCGACAGATGCAGACTCACATGAGGGGCGGGCAATAGGCCCACCACTCTCCGAACTAGATAAGAGCGACCTGCTTCCCTTCGAAGCAGCGATCGCGACAAAGAAATCAGCCATCATGGTTGGGCACAGNGAAATTCCTGATTTNACTGACGGNCTTCCGNCCTCGCTNTCACCTGCGGCNATTCAAGGTCTTCTGCGAGAAGAGCTCGGNTTCGATGGACTCGTAGTCACTGATGCNCTCAATATGAGNGCCGTCTCGGACCGGTGGAANATCGAAGAAGCAGTCNTTATGGCNCTNGGGGCCGGTGCTGATCTGATGATCCTCGGCACCCTCGCAGATGTCGGCCCGNCATTTGCCAGTATCGACGNAGCCNTTTACNACGGCCGTTTGNNNGTCGATCGNCTAAACGACGCAGCAGTNAACGTCTTAAGGGCCAAAGGCATTAATTCNTGCACGCTCGTCGGAAGAGTACGCGGAGTTATGAACACNATCTANGACTGGTAATCNTNNATTTCNNCAANTNNCCGGTTANTCGAAAGTGATGACTGACCTTGTTACTGACCCAGATTTCATCGCTTGGAAGCCTTGATTGATTTCTTCCAANCTAATTCTCGCTGACACCATNTCATCCAGCATTAGNCGACCATCNAGATACATATCAACAAGTCGGGGCATATCAGTCCGGAANTGGTTCGATCCCATATTNGANCCCTGAATCTTCTTTTCCATNAAGAAATCAACGCCGTGAATTTCGATGTTCGTCCCGATTGGAATCATGCCNATAACAGTCGCCGTGCCGCCATTTCGCAAACTTTGGAAAGNNTGTTCGGTNGTTTGCTTTAAGCCCACAGCTTCAAAGGATTTNTGNACTCCGCCACNNGTCATCTCGTGAATACTCAAAACAGCGTCGGTATCAGCTGCGTTGACNGTNTCNGTNGCCCCCATTTGGCGNGCGACTTCAAGCTTGTTNTCGAGCATGTCGACAGCGATAATGCGTCCGGCGCCNGCAATTCGGGCAGCCTGAACGGCGGCGAGNCCAATTCCGCCNGCACCAAACACAGCNACAGTNTCTCCAGGCTCAACTCGTGCAGTTCGAAAAACTGCGCCCACTCCGGTCATAACGCCGCAGCCAATCAGTGACGCACGATCAAGGGGCATGTCCTCACGGATTTTCACGATCGCGTGTTCATGCACCAGCATTTGTTCAGCNAATGANGAAAGATTAAGGAATTGCCACGCGGGANNNCCNTCAATAGTGAGGCGGGGNGCCTCNTCNGGTCCGCGATTGCATTCAAGATCCTTACCGGAACAAATCGATGGCCTCCCCTCTGTGCAGTATGAACAGTGNCCGCAGAANACCGAAAGNCANGTGATNACATGATCNCCAGGCTTCACATAGGTGACATCGGAACCGACTGCTTCNACCACACCNGCTGATTCATGNCCAAGCACNGCGGGCGTCATGTAGGGATACAGACCTTCCATGAANTGGAGNTCNCTGTGNCATAGTCCCGCCGCTGAGGTTTGAATTANCACTTCACGCGGCCCTGGTTTATCTATGCCGACTTCGGTGATGTNGAGTTCACCCGGAATTTCGTTTAGAACTGCTGCCTTCACGTTAAAGCCTTTCGATCCCGAGGNNTGNAATNGATACACCCCGGATTGATTGAGTNCAGAGGCTAGCCCTCTCANCGCNTGCGAGCGAGAAGAATGNCAGAAGGAGNAAAGTNAGGAGGTTCCNATNGAGAGCAGATTNTCTACCGGTTGGTANANCTCNTCGAGATGAGAAACATCNTCCACTGANAGNTCGATGGAGCAGGCCTCCACCAATTGTTCTAATTGTTCAACACGAGAGACACCNACAACGGGNGCTGTAATTCCTGGTTTGGANAACAACCATGCCATNGCTATTTGGGCAGGNCGACATCCACGTTCNTTGGCAAGGNNTATAACTCGGTCAGCGATAGCGAAATCCATTTCACCTCTATACAAAGATTCNGTCCTGGTNCGGTCTTGGCCTTTNGACCTATCGGTCGTCCCTCCTTCCAGGCTNCCNTGGTANGCNCCAGCNAGGATGCCGCGNGCNAGNGGAGACCATGGCTGAAGAGCGACTCCAGTGCTCAAACAATANGGGTTCATCTCACGCTCCTCTTCGCGGTAGATNAGGTTGTAATGGTTCTGCATGCTGACGAATTGGGTCCAGCCNTTGATTTTCGCAGTNANCTGAAGNTCNGCGAACTGCCACGCAAACATNGAAGAAGCNCCNATGTGGANNGCTTTGCCAGCCTTNACGACGTCGTTCAAAGCCTCCAAGGTTTCCTCGATTGGCCCCGCNGNCGCCCCTCTGATGGCNTGGGGGTGACGGTGAATGATTAGTTGGTCAACATATTCAAGGCCAAGGCGTCGAAGAGAGTTGTCGACACCTTCGATGATGTGTTTACGAGAAAGCCCTCCTTGGTTAGCACCACGACCCATGGGCATAGCAACTTTCGTGTTAATGACGTATTGATCCCTAGGGAGCAGCTCACGCAGCAGTTGACCAACAACCTCTTCGCAGGCGCCCACNCCATAGANGTCNGCTGTATCGAAATAGAAGAGGCCTGATTCGATNGCAGCTTCGAAAATTGGGCGTGCTTCATCAATTCCGAGGGTCCAGTCGCCTTGATGACCTCGTCCAGGTTCCCCAAAGTTCATGGTTCCCAAACAGAGTCNCGGNACCCGNAAANCGGTTCTTTCGCCNAGGGTCGTTGTTTCNAGCATCGTTGGTCCTTTTNGAAAATNNTGNAGCCCACNNGATTTNAACAAACAGATCCTGTTGGTGGACTGCGCCGACTACTCTACGGCAACCGTAGAGCGGTACCGGAGGCTGATCTCATGACGGACTCAGTTTTGTACGCAGAACAAGACAAGATCGCGCTCATCACCATTAATCGCCCCGAGCGTCTAAATACTTTGACCGCAGAAGTCATAAGTCGNGTAGCNGAATGCGTNGACCNGGCGACATNTAGTGATGAGGTGGCCGCAATAGTNCTGCGAGGGGCCGGCCCNAACGTTTCNGCTGGCTATGACCTAGTTGACTTCTTGGCGAATAACGNTGGTTCAGATGNTGAGATATGGGANCCNGTACGGGACTATCAATCGATGTCCGCCAACGTTCGAAGTTTTATGAAAGTTTGGGAGTGCCCNAAGCCGGTNGTCGCCGAAATTTCGGGTTGGGCGATTGGCGGTGCGACCGACTTGNTGTTGTGCGCAGATTTNTTNTTTATGGCAGACGANGCACAAATTGGTTACGCNCCGAGTCGTATCTACGNAACCCCGACGACCATGATGTGGATTCACCGNATCGGNCTNGAGCATGCCAAACAATTTCTATTGACAGGNCGNCCAATNGACGCTGNNACAGCGTTTCGGATCGGCCTGGTNTCGCANGTCTGTGAGGCNAANGACCTGTCGCGTGCNGCCGAGGAAGAAGCNCGACGNTTTGCCAGNATCCCAAGCAACCAGTTGGCTTTAAACAAACTGCTGATTAATCAGACTTTTGAGAANATGGGTTTNCGNGCATCCCAGATGTTGGGCACATTCNTCGATGGAATAGCTCGACACACNCCCGAAGCACAGGAATGGGCGTCACGAATCACAGATGGTGATTTTCGTGACGCTATTGCGGAGCGAGATAAGCCCTGGGGTGACTATGGGCAACGCCGNTAGTNGAGAGNCTCGTTGNTGGAGGNGAAGTNGNTATTGAGATGGCAAGGTCACCTGGACGACTGGTGGNACGGGCTCTTCNCCACTTGCCACGGTGTCCGCAACTTGTTTCCAAGTCAGTANCCATTGTTGCCAGAGAGGCCCTATCCGCCACTCGTCNATTGGTATGGCGGTCACGTCGACGCCGAATCGCCGCCAGGCTTCAGTTNTNAAGATGTCTGTTCTAGCTGGCCGACTTCCGTACCGGTCAGGCAGNCCATATTGAAATANCGGCTCTACNAAAGAATCGACTAGGCGACCNGCATCACGTCGGTTNGGGGTATTGCTGATAATGCCCGCGTAATTCACGACTTTGATNCAACCACTGTCAANTACCGCCACATCAACTTCCTCAGGTAACTCTGGAATAAATCGGACGCTTACACTTGGCATNCCAGAAGAACCCCATGTCAAAGAACGTGTTTCNNTACTTTCGGGTCCNGCGGAAGGTTGGAAACGGCTGAACCAAGCCTCTTCCCAGCTCGGAGCGACCTCAAGCCCCCATCTCAACATTTCGTCNAGCAGTTTTGGCCACGGGGTAACTCCCTCNACGCCTTCTGGATGGAGNCGNTCAAGAGCNACCAAAAAATAGATGCCGAGACGACTTGAGAGCGGATCNGGAATCACGGCNGTCTCAGCNTGNTGACGCTCGACCATGTCGCTGATCTTTGTCGGNGCTTGNAGGGGGATNCTTCCTTGGTCNGGAAGCTCGTTTANAGCCCGNTTCGGAAGTTCGTATCTCGACTTGGAGCGGTTNAAGCAAGCAGCCAATTGGCTTACTGGNGTCAACATGGCATCCTGCAAAACAAGAGAGGGATCAAGTCGATCNATTGCGATCGGCCGATANGGCTCCACCAACCTCTTTTCGGTTACGCGTCGTCGTTCGAGACTGTCTATTCCCAGAACAACGTCGGCAACTGGNTTGTCNGAAGATCTTTCTAAAAGATTGACCATGGANGTAGCGTNTTCTTCGAGGAAAACCAAAACTTCAATTCCAGTCTTCTCGGTGAACTCCTNNAGTGCTTCTTCNGGTAACTGGAANTCCTTATGGGTGAGGAGCCTCACCGTTTGAGTTTCCCGATCTGAAGTCCCGCACCCAACCGCTAGGACACTGGCGATGACAAATGCGAACAGGGTGAACCTTGTGGGCTTAGAGATCACGAGAAGTCACTACTAGCAGGAAAACACCATGATCTACTTCAATTGTCGGATAGTCAGTAATTTCGTTACTTAACCCCAGACTGCTGAAGATTGGAAACGCATCAGCTAGCGACAAATTCCAACGTAATCCCGTAGTGGAAATTCGCGAGTTGGATCTAAGAGCAATCATGCTTATCTGAGAGCCGACGACATCAGATAAGTCAAATGCTTTGCCGGGCTTTAAGGCCATGACCCGACTTGCTCCACAGTGAGTGACAATTCGCTGATCAACGTTTTCGTCGCTTGCTAGCAGCATTGAACTGACTAGCAAATGATCAAGTCGGCCCCCACCTCCGGTGATGATATCGATATTTGTGGCGCCGACGGTTCGGGCAAAATTCAAAGCGAGCGCTAAATCACTCTCATCCTTATCTGCGGGGTGTTCTTCTATCACAAGTTGCGAATTCGTCATTTCAAGATTTTCTCGTTCGAGAGAGTCAAAATCTCCGACTACCACATCAACATGGAGTCCCAGATTTCGAGCGTGCAGATAGCCGACATCAGCTGCGATGACCAGCGTTGGAGGCTCAATATTCGGCAGAGATGGGAGATTGGGTCCTCCGTCTATCACCCAAGTACGAGCTGGGTCGAAGGACAAATCTTGAAGTGAGGGCTGAGACACAGGACCATAATTGCCTAGAAACGTGACCGAATGACAGCGACTACCGGTAAGCGACGCTTTCTGAGGGTTGTTGGCCGGTACCTTCGATAGATAGTGAGAGCTTTTCGACGGCTGCTACGCCTACCGATCTTGGGAGTTAGCATTCTTGGCTGCGCTGTTTTGATTACCGCAGTCGGAATCGCTATTGGCCCCCACAGTAAAGAAGCGCTGTTCGCAGTTGACCGAGAACGAATAGACGTAGACCTTGATTTATCGCCGGGCGCGCAAAGGACAGAGGTATATGACAGCGTTGGAAATGAAATAGGAATTCTCAGGTACGACATCGATCGACAACTCGTGACAATTGGCGAGGTGCCCGACGATGTACTGGCCACTTTGTTGGCAGTGGAGGACAATAAATTTTGGGTCCACAACGGCGTTGATGTCCGAGCCATTTCACGCGCAATGATTCAGAACCTAACGAGCGGTGCGATTACTCAAGGTGGCTCAACTATTACCCAACAAATAGTCAAACTTCGCGTTGTGGGAAATGAGAGTTCCATTAGTCGCAAGATTCGTGAAGCTGTCCTCGCGGCGAGACTTGAAGAAGAATTCTCAAAAGAGGAGATACTCGAGTTCTATCTCAACGAAATCTATTTCGGTAATGGCGCCTACGGTCTTCAAGCTGCATCCGAAACCTACTTCGGCAAGAACGTCAACGAACTTGATGTTGGTGACGCGGCATTCCTAGCTGGACTCATCCGAAGTCCAGGGATTTATGACGGTTTTGATGATGTCGAAATAGTTGGCAAGCGACGAAGTATGTCTTTACAAAGTGCATTAGATGCCGAAATCATCTCCGTAGATGATCGAGACCGCTTCGAACAGCGCGGACTACCTGACCGCAATAGGAGCCCGCAACGAACTGACGAAACTCTACGGAAGGACTATTTCCTTGATGAAGTCACCGAAGCGCTACTCGCCCATCCAGCATTGGGGGAGACCTATCAAGAACGCTTCGCGCAGGTATACAACGGTGGTCTTCGGGTCTGGACAACTTTTGATCCGACTTTGCAACGACATATGGAACAGGCAGTGGAAGACGTGTTACCCGAAGGAGGAGGTGATTTCGAGGTCGCCGTCGCATCTGTGGACCCTGCTACCGGAGCTGTGCAAGCATTCATCGGAGGCCCCGAATTTGCGGACTTTCAATTTAATCTTGTAACCCAGGGACGAAGGCAGCCAGGGTCATCCTTTAAGACCTATGTGCTTGCAGCAGCCATCGAAAAAGCCGGATTATTTCCGTTTGACACGATTAGCGGAATGGGACCATGCACCTTTCCTAATCCACCCAACGTCGATTACGAAGTCACCAATTTCAATGAAAACGAAGGAGCGGTTGGGACTGTTCAGTTCGCGGTCCTCAAAAGCTCAAACTGTGGCTTCGTCCGTTTAGGGCTACGTACAGGCCTAGATAATGTCGTCGAAGTAGCTAACCGCCTGTTAGGTCGCAGTTCCGAAGATTCTTTTCGCCCCTACCTATCAATGTCATTAGGCGCTCAAGAGGTAACGCCGCTCGAACAAGCAGTGGCGTATGCAGCGATCGCTAATGGCGGGCTAAGAATGGAACCCTTCTTCATCAGCAAAATTGAAGATGCGAATGGGTCGGTGTTGTACCAACATGTTCCCCGCGGGCGTCGTGCTATTAAAGCAAGTACCGCCGCCTGGGTTTCAGAGGTGCTCGCTAAGAACGTCGTAGCCGGTACCGGTCGGCGTGCTCGCCTCGAAAACGGTCAGCCATCCGCTGGGAAAACCGGCACAGCGCAAGATTTTAGTGATGCTTGGTACGTGGGATTCACACCCCATCTGAGCACCGCAGTCTGGATGGGTCACCCCGAAGAAAAAGTCTCGATGACCGACATACAAGGCAGAGAGGGAACTGGCGGTTGGGTTCCGGCGCGAATCTGGGGTTCCTATATGACCCGTGTGCTCGAACAGCAAGAGATTATTCCACTGTCGAAACCACCCCCTCCGCAACGAAACGCCCAACCCTTGTACTTAGCTGACGAAAAGTGTGCTGTAGACATCGACCTAGGCCCCGAACGTGGTCTCATGCAATTTGATCTGCCATGCGCGATGACTCAAGTAGACCTTGACGCCGGTATCTTCCTGCCACACCCCGAGGCCAATTGCAGAATGACTGAGCTTTCAGCTACCGGCATACATCGAGACGAGTACTTAAATTGTGCTCTCGTGCCAAACCGGAATCCTGTTACCACTACGACGGAGCCGCCTGTGGATGATGAGAATGGGACGTAATCGATAGGCAACGTGATAGAACCGGTGCAAGGAGTTACCGGTTAACTATCAACAAGGAGGCGGCTTTGAGTGAGCTTGAGGTCCTAGTCGAACTTCAGGAACTTGACACTCGGCTGTCACAGCTGACCCATCGCTCCAAGACCTTGCCTGAATACGAACAGCTAGCGACCCTTCAAGCTGAAGATCGTGAACTCAAAACCAGCTTTGGTAAAATTGAGGTCGAGCTGTCAACACTCCGGCAGAGTCAAAACGACAGAGAGGTCGAAATCCAACAGTTGGAAGACAAGATTGCGAAAGCAACCAGCTCTCTGTACAGCGGGGATATGACATCACCCAAAGAAGCGGCGGTGCTCCAAGGCGAAATTGACTCTTTGTCGAAACGCCAGTCGATCTTGGAAGACCAGATAATTGAACTAATGGAACAAATTGAGCCGTACGCGACGGAAGAAACCCGAATTTCAACGGCCCGGAGCAACTGCCAAGAAGCGATCACTGTCATCGAAGGCGAGATTGCGGCAGCATTGTCTGAAGTTGAAAGCGAACGTGAGTCAGTCGCGGAGGAAAAACGAGGGGTCGAAACGCGAGCAGGAAGCAATCTCGTAAAACTCTACGAAGATAATCGGAAGCGAATGGGCGACCACACGGCAGTAGGTCGGCTAGTAGGGACATCGTGTGGAGCCTGTTTTTTGGAGATCGCGGCAGTCGAGATTGACCGAATTCGAAGATTGCCAAGTGACCAACCCTCAGAATGTCCCGAGTGCGGCGCTCTTGTAGTGCGGTAAAGTTTCATGTTGTTGTGGTTTGCTGGCACAGCTCTGATAGCGATGTGGTTCACCTTTCGTGACCCAGCGATTGATCATCGTTTGATAATCGTCGGAGCTCTTCTGCCTGACGCAGTAGATGTCTTCTTGGGGAAGACGAACCTGATGCACACGCTTGTCGCCCCGATTCTGCTGTTGATGGGATTGATGATTTGCACCATTGGGCGACGTCAATTTCGCAGACATGCCTTGGCAGTTCCAATAGGTATGTTTTGGCACTTAGTGTTCGATGGAGCGTGGATGAACACCGAAACGTTCTGGCGCCCATTTACGGGTGCAACAAGTGGCACGACCAATATCCCTATAGCTGATCGTGAAGTTCTATTGATCGTAGGTATGGAGATAATCGGTTTGGCTTTGTTGATCTGGAGTTGGCAACTAATGGGAATGAACCAGCCTGAGCGACGACGGCTGTTCATGCGAAGCGGCCGTATCGATCGTGACCTGATTAATCCAAGAACGAGAGGTTAGTCGTGCTGCTGATTGTGCGACATGGCAGAACTGTTGCGAACGCCGAAGGTCTTCTCCAAGGACGAGTCGACAACCCCCTCGACATGGAGGGAATTCGTCAAGCTGAACAAATAGGAGCTGCGTTGGGTCCCATTGACGTAGTTGTCTCATCGCCGCTGCGAAGAGCACTCCAAACAGCGGAACCACTTGGGCTGCCGTGTCGCGTTGATGAGCGTTGGATTGAACTGGACTATGGAGAATGGGACGAAAAACCGATCGGTGAGATCACCAAGGAAGAATGGATCCGATGGCGAAGTGACCCAGCCTTCACGCCACCGGGAGGAGAGTCCCTAGAAGAATTGGACCGCAGGGTCGCACTGGGATGTGACGCCTTGTTGCCTGAGGCCGAAGAATCAAATGTCGCTGTGTTTACGCACGTTTCACCAATAAAGTCTGCTGTTACATGGGCGCTGGGAACCGGTGAACAAATTTCGTGGAACCTCAGTGTCGGGCAGGCTCAGATCACTCGAATAGCCGTGAGGGATGGACGGCCTGTGCTGACATCGTTCAACGAAACAGGACACCTCAAAAAGCCGTAACTCTTAGCTGTCAGCAGTTCGGTACATTCCCTCGCTTACCTCGACAACGCGAGCCTGGTCCATCAGGCGAGCAATGTGAATCTGTGCTGAACGAGTTTCAACATGATCAACAATGTTCATATCGACAGAGGGCCGATACACAAATCGTTGTGATGCACAGTTCGCGATTGATTTCGGTTCACGCATGAAGTCAAGCATCGCTGACTCTCTGTTGGAGATCACTCTCTCGAAGTTGTCCAGCATTTCGAGGAATGACTCCCGTCCAGAAATCACCCACTTGTGATGAAAAGTTATGAAATGGTCAGCGTCAAGAGAGCGGCACCGGCGAAGGGACTGTTCGAAGCTGTCCAACGAGGAATGCGCATCAAAATAGTAAGGTCCGAATCCGGATAACTCGATATCGCCAAGGAAAACAGCTCGAGCTTGAGGGATCAAGAACGCACAATGGCCACGGGTGTGTCCAGGAGTGTGTGCCACCTGAATCTCAGCCCCTCCCAAATCAAAAACGTCTCCATCAGAGAAAGTCGACACATCACTTCGAGGCTCGTAGTTGAAGTCTTCTATTACCTCTTGTCGAAATTCTTCTTCAACGGATTGAGGCAACCCATACATCGACATCAATCCGTCAATCGAAGTAAGCCCTATAGCGTCTGCCTCATGACATGACACGGGAACATCTTTAAGTCGACTGATTCCCGGAATATGGTCCTCATGCACATGGGACAGAAATATCTGATCAACCTGTGTCGGCGCTCCGCGATGGGCGACGGTCAGAGAAGGGTCAATCAGAATCGTTTCATGAGACCCGTGGACGAGGATTGAATTTCCATGCGGGTATTTACCCTTATCCAAACCTGTCAGAACCGTGACAGGGCCTAGCTCAAGCGCATCAGGCCAATCGATGTTGGTAGACCTCTGATTCATTATCGGGAACGCTAGCTTGCTGGTTGTCTGTGTGTAGAAATCGATACCGGTGGCGGTGAGTCAGCCTGTAGGCGGGATTCTGTCCAGTGAGTTCACTCACTTGTGTGACCATCCATCTGAGCGGTCTACCCGGAATCGTAGGACGGGCCGCCTGATTCCTGCTTGACCTTGCTCCGAGTGGGGTTTGCAAGCCACGCAAGTCACCTTGCGCGCTGGTGCGCTCTTACCGCACCCTTTCAGCCTTACCTGTGATTAGCAGCGCTAAACCATCGGCGGTTTACTTTCTGTTGCACTTTCCGTCGCCTCGCGGCGCCTGGTTTTCTCCCAGCACCCTGCCCTGTGAAGTCCCGACCTTCCTCAATTTGCCTCGTCTCTAAAGGTGAGGCCAACTGCGGTCACCCAGCCGACTCACCGCCGATATCACTGTATCGCTGCATGAGGCTTGTCATGTGAGCGTCGATGGTTTACTCAAAAAGAGAGCCTCGGTTAGGAGTCCAACGTCCACCAAGCACTCCGCCCAATGTTGCCAACGAAATAGCTAGAAAGCTGACGACAATTAGGCTCAGCCAGGAAACTGAACGGACGCCACGAACCATCCTTATGCACTGGAACACAAAGCCGATTAACAGAGCGGGGCAACTGGTGAGCATTCCATGAAGAATATGAGCGCGCGAAGCGCGCCAAGATGCAACAAATCCGCCGAGAACGAGCCCGATAGAGATCGCTGCGGTAACAAATAGCGAGTTACCGCCGTCCCGGTCGACCAGATTGCCGATAATCAACCCGACACTGACCACTACGCCTAGTGAGAAAAGTGAACCGCTCAACCACGCGTCGCGGTCAATTCGGTGACCAAAGATTAAAATTTCGCCTGACAACCCGGATTCCTTCCCTAAGAAATTACCGAACGCTCAATTAGTCTGGACAATCCCACCTGCAATGGGAAAGAATCCTGAGTGACATGAGCATCAGCGATCCTATTCACACCACAGTTTTACATTCCAGCCGTGGAGACGCGTTCACAGATGTCTTTCAGAGCTCACTTCCCTTTGCACCAGGGCTCAAAGGGTGGGAACAAACTGCCGCCTGCCGTGGCATTGATGCGTCAATTTTCTTTCCTGATGACGAGGACGATAACGCCGAGTTAGCAAAGAAAATCTGTCGTGGTTGTTCCGTCGCAATGCCCTGCCTCGAATACGCAATTGCTGTGCGGGAGAAAGAAGGAGTTTGGGGAGGTGCGACGCAGCGGGAACGACGGAGCATCATTAGGAGAAGGCGTCGTGCCGCGGCACGACAGCGCGCCTTGAACGAAACCGAGACAACAAACGAACGATAGAGTCCCAAAGGTGACTTCAAGTAATAGCAACGCCGGGACGGACGTGTCTTTGGATGCTTTTGGCGGCTGGTCGGGAGTTCTGAGTGACCTAGTTGCTGGGGTTGATCTAACCCCGGGCGCAGCGCGGGCTGCTCTTGGATCGATTCTGCGCGGAGAAGCCACAGATGCTCAAGTAGCAGGTTTCATAATTGCTTTGGGTATGAAGGGAGGTTCGGTACTGGAACTCACTGGCTTAGTGGAAGCAATGATGGATGCCGCTTCGCCTTTGGATGTGCCAAACGGAACGATCGATATCGTCGGAAGCGGCGGCGCCCCATCTCGACGGACTCATGCGCTGAGTGTCTCTACGATGGCTTGTTTTGTCGCATCGGCAGCCGGAGCAACGGTTTGTAAACATGGTTCCGTCGCGGCTTCCTCAAGCAGTGGGTCTTTTGACACCCTGGGAGTGTTGGGGCTCGCCGTCGATCTAGACGGAGCCCAAGTAGCACGATGTGTGGAAGAAGTGGGTCTCGGGTTCGCCTTTGCCAAGAAGTTTCACCCGGCGATGAGGTTCGTTGGCCCAGTTCGTTCCGAGCTTGGTGTTCCGACAACCTTTAATTTTCTTGGCCCTTTATCCCACCCAGGGGGAGTGAAACGACAAGTAGTCGGGGTTAGTGACCCCACAATGGCTCCTAGAGTTGCGGGCGTGTTGGCGGCTAGAGGAAGCGAGCATGCGTTGGTGGTTCATGGAAGTGACCGTCTTGATGAAATCACAACAACTGATTCAACCCGTATTTACGAGGTTCGTGACGGCGACGTCATTGGCGAAACCGAATTCGCACCCGAATCTGTAGGTCTTCGTCGGGTCAATCGGGCCGAAATTCAAGGCGGTACTCCTGAAGACAATGTGCGGATAATGCATGAGTTGTTTGCCGGAACCGACACGGGTCCAAGGGCCGACATCGTGGCTGTCAACGCGGCAGCAGGCCTTCTTGTTGCCGGCATAGTCGAGGACATGGAAGCAGGGCTCGAGGCTGCCAAGGCAGTCATGACCGACGGCCAAGCTGCCGCGAAGGTAGAGGCTGTCGTTAATCTCAGCAAAGAGATAGCTGGCTAGTCATGGTGATCGGGCAAGCTCTTCCCTATGGGGTTGGGGATGTTGTCCGCCTGACAGCAACCTCAGACGACAGCCGACAGCACTTAATAGGTCAGACGGGAACAGTGGTTGCTATCCAGCCAGGCAATCGTTTCGTCATGGCGGCGGTCAAATTTGAGCATAGTGAGCGAAGGTGGACCATGGTCTATGACGTTGACGAATTAGAGCTTGTCGAGCGCTATGGGCACGGTGTCAAATTTTTAGGTCGTAAAGAATAAGCAGAATGACATCCGAGCTAAACCAGCGCGAGATCTTTCTTGATTTGAAAATTATCTAGGCAGGGGTAGCGAGACGACAGAGGGTGATCGCAGTAGATGAGACGAAGATTATGGGCCTCGGTATCAAGCCAATTAGCAACACACCACAATTCCGCAACTTCGCGCTTTCCTGTAACGCCATCAAGGCTGTTTCGCTCCATTCCGACGCCGCCGGTTTCGCCAGCGAACTCAACTAGACACCCGTTTTCAAGCGTGGTCAGTCCAGTTCTAAAGTCTTCGAATACCACTCGACCAAAGGAACGCAGCGCCTCAACCTGGTACTGACGTCGCAAGACGGTGGATAGCGCGAAAGCTTGACGCCGGAGATCGGCGGCTTCCTCGAAGCGTTGTTGACTCGCAAGGCCCAGCATTCGAAGACGTAGTGGTTTGAGCAGCTTTTCCGGGTGATTGCTAAGCGCTAGGAGGGCATCGTCGACAATCTCCGAATAAGCCTCCTCAGTCACCTCCCCGGAACAAGGACAAACACTGGTGCCAATCTGAGCGGCGACACAGGGTCCGGCGGTCACCTGCCGGGGCACTCTCTTGGTGCAACGACGCAGCGGTACGACAGTTTCGATCGCATCAACTACATCTCGAGCAACACGACGAGAAGAAATCGGACCTAAATAGAAGCCGGCGTCCCCTTTGGGTTCACTTACGATCGACAGCCGAGGAAAGCGCTCAGACAAGGTCAATTTCACGTACACGTACTGCGACCAATTTTTCGAACGCCGGTTAAAACGCGGGCGAAGATTTTGGATCAAGCGCAACTCAAGTACCTCTGCTTCCAAAGGTCCTTTGCATACAGTGTGCTCGATTAATTCGGTTTCTCGGAGCAGCTGGTCAACTTTCCGACGTTTATCACTCGAGAAATATGACCGGACGCGAGAGCGTATGTTGGTTGCTTTGCCGACATAAAGAACTTCGCCTCTCTTATTGATAAATCGATAAACCCCTGGCGAACGCGGAAGGTCTTCAGTAAGGCGCAATTTCTTTGCCTGAGGGTGACGTTGCATAGTTGGAAGTTGTTGTAAATCATCTAGTCCGAGGACTCCCAAAGCCGATGCCAGTTCAAGCAGGTGATGAAGTAAATCGGCGGTGGCATGAGCGTCGTCTAAGGCTCGGTGGTTCGGCTGATGCGGCAAACGTAAACACTTGGCCAAGGTAGAAAGTTTATGATTCGGGACGTCGTTGCGGATTAGGCGACGCGAGATAGCCAATGTGTCGACCTTCTGACCCTTCCAGGCTTCCCTTCCAGATCTGCGCAACGCTGCATTTAAGAAGGCGAGATCAAATCCAACGTTGTGTCCGACAAGCACAGCGCCTTCGAGAAATCCTAAGAGGGTGGGAAGGACATGTTCCATCTTTGGTGCTCGCGACACCATCGCACTCGTGATTCCGGTAAGAACCGTTATCTCAGGAGGAACAGCACATCCCGGATCGATAAGCGTTTGGAAGGTTCCGAGCTCCTCGCCGCCTCGGTACTTGACAGCGCCTATCTCTGTGATCATGTCGATGTTTCTTCTGCCACCTGTTGTCTCAAAGTCGAGAACACAGAAAGTGACTTCATGTAAGGGGGTACCCAAATCCTCTAACGATTGCTGAAACACGAAGACAAATATAGCGAACAAGTGTTCGATAAAGCGTTATTGGAGGTTCGCAATATCTATTAGGAGCGGCCAGCAATTCTGCCCAGAAGGCCACGCCTGCGAGGTTTCATGTCCACCTGTTGCACAGTGGCCAGGGCAGCGGCGAAATCTGCCCCACTTTCAAAACGGTCATCTGGAGCTTTAGACATCGATCTCAAGATTATTTCAGCGAGATCGTCAGCAACCCCAGCTCCACGAGGATCTGGCGGTGGCAGTTTCACGTGGGCGTGTAGGAGCTCATTCCTTTCGCCGTAAAAGGGAGCTGACCCGACTGCTAACCGATACAGAGTTGCACCCAGACTGTAAAGATCGGTTCTCCCATCGACATGGCCTCCAACTGCTTGTTCGGGCGCTAAGAACATCGGGGATCCGTAGACCCTTCCTTCCGGTGGCGGAGGTCCGTCTAGGTCGTGCGCAAGGCCGAAGTCGAATAGGACGGCACGATCACCTTCTTCGTCCAACAAGATGTTGGACGGTTTGACATCCCGATGAACGATTCGTTGGTGGTGAACGTGATCCAAGGCAGAACACATTTGTTGAATGATCGCGATGGACTCTGGCAGAGTTACAGGTTTAGAAGACTGAACGCGATCCCAAAGGGTTTCACCATTGATCGGTTCGATCTCCATGTAGTGAGTACCAGCGATTACGCCGGCTTGCATTGCTTTAAGCACGTTCGGGTGTTCGACGCGAACCATGAGTTCAAACTCTTGTTCGAAAAGAGAGCGGATCTCTTGTCTTGCTTCAGCGAAGGGGGTGAGTACTTTGAGGGCAACCTCGTTGCCGTCACGCAGTGTGGCTCGGTAGACGTGAGCTACTGTGCCGCGACCCAAGAGCTCTCTGATGCTGTAGGGCCCGTACTGGCGACCTACCCAAACGTCTGCTTCTTCGGCGAACATTTCCATCCCCTGGATTAGAGAGTACCGGTCTCTTCGAGGCGGTATAGCTATTAGGTCAACGGTGTCCTACCCCAGTTCTAGCTTCTCTTAGCACCTAGGCAAAGGATAAAGAGAAGTGAGAGACACTGGATTTACAACCAGAGACCGTGATGAAACCTCTGTCGAAGAAGAGTCGTTACTTATTGATTGTGACCTCTGTGAGCATTCAGGGTCCGAGACTTGTAACGATTGTCTTATCACCTACCTCTGTAGACCCGACCGGAACTCAGTCATAATCGAATTATCGGACATCCGTGCTCTGAGTACTCTTAGTCGCTCTGGGTTGGTTCCTAGATTGAAGTTGCAGAAATCTGCTGCATCTGACTCAGGACGGTAACTTTTAACGATGTAAGCGTGTCGGCATCTTGGATGCTAGCTGTCCTTCTTTTGAGCATTATGAAAGTGTCGTGATGTGGGTTCCCAATCTTGAGAACATAAAGCAAGTAGCCACGAAGGCCGGCTTAGATGACATTGCTGTCACCGGAGTAGAGCCACTCGTCGAGGCTCGCGCAGCTATTGAGGAACGGAAACGTCAAGGTCTTCATGCCGGCATGAACTTCACTTATGGCAATCCGGAGCGGGCTACGGACCCAGCGCTGCTATTTGAAGGGGCGCAGAGCATTCTGGTCGCGGTTCGTCGATACAAACCACCGTCCGTGGATGAACCTCAAACCTCGAACCCAGGGACCAAAGTGAGACTTGAGAGTCCGAAAGGACTAGTGGCGGCCTACGTTTGTTCAGATGAATACGGGATGCTCCGCCAAGGTTTGACGGCCGTAGCGAACTACCTCGAAGGATTCGGAGCTCGAACCGAGGTGGTAATGGACGACAATCGGCTGGCCGATAGAGCTGTCGCAGCTAGAGCAGGCTTGGGGTGGTTAGGGCGAAACACAATGTTGCTGCACCCACAGCTTGGCTCCTGGACGGTAATTGGCTCAGTTGTAACGGATGCTCCTATCCAGGGACAGTCAGAAAATCCTCACGACGGGTGTGGCACGTGTCGACGCTGCAGTACCGATTGCCCTACAGGCGCTATTGACGAGTTTGGGGTACTTGATGCCAACAAATGCTTAGCCTGGCTCTTGCAGGCCAAAGGGACCTTCCCCCGACGGTATAGAACGGCGCTTGGAGACCGACTTTATGGCTGTGACGACTGCCAAGTGCTTTGCCCGATCAACGATGAGGCAATGAACGCTTCAGGGACCGCGCTGCCCAAAGATTCAAAGGTCGACATTGTTGCGCTGCTCGATAGTTCAGATGAAGAACTCATGAAACAGTTTGGTCATTGGTATATACCTAGACGTCGACCTGAATATTTGCGGAGAAATGCGCTAATCGTGCTGGGGAATAGCCGAAGCCACGATGACCTCGAAGTAGATCGAGTGTTAGAGAATTGTCTCATGGCGTCGGAACCTTTAGTTCGAAGCCATGCAGTTTGGGCGGCGCTGCGGTTAGGAAAGAAACATCTGATTGGACCCGATGTAGTTGGTTCGTTGGTTGAACATGATCCTGATGGAATCGTTCGTGCCGAACTAGAGGAGTGGGGGATTTTGTTGGACTTGGATAGTCAATGAAGAAACACCTCCTTGTTACCAATGACTACCCACCAAAGATCGGTGGAATTCAGAACTACCTTTGGGAGCTATGGCGTCGATTGCCTAGCGACAGGGTTACAGTCTTCACTCCGAACCATGCAGAGGCTGAGAGCTTTGATGCAACGCAAAAACATCGCATCTTACGGTCCAAACGAAGGGTCTTTCTCCCAACCAGACAGTTAGCCGCTGAGATTAAGGAATTGGCCAAAGAAGTAGAGGCAGAACTTGTTGTTTTAGATCCAGCGCTTCCTTTAGGGCACTTAGCTCCTGCTCTGAACCTTCCGTATGCCATCGTCGCTCACGGCGCCGAAATAACAGTTCCGGGTCGACTCCCAGCTGTTCGACACTTTCTGGGTCGCGTACTACGAAACGCCGAGTTCGTTATTACCGCAGGTGGGTATCCAGCTCGAGAGGCTTCAAGAGCGGCCGGCCGCGCCTTAACGACTATTGAGATTCCGCCTGGTGTTGACCAGAGCCGTTTCGTACCACGCGACCTTGAGGAACGAATGAGATACCGCGAAGGTCTTGGATTTAGTCAAGATCCTCTTGTGGTTGGAGTTAGCCGTCTTGTTCCTCGAAAAGGATTTGATATGGCTATTGAAGCTGTGGGAAGTCTTCGACATGAGATACCCGGCATACAGCTAGCGATAGTCGGTGCAGGCAGAGACAGGAAACGTTTAGAACGTATATCCAAAAAGTTGAACTCTCCGGTGAAGTTCCTAGGACGCGTCGCTGATTCTCAACTTCCTTCTGTGTTTGCTATGGGAGACCTATTTTTGATGCCGTGCAGGAATCGATGGGGAGGCCTGGAACAAGAAGGCTTCGGCATCGTCTTTGCCGAAGCGGCTGCTGCTGGTGTTCCGCAGGTGGCCGGACGTTCCGGCGGAGCGCACGAGGCTGTGGTGCATGGGACAACGGGAATCGTTGTGGATAACCCAAGACAGGCGAGCGAAGTGGCTGGCGCGGTCCTTTCAATCCTCCAAAATCCTGAAAAGGCCAATCAGATGTCAAGGGAAAGTAGAAAGCGGGCTACGGACTCCCTTTCGTATGATCTCTTAGCAGACCGTCTGGAGAAAACGCTTTCATGAAGCGAGGAGCAAGTCAGTCCGGTCGTAGCCCGGGGCAATCTTTACTTCGTTTGGCTTGGCAGTCAACGTTGGTACTGGCAGTCGTTGCGGCTTTCGGCCTTATGGCACCGGAGTCTTCTGGTCCGTTCGTGGTGACCGCATCTTTGACGATGTTTGTCTTGGGCCTGTTTTTGTTCGCGTTTGGGTTGATGTACGGACTGAGACGCAGTCGCGTTGCAACAGTCACCGTTGCCGGATTGTTTTTACTCCAGAACAGTGCTCCACGGTCAATCCAGAGGCAGTTTGCATGGTCGACGATTGCCCAATTAGTAGTGGCGTTCACAGCGGCAGCGCTTAGGCCGTACACCGATATCGCATTCGTCATATTGGCCCCGATGCTGCCTGTTGGGTCAGCGGCTCTTTGGTCGGCACAGCATGGATTTTTCCCTGAGCGTGGATGCGACCACGCCTAGCCTCCGCGGCATGGCAGAATACAAGGGTCGTTGGATAGGAAAAGCTGATGATCGACAAATTAAAAGTTTCTCGTGTCGTCAATGCAGATACTGCACAGTGTCATGCCTTGGTAGCTGACGTCGAAAGTTATGGATCCTGGGTCAGCGATCTGCGCGAAGTATCGGTCGGAGCTCGGGATGACCAAGGCAGAGTGACGGAGGCAACGTTTCGAGTCGCTGCCATGGGCAGAAGTGCTACTTATTCGCTTATTTACGACTACTCGGAGTCACCGTCGCTCATTAAATGGGAATTGGCGAGCGGAGACATCATCAAGAGGCTTGATGGCAGCTATAGATTCGACACTCTTGCCGATGATCCTCGTCAGACCGAAGTCACATACGAGCTCGCCATCGAGTTGGCGGTCCCACTTCCAGGATTTGTGAAGAGGAGAGCTGAGGGAAGAATCGCTCATGCCGCCCTCGACGACTTCCAATCCAAGGTTGAAGGATAGAAATACCTAGTACCAAGAGACTTCTTGGAGAGTTGTTTCGGATAAGACCCAATGCCTCTGTACCCTCAAGTTACGTGGAGTTCAGACGCATCAGCAATCTACCGCCCTACGTCTTTACGATTATTGACTCGCTAAAAGTCGAACGTCGACGAGATGGAGCCGATGTCATCGACTTGGGGTTCGGCAATCCTGACATTCCCTCGCCGGCTACTGCGGTAACGAAGCTCAGCGAAGCCGCTGAAAATGATCGAAACCACAGGTATTCGGCCAGTAGAGGTATACCCAAGCTTCGAGAAGCGGTCGCAGATCTGTATCAGCGCCAATGGGGTGTTTCACTGGATCCGGAAAGCGAAATAATCAACACCATTGGAGCGAAAGAGGGATTCTCGCATCTGATGTGGACACTACTGGCGCCTGGTGATGCCTGTTTGGTTCCAGCACCTTCGTACCCAATTCACATATTTGGGCCACTGTTTACAGGAGCAAACGTACGCGAGGTCCCGTTAACAACGGGCGAAGATTTTTTCGAATCTCTGGTCGAGAGATTCGAGTATTCGTGGCCTCGGCCTCGCGTCATCGTTTTGTCCTTCCCACATAATCCCACCACCACATGCGTCGACCTATCTTTCATGCAGCGCCTGGTCGATTTCGCTAGAGAACGCGAAGTGGTATTGGTGCATGACTTCGCATACGCAGATCTCGGTTTCGACGGATACCAACCCCCATCGATTATGCAGGCGGAAGGCGCGAAAGAAGTTGCAGTTGAGTTTTACAGTCTCACGAAATCATTTTCTATGGCAGGTTGGAGAGTTGCATTTTGTGTGGGGAATAGCGAAGTAGTAGGGGCGTTAGCAAAACTCAAGAGCTATCTGGATTACGGGACCTTTCAACCGATTCAGATAGCGGCAACAGTGGTGATGAACGAAGAAAGTGACTATCCGCGCGAAGTTAATGAGATCTACCAATCTCGTCGCGACAGTCTGATCCGCGGCCTTGCACGTATTGGCTGGGAGATTGAACCACCCAAAGGCACGATGTTTGTTTGGGCGCCGATTCCTGAGCCCTACCGTGAAATGGGTTCCGTAGGCTTCTGTAAGCATCTTGTTGAAGAAACAAATGTTGCTTTATCGCCTGGAGTTGGATTTGGGCCAGGCGGTGAGGGACACGTGCGGTTCGCTTTGGTGGAAAATGAACATCGTATTCGTCAAGCCATAACCCAGTTAGGTACCGGGTTGGAACGACTCTGCTAAGGAAAAGTCAATCCACGGCCCAGTTCATGGATCTTTCGACCGCTCGGAGCCAGTGGGCGTGCGCCGCATCACATTCACTGCGATTGTCACGAGGCTCGAATGCCCTGTCTAATTGCCAAGCAGCACTAACTTCTGCGGGCCTATCCCACAGCCCCTCTGCAAGTCCGGCAAGCATGGCTGCCCCTTGGGCCGTCGTTTCAGTGATAACAGGCCGGGCTACCCGAACACCTAATTGGTCTGCTTGGATTTGGAGCAACAAATCCATCACGGAGGCACCACCGTCAACCCGCATTTCGCGAACAGGCGTAGCTCCTGCCCGAGACATGGCCTCTACAACGTCTCGAGTCTGGAATGCGATGGCCTCCACGACTGCCAAGGCGAGGTGTCCGCGCCCAGTACCCGCTGTTATGCCGGTAACAGTTCCGCGCGCGCGCGAGTCCCACCAAGGACTTCCTAAACCTGCGAAAGCCGGGACCAAATAAACGCCACCGTTATCCGCTACAGACGCCGCCAAATCACCTATCTCTGAGGCTTCACTAATTATTCCCAACCCGTCTCGAAGCCACTGTATGGCCGCACCAGCAACGAAGACCGATCCTTCCAAGGCGTAGGTCGGTCCATCACCTAAATCCCAGGCCACTGTAGTCAACAGGCCGTCGACCGGTTCGGGACAGTGCTGACCCGCGTTCATCAAAACAAAAGACCCCGTTCCGTAGGTATTTTTGGTCATCCCAGGCTCAAGGCAGGCTTGCCCAAATAACGCAGATTGTTGGTCTCCTGCCACGCCGCTAATGGGGATGCCTGAACCCAGCGCCGTTGTGTCGGCAGTCAACCCGAAACGTCCAGACGAAGGGCGGACATCAGGCAAACTTGATACTGGAACTCCAAATAGTTCGCAAAGTTCCGGCGACCAGCGTCCCTCTTGAATGTCGTAAAGAAGTGTTCTAGAAGCGTTACTTGCGTCAGTTGCGTGAACTGAGCCTTGCGTGAGTTTCCAAATGAGCCAACTGTCGATAGTCCCAAAAGCTAGGTCAGCGCTCAGTTCAACAACCTTATTCTTCAGGAGCCACTCAATTTTTGTTCCGCTGAAATAAGGGTCGATTACCAGCCCAGTCGTTCGGCGGACCTGATCGAGAAGGCCACTGTCTAAAAGCTGATCACAGCGGGCGGATGTTCTTAGGTCTTGCCAGACGATTGCATTACAAAGAGGCTCACCAGATTTACGGCTCCACGCTAAAACGGTTTCTCGCTGGTCCGTTATCCCGATCGCAGCTATGGGTTCGTTCACTGAAGCCATAAGGTCTGAAAGGGTTAGTTGAACCGACTCCCAAATTTCATTTGGATCATGTTCAACCCAGCCAGGGCGCGGGAAATACTGAGTGAACTCCCTGTATGCAAGAGCAACTTGCTCACCCTTGTCGTTGAGAGCGAAAGCCCTGACGCCTGTTGTTCCTGCGTCGACCGAAACTACTAGCGCCATGGTGACAACCTACCCCCTGTACGCCGTCTGTAATTAGCTNGGCCTCGCAGGTTCTAACTCTGCGACTTGGGCGGTACCGTTGNTTATGTGAGAATCCTCGTGGTCGGCGCCGGAGAGGTCGGAAGTTACGTAGCAGCACGNCTGTCNCGTGAAGGTAACGACGTNGTNGTNGTNGACCTNTTNCGAGAACCGTTGACGCGGATCGAACGAGACAACGATGTTTTGACTGTCGCNGGGGATGCAACGAATCCAAGCACCCTCTCNGAAGCTCAAGTTGAGAAGGCCGAAGTATTGGTTGCCGTCACTCAGAGCTACACAACTAATTTGCTCGTCTGCCTGCAAGCACGACAAGCACGAGGTGAAGAAAAACTCTCCACGATCGCCAGAATTGACGACCCTGAACTNCGAGGNNCAGCNGGTCGNAAAATTCGNGAAGCAATGGGAGTTGATCTGGTNCTTGACCCTGACGANCAAACNGCCGCAGCGATTCAGGAACTGTTGCTATATCGAGGCGCTAGAAACCTCTTTGAAATGGCNGGAGGCGAAGTGCTGTTGGTAGGTGCNCGNCTNTCTGATGAGGCGCCTGTTGTGGGTCGTTCAGTGGGNGAGATTGGTACNGCATACGAACCAGAGTGGGATTTCATCTTTGGAGAGATAGTNCGTGACGGAGAAAGTCATGTAGTGCGAGAGGATATGGTCCTNCAACCACAGGACCTGCTGAGAGTNNTTTGCCGCCGNAAAGGGCGTCGCGAGNTAATGACTTTNCTTGGTCTTCACAGGACGGAAGTTAAACGNGTCATGATGCTGGGNGGTGGTCGAACNGCNGCACTNTTGGCGANACGNCTTCTCGANAGAGGNGTTGAAGTTGCCATTGTTGAGNTAAACAAATTGCGCTGTGAGTCTTTAGCGGAAGAATTACCCGGGTGTCTGNTATTNGAGGGAGACATTACNGATACCGACCTNCTTTCNTCGGAACGGGTNGGGGACTTTGATGCCGTAATTGCATGCACNGGTCAAGACGACGCCAANGTTCTTGCNTGCCTCTATGCNAANTCGATGGGAGCTCCCGAAACTATTGCTGTTGTTCACCGCCTGAGCTTGCTCCCGTTATTAGAGCAAGTAGGGATCGATGCAGCCTTATCTCCACGCACTGCTAGCGCTAACAGCGTTTTGCGTTACGTCCGTGGAGATGTGGCTGCCGTGGCCACGTTTTTAGAAGGGGATGTCGAAGTTGTCGAATTCGAAGTTTCACCTGAAGCTCGTGCTGATGGAGCGGCAGTAAAGGACCTTGGATTATCAGGAAGTGTTCTGCTTGCTGCCATTGTCCGCGATGGGAATGCTCACATAGCGCGTGGCCGAAGTGTTCTAAGGGCCCGCGACCATGTAATCGTATTTGCGAAGCCTCATCTGGTGGATGAGGTGAAGCAGGCCTTCGGGTGACCCCAAAGCCTCCGANACGGGCCACTNTCCCCGGGTANGCNCAGCGCCTAACTGNCTGGATACTTAGCCGGTCNGCGTTGNTGCTTCGCCGACTCTCNANAGGTCGAGTCGAGTCAGCAACNGGGGTAACGGTCGGAGCNGTNTGGGTGTTGATTGCCCCCCTCTTTTTNGTCTGTGGAGTCATCGATTGGTTGGATGGAGGCCCAGATGNAGNTGCATTGCTCNTTTCNGGNCTTGTCNTCCANCTAGTNGGTTTTTTCNTTCTTCGNTTTNCGAAATTTCCGTCTACTCTGNCGNTAGCTCNACTGTTCACCGCCTTTGTTAGTGGTGCTTTAGCNGCGNTNATCGCTGCAACGATCGCACACTTTGNAACAGGCGTAGCTCCAACAATTGATGTNGCTTTAGNTGAAGCTTCTGCAACTGTTACCGGAACCAACGCGACTACCGTTGAGCCAGAAACAGTNTCTCTTGGAATGATGCTGTTTCGATCTCTTGGTCAATGGTTGGCCGCNGCCGCNNTGATCNTNGTTCTGGTTCGTATTTTGCCTCACCTAGGTGTGGGTGGTTTAGACGCAGATGGGGGAGTTGCGACTCGNTCGGCTAGGCGTTTAGCCCCCAGAAGTAGCTCAACTATGGTNCGANTNCTGACTCTTTATATGGGTCTGACTNTTTTGCTTGCAATCGCATATTTTTCAGCGGGCATGCCATTNGTTGACAGTGTGATCCATTCACTGACGACCATTTCATCCGGTGGATTTTCCAGCCATTCAGNTTCNATCGGGGCCTTTGATTCGCCGGCTATCGAATGGGTNGCCATTGTGGGCATGATCNCCGCNGGCACAAGCTTGCCNCTTATGTTTAGGGCTTTACGTCGAGGAGACCTGCATCGTTTCGTTCGGAGTNTTGAGTTTCGCACTTACATCGGGTTGATCATCACTGCGGTCGTGGCTGTGTTGGCTTGGTCCGACAAATGGCCGACAGCGGACAATCTTCGAGAGACTTTCTTTTGGGTAACTTCAGCAATTTCCACGACCGGGTACGTCGCAGGCAATCTGAGTTCGGTGTCGTATGGCTCGGAAGCATTGCTTCTTGTTTTNATGGTGATAGGCGGCATGTCTGCTTCAGTTGCTGGCGGATTCAAAGTCATGAGATTCATGGTTCTCGGGCGGTATATAGGCCGCGAACTGCGCCGAAGTATCCATCCGTCTGCGGTGGAAAAGATTCACTTAGGAAAATCCTCCNTCGGCGAAGTTGCTCTAGCGAGAATAATTGGCGAACTATTTCTGGCAACCATGGTCATCCTTGCCATGGTGCTGTTATTTACNGCNGACGGGCTAAATTTTGAAGCTGCCTTTTCATTCGCTATCTCNGCNCTTTCAAACGTCGGATTTGCGTTCGGTCTCGGNGGGCCAAATGAACACCTCCAGGCATTGGGCGCTGTTGGGCATCTTTCGGGAGCTCTTTTGATGTTGATTGGAAGGGTGTCGGTAACGCCCATATTGGTTTCTTTAGGCGGAATTGGAGAGCCGCTACAGCGAGAAGTTCGTCGATGGCGTCTAACTCGGCACGAAAAGGCAGTCCGTTGAGGCGGCTAGCTATCACACCGGTACGCGTTGCCGGGGCAGGGCTTTTGGCCGTCGCCTTCGCAATGATTGTTTCAGCTGCNGTTGCNGTNATNGATGGCGGAGGTGCTGCCGCTGGANTAACNGCNGCGGCTCTTATAACANCGTCNGTTGGNTGCGCTCTGTTCTTCGGCTCGCAGGTTTCTNCAAGNACAGATNCGGCTCTTGCNTTTGCCTCNGTTGCGTGGAGTTGGCTAGCGGTCTCGTTAGCCGGAGCGTTGCCATTTTTGCTCACCGGNGTTGTTTCTTGGGCTCATTTTGACGACGCNATATTTGAGTCNGTTTCTGGNTTTACATGCACCGGCTCCACNATCTTGTCCGACTTCGANTCGGTGCCNCAAGGTCTTCTTTTCTACCGCAGCATGACCCAGTGGCTNGGNGGAATGGGTTTGGTNGTGTTGGCCGTNGCGGTGCTTCCAGCGTTGGGGATCGGCGGATTGGACCTTATCGCCAGCGAAGCTCCAGGTCCTACAGCTGACCGCCTATCTTTGCGCGTGCGAGACACGGCAAGACGCCTNTGGTTGCTTTATGGAGCTGTCACCTGCATNGTTGCGANGCTNTTGTTCTTGGTNGGAATGTCNGTTTTCGATGCGGTTACCCATGCCTTTACGACCATAGCCACCGGNGGCTATTCACCTCGCGCNGAATCAATTGCACACTTTGACTCGGTTGCGATTGAGTTAGTGATNATCGCTGGGATGCTTTATGCAGGAGCCAATTTTTCGGTTCATTGGCATGCACTNAGCCAAGGCATNGGTGCATATCGGCGCGTTTCTGAGATCCGTTGGTACCTCNCCCTGATCGCCGGTGCGTTCGGATTACTCCTATGGGTAAATAACGGCGAACTCGAATTGTTTCGAAACCTCAGGGAATCCCTCTTCTATGCCGTCTCCCTAGGATCGAATACNGGCTTTGGGAGCTCTAACTATGTTCTGTGGATGCCAGCAGCCCACCTAACGCTTTTGATTTTGATGTTGGTTGGAGGTATGAGCGGCTCCACCGCAGGTGGGATGAAAGTACTGCGTTTACAAGTGATCTTTCGGTACTCATTCAGGGAGCTAATGCGAGCTCGTCACCCGAACGCGGTTATCCCCATACGATTGGGTAGAACNACNATTGAAGAGCAGATTGCATCGAAAGTAGTTGGTTTCGTGCTGCTTTATTTGGGTCTGATCGTCGCTGGCGGTGTCGTCNTNTCAGGTCTGGGTGTTGANCCGGTTACNGCNTTNAGCGGGTCNGTGTCNGCGTTGGGAAATGTTGGTCCTGCGCTCGGTGAGGCCGGGCCAACAAGTAATTTTCTCGTGTTTCCAAGGGCTGGACGNCTGGTTCTCATGGNCATGATGGCGCTAGGTCGNCTGGAACTATTCCCGGCGATGCTTATGCTCGTNGCAAGCCTTCGAGGNCTCAACCGAATNCAGCGTCAGCGAGAAGGNACGAAGTCTCCCTGACNATCAACTNGTCATAGCNGCCTNAGTCAGCCGCGCATAGTGAGGGTCACGTAGTCATCGACCGTTAGTGGGGANGGNGAACGNCCNTCTGGTACTTCTTCAATAAGTCCTTCCCCGTCAGGTAGTTGTACCGGNTTTCCTTCAAGGAAGAAAACNACACCTTGGGTGTCGCGNATNAANGCTGANGCAGTNAGTACGAGTTGTGCTGAAGCTCTAATTCGCTGCTCACCTTCAATTTCGAAGAAAGTTTGATTGAGGTGAATTGAAATAGTGTTGTTTCGNAGTAGNGCCACATCAACTATTGCGGTTCCGGCTGGTATCGCAGACGCATAACCACTCTCAGCTTCAATCTCTGTTGGCCCGTTTAAGAGATTGTTCAGAGGCGCGTCAAGGAAAACAGGTGCCGGTAAGCGGCGCTGGATTTCAACTAATAACTCATCTCTGAAAAAGAAAACAGGGTGAAACGTGCTATTNGCCGAAANATTTACTTCGCTACTTTCTGAGACCTCGGCCGGNAAAACATCTTCAGGCACTGNNAGNGGTGTCGGTTCAGCGTCGGTGCCCAAACCGCAGCTGCTAGCGATAAGCACAGCNGCAGCAACGAGAAGCACCTTTAGGAGATGACTTGGTCTCATCGGTGACCTGCTTTGGGCAGTGAGACGATGAACCGGGCACCAGTTCTACCTTCCCTGCCTTCGACTCGGGCATTTCCGCCGTGCCGCCTTGCATGCTCATCAACAAGAGCCAATCCAAGTCCAGCCCCGTCGCCAGCGCCTCGCTTACGGGCTGCAGCACCGCGAGTAAANCGTTCNAAAATCAGTTNCCGCTCTGATGGNGCNACTCCNGGNCCGTCGTCTTCGACNGCNATTTCAATNGCNCTACCTGNCGAGATGATGGTTACTNGGGTGGCNCCATCACCGTATTTTTCTGCATTTCTCANCAANTTGTCGAGTACTTGAGCTAANCGTCTTTTATCGCCCATCACCAAGGCACCCTCGGCAGTTGCCGCAACTTCCAGCGCGATGTCACCATCCGNNGANNTCAAAGTGGCCTTTACGAGTTCTTCGATATTTACTAAATCATTTTCCATCGGCCCTGAATCAGAACGAGAAAGGTCGAGTAAGTCTTGGACCAAATTTTCGAACCTAATTACCTCGTCATTCAGTAAATCCAAAGCCTGTTGGGTGCGGTCTGAAAGCTCTTCGCGGCGGTGCTGCATGACGTCTATAGAGGCACGGAGAGTCATCAGGGGAGACCTAAGTTCATGACTCACATCGGAGGAAAAACGCGCATCGCGAGTGATCCGACTTTCCATGGCGGCTGCCATTTCATTAAATGAGCCGACCAAAACGTCAAGGTCGGGGTCGCTTACTTCTTCAAGTCGGGTATCAAAGCGACCGCGAGCTATAGACCTGGCGGCATCTGATATGTCTGTCAGCGGTCGGAGAAGGCCGCCGCTAGCCCACAAGCCGATTCCGACACCCACTAGGACGGTCAAGGCGCCACCGACCAAAAGAATAAGGGCCAGACTTTCCAGAGTATTTTCCACTTCGGCAAGGGGAACAACTTCAAAATAAGCGACCTCATTGAAGGTTGACGCGGTACTCGGTCGGAGTTGAAGGCCAAAGGCAAAAACAGGTTCGTTGTCTAATCGGTATCTCATCGTTCTAGCTTCAGAAGATTCGAGAACCGATGTAATCAATGTAACTGGCAGATCGCTTGGAGTGAGAGAAAGAGAAGTCCAGATTTCGTCGCCTGTGCGGACGATAGAGCGACTCCCACCAAGGCTTGGCAGTGACTCCAATAATTGGGTTAGATCCGGATCTTCTGCGCGTAGGGAACTTTGCACTTGGCGAGCGTTGGCGAAGAATTGACGTTGCGAGGACTCTTCGCGTTGTTGAAGCATGCTTTGACGGGATAATCCGTATGTGATTACAACTAGAACCAATGCAGCGACTGCAGCTCCCAAAGTAAACGCGCCGATTACCCGTGTTCGCAGCGGGAGGCGGCGCCAAAGAAGGCCGCGTTTCCTCATGGCTACGCTTGAAGTTTGTAGCCCATGCCTCGCACCGTTACGACGTGGCGAGGATGAGCAGGATCGGGTTCAACCTTGGTTCTTAAACGGCGAACATGAACGTCGACCAGTCGGCCATCTCCGAAATAGTCGTATCCCCAGACTTCTTCAAGCAAATGTTCGCGACTAAGGACCTTTCCTAGTTGGTCTGAAAGTTCGCACAGGAGATGAAATTCTGTCTTTGTTAGGTGGATTTCCTCACCGTTTTTCCGGACTACTCCTTCGTCTGGGATTATCTCAAGATCTCCAACGGTTCTAGGAGCCGCAGTAGCGTCTTCTGGTTTCACGCGGCGCAAAAGGGCACGAATTCGAGCCGAGAGTTCCTTTGGCGCGATTGGTTTAGTTACGTAGTCATCTGCCCCTGCTTCTAATCCGGCAACCACGTCATGTGTGTCATCTCTGGCGGTCACCATGATGATTGGGACATCACTCCCTCTTCGCAATTCGCGACAGACCTCAAATCCATCTATCCCCGGCAGCCCTATATCGACTAAGACCAGGTCAGGCGCCATTGAGTTGAAACCCTCCAAAGCTTGTTCACCAGTCTCTGCTTCGAGAACACTCCACCCTTCGTCCTCAAGCGCGAAACGAACTGCTGTACGGATTCGTTCGTCGTCCTCAATAGTTAGGATCCTGATACTCACAACTTAAATATTGGCCGATTCAGGAGGAGATTGGGAGCCAGTAATGGTCTCGGCCTTTATTACAGCGCTATTTAGCTGTTTCCAGAGCTTTGGACCGGAAGCAATAATACGTTTTTTATCCGGTTCATATGTAGCGATCCCTCCAGCACTTCTAACGATTTGAATGCCTGCGGCAACGTCCCACCAGTGGACTCCAGTTTCAAAAAAAGCGTCAAGGCGGCCACTGGCCACAGAACACAAATCAACAGCGCACGAGCCCGACCGACGAATATCGCGGACCTGAGGTATAAGTTCGGCGATTAGCTCTGCTTGGGAACGACGCACTGATGGTTCGTAGGCGAAACCTGTACCGAGAAGTGCCAGAGACATACTTGAGCAGGAAGTTACCTGGATTTCTTTACCATTTTTCGTTGAGTTCCCACCAACCCGAGCTGAGTAAATTTCGTTGAGGGCAGTGTCGTATACAACACCAACTGCAGGTACTCCATTGAACTCAACGCCAATCGAAACCGCGTGGCTGGGGAATTCGTACAGGTAGTTCACGGTCCCATCGAGGGGGTCAATTACCCAGCGCAATCCGGAGGTTCCCTCAATTGAAGTCTCTTCTTCACCGAGAATCCCGTCGTCGGGGCGAGAATCGCGTATTCCGGTGACGATGAGAGTTTCAGCTTCGCGGTCCACGTCACTAATGGGATCTGTAGGGGTGGATTTGGAGGTGACGACACCTGTTTCGCGACGGACGTGCACTTCGGCAGCCTGTCGAGCCAGATCCACAGCCAAACTATGCAGATGATTGAGTTCGGTGGGGCTTGGTGTTGGATTTTTCACCTTCGTCGAACCCGAATGGAAGCAACGTCGCTCCATTCAGCCATGGCGCGAAGAACGAGAACAGCCACAATAGCCACTCCTACCGAAGCTGAAATAGACCCAACGATGCTGACCAAAATTATCCATGCTTGTTCGGTCTTATCCCACTGAAGTCGCCCTAATGCGAGTCCCATTAACCCACCGCAAATACCGGCGATGATTACTGCCGAGAAAGCTAGGGCTCGAGCTAAGACCGAGGGCAGCGCGCTTGGAACCTCGAAACTCTGGGGCCGTTGACCCTGGTCCGCAGGTAAGTCTGGTAGATCGGGCACCTCAGCAATGGTATTGGATGCCGCTGGCAAAGAGCTACGGGTGGCAAACTCTTGCAATGCGCAGTTGGACAGTAGGTGGGGGAGTGATCTTTGACTCTGAGCGGATACTCATGGTTCATAATCACCGACGCGGAGGCCGCACCGATTGGAGTACCCCGGGTGGAGTCATTGACGAAGGTGAGACAGTTTTAGAGGGATTGACGAGAGAAGTGCGAGAAGAGACGGGACTCGCGGTGCAAGGTTGGAGCGGCCCGGTCTACACAGTCTCTGCCGAAGCTATCGATATGAATTGGACGTTAGGTGTCGAGGTTCACTTAGCAGAAAGTTATTCAGGGGAGCTACATATTGATGACCCCGACGGGATAGTTAGGGCAGCGGAGTGGGTTCAACGCGAAGACATTGCTGAGTTGCTGGAGGGTCAACAACTGTGGTTGCGCGAACCTTTGATGGGCTACCTAAATGGCGATGTCCCAAAGAATGGCGAATACAACTACCGAATTTATGGAAGTAGTCACAGTGAACTTCGTGTTGAACGGATCCGAGTTTGATGCTGTCGTGCTGATCGACGACGCCACCGTGTCTGGAGCGCCCTGATTCGATGGCAGAGCTATCAATCCTTCATGTTGATATGGATGCTTTCTATGTTGAAGTGGAACGACAACATGACCCTTCGTTAGTTGGGAAACCCGTAATAGTTGGAGGCGATTCGGAACGAGGAGTCGTGGCGTCAGCTAGCTACGAAGCTCGGTCACGCGGCGTCCGATCAGCGATGTCGAGCGTGGTGGCGAAAAGTCTTTGTCCCGAGGCAGTGTTCGTCGGTGCAAATTTTTCGCGCTATCGAGAGATCTCGCGACAGGTTCAGCAACTGTTGTACGCGGTCACACCGCAATTGGAACCAATAGCGTTAGATGAGGCTTTCCTTGATGTCAGTGGAGCCCACAGATTGTTCGGAAGTTCAGAGCAAATAGCGTGGCAGATTCGCAACGATGTGTATGAAGGTGTGGGTCTCGACTGTTCGGTAGGTGTTGCTAGTTCGAAGCTGCTGGCCAAGTTGGCGTCCGTCGCAGCTAAGCCAAAGGCAGGTCCTGCGGGGGTTACGCCAGGCCTTGGTGTATTTGTTGTTCATCCTGATGTTGCTACCAATTTCCTGGAGGCACATCCTGTGGAGGCGTTGTGGGGAGTTGGGAGGGCAACCCTTGAGAAGTTGAAAGCTTTAGGTATTTCGTCAGTGGGGGATTTGGCATCAGTTCCAAAAGAGATTCTGGTTGAAGAACTTGGTGCTTCTCATGGGAATCACCTATCGAAGTTGAGCAAAGGGATAGATGCTCGAGAGGTTGACTCTGAAAGAGAGAGGAAGTCGATTAGTCATGAAGAAACTTTCTCGTCCGATATTTATGATCGAGCCGCTTTAGTCAGCGAAATTGTTCGACTTTCTGACGCAGTTTCAGCCAGGGCTCGGGAGCAGGGCCTGGCCGCCAGAACTATTCATCTAAAAGTGCGACGTCCAGATATGTCATACGTGACAAGGTCAGTGACGCTGGAAGAAGCTGTCGACACTCTGCCTGAAATAGCCGGGAAAGCAACCGAGTTGCTGGGCGAACTTGATGTCGGACTAGGGGTAAGACTATTAGGAGTTGGGCTCAGCCGCTTGGGTTCGCCAGGACCTCAACAACTAACTTTGGCTGGCGTTGAGGACAACAACTCGAGTTGGGGAAAGCTTTCGGCAGCGATGGATCGCATTCGACAGAGGTACGGCCATTCTGCTATTCGGCCAGGATTTCCGAAACAAAAGCCTGAGAATAATGGCTGATTAATGAACCTGATGTCGATCTCAACCGTTCCTCGTCCTACAATGGTAGAACCTACGAACGGAAGACTTAGTGCCGCTCTCTGACGACGAACAGCGCATACTCCATGAAATAGAAAAGGAGTTCTACGACTCCGATCCCGAGTTTGCTCGAGAGGTCGGAGAAACGACTCTCTATAAACACGCCCTGCGGAATATTAAATGGGCGGTGATTATTGGTGTAGCTGGATTGGTCGGAGTAGTAGCGGCGCTTCAAGTGCATTTCGGGCTGGCCTTCGTGGCCTTTCTGACGATGTTCGTATGTGCGGTTGTGATCGAACGAAATCTGCGCAAAATGGGTAAGGCCGGTTTCCAAAAAGTCACAGGACAGGTTCGAAGCGGCCAGATGCGTGCAAACATGGGTGGATTTTCTGAACGGATGCGTAATCGTCTCCGCAAGGATGACCTCTGAGCGGAGTCGCGAGGCCAGAGGTAGCGCTGGCACTTGACATCGGTGGAACAAAGCTCGCTGCTGCTTTGATTACGAGCGACGGTCAAATATTAGAGAGGCATCAGGTTTCAACTGTCCACTCAACGTCAGCAGAGCTACTTTTTGAATCGTTGTTGGACTTGGCCCAG
The DNA here is from genome assembly GCA_002708935.1 of Acidimicrobiaceae bacterium. Lineage (GTDB taxonomy): Bacteria > Actinomycetota > Acidimicrobiia > Acidimicrobiales > Poriferisodalaceae > MedAcidi-G3. Next base: position 22,530 of record PAPO01000004.1, on the reverse strand, counting down.
ACTGTCACTGGTCCTAGACCGAAGTTTGATGTTTGTGGTGTCGGGTGCGGTGGGCCCATGAGTTTTGATGGCGCATTCGTCTCCCCGCTCAATATCCCAGCATGGCGAGATTTTCCATTATTGACGCGTCTTCGAGAGAGCATGGAAGTTTCCGTAGCGATCGATAATGACGCGAAGGCGCTTACTCTAGGAGAAGCCTGGTTTGGGGCTGGTAGACGCTTCTCTAATTTTATGGCGATGGTCGTATCGACCGGAGTGGGAGGCGGCTTGTTTGTCGATGGGAAGCTTTTGGATGGAAGAAATGGTAACGCTGGCCATATTGGTCATGTCATCGTCGAACCTGGCGGGGCCAAGTGCGCATGTGGAGCCCGCGGGTGCTTAGAAGCGGAAGCTTCAGGGCCAGCGATTGCTCGTCGCATCGGAGCCGCACCAGTCGAGGCAGACGTAAAAGAAAGAGCTCGAGCTGGGGTGATGGTGGGCAGAGCGGTAGCTTCAGCGATCAATTTGCTGGACCTAGAACAAGTGTTAGTTGGAGGTTCGGTGGCATTGGGATTTGGCGCGACATTTCTGGACGCAGCTAACCGGGAGTTGTCCGAACGCTGCAAGCTGGAGTTCTCCCGAGGCGTCAAGATCGCAGAAGTTGAGCTTGGAGAAGCAGCCCCTCTTGTGGGAGCGGCGGCAGTCGGATTTCGGAGTGTGGGCATAGACCCTCGCGCCGAGTAGATCTGATTAGGATTGTTCGTGTGAGTGTTCGTGGCCTGTTTATCGCGGTCGTTGCCGCTGTAGCTACAAGACCGAAACTATGGCCGGTCGGCTTGGTGACGATGTGGCGCATGACGCCAAAGCGCTGGTGGGTCCGCTCTCCTTATGTGCCCGTTCCTGACAGTGACTATCTCAGATTTCGGCTTATGACAATGTATGGAGGCGACGGATCTGGAGATCCTAGGCGGATAGGAACAGATGTCGTAGCTTGGCTTGACTGGTGCAGGTCGTGGAAGTCGACGGCATGATGAAAATGACGAGCAACCCTGTGCTTTCTGAGCGGACCCTGCTGCTGGATGTCGGATATAGGCCCCTGTCGATAGTTTCGGTGCGTAGAGCGCTCCTTTTGTTGATAAGTGAAAAAGCAGAAACGGTCCACGAAAGCGATCATGTGGTGCGATCTGAACGCCTAGAAGTAGTTGCACCTTCGATAGCGCGTCTTCGTTACCAAGTCGCTGCCCCATACCGCCGTCGTGCCCCGTTGCACCGGAAGGCAGTTTTCGTCAGGGACGCTTACCTATGTCAATACTGCGGCCGTCGAGCTGAGTGTCTAGACCATGTTTACCCACGTAGTAAAGGGGGCGAACATGAGTGGGAAAACGTTGTGGCTTGCTGTCGTTCCTGTAATGCCGCCAAAGGTGACACCCTCCCAGAGCATTCCAAATTTCGGCTGCGGACGGTTCCCTACGCGCCGGAACCGATAGCGGTTGCCGCAGCATTACGACGAGGCATACCCCCTGAGTGGGATACCTATATCGTGAACCGGTTTCCCCTGTCTGCGTGAGGCGGAACCCAGGTATGGCTGGGCTACCTGGCCAAAATAACGCTATAAGTACTGTTCGTTCACTATAAGTGAGCTTTTAGGTTACGTAGTGTGGTTAATTACACTAATGTGATTCGTGATCTCCGACGCAAAGTGGTGGAAGTCTGCCGAAATGGCTGGACTAAACGAAGAAATAACCATAAAGTGTCACGAAGTGGCGCGATGTGGAAGAAAGTGGGTTAAAGCCCTCTAGCTTTCAAGTCACACGGATTTCCCTCACTCGAAGTGGGGCCAGTTGTTAGGCAAGATGTGGACGAAGTATTCGTAGGACAGTTTGAGCACGCTCTCGACGCCAAAGGGCGAATAGTGCTTCCTGCATCTTTCCGCATGTCTTTCGATGAGAGCGGGTTTTTAATAAAGGGACCCGAAGGCTGTTTAGCGTTGCTGACCCCAGACCGCTTTCGCGACATAGCGCAAACTATGGCGTCACGCTCAGTGGAAGGGGATGTGCGTCACCGATCAGCAAAAAGATCTTTTGGTGCAGGAGCTGCTCGGGTGCTCCCCGACAAGCAAGGACGGATCGCGGTACCCGAAGACTTACGCGCTTTTGCCCACCTGGAACGCGACTGCGTGATCGTTGGAGCGATAGACGAAGTAGAGATTTGGGACCGGTCGCGGTGGCAAGAAATCACCGAAGTTGGAGACTCGCTATTGGAGTCCCCGGACGAATTTATTGACGGGGAACAGTCATGACATTGCCCCCCAAAGGGCCGCCTTCTTCGGTCGATCCGGGTAGCTCAACAACACCTTTCAAACATGAGCCTGTCATGCTCCAAGAGATTCTCGAAACCTTCAAACCTATAGAAAACGGCTTATTTATTGATGCCACGGTAGGGGGAGCAGGACATGCCCAAGCGCTCCTCACCCAAGCACCAAAGCGGGAATTAATCGGAATTGACAGAGATATTTCGGCGGTTGAGGTTGCGGGTAGCCGCCTCAAAGGGTTTGGTGATCGGGCACAGGTTCAGCACGCTCGCTTTGACGAAATAGGCAAAATCATTGATAACGACGGCAGGTCACTCAGTGGAGCGATTTTTGACCTTGGGGTAAGCAGTCATCAACTTGATACTCCTGAGCGAGGCTTCTCCCATCGATTCACGAGTCCCCTCGACATGAGGATGGATCCGAGTGATTCACTAGATGCCTCGACTGTCATCAATGGTTACGACGAAGCCGAGTTGACATATTTGTTACGGAATAACTCGGACGAGCGTTTCGCTCGCCGAATAGCGCAATCCATCATTTCGTCACGTCCTATTACGTCGACCACTGAATTAGCTGAGGTTGTTCGAGGAGCAGTTCCCGCAGCGACCCGGAGAACTGGCCGACACCCCGCAATGAGAACATTTCAAGCGATTCGCATTGCGGTTAACAGCGAACTTGAGCTCATAGAGCCAGCACTGAGACAAGTCATTGAACGACTGAGGCCGGGAGGTCGGATTGTCGTTCTTTCCTATCACTCTGGAGAGGACAGAATAGTGAAACAAGTCTTTCGCGAAGCAGCTGATGGAGTATGTGTTTGTCCATCAACTCTGCCGTGTATATGCGGTTCAGAATCGAACGTCAAACTTCTTCGAAGAAAGGTGCTTCGACCGACTGCTAAGGAAATCGAAGCTAATCCACGATCAGCAAGTGCTCGCTTTCGGGCCGCAGAACGCCTACCGGCAGCAGAGGCATAAAGTTCATGGCTGCAGCGGTCTTCACTGAGATTTCGGTGACCTCAGATGTGATCGAGATAGCGGACGGACCTAACTTCACTTTGAAGAGAGGCATCGGATCTCTTGGGTCTCGAGTCGTGGGAGCTACGACGATTCTGGGTGCCGCAACGTTGCTGATCTTGTTGGGTTTAGCGTTCTTTGCCACGAGGATCAACGAACGGCATGTTGAACTGACCAACCTGCAGGATGAGATCGACGAAGTACAACAATCCATAAGCGTTCTCGAACTCCAAAATCAGAACACAAAAACCCCCATCGAAATAGAGCGTTTGGCTGATGGGTATCTGGCGATGACCAAAGCTGACTCTTCAACGCAGATACAGGTTCAATCAGAGCATCTGGCGATCGGAAGCCCAATATGGACCCCACCGAGCACAGGATTAACGTCCACGAATTTCGTTGGCGTTGATCCGCTCTTAGCTAGCGCAACGGCGTCTGCGTCACCGAGTAACGGACGATAGAGAGAAATCCGGGTATTCGATGAAAGTCTCCCTGCAACCCCCGGAAACAAGACCTGCTAAAGCGCAATCTTCAACTAAACAGAATTCCTTCTTTTCTCAACCGCGAGGACTCGTCGGATATAGAACTCGAAGGGTCGGGAGGCTTATCTTTTTGAGTTCTGGTCTGCTGCTTTTGATAGCAACCAGACTCTTCGAGATCCAAGTGATCGACCGAGAACAATATTTGACTGAGTTGTACAGGCATACGGCTAGAACAGCAATCCAAGGACCAACTGGCAGCATCCTCGATAGAGATAACGGCCTGCTTGCTGTTACTGATTCACTTCCGACCATTGGGGCCAACCCGAGGCTGGTGACCAGTCCTCGAGCAACAGCTTCACTTTTGGCTCCACTGCTAGGAATGCCAATCGATGGTCTTTACGAAATTCTTAGCAACAAACGAGTTCAGTACGTACACCTCAAGAGAGAGGTCGCACCTGAGGTTGCTGATCAAGTTCGGTGGTTAGATCAACCAGGTATTGAAATAAGGGAAGAAGATGCGCGTTTCTACCCCAACGGAGATGAATTTGCCCGCAACCTTTTGGGACAAGTCGATATTGATGAGGAGCCCCTGAACGGTATTGAAGCTCAGTATTCTCATGTGCTTTCGGGAACCGACGGGGTTCGCCAAGATTATGTAGCTGTTAGCAGATCGATACGATTGCCTGGCGGAGACCTCGACTACCAGCCAGCAGAGCCGGGTTCTGACCTAGTTACAACTATTCACCGAGGCACCCAGTTCTTTGCTGAGCGCATCCTCAAAGAAGCGGTAGATGCGAGTGGAGCAAATTGGGGTACGGCAGTCGTTTTAGATGCGGACACTGCGGAGATCTTGGCGTTGGTGGATGTCGATCGATCAAAAGAAGGTGGTGGCGTTGGGGTCGCTGCTAAAAGCTTGGCCTATATCAAAACCTTTGAGCCCGGATCAATAAGTAAGACCTTTACCATCGCGGCCGCAATAGAAGAAGGTCGTGTCACTCCTGAAGAAATTTTCGATATTCCCCATACGTATCAATTCGCCGACAAAGAATACTCCGACCCATATGCAGGCCGGCAGTTTTCGGTCACTGAGATCTTGGCAAAGTCATCCAACGTCGGAACTATTCAGATTGCAGAACGAGTCGGAAGTGATCAGCTGCACAGTTATCTTCGAAAATTCGGATTCGGACAGTACAGCAGTGGCAGCAGCGAGGCCCCGACTCTGCCTGACGAAAGTCGCGGGAGGCTTAAAGTACCGCAAAATTGGGAAGGCACAGATCTTGCCAGTGTTTCGTTTGGTCAATCGATCGCGGTCACCGCTATCCAGATAGCAGCGGCGTATAACGTCATCGCAAATGACGGGCGATACACCCCACCATCCTTAATTCGCGGAACTATTAGCCCCACGGGGACCTTTCGGCCCTTCCCTACTCCCAGCGGCATAAAAGTGCTGGGCGCGGCAACTACCAGGCAAATGCGCGAGATGCTTGAGGGTGTTGTTGTCTCAGGGACGGGAACGAAAGCAGCGGTTGAGGGTTACGCCGTTGCCGGAAAAACGGGAACCGCGCAAAAACCGATGAAAGACCAAAGAGGGTATGGAGACGACTACACGTCGATCTTTGCTGGTTTCGTTCCAGCGGCGGCTCCTCAAATCACCGTCGTCGTTGTACTTGATGAACCTAAGGACCACAGCGCCAGTCGCGCTGTCGCCCCACTTTTCGCAGACATAGCCGCTGAAACCTTGGCAGCCATTGGCGTGCCCGAAACCGGGTAGAGGACGATGAAGCGAACTTCCCTTGCCGAGATTGCCGATCAGTGCCCTGGCGCGCTCATGGTCGACGCCACCGCTACAGATGAAATCGTGAAGGTTACAGGTGTCAACCATGACAGCCGGTCAGTGGCTCAAGGGGACCTTTTCGCCTGTATTAGTGGGGCTGAACACGATGGACACAGCTATGCCATAGAAGCGATAAATGGTGGTGCTGCTGCTTTGCTCGTTGACCGGGAGCTCAACCTAGCGATACCGCAGATAGTTGTGCCCGATGTTAGAAAGGCAATTGGGTTCGCCTCAGCGGCGGTTTATGGCCATCCTTCAAAACAAATAAAGGTTATTGGCATCACAGGCACCGCAGGTAAGACAACCGTTGCCCAAGCACTAGCCGAGACCCTCAAAGCGTGCGGAGAATCGGCAGGCGTTATTGGGACCTTGGAAGGAAGTCATACAACCCCCGAAGCCCCTGAGTTCCAAAAAAAGCTTTCACAGATGCAGAGCCGAGGAGATGAATGGGTCTGCGTCGAAGTGTCGTCTCACGGCCTTGAGTTCGGGCGAGTACAAGGGACCGAATTCGCGGCGAGCGTGTTCACGAACCTCAGTCCCGAGCACCTCGATTTTCATAAGGACATGGAGCAGTACTTCCTTGCCAAACGTCGCCTATTTGACCAGGGAAGCGGACTAGCGGTTGTTTCTGTGGCCGACGAGTGGGGCAAACGCCTTGTCAGAGAACTCCAAGAGATCGGACACCAAGGTCTAGTCGCTGTTGAGCCCAACATGGTTGAGCATCCGAAGCTTGATGTGCAGAGATCCAGCTTCGTATGGCGAGGACACAAGATACGAACACGTTTACTCGGAAGGTTCAACTTGTCCAACCTACTTCTGGTAGGCGAAACCTTGAAAGGCCTTGGTCTCGAGGAGGAGATGATTGCCTCTGGGCTTGAGAAGGTACAACCGGTCAAAGGAAGAATGGAGTTAGTAACAGATCCCGGCTCGGAGATAGCGGTAATAGTCGATTACTCCCATAAGCCCGAAGCCCTAGCGCAGGCTTTGCGAACCCTTCGAACTATCTCATCTGGTTATGTGTGGGTGGTCTTCGGAGCAGGTGGGGACAGAGATCCACAGAAGCGACCTTTAATGGGTCAGATAGCAGCAGAATTAGCAGACGAAGTAGTCGTGACTTCAGATAACCCGCGGTCAGAGGATCCGTCTCACATTGCACAGCAAATCGTTAGCGGTATGGATGAGAGAAGCACGGGCCCAAAGGTTCTTCTTGAGCGGGCCGAAGCAATTCAGTTCGCTGTCAATCACGCAGCGACAGGCGATTCGGTTTTGATTGCAGGTAAAGGCCACGAGACCTATCAAATAACCGGGAGCGAACAACGACCGTTCGATGACACGAAAGTGGCGCAAGAGGCGCTACTCAAAAGAGTTGGCACCCAGCACTCATGATCGCGCTCTTAATTGCCGCCGGTGTTTCTATGGGAGTAAGCCTCATAGGAACGCGGGTGCTTGTCCCGTGGTTGCGAGCTCGAGGAGTTGGACAGCCGATCCGTCTGGACGGACCGCAAGGCCACCTCACTAAAGCAGGAACCCCGACGATGGGTGGCGTCGCGATAGTGCTCGGAGCAGTAAGCGGTTATCTCATTAGTCATCTGCGGTCGGAAACAATCTTCACGCGATCTGGATTGGTCCTGGTGGCAGCGATAATTGCAGCCGGTGGAGTTGGGCTAATTGATGACTGGATTAAAGTAAGCAGAGAACGAAATCTCGGTCTCAACAAATCTGCCAAAATTATCGGCTTACTCGGCGTCGCGGTCGGGTTCGCTCTGTTGGCGATGTATTGGGCTCAGACCAGCCCAGTGATAGCGATCACGCGAGCAGATTTTCCGGGACTCACTCTTGGCAAAGTCGTGTGGGTTCTATGGGCCGCGATCTTGGTCATAGCGACCGCTAATGCCGTAAACCTGACTGATGGATTAGATGGTCTAGCGGGCGGGTCTTCGGCGATAGGGTTCTCAGCTTTCGTCATTATTGGGTACTGGATTTTCCGTCACCCCGAGAGTTATGCCGTAAATCATGCTCTGGATCTAGCGATTGTCGCAGCCGCAATGACTGGCGCCTGTGTCGGCTTCCTTTGGTGGAACGCTCCACCTGCGAAGATTTTCATGGGGGACACGGGCTCTCTCGCCATAGGTACAGCGTTCGCAGGTTTGGCGTTGCTCCTAGAAACGCACCTCCTGCTACCTGTTATTGGGGCTTTGTATGTCTTGGAAACCGTTTCCGTCATCATCCAAGTTGCCAGTTACCGCTTGTTCGGCCGACGTGTTTTTCGGATGGCGCCAATACACCATCACTTCGAGTTGGCAGGGTGGCCAGAAACCACTGTCCTCATTCGCATGTGGATAATCAATGGCATCTGCGTAGCGTTCGCCCTTGGAGCGTTTTACGCAGATTTCATTGGGTTAGACACGGCAGGGTTTTCGCTCTTGGGGGACCTGTCTTGATTACGTTTGATCTCGAGAAGGTCGTGGTTGGTGGCCTTGGGGTGACAGGTAGTGCAGTAACAGCTGCTCTGACTGCGCGAGGTCACGAAGTAGTGGTGCTAGACGACGACCCCGAGGCGGTAGCAAATATCGCTGAACGATTCGAAGTTGAGTTATTAGATTCGAAATCCGAAACACAAATAAGGCACGTCATTAGCGAAGCAACAAGCGTCGTCCCCAGCCCCGGCATACCTCGCCACCATCAGCTACATGTCTTAGCTGACAGAGCGGGTGTTCCCGTATTAAGCGAACTAGACCTAGCGGCCTATTTCGATAATCGTCCGCGCATAGCTATTACTGGGACTAATGGTAAGACAACTGTGACTGAATTAGCAGCACAGATGTTACGAACATCCGACATGCGAGCAGCAGCAGTCGGGAACACTGAAACTCCGTTTATCTCAGCGATCGACGACTCAGCAAAGAATGAGGTCTTTGTAATTGAGGCCTCTTCGTTTGCGTTGGACCGGACACGGCTCTTCCGAGCTGAAGCAGCTGCATGGCTGAACCTTGCACCTGATCACCTTGATTGGCACGGAAGTTTTGATGCCTACTCCGCCGCTAAGTCCAAGATTTGGAAACATCAAGAGAAAAACGATTTCGCTATAGCTCCTTACCACGACCAAACAATCAGGCCCTGGATGGAAGGTGTTGAAGGTCAGCTAGTCACCTTTGGGTTAGGTGAGGGGGACGTTCACTGCACTGAATCTGAGTTGTTGGCGCATGGTGAGTCAATAGTCGCCGTTTCAGACATGCCGTTGTCGCGTCCACATGACCGATTAAATGCTTGTGCCGCAGCTGCATTAGCTCTTTCTATCGGAGCTTCCGCACACGCAATTGCTCAAGTGCTCTCCGATTTTGAAGGGCTAGCGCATCGAACGGAATATGTTGGCAAGGTAGGAGGCCTTCGGTTCTTCAATGACAGCAAAGCGACGACACCGCACGCAACCATCGCCGCTCTTACCGGATTTAATAACGCGGTGCTTATTGTTGGAGGTCGCAACAAGGGTTTAGATCTATCTGATCTACAAGAATTGGCTCCGGGACTCGCAGGAGTTGTGACGATCGGTGAATCAAGTCCGAGGTTGGCAGAAGTTTTTGACGGTCTAGTACCTAGCGTCGCTGCCGATTCCATGGAAGATGCTGTAACTCAAGCTGTTCGATTCGCTCAGACTTCTGGAGCAGATGTAGTCCTTTCTCCTGCGTGTGCTTCGTTCGACTGGTACTCGAATTACATAGAACGCGGAGATCATTTCAAGAGCGTCATAGGGCGATTTAATAGTGAAGGAGATGTCGCATGAGCGCCGTCGTTGGCCCCCTTTCGTCAGCTAAGAACGTCGAGGGAAGGCCTGAAGGTCCGCCCATGCGTTACTTGGCCATGCTTGGGTCGGTTTTGCTTCTGATGCTGACCGGGGTAGTTATGGTTCTATCAGCATCGACATGGACGGCCGTAATCGAAAAGGGAGATGCTTTCTCCTTGTTCAGCAGGCACGTCATCTACGTGACAGTCGCTGTCTTTGCTTTGTTATTTTCTGTAGGGCGCGACTATCGCCGGTGGAGGCGATTAGCTCCCGCCCTGTTAGTAGTTTCGGCTTTCTCTCTGCTACTAGTCATTATGAGAGGCCGGGTCGTTAATGGCAGTTCACGCGCGCTTGATCTGGGGCCTTTTAGTTTCCAACCTTCAGAGCTAACCAAGTTTGCCCTAGTGGTCGCGGTCGCCTCATTCTTGGATCAACGACGTTATTTCCTTGACCGCTTAGATCGTGTCACCGTGCCAGTTGGGGTCTGTGTCGGTGTCCTCTGCGCTTTGGTTCTATTTCAACCGGATTATGGCACGGCAGGCATGATCGGGTTCATTGTCTTGGGCATGATGTGGGCAGCTGGTGTCCCGTTCCGACATCTCAGCGTATTAGTAGCGCCTGGGCTGGTCGTTGGGTTGTTTGCGGTTCTTGAAGAGGGCTACCGGATGAAGAGAGTCAAAGGGTTTCTCTTTTCTACTGAAGATCTAGAGGGCGCAGGTTGGCAAGCGACACAGGGATTGGTCAGTTTGGCAAATGGTGGTCTGAGGGGAACGGGGCTTTCTGCTGGTCACGCTCAATGGGGTTGGGTTCCAGAAGCGCATACCGACTTTGTTTTTGCTGTGGTGGGGGAACAGCTTGGTTTCGTTGGGGCGATGGCAGTGCTAATTCTTCTGGGCACCATCGTCCTTACCGGATTTCGAACTGCGCAAATAGCACCTGATGTTTTCGGCTCGCTTCTTGCAGCGGGCATATCGATCTGGTTTTTGGTTCAAGTCATGGTGAATCTGTTGGGTGTGTTGCGGCTTGCGCCGATCACAGGTGTCACGTTGCCGTTCATCTCATACGGTGGAACCTCGTTAATTATCAACGCGTTGGCGGCGGGCCTACTTCTAAATATCGCCCGTCAATCACAATGAAGCGTTCCAAATCGTCTCGTGCTCTGTGCTCGCAAGGAGGTTTGATTATCGCAGGTGGAGGCACAGCAGGACACCTTTTGCCGGGTCTAGCGGTAGCAGGTGAGCTAGTGAAGCGAGGATGGGACAAAGAAGCGATCGGCTTTGTCGGCAGCGCACGCGGAATCGAAGTAGGTATGGTCCCTGCAGCCGGATATGAGCTGAGAGCGCTTTCTGGGCGCGGCCTTAACGGCAGGCGAGTGTCGGTTCGGAACTTTTGGAATCTCCTCACAATTATCTGGGGTGTCCTCAGGGGGATTTCGATCGTTGCCCGGCACCGCCCCGGCATTGTCTTGTCACTCGGTGGTTATGCCGCGTTACCAGCGGCGGTGGGTGCAATCATTCTGAGAATTCCTTTGGTGCTGGCCGAACAAAACTTGGTTGCTTCGGGAGTGAATCGGTTGTTGACCAAATACGCACGAGCAGCTGCGGTCCCACACTTTGGAACAGGTCTTAAGAACGAAGTCAAAACAGGTAACCCGGTGCGCGAATCGGTTATCGAGGCACATCAGTTAGGTAGATCAAACAGGGTTGAATTGAAATGGCCGACCGACGAGCCGGTAGTCGTTATTTTTGGTGGCTCTCTGGGGTCAAGACGAATTAACGAGGCTCTATGGGACGCTGCAGAAAAATCGGATCTGCCGACGGTCCATCACGTCGTCGGTCAAAGGGACTGGCAGATCCTACCTAAGGATCTCCCCCAAGCTATAAGGGCAATTGAATATGACGAGGAATTACCCAAAGCGATGGCAGCCGCAGATTTGATCGTATGTAGGCCAGGAGGATCAACGGTTGCAGAGATTGCTTTATTAGGGGTACCGGCAATTCTCGTACCCTTGCCACATGCTCCTAACGATCATCAACGCCGAAATGCAGAATGGCTTGTTGATTCGGGGTTGGCGGTTGTCGTTGCTGACGAAGAGTTAGATGGGATACGGCTGTCCACTGAAATAAATAGGGTTTTGGACAAATTTCAGAGAGAAGACGACCCAGAACTCGCGCGTCAAGAAAGAAGCATTGGACCCCGAGATGCGACACAAAGAGTCGCTGACCTTGTGGTAAATCATTGCTTAACTCCTGTACCCACCGATGACCGAAAAGACGGGACACTGTGAAGTCGCCCGATTCCACTGAGAACGCTCTGCCTGATGGCGTTTCGGTCCATGTAGTTGGAGCTGGCGGTGCCGGAATGAACGCAATAGCTGCGGTTCTGTTGTCGATGGGTCATCAAATAAGCGGAAGCGACCTGCGTGAATCGGTCGGTGTCAACCGACTGCGCTCTCTTGGGGCAAGAATCGACATTGGGCACAGCGCAGCAAATATTGGAGACGCGGCGATTGTTTGCCGGTCAACTGCGGTACCCAATAGCAACGCGGAGATCTTGGCAGCACAGGACTTGGGGCGTCCCGTGTGGAGTCGAGCTGACGTTTTGGCAGCAATTTGTGAGAAGAAGCGAACAATTGCGGTATCTGGCACACATGGAAAGACGACGACTTCGTCGATGTTGGCGTTAGCCCTAACCTCATCGGGTCTCGACCCATCATTCATAGTTGGTGGGGACCTTAATGACATCGGGTCGGGTGCGGTGTGGAATGACAATGGAAACCTCTTCGTGGTTGAGGCTGACGAATCTGATGGAACGTTCGTAAGGCTCGACGCAGAGGCTGTAGTCGTGACCAATGTGGAGGCAGATCACCTTGACTTCTTTGGTTCCTATGAAGCGTTGGTAGCAGCTTTCGAAAAGTTTGTAGGTTCTGCTAACGGGCCACGCGTGGTCTGTATTGACGACCCGTGTGCCCAGAGCATCGCGTCGACTGTCGGGCACTGCGTAACCTACGGAAGATCGGAACAGGCCGACTACCGAATTGCTGACGTAAAAAGCCGACGATACTCGTCCACTTTTGAAGTTTGGCGGGGGACTCAACACCTTGGTGGATGTGAACTTCCGATCCCAGGGGTTCACAACGTTCTCAATGCGACAGCCGCACTGGCTATGGCTCTAGAACTTGGAGCCCCAGTGGAGTTGGTATTGGCTGCGCTTGGCAGATTCGCCGGCGTCGCTAGAAGGTTTGAATTTCGAGGAGAACAAGACGGGGTCGTCTATGTCGACGACTACGCACATCTTCCTAGCGAAGTTTCGTCGGTACTCGCGGCTGCAAAGGCAGGCGATTGGGGAAGAGTGATAGCAGTATTTCAGCCTCATCGTTACAGTCGAACCGCCGAACTCTGGCGAGATTTCGAAAATTCATTTTTGGACGCTGACCACGTAGTCCTGACTGGTATCTACGGAGCAGGGGAGGACCCTCGCCCGGGGATAACCGGTGATTTACTTGTTCGCGCAATTCTTGACGCTCATCCGAATTCTTCGATCACATATCTCCCAGGTCGAGATCAAGTGGCAGATTATTTGAGTTCGATCCTCAGGTCGGGTGACCTCTGTCTCACAATGGGTGCCGGGGATTTGACCTCTGTTCCAGATGAGGTGCAGGCACTCCGCAAAGTTGAAGAACCATGAGCGTTCTTGGAGTCGACGCTGAAGCTATCCAACAGGCGCTTGAAATTCTCGGACCACTTGCCCAGACAAATGTGAACCTTGGAGTTCTGACAACCTACAGAGTTGGTGGAGATACCGCCCTATACATAGAGGCACAAACTGAACAAGACTTAGAAGCGGTCTCTAGGGTCCGAAACGAGACTGATTTACCCACCCTGGTAATCGGCAAGGGCTCCAACCTGCTGGTTGCAGATAGTGGATTTCCCGGGGTAACCGTCGCTATAGGAAAGGTGTTCGAAACCGTAACAATGGATCGAGAAACGGCAACCGTTTACGCAGGGAGCAACGTAGCTCTCCCGTCGTTAGCTCGACAGAGCGTCGCCTCCGGTCTAAGTGGCTTCGAATGGGCAGTCGGTGTTCCTGGCTCCATCGGAGGAGCAGTTCGAATGAACGCCGGGGGACATGGAGGTGACATGGCAGCCGTGGTCACTGAAGTCAATACGTTCGATTTGAGGACTTCCAGGAGCAAAACCAAAACTAAGGATGAAATGAGGTTTAGTTACAGAAAGAGTGCCGTAACTCAAGACCTAATTGTTCTTGGCGCGACGCTGCAACTAGAGCGAGACGACACTGCTAGCGGAGCAAACGTCTTGCGTGAGATCGTGCAATGGAGGCGAGAGAATCAACCGGGAGGTCAAAATGCTGGGTCTGTTTTCGTTAACCCTCAAGAAGAGACATCCGGCGAACTTCTTGACCGGCTCGGCTTCAAAGGGTTTCGTATCGGTTCAGCGCAGGTTTCTGCTAAACATGCCAACTTCGTACAAGCCGACCCTGGCGGTTCGGCGTCCGATGTTGATGCTGTAATCGCCGCGATTGCCAACCGGGTGCTCTCAGAAACCGGCATTTCGCTACGAACCGAAATCCAACGAATCGGATTTGAGGGCTAGCTGTGTTTCTTAATCGCAACAAACCGGGGCGTGTATCTAAAGCTGGAACAATTTCTGCATGGGTAAGCAGCGGCATTGTTGCTGCCATAGCGGGATACATCCTGCTAGGACACTCACCGCTACTAGATGTTGAAGAACTAGAGGTTCATGGACTACACCAGGTCACACTTGAAGAGGTAGAGGGTCGACTCGGATTTCAAATTGGTGATCCGTTGCCCTGGGGCATCGGTGAGAGTCAACGAAAAGTTGAAGAACTCTCGTGGGTCAAAACGGCACGAATTGACCGTTCTTGGAGTGGTCGAATCACAGTCGATATCTCAGAGCATAAACCCTTAGCGTTGGCCCTTACAGAACCTGAACGCTGGGCTTTGGTAGCTGATGATGGAACTGTCCTAACTCGTGGACTGATAACTCCGCCAGAGCTACCACGTTTAAGTGGAGTGCGCGCCGCTGGTTCTCCGGGTGTCTATCTAGCTGAGGACAGTTCAGCTTTACTGTCACTCCTAGTTCTTATGCCCTCAGATCTGCACAGTAAATTTTCAAGCCTACGGCGGGACGCCAGTGGAGAAATTCATGGCCGGCTCCGAAACACCCAAGAGGTGATCTTTGGGGACGATCAGCGACTCGGGGCGAAAATTATTTCCCTGTCCGCCATGCTGGATCATCTCGACAAAGAGAACCGAACCGATGACTATATAGATGTTTCGTATCCGGAAAAACCAATTGTAAGAAACGGGTAAGAAATCGATGGCGAGCCGCAAATCGAACTAGCTCCGACGGGGCGGACGTTAAAGGGCTGAAACTTGCGCTACCTTCAGGGTTGCGTTCCTAGCGGGCAAATTTGGCGAGATACCGGGAGGCCCAGTGGCCAGTCCTCAGAATTATCAGGCCGTGATTAAAGTTGTTGGCGTGGGTGGTGGCGGCTGTAACGCCGTTAATCGCATGATCGAGTCAGGTTTGACTGGTGTCGAATTCATCGCGGTCAACACAGATGCACAAGCTCTCCTTATGAGCGACGCGGATATCAAGCTTGATATCGGGCGAGAATTGACCCGCGGTCTCGGAGCTGGAAGCGACCCCGACGTGGGACGCCAGGCAGCCGAAGAGCACACTGACGAGATTCACGAGACGCTTGCGGGGGCCGACATGGTCTTTATAACAGCCGGTGAAGGTGGCGGCACGGGAACTGGTGCAGCGCCAGTGATAGCTGACATCGCGAGAGAATGCGGTGCGCTCACCATCGGTGTCGTTACTCGGCCATTTATGTTCGAAGGTCGACGACGCGCAGTTCAAGCGGACGCGGGAATTTCTGATCTCCGAGAAAGAGTCGACACTCAAATCGTGGTCCCCAATGACCGCCTTCTCAGCGTCACGAACGAAAACACAACCATGGTTGATGCATTTCAAATGGCTGACGATGTGCTCAGAGAAGGGGTTCAAGGCATAACGACTTTGATCACGACACCGGGGCTGATTAACACTGATTTCGCTGACGTTAAAATGATTATGTCGAATGCTGGTTCTGCCCTGATGGGGATAGGTCGAGCTCACGGAGATAACCGAGCTGAGAACGCCGCACGACAGGCAGTCTCTAGTCCGCTGTTGGAAGCTTCTATTGAGGGAGCACGAGGTATCTTGCTGAACGTAACTGCGTCGAATGCGCTTGGTTTACATGAGGTACGGGATGCAGCGGACGTGATACATGACGTCGCTCACCCTGACGCAAACATCATTTTTGGCACCGTGATCGACGATTCGATGGGTGAAGAAATTCGCATTACGGTCATCGCAGCTGGCTTTGACCGTTGGGATGATGGCACTGCCGGCTCGACTCGTTCTAGTACTTCGACCCCAATCGGTGAGATGGCTGACATCTTTGACGCTGATGAGAGCGATGAGATGCGCGGAGATGCCCTGATCAACGACGACGGCGATGACGATGACGATGAATTCGATGTGCCCTCATTCCTCAAATGACGAAGATCACGCGTCCGACATTTTGTAGTTAAGGAATGTTGAGCTTTTACCGTCGAGTTGGGGAACAGCATTCGGTGCGAGTCGGGTTTTCTGACTGCAGCGACGGTGATGCCCGTGAAGATTCATTTTTTTCTGCAGCAAAACACACACCTGTGTTTCCTCACCAAGTGCATGGCTCAGAGGTGGCGATAGTCGAAAACCTAGACGGCCATAATCCCCATGAATGTGATGCACTGATGACTTCGCGACCCGGTATCCCTATTGGTGTTCGGATCGCTGACTGCGTGCCAATAGCTCTATACGGAAACTCACTTTCAGGTCCAGCGCTAGCAGTTGTGCACGCCGGGTGGCGCGGAATTCGCGACGGCGTAATTGGAAATGCTGCCGAGCTAATGACCCAATACGGATGCTATGAACTGAGAGCGATCATCGGGCCGCATATATCTGCAGATGAATACGAGTTCGGTACCGAGGATCTTGCTCAAATGGTCACACTCATTGGAGAGAGAGCCGCGAGTTGGACAAAAGAGGGACTACCGGCACTAGACCTGCGAGCTGCGGTTGAGGAAACACTTTCCAGAAGCTCAGTAGTCGTTGATCACCAAGTCGCAAGATGCACCGCCCAGGATCCCCGATACTGGTCATACAGGGCTAGCGGTGATGGTCAACGGTTCGCCCTTGTCGCTGAAATTAGACTTTTGTCATGAATCCCGACAACCAACTGAGTCGCGAACAACTACTAGATCGAGCTGGCATGCTACGAGCACGAATCTCTGCGATGAGTGATGAGCGAGTTGAAATAGTTGCTGTGACAAAGGGCTTTGGTTCCTGGGCATTGAGGCTTGCCGCAGAATGTGGATTTCAAAATGTCGGCGAAAATTACGCCCAAGAACTGAAAGCTAAATGGAGTGACCTTGACGAAGATCAACGCGAGGCCGTGGACGTCCACTTCATCGGAGGCATGCAGACAAACAAGGTTCGTCAGGTCGCAGAAATTGTGAACGTTTGGCAAACGGTAGACCGGGCGTCGCTGGTGCACGAGTTAAGTAAGCGGTGTCCAGGTTCTTCGGTCATGATTCAGGTGAATTTGACGCAAAATGAAGCCCAAGGTGGGTGCCATATGATGGAGGCCGATCAACTAATTTCGCTTGCTACCTCGGCTGGACTGGAGGTGACGGGTTTGATGGCAATCGGACCCCAAGGCGATGCTGCTTCTATCCGGTCGGCATATCGAGAACTCGTGTCATTGGCTGACGACCAAGGCCTCCATCATCGATCGATCGGGATGAGTAACGATCTGGAGATCGCTATCGAATCTGGAAGCACGATGGTAAGAATAGGAACTGCTTTGTTTGGTGATCGCCCCACTCGCTAAGAGCGCGGTACCCTCGGCTTCTAGGAGGAGGCGAATGGCTTCGATGTGGCGACAAGCGATGCTCTATCTCGGGTTAGGACCTGACGAGCAATATGACGAGTTGGACGGGCTCCAACACCCAGATGACACACCGGGTGCTACCGCGTCTAAGAGCGACCAAGTATCGGTCGTAACTAGTCCCACATCGTCACCGACGATGCCGGATCAAGCTCAGGGCTCAGCGACAGAAAGCGCTGCATTGACATCCAGCGGTTCGGTAAGAACCATCCCGATAACCAGTGCCAAACCGCATGTAGTAGCGCCACGAACATTTAACGATGCCCAACAGTTGGCAGACCGCTTCAAAGCAGACCAGCCGGTAATAGTTAATCTGCAGACAGCCAACAGGGATCTGGCTCGGAGAATCATCGATTTCGTGAGTGGGCTTTGTTACGCCCTTGGAGGAAAAATGGAGAAAGTGGCTGATCAGGTTTATCTCCTCGCCCCATCACACGTGAACCTTGCTGAGGAGGAGCGCCAACGCCTCCAAGAGCGCGGTTTGCATTACTGATCAAGGGTTCGACAATGACTCAGGTCCTCTGCACTCTCTGCGACATCTATGTTCTGGCTATATTCGGCCGCATTATCTTTAGCTGGATCCCGATCGCCCAAGACAGTCCCGTAGCTATTGTGCGAACTTTCCTTGTCCGTGTTACTGAGCCTTTGATGGGCCCGCTGCGCCGCGCTCTGCCACCACTTCGGCTTGGAGGCTTCGGACTTGACCTCTCACCGATTCTTGTTCTAATTCTCATCCAATGGGTGCTCGCTGGCGTAATTCTAAACTGCGGATAGCGAAGTTCGACCCTTCTCAGTTTCGGTCTCGGTCCCTGGTTGTTAGTGTCATCTCATGGAGTTGACCCCGAAGTTGCTTGAAACTCAGCATTTCCCGGAGCGTTTCAGAGGATACGACCCGGATGCGGTTGATGATTTTCTTGAACGAGTGGCCGCTGGATTAGGTGAAATGCAGGCGCGACTAGATGATGTAGCCGACCGCCTCATCGACGAAGAAACACGAACATCTTCGAATGGTGAAGACGGTGAAGTTCACGTCCACGATGGTCGACGCAGCGCGGTAGAAAGCATCAAAGAAGCCTTAGAAACCGCTCCAAGACTTGAGTCAGAACCAACTACATCCGCTGGAGAGGCTCCCAACCAAGGCTCCGTAGCTATTGGCGCCACCAAAATTGAGATAGACCGCATAGCGCAATTGATTTCCTTAGCGCAGGAAACTGCCGACGATGTTGTGGAAGATGCAATCGTGACAGCTCGAGAACAGATTGCCGATCTCTTGGCAGATGTCCTTGTGGCTTCATCCTCAGAACTAGCTGCTACCGGTGCCATGCAGCGAAAGGCTGAACTTGAGTCAGAGTTATTGGAATTAGACGCCCGAATAAGTGCTAGACGAAACGACGCTGATCAACTAGCCGAGCTAATCGAGACTAGGCGGCGAGCCTTAGGAGAAATCGCTCGGGACCTCAGTGGACGGCCAGATGGTCCACCCGATCAACATCCAGCGACAAGCACTATTGAAGGGGTGGCAGTCATCGACGGACCAACGACGAGCGTTCCCGACCCAGTAGCAACACAACGCCCTGCTCGCGAAATTCGCTCAGGTGACGACATCGAAGACCCATTCTTCTCTGCACTACAACGCCGAGAGTCGCTAGAAGGCGAATAGCTGCGTGCTCAAGAACTGATGAGCTTTACATACGGCTGAGATTCGCCTGGCAGCCAAGAAATACGGTGCGCAAGTACCGCAGCCATGATCACAGCCTCATGAGCCTTTACTGCTTCGACATTTGATGGAGACCAAATGATCTCGACTTCGATTCGGTCAGTCACCTGAAGATCTGCATCTTTCCGCGCTTGTTGAATAGTTCTTATGAGATCCCGAGCGGCACCTTCCGCCTCAAGCTCAGGAGTCACTTCCATATCGAGAACCACCACCGCTTCATTCGAACGTAATGAGGCGGTACTTATGGGGTCGTTGGGTTCGAGCGCAAGTTCGTACTCGTCTGGGTCGAGCGTATGTCCAGCTACCTCAATTCTCCCATCGGCGATAAGAGTCCAATCGCCTTTCTTGGCTGCCCCGAAAACGTCTTGCACCTCACCTCCGAGGCGTGGGCCGAGGACGTTTCCGTTGGGGCGAAGACTCAAGTTAGCTAGCTCACCTATATCCTCAGTCAAAATGACGTCATGGACGTTGATCTCTTCCGCCAGTAGCTGCGCGACCTCCGTCAAATCAGAGGCGTGTTTGCCGGCGATTGTGGCTGACGACAGCGGCAGCCTTACCCGAAGTCCAGCATCTTCTCTAAGTCGTAGCGCCATTGAGGCAGCTTCCCGTATCTGATCCATCCTGGAGACCAAGTCATGATCTTCGGGTAGTTCATCGGCGGTGGGCCATCCCTGGAGGTGAACGCTGTCTCCGCCGGTCAAGCCCCCGTAAATTTCTTCCATAATCATCGGCAGGAAGGGCGCTGCCACGCGGGGGAAAGTTGTGAGCACCGTGTACAGGGTGTCGTATGCGTCAGCGTCTCCCTGCCCTCCTCCTTCCGGACCCCAGAATCGATCGCGAGATCTGCGGATATACCAGTTATTCAACGCATCAATAAATGCTTGAATTTCTGATGCCGCGCCAGGAAGGTCGTATGCGTTGAGAGCGCTAGTTGTCTGTTCAACAAGTGACCGTGTTTTGGCCAGCAGATAACGATCCAGCAGATGCTGAGAATCAGTTCGGCTGACCGCCTTGTGAGCGTCAACGTTGGCGTAAAGAGTGAAGAAAGAGTAGGCGTTCCATACGGGAATCAGGACCTGTCGAGTGACGTCATCGATACCGGTGTCAGAGATACGAGTATCTCCACCTCTGACGATGTTTGTGGACATCAAATACCAACGCAGAGCGTCAGAACCTTGAGAGTTGAAGATCTCATTCGGCTCGGTGTAGTTCCGGAGCCTTTTAGAGAGCTTATTTCCGTCCTCGGCTAACAGAATTCCATGGCAGATGACATTTTGAAAAGCGGGACGATCAAATAGTGCTCCTGCCAGTACATGCAATGTGTAAAACCAACCGCGAGTTTGATTGATGTACTCAACAATAAAATCGGCGGGGAAATGCTCTTCAAACCACTGTTTATTCTCAAATGGGTAGTGGACTTGTGCAAAGGGCATCGATCCGGACTCGAACCAGCAGTCGAGAACTTCCGGAACCCTCTGCATCACGCTTTTGCCTGTCGGGTCGTCTGGATTTGGGCGAGTGAGGTCGTCAATAAATGGTCGATGGAGATCGGTTGGTCGGACTCCAAAGTCTGCTTCTAATTCATCGAGGCTTCCGTAAACGTCCGTTCGTGGGTAGTTGGGGTCATCACTAACCCAAATTGGTATCGGAGAGCCCCAAAAGCGGTTGCGGCTGATGGACCAATCTCGAGCACCGGCAAGCCACTGGCCAAAGCGGCCGTCTCGGACGTGAGAAGGGACCCAGTTGATTTCCTGGTTGATCTCTTGAAGCCGGGATCGAATTTTGGTCACTTCGACGTACCAAGAAGAAATCGCCTTGTAGATGATTGGTGTATCGGTTCGCCAACAATGCGGGTAGTTATGTTCGTAGGTGTCGTGCCGTAAGACCCTATTTAGATCCTTCAAATATTGAATTATTTTTGGGTTTGCATCGAACACGTTCTCGTCAGCCCAAGGTGTGATGGCACTCGTGAATCGTCCCTGGTCATCTACCGGAACCGCTTCCCCGATTTCGATCCCATTCGCTTCACATACGATCTGGTCATCTTCACCAAAACCAGGCGCCATGTGAACGATCCCGGTTCCTTCGGTAGTGTCCACGAAATCGGCTGCTAGAACTCGAAAAGCGTCAGTTCGCTCATCAAAAAAATTGAACAGCGGCGTATAGCTGCTGCCAACGAGATCTGAGCCCGGCAAAGTCTGGAGTACTTCGTAGTCGCCTAGCTCTTCAGAGTATTTTTCGATGCAATCTGAACTTAGGACCCATTGTGCATCAGCTGTTTTGATAAGTGCGTAGTCAACTTTGGGACCAACAGCGACAGCAAGATTGGACGGCAGCGTCCAAGGTGTCGTCGTCCAAGCCAATAGGCGAATAGGCATGTTCTCGTCAGCCTTATCAATGCCTTCGCCGTCTAGCTCAAACCAGACAGTGATCGCGGGGTCCTGTCGCGGTCGAGTTGCATCGTCAAGACGAATTTCGAAGTTAGATAATGGAGTTTCTGCGCCCCACGAGTAAGGCATCACACGAAAGGCCTTGTAGATCAGATTTTGATCCCAAAGTTGTTTAAACGCCCACATCACTGATTCCATGTACGTCAGATCCATGGTCTTGTAGTCGTTCTCGAAGTCGACCCACCTAGCTTGACGAGTAACTGTTTCCTGCCATTCACCCGTGTATCTGAGGACCGATTCTCTGCAGCTCGCGTTGAAGTTTTCGATCCCGTGTTCAGTGATGGCTACTCGACCACTCACACCAAGTTCTTGTTCGGTTTCCATCTCGGCGGGCAGTCCGTGACAATCCCACCCGAACCTCCTATCCACACGCTTACCGAGCATCGTTTGATATCGGGGAACTACATCTTTCACGTACCCCGTGAGGAGATGACCGTGATGGGGGAGGCCATTAGCGAATGGAGGCCCGTCATAAAAGACGTATTCGTCGTCCTCTGGTCGAGCGTCAATGGAATCTTGGAAGGTGTTGTTCTGGGCCCAACGATCTAGAACGGCGCGCTCAATGGCAGGGAAGTCGGCTCTGTTGGGCACTCGTGGGTAGGGAGTGTTATCTGAAGTGCTCATCGTCGATCCTGGTAAGGCATGCAGTCATTCAAGTTACCGCCTGGAATTTGTTTGCCTGTTATTTCAAGCTTCTTGGGATAGTCCGCGTTGAAGCGTCGCTTCGGGGATATGATGCGTCACCTTTTCGAACCCGAGTATTCGGCAGGCGAGTTATGGCTAGGAAGAAGGCAAT
Source organism: Acidimicrobiaceae bacterium (assembly GCA_002708935.1). Classification (GTDB taxonomy): domain Bacteria; phylum Actinomycetota; class Acidimicrobiia; order Acidimicrobiales; family Poriferisodalaceae; genus MedAcidi-G3. Next base: position 145 of record PAPO01000004.1, on the reverse strand, counting down.
GGTTAAGAAGAAGGCAGTAGCTAAGAAGAAGGCAGTGGCTAAGAAGGCTCCTGCGAAGAAGAAGGCTCCTGCGAAGAAGAAGGCAGTGGCTAAGAAGGCTCCTGCGAAGAAGAAGGCAGTGGCTAAGAAGGCTCCTGCGAAGAAG
>PAPO01000015.1 GCA_002708935.1 Acidimicrobiaceae bacterium | reverse complement strand
TGCCAACTGAGCTACCCGACCGCGGTCCCGACGGGATTTGAACCCGCGACCTCCGGCTTGACAGGCCGGCGTGAACTCCAGACTTCACCACGGGACCAACCGTGCTTGCCATTGATAACCGACGGCAAGGGATTGAATTCTGGCGTGGGAGATGTCGTATTGCAACTTGTTGGGCTTTATTCGCAGCTACTTGTTGGATTGAAACTGTTGCTTTAACTCACCGGGTTGGACAGGACGCATCATTAACTCGAACGCATTCCACAGTGTTCGTGACACCGGGTCGAACAAGATCGGAAACAGCAGACCGACCGGGGCCGCCACCAAAAGCAAAAACGAACTGGAAACGTCAGTGCCAAAGGCAACGAAAACTAGAGCCACCACTGTAAGAACAAGCGCAGAACTTGCCACTGTGTTCACGGCGACCGCACCCAAAGAATGACCGTCCATCCGTTCAAAGTGCAAACCACACTTTGGGCAGTCTTCGACCATGGAAAACATGCCCAACTTTCTAAATAAACCACGGCAACCGCAGACACCGCATGCCATAGTCAGCCCCCGCCACACAATCTTCATAATCGGTGGATGACCTTCTTTAGTCGTCGAGCCAAATTGCCCCGTTGACCAACCTTTATCGTTTCAAGATTTCGCCAGGCCGCTAACGCCCAAAGTTCACGTGCAAGAGTCTCAACAGCATCGTCTCTCATTCCCTCAGGTTCAGCGTGAACAGCTAGAACGCGGAGAACCCCGGCTTTGGTATCAGCTTTCACATCGACCCTTGCGCACAGTTTGTTTGCATGGAGAAACGGTAAGACGTAATAACCGTGTACACGCTTGGCGGCTGGGACATAGATCTCCAAACGGTATTTGAAATCAAATAGTCGTTGAGTCCGCGGTCTAAACCAGACAAGCGGATCGAAGGGACTTAGAAGTACAGATTTTGATGTGCCACTCGCGACCTTTGCATCGGGCGAGATGTAGCCAACTCGATCCCAACCCTCAACTTGAACCGGAAGAAGTTCGTTGTTTTCGACCAACTCCATCACGCGCTGCCGCCCGTCAACTTTTGGCAATCGGAAGTAATCAATAAGGTCTTCTACAGCCGCAACTCCGAGGTGCACCCCAGCTTTGCGGATCAACTGACGGTGAGCCTCAATTTCGCAGACAGAATCGTCCAAAGCCTGGGTTGAAAGAACTTTTGCAGGTACGTCGTAGAAGCGTGTGAATTTCTCTCTTCTACTTATCGCCACTTGTCCGGTCCAAAACAGCCACTCAAGGGCTACCTTGGCTTCCGACCAGGCCCACCAAGTGCCACCCTTAGGTTTCGTTTGCAGCTGCCCTGCGTTAATAGGACCATTCAACGCCACATAATTTGCGACCTCTTCAATAAATTTTGGATTTTCGGCGGCGAACCTGCGAATTCCACCCCAGACTTCTCCATTCTGGGCGCGACGCATACGCCATCTGAACAAAGGCAAATCATCAACCGGTAAGTAGCTTGCTTCGTGGCACCAGTATTCAGTTAATTCGCGACGTTCATAGGCTGTGTGATCAAGCAATTTAGACAGCCCATCATGAGAACCACCGAGACGTGCCCGCAGGACAAGAAGATGAGACCGGGCAATGGCGTTTACGGCGTCAATCTGCAGAACACCTAACTTTTGGAAAGCCCACCGTAGGTGTCTTACATCTAGGCGAGAAGAAGAGAAGGGGTTCGCTGCTTGTAAACCCTGGGCGGATATGGCCATGGAACGCGCCTGCGCAGATGACAACTCAGGATGTTTGGTAACCGCCATCTCTAGATGAAGGCTTCAGCGCGAATGTCTCAGCGTTCTTCTTTGAAGATGACATGCTGACGAATCACCGGGTCGTATTTCTTAAGTTCAATTCGCTCACGACTGTTTGTTTTATTTTTACGCGTCGAATATGTGTAGCCAGTTCCGGCCGTCGATTTCAGTCTAATCACCGGTCGCTTATCACTTTTCGCCATCAGACTTTCTCCCCACGACGTCTCAGGTCGGCTAACACTGACTCGATTCCACGTTTGTTAATGATTTTGATGCCCTTTGCGCTCACCGTCAAAGTTACGTGACGTTTTTCGTTGGGCACGTAAAACTTCTTTTTCTGAATGTTTGGCTTAAACCACCGTTTGTTACGACGGTGGGAGTGAGAAACGGTGAAACCGGTTGTAGGCCTGCGACCGGTTACTTGACAGACGTTGCTCATAAGAACTCTCAGCTTGGTGAAGTGTTGTGGCGTGTCACCGTAATGACGACTTTTTAGGCTAACAGCGAGGTGGACCAATCACCATTCCCACCAGTAGTTGCTCGTGGTTATACGTGAGGAATAATGTCCCGACCAATCCGTTCAAGCACCTCGAATCTAGGATCGAAGTTCGGGAGGATCATGAGTTGATCGAGGCCACGCTCTTCGAGCTGGCCCAGCCGGTCAATGACTTCTTCGGCCGTTCCAACGATGCACGTCGCGTCGATTAGATCTGGCGTAACAAATCGTTCTTCTTCAGGGATAACCCAGCAGTTATGTCCCGCGTGTATTCGTTGGTGGATTCTTTCTGGGTCGTAGTCCTCCAGCATTGATGTGTATTCATCCCAAATGCCATCGAGTCGACTCCCTGGTGATCGCCCCAATTGTCGGTATTGATCGTAGGAATAATGAACCGAGGCCATTGCCATGGCTCCCGCCTCAGCCTTCACCCGTGGACTTTCAAGTGTCTCGCCGTCGTCAAGAACCACAATTGTCGTTAAGGACACAGTGAGATATTCATCTCTGGCTAGCTCTCTCCCGGCCTCAACGGCGCCTCTCTCTATCATTTCCCACATTCGGTCCATTACTTGAGCGTCCGGCGGTATAGACATAACCGCGCCATCACCGTGTTTGCCAGCTAAGGCCAATGATTTCGGGCCGAATCCGGACACATATAGCGGTATTTCGTCGTCAAAATTAACAAATCCCTTGTCTGGCATGATGTGACGAATAGGTCTTACTTGCCCTCCAAAAGAGTGGTTTGCCTCTTCACCTCTCAGCAACGGTTTCAGCGTCTCGAGGTAGTCATCAAACTCAGCGATTTTTTGGGGTTTATTACCCATAATTCGCATAGCCGTGTTCCCTGTTCCCAGACCCAGAAAAGTTCGGCCTGGTGCTAAAGCATTGATGGTCGCGATTGATGCTGCCGTGACAGGAGCGGGACGAGTCCCAGATACCGAGACACCAGTCCCAATGTTGATCGTTGACGTGCGATCAGCAACCAAAGCCAGCGCCGCATAACAGTCGGACCAAAGCATCTGGCTGTCTGCTAGCCAGGCGTGTGAATACCCCAGTTCCTCGGCTCGTACCACATAATCAATGTCGCCGACGTGCGACGCGACGCAAACACCAATATCCATGACGGCACCCTAGAACAAATTCCTTATCGTTCGCCTATGGCAAATAATCCGCCTTCACGGGAACCAACATAGATTCGGCCGTCCCAAACTGCTGGTGTCGCCTCTATGCAGCCTCCGATTTCAATGCGCCAAATTTCAATAGGTTCGACCTCTGGTTGTTGAACGCTGTATGCACGAAGAAATCCCCCGCAATCCCCGACGATCAGAATGTCATCAACAACTACAGGTGAACTCCACAGCGGCCCTTCAAGATATTTTGTCCAAAAAATTTCCCCGGAATAGCGATCTATTGACATCAATCGGCCGGAGTTCGTGGTGACATAGACCACTTCTTTATGCAGGGCTGGGGTACTCCAGATACCGCCCGGCGAAGTTCGGTTTTCGGCTATAGACCAGATCACCGGCGCTTGAGGGTTCATCGGATCTAACTTCACCAACTGCCCGACTTCGCGAGCTCTTTGTGTCCCGCGCTCATATTCCGCGGCGACATAAAGGAAACCTTCTTCATCGATGACAATGGTCGCATCAACATCATCACCCATCCACCAGCGAAAGATTCTTAACGGTGTTTTCCCATCGCGCAGCGGTGCTAGGTCCCAACCTTGGACGAGCCCTCCCGAATTAGCAAACCAAGCCGTGTCTCCGGATATTGCGACAGAGTTTTCGATAGAGACGTTGTTGTCACCCAATGCCCTGAGCAGTTCATCGTCCCAACCAGGTGCCTGGAAAATTATTTCGGGATCTACAACAACTAGACCCGCACTGTCCGTTGAGCGATTCAATCTGATTACATGCAGCCAACTGTTTTCTCCACCAGTAATCAGGTGGTCATCAAGGATCAGAGGCGCGGCGTCCCAGTCGTCGTTCCACATCATTGGGTTGACCTGGCTGCCAGCCAAACTCCAAAGCTCAGTTAGATGGTCGGATCGATCAAAAGCCAAGATGCGCAGGTACCCATCGCGTGAACCGCTGTAGATAAGAGGGAAGCCATCTGGGTCCACGGTCAGGGAACCTTTTACGATGTCGCCTGTCATGAAGGGTTGGATCACCGGTAAACCCGTAGATGCATCGAGGAGATGAATGCCTCGGTCGTACGCGCCGATGGCTAGCCGAGTTTGGTTTCCCACCTCCCAAACTGCAGGTTGTCCCGTCCATCCGATTCCACACCAATTAGTCGTGCGGCCTCCCGTCGTGGACAAAGAACACAAGTTGCCTTTCTCGGGGAAACGCCATAACACTTCCGGCATCAATGGCACGGGACCACGTCCGTACCACGAACGTGTTGGTGAACCGCGAAATGTGAGAAGTCCTTGGACAGTGTCACCCCAAGCACGCTGAACACCTCGTGGGTCCCACCATCCCGAGTAAGGCTCAGTTGTAGTGGTGGTATCGACAACGGAGGTTGAAGTCACAGATGGCTTGAATGAGGTTGTAGACGTTGGCTGGCTGCTTACAGCTGACAAAGTGGTGGTTGATAGCTGTGACAGAGTGGTCGATGTAATAACAGGTGCAACAGCCGGCTCAACCGAACAGGCGACTGTCAACGAAAACAGGAATGCCACCATGCCCATCCAGAAGGACTTAACAGAGTCGGAGCATCCAGCAGACTCAGGTTGGAGGGATGAGTTGGTCATTATGGCGGAGAGCATATTCCGCAGTGCGAGATCGCATGTGCAGTGGAATTCTCATTCAACATTCATGTTCAGGAAGTAGACCAATACCTGATGAACCCGTCAGACCTGCCGACTAGAAGTGATGCCCTTATTGGGGTAGCTGATGACGATAAGAGAATCCGCCAGGCATTAGAACGCGCACTTAGGTCTGAGAACTACGGAGTTGTGACTGCCGCAGACGGGGTGCAAGCGATTGAAATATCGAACCAAATAGATCTCTTAATTCTTGATCTTACGATGCCTCAACTCGGAGGAATCGAAGTATGCCGTCAGCTGCGTTCTCAAGGTTCGGAATTGCCGATCCTGCTACTCACAGCTCGTCATGAAACTGAGCATCGAGTATTGGGGTTGGATTCCGGTGCCGATGATTACCTCGCTAAACCGTTTGCTCTTGATGAATTGTTGGCCCGCATAAGAGCATTGCTTAGACGCAACAGATCCTTAGAGTCCCATTCCGAAGAAGCACCGCTGTGTTTCGCAGATCTGTCACTAAATCGACAGACCCGCCAAGCGCACCGAGATGGACAACTATTAGAGCTCACGCGGACTGAACATGAGTTGCTCGAATTATTTCTAGAACACCCGAATCAGGTATTGACTCGTGATCAAATTTACGAAGCAGTATGGGGATATGACTCAGCCCTGGCATCAAACAGTTTGGAAGTGTACGTCGGGTACCTTCGCAGAAAGACAGAAGCGGGTGGCAGGCAAAGGTTGATACGGACAGTCAGAGGTATCGGCTACGTCCTCAGGTCCTCATGAGTTTTCGTGCCCGCGTCGCTGTCCTAGTTGCTTTGGTGGTCGCTATTGCCGTGGCGAGCGTGGCGGGGTCTTTCTTGTATATGGCAAGAGGGCAAGCTGTCGACAGCATTGATTCAAAATTGCGCCTAAGAGCCAATGAACTCACACAGCTAGGCGAAAAACTCGGTCGGCCTCAAGAATTCGATCGGCGGCTCTTTGGAAAATATTCCCCGGATGATGTGTTGGTCCAAATTTTCGACGTTAGAGGCCGGATTTGGGCAAGCAATGTGGAGCCGCTGCCCATCAATTCCGAAGATCTTTCCATCGCCCGAAGACATCTCGGAGCGCGAATCACAACCGCTGAGATCGCCGGATACCGAATGCGGGTTCTGACCCTTCCGCTAAGAGGAAACGGTCGTGCTGTAATGATTGCTCGTCCGATGGATGAAGTTGATGCACAACTTGCAGCGCTATGGCGGATCAGCATTCAAATCTTTCTTATCGGTGTGGCAGGGGCAGGTCTAATTGGGTTTGCTGTTGCAGGTCGCGTCGTAAGACCGGTTCGACGTCTCACCGAAGCAGCTACCAGAGTCGCTGAGACACAAGATGTTGACCAACCAATTGACATCGATAGAGACGACGAGTTTGGGCAACTGGCTTCCAGCTTCAACGAGATGCTGAATGCGTTGAGTCTCTCCAGAGAACAGCAGCACAGACTGGTGACCGATGCCAGTCATGAACTTCGCACTCCGATTACGAGTCTCCGTACCAACTTGGAATATATGCAGCGCAGGTCCTCAATAGATGACGATGAACGGCAAGAGGTTTTGGACGATGTGTTGTTCGAACTCGACCAATTAACTGGTCTAGTTACTGAACTGGTTGATTTAGCGACAGATCAACATCAAATGGATGAAGCTGAGAGGATCGAACTCGACGAATTAGTTGACGCGGTTGTCCAGCGCCACAGGCGACGGACTTCTTCTCAGATCGAATACAGCGCTATTGCTTGCCAGATCTCGGCGCCGCCAGCTCTGATTGAAAGGGCCGTGTCGAACATGATTGATAATGCAGTGAAGTGGAGCCCCCCGGATTCCACGATTCAAGTTCAAGTTGAGAATGGCGCAATAGTTGTTGCAGATAGTGGGCCAGGCATACCGATAGAGGAACGCGAGAATGTCTTTGAGCGTTTTTATCGGACGGAAGACGCGCGGTCTCTCCCGGGATCCGGTCTGGGTCTTTCAATTGTGCGCCACGTAGCTGACAGTTTCGGAGGCCAAGTGCGAATAGTTGATCGAGATGAGCCGGGTACAACGATTGAACTTTCGTTCCCACCAGCCGACTAAGCCGGCAACCACATGGCTAGGTACTCAGAGACGATTTGGCACCCCCAACGGGATTCGAACCCGTGCTGCCGGCGTGAAAGGCCGGTGTCCTAGGCCGCTAGACGATGGGGGCTAGCAGGCCCAGACTAGGGCGCTGACGTCGGGAAACCACCGATCTTGGGAATGGTTCACTGGTTGCTTGCAACTTCAATCAACTCGCCAAGTAAGTGACTTAAATAATGGTAGATCGCACTCTGATGCTGTTTAGGGTCGTCATCGTCTAAAAAACGTGGTTCTTCGTCTTCGCTTACATCTAAATGGGTGCCGAGCACGAGCCGTAAATCATTAATACTCATGATCCAAGAGCTGAGACTTTCTTGGTTGAGTTCTTGATCGTTAAGTGTGGTTTCAACCACGTCAAGATGAGAAAGTCGCCGCTCTAAGAGTTGGTCTCTCATTGATCGCTGATATTCAACCTCATGTTGTACGTCATCGGCATAGGCGGTGGGGTACAAACGGCGAAGAGCAGGGTCGACCTCTCCTTCAGGAGAGGTCGAAAGAACCAATTCCCGAAGTTGATCGATTAGATCAGCAAGCAATAATCGCTCATCTTCAGTGATTTTGATCTCCACAATTCCGCTCCGCTTTGTTCGGAAGCGACGATCGAACATGGCCTCAGACGTCTTTCTGCATCGTTGCCCACAAGCCGTATTCATGGAGTTTGAATACGTCTAGCTCTGCTTTCTCTCTCGTCCCGTTAGAGACAACTGCTCGACCCTTGTTGTGGACATCGAGCATTAGCTGAGTTGCTTTCTCAGTGCTGTACCCAAATAATTTCTGAAGAACATGCGTCACATAGCTCATGAGGTTTATCGGGTCATTCCACACCAAAACAACCCAGGGGACATCTTCACCAGCTGACGCGTCTGGAGTTTCATCGTCCGTGATGACTGGAGCACTTTCGACTTCGGTTTCAGCCTCACCGGTGCTGTTGGACAAAGAAAAAGACAAATCAAACCACCTTGACTTGATGTCTGCCGCTAACCAGGAGTAGTCGAATAGTTGCCATCCATAAAAGTGTGGCACCCGCTATGTGACAACCCACAAGCAAAACAGGTAGTTGGGTGAAGTATTGCGTATAACCAATGGCTGCTTGACCGAGTGTGGTGATCAAAACGATGGTGGCCCGGCGTTTGAACAGGCCAGCCTCTGTATGACGTGTTCTAAGAAATAGTGAGATGACTAAGACGATGAAGAGCACTACCGCGGACCCGTGGATTCGTGCCACCTCCGGAAATGAGAAATCTAAGCGGGCAACGTGTTCATCCCCACCATGAGGGCCGGTAGCTGTCACCACCGTGCCTGTGACGATTACTACTGCAGCCCCGACCCCTACTGCATGGACATGAGAACGAAGAGTCTTATGTAATGGCAGTTTGTTGGAAACCGTTTTTTGTGGTCGAGCAATATCTTCAAGCACCACAGAGTTCCAAATTAAAACCATTGAAAGCAAAAAATGACCCATCACGATAGGGGGCGACAAATGAGTCAGGACCGTTAAGGCTCCAAGCGCGATTTGGGCCGCAACGCCAACTACGAGTCCTAAAGACCATCTAGTTAGGCGTGGCGATGTTGGTACTCGACGCAGAGAACCCAGGACTGCAAGCACGACAGCAATCGAAACAAGGCCCGTAACCAACCGGTTTCCGAATTCGACCCATGCATGAAAATCTGCTGCTGGGACCAATAAGCCTGGTTCACAATTTGGCCAATCACTGCATCCAAGACCGCTACCACTAAGCCGTACTGCGGCTCCTGACACCACAATTACGGCGAGCAGCCAGAGGGCTACTTGAGTCAACAGATGGTATTGGCGAGCATTCAAATTGAGGATTCTCACAGTCTTGAACTTAGGACTCAAATAACATTCTGAACGAATCAGCGCGTCTAGTTGGGTCAGATGGCCTTCGGGGCCGTATCGTGGCGCTCGATGGAGCACGACATAACAACCATCAGAACTAATGGTGGAGGAGCGGTTGCGACGCTCTCCGCTTTTGTCATGCTTACTAAGCCGCGAATAATCGAACTGCTGTTGATCACGACGGTTCCCTCAATGGTCCTTGCCAAAGGTGGTATGCCGGATATTTCTTTAGTGCTGTTAACCGTTGTTGGCGGGACGCTTGCCGCGGGCGGCGCTAACACATTCAACATGTACATCGATCGAGATATAGATCGGCTCATGCAGCGGACTCAAGGTCGTCCGCTAGTAACCGGCGCTGTATCGCCTAAAGCAGCACTGGTTTTCGCGTTCGCGTTAGAAGCTTTAGCATTTTGCTTGTTCTTGTTATGGGTAAATTTGCTTTCGGCAGTTTTGGCGCTCGGGGCCTGTCTTTTCTATGTGTTCGTCTACTCCCTTTGGTTGAAGCGAACCTCTAAACAGAACATTGTCATTGGCGGCGCTGCTGGTGCTGCTCCTGCTTTGATTGGATGGGCTGCGGTAACCGGCTCGCTTAGCCTCAGCCCGTTCATCTTGTTTGCCATCATATTTTTCTGGACCCCACCGCACTTTTGGGCTCTAGCCATCAAATACGCGGATGATTACGAAGCCGCTTCGGTACCAATGCTCCCAGTAGTAACCAGCATCCGCGGCACGGCGCTCAGAATGCTCATATACACCGTTGTAGTCATCGGACTTTCACTTTGGTTTCACAGTGTCGCCGGAACTAGTTTTCTTTATTTAACAGTTGCGGCAGCAGGCGGTTTGATGTTCTTGTGGCGTACGATTGAGCTGCTTCGCCGGCCCAGTCCGGTGCAAGCCATGAAGGTGTTTACCTACTCAATTGTCTACCTAGGGGCGTTGTTTATTGCTGTTGCTGTTGACGTCCTGGCGTATGGACCACCTACATGAATATCTCCAAGCAAAATAAGTGCTGAAAAGACTATGAGAGAACAAGCTTTCGAGTTACATGACTGGCAATCTGGTGAGTAAAGTGCACACTCAGCACCTGCGCGGGTTGAACCGCGCATTCGGGCACAGTCAACCTTCGGGTGGGCACCACACCCCAGTTATCGAGGCAGTAATCAGCAGGACACGATGAGCGAAAACACCACGGCTTCAACTTCCCCCGGCGTGTCCGTGGAAGACCCGACACCTTTCGGCTGGTTGACGACCGCTGACCACAAACGAACTGGCCGCCTTTTTATTGTCTGCTCGTTGTTGTTCCTTGTCTTAGGAGCCGTTTTTGACTTGCTTGTCAGGTTAGATCTGACATCAGCGACTGATTTTGTGAGCCTCGGTGCCGACAGTTTCGCTCAAGGCTTTGCTTTCTCTCGTGAGGCACTGACCCTGCTTTTCCTAATCCCCGTGTTTCTTGGTCTATCGATGTACATGGTGCCCTTGCAGATTGGTGCGTCAAATCTGGCTTTCCCCAGAGCCGCGACCGCGTCTTTTTGGACGTGGCAAATATCAGCCATCGTGTTAATTGGTGCGTACCTGGGCAACGGGGGTCCCTACGGAGGATGGGCCAACGGAGTTGACCTACATCTGTTGGCGTTGAGTGGACTGGTGATCGCCCTGCTACTCGGTGCCATCAGTGTTGCAACAACAATCATGACCATGAGGTCCCCCGGCCTATACATGGACGAAACCCCACCGTTCACCTGGTCATCTTTGGTGTCAGCTTCGATGCTGATTGTGAGTCTGCCCGTCTTGCTTGGTCAGATTGCGATTCTCTACATAGATCATCGATACGGAAGAGTTTTCTTACTCGGGAACTACGGCATCTGGGAACGAATCGACTGGATTCATCGCACACCACAACTATTCATTTATGTCGTCCCGGTTCTCGGCGTTGCGGCAGAAGTAGTTCTCGCTGCTGCGCGAAGGCGGGTATTCGAGCCCCTCGCCATGTATTTCACTATCGGACTGGTCGGCCTCTTTGGATTTGGAGCATGGACCAACTTCGCAATTACAGGAGAAGGGGCTGACATTATTGATGGATTCGAAGGTGTCGTCCTCGTAGCGCTATATGGCGGGGCACTTCTCGGCACAGTCGGACTTCTAGGTCTTTTAGGACTGGCGGTAATCCAAAATCGCAAATTACCGAAACTCAGTACTTCGCTGGTAGCTGTTTTTGGCGCGGGGACACTAGTACTAGTAGGCGCATTTGTGGGCCTGCTCGGTGCGGCAGGCGATTGGTTAGAGATAGCTGGTCGAGGAAACGACGGGAATCCGCAACTTCGCATGACCACTTGGGTCACAGGTCAACAATCCGTGTTGATCTACGGTGCTGGGCTTCTTGGCCTTCTAGCCGCCCTTCATTGGTGGGCGCCTAAGATTTGGGGCCGCCAATTGAACGAATTGCTTGGACTGCTTAACTTCCTTGTTATCGGTGCAGGAGCGCTCCTTGCCTTTATCGGTCCCACGCTTTCCGGTCTCCTGACAGAACAACCTGACTTCGTATACGCAGACCCATCAGCGACCGCCATCTATTCTGGTTGGGTTGATGACAGTGGTGCAGCGGGCCTAAGTTCCATTGGTGCTGCGGGAGTAGCGATTCTGATAGCTGGAGTCGCCTTGCTTCTCCTCAATTTGTTCGTGTCTGTAGGTCTGAAAAAGGGTGCACAGGCAGCAGATGATCCCTGGGGTGCTCAATCTCCCGAATGGATGTTGCCTTCACCCCCACCCATGGGCGAACCAGAAGAGTTACCAACGTTGACTTCTGGTACACCACTACTCGATTCTGCTGAGGAAGTGCCGGTCTGATGTCGGATACCACCCCAACCTTGGCATCCGGGCAGCCTCAACGGCCACGAGCGCAGCTCGTAGCAACCGGGTTTGCGTGCGCAGCAACATCGATGATGATGGCCGGCGCCCTTGGCTTTTACATGGCCCGCCGCCATGCTTCAGGGCCCCACCCCGGCCATGATTGGCTNGANGGCTTAGCTGTGCCAAACCCCCAATTNGACTANGCGCTTTTGACCCTCGTGGCATCGATGGTCACCGCCCACTGGGCCCTGTGGGCNAGNAGACGNAGAGACACTGCGCACGCGTGGACAGCTATTGCCACGACACTTATNTTGGGGCTTGGGTTTATNAATATGGTCATGTACAGCCTCAATCGCATGGGATTAGAAATAGGTGCTGGTGAATATCAGAACCTNGCCTTTGCGACCACGGGNCTTGCNCTGGCGGTCGTTGTTNTCGGNCTCCTNTATCTGGGGTTNATGGGACTTCGGTCTCTCGGGGGCAGNGTCGGACANCAGGGGAGTACGGCATTNGGAGCTGCAGTCTTCTTTTGGGATTTCGCAGCATTGGTATGGGCTGTGACCTGGTACACGGTCTACGTGGTGAAGTAGGAGACTCATGCTCGGAATAGCAAGTAGATACTTCGCNGGTCGCATAACCCTTGCCACAGCAGCAGCGGTAGCTCTTGGGCTTGTGACAGGTATGGACGGCAACGGCCACATTGTGATGTTTGGAACAATAGTTCTCGGCACGGCCGCCGCCGCCTTTGCGTTGCTTGCGGGGTTGGCGTTAACAATCGGAGATGGTGACTCAATAGATCGCGAACGAGTTCGTAGTCATCCCGCCACTCCCGCCTGGTGGCCGGTGATGGGGGCCATAGGGCTGGGCGTACTAATGGTCGGCGTTGTNGTTGATGGNTTTATNGCCATAGTCGGCATCTCCGCCATGCTCGTANCGGCAGTTGAATGGACCTTCAGTGCATGGTCNGAACATTTGTCTACAGACCANGAAGCAAATGCTGTAGAACGCAAACGGATTCTGGCACCTTTNGAAATTCCCCTNTATGGAGCGCTTTCGATAGCCCTTCCAGTGGTACTGATATCCCGAATTTTGTTGACNTCCAGCAAAAATGGAGCGAGCTGGTTCGCCATGATCGCGTCGAGCGTGGTTTTGGCTTTCGCCTTNCTTTTGTATGCCAAGCCGAATATCCGCACGGCTNTCGTGGCCTCGGTCCTTGTANTGGGAGGGTTAGCTCTTATCGTCGGAGGAATAGCCGCAACAGCACGAGGTGAGAGAGAATTTCACCACCACGACCATGACCATGACAAAGAACACGGTGACGATAATCACGTAGAAGGCGATGCAGAACACTCAGCTCCAGCGCTTGACGCCCCGGTGGTGATCAAATGAACGCGAGAATCAACAAGTCAACCAACAGCACAACCANAGCGGNGAGAANGCGGCNTTCACTAATAGGCCGATTAACTCGTCTTAGNGNACTCCTCNTAACTGCCGNCGNCCTTGCTTCGTGTGCGACTGGACGGATAGACCCGACTGACCCAGTCGGTGAAAATGCNAAACAAATCGACGGCATAATGCGGATGTCNGGTTATTTGGCCACCGCCGTNGGCATTTTTGTTGCNGTTGCCGTCGTNCTTGTCATTGTCAAGTTCCGAGAGCGGCCCGATGATGANCCCGACGAACTNCCNGAACAGATACACGGCAATAAGAAAGCGGAATTGACCTGGACCTTGATTCCGGTGGTGATGCTGGTTTTCCTTGCCGTGGTGACNATCCCTGGGGTCTTTGACCTCAGCAGTAAAGGCGATGGACCGACGATAAAAGTTGANGGACAACAATGGTGGTGGCAGTTCAGTTACGACGTAGACCAAGACGGNANTGACGACATCGTCACTGCTAACGAGATTGTCATTCCGGTCGGCGAAGAAGTAAATCTAGAAATTCAATCAAATGACGTGATTCACTCATTTTGGATACCTCAACTAAACGGCAAAAAAGATGCTGTCCCAGGACGAGTTCATCACTGGAGGATTAGTTCACCAGTACCAGGTATTTTCTACGGAGAATGCACAGAGTTTTGTGGCTTAAGCCACGCCAACATGCAGATGCGGGCAGTGGTGCTTACTGATGAGGATTACAACAACTGGGTGCAGGAGCAACTGGTGTCGGCAACGACACCAACGGCCTCGGCGGCGAAACGAGGCTACGACCTGTTTGGCCGGCACTGCGTCAGTTGCCACGTCGTNAACGGTTTGTATGAGTCNGCGGCNGGGGGAAATGCGAACTTNACGTCAGGATATGCCCCCAACCTGACCCACTTGATGACTCGAACTTCGTTCGCTGGNGCNCTCTTTGAACTCTATAAAGACGACGGCTCTGTAAATGTTGCAGACCTCAAAGAATGGATTCGCAATGCACCTGGACAGAAACCCGCTCGCCCAGAAAATCGCCAGGGCATGATTTCTTTCGCCGAGACTCTTTCAGACAGCGAGCTCGACGATCTTGTTACCTATCTAATGACCCTCGGTGGACCCCCACCGTTAATGCCAAGTTGACCCGCCCGCAGCGGCTTTCAGGAGATCGATCCCTATGGCCATAACCGAGGAACGCCCAGAAATCCTCGAACTTGAATCTGGAGATACCAGCTTTTCGACAGGTGCCTTTGCGCGCCCGACTAATGCCAGTGGATGGCGGGCATGGTTCTTCACCGTCGATCATAAGAAAATCGGCATTATGTACGGCGCCGTCGCCATGTTCTGGTTTCTTTGGGGTGGCATAGAAGCTCTGCTGATACGAGCACAGCTGTTCACACCAAACGGCACTGTTCTTACGGCCGAGCAATACAACCAAATTTTCACGATGCATGGGACAACGATGGTGTTCCTCGTGATTATGCCGCTCGCAGCTGCTTTCGCTAACTACATAGTGCCGTTACAAATTGGTGCTCGAGATGTTGCCTTCCCACGCATGAATGCTTTAGGGCTGTGGCTCTTCGTATTCGGCGGTATTTTCCTAAATCTNAGTTGGTTTCTCGGAGGNGGCCCCGATGGTGGTTGGTTTGCNTACGCCCCCAACACCGGCGTTACTTTCAGCCCGGGTGCAGGCATGGACTTTTATGCCCTAGGACTGCAGATNGCAGGAATAGCNTCGCTGGTNGGAGCGATCAACCTGATCGTCACCGTCTTAAATATGCGTGCTCCAGGTATGACGATGTTGCGCATGCCTGTGTTCACTTGGATGATCTTGGTAGTCCAGTTTCTCCTTTTGTTTGCTCTACCGGTNATCACNGTNGCCCTCATTCTNCTCAGCTTCGACCGGACCTTTGACGCGAATTTCTTTAATGTAGCGATGGGNGCTGATCCCCTTCTATGGCAGCACCTCTTCTGGATCTTTGGTCACCCCGAGGTGTATATCCTCATACTCCCCTCGTTCGGCATCGTTTCNGAGACCTTGCCGGTGTTTTCGCGAAAGCCACTATTTGGCTACTCAGTCATCGTGATATCAGGAGCCGCTATTGGCTTCATGGGTTGGGGTGTTTGGGCGCATCATATGTTTGTCTCTGGTCTTGGTCCGGTCGGTGTGGCCGCGTTCTCTGCTACCACCATGTTCATTGCAGTTCCAACGGGTGTAAAAATTCTGAACTGGATNGCAACGATGTGGGGCGGCAACCTCAGATTTACAGTGCCGATGATGTTCTCAATCTCCCTGGTTTCGATGTTCACCATCGGNGGCCTTTCAGGAGTCATGCANTCGGTTGCCCCNGCGGACACCCAGCAAACCGACACNTACTTCATCGTCGCNCATTTTCATTANGTGCTCTTTGGTGGNGCNCTTATGGGNCTGTTCGCTGGGATGTACTACTGGTGGCCTAAAGCATTTGGTTACANACTGAGCGAATCTCTAGGAAAGTGGCACTTTTGGATCTTGCTGGTGGGCTTCAACATGACCTTTGGNCCGATGCACATAGTCGGCCTTCAAGGGATGGCTCGNCGCCACAGCAGATACGGTCCCGAAGANGGCTTCGACTTTTGGAACGCCGTCGTTTCTATCGGAGCTTTCGTAATTCTNATCGGAATGATCGTTTTCGCCGTCAATATCGTTCGTTCCTGGCTTGGCTATAAAGCCGGAACCGTTCCGCAGGAGCCNGCGGATCCCTGGGATGCCCGAACCCTNGAGTGGGCGATCCCTAGCCCTACCCCAGAACACAACTTTGACTACGTGCCAGTCGTCACCGATATTGATGACTTTTGGCATAAGAANTACCAACCAGATGAGANTGGCAAGCTCCGTAAAGTAGCGGANGGNAACGAGATAGCTCAGAAAGGGGATCAACATCCCCACCTGCCCTCACCNTCCTATTGGCCGATNGTTCTAGCTGCAGGGNTGCCGNTGATTGCGTTGGGATTGATTTACAATCTNTGGGTCTCNGGCATAGGACTTGTGCTTCTNCTNGGGGCCATGTTCGGATGGAGTCTCGAACCNGCNACCGACCCCAATGCTGGTCATGACGATCATGGAGATGATCATGGTCCAGACACCAACACTCCAGATGGAGATGANGGTGGCGATGCTGAAGTAGCTGAGGAGGCTCCCGTTGGCTGACATCGACGAAATTGACACCTCCAATTTGGCTTATGGTCGAACCGAATGGGATGACCATCACCATCTGCCGACCAATACGGGTCTGACCAATGAGAAANTCACCATGTGGGCTTTCCTGGGGTCCGACTGNTTGCTCTTTGGCGCTCTGATCTCAACTTATCTGCTACTGCGAAANCGNGTTGGGCCTGCTACCAGTGGTCCGACGGCCGCNGATCTGTTCGACATCCCGTTCACTTCGGTGAGTTCATTTGTGCTTCTGATGAGCTCGTTAACCATGGTGCTAGCCGTCACTTCCATCCAGCGAGCAGAAATGGATCGCTGCAAGTTGTGGCTGCTTACCACTGCGGCACTTGGCTCTATTTTCATTGCCGGCCAAGTNTACGAATTCACCAGTTTCTATCGCGAGGGTTTGGGCTTTACCACCAACATCTCGTCCTCAGCTTTCTANACCCTTACCGGCTTTCATGGGGTGCACGTCTCGCTTGGGATTGTGATGCTCGTGACTATGTGGGTCCTTGTTTCGGGAGGGCAGATAGGTCCCGAGCGCGCAGAAACTATTGAGATAATTGGCTTGTACTGGCACTTCGTTGACATCGTGTGGATTGTTATCTTCGCGGTCGTCTACCTGATTCCTTAGGACAAATGGTCATATGAATACAGCTGCTGTTTCAGAAGAAGAGACACACCAGGAACATCATGACCACGGATTGAGTGATGTCGGCTATATCAAAGTTGCTTTGCTTCTTGCCGTNCTCACGGCNGTTGAGGTCGCCACATATTTCTGGGACTTCGGTGTGTTGGAAGTCCCATCNTTGTTGATCCTTATGGTNGTCAANTTTCANATAGTNGTTTCCTACTTCATGCACCTCAAGTTCGACAGCAAGGTGTTTAGCTACCTGTTCATCACTGGNGTCATTCTNGCNATGTTGGTTTTTGCCGCAATGGGAACGTCCATGGTCTTTTGGCAAAATCCCTCCGGATGCGATATCAGCGCCTTCTGTTANGCGATCTGACGACTCCTAGCCAATATCGGATCTCTGCAGAGCCATATACCCGCTACCTTCAACTGTTGTGATTGACCTTCGACGTCTACGAGAAGAATCCGCCTATAGAACCGGAGCGGAAAAAAANGGTGCAGAGCCATCACTTATCGACGCGACTTTGGAGGCAGATGAACGCCGACGAACTGCGATGCACGATGCTGAAGAAGCTCGAGCCGCTCAGAATGCAGCCTCAAAAGAAATTGGTCAAGCTGAACCGAGTGACCGGGAATCAAAAATANCTGAAGCGAGCAGGCTGAAGGCCGAACTCGAAAAGCTNGAGGAANTAGAAGCNGCGGCNGTCGAAGAAATGCGAGAGTTAGCTCTTCAGATTCCCAACCCAGCGCACGAATCGGTCCCTGTNGGAGGTGAAGATGATTTCATCACNGAGAAAGAGGTAGGGGAGCAGACGCCACCGAGATTGCATGACCACGCGGAACTGGGTGAACTACTTGGGCTAGTTGATAGCGAAAGGGCTGGCAAGAATAGTGGAAGCAGGTTCGCCTACCTGATGGGCCCCGCTGTACGGCTTGAATTTGCACTCGTTCAATTTGCTTTCGACATCCTCGAAGAGCACAGCTTTGTGCCAGTAGTTCCTCCAGTATTAGTGCGTGAAGAGATGATGGTCGACGCTGGATTTTTCCCCACCGACAGGCATCAGGTCTATGAAATAGCTGGCGATGACCTTTTTCTTATAGGGACTTCTGAAGTAGCGCTAGCAGGCCTGCACAGAGGTGAACGNCTTGAAAGAGATTCCNTGCCGGTCCGNTACGCCGGGTTTTCTTCATGTTTTCGACGAGAAGNAGGGACTTACGGCAAAGACACAAGAGGCATCTTCCGCGTCCACCAATTCGACAAAGTAGAAATGTTTTCGTTTTGCGACCCTGAGGTGAGTTGGGACGAACTCGAAATGCTTCGCTCTATCCAAGAACAGATTGTGTCTTCTCTNGAATTGCCGTACAGAGTTATCAACGTTGCCTCAGGAGACCTAGGTGCAGCNGCAGCNAAGAAATACGACCTTGAAGTATGGCTGCCGTCGGAAGGNACGTACCGCGAAGTCACATCNTGTTCAAACTACACCGACTACTCCGCGCGACGAATGGGCAGTCGCTATAAAGACGACCAAGGAACAGGGTTANTGCACACATTGAATGGNACCGCGTGCGCNATTTCCAGAACACTCGTGTTTCTTATGGAAAATAGGCAACAGAGCGATGGATCTATAACAGTTCCCGATGCGCTCCGTCCCTATGTTGGTTTTGAGTCGATACCTGGCCCTAAATAGTCACACACACCACTGAACGCCGACCCAAGCAGCACCCACTCCCGCGATGAGGGTGCCTCCAAGGTAAATAGTTGCCCGCAATCGTGAGATACAGCTAAGGCTGTGGACTTCTCGCGCCACTCCTGAGATCGTCGTCATTGCCCCGACACCNGCTGTGCCAACCACTGTGGGCAGCAAACCATCGAGACCCGACATAAGNCCGAGTNCGAAAGCGCCAACCAAATTAAGGATCAGTGTCCCNANCCTCCCCCACTGAGCGGTAGCNCNCCAGCGGAGTACGGCGCCAAGACCTGCGAAGCCAGCNAACAAGACAATGATCATCTTGCNTTCCCGAATAAACGACCGAGATCAAAGCTAACCCCACAACTGANCAGCGTCGCCATCCCCCAGAGAACCACAAATGTCCATCGTTGTTCTTCCAGGCCAACGCCGAGCAATACCGCTAGGCCTGCAAAACTTGTTAATGANCCACATAANCCAGCTGTTAACCAAGCTTGGTCCCAACGTGACTGACGCGAACTNGACGCCCACCCGATGAGAGCACACCCGATGATGTTTGCTACCAATAGGCCGCATGAATCACCGATCAAGGAACCAAAGGCCCAACGAGAACCCGCTCCTACAATCGCAGCGGCCACTACGGCAGCTATAGATCGTGTTGCCATGGCATAGTGCCTAGTAGAGAAGCGGAGTTCAAGCGGTGATGCCGGAACCAAACTCATTAAAACAGATCCGAGAGCTCTTGATGAGCGAGGGACTGCTGGAATCGGACGTGCCCGATGACCCTATGGATCTTCTAAATTCTTGGATCGGCTATGCGCAAGAACTTAAGTTCCATAACGCGAATGCGATGACGGTATCAACTGTCAATCAACAGATGGAACCCTCGTCGCGCAACGTCTTGATTCGGGGCCAAATTGATGGCGGCCTTGTCTTTTACACGAATTACGAGAGTGCAAAAGCTACGGACCTAGAAAACAANAATAAAGCGGCGGCCCTTATTGGCTGGCTGGAGTTGGAGCGCCAAATAAGGGTCAGTGGCCATATTGAAAAAACAANTGCCGAAGTNAGCGATGNNTATTTTTCNGNGCGGGAACGCGGATCACAAATTTCGGCGGTCATCTCNAAACANAGNCGACTAGTGAGNGACCGAGATGAGCTAGTGGGAGCGTGGAACCAATTAGATCTGGAACTAGGCGACGAGCCTCCGGACCGTCCCAGCTATTGGGGTGGTTACATACTTTTCGCAAATGCAATCGAATTNTGGCAAGGACGGCCTCACCGNCTACACGACCGGCTTCGGTATGAACGAATTGAAACTGGTTGGAGTATGAGCAGATTGGCCCCCTGAGACCTATGCCTTGTCATAACGGTCCACCCAATCCCGCGCAGCAGTTGCTAATCCGTCTATTAAGGCTTCGTGGTGAGGTACGCGCCCAGGACCCTTGAAGCCAGTCCACATTGGGCTCTTGCCGCGNATACGAGGGGGNAGNTCTACTTGTACACCNCCGCCACGAGGAAGGTTNACGGGATTTTTTGGGTGTTGACCGCGTAGCCCAACCGGTATGGAAGAAATATCGTGAAGTATCTCNTAATGCGGNAATTGGGCNATTAAGCGGCACGCAACGAATTCNGCNAAATCTCGATTTNGNCCGCCCAGCAGAACGGAGCGAAGCAANTCGGGNCGTCCGAAGCCGTGAATTGCTACAACCACGTCAACATGGTTGATAAACAGGNCTAGATTTTTTGACTCAGCAGGATTCACAAGTCGGGAAGGGATGTGCCACTGGTCATTAGGCCCTTGNAACACNCCGTAGTAAGAAGCCCCGGATCTTTGGGCNGCAGTGCTNGCAATGTCGTCGGTAACTTCCTCCAGCCATCCCCCGTGGAAGGCCATGAAGCCGAAACGTGANCCTAGGTGCAGTACCTCGCTTACCCCTGGTTGAGAAAGCAGAGCTTCGAACGGCCGGTCTTCGTCCAAAAGATCATGGTGTCCAAGATGTAATGCCACTACTTGGCCCCCTCAGCTGTTCTGTCTGACGNAGTTGGGTTTGATTGCAGTAACCNCACCAGCAATCCGAGTGTGACAACCACACTCAGTAAAACTCCGGTCCTGACGCCCCCAACGTCGCTGACTGCGTTACTCAGATTTGAACTCCACCCTTCAACCAACGCAACAAACCAATTGGANGGACTGCCTGTCCGTTCGAGTACCCAATAGATCACTAGGTAAGCCCCNGCTNCCACCATCAGAACCCCNGCACCTCGGTCTACGTAACGAACTAAGGCTCGGAGCTTTTCAAGGAAAGTAGAGCGAGCAAGAGCCAAACTAACGGTGAGNGCCAACAAAGTTACCGACATACCGCCTGCGTAAAAAAGGAAAGANGTCAGACCTGACCTAAATCCAGTCACCGAAGTCGAAACAACGACAATAAAAGTTGGCAGTCCACAGGAGATAGATGCCACCGCATAAGAGACACCGAAGGCCACCAGACTGCGAAGATCTTTCTTGCTAGTCCCAGCCTCAAATCTTGGTATAGCAATATCTATTCGCCTGCCTGCGGTTACGAAGCAGCCAAGAATGATCAGTGTCAGCCCGACGCNAATCGCTACCCAAGGAACGACTTCNCGGATAGCTGTGAAACCAAAAGAAATTAATANTCCAGCGGTTCCAAAGACAATTAAGAAACCTGACGAAACGACCATCCCGGTAGCTAAGGCTCTCGTAATACTCGTCCCAATGTTTGGGCTTGAGTTGGCTTCTATCCCCAAGAAGTACGAAATATAGGCGGGCAGCATGGCGAAACCACAAGGGTTAATCGTTGCGACTATCCCCGCTGTAAAAGCGAAGGCCAAATTTACGTCACTCATCGCTAAACAACTCTTCTACCCAGACAACGAGACCAGAGTAATCAAGTACTCCGCTGTGGCTCTCAAGAAGNNGACCCTCTTTCGAAATAAAAACGGTGGTGGGCATAGCGAACCCTCCNAGCTCCGCGAGGAGATCATGTTCGTCCAGACCGACCGAATAGGTGATACCCGTTGACTNAACGATTNCTCTGGCGGGTCGNACCCCTTCGACGGCTAGGCCCAAGATATTCAGTTGGTCNCCGTGACTCCCATGAAGTCTTTCGAAATCAGGCATCTCCTTGACGCAGGGAGTNCACCAGGAGGCGAAGAAGTTAACAATCAGAGGGCGGCCCGCAAANACAGNAAGNGACCTGTCCTCTCCNTCAAAGGTAGANAATTCAAGAAAGTACAGACCTTCATTAGTCTCGCNAGGANCATCGTGANGATTTGAGTCNGCGTTATCTGAGCGGCCACCTCCGCCCGACAACAAGAAAATCGATGCACCCACNAAGTAGAGACACAAGAAACCGATTAGTGGTCGTCTCCAANAAGGGGCCATTTTGCTCNCGAGCGTCGGATTGAGGGACTTCTAATGGTCACNGTACCCGTTGAACACGTCAGAGCCCCCGGGTAGTTAACCCGGGGGCTCCTCGACCGGACCGGTTCTTNCGANTTGCTGTTGGGCGGCCATTTCGGAGGCCCTCAGCGGTTACGCGCCGGTGGTCAGTCAGAGGAGAAGCTGGGGGCAACACCTCCTCTGTCGACTAAGCAGGAATCAGTTCAGGCGGGACCGGAACTTCGTTNATCGCAACAACTGGACGAGNTTCTTTAGGAGGACGTCCTCGNCCNCGCTTTCCGACCATGACTCGCCCGTTCTCGATCAATTCGCCACCCCAGATACCCCACAACTCCTTGCGGTTCAGGGCAGCATCGAGGCATTCAGTGGAGACAGGACATTTGGCGCAGATTGCCTTTGCCCGCGCTTGATGATTGGTGTTGTCCGAAAAGAANAAATGGGTCANGGTTCCGTTGTTGTCGTTGCATCGACCAGCAACATTCCATTCGTCTTCAGTTTCAATGAGGAGCTCAAGCATTGGATTCTCCGTTGTTCTTTCTCTTGACTAANTAGGGACTTTTGTTTGGGGGATAAAAGCATTAAGGCCGCCGGTAAACCGGCGGCCTTTCAGTGGATTCTTTGATGTGCTGTTACAGCTACATCTGCTCCTCCGAAGGCCGCCATGCCTGATGCTTAATTCCGGTGAAATAAGTAGCCGGACGCATCGACGCAAAGCCGTTATTGAATTTTGTCGACACGCGTGAGTTGGACGCGACGGAATGACAAAGCGCGCGCTTCACCGTGCTTTGAGCACACGGCCAACTTGGTGATAAATAACTACGCATTATCTTCAAACAATTCTTGCCTAGAGGATTAACTAAATAAAGGCCATCACAAATGCCAGGGCCGGGTCAAACGAATAAAAACGACCAAACCTTAACAATGCAAATCAGAAGGGTAGCTTGCCCGAGGGACGCTTCCACTTATAAGGAATCATCCGNNTACAAAGCACTACCTGAAGGCATATTCCAAGACCCCATCNGAGGCGCGGGTCGCATCATTTTCGCCGACCTGCCTCAANTGTTCAAGGTGGGCAAATGTNTCCGACTCAGCCATTGGACCCCAGGAACGCTGCTGNAACAGTTCCTTCATGTACTTCTGAACGGAAGCTCGNCCTAACTTGTCAGACGCCTCCCGNAGTAAGTNGAGACGTTCCTGATGNTGACGTTGGATGTCTTCTACACGTTGGGAAAGGTTTGTAAATGGTTGACCGTGCGCGGGTAGACCCAATTTGACNCCGTCGAAGGCCGCTACGCGGTCGAGACTGACGAAAAAATCCTTCAACGGGTCAGCNGCTGGCCCGAAACCAGAGATGTGTGGTGTGATGGTNGGCAGAACGTGGTCTCCGCAGAGCATTAGGCCCGCCTCGGGGTCGTACAGGCATAGATGGTCAGTGGTATGCCCAGGAGTATGGACAGCCACAAACTCACGCCTGGCGAGGTTAATGCGGTCCGCATCCTCAATTCGCTTTGTTGGTTTTGGAGTTGAGAACCAAGCCCCACCCCAACCTTTTCTCATCATTGAATAACCGAGTTGACGNTGCCANGGCATNTTGTATCGCTCGCCGCCCCAAGGGGTAGGCCCTCTTGGNCCGGTCTCAAGCCCAGCNAAAAGGGGATCATCGCGAAGTTGAGCNTTNTCGTCAGCAGATGCAACATTTTGAAGNGGTTCGTCATCTTCTTCATCTAAGTTCCACCACATTCGAAAATTNTTGTGNGTGATGACTTCACAGCCGTATTTCTCGTGAAAGTGTCCTGCGGCACCGAAATGATCCGGATGGCTGTGNGTAATGACTATCGAATGGACCCGCTCGGGAGGGACTTCNGCCTGTCGAAGGCCTCTCATGAGAGCTTTCCAGTTGGCAGGGCCCGGTAAACCTGGATCAACAAGCGCCGCGCCGCGCTCGTCATCAAGTATGTAGCAGTTGACGTGCCCTAAGCCCGGCATAGACATTGGCAATTGAAGCCGTCGAACGTTTGGAGCTAATTCAATTATTGCGTCGTCAGGGGGACGTTGTTCCTCACGCATCGGNCGTTCCATTAGAGAGATCTTATCGGCTTATCTAATTTGAATTCGATTTCTCGCTGAGGTTAAAAAGATGTTCTCGGTAATGCCGCAACTCGGCGATACTTTCCCGAATATCGTCAAGAGCCCTGTGAGAGGTCTCTTTCTTTGGCACCGCCTTTAGGACCGCGGGATTCCACCGGCGTGCGAGTTCCTTTGCTGTTGACACATCAATGGATCTGTAATGCAGAAAGTTTTCAATGTCAGGCATATAGGCATCTAAAAACCTTCGGTCCGTTCCAATCGAATTCCCACATAACGGCACGGATCTAGGTTTCTCCACATGTTCCATGATGAAATCGAGTGTTTTTTGAGAAGCCTCTTNCAAANTTGTNGANGACNTACGTATTTGTTCNAGAAGCCCCGATTTTGTNTGCATCTCTCTCACAAATTCGTCCATTTCTGCCAGCTCGGATTCATNTGCATGGATAACTAAATCTGGTCCCTCNGCCACGGTCTCCAAATGGTCATCGGTGATGATGGTCGCAATTTCGACAATGACGTGACGCGCAGGTTCCAGTCCAGTCATTTCAAGGTCCATCCAAACAAGCATGCGATCATGCTAGGCCGAGTACGACTCCCATATGGGGTGCCTGCAGCTTGGTCCAACTATGCCTAAAGTCAGGGTGTGCTTGTTATCCCAGTTCAACGTCTCAATTCTGATCTCCCATTACCGAATTATGCGAAACCAGGTGACGCCGGTGCAGACCTAATAGCTAATGAAGAGGTGACTCTCCCCCCCGGGGGCGGACGAGCGTTAATAGGCACAGGTATCGCCGTTGCTATTCCGCGCGGCTATGCGGGTTTTGTTCAGCCACGTAGCGGGTTAGCTCTGCGTCATGGAATTACGTGTCTTAACTCCCCGGGATTGATCGATAGCGGGTATCGAGACGAGCTTAAAGTTCTATTGGTTAATACCGACCCGAGTGAGCCGTATGAAGTTCATCGAGGGGATCGAATTGCCCAATTGGTGATCCAAAAAGTTGAAGAGGTTGCCTGGGAGGAGTCAGATGAACTTGATGACACCGAAAGAGGTTTGGGAGGATTTGGCCACTCAGGGCGCTGAATCTCAACAAGGTTGTCCCACCCCTTTGTGAAGCTAGGTCCATGGAGACGCCCACGTTGTTCGAGCAAGACAGACCGATAGAGAACGCGATCAGCGATCTAAGTCGACTTAAAGTCCAAACTCGGATCCGTGAAATGAATGACGAACGTCTGAGTCGGCAAAGCCATAGAGAAACCTCAGCTCGGCGTCATGCCGCAATTGCTCGGTTGCGTCGCCGGCGACATGAAGCTGACGAAGTTGATCATGAATATTGGTTGAGGCGTCGCAACAACATCCGTCTCGTGCAGTGACCAACTGACACCGTAAGGTTGAAGCCATATGACACCAGCGATCCGTATTGCGGAAGCTGCCGAAATTACAATTGGTATTCACCACTACGAACACGATCCAAGCAACCAGCAGTATGGACTTGAGGCTGCTGAAGCATTAGGCGTGCCAGTGGACTCCGTGTTCAAGACCCTCGTTATTGACCTAGGCGATTCACACGAGAATCAATCAGCGATAGCCGTCATCCCGGTTTCCAAAACCCTCAATCTCAAAGCAGCGGCTATGGCTTTAGGTCGCAAGAGCGCAACAATGACAAAACCAAAGAAAGCAGAACGGATAACCGGGTATGTGAGAGGCGGTATTAGCCCGTTGGGAACCAGAATCGCTCTCGACACGGTCATAGACCTTTCGTCTTCAAAGATTGGACGCCTCTACTGCAGTGGTGGCAAGCGCGGCCTTGATATCTCCATCGAGCTTGAAGATCTAGTCCAATTAACCAATGCCAAACTGGCACCTATAGCTAGATAAATGTAGGCCGCCCGGGTCTCGAACCCGGCACCTTGGGATTAAAAGTCCCCTGCTCTACCCGATGAGCTAGCGGCCCACCATCATCGTACCGGCGGTCTCGTACAAGGTCATCAGTCATTAACAGTCATTTCTCATTCGTGGTAAGAAACTTCAATGAAGATTGTTTGATCAATTGGCAGAGGAACCCGAAAGACTGCCAATGGGATTAAAGAACGCTTTGCCCCTCGTTGCCCAGCTCTACTGATTCAACCAACGGACGTTGCCGCATTCCACTAGCGCGCAGCCTCCCCGGCATATGTCCGAGATCAATTGGTTCAACCTTGCACTTCGGACAGAGACATGGTGGGTGCATCAATGGGTTCGGCGGTGTTTCCCATTCATTTTCAAGCGCCGTGCACTGAATCTCATCCACAAGTAACAATTCTACGGCAGTTCGGTTGTTCTTCATAAGGCAAGGTCAGGCCCTAGGCCAGGCAACTCACGAGAATCCTAAGAACACGCGAGATACGGTACGAAAGACAAACTGGGGGAAGTGTTGGAACACATAACGGTTTACACGGCGTCGCATATCCACACCATGGATCCCGGCCGCCCCGACGCGTCAGCAGTAGCAGTGTCAGATGGACGAATAGTTTCTGTTGGGTCGATCGAATCGATGGAGCCTTGGTTGAGACGCTACCCCCACTCAATCGATGACCGATATACCGACAAAATTATGATGCCCGGTTTCATTGACCCGCACACCCACCTCAGATTGAGTGGCACCTATATGGGTTTGGAATACGTAGGCCCGATTGAATCAGCAGCCCCTGGAGGCATAAGGAAGGGCCTCCCGACCCGAGATGCTGTCCTCAATCAACTTCGAGCGTTGGCAGCAGAACAAACAGACCCGACCACCCCAATAACAGCTTGGGGATACGACCCTGCAAGCCAATCCGGGCACTTAGATCGAGACATGCTGGATCAAATCAGCGACTCAATCCCCATCTGGGTGATCGCCTACGCACCACACATTGTTTACGTCAATACCCCAATGCTGGAGATGATCGGAGTCAATGATGACTCAGTTGGTCATGGGATAGGTAGATACCCTGATGGGCGCCTCAACGGGTGGTTCGTAGAAACAGAAGCAACAGCACTCGCCACCCGACCGGTATCGAAACTCATATACGGCCCCAACGCCGGGCGAACAGCGATCGATCGGATGGGGGCCGTCGCCAAAGCAGCCGGGATTACCACCACAGCAGACTTAATCTGGGGCCTCGCAGATGGATTCGAACCTGAATGGGATGATCACGCCACAGCAATAGCTGAAGGGACGTTTCCACTGCGCATCTTCATGATTCCTTTTGAACCAAAGCTCGTTAGGGAATATGGCAGTGAGATGCTCAACTTTCTTGAAACAAAAAGAGCGGAGGGTGACGATCGACTCAACACGCACGGAATCAAATATGTAAATGACGGGTCATACCCATCAATGACGCTTGTAATGAACGAACCTGGATACCTCGACGATGACAATGCACACAAAGGCGAAGTCCCTTGGGAAGACATGGTTGAGCGGATGCTTCCATTCTGGAAAGCGGGAATTCAGATCCATTCGCATGCAAATGGTGACCGTACCCTGGATATGACCCTTGACACGCTCGAAGCGCTGCAGCGGATACACCCCAGGTTTGATCACCGATTCACGGTTGAGCATTACTGCATCTCATCTCCCTCCCAGGCTCGACGACTGTCAGCCCTTGGGGGCCAAGCCTCTGTAAATATTTATTTCGTTCATTTCCGCGCACAACTCCATAGTGATCACGGATTCGGCCCCGACCGAAGTGAAGCAACGGCACGGCTAGGTTCCTTGGAACGCGCCGGGGCGCCTTTCGCGCTGCACAGCGATTTCAACCTAGTTGTAACTCCTCTGTCCCCTCTTCTGGCGGCGTGGTGCGCAGTAAACCGGATAGGTGCCGATGGAGAAACAGTCCTTGCACCCGGAGAAAGAATTTCAGTCGACAGGGCCTTACGTGCAATCACTATTGATGCGGCGTACATACTGAACCGAGATGACCGACTCGGGTCTATTGAGGTTGGCAAGCACGCCGACTTCACTGTTTTGGCAGATGACCCCTATGAGTTGGATCCACGAAACCTCAAAGATATTGAGGTCTGCGACACAGTGCTTGCCGGTGAATCAACCAACTGAGATGTCTTCTGGCGAAGTGGACGCTGCATGGAGCAGCGTTGTTTCGACTTTGCACGCGGCGCGAGAACGAACTCAGAAAAACGACACTACGTCTACTGAACTAGATGTGACACTGCTTACGGGCTTCCTGGGCAGCGGCAAAACCACAGTTCTTCGCCACGTACTCGAAAATCCGGAAGGTTTGAGAATTGCCGTTGTGGTTAACGATGTAGGTGCTGTTGAAGTTGACGCACATTTAGTAAAGGACGCAAGTCTCCAACAAATCTCACTATCTAATGGCTGTGTGTGTTGTGTGCTTGGAGACGACCTGGTGAATCAGCTTGAACATTTGGCAACCGTGGGTAGCTATGACGCGGTTGTAATTGAGGCCAGTGGCATCGCGGATCCAATTGCGATCGGTCAGATAGTGCAAGGCGCCAACAACTGTCGTTTAGATGGCATTGTTTCTGTGGCCGACGCCAGTTCTCTCGATACTCAACTCGCCGATCAACGAATTGCTGCATTAGTCGTTCGTCAGCTGCAAGCCGCTCATCTCGTCATTCTGTCCAAAGGTGACCTTGTCACAGAGCCAGAACGACAACTTGCCCTAAAACTCATTGCCGAGGTAGCTCCAGGGGGGAGAATTATTCAGGCTAACGATGGTGCGATTGACCTTGGTTTAGTAGTTGGCGCGGCCGTACAAGGTGTCTCTATGGCCAGCCGTGAAGGCAAGGTCGGTTTAGCTGTTGTTTCCCTTGTTGTGGAACCAGCAGGCCCCTGGAAGCCCATGGATCTCGGGGAATTCTTCGACCGGTCGACTCACGGATTACTGCGAGCAAAAGGATGGTTCGAGGACTTCGAGGGGAACCTTTTCCAATTACAGGTAGTTGGAAGGCGTTGGGAAATTAAGCGATGGTCAGGAGAGGCCCCGAAAGCGGTAGTGCTGATAGGACTCAACCGTGATGATGTCACTACAACCAAAACCCAATTGCAGTGCATCAGTCAGAGCTAGACCTTCATCGCTCGAAAGCCCAGGTTCTCAGAATTATCTTCTAGTTCACCGATTGAACTTCATGCCGAATCTAAACTGACGGTGTGGATAACGACCGAGATTCTGGCGTCGAGCCAAGTTCACTCTTAACAGAAGGGGAACTCGACGGGTATGAGATTGAGTTCTCGAAGGTTGAGTCAACGTTGCGGGCATTAGCTGACGGAGCAGATCCCGTGACGGCTGCGTCATGGGTCAGCGAAACATAAATTCGCGAGCGAGAGATGCTCTATTCCAAGTCATGATCCGGAGTCTGCACGGAAAAATCAGCAACGCTGCCTGGAGTTAGTCCATCTCGTAACTCGTACCACCTACCGGAAAGGTGGTTTGTGATTGCCGCTTGCGGGGCATCAGTGACGCGATCCAACGCGCGGATCAAACCAGAATGACCGACTAACAAAACACGTTTGTTGTTTTGTGCCAAACGCACCAGGCCGGGCATCACCCTGCTGATTATTGAATCATCGGGTTCGTAACCCTCGGGCCAACGTTGCTCCTCAATGGCATTAGGCCAGGAAGCCTCAATTTCGGAGCGTGTTAGGCCTTGCCAGATCCCCGCAGCCCGTTCACGGAACTCAGTATGAACTGTGACGCTTTTCCCACCTAGGAGTAGAGCGATGATTTCAGCTGTGTGGTGGGCCCTCTTTAAATCACTAGCCACAATTCTGTCGAAACTTTCGCCGATATCGAGTAGCTGCTGTGCAGCTGATGCTGCTTGTTGTTCCCCGAGCTCGGTTAATGGGGGATCAGCTTGACCCTGCCATTTGCCTTGAGCGTTCCACTCAGATTGCCCATGTCTAAGGATGAGTACATCCACCAGGAATTGGTCTCCCTCGTAGTTACATCAAAGAACGTAGCGGCTTAGAAGGGAAGCCCCACGGCAACCGAAGATAGGATCCGGACATGGCCAAGGTAACTCTTCGACTTTTTGCAGGTGCACGAGAAATAGCAGGTAATGGGACCATCACTTTTGAGGCCAGCACCGTCCAAGACCTGCTTGTCCAAGCACAAGATGACTTAGGTGAAGAGTTCACCCAGATCTTGTCTATAAGTCGGGTATGGCTTAACGGGGAACCCGTAGAGGGAGACTCAACAATCTCTAGTGGTGATGAGGTGGCGGTACTCCCGCCGGTCTCGGGCGGTTAATGCGCACTTTTCTGCATAGATTCTCAACGGTGTATGGGTCGGGTAGCGGCTTCTTGAGCTATCACTTCGTCGGACTGTGTGGCCTAATATTTTTGCTGTCCCTAGGAGCCACTGCCTTTGGAATAGCGGTGGCACTGGTGGCTGCCTCAGTTTCATCCAACTTTGCTGGATCTTCCATTTTGGAACGTATACCGGCGTCGGCGTTGTTATTGCTCGTCGCTTGTAGCGGACTTTTCAACGATTTTCGGTTGTCGGCACTGATTCTGGTGGGGGCACTGGTTGCCACGCCGCTAATAGCTGCCATAGGTGAGAGAGGGTCCACTTCACTGTTGCTTCAAACAGCGAGAATCCTGGGCGGATGGTTACCCGCGGGCATCGCCGCGTCCAGTCTCATTACGTTGGCTCTTCGTGACGCTTCGTCAGCAGGCTTGTTACTGGTACTAATTTTTTTCCACGATCTAGGTTTGGAATTGTGTGGAAGTAGACGACCACGTCACCAATTTGCGCCCGTTGTGGCCATTGGTGGCTCGTTAACGCTTCTCTGGACCTCGGTCCAATTGTCGGTGTCGTCAATATCTCCGAACGATTATTTGGTGTTTGCTTGTGTGCTTGGCATCGCCATTCTGCTTGGGCGGTTAATGATGCGACTGCTTGTGGCCCGAGACGGTCAACGGGCCTCCCTGCTAGCCTCACATGTTGTAGTCGCACCATTATGGACTGCTGCAGAAGTGGCACTAAATCTCTAGAAACCTCACCCAATTCAGAATCGGGTGGAGTAGTTGCAGTCAGTGGCATACCTTGGTCATTCGTGACGGAAGTCGAATTCACTCCCATGCCTGATGGACCCATCCGCAGAATAGGTGTTCTGTCCATGCATACGTCCCCCTTGGACCAGCCGGGTGCTGGTGACAGCGGAGGACTAAATGTCTATGTTCGCGAGCTAGCTGCCTCGATGGCGAGCAAGGGAACCGAATGTGATGTTTATGTCCGACGGACAAACCCGGATGTCCCTGAACTCGTTGAACTTGAAACGGGAGTCAACGTCATACAAATCGAGGCGGGTCCCTACGGCCTCGAAAAAGGTGACCTCCCAGCAGTTCTTGATCTGTGGACACAAGGAGTTGCTGCTTACTTGGATAGACGACCTGTTGACGCGTTTCACGCCCATTACTGGCTATCAGCCGTCGTAGGGCACCACTTAAAGCACCAATTTGATGTTCCTTTAGCGGTGACCTTCCATACTTTGGGTCGAATTAAAAGCATCGCTGGCGACTCAGAACCGGAAGACCGAATTCGGGCAGAAGAAGCCGTTATCGGTTGCGCAGACGCTGTTTTTGCTTCAGGTAGCGTGGAAGCAGACCAGTTGACGTCCCTCTACGGAATTCCCCGGGATCGAATTGAAATATTGACCCCCGGCGTGGATAGCAATCTTTTCAGTCCTGGGCCTTTGCGTTCTGCTCGGGCCGCAATAGGCCTAGGGGATTACCCTGTGCTCCTTTTTGTCGGGCGCATTCAGGCGCTCAAAGGTCTAGACGTAGCTATTGGGGCTTTAGCTTCGAGCAAAAGCCAAGATGCACAGTTAGTTGTTGTCGGAGGTCTTTCTGGAGATGAAGGCCCAGAAACACTGAAAGCTCTGCAGCAGCAAATTGAAATTAATGGGCTCGAAGATCGCGTCGTATTTATTGAACCGCAGCCGCATCAAGCGTTGCCTGCCTACTATCGAGCTGCTGACATCTGTTTGGTGCCGAGTCGATCCGAATCTTTTGGGCTTGTAGCACTTGAGGCAGCCGCTTGCGGGACGGCCGTAGTTGCTAGCAATGTTGGTGGCCTTAGAGACAACGTTGTGAACGGCGTCACAGGGCTGCTAGTAGCTGAACGAGATCAAAAAATATTCGCAGCTGCAATAGATGAACTGCTCGACAAGCCTGAAATGAGAGACGAAATGGGTCGTCGTGGAGCTCAGCGAGCGACGCTAAACAGTTGGGATCTTGGTGCGACGAACGCTATAGAGGTCTTTGGGCGTCTGACGTCTAAAGAACTGGTTTCTTGCGCGTGACGCGTGATGTTGCAAGACCAGACGAACTGGACGCTTTAGAGCAAATAATTGACGACTGGTTCCGACGTCAGCAAAAAGAACTTCCCATACTCCTAGACGTAGCCCGTGATGAAGACATCGAAAGAAGATGGTACGCCCGTCTTGAAGGTGAAGAACGTGATGTCACCACCGTGTGGCTCACCCTCGGTCAAAGAACTTTGAAATACGAAACTTACTTTTTGCCCTACCCGGATGACAATAAAGAAGAATTGTTTGAGCTCTTACTTCGCCGAAATTATGACCTCGTGGGAGCCCAGTTTGGGATCGGCCCTGAACACGCGATTTTCCTCACTGGTGAACTCCCGTTCCACGCGGTGGATGAAGACGAACTGGATCGAATCCTTGGGACTATTTGGGAATATGTTGAGCGTTATTGGCGTACGGCGCTCAAAATGGGTTTCGCCAGGCAATTGAAAGAGACGTCCGAAAAGAGTGCAGAGTAAATAGAGCTGAGTCGCTGGCGAAGTCGACCGCTACCGTGGACCCTATGGTTGAACTGCTGATTGTTGGCGGCGGGAAAATGGGTGCGGCGTTACTGGGTGGATTACTGCGTAACGGACACGACGCTAAAAATATTTTTATCGTTGAGCCCTCAACTACTCGCGCCCAGGAACTAATCGAGACCTACGGCGTGCGGGTCTCCGCAGAAATGGAACCATCGGAAGGTTCGATCATCGCAACGAAACCCGATGTCGTAGCTTCCGTAGCCCAACAAGTTGCTGAAGCAGGAACGAAACGACTTTTATCAGTAGCTGCCGGTGTGACTTTAGATGCCATTGATAAAGCAACCGGGTCGGCTATCCCGGCGATCAGAGCAATGCCAAATACTCCAGCATTGGTGGGTAAAGGAGCAGCAGCAATCTGCGGTAACCCAGTTTCCACCCCAGAAGACCTGGCTTGGGCGGAAGAAATTTTAGGAGCCGTCGGAACAGTTGTTCGCACTGAAGAAAGGCTTCTTGACGCAGTAACGGGACTCTCAGGTTCAGGTCCTGCGTACGTCTTTTTAGTAGCGGAGGCCATGATTGATGCTGGAGTAATGACCGGCCTTAGCCGCTCAGTAGCAACAGAACTTGCCATCCAAACTCTCCTTGGCGCCTCCACTTTGCTAGCCGACGGGAAACCGCCCGCCGAGTTACGAGCTGACGTCACATCCCCAGGGGGCACAACTGCCGCGGGTTTGAGAGAATTGGAAAATCATGGGCTGAGAGCCGCCTTTGCAGCAGCAATTGAAGCGGCTAGTCGGCGCTCTCAGGAATTAGGCCAAGACTGAGATATGGCACAGTTCGACACCATTACTTGCGTAACTGATTTAGGTAAGGAAGACGAATCCGTCGGATTGTTGCAATCCATATTGCATGAACTGAGCCCAACCTCAAAAGTCATAGATCTATGTCACGACATAAAACCCGGTGATATCCGCGCGGGTGCCTTGATGCTTGCTCGGAGCGTCCCCTATTTGGCACCGGGGCTCGTATTGGCGTCTGTTGGGGATCTCGCGGGCCGGCCAGCGATAGCCGTATCAGTTGGTGAAGGCCAATCAATATTGGTAGGACCCGATAATGGGTTGTTGGGGGCCGCGGTAGCAGTTGTCGGAGGGGCTAGCCAAGCAGTGCAGCTGACGAACCAAGACCTCCACAATTCTTCACCAGGAGTGACACACCCAGCTCGTGACATCATCGCTCCCGTGGTTGGTCATGTTGCTGCTGGAGGTTCTCTTCTGGAGTTAGGTGAAGAGATAGAGCCCGCCCTCCTGCTCCCATCACTTGTCCCCGTCCCAAGAACAGAAACTGATGGCGCAATATCAGCAGAAGTGATTCGTCGCACTCGACAGGGAGCAGCTCAACTCAACATTGACCGGGATACGCTATCCGGGTTAGGCGATGTCATAATTCTGGAATTTGGCGATGACCGACGTGTAGTTCGGGTACAGCATCCAGACGAAGTAAACCCGGGACAACTCGCCTTAGTCGACGACGAATATGGTTTGCTCGCAATCGCGACAGGCCAGCAGGAAGGTGTAGTTCCTGATGAGCTTGCGGTCGGTGCAGAAGTGATGTTGCGAGAAGCAACATGAGACCTGGCACCACCATGGTGTTGGCGGGTCTGCTGTTTCTCATCATCATGGCGGCTACTCTTCAGCTCCTTTTCGTAACCTGGTAACTCAAGACCACAAAAATCTCCGTACAACTTTCCTCTGGAGTGGAAACAAGCTCCTGATACTGCGAGACTGCTGCACCGAAGCAAGCCTTCGCTTGAGCAAAAGGTTGTCATCTTGCACACTCGGTCCAAGACCCCATCGACCTTTAAACGAGGGTCCAATTGATTGTCGCCACCCGTTCTAGCCCACTAGCTCGTTGGCAGGCCGAAGCCGTCGCTTCTCGCCTGAAATTTCAAGGGATTGAAGTTGAGTTCTTGTTGGTCGCGACCGAAGGCGACAAAGATCGGACACGACAAATCCAAGACATGGCTGGTGAAGGAGTTTTCGTTAAAGAAGTCCAAATAGCGGTCCTCGAAGGGCGAGCCGACATCGCAGTCCACAGCGCCAAGGATTTGAGGTCCAGACCCACGAATGGACTCAATCTGGTCGGATTTCTTGAACGAGGCGACCCAAGGGACGCTCTCATAGGCAACCAACTGGATCAGATACCTGAAGGTGGTGTGATCGCGACAGGTTCAGCGCGGCGCCGCGTGCAACTTGTCAATCTGCGGCCAGACCTCAGGTTTGTTGGGCTGAGAGGGAACATAAAAACCCGAATTGAGATGGCTCAAGGGACTGACGTGGACGCGGTAGTAGTGGCTAAGGCTGCCCTTGACCGACTCGGCATTTCAGAGTTGGCCGATCAAGTCTTTGAGTCCGATCAAATGGTTCCCCAAGTAGGCCAAGGCGCGATTGCTATCGAGTGCAGAGATGACAACAGAGAGATAATCGACTTGATTTCATCCATTGTCGACGAATTGACAGGTACGTGTGTCATGGCGGAACGCTCGTACCTAGCTGAACTCGGTGGTGGTTGTGAACTCCCGGTCGGCGCCTATGCCTACAACGTTGGAGATTTGTTGTGTTTAGAGACGGTGCTTGCTTCCCTCGACGGCAGCACTGTTCTGCGGACAAAACACCAAGGTGGAGACCCGATTACGTTGGGAGCACAAACGGCTCAAGAATTATTAGCTAGCGGTGGATACAACTTGCTCGCCAAGGGTGGAGATAACTCTTGAGCGTTGATCTACTCGCAGGAAAATCGGTCGTAGTGACCAGAGCGTCTCACCAAAGCAGTGATCTCATCCAAGCTTTTGGCGAGGTCGGTGCAGAAGTTATACCCGCTCCTGCAATTGCCGTGGTTCCACCCTTAGATGGAGGTCAACCACTAGACGATGCTCTCCTCAGGCTTGAACGATTTTCGTGGCTAGCGTTTACTTCGTCGAATGCCGTTTCTGCTCTTATGGCTCGAGCGGCCCGACGCGGTGTTTTAAAAAAGATTGAGGGATTACAGATAGCGGCGATAGGGCTATCCACGGCAGCCAAAGTTCTGTCCGAACTCAAACGAGAACCGGACCTTGTGCCAATTAACAGTGATGGCACCTCCTTAGCCGAGGCATTCCCAGCTCCAACTCCTGATGATCACGTCTTAATACCGATGGCTTCAGACGGCAGGACTGAATTGTACGAAGGACTGCAAGATAAGGGTTGGAAAGTTGATCGTGTCGCCGCATATAGGACCGTGGTCCCGTCACTAGAAGATGAGTTAGTCACGCGGGCCATTAGCGCTGATGCCGTAACTTTCGCCTCGCCCTCTGCTGTGAATGGTCATCTAGAACAAACTGGAGGACGCACGGCAACCAAAATCATCACCATCGGAAACACAACGGCTGAAGAGTGTCGAATACAAGGGCTTGAGGTAGCTGGCGTCGCAAAAAACCAAACAACAGCCGGCCTGGTGCAAGCAGTTATCGGGGTTCTGGTTTGACCACCAACAAACGAGCGCTGATTCTAGATTTTGATGGAACAATCATTGATACCGAGAGCCCAGCGTATGAATCCACAGCTCGAATTTGGACAGATTACGGCGTCGAGTTCCCCACGGACTGGTGGCTTAAAGGAATGGGTACCGACCGTAAATCTACTTGGGTACAAGAATTAGAAAATCGACTTGGGGGGGTGATAGACCAAGACTCGGTAATGGGGGAACGCCAGCGGATTAAGAATCAGTTAACGGAAGAGCAACCGGTCTTACCCGGTGTAATTGAGCTATTAGACGCAGCTGAACAACGAGGGATAGCAACAGCGATTGGATCGAGTTCGCCCCACAGTTGGGTTGACCATCACCTGAAACGAGTTGGGCTATATGAAAGATTTTCATATGTCGTTTGTCGCGATGACGTAGGTGGTGTTTCGAAACCAGCCCCTGACGTCTTCCTGCGAGCGTTAGAGCTACTTAAAGTAGAAGCAGGCTCGGCAGCTGTCGTTGAAGATAGCCCTAATGGCCTTAAGGCGGCTCTTGCGGCGGGGATCCGCACCGTCGTCGTGCCGAATCCCTTGGTCGAATCGCTAAATTTTTCGGGGGCGTTCGCGCGATATAAGTCATTAGACGTTTTGCCAGCTGGCGAATTGCTTGACTTGGTGTTTGGTGAACTCAATTAACCGCTACACAGTGGAAGCTACCGACAGCAGGTCGGCTGCAAAAGCTTTCTCACAGGGGCTAATCGCGATCAGGAATAAGTCGCGCTATCACCTTCCCGATTTCGTAAACAGATTCGGTTCCACCAGCGTCGTTGTTAACTAGATTGGTTGAAATTCTCATTACCAGTTCGGTTAGAACCCGAGACTGGATGCCGAGCAGGGTGAAACGCCGCATCAGACCAGGTTTTCCAAGGGCCTTAGTCGCTAATCTTCCAAGTCGGTAATAGTGGTCATATTTAGAGATCAGCTGTCTTTCGTACTGTCGAAGTTCGAGGCCGTCGCCGGTGCTTATAGCGCGGTCGATTACAGAAGCCGCCAATCGTCCGTTACTTAATGCTGGTTCAACCCCATCGCCGTTAAATGGGTTCACGCTTCCCGCAGCGTCACCTACTACAACCCAGTTGGGACCCGACCTTGGCCGAACCGACGCACCCATCGGTAGACGTCCACCTTCTGGTGGACCTTCGATGCTGTCTATATCGACTTCCCACCCTTTAGGTATTTGATTCAACCACTTGTCAAATAGCTCGCGAATGGATTGAGGATCGTTTCCGTGATGGTGGCTCAATAACCCAACCCCAGTGTTGACGGTCCCGTCGCCCACTGGGAATATCCAGCCGTAGCCCGGAAGTTGTTCGCCGGCATTATCTCGAAGATCAAACACTGATTCGATGATGTCATCACCATGACGAGGACTAGAAAAATAGGCTCGCATAGCAACTCCCTGAGCATAAGTTCGCGTCCGAGCGGTGCCCAAAGCCCGTCCAAATGGTGAAAGTGGACCATCAGCAATGACCACAAACCGGGCGCGCACTTCTATTTCTCCTTCAGGGCCGCTACCACAGCCAGAACCGACGGCTCGACAGCCCCGCAAATGCCCATGCTCGATTATTGGCTCAGTAACCTCAACACCTGTCCAAACTTGAGCGCCAGCACCGTGCGCATGCTCTACTAAGAGATTGTCGAGAACCCGGCGTCTAATTACTAGACCATGATTCGGATGGTCGTGATCAGTGGGCCACCTGAGTTCAATGCTTTGCCCGTGGGCGGTCATTCGTAATCCATGATGTTGATGGAAATCACTATTGGTGATGTCAATCCCCATTTCGGCTAAGTGTCCAACCGCCTTGGGTGTCAAAGCATCGCCACAAATTCGTTCGCGAGGCATTGCTTCTCTTTCCAACAGTACGACCATGCGACCTGACTCAGCGGCCCAGTGAGCTGCGGCAGCGCCCGCCGGGCCAGCCCCGATCACCAGTACCTCTGTAGAAAGACGCATGGTCATCAGCGCATGTCCTCCGGCCTGCTTTGACGGTGTCAGAGTATTTTTTAACCTGCTATGACGAGACGGAGCTTAATGTCCTCCGTGACCGCCGCCGCCTCCAAGATCTTTGCCACCACCAAGCTCTTCCCATTCAGCATCGCGAGCTGCAATTTCCTCTTCGTTTAAGAGTTCACCGCTCAACACCTCACGGATGTATCTGGCCACGGAATAAATCTTGTACTCCGACAGAGTCCCGCCGAAACCTGGCATATTTGCGCCGGTCTCACCCGAGATATGGGTCCCCCCCGGCCTATCAGTAGCACCATAAGGATTTCCGAGACCGATACCTTCCGAACCGACATTGAGCCAATGAATCATGTCAGCGTCTAATTTCGGGAACGTCAGTAAGACTTCTCCGTTATATAAAGGTCGTCCGACCCCGCCACCTTCATTCCCAGCTCCATCCCCACCATGGCAGCTTGCGCACTGGGCAGCATAAGTTGCTGCGCCCTCAGTCATCGCAGTCACAGGTTCAGGCGGTGGCTCAGTCATTTTGACGTAGACAAACGCCCAAAGCGGTAGGAAGAACATGACTGGGAGGGCCCACATTGGAATTTTGGTTCGGTTATTAGCCGCAGAAACCCAAACAGGTTCAACGTCAATGTCAGCAACCTGTTCAAGCTTGGCGTCGGCCTTAGCGGCAGCGATCACATCAGCGCTACTAGGCCCCGAACTGGCTTGAGACCCACTGTCACCCGACTCCGAAGCAGCAGCACCTCCACTGCCATCATCTTCAAGCAGGCCGAGCGCTATACGTCTCTGTCTGGAACGCTCAAATAGGTACTCGGGAACTTCGGTCACTTTGTCCTCCGCGAGATCCCAATCTGGAATCCCGCATCGCGGGTTACTGTTAAAGAAACAAGATACGTGCGACCATCAAAGATAGGCGCGGACGAGGGTAGCGGACCAAGTTTGGCAGACACTTTTTGCTCAAGTTGCACTCAGAATGAAGTTCTCAAAAAAAATCCTGCTTTGGGTTCGGCATTAGTAGCGCGCGAGTGCCACCATATAAGACATTCTTGAGTTGCGAATCCGTCGTTAAAGCGTGGTAGAACGTCGAACGATCCGGGCGTTGCTCGGGTAGATTTGAACGTAGATTCACGCTGTGGATTTGCATAGTGTGAGGTTCCTTGGAATCTCGCCAAGATTCGGTAAGCACGCACCAACACTACGGACTAGACAGGAGGGCTCGTGGTTGCACTTGTGACATCAATCCTGATCACAGGTCTTATGGTCTATGCCGTCATTGCGTATGGGCGACGTAGGCCTACTGACCGCCCCACTTCGTGGGGCGAGGCCATGCTTGGTGCTGCGTTTATCTTCATGCTCTTTCTCATGGTTTTCGGAGTCGTGCCTGACCGCTGGGTTCGGCTTACCGACAACGAATGGGGATGGTCCGTTGAGCGGATGCTCTTTACTGAGGGCCAATTCATAGACGGGAACCCGATCACATTCCCGCCCATGCGGATGGACCTCAAGAAGCTTTCAGACATTGTTGTGGTTGTTGAGCACATAGTCGCTTTGGCTGGTCTTCCATTTCTGTGGCTTTGGTGGCAGAAACGAGATGAGAAAAAACCAGTCGCAGAACCAGTATCAGATTTCGGCCGCCCACTCATGAAGGGCAACTGATATGGCAAAGACTGAAGCTAATCCACCCATGCCTCGGTTCGTAGACGATTACGTATTGCAAACCGTCGACGCTGATTATCTAGCTGCGGCTGTAAAGCCCAAACAGTTCATTAACATTGACCAATCAGAATGCATCCAGTGTGAAGGGTGCGTCGATATTTGTCCGTGGAAATGCATTCACTACATAGCAGTTGAAGCAATAGACGAAGCCGTAGACGCCGACCTCCCCGGTCTGGACCCGGCTGACAACGCGATTTTCATTATTGATGACGATGTATGTACCCGCTGTGCCCTATGCGTAGATAGATGCCCTACAGGTGTCATATCGATGGGCAAAGTGGTTGACAACCCACCGACTGAGGGTGACGTTCATGACCGCACCCATACACACGGCTACGCCTACGGCATGCGACTCTGAGGGATAGACGGAATCCAAATGGCAAACTCGATCGAAAAGTCCAAACAGTCGCTGCCTGAGAAGCTGCAACAAGGGGCTACTGCAGCAGCAGACTGGATGCAAGACAGCCAGTTTTGGACATCAGTTTTTCGACCTGGATCGATTTTCCGTAAGGGCTACACAGACAGTCCACGTAACAGGTCCTACGTCATTATGAACAGCGTTCTGTATCACCTTCACCCCGTGAAGGTAAAGCGTCACGCTGTCAAGGTGAGTTACACGCTCTGTCTTGGTGGGCTTAGTTTCTTCTTGTTCATACTGCTGACAGTTACCGGCATTTTCCTAATGTTTTTTTACCGCCCAACAGCAGCTGCCGCTTGGAGCGACATTGAGTCCCTGCACACACAGGTGAGTTTCGGATTACTTGTTCGCAACCTGCATCGATGGACAGCTCACCTAATGGTGTTGTCGGTGTTCCTGCATATGGCACGAGTCTTCTACCACGGCGCATACAAAGCTCCGCGTGAGTTCAACTGGGTGGTCGGCGTCATGCTATTGAAACTCACACTTTTGCTTTCATTCACCGGCTATCTCTTGCCCTGGGATCAATTGTCGTTATGGGCGGTGACCGTCGGCACCAACATGATGGGTTTCACACCGGTATTTGGCGATCAAGTGCGCTTCGTGCTCTTGGGAGGCAAACAAATTGGCGCAGAAACTCTTCTTCGATGGTACGTATTGCACGTATTGATGCTCCCGTTCGTCCTTGTCATTTTCTTGGCAATTCACTTTTGGAGAGTCCGCAAAGACGGCGGCATCTCCGGACCGTTATAGATCGGCGGTGGAAGCACTCCCATGACTGAAATTCCTGAGCATTTACTGAAGAGAAGCCAAGAGGCCAAGGCCAAGGCTGATGGTGACCCGGCACCGTCAACTGATGCTGGCGGCTCCTCAGATGATGATGGTGAAACAATCCCACGTTCCCTGCTTGAGCAGAGCCAACAGGGCGGTGCACCCGCAGCTGCAGGAGGTGGCGTAGCAACGATCGCTCCACCGGCAATGGCCGGACCGAGCGGGAATACTCACAGATTGCTGACGGTGGTCAAGTCAGGTTCCATCCAAGACGTCAAAGCCACCCCAGGAGACAAAGTTCATGTTTGGCCGCATCTGCTCGCAGCAGAATTTACAGCGGCTCTGTTTATCACCGCCTTTGCCTTGGTTTTCTCGCTGTTCATCAATGCGCCGCTACTCGAATTGGCCAATCACAATGCAACGCCTAACCCATCTAAAGCTCCCTGGTATTTCTTAGGCCTCCAAGAGTTGCTTACGATGTTCGATCCGATGATCGCGGGCGTCACTATCCCCGGCATCGTTCTGGTGCTGTTGGGATTTGCCCCATACATCGATCGCAATCCGTCAAATGCACCCGAAGATCGTAAGTTCGCGATCTCGATTCAGACCATCCACCTCATGTTCTGGGCAGTGCTGGTCATCATCGGGTCCTTCTTTAGGGGCCAAGGTTTCAACTTCACCTACCCGTGGGACACCGGGCTCCACGGCATTTTCCACCTGTAAGGAGCAGCGCAGTGTCAAGCGGTACCATCATCGCCATAGCTATCCCTGTGCTTGTGGCTCTAGGTGCAGTAGTGGGCTTCACATCGCTTCGTAGACGTGACGCTCAGGGCTTGGGCCATTTGTCGCGCGAAACGAGGAAGCGTGATGCGGGAGCACTAGCCGGAGCCCCCGTAAGCGATGAGGCTAAGGAACTCGAACGTTCTGTAGCTTTAGCGAGGGTCGGCGGCGAGATAGCCGTTCCCGAACCAGTCCAACCCGAGGTGTGGAGTCCCCCTGATCCTGAAGAAGTGGGAGTTACGCGGCGCCAATTCCTAAATCGTGCGTCAATCACCTTAATGACCATGGGATTGTCTGCCTTCGGAGCCGCCAATATCGCTTTTCTTTGGCCTCGGCCCACCGGCGGCTTCGGCTCGAAAGTAAAGATTGGGACCATCGACTCGGTCAATGATGTAATCGCGTCTTCATCGCCTGCAACTAACTTTTCGTACTTTTCCGAGGCACAGACATACCTTCAACCGTTTCCTATGGATGACGCCACCCAACAAGCGGCTGAAGCGGTTTATTCAGGGACTGTCTTAGAAGGCATTAAAATGGGTTACGTAGCGCTATGGCAGAAGTGCCCACACCTTGGTTGCAAAGTCCCATCCTGCGCTACTTCTCAGTGGTTCGAATGTCCGTGTCATGGATCGCAATACAACCGTGTCGGAGAAAAGAAGGCGGGCCCTGCTCCGCGAGGTATGGATCGTTTCCCAGTGATCATTGATGGAGACAAAGTAATTATCGATACAGGTAGTCCTTCCCAAGGTCCGCCAATTGGTACCGACACGACGGGCCAAGGTTTAGAAGGACCTCACTGCGCCTAATGAAGATTTTCTTTTCGTCCGTAACTCACCGCACTATGGCAGGGGTCAATAAACCGTGATTTATGCTGCCACCACCGAACGTTCGATCGCCATGGTCCTGCTGGCCGTTGTGGTCGTTGGTTGGGCAATCTATGTCTTCGTTAACATCCGGCGGAGCAAGAGTGAGATTGGGAGTGAGATTGAACTTGCCGCCAACCGCGGGTCGTTGCCAGACGACGAAGTACTTGAAGGAAGTCGGCTCGAACAGGTCCAAGCCTTTGGTGTCTTGATGCTCCTGATAATTGCATTGGTGCTGCCCATCTACTGGCTCCGGGAAG
The DNA here is from genome assembly GCA_002708935.1 of Acidimicrobiaceae bacterium. Lineage (GTDB taxonomy): Bacteria > Actinomycetota > Acidimicrobiia > Acidimicrobiales > Poriferisodalaceae > MedAcidi-G3. The sequence continues at coordinate 22,307 of PAPO01000015.1, read as the reverse complement.
GCGGCCGCCGCGCTGGTGCTGAAGTAGGATTCGGTGAACGGGCCGCAGCTGCGGGTGAACGACTGGCAGAAGAACTTGAGTGTGTTGTTTGCCACGGCGCTGATCTAGGCGGTGCCAACTACGCGCCAGTCGTGCTCGACATCGGTAACCAATTCAGTGACGAAGAGACCTATATCGTCAAAACCACGTGGCGCGCACCGGCCCTAGATACCGTCTTTGCGCGGTTCGATACCGACGCGGAGAACCTTGATGAGGTAGATGAAGTAAGACAAATTCTCAATTACGGGCGAGGCGTTATGCCTGCTTGGGGTCTACCAGGTGGCGGACCCCTCACCTCTCAAGAGGTTGACAATCTAATCGCATGGTTGTGGCGCGAAAGAATTTCTGATGACGATGCGAGTCAACAGGCATTGCAAGCCAAAGAAACCGCGATGGCTGCTCATCCCGAAAAAAGCGAAGGACAAGTTCTATTCGAACTTCATTGCGCTCGTTGTCATACGCCGCGATGGCCCGCGCGCGGCCCAGCTCAACTACCAAACAATGGCGGCGAGGTAGAAGTTATCCCCGGGCCTGCTGGGTCTGGGCGTTATGGGCCAGCCCTCAATGCTGTGAGCCTTGAGCGACTTTTCCCTGATATCGAAGATCAAATTTCGTTCATAACGTCTGGCGCAGCTGACAACGTTGCATATGGTGAATTTGCCAGGCTGGGTAACTATGGGATGCCTGGATTCGGGCGAATTTTGACCCAAGAAGAGATCCGCGCAATCTCAGAATATGAGCGCGGTTTGGATCAAGCAGAGCAATCAACGGTGCAGTTCGCGGAGCTACACACATCAAAGGATGACCAATGACTTTGATCGCTTTAGTGGGATGGGACCCAGTCATTACGGGGTACTTAGCGGTACTCATCAGCGTTCTTGTTCTATGCGGGTCTGTTTATTTACTCCTTGCAACCAATCTTGGTGTCAGGCTCGGCTTTCTGGTTGCATGGACGGGCCTATGGGGATGGAACCTTCTCATGGGAATTATTTGGTGGTTCTTTGGGATTGGCTGGGTTGGACATGGACCCGCCTGGGAGGTCACCCACGTCAGCACGAACCCTGAAGCGGTGCCTATCGAAATGGTTCAAGAATTGAGCAACGACATTTCAAGCACCCCGGATGGCGGATGGCAGGTTGTAGTGGAAGCTGATGCCCAAGCAACTGCGGATTCGGCTGTTGTGTGCAGTGATGTCGATCCACGCCGCCTTGAGTCGGTCAACACATGTCTGTTCAGCGCAGCTACCGACTATCAAGTTCATCGAGTCATGCGCGTGGGCGGAGAACGTTATCGGCCACTGGGAATTCCAGACAATGCGGTGACCCAATACTTCATACCTAGTCGAGGCCGCCCTCATTATGCTGCCGTTCAATTGCAGCCATACAAACCCACTGCCGACATTGATCCCAATAAGTTGGGTGGGGATGGAAAAGTTCTGTTGCCCGTAGCAGAACTTGATGAGGCAGCACCGGTATACACCGTCGTAATGGTCAGAGACCAAGGCAACCTCAGACTGCGGCCAGCACTTGTAGCTATCTTCTCGGGGTTGCTTTTTGGTTTAGGTTGTTATCACCTTCACCGACGGGATCAAGCCGTATGGGCTGTCCGGGAAGCAGCTGGGAACTGAATTAAGGGAAAGGGCGAATTGAGATGGAGCAGTACCTCCCGGTTCTGACCCTAGGTGTACTTGGGGTTCTCTTTGTCCTCCTAAGCATTGTCGCTTCTCGTCTTCTAGCCCCAGAACGAAACACGGTTGCCAAAAGATCTGCCTATGAATGTGGCATAACCGACCAAGTAGCAATACCGGAGCGATTTCCGGTCAAGTTCTATTTGGTTGCCATGCTCTTCATCATGTTCGATATTGAAATTGTCTTCTTGTATCCGTGGGCAGTTGCGAACGATGAATTGGGTCTATTCGGCCTTGTAGCCATGACGATTTTTGCTGGCATCTTCTTTCTCTCTTTTGTGTATGAACTGGCGAAAGGTGGACTCAATTGGGGCCCTGGTCGTCGACTGTTGACTCCTGCTACGAGCCCAGAACGGACGACCACATCGACAGTCCGTAAGGTCGGTCTTGAGGGGCGGGTTGAACTTGAGACGGACACTGACGACTCGGAGGCCGCCTAATGAGTGATCTAACAGATATCAAACACAAGCTTGGGTTAGGCGATGACGGACTTGCTGGCCTCGGCCACAACATAATCACGGCACCGATTGAAGAGTTGGTCAAATGGGCCCGACGTCGAAGCTTGATGCCGGCAACCTTTGGCCTTGCGTGTTGTGCCATTGAGATGATGGCTACCGGAACCGCTCATTACGACATGGCTCGCTACGGAATGGAGACATTTCGTGCCTCACCTCGACAAGCGGATCTCATGATTGTTGCCGGCCGGGTCAGTCAGAAAATGGCTCCTGTCTTACGGCAAATTTATGACCAGATGATGGAACCCAAATGGGTCATAAGTATGGGTGTGTGTGCGTCAAGTGGAGGAATGTTTAACAACTATGCGATCGTTCAAGGTGTTGATCAAATAGTCCCCGTCGATATTTATGCGCCAGGGTGCCCACCCGGACCAGAAACTTTGCTACATGCCATTCTTGCGTTGCACGAAAAGATTCGTACCGGAGAACTCACTCAAAGACGCAACGAAACGGGACGAGGAGCGGAAATAGAACTGGGCCAAGAAGCGGCGCCAGATGCCCAACCTGAACCCGTCATCATCCGCACAGGGGGCGTCTATGACTGAGTCGCCCGCCTCGCTTGACGAGGAAATCGAATCAGGTGAAGAAGACCTGCCTGAGGATGATGTCGAAAGGCTCCACGGGTCTGCGGTGGTGGTCAACAATAACCAGACCGTCGTGCACACTGGTAAGGCTGAATACCACGACCTCATTCAATCGTTAAACGATGATGGCTATGTAGTGTGCGTCGACCTTTGCGGTGTCGATTATCTAGGAAATGACACCCGTTCGCTGCCGGTAACCGTTACAGCAGAACGTTTCGAACTTGTCGTGAATTTGCTTGATGTCCAGGCTTCTCGACGACTACGCGTCAGAGTCCAACTCTCGGAGGCAGCTCCCCTCGTTGCGACCATCACAGATATTCATCCGGGAGCCGAAGCGATGGAACGCGAAGCAAACGACATGTTCGGGTTGGAGTTCGAAGGACATCCGGATCCGACACCCATCCTGCTGCCCGATGACTGGCACGGACATCCATTGCGCAAAGATTATTCAATGGGACGAATCCCGGTTCAATTCAAGGCGGTCGATGGCCGGTGACCAAATTAGATCATCTCCGAAATCGAGACGCCGTTCTCAGAATGTCCGAAGCCGAAGCAGAGGAACGGGCGTCGGTTGTCGACCCGGACGACGAACGAATGATCATCAACATGGGCCCCCAACATCCTTCAACTCATGGGGTTCTTCGAGTGACCATGGAATTACAGGGCGAGACAGTCCTGCGTTCGAAACCCGTCATCGGTTATCTGCACACGGGTATGGAAAAGACGGCGGAGGATCTTACATACCTGCAAGGACCGACGAACGTCACCCGAATGGACTACGCGGCACCGCTGTTCACTGAGTTGACCTTTTCGCTAGCTGTCGAAGCGTTACTCGAAATCGAAATGCCGGACAGAGCGACTTGGATCCGCATGCTTATGTGCGAACTAAACCGAATGTCATCCCATCTTCTGTTTTTGGCGACAAACGGAATGGACCTCGGTGCCGTAGGCATGATGATTTATGGGTGGCGGGAACGAGAAGAAGTACTTCGCTTCTTCGAAAAAGTCACCGGTCTTCGCATGAATCACAACTACATCAGACCGGGCGGTGTAGCAGCAGATCTTCCAGACGGATGGCAGAAAGATGTACAAAACATCCTCAAAGTTCTCCCAGAACGTCTTGAGCAATTCGATGTTCTAATGACCGGACAACCGATCTGGCGTGAACGAACCCAAGGAATTGGGGTTATCACCACTGAAGAAGCTCTTGCTATGGGAGCCACGGGCCCCATTCTGCGGTCAACCGGATACGCGTGGGATCTGCGCAGGGCAATGCCGTATCTCGCGTATGACCAAGTCGATTTTGACATTGTGGTTGGCACCTACGGCGACACATTTGATCGGTACGCGATCCGACTCAACGAAATTCGAGAATCGATGCGAATTGTCGAACAATGTCTAGAACTGATACCCGACGGACCGTACAGAGCTGAAGATCGCAAGGTGACACCGCCACCTCGGGCTCGTATCGATGAGTCGATGGAAGCCCTTATCCACCATTTCAAAATCTTCACCGAGGGTTTCAAGGTGCCTCCAGGTGAGGTGTACACGGCAGTTGAATCACCTCGAGGGGAACTCGGGTGCTATTTGGTGTCAGACGGTGGACCCAAACCTCAACGGATGCATATCCGTGCACCGTCTTTCGTAAACCTACAAACGTTGCCGCACATGATGCATGGAGGCCTGCTGGCTGACGCTATAGCAGTTATTTCATCTATCGATCCGATCATGGGGGAGGTTGATAGGTGAAATTTTTTACTGACGAAAACTCATCGTTGGCAGAGGAAATTATCGGTCGGTATCCCAAGCCGCGATCCGCCATGATCCCTCTGCTCCATTTAGCCCAAGAACAAGAAGGCTGGGTTACGGACGAGGCGATGGCAGAGATAGCAGAGCTTGTCGGCACAACAAGCGCAGAAGTTCTTGGCACCTGTTCGTTCTATGAGATGTTTAAACGCCACCCGGTTGGCAAATATGTGATCAACATTTGCACAACTATGTCGTGCGCCTTGATGGGCGCAGGGGATCTGATGAAACACGCTGAGTTAAGACTTGGCGTGAAACCAGGAAGCACTACCGCCGACGGAATGTTCACACTTGAAGGCGCCGAGTGCCAAGCTGCGTGTACTGAAGCTCCCTGTCTCCAAGTTAACTATCGGCACCAATACAGGGTGACCGCTAGCCAGTTTGATGAATTAGTCGAAGAACTTGCTTCATCCGATCATGAAGTGCCAGAACACGGTGTCTTGTCTCAGGTTCGCCAGCACATACCCGAAAATCGGTTCGTAGGTGTAGTACCCCCCGAGGATGTCACAACTGCGCCAGTTTGGCTAAACGACAACGGGAGCGACCAGTGACCGAAATGACCGGAACCCCGATAGCCCATGCCCCCGGATTCATCGCTAATGAAACTCCGCGGATTGTGACAGCTCGCTTCGACCATGAAGATTCATACACACTTGACAGATACGAAGCAACAGACGGCTACCAAGCTCTGAGAAAAGCCCTACAGCTAACCCCAGAAGAAGTTCACAGCGAAGTTAGAGACGCAACATTGCTTGGCCGGGGCGGTGCCGGCTTCCCCGCTGGCGTCAAATGGGGATTCTGCCCACCTGGAGTCTGGCCTCGATACCTAGTTGTTAATGGTGACGAATCTGAACCAGGAACATATAAAGACCGCCTTTTGATGGAGTTAGACCCTCATCAACTGATCGAAGGGTGCCTCATCGCTTGTTACGCAGTCGGCCTCAGCCAATGCTTCCTCTATATACGAGGTGAAATGGCAGTAGCACAAGAACGCGTGGCTACGGCCCTAAATGATGCTTACGATGCTGGCTATATCGGGAAAAATATTTTAGGAACCGAATTTTCCGTCGACATTGTCTTGCACTGGGGGGCAGGGGCATACGTAGTCGGCGAAGAAACAGCTCTAATTGAAAGCCTTGAAGGAAATAGGGGGATGCCGAGATTAAAACCCCCATACTTCCCTGCCTCAATAGGCCTCTATGGACAACCGACAATCGTCAACAATGTCGAGACTTTGGCCAACCTTCCCTGGATTGTTCAACATGGTGCATCTGCGTTTACGGCGATCGGAACTGAAAGTTCGCCAGGTACTCGCATGGTTGCCGTCAGCGGCCATGTAAAGCGACCAGGGGTATATGAAATCGTCAATGGCACAACTACCTTTCGCGACCTCTTGTACGGCGCTGACATGTGCGGAGGGATACGCGACGACAATCAACTAAAGGCATTTGTTCCGGGCGGCGGCTCAGCCCCATGGTTCACTCCCGATCAACTCGACTTACCATTCGAAGCGAGCCAAGTTGGCCCCCAAGGATCCATGTTGGGGTCCGGCGCGATCATGGTGATGGACGAAACGACCGACATCCCCGCGGCAGCTCTTACCTTGACCAAGTTTTATGCCCATGAATCATGTGGGAAATGTGTGCCATGCCGAGAAGGCGGCACCTGGCTCGAACAAATACTGCGCAGGGTTGTTGAGGGGCGAGGAACCTCCCGAGATCTTGAATTGCTGATAGAGGTCGGAGAAACAATTTGCCCCGGTGACTTCCCACACGCCGCAGTCCCCTCCAAAGGGATTGAAGCCGTTCCGTTCCCATATCGGATGACCACTATCTGTTTTGTCGGCCCATCAGCGTTCGCTCCAGTTCACTCAGCACTCACACTGTTCCGAGAAGAATTCGAAGCAAAAGTTGCCGGGAACGAACACCCAACAATGATTGAGGTGGCTGTAGATGTCTGACCAAGCCCCAAGCGAAGTAACCGTCACAGTTAACGGCACCGAGATCGAAGCACAACCAGGCGAAATGCTCATCGCTGCTACTGATCGAGCCGGCATTCACATACCAAGATTTTGCTATCACGAACGAATGTCATCCGTGGGCATGTGCCGGATGTGCCTCGTCGATGTTGACACCGGTCGCGGCCCGATGCTCCAACCATCATGCATGGTCCCAGTAGCTGAGGGAATGGTCGTTGACACCGAATCGGACGACACTAAACGAGCCCAAGAAGGGATTCTTGAGTTTCTTCTGGTCAACCATCCGCTCGACTGTCCCGTCTGTGACAAGGGTGGCGAGTGTCCACTGCAAGATCAAACAATTGCCTATGGACCCGGCGAATCACGATTTGTAGAAGAAAAACGGCACTTCGAAAAGCCGATTCCAATTTCAGACCTAGTTCACCTCGACCGAGAACGATGCATACTATGCGACCGTTGCACTCGATTCGCCGACGAGATAGCTGGCGACCCGCTCATCCAATTCACGGAGCGGGGAAATTCAACTCAAGTGCTGACATTCCCCGACGAACCTTTCAGTTCTTACTTTTCAGGCAACACAGTGCAAATTTGTCCGGTAGGTGCCCTTACAGCGGCCCCGTACCGATTCAAAGCCCGCCCATGGGATCTCGAGGAAACTGAATCAACATGTACGACGTGTTCTATGGGCTGTCGGATTTCAGTTCAGTCATCAAGAAACGAACTCGTTCGTTACCTCGGTGTAGACGTCGAGTCGGTAAACCATGGTTGGCTATGTGACAAGGGGCGATTCAACTTTGAGGCCATCAACAGCGACGAACGCCTCACCATCCCACTTGTCCGTGACCAAGAGAACCAAAGACAGTTGCTGGGCACTGACTGGGGTTCTGCGCTAGCGGCTGCGGCCGAGGCCATTGGCCAGGCTGGCCCACAAGGAGTAGGCATCATTGGCGGGTCGCGATTGACCAATGAAGACGCATATGCCTGGTCAAAAATGGCGCGCTCGGTAATCGGAACCGACAACATTGACGCGCAACTCGATGATGGTTTACCTGCGGAACTAATTTTGGGGCTCCCGCCGGCAACGATTGCAGATGCATGCCAAGCAGACACAGTTCTGATAGTGGGCCCGGATCTCAAAGAAGAACTTGCGATATTGCATTTGCGCCTTCGAGGCGCTGCCACCAGAGGCCGAACCAAAGTTGTCCAAATAGGACCGACGGTCACCGGAAGTGAGTCATACGCCCAGCACTCAATTCGCTGCCAAGCTGGAGAAGCGGCAAAGACCCTGACAGAGTTACTGAGTAGCGACGACCCGTTGGCGCAGCAACTGCGCGACGGTTCTGTCGTAACCATTTTGGGCCGAGCCTCAATGGCTGAATCTGCGGACCCAGCGATCTCGGTAGCGGCGGTAATCAGAGCGGAACTTCCGCACGCCACCTTCCTCTCCGCGTTGCGGAGAGGAAATGTACGCGGGGCCCTAGACATGGGTCTCGCACCAGGTTTTCTTCCCGGGCGGGTCAGGATCGATAATCCAAGTCAAGCTCTTCTTCAAAAATGGACTGACATTCCCAAAGAGCAAGGTCTTGGGACTACCGAAATGCTCCAAGCGGCGGTTGCTGGGAAAATTGAAACCCTGGTCCTTCTAGGTGCGGACCCTCTTTGCGACTTCCCCGACCGAAATCTTGCAGCAGAAGCCATTCAAAAAGTTAAGACGGTCGTAGCGATCGACAACTTCGTCACCTCATCGGTAGCGCAAGCTGACATTGTTTTGCCGGCGACGGCCTACGGAGAACAAAACGGCACCACAACAAATATCGAAGGCCGCGTCAGCAGAGTCATCCAAAAAATTACTCCCCCAGGTTCGACTCGCGATGACTGGATGATTGCAACGGAGCTTGCATGGCGTCTTGGCGGCGACTTGGGCCTAACTTCAAAAGAAGAGATATGGCGCGAAATCGAGCAAGTAGCCCCCAGCCACAACGGCATAACTTTAGAGAGAGTTACTAGCGACGAAACCCACGAAGGCATTCTGGTTCAACAAAGTTCGATAGATCTGGCCCTCCCCATGCCGCAAGACACCCCGATCGCGGACGGCTACGGACTACGGCTCATAAGCGGACGCAAGCTTTGGGACGGGGCGACAGCAACGGCTCATAGTCCTTCGCTCCAGCATCTCGCAGAACCACCGACCTTGAAGGTCCACCCCAATGACCTGCAACGGCTAGGCATACCCAGCGGTAGCGAAGTTCGCGTGATCTCCACCCGAGCAACTGAAAACCTCACAGCCGTTGCCGATAGCAATATTCAACGTGGAACGGCGGTGCTGCCATTCAACCAGCCCGGCGGAGGCGCCAACCGATTCATAGACGCCACTGCAACGATTAATGACATCAGGATCGAAACGCTATGACGGGAGATCCGCTTTATATCGATGGTGTTGATCTAACTGACGTCGGCATCATGGCTGTCAAAGTTCTCGTCGCCTTCACGTTTTTGCTTGTCGCCACCATGTTCATGGTCTGGTTTGAAAGAAAATTGATCTCAGACATGCAAAATCGAATNGGCCCCAATGTGGCAGGNCCATGGGGNCTATTACAGACTTTCGCTGACGGAGTGAAATTCTTCTTCAAAGAAGATCTGCGTCCAGAAAACGCNGACCCCTTAGTGTTTCGTCTCGCTCCATACATATCGGCAGTCACCGCCTTTCTTTCCTTTGCTGTAGTNCCNATCGGAGGCGCNTTTGGTGGTGGATCATCGGGNACTGTCACGATTTTCGGGCGAGAGACATTTCTGCAGGTAGCAGACCCNCCAATAGGCATTCTCCTCTTACTGGCCATGTCATCGATNGCNGTCTATGGAGTCATGCTCGCCGGATGGGCATCGGGATCGAAATACCCGCTCATCGGTTCTGTCCGCGCTTCGGCACAAGCAATCTCCTATGAAGCGGCTCTCGGAATGGCCACGGTTGTCGTCGTAATACTTGCGGGCACNCTCTCCACTCATGGCATCGTCGCTGCCCAATCAGGCGGGATTAGTCGGTGGTTCCTTGTTTCTTCAGGGATCGTTCCNTTCATTGTGTTCTTAATTGCGGCAACNGCTGAACTCAANCGGCCTCCGTTTGACCTGGTGGAGGCAGAACAAGAGTTGGTGGGAGGTTTTCACACCGAATATTCATCAATCCGTTTCGCCCTGTTNTTTCTCGCCGAGTTCATGAACGTGATCACCATGTCGGCAATCATGGTCACTCTNTTCTTCGGNGGNCCAGCGGGNCCNATTCTGTTTGGGATGACCTGGTTCTGGCCGACCCTATGGTTCTTGCTTAAAGTCCTCGCGTTCTTGTTCGTNTTTGTNTGGTTCCGTGCCACCCTNCCCAGACTTCGCTACGACCAGCTGATGCACCTGGGATGGAAACTTCTCATTCCNCTAATTCTGTTCTGGCTGATGTTCATCAGCCTTAAAGAACTACGTGCCACACACGACTGGAATTGGNTAGCAACCTATGGTGCTGCGTTCATTGCATTAGCGGTTGGNGCCAGCCTTCTCCTCGCGGGGTTACGAGCCGGAGATCGCGCCTACCAAAAGGAACTCGAGGACGCGTAATGGGATATCTCGACGGTTTCAAAGTCACCTTCATGAAACTCTTTGAAGAAAGAGTCACAACCGAATACCCCAAAGAGAAACGTCCAAAACCCGAACGATTTCACGGCCGCCACGTGTTGAACCGATACGAAGACGGTATGGAAAAATGCATCGGCTGCGAACTCTGTGCAGGAGTATGCCCAGCCAAATGCATCTACGTTCGAGGCGCCGATAACCCAGAAACGGATCCAGTTTCCCCCGGGGAACGATACGGGTACGTATACGAGATCAATTATTTACGATGCATCCACTGTGACCTTTGCGTTGAAGCTTGCCCGACAGAGGCCATTACCGAATCGAAGCTTTTCGAATTCAGCTTTGCCAACCGATCAGACGCTATTTACACAAAGAACGAACTCGTTGTCGACGATGAGGGTCTTCCCCAACGCCAACCCTGGGAACTTTGGCACGAGGGAGATGATCTAGCCACGTCTGGTTGGATGCGCGCTACCTCGCCATCGGGGAATCCTGATTACCAAAATCGAGTTGGCTGGAGTGGCGAACTCGGCTACGGAACGCGAAACCCTGAAATAGGTCAACGCGATATCGACAGCCATGAGAACACCGGAAATTCGCCCGAAGAATACGGCGAGTCAGAGGATGTCCACTGATGGTAGACACCCTTGTCTTTATCGTCGCCGCGGCCATATGTCTGACCGGAGCTCTCGGNGTCATTCTTGCTCGAAATCCAGTCCATTCGGCATTGATGTTGGTGATGACACTGTTCGGGATAGCGGTGCTATTTGTAGCCCAGGANGCACACTTTCTNGCTGCGGTCCAAGTGATCGTCTANGCAGGAGCGATCGTGGTCCTGTTTCTGTTCGTGATCATGCTNTTGGGAGTTGATCGAGCGCAGAATCTAGAGCTATCCATCCTGCCCATCCAAAGATGGGCAGCCCTTGTNTTCGNAGCTGGATCCCTCCTCTTACTTGTCGGCCTCATTGTGGTTGTGAACGAACCCGTTACNGGCGCCGAAGCTATGGGCGGAGCTGCNTCNGGAGACGAGAATGTCCGACTCTTAGCACGGTCACTGTTTTCCGATCATGTATACGCGTTTGAATTGACCTCACTGCTATTGGTAATCGCAGTNATAGGAGCGGTCGTACTCGCGCGTAAACCGAAAGAAATCNAGAGCGCGGNAGCCGAANAGCTAGGTGACAACTAATGGAAATCACCACNGGCTGGTACCTGGTCCTCGGCGCCCTACTNTTTGTTATTGGNGGGACAGGCCTNCTCATCCGCCGGAATCCGCTCGTCATGCTGATGTGTGTCGAACTAATGCTGAACGGCGTCAATCTCAGCTTTGTNGCATTTGCCCGNCAACTGGGCGATATCGGCGGTCAAACCGTCGTCTTNTTCGTTCTAGTGGTCGCGGCCGCTGAAGTGGTTGTTGGGTTAGGNCTTGTGGTGGCGATCTTGCGTCGTCAACCCGGCGCGACCGCTGACGATCTTTCGGCACTCAGGGGGTGATTNCGTGNTTGAACTAGTTTGGCTTGTCCCCACACTCCCTCTGCTCGGCTTCTGCNTACTGTTGGTCACTGGTCGCATGCTTGGGGAACCTCGAGCAGGATGGATCGCGACAGCCGCTGCCGCNGGATCTTTTNTAGTNACCGTGATCGTATTCATCGGNTTGCTAGGCAAAGACAGCGATAAAGGNGAACGTTCATACGAATTCATTCTCTTCGAATGGCTACCAGCCGGGTCNTTGAAGGTTGAAGCCGGATTCTTGGTTGACCCCTTATCGATCACCATGGCCCTATTCGTCACCGGGGTCGGAGCATTAATTCACCTCTACTCGATCGGTTACATGCATGGGGATCCCAAGTATTCAAAATTCTTCTTGTACCTGAATCTCTTCTTGTTCTCAATGCTCATGTTGGTGTTCGGAAACAATCTGGTCGTCACATTCCTGGGATGGGAAGGCGTCGGNGCCTGCTCNTATTTCCTCATTTCCTTCTGGCATCAAAGAGAAAGCGCNGCCACNGCCGGCAAAAAGGCTTTCGTCACCAACCGGGTGGGTGACTGGGGATTCATGATCGCCACATTCGCGATCTGGTCAGCTCTAGGTACCGTCACCTACACAGAAATCGCTAAGTCACCTGCTATGTCGGCGGCAACGGGCACAGCGGTCTCGCTACTCCTGTTTGTGGCAGCAGCAGGGAAATCAGCNCAATTACCACTCTACGTCTGGTTGCCCGACGCAATGGAAGGACCGACCCCCGTTTCAGCGATGGTGCACGCCGCAACGATGGTGACCTCNGGAGTTTATTTGCTTGTTCGGATGAACAACGTCCTGACTGATGATGCGCTGCTTATCATCGCAGTCATCGGCGGAGCGACAGCCCTATTTGCTGCTTTGTGTGCCGTTGCCCAGCACGACATCAAAAAGGTATTGGCGTATTCAACGATCAGCCAATTGGGCTACATGTTCCTAGCGATCGGCTCGGGTGCCTACGTAGCGGCAATTTTTCATGTGATAACTCACGCGTTTTTCAAGGCGCTGCTGTTCTTAGGTTCAGGCTCAGTNATTCACGGCATGCACGATGAACAAGACATGCGAAAGATGGGAGCATTGCGCGTCGCGATGCCCATTACNGCGGCCACGTTTATTGTCGGATGGCTAGCAATAGCGGGGGTTCCACCATTCGCGGGCTTCTGGTCGAAAGACGAAATATTGCTTGCCGCNTGGGAACAAAAAAACATCGGACCACTGTTATGGGCNGTTGGTCTCATCACGGCGCTTCTCACCGCCTATTACATGAGCAGACAAGTGATCCTGGTGTTCTTCGGCGAACAGCGNTGGGAAGAAGACGTCCACCCACACGAATCAACTTGGACCATGACGACTCCTTTATGTGTGCTGGCTGGAGCAGCAATAGTTGGAGGAGCGATCAACCTGCCGCTCGTAAAGGATTGGTTGATACTTGAACACTTTCTAGAGCCCATTTTCCATCANCCACACCACTTCTCTTCAGGAACTACAACGAAAATAGTTCTCGCCATTGTTTCCGTGGCTGCCGGACTTGTTGGAATATCGATAGCGACGCTGAGTTGGTTAATGCGGCGAATCCCAACCGAACCCCTAGAACCTGAATTCCTTGAAAACGCGATGTACGTCGACGCCACCTACGCGCGAGTAGTCGGAGGCGTTGGAACCACGGGGTTCCAAAAGACAGCAGATTTTGATGCTGAAATAGTTGACGGGACAGTCAACGGTATTGGCCGACTGGTTATGAAACTCGGTCAACTAATTCAACCCACACAGTCCGGCTATATGCGTAACTACGCCGTTGGAGTAGCAGTGGGGGCAGTAGCCATAGTTGCGGTCTTGGCGTGGGGGTTGCTGTTGTGATTCAACTAGTGGCTGCGCAAAGCGCTTCATCATTCCCAGTCTTAAATGCGCTCATCATCGTACCCATCGTCGGTGCGTTAGTAGTGGTGCTACTGCCTAACAGCCGACCTGAACTCATGCGACCCGTAGGAGCCATCTTTGCTTCAATTGCTGGCGCGTTTTCACTCTATGTAATGGCCCAGTTTTCAATTCATGAGGCGGGATTNCAATTTCAATCGGTCCAATCATGGATCCCCAATCTCGGTATCAACTGGCATGTCGGCGTNGACGGAATCTCACTNTGGTTGGTCGTACTTACNGGTCTGATAACNCCAATAGTGCTCATTGCAGTTGACCCTCACCACGATCCAAAGCCATACACAGCTTGGCTGCTCCTGCTGCAAGCCGGATCTTTCGGCGCCTTTCTAGCACTCGACCTATTCCTCTTCTTCGTGATGTTCGAAATCGTATTGGTCCCCATGTACATGCTTATTGGCGGCTGGGGCTACGACGACCGGCGATACGCAGCAACCAAATTTTTCCTGTACACCATGGCCGGTTCAGCGCTCATGCTCGTCGCNATTGTGAGCGTCGCAACGCTAAGCGCGGGCAATCAAGACATCACGTTCAACGTTNTTGAACTAGCNCAACGCCAAGCTCTCTCAACAAACACGGCTCGACTGTGTTTNCTAGCCTTTGCACTCGCCTTTGTTATCAAGGTGCCAATCGTTCCAGTCCACACCTGGTTACCTGACGCGCACACACAAGCACCAACCGCCGGNTCCGTAGTCCTAGCTGCGGTCATGCTCAAATTGGGGACATATGGGCTGCTGCGTTTCGGCCTTTACCTNTTCCCCGAAGCNTCTGTCTGGGCTGCACCAACCCTGGCGACGCTNGGCGTTNTCGGGGTCATATACGGTGCGATCGTTGCCACAATGCAAAAGGATCTAAAGCGGCTTGTCGCATATTCCTCAATCGCCCACATGGGCTTCATAGTTCTCGGCATTTTTGCNTTCACCACGCAAAGCNTGGANGGGGGAGTGCTGCAAATGATCAATCACGGTCTTTCGACCGGAGCACTTTTCCTTATGGTCGGCATGCTGTACGAAAGAAGAAAAACTCGCGCGATCGAGGAGCTGAGCGGCATTCAATCAGCGGCCCCAGTCTTTGCTGGATTTTTCACCGTCGTCATGCTGTCGTCCATTGGGGTACCAGGGTTGAATGGATTCGTCGGCGAGTTCCTGGTGCTCATTGGCTCCTACGAAACGCGTCGCTGGTGGACGGTCATAGCTGCGACCGGAGTCATCCTTGCAGCCCTCTATCTCCTATGGGCCTACCAGAGAGTCTTTCATGGTGAACCAACCCCAGACGATGAGCAAACACCAGATCTCACGCTCAAAGAAGGTTTGGTCTTGGCCCCGTTNATTNTGGGAATTGTTTTCCTNGGCCTATACCCGAAACCATTGCTGGAACGAATAGAACCAGCCGTTGACGACCTGATATCACATCTCGAATATCACTCTGACTACGTTCAGCCTGATGTAGGAGCTCCCGTAGTTGTAGACGAAANTCACGGAAGCGAGGACGACCACTGATGGGCGCCCTACAAATTCTCGGATTCGTTGGACCATCAGTTAACTGGTGGGCTTTGCTGCCCCAAATCATTCTCTTAGGAGCAGCACTAGCCATCNTGCTTGCAAGCGCCCTTGCCCCACAGCGAACAACAACCGCGTTNGTGACCGTCACCACACTCTGTTCGGCGGTNACTTCATCAATCGTTGCCATCGGTCTCTGGAACGACGTTCAGACAGAGGGNGCTTCATCNTCAATAGCGTCGGCTTTTGGGATTGATGGGTTCAGCATCTTCTTCACCATGCTGATCTTGATTGGCCTGGCAGCGACAGCACTCCTTTCGCACGACTATCTAGANCGCGAAGGGATTGATCCACCCGAGTTTCATGCATTGCTCCTGTGNTCAGCTGCCGGAGCGATTGTTATGGCATCAGCCAATGACCTGATAGTGATGTTTCTTGGCCTAGAAGCTCTATCTATAGGCATCTACGTCATGATCGCCATGCATCATCGACGATCGGAAGCGCGAGAATCAGCGATCAAGTACTTCGTCCTTGGNGCATTCAGCTCAGCCTTCTTGCTCTATGGGATCGCACTTACCTATGGAGCGACGGGATCTACCAACCTCGTCCATGTTCGCAACTATCTCGACGTTGTCGTGTTCCGTGACCAACATTTACTTATGGCAGCTATGGCCCTGTTGCTTGTCGGCCTTTCTTTCAAAGTAGCTGCAGCACCGTTTCACTTCTGGGCGCCAGATGTGTACCAGGGTGCACCGAGTCCCGTGACCGGCTGGATGGCCTCAATAGCCAAGGCTGCTGGTTTCGCTGCCTTACTAAGAATCTTTTTTGCGGCTTTTGCCAGCCANGACGTTGATTGGGCTCCCATAGTTGGAGTGTTAGCTCTTATTACCCTGGTTATCGGCGCGGTAATGGCCATACTGCAGACTGANGTCAAACGNATGCTTGCGTTCTCATCGGTGAGTCACGCCGGCTACGTTCTCGTGGCCGTCCACGCAGCAAGCGCTGAGGGCACCTCAGCAGCGCTCTTCTACCTGTTTACCTACACCATTATGGTCCTGGGAACNTTCGCGGTNGTGGGCGCAATAGGAACTGATGACGAACACCCGCTGAGCCGATATGCAGGTCTAGGACGCAGCAGGCCGGTATTAGCCATTGGGTTCACGGTGCTGTTGTTNGCCCAAGCCGGCATTCCGGTGACCTCTGGGTTTATCGCAAAGTTCCAAGTCATAGCTGCGGCAGTTAATAACGAGAGCTACTTCATAGCTGGCGTAGCAATGATCACTGCTGTGATCGGCGCTTTCATGTATTTGCGCATTGTGATGGTCATGTACGTGACAGACGAGGAAAAAGAGAGGACCTCGAGGACATGGCACTGGACCACTTCAGCGGTCGTGATTGCGGCAGTTGGCTTCACTATTCTGATCGGAGTAGTACCCCAGTTTCTCATTGAATTCGCTGAAGATGCAGTCCCAATATTGATCCGAGGGTGAGGTTCGAGGACGTGTCAAATCGCCAATACTGGCTCTGTGAAAGAAGAAACAAGAATCGTGGTCAACAATCACGTCTTTTCTCTTCAAGGCACGATAACTTGCACTACGTCCGAAGCCCGCGGAATGAGGCACCGCGNAGGGTTTTGGCNAGCCCCGAAACCCCTAACTAGTCTCAATAATCGTGTCGGAATTACTGCGGAGTTACCTGACTGTCGGCATCTTCGGTGTTGCGGCTATTGCCATGGCTGGAGCCATGCTGACCATCGCNCGCATTCTCCGTCCGCAGCGCCCGACCCCACAGAAGCTGATTGCATACGAAAGTGGAGTCGACCCTGTGGGTGGAGACTGGGCTCAAAGCCAGATTCGCTACTATGTCTTCGCTGTTTTGTTTGTCCTTTTCGATGTTGAAGCAGTTTTCATTTTCCCGTGGGCGACCCGNTTAGAAATCTATGGAGTCTTCGGGTTAATCGAAATGGCGATCTTCATCTTCATTCTNGTACTTGGCTTGTTCTATGCCTGGCGCAAGGGTGTTCTGAGATGGGTTTGAGGAAGGCTGGCTAGATGGGACTCATTGACAAAGGCAAAATGCCAAANCCNCTCAGTTGGCTTCTCAACTTTGGCCGTGCCCGCTCACTTTGGGTATATCAGTGGGGACTNGCCTGTTGNGCAATCGAAATGGGAGCGGCCTTTGGGTCACCTCGCTATGACGTTATGCGACTAGGGGTNATCCCCTTCCCCGCAAGCCCGAGACAGGCAGANCTCGTAGTGATTTCGGGAACTGTNACCGACAAAATGTCGCCAGTGATCCTCCGGCTGTACGAACAAATGCCGGAACCTAANTACGTCATCTCAATGGGGTCATGCGCAAACTGTGGTGGCCCGTATTGGGACAGTTATTCAGTCACCAAAGGCGTCGACCAATTGATNCCAGTAGATGTATATGTCCCTGGATGTCCTCCAAGGCCTGAAGCGTTGCTTGAAGGCATCGTCTTGTTGCAAGAACGGATCCAGTCTGAAGATATAACCGAGAAGTGGCAAGGTCAGCCCATCGTGGTGGAGGGGTGAGCCAGTGACTGACGAAACTCCCACCGAAGAGACCGNTCTCCNCGACGAGAAGAGAGAAGCCCTTCTGGCTGAACTNTCGGAAAGTCTNGGCGAAAGTCTTGTCGAGTCCCACCTCCGACCTCATGAAGACCTATGGCTNCGAGTGACTGCAGAGAGTTGGCAGGATTCGATAAGNACGCTGAGATCGGCCGGATTTGACTACTTTGGCTTCTTATCTGCCATCGACTGGGATATAGCGCCCGAAGGGCGNTATGAANATACCGAGTTTGATTCAGGCTTAGAGGAAGAAGATGACGAGCCCGTCGAAATTGACACTTCGACTGGCTATGGAGGAGGAGACAGTCGTTTCCANATTTTGGCGCAGCTTTATTCCCTGAACCGACAAGTGGGGCTAATACTTAAAACTGATNTNGGCGANGACATGACCATCGANACCATCCGNGANGTGTTCCCGGGCGCGGACTGGCATGAGCGCGAGGCGCATGAAATGTTCGGCATCTCCTTCCGCGGTCACCCAACCTTGCAACCGTTATATTTGCCGACCGAATTCGAAGGCCACCCACTCAGAAAAGACTTTCCTTTACTCGCCCGTCAGGTAAAACCGTGGCCGGGAGTTGTTGATATAGAAGAAATACCGGAACATTTAGAGGCCCAACTTGAGGCTGAAGTNATGGCGGCATTCGAAGCCAACGGAGGTGCTTCATGACCACCACGTCGGACCGAGAACAGATGGCTTATGTAAGTTCCCAAGCNGCTGACGCTCGAGTAAACGTGGAACTCGATACCGGTGACATGACNCTAAACATAGGGCCACANCANCCAGCNACTCACGGAACCCTGCGTATCGCNTGCCGACTTGATGGTGAACAGGTCGTGGTAGCTGAACCAATCATGGGCTACATGCACCGTGGCTACGAGAAGCTCTGCGAAGTTCGCACCTACCCTCAATGCACCACCCTGATTAANCGCATCGACTGGCTAGGTAGCTTTGCCAATGAAGTGCCGTTCATTCTGGCTGCNGAACGTTTGATGGAAGTNGAAGCNCCACCGCGAGCCCAGTGGATCAGAACAATCCTCTTCGAATTAAGCCGAGTGGCGAACCTGGCCTTGTTCCTCGGCGACATGGGAGTCCAAATCGGTGCTCTTACACCAGTCTTCTTTGCATTCCGAGACCGAGAGCGAGTGCTCAACCAGATTGAAGAAGTTACCGGTGGACGTTTCCATCCGAATTTTGATCGAATTGGCGGACTGAAAGATGACATACCCAAAGGCTGGGTAGATGAAACCCGCTCGGTAATGGCAAAGATGCGGACTTTCTGTGACGAGATGGAAGACCTACTCCTCGGAAACGAAATCTTCCAAGCCCGATGCCGAGGAGTAGGCGTCATCCCCGCTGAAGTGGCACTTGGATATGGACTTTCAGGAGCAAACCTGCGCGCGAGCGGTGTCGATTGGGATCTCCGAAGAGACGCAAACCCGGGGTTGGCTTGGGACCAAGTCGACTGGCGCGTGTGGACACATCCAGATGGTGATTCCTTCGCGCGGTACTGGGTCCGTTTGCAAGAAACTCGAGAAGCCACCCGCATAGTCGACCAACTTTTAGACGGAATCCCAAGCGGCCCCATCATGGCCAAAGTCCCGAGAATTATTAAAGTTCCGGCCGGTGAGGCATACCTATCAACGGAAAACCCTCTAGGAGAAATGGGCTACTACATCGTCAGCAAAGGCGATTTGGGGCCCTTCCGAGTTAAAATCCGCACTCCTAGTTTCAACAACATATCGATCGTTCCTTGGGTGATGAAGGGCGTCTACGTTCCAGATGTCATCACTATTTTGGGCTCGCTGTACTTCATCTTGGGAGATATCGACCGGTGATGACACTGCTCGCTCTTCCTTACTGGCAAGAAACCGGGATCAAGCTCGGATTGGCTCTAGCCGTAATTCCCACAACATCCTTGATCCTCGTTTATCTATTTCTCTTCAAGATGATGGCATTTATGCAAAGCCGCCTAGGCCCCAATGACACAGGGCCATATGGCACGCTCCAGTTGATAGCTGAAGCGATTAAGTTCTTGCAAAAAGAAGATATCCACCCAGCGCAGGCCGACCGTCGGGTGTTCCGCATGGCGCCAGTAGTGGTGCTTGCTTCTACCTTTCTCCTTTATGTAGTTCTCCCCGCCGGACCGGACGCGGTCGTCCAAGACCTCGACACCGGTGTTTTCTATGCGATGGCGGTTTCATCGATCTCGGTTCTCGGCATTTTAATGGCGGGCTGGGCGTCAGCTAACAAGTACGCACTTCTTGGTGGCCTACGAGCTGCTGGCCAACTTATTGCCTATGAACTTCCGCTGATTCTTGCTGTCATGGGCGTCGTAGTCCAAGCCGAAACACTCAATTTGCAGGGAATAGTGGAAGCTCAGGCAACTGGCGAGATCTTTGGCTTCGGTGCAATTGGTAACCCCTTCATCCTCACCCAATTTTTAGCCTTCCTCATATTTATGATCGCAGCGCAAGCAGAATTGACGCAAACACCCTTTGATATGCCAGTTGCAGAAACTGAACTTGTAGGCGGTTTCCATATCGAATACACAGGATTCCGATTTCTCCTCTTCTTTATGGCGGAATTTGGCACAGCGTTCGCGTTTTCGGCGCTTGCCTCAGTGATGTTCCTCGGAGGTTGGTGGATCCCGGGCTTCGACGTTGACGACAACATCTTGAATGTGTTGGGTCCGGGTGTGATGCTTGCCAAGATTCTTCTCGTTGCGTTTTTCATATTCTGGGTTCGATTTACATACCCGAGACTTCGCGAAGATCAACTGCAGAAGTTCGCGTGGAAAGTACTGATTCCTTTGGCTTTGGCAAACATTGTTCTAACCGGAATATTTAAGGTGGTCTTCTGATGCCACAGCTACCCGGTCTTATCAAAGGTCTCGGTGTGACCGCCAAAACAGCGGGCCGCACCCTGTTCCCCAAACGCGGATGGAAAACACTCATCCCAGCCCCCCAAAAAGGTGCCGTAACCGTCCAATATCCCCACGAGAAAGAGGCCCCCCCAGAGCGTGCCAGAGGTGTCATTGCTCTGCATGAAGAGAACTGCACTGCGTGCATGCTCTGCTCTCGTTCCTGCCCTGACTGGTGCATCTACATTGAGGGACACAAAGTAAAGGCGCCGCCCCGAAGAGAGGGTGGCAAGCCTCGTACGGTCAACATGCTCGATCGGTTCGATATTGATTATGCCCTGTGCATGTACTGCGGAATATGTGTCGATGTGTGCCCGTTCGACGCACTTTTCTGGACGCCAGAGTACGAATACAGCGAGCCTCGGATTGCCGATTTGCTGCATGACAAAGATCGTTTGGGTGAATGGATGGAGACCGTTCCTGACTTCCTTGACTACGAAGCAGGTTCTGAACAGAAAGTCAGAAAGGTCCCGAGGTAAGACTTAATGGTCGCTCAAAATATTTTCTTCGGGATCCTGTCAGCCATCGTCGTCGTATCTGCATTGCGCATGGTCACTACACGAAACATTGTGCACGCCGCGCTGTATCTAGTCGCAGTCCTGGCCGGCCTTGGTGCCCTGTACGTGCTTTTGACAGCAGAATTTGTGGCTACCACTCAGGTTCTTGTTTATATCGGCGCCGTAATGGTTCTTTTCTTGTTTGGGATCATGCTGACCAAGGCCCCTCTTGGAAATGTTATGGAAATGACGGGCCGGCAGTGGCCAATAGCTGCAGGAGTCGCCACTCTTCTGGGAGGGGTAACCGTTTACTCCTTGGTCAACCATTTCGGTTCTGACCGGCTTGTCACTGATGGACCGATTTACCGAACCGCAGATGTTTCAGACGAAGTGTTCTCCACATATATCGTCCCATTTGAAGCTGTCTCAGTGTTGCTGCTCGCAGCACTCATAGGTGCGATCGTGTTAGCGAGAAAGGACTGATGTGCTACTAAACCAGTTCCTTATTCTCGGAGCAGCATTATTCGCTATTGGGGTATATGGAGTCCTCGCCCGTCGAAACGGTGTGATGGTCCTGATGTCCATCGAATTGATGCTCAATGCAGTCAATATCAACCTGGTTGTCTTTGGTGTTCAACATGGCGTCGTTTCCGGTCAAGTATTTGCATTGTTCGTAATAGCAGTTGCTGCTGCAGAAGTTGGCGTTGGTCTTGCCATCGTCCTTCTTCTCTACCGCAACCGAACCAGCATCGACGTTGAAGACTTCGATCTGATGCGGGGATAGGGCAGAACTATGTGGATGTTAGAAAACGCCTTCCTTATCCCACTGATACCGGCAATTTCTTTTGTGGTCATACTCTTTTTCGGGAAGCGTTACATCGGTGCTGACCGGGTTCACATTGTCGGCATAACGGCGCTGGGACTCGTGTGGCTTTTATCTGCTGTGGCTGCGTTTCAATGGACTCAACGGGTTGAAAATCCGCCACCCGATGCCGTTGTCCAAATAGAACACCATGGCGATGACCATGGCGATGACCATGGCGATGACCATGGCGATGACCATGGCGATGACCATGGCGATGACCATGGCGATGACCACGGCGCCGCGGTTGGACATTCCG
>PAPO01000003.1 GCA_002708935.1 Acidimicrobiaceae bacterium | reverse complement strand
CGCTTTGCCGAACCCGCTGCACGGGACTTACATAAGGACGAGATAATCAGCATGTTGACGGAGTGGGCTGCAAGTTTCGAAAATTTCGATGGCTTCTTGTCAGCCCTCGAAAGCAATTCGCCCTTCACCGCAGCCCAAATGGTTTCAATAGATGACCTTGCATCGTCAGATTGGGCCAGACACCGCGAACTTCTTGCCGACACGAACATGAACTTGAAAATCCCTGCCCGCAACGCGGGGGGAGTCGATATTGGGACCAACGGTCGAGTCGCAGCAAAGGGGGCAGACAATGAATCTGTGCTTAGTTCGGTGCTGGGTTATTCCAAAGAGCGGATTGCTTCGCTAGTCGACTCCAAAGTGCTGCTCTTTGAAAACTAGAATTCTTCTCGCTCGAAGCGAGCTTGTGGGCCTAACAGGCGAAGGAATGCATTGGCGAAAAGGTGATGCGCATGTCCAAGCTTTGGACGGCCTGCGCCTAACTCCAGGTCTGATAAGCCTCGGCGGCGCCATCTAGTCGGAAAGGCACAACGTCTGATCTACGCTGCATTTGTATGCCAGATAACGAACCGATGGATCATGTAAGGAGAAATCGGACTATTTGGGATGCGTGGGCCCCCGACTGGCTCGAGAGGGGAGAACATGCCTGGGCTAAGACTGAACCTTGCTGGGGTATTCATCAGATCCCGGAATCCGAGGTTGGTTTATTGGAAAAGTATTCTCAGGGAAAGGTAATCGAATTGGGTTGCGGTACGGGCTATGTGTCGGCTTGGTTGAGTCGTCTTGGTGGACACCCAATTGGGGTGGATAACTCTCTAGCGCAGCTCTCCAATGCGCATCAATTACAGGATCGTTTTGATCTGAGTTTCCCCCTAGTTCACGCAGATGCTGAATGCCTCCCATTTGTTGACGAGTCATTTGATTTCGCTATCTCGGAATATGGTGCGGCAATCTGGTGCGATCCTTATCGTTGGATTCCTGAAGCCGCGAGGGTCTTGCGCTCTGGTGGGCGACTGGTCTTTTTAGGGAATTCGACACAAGTGATGCTTTCAGTACCTGATGACGACGGTCCGGCCACCACTTTGCTGCAACGTCCTCAATTCGGTATGTACAAAATGGAATGGGATGACGACCCTGGAGTGGAATTTCACCTATCACACGGTGACAGGATCAGACTTCTTCGCCAAAGTGGCTTTGAGGTCGAAGAACTCATCGAGCTTTACCCATCCAGCGATTCTTCGGAGAGTCCATACACCTATGTGACACTCGACTGGGCAAGAAAATGGCCCGCGGAAGAAGCTTGGATAGTGCGTAAAACCTAATGATTTCTGCAATAAGAATGAAGAGATGCTTGTACCCATAGACAATGCGACAGACCCTCGCATCGACGTGTTCCAAGGTTTGCGCGATAAGGCCCTGCGGCAACGACTCGAGTCACTCAACGGCGACCTTGCAGGCCTTTTCATTGCTGAAGGCGACATAGTGATCAACAGGGCAATAGCCGCTGGATACAAGCTGCGATCTGTCCTAGTAGATGCCAAAAGAAAGCAACCCTTACCGAGGGAATTCGATGATGTTGATGTCTTCCTCGCACAAGAACAAGTCCTTGAACACATCGCGGGATACCACTCCTATCGTGGAGCCCTCGGCTGTTTCTATCGCAAAGACCTTCACACGCTCGACGACCTAATAGGCAACGGGTCACTGAAATCGTTGGTCATTGTGGAAGGCATCAATAACCCCACAAATTTGGGGACAATCATGCGGTGCGCCGCAGGACTCGACATTGATGGTCTACTTCTTAGCCCCGACTCAATCGATCCGTTATCGCGCCGGTGTTGCCGCGTATCTATGGGAGAAGGTTTCACCATCCCTTACGCGTGGCTAACAGACACCGCAGATGGTGTCGCCGCAGTCAAGCATGCGGGCATCGAAGTGTTGGCGATGACTCCCAATAGCGACGCGACCAATATTGATGCATTGGAATATACGACCGACGACCGAGTCGCAATAATGCTTGGAGCCGAAGGCCCAGGCCTCACCGAAGCAGCAATATCGATAGCCACACGCCAGGTAAGAATTCCGATGTCAGGAAGTTCTGACTCGCTCAACGTCGGAAACGCAGCTGCCGTTGCTTTTTATGCTCTGCGCCAAGCTCGAAAACTTTGAGGCACCGCATCTATTGGTCGGACCCAAAGAAGAACGAACTAAGGTCTGAATGTGGATCAGATCTGCGACGACATAGTTGCTGAAACAGAGGCATTATCTAGCGTTGTTCAGGATTTAACTGAAGACCAGTGGCGTGCACCAACAGTTGCCGAAGGATGGGATACCCATGAGACGATCCTTCATCTAGCCGCAGCGGACTGGGCGTGTCACCTAACACTGACCAACTCAGAAGCATTCGTGGCCACTCGCGCCCAGTTATCGGACGGCGAAATTTCATTAAATAAGTTGGTCGGTGCCGAAGTGTTAGGAATGTCAGGCCATGACCTGTGGCAGTGGTTTCTCAACTTCCGTGCTGAGATGATCAACGCATTTCGAACAACCGACCCAAAGGCTCGCATCACTTGGCTGGGTCCAGATATCGGTGCTCGTTCCTTAGCTACAAGCCGATTACTCGAAACGTGGACCCATTCTCTCGATTTGGCAGACAGCTTCGGTCTCCAATATCCGCGAACGAACCGCCTTCGCCATATCGCTCACATCGGAGTCGTCACCCGAGAATTTAGTTATCTCAATCGTGGTTTAGCTCCACCGAGTGAACCGGTACGGGTTGAACTCACAAGCCCCAATGGCGAAATGTGGAACTGGGGACCTGAGGACGCCACAAGCAGGGTCACTGCAAGTGCCTACGAATTCTGCAAGGTAATAACAAGGCGAACACCGTTCCTAGATTCCACAGTGCAGACTCAAGGCGCGCCTGCCGCCGAGTGGATGGAGATCGCCCAACCATGGATCGAACCGCCTCGAATAAGCGACCAAGGCTAGATGGACGACGAAGAAGTAGAAGAACACCGTCGAATAGCCGCAATTTTGGCTAACCACGCTCGACATATAGAAATTGACCCTGAAGGCTTGCTGGCTGCGGACGATGACGACAGCCGCGACGAAGCTTCCGACCCAGCTACTGGAGAATTGATGAAGGATTTCGATGAAAGAGGCTTAAAACCGACAGCACCGATTGAAGCAACGCAAACCATAAAGGCATCTGCTTCAGATGTTTGGGCCGTGATCAGCGCCCCAGGCAACTTAACTAACATCCACCCGTTTTGTTCGAGTAACCCTGTTGAAAAATGGCCCGGGATCGGGGGCTTGGACCACGTCCACTACTACAGCGGAGTTCACTACCAACGCGACGTGTTGACATGGACCGAAGACAGTGGTTATGAACTACTGGTTGGGCCTCCTTCAGGGAAAATCGCGACGGCGCGTTGGTGGATTGAACCAACTTCAAGCACCAGCTGCGGTTTCGGCATAAAAGTGATCTCATATGTGCGTTCGGACGTAGATCCTAAGCGGCGAGCGACCTATGAAAGAAAAATGATTCGTGAAGCAACTCCGCCATATCTTCGAGCTGTCGTAAGTGGCGTCGCCCACTTCACTGAAACAGGGGACCCGGTTAAGCAAAACCAGTTTGGCTCTCATGATATTTACTCGCCACAAGTCACCAGTTCCTCATGAGTATCCAGCAACAACCTCAAATCAGATCCAAATATTCGAGCTACTCGAGGAATTAACCGCGAAAAAAACTCTCAATGGGTGGCTGTTCACGAGTCATACCTCCGCAGAGAATGGGGAGCCGTCACCGAAAACGATG
This sequence comes from Acidimicrobiaceae bacterium, assembly GCA_002708935.1. Classification (GTDB taxonomy): domain Bacteria; phylum Actinomycetota; class Acidimicrobiia; order Acidimicrobiales; family Poriferisodalaceae; genus MedAcidi-G3. The sequence continues at coordinate 127,393 of PAPO01000003.1, read as the reverse complement.
ATGGGATTCTGGTCGCAGATACCGTTCCTTATAACTTGACGATTTGTTACGCGTTGAATAACGCGACCCTCCCATAGGCACTACTTGTGCCCCGCTATCGTCAAAAAATTTTACACAATAAGCCCCCGCGATAGATCCGGCCACCGCAATTACGGTCAGGTCGGAGAAGGGTTTCACTGCGCTGACTATTGGTCATAGTCTAGGTTCGGCTGTTGTTTCGCAGGAATTGTGGGGTGTCGACCTGCGGATTGAGGTGCATCAAATTGGTATATGAACAAGCACGAAATTGGTTTCTCGCCAATTGGGATCCATCACTGTCGGTCAAGAACTGGTGGCGACTATTAGCCGAGTCAGGTTGGGGTTACCCGCACTGGCCTGTCGGACAATTCGGGAAAAGCATGAGTCGTCAGGAACACATGGAAGTCGAACGCGCTCGGGTATCTGTTGGGGCTTTCGGAGTTCCCAATGACGTGAGTGTGACGCTCGTAGCACCAACACTGATGGAGCATGGCAACGAAATACTTCTCAACAGGTACCTAGAACCAATTGCGACCGGCCAAGAAATGTGGTGTCAGCTCTTCAGTGAACCAGACGCAGGATCCGATCTGGCTGGACTAAAGACGTCGGCTGAACGAGACGGTGACCGTTGGATCATTAACGGCTCCAAAGTGTGGACCACAGGTGGTCACGCCTCGAGAAGAGCGGTTCTCATGGCACGCACTGACCCGGGCGCCGACCGTCATTCAGGAATCTCCTTCTTCATCCTCGACATGGAACAACCAGGAGTCACGGTGTCGGCCCTTAGAGATATGACAGGAGACGAGGAATTCAACCAAGTGTCATTAACTGACGTAGAAGTTGACCATCAAGACGTCATCGGTGAGTTAGGCGGTGGCTGGAAGGTCGCAATGACCATGCTTCAACATGAAAGAGACGCCGATGCCGTTGGGCATGACGGTGGTGGTGACGTGATCAACCAGGTTGACCTCACAGCGCCAGTGGGAGAAGTGCAAGATGAACAACAACAGGGAGGAACTACTTCTGGATTCTTCTATGCCACAGGGTCTGTAAAAGACGATGTGACCTTTAACCTGCTCAACCAGCTTGCGCCTAACCGAGACCCGGTTCTGCGAGACGCTGAGACGGCCACCAAGGTGAACCGCAATCTATTAGATCTCAATGCAAGCCGTGATTTACACCCATCGATCGGCAAGTTACTCAATGCTGCCTTATGTCGCGAGCTCCGAGATCTTGGATTCGCTGCCGGACCGGCATCACAGCTCGCCCACGGCGATGCCGTTGACGAAGGGCATTTCCTTAAATCAGGACTGTTCGCGTCAGGAATGTCTATAGCCGGCGGCACAGATGAAATACAGCGAAACATCATCGGGGAACGAGTCCTTGGCTTACCTCGAGAGCCTGCCGTAGAAGCAAATACCAACCGTCAGGAACCGTAAACCGGCCGCCCTCCATAAACAAAGCAAATTAGGTGCTTATGACGTATTCACATAGCGAACTATCAGATCGGCAAGAGATCGTTGATCTGCTATCCGCGTACTGCCGAGCAATTGACGACAACCGACCAGACGATGTTATAAGTCTCTTTTCAGAAGACTGTTATTTGGATTACGGCGGACAACTCCCAATTGTTCAAGGTCGTTCTGCTGCGCGAAAATTTTTCGCAATTGGAACAGGTCGCCTCTATGCAAAGTCAGCTCATTTCGTATCAAACATTGAGGTGTCCTTTCCAGACAAAGACCAAGCGACCGTCTCTTCATATGTCAACGCATGGCACGAATTTCAAGACCATCAACCTGATGCATGGATTTTCGGACGGTATAGCGACGAACTTTCACGGAGCGATGCAGGTTGGCTGATTCACAAAAGGACGTTTAGATCGATGGGAGACCACAATTGGGTCGGGGAGATGTCCTACGTCGAGCGCATGGGACCCGATCAATAGTTGATTCGGCCTTATCTGATCGCCCAAGAATTCCAGAAGGTCACGAACTTGTGAAATTTCGGCGGGGGACCTGGTCAACCTTGATGTTGAGTCCCCGCGCACCGAACTGCTCAACCTTTCGCGACGAGAAACGCCAGGCGTCGTCCTCAAACGCGAAAAGGTCGATATAGCGACCCCAGAACTCAAAGTCAGTCCCGTCATGCTTTCGATGCCACGCGTAGACATAGGAAGTTGCTGTCGCTTCGCTCATGGAGGTGCGGTCAATTCGAATGTTGCTGATGTGATGAGAGGTAGCAGTGAATAATTTTAAGAGTTTCGGCAAGAGTGCCTCAATCTGTGCCCGACCTTGGACTGCGCTTCCTTCATCGAAGGTGGCGTCTTTGCAGAACAGTTGAGCCCATTTCTCGCTCTCCCCACTATCTACGTATTCTGCGTAGCTCAAAATTGTTTCAGTGATCTCGGCATGCGCATCAGCGTCGCTCATGGTTTCTGGATCAGACATATCAGAAGGATATTGCCATGGGAGCATGCGGTTCCTCTAGCGAACCGCTTATTTGCTATGCGTCTGGCTGAACAGGGTCCTTCATGACTCCCTGACGGGTTCCTTCAAGAAAAGCTGTTCTTGCCGCGGACCCCGTGCCTTCCATGTTGAGTTGGAAGATATAGCCCTGTTCGAAACGCATCGCGTTCTCGATGTCCACCGCTTCGAGAGTGTCCATCGAAGACTTCAGATGACGCATGAGGTCGGGTTGTTTGCTGGCGATTACTTCAGCGATGTGGTCAGTGCGGTTTATGAGTTCTGATGCTGGGACCACCTCTGTGAGTGCCCCTCTCGACCATAAACCACGAGCTGTAATGGGTTCCGCTGTAAACATTAAATAGCGCAGTGCTTGAGATGGAAGCATTCGAAAGCCCTGCGCTGCACCTCCGATAGTCCCGTTGTCTATCTCTGTCCACTGGAATAGAGCCTCTTCGTTAGCGATTGCAATGTCAGCGCTTCCAACGATTTCTATTCCTACCCCGAGGCAGTAATCGTGTATCGCGACGATGACAGGAATTGGACATTCAGAGATAGCGGTGCAAGCCCGCGCCGACTCCAAACACTGTTGAAGGATCCCTTCATGGCCTGGCAGTTGATCCATCTCTTTGAGATCACCGCCAGCGCTGAATCCTTTGCCTCGAGCGGAGATAACAACGACTTTGTCACTCTCTGAAAGAGACGTCAGGACATCAGCGATGGAACGAAGATCATCGATAGAAGTCGCGTTGACGGGTGGATTGTCCAATGTCAGGCGCACTACCCCGGGAGCGTCATCCGAACGTTCAACTTCTAAAGTCACGGCGCTCATCGTAGTTGTTGCTTAAACCCGAAGTTCTCCTCGGAGCGGTGTGTGTTTGTCGCCGCCTAGGTGTGGCCTAGGGGTGAAGGAGAGTTCTATCCAGATAACTGGTTTGCATGCCACCGGAGAAGAAGTTGGTTTAGTGGATCGAAATGTGACGCTAAATTGTCGTTCATGAAGCGTAAAAGTTTCAGCGAGATGGAATGCCCAATAGCTCAAACCCTTGAGGTAGTGGGAGAGTGGTGGACCCCTTTGATCTTGCGAGAAGTGCTGATGCATGACAGGACAAGGTTTGATGAACTCCAGAAGACGTTAGGGATAGCCCCAACAGTGCTGGTCAATCGCCTCAATACGTTGGTGGGTCACGGGTTGTTGGAGCGTCGACAATACAAGCAGAAGCCCGAACGATTCGAGTATGTGCCGACAGCTTCGGCGCATGACTTTCGCCCCGTTTTGGATGAACTCGCTCGTTGGGGACGGAAATGGGCAACGCTGGCCCCGTAACCGACGTTTGGTTGATCTTCTAGCGAAGTGTCAAAAGGTATTTGTTACTTCTGCAAACTGATGCGCGGCATGTGGGAAACCTGCGACCGCTTTAATAATCCGGCCTGAGTGCCCAGACGTAGCGATGCCCAGATGGGCAGTCGCGATGTGCGAAGGGTCGGCCATCCCTGGAGGCACAGAACCATCGAAGACTCTGGTCATTGGAGTAGCAACTCCACCGGGGCAAACAGCGTTGATCATTATGTTTTTGCGACGCAGGGAAGTGGTGGCGGCACGAACGAGCCCAACCGCTGCCCACTTAGTCATGCTGTAGATAGGGTCAGGAGACCAGGGAATTAGCCCAGCGAGACTAGCGGTGACGGTAATCGAGCCGCCTCCCGAACGATCAAAGATTGGCACAAGGGCGTGTAGGCCGAGGGCCACCCCATCAACGTTTACTCCTCTAGCTCGCTCATATAAGTCCAAGTTCCACGCACCTGGGTCATCTGGCGTTCGTTCGAAATCCGCAGGATCTCTGAACTCAACTCCTGCGTTCAGAATTGCAATATCGAGTCGATCTAAATCCTTGGTGGCGGCTTGCCACGAATCAGCAGAGGTCACGTCCAAAGAGATGAAATGCCCGTTGACCTCATTAGCTACTTCCCGCCCGTTGATTTCATCGACGTCGCAGACCAAAACGTTGGCACCATCGGATGCAGCCAAGCGTGCGGTAGCCGCGCCAATGCCTGAAGCGCCGCCTGTGATTAGCACTACCTTGCTGTCCAAGTCCCAAGTTTGGACATCAGGTAGCTCGAGTAATGGTTGATTCGAAGAGCCAGTCATAGGCAGATCTTAAGCGCATTTAGTGGCGCGCGATTCGGATTACAGGTCAGGTCTAAGTGAACGCACTTCGTCACCACTTAACGACTTCCTTTGATGCAACGTATTCGTAATTAGCTGCAACCATTCGTGTCTGCCGGCAAGCAACTGCTGAATTTCGTCTTCCCACAACTCTCTGGCACGGTCCACAACGCGACTTAGATCTTCGATTTCTAAACCGAGATCGATATCGTAAATAATTTCGCTTGTGAGAAGTTCATCAAAGTCGGGTCCCGCTTGACCGAACACGTTTCGGGTTATGACGCTGATCATGTTCAAATCTGTCGTCAGCCATGGCAAGTTGATGAACCCGGTCAGCTCAGCTTCTGCTACCGATCCCCCCAAATATGATTTGATTCGGCGAATCACCCAATCTTTGATCTCTCCAAATTCGGGGTCTTTCGGTCCGAACCGCTGGAATTGGAGTTGTTCAAATACATGGCCCGGCATTTGGGGCCAACGACACACACCCAGTTCTTGGCTCGTCCAGCGAATTGTCAGACCCTGACACTCGAAGCCCATTAGTTCTCCGGTAACGGCATGCCCCGCAACGTGAGCTGCCGACGCCAGATCTTCGTCCATTCACCGAGCGTAGATGGGTATTGGGAAGCCAAGTAGGAAGATATGTCCACATACCTACTAAACGTTTGCTAAGTTAGTGACATGTTGGAGTTCATCGCTCCCGATCTTCCTAATCGATCGAGTCGACGTGCTGGTCCTTCGAAGACCAGCAAAGAGGGTTGGCTCGCTCGGTTGGCGCGGCGTCTGTTAATCCGCATGGAAGTTGGCTCATCGCAGCGCCCCGCGACTCTGTATTTATCTTCGGTGGACCTGATGCCAATGGGAACTTGGGTGGTGGTGTCCGACGCAGACCAGGACAGCCCGAGAACCGGCTCCCACCAGGAGACCTAAGCGGCCTCGAACGCCTTGGACCCCCGGTGATCGGCAAACCGAAACCCGGGGGCCTGTGTAGCTACCTGCATAGATAGCTGTTATTTGTTTTCGTCGCGACGCTGTTCGAATTTGGCTTTGCGGTCAGCCATCTTGGCGCGAATGTCATCAGCTTCGGCTTGAGTAATCTCGCCAGACTCAACCTTTGCCGCTAATCGTTCCTGCATTTCAGCTTTACGAGCCTGCATATCTTCTTCAGAAGCTTTTCGTCGGAAAGGAAGTTCAACCGGACTGTCTTCGTCTGAGCTACTCCAGGTTTCGGCTGCGATAGCGGCCGTACCGCCGGCAAGTAGGGCTCCGGTAAGAACCAGCGGTGCTATCCATTTTGCTTTCGGGCTTCGAATCATTGTTGAACTCCTAGGTGTTGTTTGTGTTCGGACACAAAGTTCTCCAATGAACCTGAATGAAGGCTAAGAGCTTTATGAGAATTGGATGAGAAAGCTCAACCAAAAATTGTAAACGCTAATTACCGAAGCTTTGAAACGTGCATCAAAGATTCTTTGACCCTATGGATGCTGGAAGCAAGGGCAACTGTCCACCTGCCCTGTTGCTAGAGAGCAGAGATTTGAGCACGCACTTGACCTGCATCTACGAAAGCTTCGTAATCGATGAGCATTCCGTCGCGCAGCCTGAACACGCTGAGCACCCGTTGCGGGAATACGGGGTTGCCATTTGCTGAGTTACCCATTGACTGGATGGGCTCGCCTTTCCAGTTCCAAATTCCGAACGCTGCATCTTCAGTAGCGACGATGTCTTCGACTTCGATCTCAACGCCTGGGATGTTTTCGCAAAATCCGCTCGCATGCGCGTGAAGGGCTGAGGGGCCCCGCATACCTGTTGCATGGTCAAGCATTTCTTCGTCCACGAATTCAGGTATTAGTTCGAACTTTCTCTTGCCTAAGACTTCACCCAAATAGGTAGCCATGACCTCAGTGGACCGCTCGATACTCATTACTTTCCCCTTAACAAATCTGACCTGCGTGCTTCGGACCTTAGCCCGGCTCAAGACAACAAGATTCTTGGTTATCTAGCGGACTGATCCGGTGACTTCAGCTATCACGGCATCAACCATGCCTTCGGTGTCGAAGTTCGGCTGCCAACCCCACTCTTCGCGAGCGGCGCTGTCATCAATTCGAACTGACCCCGCAGCCCCTCCGTCAGGGGGTGAGAATGTTATGTCTGCATCCGAGATCCTGGAACGGACTGCGTCAGCTATCTCTCCAGCGGTTGGGGTGGGTTGGATACCGTCAACCAAATAGTTGATCGATTTGATCGATTCGAACGGCGCTTGAGCAAGCTCAATCGCAGCCCGCGCAGCGTCTTGATAGTGAAGTATCGCTACCACTGCTTCAGGTGGAACCCATACTTCGAATGGTTCACCTAGAGCAGGTTTTTCGATGATCCAACTGGTGTATTGAGCCACGCTCCAAGTGGTCACTCCCGGACCAACGATCGACGGGTAGCGCAACCCCCTAAAGTCCAGGCCGTATTTTTGGCGGTAATAAGCGCCAAGGTTTTCGCCTAAGACCTTCGTCACTCCGTATACAGAATTTGGTCGTTGAAGAGTCAGATCATTAATGATTCCTCCTCCAGTGTCTCGCCCATAAGTTCCAATCGAACTCGCAAAGATCATTTGCTCGGTTCCCGCAAGCCTCGCAGCCTCAATGGTTTCAATGAAACCGGCTGCGTTTGCTTGAAGAAGCGCCTGTGGGTCTTGTTCACCTGGGGCAGTCAGAATTGCTCCGAAATGAAACAAGGTCGTTGGTTTTACTTCTGAAAGAAGCGTTGAAGCACTTCCAGGCACAGAAAGGTCAAATTGGTGAAGGTGAACACGGTCAGAGATGCCTTCAACTCGGCCCAAGTTTCCTGATCGGTGGGCGATATGAACCTCATCGCCGCTGTCAACGAGCATTCGAGCTATTTCCGCTCCAATGAACCCGGTGCCCCCGGTAATCAAAGTAGTCATAGCACCACAATGACACGATGAGTCAAAGAGTGCCTACCGAGAGTAGATTTCACATATGGCAAATCGCGACAGCGAAACATTACTTTCGGCGCGTCGCGACCGTGTAATGGCTCGATGGGACCTGAAAGACGAAATTGTGTTAGTTCGTTCCGGTTCAGTTCTGCCAATGGCGGGAAGCGACATGGAGCATTCCTTCCAACCTCACCCAGACTTCGCGTACTTGTCTGGTCGGGGTATCCCTGATGCAGTGCTCGCCTTTGACGCGCTGCAGGATCAATGGCAACTGTTCGGCCCTCGGTCGACACCGGACGACCAAGTTTGGCATCAACCCGCGGATCCTATTGGAGTGCCCCTCGAGGAACTCGACGGATGGATAGCGCTGAGAACCGAACAAACGGTCCTAGAGGCGTGGGACGACCCGAAAATCCAAGCCGGCATTGCTGCTGAACGTATTCACAAAGACGAGCTAGAGCTCTCCGCTTTGAGATCGGCTGCCGCGACGAGCAAGTCAGGTTTCGATTGGGTTTACCAAAATGTTGCTGCTGGCATGACAGAGCGCGAGATCCAAGTAGGCATGGAGGCTGAATTCTTTCGTGCCGGAGCGGTGCGGACTGCTTACCCGAGCATTGTCGCGACTGGACCCAACGGTGCTTACCTGCATTATTTCTACGGCCAAGACGACAGTTTGAATCCTTCCACGCGGACACTGCAAAAAGGAGAACTTCTTCTGATTGACGCTGGTGGTGAATTTGGGGGATACGCGAGTGACGTCACACGAACGATGGTCGTAGGAGCAGAACCCACCGATGTCCAATCTTTCCTATGGCAGGTCGTGTTGAGTGCTCAGGAATTAGCTATTGATCGTTGTCGACCCGGACAGGAATGGCGTGAGATACACCTGGATTCAGCTCGAACAATCGGTTCGGGACTACTAGAGCTCGGACTGCTGCGGGGTGAAGTTGATCAGTTGGTTTCCTCAGGCGCAGTCGCATTGTTTTACCCACATGGACTAGGTCATTTGATAGGCCTCACTGTCCACGATGCCGGTGGTTACCCGGCAGGACGAGAACCGAGCTCTCATCCCCAATCACGATACTTGCGAACCGATCGGCCGCTAGAAGCAGGCATGATTACTAGCGTTGAGCCCGGGATTTACTTTATTGAAGCGCTCCTTGCTGACCCTGTGGTTCGGGAGCGGTTCGCTGAAGAAGTTGTTTGGGATGCTGTGGAGCCGCTGCGAGGTTTCGGAGGTATCAGGATCGAAGACGACATACACATCACCGATGCTGGTCCCGAGGTTCTGAGCGGGGACATTGGTAAGCCCATCCGCATCGGTTAGAGAGCGTTCGATCTTCCAAACAATTGGTGAGAGGCTGAGTTGGTGTCGACCAAAACTTATGACGCAGTAGTGATTGGTTCCGGGGTAATCGGCTCGTCAATTACATACGAACTTGGTCGACGGGGGTTCCACACCCTTACGGTTGATCGTCATGGAGGCGCGGGCTTCGGTTCGACCAGCTTTTCTTCAGCGATTGTTCGGTTCACATATTCGACATACCCGGGTGTTGCGATGTCCTACGAGGGACTTCGTTACTGGGAAAACTGGGGAGAGCATTTGAAGGCTGATCGCGGCACTGAACTCGCGAAGTTCAGCCAATGCGGCATGGTGACTCTGAAAACAACAGGTGGCCATCACTTGAAGGTGCTCCCACATTTCGATTCCATCGGAATCCCATACGAAGACTGGGACGAAGAAAACTTTCAGTCTCATCTCCCCGAACTTGACCTCCGTCGCTTCGGGCCTCCCAAAAGACCCGAAGACGTCGGCTTCTGGGATGAACCGACAGAACGGTTGGAGGGCGGACTTTTCACACCGGAAGCTGGATATGTGAGCGATCCCCAGCTCGCGGCACACAATTTACATGCGGCAGCTGCAGCGTTGAATTGCGACTTTCGTTTCAATACTGAAGTCACTGTTATCACGCAACACGGTGGACAAATCACTGGAGTCGAACTCGGAGATGGGACTCTGATATCGGCCCCTATTGTTGTCAATGCTGCAGGACCACACAGCCGAATCATTAATGAGATGGCTGGGGCGTTAGGCGACATGTCCATTGCGACGACGCCGTTACGACAAGAGGTGCACCATGTTCCGTCGCCAGACGAACTTGATTTCGAACACCGCGGCTTCAATATTGCTGACGACGACAACGGCATTTATGTGCGACCGGATGTAGGGAACAACATCCTGGTTGGGAGCACAGAACCAGATTGTGACCCTCTGCATTGGGTAGACGCTGACCATGAAGGTCAGATACAGGCAGACCAATGGGAGGCCCAGGTTCTGCGATTGAATCGCCGACTTCCCGATGTTGGAGTGCCCCACCAAAAAAGGGGAGTAGTCGGGGTCTATGACGTGGCAGACGACTGGATTCCGATATACGACCGAACCTGTATCGACGGGTTCTACGTAGCAATCGGTACGAGTGGGAACCAATTCAAGAACGCAGCCATCGCCGGCTATTGCATGTCTGAGCTAATTGCAGCCGTTGAAAACGGTCACAACCATGATGCTGACCCAGTTGAAGTGACAGGCCCTCATATGGGATTGGCTATTGATATGGGTAACTTCCGCCGGACTCGCACAGTCAATCCCAACTCTTCGATGTCCGTTCACGGGTAACGGCGTTGATCAATATTTAACGCCACGCAAAAACTGGCTGCTCCAGCTCGTCAACTCGAACGTCATCGCCGTCATAGGCAACAGCCCGAAACTGATACATGACCGCGCCGGTGGGAGCATGTATTAGGTCTCCTCCAATTGGCAGCTGAACCACAGGGCGTTCACTCTCGGGAATCTTGACGAAACGAGGTGAGTCGGGTCTCGTAAGTTCACGAATGGAGATCCGATGAACGGATGCCACTTCACTCGGATTAGCAACTAGCTCAAGATCGCTACTCAGCCAAAACACAAAAGGGCTGATTACGTAACCCGAGCGCGTCGGATAATCATCTAGTTGTCCCAACAAATCATCGGTAGTGAGGCGTAAACCGACTTCTTCCTGAGCTTCCCTCATAGCCGCCTCCAACGGCGATTCTCCTGCATCCACTCGACCACCGGGTAAAGCCCATTGACCGGGGTGATCTTTAAGCTTTGAGGTTCGACGAGTCAAAAGCACCGCTGCACCGCCAGCGGTTCCTTCCACAGTCCCGGTCAGTTCGCCGTCACCGGGTATTCCTGGAATATCAGCCAACAACTGTTTGCGCTCGGCTGCCGTCTCACCCTCTAGTAATGGATCATCACCGTGCACTGAAGCGTCGCTGTCGAGAACAATGACACACACTGACGCTTGAGTAAGGCCTTTGTTTAGGTGATCTCGTCTTTGGTGGCGGTCCAAATTGTCCTGTAAGCGTTGCCGCAACGCAGAGTCAAACTTAACGTCAATGCTCATGCGACCCTGTCTCACTTCCACCTTGAAACCTCACCCAAATTTTACCTTTAATTAAGAGCGAGTTCTGCTGACGCAACCATCGTGGGAGCTCCTCAGCAGTATGAACAAAACGGTTGTGCTTTACTAGGGTCGCCGTTCAGCTAGTGGGGTTGAACTTTCTTTAAGGAGTGGAGCATGTCAGTAATGGCGTTTTCCCAGATGATGGGAAATCTTAAGAATGTCGAAAGTAATTTGGAACTGGCGCGAACCAAATATTCGGCCGAAGGTGCTAGTCGAGTTGGTGGGTCAGTTGCGATGACGGGCGCGGCAATCAATTCCTTTACGCTGAGTTCTATCTGGGAGTCAGCGGATGCTTGTTTTGCTGCCCGAGGAACAGTTTTGGCCGACCCTGAGATGCGAGCTGCGATAACAGCGTCGGAAGGTCAACCTCTCGGCTTCATGATTGGGGATTTAAAAACCGAACTCGGTCATTGCGAGGGAACTTATGCGGTTGCAGTCGGCGCTACCACGACGGACCACTCTGATGATGCTGTCGCGGCTGTTGCTGGTCACTACGAACGGTTATTTGTAGCTAACGGGGTAAATGGTGTCCGGACGGTACGTCTGAATGCGGCAGGTGAATTTACTGGGGCCTACGCAAATATCTTTTACACCGACACCCTTGACGCCTATTTCAATGGATCGGCCGCAGCGTGGGGGGATACTGACTTCCTGGCCACGTCAGCCAAGATCGGGGCCACCATCGTTGACAGGACAATTTCACGCATGGTCTAAGTGATCAATTGGGTATCAGCTAACAGGGCCGCAACGGACTTCACGGAGTCTGTTGCGGCCCTCGGTGATTATCCCCTGTTTCCCACAATGCGGCCGATGCCGTCGGAGGATTCGAGACGTATTGGAAGCACTTCTTGATACTCCGCTGAGTTGTACCAAGCTCTAGCTGTTGCCAGGTCATCGAACTCGATAATGACTGTTGCCGCNAGTTGAGATTCTCCCTCAACAACTTCAGGNNGTGTGTCGTACACGATCCCCCGTCCCTGGTACTTACTAATCGCTGACTGCGCGCCTTGCTGATACTCACTCAACCGATCCAAGGTGTGCCATTTGGTGTGTAAGACGAAGTAACCGGCCATAGCTACCTCAGGCCAGAAGGCTTGATTAGTGGAAGTTTGTGCATGCTTGAAGTCTCGCACGCAACATGAGTCACTGTGTGCTCGCTACGATAAGAACAGGGTTACCGAGAAGGATTGTGGTGACATGAAAGTTGAACATCTCGAAGGAGTCACGTTCGGTTCAGTGGTCACCGATATTGACATCGAAGCTATTGATGACTCCGAATGGAATGAGTTATACGACCTGTGGATTGATCGGGCGTTACTGGTCTTTCCAGGAGTCTTTCTTACAGAGGAAGCACAAGACCGATTTGCTCGACGATTNGGGGATCTGGAATTTCCTCGGGCCGCCCTTTCGAACATCGGCAAAGACGGCAAAGTCCATTTCGAAGATGGAGATGAAGTTGTTAAGTCTTTGAGGGGNAACGAAGGCTGGCACCACGACAGCACCTATATGCCGNTGCAAGCCAAGGGCGCCGTTTTCAGTGCTGAAATTGTGCCTTCGTCGGGCGCAGCCACGGGTTGGGCTGACATGCGAGCCGCGTATGAAGAACTTGACGCTGAGACCAAAGATCGCATCTCAAACCTCACTGCGTACCACTCGCTTTATTACAGTCAGGGCCGGTCTGGGTACCTGCCCGATAAACAAAANGAAGACGGCACNTACAATTTGTACGGGTACCACGACATGGACGTCTCTTTACGCCCCCTTGTCAAAGTTCACCCAGTTACNGGNCAGCCAAACCTTCTCATTGGCCGACATGCNCACGACATCGTGGGAATGGAGAGAGAAGAATCAGTCAAACTTCTCGACGATTTGAACGATTGGGCTTGTCAACCGCCACGGACCTATCACCACCAATGGACTGCTGGTGACGCAGTGGTTTGGGATAATCGACGACTCCAGCATCGAGGGACGCCGTTCGACATGAGAGAACCGCGACGCATGTGGCACACAAGAATCGCTGGAGAGTCTTCCTCTGAATTAGCCATNAACCACCAANCAGACGCAATCCCNTCAGATGANGTCGAACGACACCCAACNGGCACATGGGCTTGTTAGACCAAATTCGCGCTGACCTTACAGCAGCGATGAAATCTAANGACAAACTCACCGTAGCGACNTTNCGGTCAGTTGTCGCGGCGGTACAAGAAGCTGAAGTTGCAGGGACCTCAGCAACCACCCTGGATGATGAACAGGTACAAAAAGTCATAGCCGCTCAAGCGAAACGTCGGGTCGAAGCAGCGGAAGCATTTGAAGAAGGTGGGCGAACAGAAAAAGCTGCCGANGAGCGGGCAGAGTTGACGATTCTTGAGCAGTACCTTCCTGAACANCTNGATGCCGACGCCTTGGCNNTAATNGTTGAACGNGTGCTTGCAGATGGCGGTTACTCAACGATGGCCGATATGGGTCAAGCTATGAAGGCCGTTAATGCCGAGGTTGCAGGCAAAGCAGAGGGACGAATCGTCGCAGAACTAGTCAAATCACACCTGTCGTGAACCCCCCGAGACGCCAAATCGCACTANTCGGTTTCCTNCANGCCCAGAACTGCACCACCATTCCNGCAGCNTGGCGNCANCCNGAAGCTCGACACGATGTCACCAACGTNGACTTCTACCANCACATAGCAAAAGTCCTGGAACGAGGCCTATTCGACCTTGGGTTTTTCGATGACCGTCTGGCGATGCCTGACATGTACGGCGGCGACCATCACCACACTGTTGAACATGGCATTAGGTGCGTGAAGCTAGATGCCGTAACCGTTCTCACCACCATGGGAATGGCCACTAAGAATCTGGGGCTGGGAGCCACGTACTCCACGACCTATTTCCCTCCATTTCATGTAGCGCGACTCTTCTCNACACTTGACCACATGTCCGGNGGTCGGGCAGCTTGGAACGTGGTGACATCGGTGAACGACAATGAAGCNAGAAACATGGGNTTAGATGAGGCTCCNCCTCANGANATTCGTTACGACCGAGCAGACGAATTTATGGAAATCGTCCACGGNCACTGGGACACATGGGAANCCGATGCGATCGTAGCNGACCGATCCTCGGGCATATATGCACACGGAGACAAGGTTCACCGATTAGATCATCANGGCGACCACTACCGATCCCGAGGACCATTTACTGTGCCTCGAACCCCNCAAGGTCACCCAGTGATCATTCAGGCAGGCCAAAGTGGCCGAGGAGTCGAGTTTGCGTCTCGATGGGGTGAGTTGCTGTTCATGTCAAACCCGAGCCTTTCGAGGGCGAAAGACAACTACGCCACCGTCAAGTCAACGGTTGAAGCGATCGGTAGAGATCCAGATCAAGTAAAAATAGCGAACCTCACGTTNCCAGTCGTGGGACGGACCATGGCCGAAGCCGAAGATAGGCGAGCCGCGTATGACCTGCTCCCTAACCTGATCGACGACCTCTCTTTACTGTCAGAGGGATTGAATTTCGACTTTTCGGAGAAAGAACTGAACGAGCCGCTTTCAGCTGAAGACGTTGCAGCAATGACCGGTATTCAAGGTATNCGCAACCAAGTGATCGAAGTAACTGGCAATCAAACCCCCAGCGTGAAGGACTTTGTCGAGGTCTCGGGGNGNGGCCGATTGGCTCATCCNGTGGTGGGCGGACCNACTGAGTTAGCTGACTATTTCGAGGAGTGGTTCACAGCTCCGGCATGTGACGGCTTCGTCATAGCGGGGACGCATATGCCCGGAGCTTTTGAGGACTTCGTAGATTTGGTGGTGCCAGAGTTGCAACGTCGTGGCCTGTTTCGAACAGAGTATTCAGGTAACACCCTGCGAGATAACTTAGGGCTAACGCAACCGCTGCCGGGAGCATGGCGCCGCTAGCCAATCAGGATTCACTGAAGGCTTTCACGATGTCGTTGCCGTGCGCAGCCCACACACCATCAAGTTGCGTAACTTGACTCAATGCGCGANCGAGAGAACGAATGCGAAATGGTTGCCCTGTTAACCANGGTCGTAATGTCAGCATCATGTGACGTGCTGAAGTTTGCCCGTCCACATGAAGTCTGGTGGCTGCTGCAACAATCATGCCCTCCCAACTAGCGAGACTGGCTCGGCGATGCCAAAGTGCAAACTCGTCGTCCACTTCTAGAAAAAGAGGAAGTGATACNAGATCNCCAACTGGGGTTGTCATCTTGTATGGCTGTTCATCGTTGGGCCAATCACACACATAGTTGACTCCTGCGGCAGCCAACAATTNCGGGGTACGAGACGATTCGACCCCTTCAGGTGAGAACCAGCCCGAAGGTCGATTCCCCGAAAGCTTTTCCAAGGTGTCTAAACAATCAGTGATGATCTCAGCCTCGTCGTCTTCGCTGAGTTTGGACGTAATTAGTTGGCTCGCTGCCACTCCATGCCCAACNAGTTCGCAACCACGTTGCATCAGATGATCAATGAGCCACGGATAATGAACTGCGGTGAGTTTGTCGACGGCCACCGTGACCGGAATCCCGTGACGTTCTAGCGTGTCCAAGAGGCGGAAAACACCGACTCGGTGGCCGTATTCGCGGTGAGTTAATTGCACATAATCGGGTGCCGGTAATTTGATTAACCCCCCGCTCGAGTTCCGCAAACTGTACGCGTCTGGAGGCGGGTCCCATTCGTAGTGCTCGAGCAGAACTAGGGCCCCCATCGCCAGAGATTTTCCGGATGGCCAAGTAAGTGCAGGTCTAGTCGGCAACGGCGAGTACGGGTAATGAGAATGATCCATTCCCACGGAGCGTTCAGCTGGCATCGTGTACCCCGCTGATCGCTTCTGCATGTTCAACGAATTCTTGATAATGGTGCTCGATGAAATGTTCTGCTATTTCTGACGCCGTGGTCTGCCAAATAGCGTCGTGACCTAGTAGATAATCCAAGATTTCTTCTAAGCCTTGAATTCGATGAGGCATTCCCATCAGATAAGGATGAAGAGCGAGAGCCATCACGCGCCCAGAAGTTTCGCCCTCTTCGTAGAGGGTGTCGAATTGGGCTTTGACCATTTCAACGAACTCTGCTGTGTCGTGATGGTGAAGGAAGACCGGAACATCATTCAGTTCAATACTGTAAGGAACTGAAACGAGCGGGCCGTTGTCAACGTTTATCGGTATTGGCTGATCGTCGTGAAGCCAATCGGCATGATANATAAGCCCGGCCTCCGCCATCAGGTCAGGAGTACGAACTGTGTTCGATACCGCCGGGCCGAGCATGCCCTTCAGTTCTTGTCCTGTGTGTCTGCGTAGCGTGTCGACACAATCAACATAGAATTCGCGTTCCTCTTCCTCAGTCAGAGAAGATAGATATCGCGTGTTGTAGATGCCATGGCTCATGATTTCCCAGCCACGGTCAGTCATGGCCTTGCCGATGTCTGGGTAGTGCTCGAATACAGCCAAATTTGTGGAAGCNGTGCAACGCACTCCGTACTCGTCAAGGACATCCAACATCCGCCAGAAACCAACCCGATTCCCGTAGTCACGATGGGAGTAGCCCTGGACCTCGGGATGAGGTGATCGAGGCCAAGGGTTTCGACGAGGATCCCGCGGAGGAAGGTATTCGTAGTGCTCAATATTGGGCGCGATCCACAACGCTANTTTGGCNTCATCGGGCCACGATATTTTNGGACGATCCGCCATTGGCAAATAGTCAACGCGATGTGGAGGTAAGGCCATACCAGAACCGTAGTCAGAACCACTGCTGTAGGGGGACTATCGTCACAAGTGGCGAGCTGGAGTCGCAGAGGGGGTACGCGTGCTTAGTGATTACAGGGTTCTAGATCTAACCGATGAGCGCGGTCATCTAGCGGCATTCATTCTCGCTCAAATGGGAGCAGAGGTTATCTCCATCGAACCACCGGCGGGATCTAGTGCACGCCGACTCGCACCGTTTGCCGAAGGAATCGATGACGGTGAACACTCCCTTCACCATTGGGCGTATAACCGCGGCAAAAAAAGTGTTGTCTTGGACTTAGACACGCCCGACGGTATTAGTCAACTTCGGCGTCTCATAATGGGCGCNGACGTTATGTTCGACTCGTTTGATCCCGGAGTTATGGATTCGCTGGGCCTTACTCCCTCAGAAATCGCTGAACTTAACCCCCAAATGATTGACGTCTCTATTACGGCNTTTGGTGGTGATGGTCCCAAAGCGAACTGGGAACACAGCGACCTTACGCTGCAAGCAGCTGCTGGAAATATGGCGTTGACGGGNGACGANGACCGATCCCCGCTNCGAGCCGGAGGNACCCTGCCNCAAGCATTTGGCAATGCCGCGTCTGAGGCGGCCGGAGCGGCGCTGATAGCTCTATTTGAACGACAGTCGACATCAGGGCTGGGACAGCACATTGATGTATCGGCGCAACACTCGATGAACCAGTGCACTCAGTCGAACTCGTTAGCCACTCCGTTGGGAGCGACACCGCCTACCAGGCTTGCCGGTGGAGTGGAACTTGGGGGGATTCGCATCCAAGTTATGTGGCCGTGTTTAGACGGTTTTGCCTCGGTCAGCTTCCTGTTTGGGCCGGCATTCGGCCCCTTCACATCAAATCTTATGACTTGGGTCTGTGAGGAGGGTTTCTGTGACGAAGCCACCAGGGACAAGGATTGGGTCGAATATGCGATGATGCTTATCGACGGCCGAGAATCGGCTGAGGAGTACCAAAGAGTTAAAGACATCCTCACCGCATTCTTCGCGACTAAGACNAAAGCTGAGCTTTTGGAGGCGGCGATGAAACGCCGCGTCCTAATCACTCCAGTCACCACGACCGAAGAGGTNGTNAACAGCGAACAACTCGACTTTCGTGGCTATTGGGAATCGGTCACACATGAAGACGGCTCAACAGTTCATTATCCAGGAGCGTTCGCTAAGTTCGCTGAAACCCCGTTGCAGGTCCTAGCCGAAGCCCCACGCCTNGGTGAACACACCGTGCAGGTATTAAACGAGCCCGACCGCAGCGCAGACATTGCCATAAGCGAACCCATAGCCTCGACGNCNCTTCCTCTTCAAGGGGTAAAGGTTTTAGATTTTATGTGGGCTATGGCCGGGCCGGCTGCTTCGCGAGTATTAGCTGACTACGGTGCTGAAATCATTCGCGTGGAATCCGCTAACAAACTCGATGCCGTTCGAAGCCTCTCGCCCTTTCCGGGTGATGTCGCAGACCCTGATAAGTCGGGCATCTATCACAACATGAACGCTGGAAAGCGAGGACTTACCCTCGATATGGCCAAGCCGGGGGCTATTGATGTCATATGGGACCTGATCGATTGGGCTGACGTGGTGCTCGAATCGTTCTCTCCAAAAGCGATGGCCGCCTGGGATATCGATTATGAACAGGTCCAGAAGCGGCGGCCCGACATCATTATGGCTTCAAGCTGCCTCATGGGTCAGACAGGTCCCTTGGCCATGTTGGCTGGCTTTGGGACTATGGCGGCAGCAATATCGGGTTTCTTTTATCCGGTTGGGTGGACAGACCGNGCACCGACCGGTCCGTACAGCGCATATACCGATTACACCTCACCGCGTTGGCTTGTTGCATCCGTTATGGGAGCACTTGAACATAAGAGGCGAACAGGTCAAGGTCAATACATAGATCTGTCTCAGGCAGAAGCGGCTTTACATCTGATGACGCCAGCGCTTCTCGAATATTCGGTGAACGGAAATGTGTGGGAGCGAGACGGGAACCGGGACATTGTTTTCGCCCCACAGGGTGGCTACCGGACCAGCGGAAATGATAACTGGATAGCGATCTCATGCAAAGACGACAACCAGTGGCAGTCTTTGGCAGGAGAGATGAATCGCGGTGACCTTTCACATCTCACTGTTGNCGAACGACACGCTCAACACGATGAACTCGATTCCATTATTTCCGCGTGGGCTCTGGAACAAGAAGGTGTGGANCTGATGGAGAGACTTCAAGCCCTTGGGGTTGCAGCGCATATCGTTCAAAACTCACCTGAACTAGTTGCCGACCAACAAATGACGCATCGTGGCTGCTTCGTCGAAGTGACTCACGCGAGCCATGACCCTTTCTTTGTGGATGGAACTCGCTTCCACATGTCACGCACTCCGGCCGAAGTGACGCANGCTGGCCCGATTTTTGGTGAGCACAGCTTTGAGGTTCTGATGGAGTGCGCTGGTTACGATCCGGACCAGATTGCAGATCTGGCAGTGGCTGAACTGCTCGAATAACTCGAACGAAGACCTACCAGGTGTCGATCATCGGGCGTTTCTTGCCCTCCCGAGGTTCTGTTTTGGGGGCGGCACGCAAGGCCATCGATACCCATGTCCGAGTTTCTGACGGATCAATGACATCATCCAACTCAAAAAAGGTTGCTGTGCTGACTGCTTTGCCGTTCTCGTACAGTTTCGCCACCATCTGTTCGTAATAAGCGATTCGTTCGTCTGGGTCCTCTATAGATTCAAGTTCTTTGCGGTAGCCGAGCTTGACGAAACCTTCCAGCCCCATTCCACCGAACTCGCCGGTGGGCCATGCCACACAAAACACAGGTGCCTTGAAACTTCCTCCGGCCATTGCTTGAGCGCCGAGCCCATACCCTTTTCGTAGGACGACAGTCATGAACGGAACTGTGACGCTGGCTGAGGTGACGAACATTCTGCTTGCGTGTCGAACCGTAGCTTCATACTCAGCTTGGGGGCCGACCATGATTCCCGGTGTGTCACACAAAAAGATCAAAGGGATGTCGTGGGCATCGCAGAGCTGCATAAATCTGCTGCCCTTATCTCCAACGTCTGCATCTATAGCGCCGCCCAGATGATGGTTGTTATTGGCGATGATTCCGACCGGGCGGCCTTCGATCCGACCCAAAGTGGTGACACAACCAGGCCCCCAACCTTTGCGGATTTCCAAAGTTGAGTCGACGTCGCACATCGTGTCGATTACTTCACGAACGTCGTAAGCTCGGAGACGGTTTTCAGGGACGATGTGCCGCAATAAACGCTGATCTGGTGCTTCCCAGTCATCTACTGGTCCCTGGAAGTAAGAAAGATATTTCTTTGCGACATCCATCGCTTCATCTTCATCGTCAACGAGGATGTCGATGACACCGTTGGGATATTGAACTTCTACAGGNCCAACCTCTTCGGGGCGAAATACGCCCAATCCGCCACCTTCGATCATTGCTGGGCCACCAATCCCAATGTTNGATCCTTTGGTAGCGATGATCACGTCGCAACAGCCGAGTAACACGGCGTTACCAGCGAANCATCGACCGTTGGTGACACCAACTAATGGCACTAAACCAGAGAGTTTGGCGAAGAAAGTGAAAGCCCAACAGTCAAGTCCAGCTCCTCCCATCGTGTCTGTGTCGCCGGGGCGCCCGCCGCCTCCTTCGGCTAATAAGACCGTTGGGAGTTGGTTTTGTTCCGCCAATTCGAAAAGTCGATCCTTTTTGCGGTGATTTTGAAGGCCTTGAGTGCCAGCTAGAACCATGTAGTCGTAGGACATGACCATTGTTTGGGCATCGTCGTCACCAAATAAATCGCCGTTGACGCTCCCGATTCCTGCGACCATGCCGTCACCTTGAGTGTTGTCGATGAGGTCGTCAAGGCTTCGCCGTCTCCGTTGCGCAGCAACCATTAANGGGCCATATTCGACGAAGGTGCCATCGTCTACCAGGCGGGACAAGTTTTCGCGGGCGGTTCGGTGACCTCTGCCATGCCTTTTCTCCACGGCTGCCGGTTTCGCCTCATCCATTCCCTTGTAGTGGCGGTCGAACACTTCCTGCAGATCCGGCCGAATGAAGTCAAGGTCGACTGTTGCTTGAGTTTCGTCACTTTCAATGTCGAGATCGGCTTCTTCGATAAAGAGAAGCGCATGACCTTCATAGATAGTGTCGCCTTCGCTAACACCTAAAGAACGAACAATTCCTGTCATGGTCGAAGCAATGACGTGTTCCATTTTCATTGCTTCCATAACGGCAACTGGTTGGCCGATGGCTACCTCATCTCCGGGGGTTACAGAGATTGAGATGATCGTGCCTTGCAGCGGAGCTTCAACCGGTCGACTGCCGTCAGGACCAACGCTTGGNGACATCTCGCTATTAGCTGAAGAGGAGTCNGTATTTCTTTCGTCTATGTCGCCGTGTTGCAGAACGGCTAATGGGTCGTTACTCACCCGAGCTCCTGCAAGCGAAGCATTGGTGTCCTCGTCGGTCGATAGGGAAGACCACCGATCTGATGAAATAAGTTTGGCTTCCTCAACCAGCTCAGCAGCAAAGGTGTTGATGAAGTTAGTGGTCACTTCGTTTGTTCGTACCTCTGGCCGGTCGAGTAAAGCGAGAAGGTACGTGATGTTGGTAAGAACTCCCTCTAACCGAAATTCACCGAGAGCACGCCTAACTTTCCGGACAGCGTCTTCATAGTCACTTGTAGGGGAGTATCCGATGACCTTTGCAATCAAAGAATCGAAATTCGGGTTTGTTGCATAGCCCTGATAACCATAGGAGTCGGTTCTCACTCCCGGACCACTCGGAGTCTCAAACGCTGAGATGGTTCCTCCAGCTGGGCGAGCCACACCCTCCTCGGTCATTGTTTCGGTGTTGACGCGACACTGAATCGCAAACCCTTTAGCTTGAGGCACCTGATCTTGTTGAAGACCTAGATCATCTAGTGAAGATCCGCCCGCCACGAGAATTTGGCTCCGAACTAAATCAACTCCGGTTACTTCTTCGGTAACGGTGTGTTCCACCTGCAGGCGAGCGTTGGTTTCAATGAAAGCAATATTCGTGGGGTTGGTTGCATCGACTAAGAATTCCCAAGTACCCAACCCGCGGTATCCGACTTCGGCAGCCATTCGTGTAGCAGCGTCAGTTAATAAGTCGCGGACTTCTTCAGTGATTGAAGGTGAGGGAGCGACCTCAATGATTTTCTGGTTTTGTCGTTGGAGGGTGCATTCTCGTTCACCGAGATGGGCNACTGACTTGCCATCCCCGATGATTTGAACTTCAACATGTCGCGCTGACTCGATGAGCTTTTCAGCGTAAAGGTCGCCGATGCCGAACGCTGATTGCGCTTCACTTTGGCATCGTTCGAAAATTGCGGGGACATCCTGACCGCTACGGACCTCGCGCATTCCTCTACCGCCGCCGCCAGCCACGGCCTTGACCATGATGGCCCCATGTTCAGCTAGAAACTCTTCAATTTCTTCTGAGTTGGCGGCGCCCGCAGTTGCTGGGACTACTGGAACATCAAGCTGGGTCGCGAGGTTCCTTGCCGANAATTTGTCGCCAAACAAAGCAAGTTGGTCAGAAAGTGGGCCCACAAATGTGATGCCTTCGTTCTCCAATGCGCGAGCAAAGTCNGCGTTCTCAGCGAGAAAGCCGTATCCAGGGTGAACAGCGTCACAACCATTAGAAATGGCCACTGCAACAATTTGGTCGATGTCGAGATAGGCGGCTGCACCGGTGCCTTCAAGNCCTACTGAAGCATCGGACACTTGCGTGTGTAGAGACAGGTGATCATCGGAACTGAAAGTGGCCACGCTTANAATTCCGAGGTCCCCNGCGGCGCGAGCTATTCGCACGGCGATTTCACCACGGTTCGCTATCAGGAGCTTTTCGATAGGCATTAGTACCTCTTCACGGATGCTTTTCTATGCCCGTTCTACATCATGTAGGCCCTGTTTTTCTTGCTCAGTCCTTCGGAAGTAAGGGAAGAATCACGGCGACCTGCCGAACAAGAGCGACTTCGGTCCCATGAGCATCAATGAACAGCGCATCAGTCGTGGACCAAGGTTTGCCTTTCTTGACTTCCACCTCACCCCACCTTCCGGCTACCACGACTTCCCCGTCAGCAAGAAAACTGTTTAGGTGCTGCACCCTGCCTGAGGCATGCACTCCTGCCGGCATCCGATATGAATGTCTAATCAACGGAGTCATCTGGCCTAAAACCCACGAAGGGTGAACTAGCGGAGCCTCACCAGAAGTCCATGTGGCATCGTCATCGTGAATTCGCTCACTCATCCAAACTCTTGCGTCACTAGCAGTTAGGGGAACTGACATTGGGGGATAATCGACGTCACTTGGAATGTCGTTCAGTCCAAGAAAGGGTCTGCTTTCCGGCTCAGGCACAGGGGTCCGCTCAGTGGGAAGTTTGAACTCATTTATCCACGGAGCATCACCTAACCCGATAGTCCCTTCGATGGTTACGCGACCATCGGAGACAACTCTTTGAGTTATCAACCCCACGTCAGGATCTTCTGGGGAAGGAATCACTTCGGTGAGAAGTTCATCACCCGCGTACACAGGTCTAGGTAAACGAAACTCGCACCACCCATGTGAGAGCCATGCATCACCGAGAGAATCGAGAATTGCTGGAACCATCCAACCGTAGGTATGGATTCCGGCAACAATGCCTCCCGCATACCCGTAGCTGACAGCACTTTCATCGTGTATGGGGTTCGCAGCTGAAACCTCAGGGGGATCAGCGACAGCTAATCGAGTGCACGAAGCCGAGGCTACCGTCATAGTTGTGACCCTAAATTGCGGTCGAACAAAGAATGNAAGAGTTCCCAATGTCGTTCGGAAGCGACCTTGTCGTATTTAGGTCGTTGCGGAAAAACGAAACCGTGATGGACACCTTCGATCCACTCCGCGCAATAGGAAACCTCGGCACCTTCCAAAGCTTCTGTGAGTCGATCGAAATGGGGTCGGTCGACCCAGTCGTCGAACTCAGCAGCCAGAACCAAAATCTCGCCGGTCATTTCAGCTGCTCGTTTATGGGGAGAGTCATCAGCGTCAATAGCGAGCCGAACTCCGTGGATTGACGCGGCAGCTTTAATTCTCTTCGGATATTCAGCAGCGAGCCATAAAGCAAATGGTCCACTCATGCAGTACCCGGTAACCCCGACATTGTCTGCGTTTGCTGAGCCATCAGATTCGGCATGTTCCAGAAGCTTAGAAGCATCCCTAGCGACCATCGCGTTGCCCAGATTTCCCATTAAGTGCGCCATGTGCTTCGCGCTGGCCGGATCCTCTCGGTGAACTGTAAAGGAAGGGACATCCCGGTAATAAAGGTTAGGCAACATGACGTAATAACCCGTGGCCGCGATTCTTCTAGCCATGTCATGAAGCTCCTCTCGTTTACCTGGCGCGTCCATCAGGAACAACACCACCGGGAAAGGCCCATCTGATTCGGGACGAACGACAAAGGTAGACATCTCACCTTCGTCTGTTTCGATCGTTAAGTTTTCTTCGAGCATTACTTTGAGTCCTCGAGTTCCCACCCCATGGTCCGGGCCGCATAGAGAGTGTCGGTGTACTCCTCCATGCGAGTTATTTGGTTAGCTTCGCAGGAATATACCCAACAGTATTGATTGTCATAAGGGAGACCCTTGGCCCTTGTCGTGGCAGTCAGCCTTTGTTGAACCGCTGCATTTCCACCATCGACGATCATGCTCCGAATTTCCAAAGCGAATGGCTCTGAAATATCAAAGGTGTCTTTAATCGTTCGACCACCCAATTCGGCGGCCACCGCTTCTCTGCCTCGAACGACGCCGTCCNGGTCGGATCCCCCTGCACCGTTCGCTCCAGCTGTGACGGGAAGCTGCCAAACAACGTCATCGCTGAGACAACTCCGGAGATCATCGCGATCACCATGTGTCAAGGCCTTGTAGTACCGCTCGATTAATGCTCGTGTTTCTTCAGTCTTCATCCTTGTAGTCCACCATGTCTGACGAGTCGATGCTGTCTTGCCTACGATCGAACNATGCAACCACTTGATTTCACTCCTGAGTATTTCCTCTATGAGGTGACTCGGCCACACGTCGCAAAGATAACTATCAACCGACCGGAGGTTAGAAATGCCATCAACACTCCTGCCCATAAAGAATGGAGCGATCTCCTCGACCACGCTGCGAACGATGACGACGTATGGATCGTGGTCGTCACAGGAACTGGTGACAGGGCCTTCTGCGCGGGTCGTGATCTGAAATATCTGACACAGATTCAACACTCCTCAGAAGATGAGAAGAGAGCTGACGCTGAGTTGATGAAATCGGTTACCAAACTGATTGAACGTTTCGACTACCCGAAGCCTCTCATCGCGCGAGTTAACGGCATAGCACTCGGCGGTGGTTTTGAAGTGGCAATGGCATGTGACCTGGTGGTTGCGGCAGAGCATGTGGAATTCGGACTACCAGAGCCCCGACGTGGTATTTACGCCGGTGGCGGCGGCGTTCATCGACTCCCGCGGCAAATCCCATTGAAATTGGCTATGGAGTACTTGCTGACTAGCAAATCAATGACAGCGCAACGAGCCCTCGAAATCGGAATTGTCAACAAAGTGGTCGCATATTCCGATTTGGACGCAGCAGTCGATGAGTTGATTGACGACATACTGCTTGGAGCTCCGCTGTCTATTCGAGCAACGAAACAGTCAGCAACCCGCGGTATGGACCACCCGCTAAGAGAGGCCTTTTATGGGGAATANCCAGCTGTTGTGTCAATGATGGCAAGCGAGGANGCACGAGAGGGCCCCAAAGCCTTCGCAGAAAAACGGTCCCCGACGTGGAAAGGTCGCTGAGAACAGTTACCTCAATGACGAGCAGCGTTTGATTGTCCTAGAACTATCAACGCCAACGCGAACAGCACTATCCCCATTCCGAGGAACTGAAGCGCAACCACGTCCTCGCTGAGAAAAACCCAAGCCATCACTGTTGCAGTGACCGGAATAGCCAAAGTCAAGGTTGAACCAAACCAAACCGGTATGCGAACCAAGGCCCAGTTCATCAACATGTGAGAGGCAAACCCCGGGCCTATGGAAAGAATTATTAGCCAGATCCATGCATTACCTGATGGCACGTCGAAAACCTGTCCTGAGGCTAAAGCGAAAGGTGTCGCGAATAAGGCACAAACAACTGCAGTCGCTCCGGTGTACTGCGATGACTCGATTTTGCGGCTACTTAATTTTGAGAATACGAAATACAAAGTCCAAGCCACCACCGTCCCCACAGACAACAGATCTCCAGCGGGACTCCAGCCCTGAACACCTGTCGAACCAAACATCACGATGATGACCCCACAAATGGCGATCATCGCCAAGAGCCAGTCATGGCGTCTCGGTCGTTCACCAAATAGTCGGCCAGCGATCAACAACATAAGCAATGGCTGACATGACCCGATCACTGTTGCGTTCGCGACCGTCGTCAGACGTAAGGCCGAGAAGAAGAGCATTATGTCTGCTCCTAATGCGACCCCACCCCTCCAAGAGACCCGGAACGATTCCTTCTTCAAAGGCGTCCCTCGGATCTTCAAGAAGAGGATCACTATTGCGGCGTAGATCCACATTCTCCAGAAAACAACAGCTAACGCCCCCAACTCGGTGATGCCCTTAGCGATCACTCCAGAGGCAGCCCACCCCACCATCGCGATTGCTGCGGCGGGGATGCCGTTCTTGCGATCAGCTTGTTCGATAGTCACTCGACAATTAATTTCACGACGCAGCCCACTGAGATGTTGTTTACCTGATCAGAATGCCACCCAAGACAATCATGTGGACGACCATCAAACACAGAAGCCCTAAATATCTATCAACCGGTCAGCTTCGGATGGTCCCGGAAATGGTCCAACGCACCCGGGTCGTCAATAGCTTCGATGTTCTTAACCTCTCGGCCGTGGATAACATCACGCACTGCTAACTCAACTAGCTTGCCGCTGCGTGTCCTAGGGATCACCGGGACTTGGGCAACCACCGCAGGCATATGTCGCGGTGAGGCACCGACACGTATCTGATTACGAATCCTCTGCGTTAATTCATCATCAAGTACTAGCTCCTCGCGAAGCCGAACGAACAAAACGACTCGAGTGTCGGATTCGAACTGTTGACCGACAACGATGCTCTCCAGCACTTCGTCAATTAGATCTACTTGTCGATAAATCTCAGCGGTTCCTATCCGCACTCCGCCTGGGTTNAGTGTCGCATCGGATCTNCCCCCAATAACCATTCCTCTTTGAGGGGTCCATTCGGCGAAGTCCCCGTGGTGCCAGACTCCAGCGAAACGTTCAAAGTAAGCGCCGTGATACTTGCTTCTGTCTGGATCGTCCCAAAATTCGAGTGGCATTGAAGGGAAGGAGTTGCAGCAAACGAGTTCACCTTGCGAACNTTCCATAAGCCGCNTTCCATCATCATCAAAGACCGCGACATCCATACCCAACGCAGGNGCCTGAATTTCTCCCCGGTAAACAGCGCTGGTTGGGTCTCCAATAACAAAACATCCACAAATATCAGTGCCTCCTGAAAACGAAGCAAGATGGACATCTGGTTTGACAGCGTTATAAACCCAATCGAAACCTTCGGGCGCTAGAGGTGAACCGGTAGAAGTAATTGTTTCAACGCTGGNGAGGTCGTGCGTATCGCAAGGACGTAGNCCCTCTTTCATNGCGGCTTCAATGAACTTTGCGCTGACACCGAAAAGCCGAGGTTGTAGGTCATCGGCGATGTCGAATAGACGTGAGGGGCCGGGAAAGAAAGGCGAACCGTCATACAAAATCAACGAGACGCCACTCGCCAGACCAGCAACGAGCCAATTCCACATCATCCATCCGGTCGTCGTGAAGTACATCAACCGATCCCCAGGTTTCAGATCGCAGTGCAGTAGATGTTCAGACCAATGCTTAAGTAACACCCCACCAGCCCGATGAACGATGCATTTAGGTTTGCCGGTCGTACCCGATGAGTACAGGACATAGATCGGATGATCGAACCCTAAGCGAACGAAGTCAGGGGCTCGTTCTTCTGTATCGTCGAGCCACTCGGCATACTCCACNGCACCGGGAACAGAGGACTTAATTGCTGCACCGTCATAGCTCACCAAGACGACCCGGTTCAGTGAAGGTAATTGTTTAACGATTTGTGCGACCTTTTCGGTGGTGTNGTGCCGCACGCCTGAATAAAGGTAGCTATCGGTGGCGACAAGAACTTTAGGTTCGATTTGTCCGAAACGGTCAACCACCCCAGCGGTTCCGAAGTCTGGACTGGTTGACGAATAAATCGCTCCAATGCTCGCCGCGGCCAGAAATACGATGACCGCCTCAGGGCTATTCGGTAGAAGCGTCGCCACTCGGTCGCCGGGTCCCACCCCCTCGGACCTAAGAGCTTGTTGAACACGTCCGACAGCAAGGTTCAGTTCCTGGAACGTCAATGAGCGCTCAACAACGTTCTCACCTCGATACATGAGGGCAAGTTCGTCTCCGGACCGTCTTAAGTAGTTTTCAGCCAAGTTGAGTGTTGCGTCAGGAAAAAACTTTGAATCAGCTACTCCGAGATCGATGAAGTCAGTTTCGCCGAGGTCACCGATGCCAGAAGCAAAGTCCCATACTGCTCTCCAAAAAGAGATATTTTCATTTACCGACCAGCGATGAAGATCACCGTAGGAATGGGCCTCTAAAGGAAATCCCACCGATTCGGCGAAAGTCCACAGGTTAGAAGTCTCGCGTCGCGTCGAACTTGGAGTCCAAAGAGGATCGGTCACAGTCCCTCCGAGAGGATGCGGATCTTGTTTACGGTAGCCGCCAATCTGATTCAATCAGAAGTACCCCGCCTTAGCGGTGTAGGGTCGCCGACATGAGGGGAATATGTGACGATCTTGATGGAGAAACAGAAGCGCTACGCGAAGTGGTCGCTGGTCTGACCGAAGACGAATGGAGACTGCCGACACCGGCGGAGGGTTGGGATACCCACGAAACCATTATTCATTTAGGTATGGCAGATGTAGCAGCCAGTCTCGCTGCTCTGGATCCAGAGAATTTTGAAACAACCAAAGAAGAAATGCTCAAAGGCGACGGAGACCTACATAGGTTCGGAGGTCTCGACGTTCGCTCAATGAGTGGCGCCGATCTGTGGAACTGGTTTGCCGATGAACGTAATCGGATGACCGAAGCTTTTAGGGCACTCGACCCCAAAGACCGAATTCCGTGGTTCGGGCCAGACATGAGCGCACTCTCTTTTGCCACAGCTCGACTAATGGAGACCTGGTCCCATGGCCACGATGTCGCTGACACGTTCGGCGCTGAGTACCCGCGCACGGAACGCCTACGACATGTGGCCCACATTGGAGTAACTACTCGCGGATGGAGCTATGTCAACAGAGGTCTACAACCTCCCGAGACACCGATTCGAGTCGAGTTAACATCGCCCAACGGAGAACTATGGGAGTGGGGACCTGAAAACTCAGAAGAGATCGTCGCCGCTGACGCTTATGAGTTCTGCCTCGTTGTCACACAACGACGTCAAGCCAGAGAAGCAGAACTGGACATCCGAGGCGACTTGGCCGCAGAGTGGATGGAAATAGCTCAGGCATTCGCCGGTCCGGCGACCGATGCACCTGAAGGGCGTGTCGGTGGATAGTTCCAGTTAATCCGATGCTGATTGTCGGTCTTACAGGCGGAATGGGAGTGGGTAAGTCCACTGTCGCGGGCCTGTTGTCTGATCTTGGCGCCGAGATCATCGACGTTGACGCACTTGGTCGCAAGATTCTCGAACCGGGTGGACTAGCAGTATCAGCAGTTATCGACCGTTTCGGACCAGATGTTGCGGGAACCGACGGAGGCATCAACCGGGCTGCGTTAGCGGAAATAGTCTTCGGCGACGACGACCATTTGACTGCCCTCGAAGAAATCTCTCACCCGGCTATCAATGAGTTGATGGACCAAACAGTGGATGCGTTGGAAGTAGCTGATGCCATCGTCATCTATGACATGGCGGTTCTTGTTGAAAGTCGCCTTGGCTATGCCACCAAATACCCCTACGAAGTTGTCGTAGTCGTTGAGGCCCCCATGGCTGATCGGCTAGAACGCCTCCAAAACCAACGGGGTATCGAGCAAGACGATGCTCTTGCTCGCATCGAGTCGCAGGCATCAGATGAACAACGAAGAGCTGTGGCTCAGTTCATCATCGCGAACGGAGGCGACCTCGCCGCTCTAAGCGATGCCACGAACCAATTGTGGGGTCAACTAGAACAGCTCCTAGCTTCGAAACACTCCTAACATGACCCGGTCTTATCCTCCCAAACACCATATTCTCCGCCATCTACGGCTCAGACATCTAGTGGACGATGAAGGCAAGGTAAGCGCAACCATGCCAATTCTGCCTGACCTACTTGATCAGGGAGGTTGGCTTCGACTTGGTGCGATCGCCACTCTCGTCGACTCCGTTGCTGGACATCACGGTGTATTACAGGTCGAACCAGACTGGGTCGCAACGTTGCAACTAGGAACGGTGATAAGACGACAGGCCGAAGGTGCTCAAGTTACCGCAGAGTGTCGACCGCTGCGGGTCGGGAGAAACAATGTGGTCACAGAAACCTACATCAGTGACAATCTCGGCGAGGTTGCGCGATCCACATGTACCTACGCGCGACTACCAGCGCGTAGCGACAACCCGAGTGTAGGAACCGCTAAGGGGCGCACTGTCGACTACGCGGAGGAGGAAGAGGAAGAGCGGCGTCCAATGCTCAACGATTATCTGCGAATCACAACTGACCCAGATCAACCCGTAATAGAACTGCCGCACCATTCCCGCATCTACAACTCGTTTGGCTCAATTCAAGGCGGCGCAGTAGCGGTATTGGTGGACGCGATGGCAACACACCTAGGTTTTCTGACAGCAGGTGTGCCGATGCGGTGCGTCGACGCAGAAGTTCACTACTTAGCCCAAGCCAAATCAGGTCCCTTCAGAGTTGAAGGAGAGCTGCTGCGAGTAGACCAAAACGCAGTTACGAGCAGAGTCAGAATCATCGATAGCGGAAATGATGATCGACTGTTAGACATAGCGACAGCGACAGCGAAAGCAATCGAATAGATGATGGGGAGCCTCATATGGATCTCGGGCTAGTAGGCAAAGTGGTGCTCATCTCCGGTTCCTATCGTGGAACAGGAGCAGGGACAGCAAAAATCCTTGCCGACGAAGGCGCCACGGTCGCAGTTCACGGACACGAAGAAGGACAAGCAAACACCGTGGNCGAAGAAATTCGTTCCNAGGGTGGGCAAGCAATAGCNGTGCACGGAAGTCTTTTAACAGCAGAGAGTGTGGAGTCGATTGTTTCCGATATAGAACAAAGNTGTGGGCCAATCGACGTTCTGGTCAACAACTACGGGGCGCCAGCGAGAACGACGTGGAGTGACCCTGCAGAAGGATGGCATGANGCTTGGGAGACAAACGTCGTTTCNGGGGTTCGCCTAACACAGCGCGTCCTCCCTGCGATGAAGACACGTGGTTGGGGACGAATCATTTTTCTTGGGACCATAGGCACAGAAAAGCCAGGNAAAGAAAACCCTGACTATTACGCCTCGAAAGCTGCGTTGCCGGTAACAGTGCGCAGTNTGGCAAAAGAGCTCCGCGACACTGGCATCACAGCGAATTTGGTGAGCCCAGGCATTATCGCCACAGACGAAGTTCGGGAAATGTTAGAGAGGCGNGCCAGTCGGCAAGATGTCCAAGGATGGGAGCAAGTTCAACGTTGGGCGCTAGAAAACGTGACTCCNAATCTGACNGGTCGNATACCTGACCCTCAAGACATCGGCAAGTACGTGGCCTTCTTGGCTAGTGAAGCCGCGTGGCATATCACTGGTATCGATTTCAAAGTGGACGGCGGAACCNTCGATACNTAGCGNCTATCGCTTCACCCCCAATGTACGGTTCTGGGTTGTGAGTCGTTTCCCTGAACTGATTGCGTTCGATTTGGATGGCACTTTGTTGCGTTCAGACGGGTCTTTATCNCCAAGAGTCNGTCNGGCNGTGAGAGAGGTCAAGAACCAAGGCTGCGTCATTGCTTTGTCNACAGGTCGCCCATGGAGGGCCGTGGCTGAGACCGCTGAGTGTTTAGGAGTAGTCGATTATTCCGTTTGTCTTAACGGTGCTTCGATACACAAGTCCAATGGCGAGTTACTCAAACTCACCGCTATGACAGANCAACAGACCCGAGAAAGCGCGCAACTAGCCCGACGGTTANTTCCTGGCGTTGCTATAGGTGCNGACATGGCTGACGGNCGACACATCTGGGACGAAGACTTCACTCACGACTTCCCATCTGATTTTTCGATAACGCCNGTCCGAGTACCAGACGCCTTATTGGCGCTTGACGGTCCGGTACTTACTTGGCTCCTNGATTGCAAAGCCGTCTCGCCGATGAAGGCAATTGAGGCNATGAGCGCCTGGATGCCCGAAGGAACTGAGGTGCGCCCCTCCGGTCTTGAAACCCCCGAGATCGTAGCGTCGGGAGTTAGTAAAGGTACTGGGCTCAATGAGGTGGCCGCTATNAACGCAATTGATGCCTCAAATGCGTGGGTATTCGGCGACGGCCTCAACGATCTAGAAATGTTCCTATGGGCTGGACACTCGGTAGCAATGAGAAACGGTCATCCCAAGATCCTTTCCATGGCNGCTGANATAGCGCCCAGNCACGACGAAGACGGAGTCGCCGTTGTACTCGAAGACCTTNTAGCTAGCTAAGAATCTTTTTCTAGGAACATCGCAGTATGTGGAGCAAANTAGATTCTCCACGCTTGGAGAATTCCNCCGTTAGGTCCAGTGCGTAGCCGAACNTCNGATCCTTCTTCGAGNTGAANATCGACAGGCGGACTTTGCAACCACANAAGGCGCANTCTGACTTGATGAGCCCCNGGGGACACTTCGAATGTTTGCTGTTTTCCGTCTTTCACTCGCCCGANGACCTGACCATCGANCTTCACCTGATAGGCCCGGACNGTGTCTCGGTAGTGATTAATTCGATCGATCGTTATTCGAGCCGGATCAGCCAACTTTGCCTCCGTTGAACCAGTTAGTAGATCTGAAGTTACCGCGGTATCAAGCTGTTCTCTAACCTCAGCCGCAGGTAGCGTGAGAACCGCAAGTAGTCCGTTAGCAGTTGACCNCCATCGGAGCCTTCAAATGAGTAGTGAGTTACGCGCCGAAATCGATGCGTGGATAGACACCAACTGGGATCCAGAACTACCGGTTCGAGAGTGGTGGCAACGACTTTCNTCGGCAGGATTCACTAACCCTGGCCTGCCAGAACCTTTTGGTAAAGGGTGGGGTCGAGAGGAAACCCGNGTCCTAGCGGCGGCACTAAGAGAAAACGGATCCATAGGGTCACCGGCNGGCTTGGGAATGATGTTGGCAGCCCCAACCATTCTTGCCCANGGGGATGAAGCTCAGATCGAAAAATACGTGCCAAAGATCCTCGATGGGACAGACTCTTGGTGTCAACTCTTNTCGGAGCCAGGTGCTGGTAGTGACTTGGCAGGTCTGCAAACTAAAGCAGTCCGNGACGGCGATGANTGGGTGATCACGGGACAGAAAGTATGGACATCTGAAGGTCAACATGCNGACTACGGGATGTTGATCGCGCGCACAGATCCTGACGCATCGAAACATAGAGGCATTAGTTGGTTCGCCTTCCCCATGGATCAAGAAGGTGTTGAAGTGCGACCATTACGNGANATGACAGGCCGATCGCTGTTCAACGAAGTGTTTATCGACGAAGCGCGAGTTTCTCAGGATGACTTGGTTGGCGACCTAAATGAAGGATGGCGCGTNGCGAACACGACCCTAATGGTCGAACGCGCCGGAATCGGCGGCGGACATGGAATGGCATACGCAGCTGCTCACCCAGGAAGTATCGCTGGCCATCTTGAAAAACCTGCAGGATCATTCGTNGGAAAGCGGCTGGCGCTNGCTGCTGGAGGTGTGGGCCCNGGAACACTTGAGCTCCTNCGCGANCTCGCCGAAGANCGCAACAAACTNGATGACACCCGTATCCGTCAAGAGCTGGNGCAGTTACANACAGAACTTGAGTTGATGCGAATGAACGCGCGGCGAACACGTACCAAGAGCCAGCAAACTGGTGGNGAGGGGAACCTGGCAAAGATTCTNATGACATCAGCTCTCCACCGGACTCGAGAACTTGCAGGAGCGATACTTGGACCGGAGATGATCCTTTGGGGAGAAGAAGCCGCAACTGGTGGAGTCATNCAAGAGATGGCAATTTTCTCTCCTGCTCCCTCTATCTATGGAGGGACCGACGAAGTACAGCGAAATATCATCGGGGAACGAGTCTTAGGCCTACCCAAAGAACCTGGACCAGATAAAGACACCCCATTCTCTGAACTTTTACAGAATAAGACTGACTGGTAGGCGCAAGTANCTGGTTGTGTCGNACCAATTATCGGTCACNCNCACTNTNGATGTGGACTCGNTGNCTCAGNGAATNNCANCNANAGACGNGAAGNCNNNGCATTGGTCNCACTCCNACAAGNAGCTGACNANNGGCGGTCGNNGCGAACTGTCGANCTAAGAAGAACTGGGANTAGGAATGATGAAAAGTCCCTCAGCGGTTATCAAAGGGTCAGCCGAANGATCNGGNGCCCCGTCCTTNTCNGGGGATACNGTCAAANCCACGACGAGCTTGCGACCATCTCGATTCGATACCCAAGCTTGGAACCAAACAGGAACGTCTATTGGAACNCCACCGCGNTAATCCACCTCNAGTCGAGCTGTATATGCAGCTTCACCTAGGACAATCATGAGATAACCCATAGTGTCATCCACCAGAGCTGAAACNGCTCCACCGTGGGTTCTNCCTGGAGCGCTTTCGAAGGCAGCCCCGAAGACCACTCGGCTAANCACTNGGTCGTCATTCCGTNTNATTACAACCTCAACACCCATCGGGTTCGCTGGNCCACTGAAGGTTCGATCACTAAANGCAATGACTTCAGCNCCATCAACNGGNCGAGGGTCGCTGTAGCGGCGNTCAAAATAGTCCGAAGGGCGAGACACAGGANCCGAGCGCTCAAGGNTTTGAGCNGTTGCTGCAGCCCAATCAGCCAACGAAGTCANCTCATCGTCGNTGAANCGGTGACGCACAAANGCATTCCCCAAACGACGNAACGCAGCCGCAGCNNGACTACGCGAAGCGAACTGTGGGTCCTCATAGACCATGTGAATTTNGTNGCCNAATTCNTCGCGATTGTCAGNCATCGAAACCTAAACGATCAGCNTCACCATANGGGTATTTGATTAGGCCNCCCCCAAGGCTTTCAGGGTCGAAAGTCCAGTATTGGCGGATCTCAGCTATGAGGTTTTCTTNGAACTCGTAATGTTCACTGCCACGAATCTGAAATGCCGCNCCNNCAGCTTCTCCNTCCATCCGCCATTCAATAGCTGCTGAATCAAGAGTTTCGACNACACGCTCNACAANCCATNTTGCNCCNTCCCATTTNCGGTGAATCTGAGACCAGAACTCACCGATTGCTGCTGAACTCACGATCGGGGAATGGTTGGTGTCGTAGATAACGGCATCCTCTGTGAAGTGCTTTGCGACCTCTTCGCTTGAGCCTGAGCTNCAAGCATCAAAGTAAGAACGGATCTGATCGGCNTGAGTCGTCATGNAGAGATGNTTTCAGACGGAGAGCTTCGCTGCATAGGCATGAGTTGTGAAGNTNTGTTTGTAGCTACCCCCANATNNGTCAATCACNTCNGCTACNCGACGNAGTAGCTCGTTNCTCGTCTCTNTTGCAAGCATCCGATGATCAGATTGNGTTCTCAGATTNTGAANGTGATGATCAGTACTGATTGNCATCTCCCACTNGAACTCAAACTGCTGCACCGGTCCAAATAACCCACTTANCNAAATCTCCTCATCAGGNGTNTCAGCACTAATNGCNGCCTTCGAGCCNGGTAATCGAACCNCAAACGGTTTGTCGTCGAACTCNGGCGCGAGTTCAGCGTAAATCAGATCAGTAGCAGCATCGAATTCATGTTGTCCNTCCTCAGGTCGGTTCCAAAAAACGCACAGCCACCCTCCGGGNTTNAGTATTGAAGCTNCGCGCTGAAATCGGGTATCAGGNTTNGTCCAGTGCCAAGACTGNCCAGCGATGATCAAGCCGGCATGCCTCTCTNNTGNGNNNCANTCTTCNAGCGTGGANTCGTNAACCGAAAATAAACCAAANCGNCNTAATTCTCGNNGAGCTATCTCAGCCATAGCTGGATCTGGTTCCAGGCCCAGNACCTCAAAGCCTTGCTCCAGAAGAGGAGCCGATGCTTTACCGGTGCCNCAGCCAACGTCAATAACTAAGTCGNTAGTTGACGTCTCNCAGGTTGCCAAGATCCACTCGAAAAGACNGTCNGGATATTCAGGCCGNTAACGGTGATAAATCTCGGCGACTTCNCCNAACACACGNGATTGGGAACGNTCTTCGTTNGAGNGCATTACTCNGACGTCACCCAGTAGTCCAAGACAACCAGCGTCCATCGCGATTCTCAAGCTGAAGACGCAACCCGAAACACTCCGATAGAGAATCTGCTGTAAGCACCTGATCGATAGGTCCGCACGCCANTGCTTCTCCGCCACGTAAAAGCAGTCCATGGGTNAAGCCAGGCGGAATTTCGTCAGTGTGATGNGTCACTAAAACNGTTGCCGGNGTTTCAGGGTCNGCGGCGACCGAGGCCAANCTTGTGACNAGNTGCTCTCTTCCCGCTAAGTCGAGACCAGCTGTCGGTTCGTCCAACAACAGCAATCCCGGCTCTCCCATAAGCGTTCTCGCCANCTGCACTCGTTGTTGTTCCCCAGAAGACATTGTCTGAAATTTTCGTGNNGCTAATGCTTCNGCNCCTATTCGCGNCAAACATTCCATAGCCGCTTCACGGTCATGTTCTGAGTATTCATGCCACCAAGTCTCTAGAGCAGCATGTCTGGCNGTCATGACAATATCCAAACCCAAAATATCTGNTCTGAACTGATCTCTTAAAGATGANGAAGCTAGNCCTATCCGCTGCCTTAGCTGCCNGACGTCTGTCGCGCCCCAAGTTTCGCCGAGCACTTTGACGGTCCCGGTTGTNGGATACCGGTATAGCGAGAGGATCTTTATCAAACTGGTCTTTCCGCTGCCATTTGGTCCCAAGACGACCCATCGGTCCGACGAAGAGATNTCTAGATNTAAGGGACTAAGAACNGTTGTGTCCTCATATTTGACCGATACACCGAGAAGTTCNACCGCAGGNGAGGTGACCGTCATGAAGNCAGCTTGCCAGATTACGACNACTAATCCGACTGAGAGTTCNCNGCTGGNGATTCNTCAGTTTNTGAGTGAGAGGCCCANGTTTNGAACATTTCTGCGTAGCGACCCCGCAGNTGAATCAATTCATCATGAGAGCCAAGTTCGATTATTTGACCGTCGTCAATGACGGCGATCCTGTCTGCTTTCATAGCGGTAGCCAATCTATGGGCGATCAGAATTGCAGTTCGACCTTCGAGTAAACCATCCAAAGCTTTCTCGATATGTGCTTCGGAGCGCAGGTCCAGGCTCGATGTTGCTTCGTCTAAGACAAGGACACGCGGTCGCGATATGAATGCCCTAGCTAAAGCAATTAGCTGGCGTTCTCCCGCAGATAAAGACACTCCCCGCTCGTGGACCAAAGTGTTGATGCCGTCANTGAGTTGGGCAACTGTTTCTGTGAGGCCNACGTGTGAAATGGCTTCATNGATCTCTTCTTCGGTTGCNTCACTTCGAGCGAACGCGATGTTGTCGCGGATAGTCCCGTGGAAGAGAAAAGGCTCNTGTGGGACAACCCCAAGNTGAGTTCTTAGAGAGTCGATNAANGCNCCTTTNAGGTCATGTCCATCTATCGATACGANCCCTGAATTGGGATCATAAAACCTGGTTATCAACTTCGCGANGGTGCTTTTGCCGGCTCCTGTCGGACCAACAAAAGCGAAAGTTTCGCCTGGGTTGATGGTGAGGTTNATGTCACGCAGNACTTCTGGACCNTNGTTATAGCTGAAAGTAACCGATTCAAATTTGATCTGCCCANGNATCGGTGGAAGTGAGACGGCGTCATCACTTTCAANTATTGATGGCTCAGTACTGAGGATGTCCCCAATTTTCTTGAGCCCGGACTGACCCTGTTGGTAGGTGTTGTAAAGCTGAACCATTTGTTGGATCGGNGCGAAGAAAGTATTTACGAAAAGTACAAATGCGGTTAGCTCACCNACCTGAAGNGAACCNTCTACAACCATCCACCCGCCTACTAACAAGACGATGGCCTGAGCAGCGATTCCTATACCTTCAGTTNCTGGNCCGTAGATCGCTCCAGCGCGAGCGGTGTACAAGTTGGCATCGAGNTAAGCGCCNACAANATTTCTGTGNGATTCAGCGTTTTGTCGACGACGATTAAGCGCTGCNATGACCCGAACTCCNGCNAGATTCTCGGAAAGGTCNGCCAAAACAACTGCTATTCGATCCCGAACGTCNGAGTATCCACGCTCNCTTACNGCTCGAAACCAAAGGGTCATGGCGACTAATGGTGGGAGAACCAGACCCAACAAAAGGACNGCTAGAACGGGGTTGTAGGAAAACAGAACGAAAGTCACNACCGAAATAGTCAGAGCCTGAATCACCAANTTGACGAAACCCTCNTTAACNAGCAAGGTCAACGCTTCAACGTCAGAGGTCATNCTGCTNAGCANCACTCCCGACTTCTCCGATGTGTACCAATCNANGCCCATACGTTGGAAATGGCTGAACANCTCNAAGCGAACGTCGTACATGATGTCNTCGCCAAGNTTCCCGTTCCAACGTTGTCGCAAAAAGCTNGTTNNGGCGTTNACAACGATGATCAGTCCGAACAAGGTGACNGCCCTATANAAAGCNGTGCGATCTTGTTCC
Organism: Acidimicrobiaceae bacterium; assembly: GCA_002708935.1. Classification (GTDB taxonomy): domain Bacteria; phylum Actinomycetota; class Acidimicrobiia; order Acidimicrobiales; family Poriferisodalaceae; genus MedAcidi-G3. Next base: position 88,567 of record PAPO01000003.1, on the reverse strand, counting down.
ATCACTCCGTTATCGATGCCTTGTTGCGTTAATACCGGGCCCATTAGAGCCGTGATCGTTTCAACGGCTAGAAGAAACAACCCACAAAGTGCGGCGACGCGACGATTCTCAAAAAGAGAGCGGAGNTTCAGCCNTGACGTTCGGCGAGTCAATCTATGAAAAGTAAANTCTGGGTCAGGGTGAANNGGCTCTCTTTTTAAAATCTCGGANGCACCNTCTTGCATCTCAGATGGAACACCAGCGAACGGNAAGCCCGCACTGGCNCTGGACTGAGTTGCGCTCGGCCCTCCGAATACCCCGCCTCCNGGAGGACCCATCATGACCACGGTTGATNCTCCTCGACCGTCGATGCCAGTGTCTCGACGTAACGGGGTTCGCGCTCAAGAAGTTGCTGGTGTGTTCCATCAGCTACAACGCGTCCGTCGTCAATGAGAACCACACGATCTGCTAGCGCAATCGTAGATAAACGGTGCGCGATGACGATAGTCGTTCGAGCTTTTAGGAGGTCCTTCAACGCATGGTGAATTCGCTCTTCAATCTCAACGTCTATGGCGCTNGTGGAATCATCCAAAATGATGACTTNGGAATCTTGNAAGAANAGTCGAGCCAACGAGATTCTTTGACGCTGTCCACCNGAAAGGTCGTAACCCCTTTCTCCAACGATCGTTTTGTAACCATCGTCTAGGCCAANAATNAANTCATGGGCCTGAGCCGCCCGGGCCGCAGCCTCAACTTCCTCNCTNGTGGCTCCCGGGTTACCGTAGGCAATATTTTCATGAACACTTGTCGAAAACAAGAAGGGTTCATCAGGAACGAGACTTATCGCCCCGCGAAGACTTCGCTGCGTNAGAGAAGTTATGTCGTGGCCNTCCAAGGTAATGACGCCNGCCTGCAACTCGTAAAACCGCATCAACAGGCGNGCAATTGTCGACTTTCCCGATCCNGTGCGGCCAACGATCGCGATTGTTTGGCCAGCAGNNANTTCAAGGTTGAAATCATCNAAAACNGTTGGNGGACTTTCGACTCCCTGTGTNCCGCCGACNGTCTCAGTGCCATAGGCNAACNTCACGGCAGAAAAAGAGATGCTCCCGGAGGANGGGATCAAGTCAATAGCCCCTGGNCGATCATCGACACCTGGAGGCTCATCAAGAATTTCGTAGATCCGCTCCGCTGAAGCTTTCGCCCGTTGNCCCAGGATCAGCAGCATGCCGATAAATCGAAAAGGTGCCTGGAGNAGCAAGATATANAAATTGAACGAGATCAGATCNCCCACNGTTAANGCGCCATCAATCGTTTGAAGGCCACCCACCAAGAGCACAGTAGCGAGGGCAATCCTGGGAAGATTTTCTATTAACGGAGTATGAGAAGCTCTAGTTCGATGTTGCACCAGGTTGGCCCAGCGGAGACGCTCAGCGCCCCTAGCTAGTGCCTCAATCTGTTGACGTTCAGCTGCAAACGCCTTGACCACCCTGACTCCGTTGACCGATTCGTCGACGACAGTTGCTATTTCTGCCTGACGCGATTGAACGACCCAGGAGAGCGGGAACATAATTTTGCGTAAGCGTTGGCCGATGGCGAATACCCCAGGCAAAGCAATCATCGTTACCGCAGTGAGAGGAACACTGATCGCCGCCATCAGGCCTATAGCGATGACAAAGCTAAAAAATTGGACAGCCATTATTGGAGCGAAGGCCATAAACATTTGAACCGACCTGATGTCGGAATTGGCTCGACTGATAATTTGCCCGCTCTGAACGCGATCAAAAAAAGAAAATGATAAATGGCCGAGATGTTGAAAAAGAAGTGTCCGTAACTGGTATTCGACCTTGAAGGCCATCCCATAAAGTCCGTAGCGGTACCCGAAAGTTGCCGATGCTCGAGCAACTCCGAGGATCAATAGAATGATGACGAAGAAGGAAAGAGCGCTGGTTCGTTCAATGAGGGCACGATCCACTGCGAGACCCACGACTCGAGGTACTAAAATTTGAGCCAGCATCGCGATTATTGCGGCTACAACCGACCAGATGATCCGCCACCGGTGCGTCATTACAATTGGGCCTATGCGTCTCAACCAACCCAGTGAACTTTCACTTCGAATTGTCTCTTCAACCGGTGGGTAGGTGGACCACTCGCGCACCGGTTCGAAAGAGGTGGTGTGCTGACGCATTGACCCGAGGCTACCTTGGCGTTAGTCATGTGCCGATAGACAATCATTGGCGGAGGTGTTCACTATCGATCCCCTTTTAGGGCTAGTCGCTGTGCTGGTTCTCATTGCGCTCAACGGGATTTTCGTTGCAGGTGAATTCAGCCTGGTCGCGGTCGACATCGAACGCGTCGAAGTTATGGCTGATCAAGGACATCGACGCGCCCGCGTCGTTCGAAAATTACTGAGCCGCTTGAGTTTCCACCTCGGGGGGGCACAACTAGGTATCACTGTCACCTCTTTGTTGTTGGGTTTCCTTGCTGAGGACACAATCGGAGCCCTGCTGGATTTCGTGCCGGGGGTGTCGTTGAGTCCGGGGCCGACGCGAGCTGTGATCGCTATCGCAATTGCTGCAGTTTTGCAGATGATTTTCGGCGAACTAGTTCCGAAGAACTTGGCTATATCTCGTCCTCTTGGAACGGGGTTGTGGCTTGGATCGATCCTTAGGATTTACGGACTGCTAGCAGCTCCGGTAACTACTGCATTTAATGGTTTAGCCAACAGATTGGTCCGTTTACTAGGCATAGAACCCGTTGAGGAGTTGCGGTCCCTTAGATCACTCGAGGATCTTGAGTATCTAGTTCGTGCTTCGAGCGCTAGAACCATCCAGGAAGATGAAGCCAAGTTAATTACGCGTACCTTGCGACTATCTAGAAAAGACGCAGCAGATGCATTAACTCCAAGAACCTCAATGGTGGCGTTACGACACTCGGGAACTATCTCTGATTTAGTTCAGAGCGCGCAAGAAAGCGGGTACTCCAGGTTCCCGCTGATAGGGGCCGATCTTGACGACATCGTTGGCATGGTCGAAGTGAAGGATGTGTTTTCGCTCGCTACCGATGGTCGTGAGCGTCGACCATTACAGGACATAGCACGGCCGGCCGTGATTGTCCCCGAGCATCGAGAGTTAGATGGTGTTCTGGTAGATCTCGAGCTAGCAGCCAGTCGATTAGCAGTTGTGGTAGATGAACATGGAGGGACAGCTGGTCTAATTACTCGAGAAGATATCTTGGAAGAGCTCGTCGGCGACATAGCCGACGAGTATGACGAGCCTGTGGCTATCACTGCGTCCCAAAGGGATGGACGTGTCATTGTCGAAGGATTGAAGTCACGAGACGAAATAGAAGAAATCGTTGGTTTGCGTCTGCCTGATGGGCCATTTGAGACACTTGCTGGTTTCATGTTGCAACAGACGGGCTCCATTCCGGAAATCGGACAGGTAGTCGAGTGGCGAGGCTGGAAGTTGGAGGTTCTACGAAAAGAGAACTTAAGAATCGCAGATGTCGCTATCGAAGCTCCGAGTGATGAGAATGGCTCTCCTCTAGACCAAGGCGCAGCAACATGACAGTTCTCGCAATCGCAGTTGGATCGCTTCTAGTAGTGTTCAACGGAGCTTTTGTAGCATTGGAATTTGGTCTGCTCGGAGCTATGAAGTCGGCAATCGATACGGAAGCGACTACTGGACGTAAATCAGCTCTAGCAGCCCAACGCTTACAACGAGATGTCCTAACGACCCTGGGCGGCGCCCAACTAGGCATCACCATCTGTTCACTCGTGATTGGTCGACTAGCTGAGCCTGCTGTGGCTTCGGTAATCGAACGACTGGTCAACGAGTTCGCCGAAATAAGTGAAACAGTTCTGCACTCAGTGAGCTTCGCGATTGCGTTAGCGCTAGTGGTAGTCGTTCACATGGTTTTAGGTGAAATGGTTCCGAAGAACCTTGCAATCACAGGTCCTGAGAGAACCTTGCTTCTCCTGGCACGACCAATGGCACTTTATCTCAGCTTGGCGCGGCCACTAATTCGGATGTTTCAAGGGTTTTCCAACGGGCTGCTTGGTTTGTTCCGTGTTGAACCCACTTCCGAACTAGATGAGTCAACAACCAGCGCTGAACTTGCATTAATGGTGGATGAGTCCCACGACCAAGGGCTCATAGACAGCCAGGAGTACGCGTTAATCGAAAGTGCGATCGCCTTCGGCCAGACGCCTGCGACCTCTGTAATGGCACAAATAGACCATGTTCACTCCGTGTCAGTTGATTCTGAAATAGTCGAAATTGAAGACCAGATCGTAAGGACGGGACATACGAGGCTTGTTGTCCATGGCGCGGACATGAACGACGTTCGAGGCTTCGTGCATAGCAAAGACCTTCTTGGGATAAAAGAAAAGAAACAGTCTTTGGCACCGGATCTCATCCGGCCGATGCTTCGAGTTGATCCGGAGAGCACTTTGCCAGACGTTCTTCAACTCATGAGACGGTCTCAGATACACCTGGCAGTAGTCACATCAGAAGGAACCAACAGTGGCGTTCTGACGTTGGATGACGTGATGCGCGGCTTAGTTGGACCGTTGCTGCAAGAGCGGTGAGTAAAACGTTTAGTGGCGAGCCTGCTTAGGCACCCATGGCGTGATATCCGCCGTCCACATGGACGATTTCACCTGTGGTCATCGGAAACCAGTCCGACATCAGGGCCAACGTTGTCCGCGCCACCGAGTCTTGATCGTTGACGTCCCAGCCCATAGGAGCCCGTTTCTCCCAAGCATCTTCGAAATCGGAGAATCCCGGGATTGACTTTGCCGCCATAGTTCTGATCGGCCCGGCTGAGACAAGATTTACGCGAATGCCGTCGGGCCCCATAGATTTGGCCAGGTACCGAGCTGTCGATTCAAAGGCGGCCTTCGCTACTCCCATCCAGTCGTAGACGGGCCATGCGACAGATGCGTCAAACGTAAGTCCGACAACGTTTCCTTGGGATTTGGCGAGCAAAGGTTGAAGTCCACCGGCCAAAGCTTTCAAGCTGTACGCAGAGATGTGTAAGGCGACGCTGACATCTTCCCATTCTGCGTTAAGAAAATTGCCGCCTAGGCAAGCCTCAGGCGCGAATCCGATGGCATGCAACACGCTGTCGACGTAGCCCCAACGAGCAGTGAGTTCGGCAGCTACCGCCTCAATTTCTGTGGGCTCTGTCACATCAAGCGCTAGAACATCGCATGGTTCAGGAAGCTTGCGAGCGGTTCGTTCGGTTAGACGCATTGCCCTGCCGGCACCGGTTAGTACCACCTCGGCTCCCTCTAGCTGAGCCAGTTTCGCCACCTCAAATGCCAACGAGGCATCAGTAAGAACCCCGGTGATTAGTAGCTTTTTCCCATCCATGAGACCCATGAAGGTTGTCCTCCGTTTGGTTTATCGACGCCCTTATGGGGCGTCTTCGTCGTAACTCGCGGAATGAATTCACCGTACCCTGCCTTTGGACAGTACCGTGGCACTTCATGCGGATAGGCATCGTTGGTGGAACTGGACCTGCAGGCTCGGCTTTGGCGGCTCGCCTTGCAGATGTGGGTTATGAGGTTGTTTTGGGTTCTCGATCGAAGTATCGGTCGATGGAAGTAGTTGACAGCATCGTTGAGCGATGGTCCAACCGTGAGTTAGCGGTCACTCCATCAGACAATGTGGGAGCTGCCCAATGTGAATTTGTCGTGATCGCCACCCCATGGGATGCAGCAGCGATTACCGCGAGAAGTGTTGAAGACTACGTGAGAGGCAAAGTCGTGGTGACAATGTCCAATGCGTTGGCTCGGGTAGACGATGAGTTTGTTCCACTTATTCCGCCAAGAGGATCGGTGGCGGCGTCGGTTCAGGCATCGCTGCCGGATTCGAAGGTTGCCGCGACCCTTCAACATGTACCCGCTCAAGAGCTAGGTGATCTCGACCAACCTCTTGATAGTGACATCCTTATCTGTAGTGATGATAGAGAGGCCACGGATTTGGTGGCTGAGGTGGTCGGAAAAATTCCCGGCACGAGGGTGCTTGACTGCGGAAACTTGTCGAATGCAACCGCGATTGAAGCCTTTACAGCGGTGCTACTCCAACTCAATACCCGATATCGGACCAGAGTTGCTTTGAAGTTGGTGGGTCTCGAATGAATGTGCCGCTACCTGATGCTCATTCTCGCAAATTGTTGGACCTGATTGGACTTCACTGATGGATAGTTTGGAGAGGATCTGGGCTACTTGGCGGCGCGAATACGTAAGCGGAGAGACGGGTGAGATTTCGAGAGCTTCCGATGGCGAATGCGTGCTTTGTTCGGTCGTGGGTCTTAGAACCAGCGAACCCGACAAGTTGGTCTATTGCGGCGAATCAGCGGCAGTAATTCTTAATGCTTACCCCTACAACACAGGCCACGTAATGGTTCTGCCGTACGATCACGAATCCAACTTCGAAGATCTCAAACAGGAAATTCGGGTGGAGATCTTCGACTTGGTTACCAGGTCAATTTCTGCCGTAGAACGGTCCTACACTCCCGACGGCATAAATATGGGCGCGAATCTAGGGCGCGGAGCTGGTGCCGGAATCCCAGATCACCTTCATGTTCACGTCTTGCCTCGTTGGGATAGCGATACGAACTTTATGACCACGGTTGGGGGGGCGCGAGTCCTTCCCGAATCTCTCGATTCCACACTTGAACGCCTTAGAGCGGCTTTCGAGTGAGACCTTGCCAAAGCACTGCAGGCAGGTAGCGTAATCAACGTGGACGACCGAGAAGTACACGATGAACTTCCTGAGGACCTCGATCGCGGATTCGTCGGTGCCTACAAATTTCCCGACAACAAACGCCGAAGGACCACGGGATTGTTGTATCTCTTAGTCGCCATCTGTGTCGGTACTTGGGCTCTTTTGGTCGATGGCGAGCCGGTATTGATAAACCGGGGTTTGATCTTTGGGTGTGCAGCATTGGCGTTGTTTGGTTTGTACAGCCTCCTAGCAGGCAGAGCGTTTGGGCTTGACGAAAGCGCTGCTCTTGTCGCCGCAAATCGTGCCGTTGGTTTCCCCGTAGGCCATGCCAGTGCCCAACTTGGATGGCGAGGTCTAACGAGCAGGCCGACATGGAAAATGCTTGTCTATTCGGCAGAAGATCCACCCGTGAATAGAGGTCTCGTTCTAGTTGACGCGATCGATGGCACAATCGTCGAATTTTTCGTTGAGGAGAACCCAGAGGATTGGGTCCAGACTTCTAGCTCAGACAATGGTGCGGAAAGCAGCGACTGATGTTTGATGGAAACTTCCGGAACGGGGTTGACCGCTTCGTACGCCCCGTTGGACGCATCCTTGTTCGGCTAGGAGTCAGCGCCAACTTTCTGACCTGTGTAGGTCTTGCGATGTCAGTAGCAGCGTGTGTTCTCATAGGCCGAGGTCAATTGCAATTAGGGCTTGCTTTCCTAATCCTGACCGCTGTTCCTGATCTACTAGACGGCGCTGTAGCTGCCGCTGCCGGCACCTCTTCAAAACGCGGGGCCTTCTTTGACTCAACAGCTGACCGGGTAACAGATGGTCTTTTGCTATGCGGTATCGCATGGCACCTAGCGGAGAGTGAGGGCGGGACAATCATGCTCTTACCAATGGCTGTCTTAGGTGTTTCCTCCTTGATCAGTTACGAGAGAGCAAAAGCTGAGCTATTGGGCTACGACGCAAAGGGCGGCCTCATGGAACGGGCAGAACGAATGGTCGTTCTGGGATTTGGCCTGTGTTTTCAGGTGTTACTAGTTCCCGTGTTGTGGGTGATGCTTGCGCTTACGTCGCTTACTGCAGTTCAACGGTTCTTTAAGGTCTGGCGGCAGGCAACTGTCGACATGCCTGATGCAAATAGTAAGAGTTGACCTTGAGGGGACAGGGTGTGACAGCGCTCTATCGACTGGGGGCCTTGGCGGCTCGAAGTTTGCCCGGCCCCGTTGCTGCTGTCTTGCCTTCAATTGCTGCGTTCCCACTTAGTTGGGTGTTGAGGAAGAAACGTTTAACGGTTCAACGTCACATGAGCCGATCGTTGGGTCCCGGTCACGGCGACAAAGCAGTCAAGACCGCAGCCAGAAAGGCTTTTGCTTCATACGCTCGATATTGGATCGAATCTTTTCGACTTCCGACGCGCAGTGACAAACAATTATCAAAAGGCATAGAAGTACCCGACTATCGGTTTGTTGAAGAAGCTTTGAGTCGCGGCAATGGAGTGATACTCGCCCTCCCGCATCTAGGAGGATGGGAGTGGGCGGGCTTTTGGATGGCGAGTGTTAACAAATTGCCGATTACAGTTGTCGTTGAGCCCATCGAACCACCGCAATTATTTTCGTGGTTTGTCAACTTTCGTTCGAAGCTAGGAATGAACGTAGTGCCACTCAGTCCGTCCGCTGGGACTGAGATCGCTGCTGCCCTAAAGAGGAACGAAGTTGTTTGCTTGCTCTGTGATCGAGATATCTCAGGGGGAGGAATCGAAGTGACCTTCATGGGTGAACGCACAACTCTTCCAGGTGGACCCGCCCTCATGGCTTTGCGGACGGGGGCTGTCGTCCTGCCAACAGCGGTTTACTTCGAACCAAACGGAAAGCACCTTGGTCTGGTACGACCCCCACTTGATGTCAGTAGGAGTGGAACCATCAAAGAAGATGTTGTGCGAGTAACAAGTCAACTTGCTGAAGAATTAGAATTTCTTATTCGCCAGGATCCTGAACAGTGGCATCTATTCCAACCGAATTGGCCCAGCGATTTTGTGGACCAAACATGACCGGCCTCAAATTCCGCTGTGGAGAGCGCACATCATCACCTAGCGTTACTTGATGTGAGAATCGGAATCATCTCGCCGTATAGCCTCAGCATCCCCGGAGGGGTTCAGAGTCAGGTTCTCGCGCTTTCCAGAGCATTGAACCGGCTCGGACACAAGGTGCGAGTCCTGGGTCCTTGCGATGGAGCACCCCCTGAAACAGGAGTTACGTCGCTGGGCGCGAGTATCCCCACCTTCGCCAACGGTTCTATCGCTCCCATAGCCCCAGATCTGGCCTGCACGCTAAGGACGATTAGAGCGTTCCGCGACGAAGAATTCGATGTCATTCATATTCATGAACCCATTTGTCCCGGTCCCTGCCAAACTGCATTGTTCTTGAGAAGCGCGCCAATCGTGGGGACTTGGCATGCCGCTGGAGGAAGCAAGGCTTATCTCACGCCCGGAGTTAAGTGGTTAGCGACGCGGATGAACATTCGAACCGCAGTCTCTCAAGATGCTCGAGATATGGCACATGAAGCACTTGGGGGAAACTATGAAATTGTCTTCAATGGGATAGAAATAGACAAATTCGTTGATGCCACACCAACAAAAAGTGATGGTCCAACCATTGCATACGTCGGTCGGCACGAGCCACGTAAGGGCCTAGAGGTTCTGCTTGAAGCGATGGCGTTTCTGCCGCAAAATGTGACGCTCTGGATCATGTCCGACGGCCCCCAAACAGAGGAATTACGGTCGAAATACGCAGGAGACCAACGCCTGCAGTGGCTCGGAGAGGTCAGTGACGAAGAGAAGATGCAACGGATAAAGGGTGCAGACGTATTTTGTGCACCCTCGCTCCGAGGAGAGAGTTTTGGGATTGTGCTGCTAGAAGCAATGGCCGCGAAGACCCCAGTGGTAGCGAGTGATTTGCCCGGATACCGAAACGTTGCAGCTAAGGGCGACGAGGCATACCTTGCGCCGCCCGGCGACGTGGAGGCTCTGAGCGGTGGCCTGTTAAAGGTCATTGAAAATCGGGAGTTAGCTGATCAACTTTGTGAATCCGGAAGTAAACGGGTGTCGGAATTTTCCATGGATCGACTGGCCACAATGTATGTCGACATCTATGAGCGGGCGATAGATATTGAACGTCAAGACCCCCACAGGGGCGGATGGCGCGGTGAACTGAGTCGCATGGGTTGGCCGTTCAAGCTTGGCGTTGAAGGGGACCAGAGTCTGTGAATATTCGCAAGCGCTGTGTGGTTCGCACCGTACACTGCGACACACAGTTGCCGGGAAATATTGGAGACACGGAATATATATGGACAACCTGAGCGACAAAAATCGACAAAGCGCGGGTCTAGTGACGGCTTTGTTTGGGCTGTCCGTTCTGATGTTGGCAGGGCTTGTCTTTCTAGTCCTGCTTGTTATTTCGGCAACGATTTGGCTCGCGTTAGCGCTTGCGCTGCTGATGGCAGCCTCGTTGCTTTGGGCTAGCAAGACTAGTGAGCGACGCATCTTAGAGAAGTTGCCCGGCACTCAGGTAGGCGAAGGAGAACAACCTCGACTCGTCAACTTGATCGAGGGTCTATGCCTCTCGACCGGCACGTCTCCACCGCAAATCCATATTCTTCCGACTGAAAGCCGCAACATCGCAGCTCTAGGACGATCGGCCGACCGGTCGACACTCATCATCGCGACCGGCCTCCTCGAAGTTGCTACTCGTATCCAACTGGAAGCGGTCCTCGCTAACCGAATTTCTCAGATAGCGAGCTACAGAACGGCCTTGGCGACTACCGCAATCACAACTTTCGGCCTGTCGGTAGGACTCTCATCGTTTCGAATTCGACCTTTCTCCTTTCTTGGAGGGCCTCTGAAACGAAAGATTGGTCTGGAAGTTGACCCAAGCCACGATTTTGCGGGGGATGTCGCTGGCACAGGTGTAACCCGTTACCCACCAGGGATGGTCGAAGCAATCGAACTGATGGAAAATCGGACCGTTGTCCCAGAGGTCAGTCCAACTCTTGACTCACTGTGGCTTTTCTCTTCCACATCCAACACAAATCGACCGACAGTCGAAGCTCGAGCCACGGCGCTGCGCGAAATGTGATGCACCGATGAAATTAAGCGGCGTTGCTATCGGGTTGTGCTCTCTGCTTCTCACTGCATGTGCTGCTGACGCACCCGACGCCTATGCGGTGAAAGAACCCGAGTCAACACGTCTTGGATCTAGTTCGACGACCACCACCACAAATTCGCGATCATCCCAAAAAGACGTTGAACCTTCCGTTACGACACCGACATCGGTGCCCGATTCTTCGCCCACCATAACCTCGCAGCAGGCTCCGGACGAAGAGATAGCTAATGGACCCATTGCGCCGTACCGAGGAACTCCAGTCGACCCATCGGTACTGGTAGCACCCCAACTCGCATTAAAAATTGACAACGCACCGTCAGCCGTGCCCCAGCAAGGTATCCAAGAAGCAGACATCGTCTTTGAAGAATTAGTAGAAGGAGGCCTGACGAGATTCCTTGCCATTTTCCACTCTCAAGTTCCCGAATTTGTTGGACCGATTCGATCGGGCCGTTCAAGCGATATTCCACTGCTCATGCCGTTCGATGGAGCACTTTTTGGATGGAGCGGTTCGAATTGGGCGTTCCGTCGCTTACTAGAGACGGTCGCAATTAGGGATGTCGGTTTGTACCGGAACCCGGCGCAATATTGGCGCAAGGATGACAGGCCCGCTCCGAGCAACTTATGGGTACGGTCTGCACAGCTATTAGAAAAAATCGAGGATAAATCATCACCGGTGGAGCCGCTTTGGCCGTTCCGTGAGTCACTGCGAAAGGATGAAAGCGGTCGAGAGATACTAGGGGTATCTGTGAATTGGGGCTCGGTGGAGGTGTCATTCCGCTGGATCGATGACCAGAACAAATGGCAGAGATTTCAGAATGGGAACAGACACCTAGCGTTGGATAGAAGCGGCGATGAAGTCGAGGTAGCCGGACAGAATGTCATTATTCAATTCACGAAATATCTCTTAACCAACGAAATCGACGGCAATGGCGCACGAATTCCAGTTGCCCAGCTTTCGGAAGGGTCCGGAACGGCTTGGATACTAAAAGACGGCCAAATCACTGAGGGACGCTGGGTGAAGCCAAACATTACTGTCCAGACACAATTCGTTGACGAAACCGGAAAAGCTATTGCGATGGCGCCTGGCGTCACCTGGGTCTTATTAGCGCCTCGCGACACAGCGACAATCATTGATGCCGACGACTAAGTGAAGCGACTTGTTCTGCACCTCACCGGCTTAGAATGGAGGGATGGCAGATAGTACGAGTGGATCGAACTCACAAGTTGGCACCGTGCGCGTGAAGCGAGGATTGGCTGACATGCTCCGGGGAGGCGTCATCATGGATGTTGTCACCCCCGCTGAAGCGAAGATTGCAGAAGACGCTGGTGCGGTCGCAGTGATGGCCCTCGAACGAGTGCCCGCTGATATTCGACGAGACGGGGGAGTGGCGCGCATGAGCGACCCCGCCATGGTTGAAGGTATACAACAAGCAGTCACTATCCCTGTGATGGCAAAAGCACGGATAGGGCACTTTGCCGAAGCCCAAATTCTTGAATCACTTGGAGTGGATTACGTTGATGAATCTGAAGTGCTGACACCCGCTGACGAAGCACACCACATCGACAAATGGTCCTTCACAGTTCCTTTCGTCTGCGGAGCGACGAACCTGGGGGAGGCTCTGCGTCGTATTTCCGAAGGCGCCTGCATGATCCGTTCAAAGGGCGAAGCTGGGACTGGCAACATTGTTGAAGCGGTGCGTCACCTGCGGTCAATTCTGGGTGACATAAGAAAGATCACCCAAGCAGACCAAGCAGAACTTTTTGACTGGGCGAAACAACTACAAGCTCCGTTGGGATTAGTTCAAGAGGTAGCAGAGACCGGATGTTTGCCCGTGCCAATGTTTTGCGCCGGAGGTATTGCGACTCCCGCTGACGCGTCTCTTGTAATGCAACTAGGAGCGGAAGCTGTTTTTGTTGGATCAGGGATCTTCAAAAGTGAAGACCCGGCGCCCAGAGCCAAAGCAATCGTCGAAGCGACAACTCACTTCAGAGACCCAACAATGGTTGCCAAAGTAAGTCGAGGACTCGGAGACGCAATGCCCGGCCTTGAAATCGGCGAACTTGATACGAAGCTCGCCGAACGCGGCTGGTAGAAAAGTAAGTTGTCACCGATAGTCGGAGTCTTGGCGTTACAAGGCGCCTCGAGAGAACACACCGATGCGTTGGGCAGGCTCGGAACGACTGTCCGTCAAGTCAGATTACCTAAAGACCTTGATGGCCTCGACGCGATAGTTATCCCCGGTGGCGAGTCAACCACTATCTCAATGCTCTTAGAATCAAGTAAAACCTTCGAACCATTGTCAGAGCTTTTGGCTGAGGGGCTCCCCGTTCTAGGTACTTGTGCCGGAATGATTCTTCTAGCAAAAGAAGTACTGGACGGTCGATCTGACCAGCGAAGCTTTGCTCGAATCGATATAGCTGTTCGTCGAAATGCCTTCGGTCGTCAAATAGCGAGTTTCGAAACGGACCTGTATATCAAAGACCTCGAAGAGCCTTTTCGAGGGGTCTTTATTCGAGCGCCGGGGGCACAGATACTTGATCCATCAGTCGAAATACTTGCCAGCGTCAAACGAGAGAACGGCGAAGAAACACCCGTGTTTTGTCGGCAAGAAAACGTGATGGTCACCAGCTTCCACCCCGAATTAACAGACGATTTACGACTCCACCAGATGTTCTTAGAGCACCTGTAGCGAACCTATAGTCACGACCGACTGTTGCATCGACGTCCAATTCTCGTCGTGAGAGTGGCAGAATGTGGTCCGGAGGTATCGAAGTGTCCGGGCATTCTAAATGGGCGACCATCAAACATAAGAAAGGTGCGGCTGACAAAGCTCGCGGAAAACTTTTCGCCAAACTCATTCGCCAGGTCGAAGTAGCAGCCCGTGAGGGCGGAGGAGACCTAGAGTCCAACGCAACTCTCCGGACTATGTATCAAAAGGCGCGTGATAATTCGGTGCCACTTGACACTATTGAACGAGCTATCAAACGTGGAACCGGTGAACTTGAGGGCGTCAACTACGAGCAAGTCACTTACGAAGGTTACGCACCCCATGGGGTTGCGATGTTCGTTGATGTCCTCACTGATAACAGAAATCGAACCGGAGCTGAAATTCGAAGCGTTTTTACTCGAGCCGGAGGATCCCTTGCCGAGCCCGGAGCCGTCGCATGGCAATTCGACCGCAAAGGAGTGGTCCTGGTCCCCGGGTCGGCAGATGAAGATCAAGTCATGATGGCCGCTCTTGAAGCTGGCGCTGAAGATGTTGTGGCGGAAGGCGAAGTATGGAGAGTCACCACGGAACCATCAGACACAATTTCAGTAAGAGAAGCACTTGAAGGGTCTGGGATTGAGGTTTCATCGACAGATCTGACCTACTTGCCGCAAAACGTTATTGAACTCTTGTCTAGTGGTGAGGCTGCACAAGTTCTGGCGGTAATGGACGCACTTGATGATCATGATGACGTCCAAGGCGTCTACGCTAACTTTGATGTCCCTGACCAGGTATTGGCAGAACTCACCGAGGGCTGATCGGTACCGCCGACCTCGTCATGTACAATCGAACTTGTGTTCGTTTTAGGTATCGATCCTGGTTTGTCGCGTTGCGGTTATGGCGTTGTGGAGCAGTCAGGTCGGAAAGCTGATGCTGTAGCAATCGGTGTCATAAGGACGCCAGCTAAGGCTCCTACAGCGGAGCGTTTGGCCTGGATTCACGACGAATTCGTCAAGCTAGTTGAAGAACATAAGCCAGACGTCGTCGCTATAGAACGTGTCTTTTTTCAAGTTAACGCCCGAACAGCTATGGGAGTAGCTCAAGTAAGCGGCTTAGCAATGGCTATTGGGCATTCGGCAGGAGCTGAAGTAGTTGAATACACCCCTAATCAAGTCAAGGACGCTGTTGCAGGCTGGGGAGGCGCCAACAAAGAGCAAATGCAACGTATGGTGCAGTCGTTGCTTAGATTGCCCGAACTGCCTTCGCCACCAGATGCTGCTGATGCGGCAGCCGTAGCGCTCTGCCATCTAGCTCATCGGGCGACCCGACAACTGGCCAAGAGCTCGAAGCTGTCATGATCGGCTCGCTTCGCGGTTCAGTCGTGGACAAGGACCCCGACGGGGAGATCGTTATTGAAGTGGCCGGAGTTGGATACAGGGTTAGCGTCAATCCCAGAACTCTCGGCGACCTATCAGATGTTGGGGCTGAAGCGTTTGTGCATATTCACCACCACATACGCGAAGACGACCAGCAACTTTATGGGTTTGCAACATTGATCGAACGTAAATGTTTCGAGTCAGTCATCGGCGCTCATGGTGTCGGTCCAGCATTGGGTATGGCAGTACTCGCCACTTTGCCACCAGACGAACTTCGTCAGGCAGTGGCAACTGAAGACGTTGACGCTTTGTGCCTGGTACCTGGAGTTGGAAAGAAAACTGCTCAGAGAATGGTTTTGGAACTTAAGAACCGGCTCGACGTTTCAGGCTACGAGACCGACGGATTGACTTCTGACCCCGCAGTCACCTCGTCTGCACTGACTGATGTCCGCGAAGCCCTGACTCAGATGGGTTTTGGGCCTGATGAAGTGCGTCACGCTGTCGAAGATCTTCAAGGGGATGACACTCCGACGATGCTGCGTGAAGCCCTCCGACGGATGAACCGCTAATGAGCGAAGATGAGTGGGGTCGAGAAGAAGGTTTTCGTCGAGGTGAGAACGAAGAACGAGACGAAGTACTAAGCGCTGATCTGGTTAGAGAGGACAATGACGAGGCTGGTTTACGTCCGCGTCGACTCGACGAGTTCGTCGGCCAAGAAGAACTAAAGGAACATTTGGGGGTGTTGTTGGAGGCAGCCCGGGGCCGAGAGCAAACACCCGATCACCTATTGTTCGCTGGCCCCCCTGGTCTCGGAAAAACGACTCTGGCAGGAATAGTCGCCGCCGAACTTGACGTGACAATGCACGTCACCTCGGGACCGGCAATTGAACGAGCAGGTGACCTCGCTGCGATTCTGACCAATCTTTCAGACCGTGATGTGCTGTTCATCGATGAAATCCACCGTCTCCCCAAACAGGTGGAGGAAGTGCTCTACCCGGCTATGGAAGATTTTCAGTTGGACGTTGTACTGGGTAAAGGTCCCGCGGCGCGTTCGATCCGCTTTGACCTGCCGCCGTTTACTTTGGTCGGCGCAACAACAAGAACTGGACTGATAGCAGGGCCGCTTAGGGATCGTTTCGGTCTTGTCGAAAGACTTGATTACTACGACTCTGAAGAGTTGCAGTCGATAGTTGAACGAGCCGCCGGCATTCTCTCGGTCAAAGTCGACTCTGATGGTGCCGCCGAAATTGCCAGCAGAAGTAGAGGTACACCTCGCATAGCGAATCGTCTGCTCCGTCGAGTGCGAGACTTTGCTGAAGTGCGGGCTGATGGAGATATCAACGTTGAGGTTGCCCGTGACGGATTAGCGCTTTTCGGAGTTGACGAACTTGGTCTAGATAAGGTTGACCGGTCAATTCTGGAATCAATTGCGCTCACTCATGTCGGCGGACCTGTTGGTTTATCAACATTGTCGATAACGGTTGGTGAGCAACCAGAGACTCTTGAAGACGTTTACGAACCTTTCTTGATTCAACAGGGGTTGCTGCAACGCACCCCGCGTGGACGCGTTGTCACCGCATCAGCCTTTACACACCTGGGAGTGTCGCCACCAGCGCAATTAGGCGAAGATCCCTCTTTGTTCGACGAAAAGTAAGATTTTCTAGATGGGTTCTGACCGAATTTGGTATGGCGCCTACGGCTCAAACGTTCTAGAAGCGCGGTTTCTTCGGTACATACAAGGCGGCAGCTACGGACCGAACAATGCTGAGCACGTTGGGGCCCGCGACAATCAACAGCCAGGGCCAACGTCACCCATAGTTCATGGTCCCTGGAGCCTCTCATTTGGTCTTTCGTCGGAAAGGTGGGGAGGAGGTGTCGCCTTCCTTAATCCCCACATTGATGAAGGCGCGTGTGTTCGTTGTTGGGACATTACGGCGGAACAATTTATGGACGTTGCAGCTCAAGAAAATGGACTTCGACCAGGCGATGTTCAACTCGATATAGCGGAAGTAAGAGAAGCGGGAGAACTACAGATCGGAGACTCCTGGTACTCGAGAATCGTTCATCTGGGTGACTTTCATGGACAGCCATTGATGACCTTTACGAGTTCTAAGTCGGTAGAGCCGAGAGCACCGGGAGAACCCTATTTGGCGGTGATTCTGAATGGATTTTTGGAAGCTGCTCCAAGCCAACTAAGCCAGCATCTGGACCGCTTAATGCGCGCACGAGGAGTAGATTCTGCATGGACCCGAGAGGCCCTCATAGAACTAGCAAAGTTGGAAACCTGACATCAACGGCGATACGAGTGCCTAACAGTCTGTCCAAAGTATGAAGGAATTTGATTACGAACTACCCCAGGGAGCGATTGCCCAGGAACCCGCTGCACCGCGCGACAGCGCGAAGATGCTCGTTGACGCAGGCATCGATCGTCCTCCTCAACATTTGACCGTTGCCAATCTGCCAGATCAGGTAGCTCCGGGCGACGTAGTTGTGCTGAACGAGACAAGTGTTATCCCTGCGCGGCTGCCACTGCGAAAAGTCACTGGCGGCGCTGTCGAAGTCCTGTTGTTGGAGCCTGTGGTTGATGGTTGGGCAGCATTAGTGAAGCCAAATCGTCGCGTGAAAAGTGGAACCGAATTACGAAGCGAACGAGACAAAGACCTTCAAGTAATAGTGGGGGATGAAATTGGCGGAGACGGTCAAAGAAAAGTAGTCGTTCTGCACGCAGGTCTAGCAGTCTCCAATCCCACTGAAAGCCGCAGGCTCTCTCTAGCCGGGGAGTCACCGCTCCCACCATACATAACTTCAAAAGGACACTCTCCGGAGCGATACCAGACTGTTTATGCTCGAACCCCGGGCTCAGTGGCAGCCCCCACCGCTGGTCTTCACCTAACCAATGAACTTCTGCAAGAAATTAAAGGTAGGGGTGCACGGATTGAAAAAATCGACCTAGTTGTAGGCCTCGATACCTTCCGTCCCGTGACAGTGGACGACCCCGCCGATCACATCATGCATAGTGAGAGCTACAAAGTTGACGAAAGCACGTGGGAGGCTTGCCAAACAGCGCGCCGAGTTGTGGCGATCGGGACAACTACAGTTCGAGCTCTCGAATCCGCCGCTCGAGGCACGTTGTCAGGCCGCACTGACCTTTTCTTGCGACGCGGATCTCAATTTGAGGTCGTCGACGTGTTGATGACTAACTTCCATATGCCCCGATCGACTCTTCTCATGATGATTGACGCCTTTATTGGGGAACGGTGGAAAGAGTTGTACCGCGAAGCACTAGATAACAACTACAGATTTCTTTCTTTCGGCGACGCAATGTTGTTGCACCGGACTCCTAGTTGAGCGGTCCTCTGCCATGCTGGAGCAACTGTGTCTTTGTCCTTCGAACTACTAGCGTCAGATAACCAAGCTCGACGAGGTCGAATCCACACTTCTCGAGGCTCGATCGAAACACCAGTGTTCATGCCCGTTGGGACACGAGGTGCAGTAATTCACCTTGACCAACGCGACTACAAAGAACTTGATATTGAAGTCGTGCTCGGAAACACCTACCACCTCATGCTTCGGCCGGGAGCACAAATCATTGAAGATTTAGGGGGGCTTCATTCCTTCGCTTCTTGGGACGGTCACATGCTGACCGATTCTGGAGGCTTTCAGGTCATGTCGTTGAATGACAACGTAAAGATTGATGATGACGGAGTCACATTCACCTCTATTTATGATGGTTCAAAAGTACGGTTCACACCCGAAGATGCAGTATCTACACAGGAGAAACTGGGCGCCGACATCCAAATGGCACTTGATGTTTGTCCTCCGCTCCCGTCATCTCAAGACACGATTGTCAAAGCAATGGAACGGACTCATGATTGGGCTTCGCGAGCTAAGTCTGCTCACCGAAGGGCTGACCAGGCTTTGTTCGGCATTGTGCAAGGGGGAATCGATCCTGAGCTTCGCACTAAGAGTGCGAAATACATGACCTCACTCGATTTTCCCGGATATGGAATCGGAGGCCTATCCGTTGGCGAAAGTCACAAAGAAATGATGCCTGCCCTAAATGCGGCAACTGTCGAAATACCAGAAAATAAGCCTCGTTATCTCATGGGTGTCGGTGACCCAGCACGAATTGTTGATGCAATCGGATCCGGGGTTGACATGTTTGACTGCGTATTGCCGACGAGGCTTGCTCGGCACGGAACAGTCCTCACTTCTCGTGGAAAGCTGAACCTCCGCAACGCAAAACATGCTCGTGATGACGAACCTTTAGACCCAGTAAACCCTATGTCTAATAGTTTTAGCCGCGCGTACTTACGACACCTGATCCAAGTGAAAGAGCCGACAGCTGCTCGAATAGCGACCATGCATAACCTTTGGTTCCTTCTAGATCTTGTGAAACGGGCGAGGCGAGCCATAGAAGATGGCACATATGAGTCTTTCCGTTTAGAGACTCTGGAAAGCTGGGTTTAATCGCCCAAAGTTCACACTGAACGACCAAAGATTCATGGACACAGGAGATGCGGGCAGTACGCTGAGATCTGCTCGTTCTAATCCTCTAATCCGGAGTCCTTTACCATGGCACTGCTACTGCCAATCATTGTCTTTGTTGGCATGTATTTCTTGATACTGCGACCTCAGCAGAAACGAATGAAGGAACGAGAGGCACTGGTCCGGGCGGCCGGCGTTGGAGATGAAGTGGCGACCGTCGGTGGAGTGATCGGTATCATCGTGGCAGAGGAAGACGAAAACATTGTTTCCCTCGAAGTTGACGACGACGTTGAGCTAAGGGTGCAGCGACGGTCAATCGGAGAAATTGTTACCAAAGCAGAACAAGCCGCTGACAGTTCCGATAACGCTGACGACGAAGACTGAATATCAAGCTTTAGCTGAATTGGATTAGACCCTTGCGCCGTTCTCATATTGTCTCTCTCTTCATGGTCCTGCTTATTGCAGGAGCATCGCTGGCGGGCGTCCTATCCGCAGGGTGGACTCCGGTGCTCGGGGTGCAACTCCAAGGTGGGGTAGAAGTTGTTCTACGCCCAGCGAACGAAGTATCCGACGAGCAATTTGAGCGTGCAATCGAAATTATTCGCAATCGTGTTGACGCAATAGGTGTAGCGGAACCAGATATCACGCGACAGGGAGATCAGGTAGTTATTCAACTACCCGGAGTCAAAGACAAACAACGAGCTGTAGATCTCATAGGTAAGACAGCTGAATTGACCTTCAGGCCGGCGATCAGCATCTTCGATCCGCTTGATCCCAACCAACGAGCAGCAGCGAAGGCAGTAGTCGATAATTCTGGTAGCGCCCAAGAGGGAGACATTCTTGGGGATGTTGACTCAACAGTTGCACTTTCAGATTTGCTAACGCCGCCTGAGGAAGATGAAGCAACAGCCACGGTCGCCCTTTTGGGTTCCGATGGGCAAATAGGATTCGTTTTGGCTCCCGCGGAATTGACTGGAGAGGTCATTGAAGAGGCTGTGGCCACCTTCCAAGGTCAATGGATCGTCAATCTGTCGCTCAATGACGAAGGAGCACTCCTTTTTGACCAGATGGCAGTAGCTAACTACGAAAGACAAGTGGCGATTGTCCTTGACGGAGTAGTTGAATCGGCACCGACCATCAATGCCATCGAATTCAACGGCCAGGCTGTGATTTCAGGCTCATTTGATGAAGCTGAAGCAAAGAACCTGGCATTAGTGCTTCGTTTCGGAGCCCTCCCAGTTGAGTTTGAACGGGACGACGTGCGTACGGTTTCCGCGACACTAGGAGAAGGAACGCTGCGCGCGGGTGCGATCGCTGGCTTAGTGGGTTTGGTGTTGGTCGGTCTGTACATGTTGCTTTATTACCGGTTACTCGGTTTGGTTGCGATCTGCAGTCTTGCGGTAAGTGGTGCCACGCTGTGGTCGATCATTGCTTGGCTGGGTGAAAGTAAAGGTTTGGCCCTAACGCTGGCGGGTGCCACCGGCATAATCGTCTCAATCGGTGTTCAGGTCGACTCGAACATCGTGTACTACGAGAGAATCAAAGAAGAAGTTCGACGGGGTCGAGCCGTGAGATCGGCGGCCGACGGCAGTTTCCGGGCCGCATTTTCAACCATTGTCTGGGCTGATCTTGCCTCTCTCATTGGCGCGGGTGTTCTGTATCAGCTGACGAGTGGAACAGTCAGAGGTTTTGCGCTGTACCTAGGTATTACAACTCTTATCGACCTGGCTGTCTCCTTCTTCTTCATGCGACCCCTGGTGGTCTTCGTCGCTCGACGTCTTGTAAATGAGCGCCCAACGCGACTTGGTCTCACCACGGTTACCGAGGAGGCATCGGTATGAGTTTTTCTATTAGACGCTTGTATCGCGGTGACACCTCGTGGGATTTCCTAGGGGTCTCAAGGCGCGTAATCACCGGTTCTATTGTCGCTGTGCTCATCTGCGTCGCCGCTCTGTTCATCCAAGGGTTAAACCTAGGAATCGAATTTGAGGGAGGTGGTGTTTGGGAGGCTCCAGCCTCAGAAGACATCACCACTGACGCGATACAACAGACAGCATCGAACGTCGGTATGGCTGACGCGCGTGTGCAACGGATCACCGGTGGAGAGGACATCTTTCGTATTCGAGGTGAACTACCAGCAGGAGAAACGGCGGAATCAATTGGTTCAGCGTTAGCGGAGACGGCTCGAGTTGATTCAGAGTCGGTTAGCGCTCGAACCGTTAGCCCTTCTTTCGGAGACGAAGTGGCAGGAAAGGCGCGCCGAGCATTAGTGGTGTTCTTCATACTGATTGCTTTGTATTTGACGCTTAGATTTGAGTGGAAGATGGCCCTCGGGGCACTTGTGGCCGTGGCTCACGACATAGCTCTTACTGTCGGTATCTACGCAATCTTCCAATTCGAGATCAGCCCAGCGACGGTCGTAGCGTTCCTAACAATTATGGGCTATTCGCTGTACGACACGATAGTTGTTTTCGACCGAGTTAAAGATAACGAGCGGTCACTCTCACTTAAAACACGCATGACCTATTCAGACCTTGCGAACGTCTCACTAAATCAAGTGATCATGCGATCAGTGAACACCACTATCACCTCAGTCCTGCCAGTTGTATCCCTGCTAGTCGTCGGTTCGCTAATCATGGGAGCAAGTAGCTTGCAAGAGTTCGCCATTGCCTTACTAATTGGCTTAGTGGTGGGTTCTTACAGTTCTATTTTTGTGGCGATGCCATTGGTCTCCTCACTCAAAGGTCGTGAACCGCATTGGGCGGAACAAGAACGAAACGCAGAATTATTGAGTGAATCGAACTCGATAGAGAATGCAGCAACCGCCCTTGCTGCGGATCGCTATGACAGAAGCGCCCCACCAAGACCGCGTAAGAAAGGGCGAAAGCGCTGAACGAAGCGGGATGTTGATCAGATGAAAGAGCAGCTTGACCCTGAGTCACTCAAGAACCTCATCGGTGCTGTGCAGGACTTTCCGGAACCCGGGATTACCTTTCGAGACATAACCCCCTTATTGCGAAAACCTGGAGCATTGAAGACTGCTTCAGCAGCAATGGCGTCGGAGTTCGCAACTTCTTCAATCACGCACGTCATGGGAATTGAATCCCGAGGCTTTCTATTTGGCCCAGCGATCGCCGACCAACTGAATCTCGGATTTTCGCCAATACGCAAACCAGGGAAACTCCCAGGCAAGACAATTTCAGAAACATACGGCCTGGAATACGGCACAGACGCCGTAGAGATTCAGGCTGGCATCATCGGCCCCGGGGATCAGGTTCTACTCGTCGACGATGTGCTTGCGACCGGAGGAACACTCTCAGCTGCTGAGCGTCTAGTAGTTGCAACGGGCGCGGAAGTAGCTGGGGTAACGGTGCTCATCGAGTTAGATTTCCTTAAGGGTCGCGAACAACTTGGTGTACGTCACGTTGTTGCCGTGATTCACTATTAGGTAGATGAATAGCTACCACCGTCCCGNTACCTGATGGCCNCCGTCACCAGAGTCCTTCCNTGGCGTCGATCAGCTGCCCCTGTCCANACGGAAATTCAGGGCGTNGTGGACCGCTANAAGGCCCGTTGGCCCCGAAGCTCNCCNGACCTNCTCGTTCGTGCCTATGAAACAGCGGAAAAAGCACACCAAGGTCAACGACGAAAGTCTGGNGANTCNTACATACTCCANCCAGTCGCAGTNGCTTCGGTTGTAGCAGAAATGGGTTTGGACGATGTGTCGATAGCNGCGGCNTTGTTACANGACGCGGTTGAAGATACCGGNGTTGAACTGATCGATATACGAAATGAATTTGGTCNCGACGTCGCAGCCCTCGTCGATGGCGTTACAAAACTCGACCGGGTNAGGTTCGCAACTAAGCAAGCACAGCAGGCCGCCACGTTACGAAAAATGTTGGTCGCGATGGCGCAGGACCTGCGTGTTCTACTCATCAAACTTGCGGACCGACTGCACAANATGAGAACGCTAGGGGCTCTCCAGCCAACGAAACAAGAACAAATAGCGCGCGAAACATTGGATGTTTATGCGCCTCTAGCTCACAGATTAGGAATGCAAGAAGTCAGGAATGAACTCGAGGACTTGGCGTTCGCAGCTCTNTACCCAAAACGTTATGCAGAAATTGACCGTCTGCTTGCAGAACGAACTCCTGCTCAAGAGGCGTACCTAGAAGGGGTTTCGGAGACCATACGAGGTCGCTTAACTAAGGCCTCTGTAGATGCGCTGGTAACAGGTAGAAGGAAACACCACTGGGCTGTCTACGAAAAGATGGTGGTAAAAGGTAGATCATTCGACGAAATCTTCGACCTAGTTGGGATCAGAGTCGTCGTGCCGACCATCNGAGATGCTTACGGGGCGTTGGGTTCGATACACAGCACCTGGAAACCAGTTTCGGGGCGATTTAAAGATTACATAGCGATGCCGAAGTTCAATCTGTATCAGTCGCTTCACACAACAGTGGTGGGTCCCGAAGGCGTCAGCCTTGAGGTCCAAATAAGAACTAACGATATGCATCAGCGGGCCGAACACGGAGTGGCCGCCCATTGGCGNTACAAAGATCCCTCTGANGGCTCTAGCGCNGATATGCCATGGCTAAACACGATTGTCGACTGGCAAGCNGAGACAGATGATCCCGAAGAATTCATGCGAACCNTGGCAGTCGATNTAGATCAAGACGAGGTNTANGTATTCACNCCCAAAGGTGATGTGAGGNCNCTNGCAACACAAGCGACNCCGATAGATTTCGCGTACGCGATNCACACCGATATCGGTGACTCAACGATNGGCGCGAAAATAGATGGCAGACTCGTTCCCNTAGACCGGAAACTNCAATCAGGTGACACCGTCGAGGTGTTCACATCNAAAGTTGATGGGGCCGGACCGTCTCGAGATTGGCTCGAGATAGCCACAACACCNAANGCGANAAACGGCATCAAACAATGGTTCGCNAAGTCGGACCGAGAAGAGATGNTCGAACTCGGNAGAGAACAAATAACAGAGGCCATGCGCAAAGAAGGNTTAAGAGCCCAGTTGCTCATCGAGAGCGANGAGTTNCGTCGCGTCGCTGAACAATTCAATCGCAGTGACCTAACGGTTCTGTGCGAGGCAGTCGGAAAGGGTGACCTAAAGGCANCGGCGGTGGCGAAGCGTCTAGTAGCAAACCTNCGCGGAGAAGAGAGTGACCAACGGTTGCCGGCCAAACCAGCGCAGCACCGAGGATCCCGACGTCGCCGGACTAGTGGAGTTCATGTGGAGGGATTTGACGATTCGCTAGTGCGCCTAGCCGGATGCTGCAACCCGGTTCCGAGAGACGAAATTCTCGGTTTNGTAACTAAAGGGNGGGGNATATCGGTACATCGAGATGACTGTGCCAATGCNTCAGAATTNGTTGAATCNTCTGGCGCCCGCCANGTCGAAGTNGATTGGGATGCAGCCTTCTCTGGTCACTTCCGCACCAGCATCGAAGTACGAGCGCTTGACCGAGATCACCTCCTCNCAGACGTTGTATCNGTCATATCCGATCATCACCTCAGTATCNCTAGTGCCCACACGTTNACTGGNGATGACCAAGTGTCTGTTNTNCAGTTCGANATTGAGGTNGGCGACCCNACCTTGTTGNAACAACTTCTAGGTGCGGTAAGAGAGGTCGACGGTGTATTTGACACACATCGAGTCGTTCCCAATAGNGTNAGACCCCCATCTTGAACNAGCTGACGGTAGACAGAAAAGTGTCAGGGANTTTGTGGTTCNAGCATCTACGATGGTGAGTTNACCGGGCAGTAACTTTCTCCGCTGNCCAACGCCCGAGGATTTTCNATGTCGAAGAAGGCCAATACCTTCCAAACTCCAATCGGGACACGNGACCTTTTNCCCGAGGAGTCTGCGCGCTGGGAAGCAGTCATAGANGTTTTTTCGANCGTNGCATCTCGTGCAGGTTTTTCTTTGGTNGANACACCTATTTTTGAAGACATCGGNGTNTTCTCGCGAATCGGTGAAGGTACCGACGTCGTCGGGAAAGAAATGTATGAGTTCCTCGATCGGAGTGAACGACGAATGGCTTTGCGNCCCGAAGGGACAGCAGCAGTTTGNAGGGCTTTCGCTCANCACCGTCCNCCCATTCCATGGAAGGTGTATTACCGAGGTCCCTANTTTCGCTACGANGCNCCACAGGCCGGCCGATTCAGACAGTTTCACCAATTTGGAATTGAAAGCATCGGGTCAGACGATCCAGACATCGATGCNGAAGTGATTGCNGTGGGGTGGAAGGTCCTNCANAACGTTGGNTTANNAAAAGTTGACTTACTTGTGAANTCAATGGGTGATNTAGAAACAAGAAAGAATTATCAAGAAGCCCTNNGAGCTTTCCTNAAAGANCACNNAGATGACNTAGATGAAGAGGACCAGAACAAAGTGGGGTCTCATCCGTTNCGAGTTCTGGANTCGAAACGACCNGCGACGCAAAGTGTCACNGCTAAGGCNCCAANGGTTGATGATTTTCTGAGTGCAGGGNCTCAGGAACACTTTGATCGNGTCAAAGACGGACTCGNNGCTTTAGATATTCCATTTTCAGTCGATCCNAGACTTGTTCGCGGTCTGGACTATTACACCCATACGACCTTTGAATTTCAAAGTTTGGCTCTTGAAAGCGCCCAAAACGCGGTGTGTGGTGGCGGTAGGTACAACGGATTGGTTGAAGCACTAGGCGGGCCACCTACACCTGGCATTGGGTTTGGGATGGGTATCGAACGGTTACTTATGGCTTGTGATGCTGAGGAATCGTTNCTAGTGCCATCTTCTAGACTTCAAGTATGGGTGGTCGACGTTACAGACGGATCTTCGGCTCGTGACCTAACTCATGAGTTACGTAATATTGGAGTCGTAGCGGACCGCTCCTTCGATCAACGTTCAATGCGAAGTCAAATGCGTAGTGCAGATCGATCCGGTGCAGAGATTGCTTTAATCATCGGTGATCAAGAAGTGACTGAAGAAACGGTGGCCATACGAATGCTGCGAGACGACGAAAGTGGACAAATAGTTGTCCCACGCAACGCAGTTGTAGCTGAGGTTNAAAGTCTCTTGGGGCTTGATTCTNAANAATGAGCTAACTGCTCTGGAGATAGATCATGACAATAAGAACTGACTACTGCGGACGCCTTTCCGTTGACGACATAGGAAGAGTTGTCACCGTTTGTGGCTGGGTATCCAAACGTCGAGAACACGGNGAGTTTCTTAGCNTTTGTGGACCTCCGCGACCGCACCGGNATGATTCAATGCGTCGTCGACCATGCTCACGACATTCGTAGTGAGTACGTGTTGGCGATAACNGGCACTGTGAGAGAACGACCACCNGAAACCGTGAACGAAGAATTNCCNACNGGTTCAATAGANATCGGTGANGCCACGGTCGAGGTTCTCTCGCANGCGGAGCCNCCCCCATTTCAGATAAGTGGACGGGTTGAAGTTGATGAAACNATCCGAATCCGACACCGCTACCTAGATTTNCGAACNGGGCGGATGCAGCGAAATCTTNGNAGCCGAGCNGTNATTAACTCCGCTATTCGTCGTGCCATGGATGCNCAGGAGTTCGTTGAAATCGAAACACCGATGCTNATAGCGTCGACCCCTGANGGNGCNAGAGATTTTGTTGTCCCAAGTCGGTTAACCCCCGGCAACTTNTACGCACTCCCGCAGAGCCCTCAACTNTTCAANCANNTNTGCATGGTNGGAGGCATAGACCGCTATTACCAGATAGCGCGCTGCATGAGAGATGAAGATCTNCGGGCAGATAGACAATTTGAATTTACNCAATTAGATATGGAAATGAGTTTCGTTGAAGGTCAAGACGTCAGAGCNGTNGTNTCAGAAGCNGTTAGCGACGCNGCAGAAGCCATAACAGGNGAACGACCCGGATTGATACCCGAGATGTCCTGGCTNGAAGCNATGAATAGNTACGGTTCAGATAAACCCGACATTCGNTTTGGNNANGAGCTAGTAGAGCTAACNGANGTTTTTGCCGACACTGANTTCAACGCGTTCAAAGCAGCGTGCATTAAAGGAATCAAGGTCGNAGGTGGNAGTGAGATTGGCCGNAACCAACTCGACCANNTAACCGATAAGGCGAAAAGTTGGGGCGCTAAAGGGCTGGTNTGGGTGAAGGTNGGCGAATCAGGAGAAGTGAATTCTCCGGTCGCCAAGTTCATGAGCGAAGAAGAGATCTCGAANCTNTTGGCAGCCATGGAAGCAGTGGAGGGCGATATNTGTTATCTCGTNGCTGACGATTGGCGTCAAACAGTTCACGTTTTNGGACTCCTACGACTCGANTTNGGAAAGCCCCCAGTCAACGAAGGAGGATTCCACTTTCTCTGGGTNGTCGACTTCCCGCTTTTCGAAGATATCGATGGTGAAGGAAACCCGGTACCAGCGCACCATCCNTTCACTATGCCGCANGANGACGACCTNGAACTTCTTTCAGGCAACGCAGAACCCAGCGACCTNCTGGCNGTNAGGTCCCANGCGTACGATTTAGTGTTGAATGGATGGGAATTAGGGTCCGGCAGTGTGCGTATCCACCGGAGAGATATCCAGCAACAGATTTTTGATCTGTTGGGAATCAGTGAAGAAGAATCACAACAAAAGTTCGGGTTCTTGATGGATGCGTTCCGGTATGGGGCGCCGCCGCACGCCGGTTTTGCNTTCGGAATTGATCGACTNGTAGCACTACTGGTCGGAGAAGANAATATNCGNGAAGTCATAGCGTTCCCGAAGAGCCAATCCGGCACTGATCCTCTGACCGAAGCCCCGACNCCTATCGACCNGACTCAACTNGANGAACTTGGGCTTAGGGTGCTGCCCCCCGCTACNTGACCAAATTGTCTTCTGAGGCCAACTAGGTTCGTTGCTGTGAGCGACCTATTNGAGTCAGCAGCTGAAGAAATAATGAACCGTAGGGCTCCACTNGCTGCNCGACTTCGCCCNCGCCGGNTAGACGATCTNGTAGGCCACGAAGAGNTNATAGGAGTTGGGGCGCCACTAAGAACCCTTATCGAAGCTGATCGACTGACNTCCATNATTTTNTGGGGTCCCCCTGGATGTGGNAAAACCACCTTGGCTCGNTTGATTGCCAANCACACCGANAANGAATTCATAACGCTGTCAGCNGTATCAGCTTCAGTNAAAGACGTNCGTTTCGTAATTGAAGAAGCACAACGTCGTNTAGGGGAACGCAGCATAGGAACNATTCTGTTNCTTGACGAAGTNCATCGTTTCAACAAAGCGCAGCAAGANGCCNTGCTGCCTTCAGTNGAAGACGGGTTACTAGTTCTNATTGGTGCAACCACAGAGAACCCATACTTCGAGGTGAACGCACCACTTCTATCGAGATCGAACTTNTTTCGACTANACGAATTAACGGACACNGCTATTAAGGANCTTCTACTCNGAGGNGNAACTCACGAAGAGGCTGCCATTAGTTCAGAGGCGATGGAACATCTNGTTCAACGNGCAGATGGAGATGCNAGACGAGCNNTAACTGCNCTGGAAGTAGCAGTCGTTCTCGCCGGAGGAAAAGGNGCCAACGTNGAANTNCNGCACGCAGAACACGCGCTCGACGCNAGAGCCCACCGTTACGGAGATGACGAACACTACGACGTCATTTCTGCNTTCATNAAAAGTATTCGAGGCTCAGACGTTGATGCGGGACTCTACTGGTTNGCTCGAATGCTCGAGGCTGGTGAAGACGCTCGTTTTATAGCGAGAAGACTCGTGATTCTGGCNTCNGAGGANATTGGTATGGCNGACCCCATGTCGTTACTCGTTGCGGATGCAGCTGCGAGAGCAGTTGAATTCGTAGGACTGCCGGAAGCTCAATTGAATTTGGCTCAAGCTGTCATCCATTTAGCAACTGCACCCAAGTCGAATTCTGCGTTGGTTGCAATCACACAGGCAAGGAGTGATGTCAAAAAGGGAGTGGGCCGACGAGTACCAGTTCATCTACGCGACGGTCACTACAGTGGCGCGCAAGAATTAGGTCATGGAGCTGGNTACGTCTANCCNCACGGGAATGAAGANGGNTGGGTCGACCAGCANTACCTTCCCGACGAGATCACTAACGAACGCTATTACTCACCAACTCAACATGGNCATGAGGCTGAACTGTCCGCATTACGACAGAGGTGGAGAGTGGTGAACANGTCNANGGANGGNACTGACGATAGNGGTTCAGACGACCAGGGCCANAACAAATGACNGTCTGGGACCTAGTCGCCGTAGTAGTNACNGTCTGNGTNATAGTNACGATGGCAATCCTCTTACTNTTGCTNNCTCAACTCATTTCNGTGTTGCGTGACTTGCGGTCGGCAGCAGATCGACTNGCCGANCACGCGCTACCNGCNGTGGANGACCTAAAAGAAACCGTGGATCATGCCGATGTTGAGTTAGAGAGACTGCAGGGAGTAATTGGTGCAGCCGAGGAAATATCTCAAAATCTTCGATCAGTAGCTCGAACATCTGCTCGCGTGACCTCTGCTCCCTCAATAAAACTCAAGGCGATTGCAGCGGGATTCAAGTCTGCAATTAACCGTATGAAAGACGACTGAAGTAGTGGACAAAGATGAAAGCGGCGGAGTGAAGTTCGTGGCAGGCTATGGGCGTGTTTAAAAGACTTAGATGGTTGCTGCTCGGCGGAGTGTTCGGTGCCGGAAGTTCCCTGTGGATTCGGCGACAGTTTCGCCATTTAGCAGCGCGCTATGCCCCGGTAAGGGGAACCGCAACTGTGGCAGGGGCTGCTCGACGAGTCAGTCGAGATTTGCGTGAAGCGTGGGCTGATGGACATCGGCAGATGCGTGATACCGAAACAAAACTGCGTGACGAACAAATAAAGGTTTCTGACCGTTATTGATTAGGACCGAGTCCAAGTAGCAACACCTCGCTACCATCTTGAGACATGCAAGCAGGTGAATTGCGAGAAGCCTTCTCAACATTCTGGGCGGAGCGTGACCATCAGGTCCGCAGTTCAGCGAGTCTCATACCCCATGAACCGACTTTGTTGTTCACAGTGGCTGGAATGGTCCCCTTTATGCCGTACTTCTTGGGGGAGGAGCAGCCGCCAGCGTCGCGGCTCTGCACTATTCAAAAGTGTGTTCGTGCGGGAGGGAAACACAACGACCTTGATGACATAGGCAGAACAAACCGCCACTTCACCTTCTTTGAGATGATGGGCAACTTTAGTTTCGGAGATTATTTCAAAGCCGAAGCTATTCCTTGGGCCTGGGAGTTCGTAACCGAAGTTCTTAACCTAGAAAGAGATCGCCTTTGGGTCACGGTTCATATAAGTGACGATGAGGCTGAGGAAATTTGGACCTCATCAGTTGGCCTGCCAGCGGAACGTATACAGCGATTAGATAAAGACAACTGGTGGGCGGCTGGCGACACCGGGCCATGCGGCCCTTGTAGCGAAATCTTTTATGACCTCGGTCCGGAATATGGTGATGATGGAGGACCCGCAGAAGGTGGAGAAGATCGATTCATCGAAGTGTGGAACCTCGTATTCATGCAATTTTCCAACGATGGGTCTGGTGATTTAGCACCCTTACCGCAAACGGGCATTGATACGGGCGCCGGTATGGAGCGACTACTAGCTGTGCTCCAAGGAGTCCCATCTGTATGGGATATAGACCTGTTCGAACCCTTGCTGTCAGAGGCTGAGCGAATTACCGGAATCAAATACGGCCAGGATGTGTCCACCGATATTTCGATGCGGATTTTTGCAGACCATGCGCGGTCCACAGCACTGTTAATAAGTGATGGCGTTTTCCCCTCTAACGAAGATCGCGGCTACGTGCTTCGCCGCATCATCCGACGAGCCGTTAGGCATGCCTGGACCTTAGGTGTTGAAGATGTCGTAATGCCTTCGCTGGTTGAAGTTGTAGCCGGCGTGATGGGCGACCACTATTCGGAATTACGCGAGAACCTTGAACTGATAAAAGATGTCGTCGGCCGAGAAGAAGAACAATTTCGACGAACATTGGCAACCGGTTCGCAGATATTAGAGGACGCCGTCAGTTCTCTCGCTGACGGAGAATCACTCTCTGGAAACGTAGCGTTTCAGCTCCACGATACGTTCGGCTTTCCTGTAGAGGTCACAGAAGAAATTCTTAGCGAACGGAACCTCACTTTAGATAAAGAAGATTTCGACGTATCGATGAACGAGCAGCGGGAACGAGCTCGCTCCGCTCGAGATGATGGGCCCGCCATAGCGAACGAGGTATATCGAGATATTCTGGACCAGTTCGAGATCACAGAGTTTGTCCGTGAGTCCAGCAGGGTCGATGACGCGCAGGTCCTCGCTGTGGTTGAGTTGGAAGAGTCTCGGGTCGAAGTGTTTCTTGATAAGACACCGTTCTATGCGGAGAGTGGCGGTCAAATCGGCGACGTCGGCACAATAAGAACTGAGGATGGTGTTGTAGAAGTAGATGACTGCACCTTTGCCTTACCGGGCCTGCATCGACATATAGGCCGCATCGTTGACGGAACAATAAGGGCTTCTTCCACTGCCATCGCAGAGATCGATGATGAACGGCGTTCAGCAATTCGTCGAAACCACACGGCTACTCACATCCTGCATTGGGCCTTACGCGAAGTTCTTGGAGATCACGTCAAACAAGCGGGCTCTTTAGTTGCTCCCGATCGCTTGCGCTTTGACTTCAACCATTTTGAAGCGGTTACAGCTGAGCAACAAGAAGAGATCGAGGACCTTGTTAATGCGGAGTTACTGACCAACGGAAGCTGTCGTCACTACGAAACAACGATGGAACACGCCCAAGAAGTTGGAGCGGTGGCATTTTTCGGTGACAAATACGGTGACATAGTGAGAGTCTTGGAGGCTGGCCAACACTCACTCGAGTTGTGCGGAGGGACTCACGTAAATGCCTTGGGAGATATAGGGCATCTCAGGATCATCTCAGAAAGCAGTATCGGCTCCAACATTCGCCGTGTTGAAGCAGTCACTGGACTTGCTACCGTCGAACGGCTTCAAAGTAGTGAACAACTATTGACCCAAGTGGGAGAACTGTTGAATGCGTCGCCTGACGAGATTTTGGATGCTCTGCAGCGCCGCTTAGGAGAGATGAAAGATCTACGCAGTCAAGTTAAGGCGCTGCAGCAAGTGACAGCGGGAGTTCGCGCAAATGAACTCGCTGACAGTGCTGAAGACGGAATCGTTATTGAACGATTAGACGGAATGGAACGCGACGAATTACGTGATCTAGCTGCCGCTATAAGGGATCGATCAG
Source organism: Acidimicrobiaceae bacterium (assembly GCA_002708935.1). GTDB lineage: Bacteria > Actinomycetota > Acidimicrobiia > Acidimicrobiales > Poriferisodalaceae > MedAcidi-G3. The sequence continues at coordinate 55,841 of PAPO01000003.1, read as the reverse complement.
GTATTCGAGCCGTGGTCTTAGTTGGTGCTCCAGATAGCGGTGGGGTTGCGTTGGTATCTGCTGTCGTTCCGGAGGGAAAGTTTGAAGCAGCATCACTTATTGACGAAGCGGCAAGCTTGATCCAAGGGGGGTTTGGTCGCAAGGGCAATCCACCGTTGATCGTTGCTGGAGGGAAAAACGTCGATGGGATTGAAGAGGCGCTGCACAGTGCTCGACGGGCCGCTGGTATAGAGGGAGGCTGATTCCTCGGATGAGAGCCGTCGGAATCGACCTAGGCGAGAAACGCATCGGCGTCGCCATTTCAGATAGCGGCGGCAGCTTGGCCACTCCGTATGAAGTTGTTACCCGGACAGGAAGCCGTGACGAAGACCATCGGCGGATCAAAGCTATCGTCGACGAAGTGGAGGCAGAGATTCTCGTAGTCGGACTTCCGCTGTCGTTGGATGGGACCGAAGGAAAGGCAGCGCAAGGGGCTCGACAAGAAGCGGAAGCTATTGGGCAAATAATTTCAGTTCCAATCGAACTACACGATGAACGACTCACGACAGTCGAAGCTGAGCGAATATTGAAAGAACAAGGACTCGACGCTGTCGAAAGGCGCAATGTAGTTGACAAAGTAGCAGCAGCCATCCTGCTGCAAGCTTGGATGGAGGGGAGATGAACAGCCCCGTTGATTCATCTTTCAGAGGCTTTCGGCCGCCGCCGCCTCGACAGCGTCGTACTGAACGAGCAAAACCCAGCCAAAGAGAAGGGGTTGACTATGAAACTGTGTTCGTTCGTAAAGGGCGAGGAACTACCCTGTCCATCCTGTTTTTGTTGGGACTCCTTTTAATAGCGGCTTGGCTAACGCTTCGTGCAGTCCAGTGGGGGAGAGAACAACTCGATCCTCCAGGAGAGCAGGGTGCGGCAATCAACTTGACGCTACCCCCGGGTGTGAGTACCAGTGGAATTTCTAAAATTCTTGAACAGAACGGGGTAATACCTGATGCGAGAGCGTACGAGTGGTATGTGCGTCTCAAAGGGGCGCCTTTGTTTCAGGCAGGCGACTACACCTTTCATACGAATTCAGCGGTGTGGGATGCATTGGAGATCCTAAAAGCCGGACCGCGCTACGTAGAACAAAATGTGCGGATCAGGCTCACAATCCCGGAAGGGCTGACGGTTCGGCAGATCATCGGTGTCATTGACCAAGTCGAGGACGCTCCCTTTAGTGGGGCGGAGTTCGAAGACGAAATGCGGATGCAACATGTCGTCTCAAATTACGCGCCCTCTCCTGCGGCGATGCCAGTGGGGGCAATCGAACCTTATGAAGGATTACTCTTCCCGGATACTTATTACTTAGGGCCAGACTCCACACCGGAAGAACTGTTGACTCAAATGTTGAACAGATTCGACCAAGTCTTAACAGGACTCGGCTATGCGGCAGCCCCACAGACAGTTGGCCTCACTCCGTATGAGACAGTCGTGTTAGCTAGCTTGATCGAACGTGAAGCTCGTGTTGGGAATGAACGAGCAAAGATCTCGAGGGTCATCCACAACCGTCTCGCTGCGGACTGGTATTTAGGTATTGATGCCTCAATTATTTATGTCACCGGCGACAATCAGTTGACTGCCAGTGACCTCCAAACTGAATCACCTTTCAATACGCGGTTGTCGAAAGGCCTTCCCCCGACCCCCATAGCGGCGCCAGGTAAAGCCGCGTTAGAAGCAGCAATGGCCCCGGTTTCTGGCCAATGGATGTTCTATGTGCTCGCCGATTCAGAAGGACGCCACAATTTTTCGGTTAGTAGTGACGAATTTGAACGAGATAAAGCCAAATGTCAGGAGCGCGGTCTGTGCTAGTGCTTCCAGATAACCTGCCCGGCCCGGACACGCGAGTCGCAGCGGTGATTGGAGACCCAGTAAGCCATTCGCTAAGTCCGCGTCTTCATAACGCTGCCTTCAATGCCCTTGGGCTTGACTGGGTGTATGTGGCGTGTCATGTGCCAGAAGGCCGTGGAGCTGAAGCTGTCGAAGATATGAGAAGTCTCGGATTCAAAGGATTATCGGTAACGATGCCCCACAAGGCTGCCGTGGCGTCGGCCGTAGATTCCCTTTCAGCCACCGCTGCCAAACTAGGGGTCGTCAACTGCGTTCGGGTAGAAGATGACCGACTGATCGGAGAGAACACCGATGGGATTGGGTTATTAAATTCGATACAGACGCAAATGGCGTTAGACGTAGAGGGTCTCCGTGTCGTCATTCTGGGAGCTGGGGGAGCTGCCCGATCTGTCGCTCTTACGATGGTAGAGAACGGGTCGACTGTCGGGATATATAACAGGACGCATAGTTCAGCAGAGCAGGTTGTGGCAATCGTCGGGGGTACGAGCTCCGTTGTTCAAGAAAACGCGATCAAAGATGCTGAACTCATTATCAACGCTACGTCGCTCGGTATGGCTGCGAACGATCCGATGCCTTTCGATGTAGATCTATTGCGAGATGGGCAAAGTGTTGTTGATCTCATCTACGAACCGCCAAAAACAACTTTGCTCAAGGAGGCGGAGGCTCGCGGGCTTCAAACATTGAATGGGTTGGGGATGCTTCTGCACCAAGCTGGTGAGCAATTTCGTTTATGGACGGGTCAGCAACCCCCGATCAAAGCTATGGCTGAATCTGTCGACCTGACCGTCTGAGGAAACTCAAGTCCTTTCGCTCACAAGAACTCGAGCGGCCCTAGGCCGTTAAGTTACCGGGGGACTGGATATTTGAGGCTTATCCATAGCTTTGAGTCGGTACTCTTCGATGTGTGATTCGTCTTGAGGTACCACTGGGCTCTCGTAGCTATCCCGTTGTGGTCGGCGCGTCTGTGCTTAGTGAGTTCCAATCGCTTGTTCCTCCCGGAGTATCGAGAGTGGCGTTCGTGACTCAAGCTGGTATTGACGTGCAGGTAAAAACTGATCTGCCTTCAACCGTCCATCTCCTGCCCGATGGAGAAGAAGCAAAGCAACTTCGAGTCATCGAAGATTTATGTTCGGCTTTTGCGCGAGAAGGACTCACCCGTCAAGACCTAGTTGTCGCTATTGGTGGTGGTGTTGTAACCGACGTCGCCGGTTTCGCTGCTTCTGTTTACCACCGAGGTATCCAAGTAATGCATGTGCCGACCACATTGTTAGGTCAGATTGATGCCGCAATTGGGGGCAAAACGGGAGTGAATCTTCCTGAAGGTAAGAACCTTGTCGGAGCGTTTTGGCAACCGAGTGCAGTGCTATGCGATACCGATGTACTCACGTCGCTACCGGAAAGAGAATTTCGTTCGGGAATGGGTGAATTAGCTAAATACCATTTCCTTGGTGGTGAGGGTTTAGACGCATTAGCGCTAGATCAACGGGTAGCTGCGTGTATACAAATCAAGGCAGACATAGTGGCTGCTGATGAGCGCGAAGGTGCTGGCCGTGCCCTATTAAATTATGGGCATACGTTGGCCCATGCATTGGAAATAGAAGGTCGTTTTGATCTTCGGCATGGTGAAGCCGTCGCAGTTGGTATTCAATATGCAGCTTTGGTAGCGCATGCAATGGGAAGAATCGACGAGGCGAAGTTGGCGGAACACGGCCGAGTTCTCGATGTTTATGAGCTGCCCAGGACTCTTCCTGGAGGGTGCGATGTTGACCAAGTGATGGCGTTATTTGCGCGTGACAAGAAGGCAATAAAAGGTTTGACGTTCGTTTTAGACGGTCCCAATGGTCTTGAAGTAGTACCAGGAGTGCCAGAAAAAGTGCTGCGAGACGTATTAACCCAAATGTGAGGCAATGATTTGCCCCCACTTCTGGCAACCTAGTGATGTGGCACGTCCTGTAATCCTCCTTCTTTCTGGACCGAACCTAAATCTTTTAGGAGATCGCCAACCAGAAATCTACGGCTCCGAGAAGCTTTTGGAGCACGTTGCCGCTGCGCGCGAACGAGCACAGCAAAAAGGTTTCGACTTGGAGCATATTCAAAGTAACCATGAAGGTGATTTGATCGACGCGATTCACGGAGCCCGTGGTCGCGTGGCTTCAATAGTCATCAATGCCGGAGCACTTACTCATTACTCATGGTCATTACACGACGCCTTGACCGCCTACGAAGGTCCGGTAGTAGAGCTCCACCTATCTGACCCCAAAGAACGTGAGCCATGGCGACACTTATCAGTGATTGAACCCGTGGCGGTTGCTTCGGTAGTAGGAAAAGGAGGCTCTGGCTACCCGGAAGCAATTGATATCGCAATCGACGCCTTTAGCAAAAGCGATGATTGATCTCCCAGAAATTGATCGCACTTCTCGTTTGAGCGCCGTTCGTCGAGCTATGAGCGACTACTCAATTGAAAATTTTCTCACTGTAGACGGCGTAAGCATCAGGTGGCTTAGCGGTTTCACCGGATCGGCCGGAAAGCTATTAATAGCTACTTCCTCCAACCACTTGCTCACCGATGGTCGATACGCGGACCAAGCCTCTCGGGAGATATCTGGAACAGATATCGAACTGTTTGTTGGGAATGAGAAGCAGCAAAAAGAGTTCATCGTTACTCGAATGAGAAGTTGTAAGACTTTGACGCTTGAAGCCGACCGGATCACGTGGGGTGCAGTAGAAGAATTGAAAGAAGAGGTGGAGGTAGACGTGCTGCCTTCCAATGGGTTGATCTCCGATTTGAGACAGGTAAAAGACCCGGCTGAAGTTGCGCGCATAGAAGCCGCAGCGTCAATAGCTGACAACGCGTTAGCGCAGCTCTTGCCAAATCTGAGCAGGCAGCCAACCGAACTTGAATTCGCTCGAGCTCTCGACACTGCCATGTTCGATCTGGGAGCTGAAGCACTTTCGTTTGAAACTATATGTGCGAGTGGACCAAACGCGGCAGCGCCCCACGCCAGGCCGTCGAGTCGCGTGATCAGGGCGCGAGACTTAGTGGTCATCGACTTCGGTGCCGTAATCGACGGGTATCACTCCGACATGACGAGAACCTACATAGTGGGTGACACCGATCAATCTTCTTGGGACATGGTAAATAGTGTTACCGAAGCTCAAGAACGCGGATGTGAAGTGATCGGGCCTGGGGTCGAAGCCTGTGATGTCGACGAAGCGTGCCGGTCTCACTTAACCAACAGAGGTCTAGGAGAGTATTTCGTGCATGGGACAGGTCACGGAGTAGGTCTTGAGATTCATGAGGCACCATGGATTAATGGAAAAAGCTCCGAAGTTCTTGAGGAAGGTCATGTAGTCACTGTTGAGCCAGGCGTGTACCTTCCCGGTGTCGGCGGTGTGCGTGTAGAAGACACAGTGTTGATTACCTCGTCAGGATTCCGACGGCTTACCTCAGCCCCGAAAGATTCAATTGTGTAAGTCGACCTGTTTGTCGACAGTTCCCAAACTCAAGGAAACCGATGTCCATATCCACTTCAGATTTCAAGAATGGGATGACGGTCGATTTAGATGACGGTCTTTTCCAAATATCAGAATTTCAGCACGTGAAACCAGGTAAAGGAGGCGCGTTCGTTAGAACAACGTTACGAAATGTTCGCACAGGGGCTGTGATCGAACGCACTTTTCGAGCTGGCGAGAAAATGGAACGTGCGGTCATCGACAAACGCGAAATGCAATACCTCTATGCCGACGGCGGCGACCTGGTCTTCATGGATAACGAGACCTATGAACAGCTTCAAGTCGATAAGCAACAACTCGGAACGGCACCGAATTATCTCGTAGAAGGAGAAGGGGCAGTCTTACAAATGTACGGCGGCGAAATAATCGACATTGAATTGCCGGCTTCAGTGGTATTAACGGTTACTGAGACTGAACCAGGGATCCAAGGAGATCGTGTGTCTGGTGCCCGGAAAGTGGCGACTATGCAGACCGGACTGATCGTACAGGTCCCACTCTTCATCGAAATGAATGAGCGACTGAAGGTAGATACGAGAACAGGTGATTACATCGAAAGAGCTAACGGGTGACTAAAGATCCGTTTGCCCCCGGTCCCTCAATTCAGAAGCGAGAGGCTCGGGAACGAGCCATTGGGCTCCTATACGAAGCAGAAGTCCGCGGGATATCAGTTGACGATGTTTTAAGCAGTCAGGTGATAGCCCCAGCGCAACTCGTCCAAGAGCTTGTCAAGGGGGTGTCGGCAGACGTTGAACGAATAGATGCCGAAATTGACGCGTACCTTAACGAAGGTTGGTCGTTAGATCGTCTCGGAATGCTGGACCTATGGATTCTTCGAATAGGTATTCATGAACTGCTCCTAGAGGAGGCACCAGTTGCTGTGGTTATCAACGAAGCAGTTGAACTCGGAAACCTATTTGGTGCAACCGAAGAAAGTGGCAAGTTCATTAACGGCATTCTCGGGGCCGCAGCACGCGACATGGAATAGGCGCGGCCGCGAGTTATGAATTAGTCACTTAAGAGAACTCTCTTTCGACTAGGCTGCACACCTGACCGTGAAGCGAGTCCTGTGAGGCTCATACGGACAGGAGGAAAGACAGTGGCCGACCGTGAGCGCCGTATGACGCCCCCTTATGGGGGCGTTTTTGTCGCCCGTACTACCGTGTTGGACGCGGCGCAAGTTCACAGAGCTCTTACTCGGATCAGCCACGAAATTATCGAACGCAATCAGGGACTTGAAGATGTTGTGCTCGTCGCACTCCAGACCGGTGGAGTTGAAATAGCTCGGTTGCTTTCGAGACTTTTGTTTGAGATCGAGGGTGTAGACGTCCCCACAGGAACTCTTGATGTTGCTTTGTATCGCGATGACATAGGGCTGAGACCCGTAATGCCTGAAGCAGAAACAGATATCCAGATTGATCTCGGAGGGAAGATAGTGGTGCTGGTCGACGATGTTTTGTTTACCGGTAGAACAATTCGCGCTGCCCTCGACGCTCTCACTGATTTCGGTCGACCGCGCGCAGTCCAACTAGCCGTGGTGATCGACCGTGGTCATCGAGAATTACCGATCCGCCCCGATTTTGTTGGCAAGAACCTGCCCACTCGTCGTGACGAGGTTGTTGATGTGAACCCCGAAGGAGTGCTGTTAGGAGAAATGCGCAAATGAGTAACCACCTCATCAACCTTGCTGATTTAGACAGCGACGCTATTCGGGAGTTGTTGCATCTGACGGATCGCTTTGTCGAAGTTAGCCAAAGGCCAATCCCTAAAGTTCCGGCATTACGGGGTCGGACCATAGCGATGGTCTTCTTCGAGGATTCGACCCGCACTCGCATGTCATTCGATCTGGCCGCCAAACGACTTTCGGCAGATGTCATCGACTTCCCAACGCACACCTCTTCTCTCTCAAAAGGAGAGTCGTTGCAAGACACCGCTGAAACAATTGGAGCCCTAGGAGTTGATGCCCTAGTTATTCGCCATTCTTCCGGTGGTCTTCCAGGAGAGATTGCTGAAGCCGTTGGGGAAACAATTTCGATAATTAATGCTGGTGATGGATTGAATGCTCACCCGACGCAGGGGCTGTTGGATGCGTACACCCTGTGTCAACACTTCCATGGGGCAGCAGGAATTGAAGCGTCTTTGTCGGGGATTCACGTCGGCATAGTCGGTGATGTCAAACACAGCCGCGTCGCGCGCAGTGACTTGGCCGTGTATCGCAGTCTTGGAGCGAAAGTGACCGTCGTGGCCCCACCGGAACTTCAACCTACCGATCTCGACAACTGGCCGGTTGACATTACCGACGACCTAGATGAAGTGCTTCCGACTTTAGACGTGGTGGGACTGCTCAGAATTCAGAAGGAGCGTATGGGTGAGACCGTTGTCAAATCTATAGACGACTATATCGAGCGTTACGGAGTAACTGAATCTCGAGCTAACAGGATGAACGACAACCTAGTGATTCTGCATCCAGGACCAGTAAACCGAGGAATAGAAATCGCTGACACGGTCTTAGACAAGCGAGCAAACGTCCTCATTAATCAACAAGTTACTAATGGAGTAGCGGTGAGAATGGCGGTTCTTTTTCGATTGTTGGGCTCGGGAATAGAGATTGATTGACGTGGAAGCAAGTAACCAAGAAAATCGAGCAAGAGAACAAATGATGGACGGCGGGCAGGTTACGTGACCCAAATTCGTGAAGGAGCGTTGGTGCTTGCCGATGGGACAGCGTTCGAAGGTGAACTTATAGGCGCACAGGTCGATGTCACTTCAGGGGAGGTGGTGTTTAACACTGTCTTGAGTGGATACCAAGAAGTGATCACTGACCCGTCCTACGCCGGGCAAATCATTAATTTCACCTACCCCCATATAGGTAACTACGGCGTCACGGCCGCTGACGACGAGGCAAAACATCCCTTCTGCAGAGGTGTGGTTGTCCGTGAACTATCGAGACGGAGGTCTAATTGGCGTAGCGAAGGCGACTTAGATACTTACCTTCGATCAGAAGGAATACCAGGAATCGCTGGCGTTGATACGCGCCGACTAACCCGACACGTTCGAGAAAACGGTGCTATGCCAGCCGCATTCGGGTCCACATCCTTCGAGCTGCTCACTAAGGCCGCCTCATCGGAGCCTGGCACGACTGGCGTAGACCTTGTTAGCCGCGTGACTACTTCAAAAGCCTACGAAGTTGAAGGTGGCGATTTTCGAGTTGTCGCCTACGACTTAGGTATCAAGAAATCAATTGTGGAACAGCTTTCTGAAATCGCGACTGTTTTTGTCGTGCCAGCGCAGACCACCAGTGACCAGGTCCTTGCTCTAGAACCTCATGGGGTGTTCTTGTCCAACGGCCCAGGGGACCCGATGATGGCGGGACAAGTGGTGACGGCTCTTGGTGCCCTGCTCGGGAAAGTTCCAGTGTTCGGAATCTGTCTTGGCCACCAGGTTCTTTCTCTGGCTTTGGGCGGAAAATCCTACAAGATGAAGTTCGGTCATCATGGGGGCAATGTGCCTGTCCGTAATCTGGATAGCGGCCGAATTGAAATCACCAGTCAAAATCATAATTTCGCTATTGAGTCAGGTTCTGTCCCAGGAGTAACAGAAACACATGTCTGCCTTAATGACGGCGCCCTTGAGGGGCTCCGCTGCAATGACATTCCTGCATTCAGCGTTCAGTACCACCCCGAGGCGAGTCCAGGACCTCATGATTCCCGGTATTTGTTTCAACAGTTTGCTGACTTGATGACGTCGTTTCACGGAAGTCCGCAGTAATGCCGAGGCGCGACGATATCGAAAGCATTTTGATAATTGGATCTGGACCCATTGTTATCGGCCAAGCCTGTGAGTTTGATTATTCAGGGACACAAGCGTGCCGAGTACTGCGAGAGGAGGGGTACCGCATAATTCTGGCGAACTCGAATCCGGCAACGATCATGACCGACCCAGAATTCGCGGACACTACTTATATAGAACCGCTCGAAGCTGATGTGCTTACAGCGATCATCGAACGTGAGAGGCCGGATGCGATCCTGCCGACTCTCGGAGGTCAAACAGCTCTCAACTTGGCGATCGAACTCCTTGAATCTGGAGTGTTGGACGAATACGACGTAGAAATGATCGGAGCGAGTGGTGAGGCAATCGCTACGGCAGAAGACCGAGACTTGTTCAGACAAGCGATGGAACAGATTGGTTTGAATTGCGCTCGATCTGGAATAGCGCACACGATGGATGAGGCCATGACCGTGGTCGAAGAAATCGGTCTCCCAGTTATCATCCGTCCTGCATACATTCTGGGTGGGAAGGGCACAGCGTTTGCTCACACCACGGAAGAATTTGAAAGCGTGGCGGCCTTGGGTTTGGATGCGAGTCCGATCTCAGAGATATTGATTGAGCAATCAATCAAAGGTTGGAAAGAATACGAACTTGAAGTGATGAGAGATCACGCTGATAACTGCGTCGTGATCTGTTCGATCGAGAATGTCGATCCGATGGGAGTTCATACAGGCGATTCCATCACTGTTGCCCCGGCACAGACGCTTTCCGATGTCGAATATCAAGAAATGCGCAACGCCGCTTTTGCCTGTATCCGACGAGTTGGAGTCGAGACCGGCGGGTCCAACGTCCAATTTGCAGTTCACCCCGAAACAGGTAAGCAAATTGTTATCGAGATGAACCCCCGTGTGAGCAGGAGTTCAGCCCTTGCTTCAAAGGCGACAGGTTTCCCGATAGCCAAAATAGCGGCGCGGTTGGCGGTGGGATACCGCCTCGACGAGATCACCAATGACATCACGAAAAAGACACCGGCGAGTTTTGAGCCAACGATCGACTATGTAGTCACCAAGATCCCACGGTGGGCATTTGAGAAGCTTCCGGGTGCTTCGGGCGTACTAGGGCCCCAAATGCAATCTGTGGGTGAGGCAATGTCGATAGGACGGACTTTTCCTGAGAGTCTCCAAAAAGGCATTCGATCCCTTGAACAAGGTCGAGCAGGTCTAAATGCTGACCCCGGAGAAAGTCAATATTCGAAACAGGGTGAGGATGAGTTGCTCTCTGCTATATCCGTTCCTACCCCAGAAAGATTGTTCCAGGTAGGGGAACTTATGAGGCGGGGTGTTTCGATTGATCAGATCTATCTCGCCTGCGCAATTGATGGCTGGTTCCTAGATCAGATGCTGATGATTGTTGAGGAACGGCTGCACCTAGAGAAATCGGATCTGTCTTCTCTTACAAGGATGGAATGGCGACGAGCGAAACAGCTCGGATTTTCAGACGCCCAGCTTGCTTATCTCTTGAAGGTACAAGAGGTTGACGTCCGGTCAGAAAGGCTTGCCAAAGGTGTCCGCGCTACCTTCAAAACTGTTGACACCTGTGCTGCCGAGTTTGACGCGATAACCCCGTATCACTATTCGACTTATGAAGACGAGGACGAGATACGTCAAGGGACGCGACCTCGGATGATGATTCTGGGTTCAGGCCCGAATCGAATTGGTCAAGGTATTGAGTTTGATTACTGCTGTGTTCATGCAAGCTTTGCTCTCGAGGAAGCCGGCTATGAGACGATCATGCTGAACTGTAACCCTGAAACGGTCTCCACCGATTACGACACATCTGACCGGCTTTATTTTGAACCATTGACGCTGGAAGACGTCCTCAACGTCATTGACGCGGAAGACCCTGTCGGAGTCATAGTCAGTCTTGGTGGGCAAACACCGTTGAAATTGGCATCCGATATACCAACGGAACTTGTTTGCGGAACGTCTCCCGACTCTATCGACCTAGCTGAAGATCGGGAACGTTGGAATTCATTATGTGCCCAGCTAGAGATCCCTCAACCGCCAGGCGGAACCGCAGTTACTTTCGAGGAGGCGTCACAGATCTGTGAACGTGTCGGGTTTCCAGTGTTGGTACGACCCAGCTATGTGCTTGGTGGTCGAGCGATGACCATCGTGTACGACCTGCAAGAACTTGAAGAAGCGATGACAGAGCTAACAGAGTTTGGGGGCTTAGGGCGAGAAGGTGGATTATCAGCTGATCGTCCCGTACTCATCGACCGNTTCTTAGAAGACGCNACCGAAGTAGATGTCGACTCCATTCGGGATCACACAGGNGANTTTGTTCTCGGNGGGATTCTNGAACACGTCGAAGAAGCAGGTGTTCATTCNGGAGANAGCGCATGTGCGATACCGCCACCCAACCTGTCCCNAGAAACCCAAGAAGTGATAATCGAATACACACAACGACTCGCCGAACGACTTCAAGTCGTGGGACTTCTAAATGTGCAGTTCGCTGTTAAGCAGAGTCAAGTATTCGTAATTGAGGCAAACCCTCGGGCGTCGCGAACAGTTCCTTTCATAGCCAAAGCGACAGGAGTGCAGTTGGCGAAAGTTGCTGCTCGAGTGATGGCCGGAGAAACACTCGAGAAACTGCGAGGGTTAGGAGCTTTGCCAGAACCGATTCGAGAAGGCCACGTAGCAGTCAAAGAAGCAGTACTGCCCTTTCAACGGTTCCCTGACGTCGACACAGTCCTTGGCCCGGAGATGCGTTCCACTGGCGAAGTAATGGGTATCGATAGAACGTTTGGGCTGGCTTTCGCGAAAAGTCAAATTGCCGCAGGGGAAGCCCTTCCTCTTACGGGAACCATCTTTTTCTCCTTAGCAGATAGGGATAAGGAGCAAGGACTTGAAGCCGCCAAGGGATTTGTCGAACTTGGTTTTACGTTGGCAGCTACCTCGGGAACCGCTGAATTCTTAGACAGCAACGGAGTTCATGTCGAGACCGTTGTAGCGAAGNTAAGNGAAGAAGGNCGNGAGATTAGCGCCGGTGTAGATGCCGTNGANTTNATAGGAGCNGGTCAGGTNAGACTNGTTGTCAACACGCCACGCGGCCGNGGNCCACGAAGTGACGGCTATCGGATCCGGTTCGCCTCNACTGCCCANAAAGTNCCCTGNCTNACCACNGTCGCNGCNGCGCGAGCTGCGGCCGTNGGANTGCGAGAATGGATGTCCAATCCACTGACNGTCCGCTCATTGCAGGAGTTCCTTGACCCTGAGGNTTCGACAAANTGAACGAACAANGACACTCAGTGCAGGTTGGNTCAATAACNTTTCCCAANCCTGTCATGACTGCTTCAGGAACGGTCGGTCACGGTNCCGAGCTTGCTGCCTACTGCGATNTAGCAAACCTNGGNGCGGTTGTNGTTAAGTCACTTTCAGCCGNNGCATGGCCCGGCAACCCTGCNCCTCGAGTTCATGGCACCGCNTCNGGAATGATCAATTCAGTAGGTCTNCAGAACCCNGGNATAGACAGTTGGATCACNAAAGATNTACCCGCNNTGNTAAGNCANGAAGCTCGAGTCGTTGTCAGTATNTGGGGGCGAACCGTCGATGAGTANCGNGANGTTGCCAGCCGATTNACNGGAGTCAAAGGAATAACGGCNGTTGAAGTGAACGTNAGTTGTCCCAACTTGGAAGACCGGGGCGATATGTTTGCCCACNACCNCGACAGCTGNCAGGCCGCCGTAAATGCCTCNTTGATTTCNGGTTTACCTACGTGGGCCAAACTGAGNCCGAACGTNACNGACATNGTGNCNATAGCTAAAGCNGCNATAGAAGCCGGNGCGGANGCTTTGACGCTNACCAACACNCTGTTAGGGATGGTGATAGATCNCGAAACGTTGCGNCCGGTTCTNGGTAATGGNGGGGGTGGANTNTCTGGACCGAGTATCCGACCNGTTGCTGTTCGGGCTGTCTACGACGTNTACGAATCGTTAGGNCCTGTGCCGATTNTTGGNGTNGGAGGGATNACCAAAGCAGAGCANGTANTCGAATTTCTCGCTGCTGGTGCATCAGCTGTNCAAGTNGGNTCNGCTCACTTCGCNGACCCNAAAGNTTCTCGNCGGATCCTCANAGACTTAGAANNATGGTGTCGAAAACATGNAGTAAATTCCGTGCGTTCTCTGACCGGAGNTGCTCATGAATAATCNTGACATCACTAATGAGGTGCGTTCCCGCCTCGCTCTTGCACTCGATGTTGACGACCTTGTTGAGGCNGGTCGATTTGGNCGCCGGATGCTNCCATGGTTNTCAGTTGCAAAGGTTGGCNTGGAACTATTCGCTGCTTCGGGACCAGAAGCTGTGGGTGCCTTTGTNGATCAGGGCTACGANGTTTTTCTCGATTTGAAACTGCANGACATCCCAACCACNGTGGGAAAGACAGCGAAAGTNTTAGGGAGCCTCGGAGTTTCCTATGTCACCGTCCATTCCTCGGGNGGGGTNGACATGTTGGCAGCTGCAGTTGANGGATTGAATGAAGGTGCATCAGCNGCCGGATTNACNCCACCTATGGTGCTNGCGGTGACTGTTTTGACCTCNGATTCAGAAGCTCCTGGNTCTTTATTGCAAGAAAGGCTTGGATATGCGGTCGCAGCAGACTGNGGAGGNGTTGTCTGCGCAGGTAGNGACCTCGCGGAGGTNTCCNTGGTGGCCCCNGAGNTACTTACCGTTGTACCCGGNATCAGACCNCANGGAGTTGCNGCAAACGACCAAGGACGAACGGCCACTCCTCGAGAAGCAATCAAACAAGGGGCCGGCATCCTCGTNATCGGACGAGCGGTGACTGCTTCNAGTGAACCNGAAGAGGCTGCTGCAANTATCGCCGCNGNAGTGGCGGAGGCTATTTAGCTAGAGGGGCCGCGNTCNCNATAACGCAGTTAGACTCNTCGACGATGCCTACACCCCCNAGTCTTTCACCTGAACAACGCGAAGCAGCCCTCGAAAAGGCTGCTGCGGCACGCCGGNTAAGAGCAGAAACCAAAGACCGTTTAAAGATGGGANTNGTTTCGTTCGANGAACTACTTGAACTCGCCGACACAGATGAGTTNGTNGGAAAAATGAAGGCGCTNGCTGCCCTNGAATCGATGCCAAAGATTGGCAAAGTTAAAGCCCGAAGNTTGATGCGNGATGTCGGAATAGCGGAAAGNCGAAGATTGCAGGGNCTCGGAGAAAANCAACGTAGNCAATTAGTAGCCTTTTTCGCTGCATAAAATTGGCTTGCTAAATGGCATGGAGTCGAACGCTGTGACCAACAACAGCAATCCGATCATCTTTGTCATCTGCGGCGCAGGTGGNGCTGGCAAGGGAACCATAGTTGCNGAGCTGATGCNACGCGATTCGACAATGCACCTCAGNCGATCTTGGACTACACGNTCNCGGAGGCCCAGCGAAGCNCCNGACGCCTACGTNTACGTGACAGATGAAGAGTTCAGCATCCGCGTTGCCGAGGACGGATTTTACGAATGGGCCGAATTTTTTGGACATCGATACGGAACGCCGACACCAACGGTTCCATCTGGAAAAGACTTGTTGTTAGAGATTGATGTGCAAGGAGCAGTTGCGGTGAGAGAACGTCAAGAGGACGCNGTTGTCGTCTTGNTCGTNCCACCCANCCGAGNNGAACAAGAACGACGTATGAGNGNCAGAGGNGACAGCGAAGAACATATAGCGCAACGAATCGNAGCAGCTGATNCCGAAGAACAAATCGGACGTGANCTCGCAGATTCGNTAATAACCAACGCTGATCTAGACCANGCAGTCACCGAAGTNATGTCAGTTATTNCNGANTTCCGTCAACAAAAATCGNANCNATAAGNACGTTATGCNGAGGCCAGCTCGTTCGAGTNAAGCAGGCCGCTGATAGTATTGGNGNTCGGTCTAAACCGTTGAACCCTTATCGAGGTAGAGCAGATGTCTGATGAACAAGACACGATGATCAGTCCGGGCCTTGAGGCNTTACTCGAAAAGGTCGATTCCAAGTTCACACTGGTGAGTTTGGCCGCGAAAAGATCACGTCAACTCATCGCCTATGACCTTGGCCTTGGAGAAGGAGGGGGCAGNGAAGTCCCCCCACAGGTCACAAGCACGGCGCGAAAGTCGNTATCGATGGCGTTNGAAGAAATTCAGGCTGACAAAATCGGCTACGAACGGTTCGACCCGGAGGAACGTGCTCGCTTAGAGGCTGAGGCGCTGGCGCAAGCGGAGGCTGATGCAGCCGCTCTTGAGGCCGTGCCTGACGAAGAGTAGGTAGAAACCGCCGATGCTGGCCGGCCGCCGCATCATCCTGGGCGTCACCGGGGGGATAGCTGCTTACAAGGCAGTTCTGTTATGCAGACTCCTGGTCGACGCCGGTGCTCATGTGATCCCGGTAATGACTGAAAGTGCGCAGAAATTTGTTGGACGGGCAACCTTCGATGCCTTGGCCTCGGAACCCGTCAGAACATCTATTTTCGATGACCCAGACCCGATTCCCCACACGACGCTAGGTCAGACAGCAGACCTCATCGTCGTAGCCCCTGCGACCGCCCGGAGTATCGGGAGCTACGCGAGTGGCATTTCGAATGATCTTTTAACTGCGATTCTGGTAGCGACGCGAGCACCGGTTGTTGTCTGTCCTGCCATGCACACCGAAATGTGGGAACACCCAGCAGTGCAAAATAACCTCGAGACTCTTAAGAGTCGAGGAGTGACCGTTGTTGCGCCAGAGGAGGGTCGACTTGCCGGCGGAGACTCGGGATCGGGACGCTTAGCGGACCCAGAAAAAGTATTCGACGTCATCAAAGAGATACTTACGACCGGTGATCTCAATGGGCGAAAGGTTGTGATCACAGCCGGCGGTACCAGAGAAGCAATTGACCCAGTTCGTTACGTGGGGAACCGCTCTACCGGCAAACAGGGATATGCCATCGCTGAGGCAGCTGTTGCTCGCGGAGCCGAGGTGACGTTAATTTCGACGGTTCCTGTCGAAGCCCCACTGGGGGTCCAGCTAATTTCAGTTGAGTCAGCTGCACAGATGCATGAAGCCGTTCTAGAACAGGCCGACGCGGATGTAATTGTCATGGCGGCAGCTGTCGCTGATTTTCGTCCAGTTGAGACCTCAGACTCCAAGATCAAAAAGGACGGAGGACCACCTGATTTACATCTGGAAGCTACCGCAGATATCTTGTTCGACCTCGGTTCCGCAAAACGACAGGGACAGGTAATTGTGGGATTCGCTGCCGAGACCGACGATTTGATCGCTCACGCACAAAATAAGCTTGAGCGAAAGAACGTTGACGTCATTGTTGCTAACGATGTCTCAGCGCCAAAGGTCGGCTTTGCCCACGAAACAAACGAAGTAACAATCCTCGAAGCTAACGGTGACCAAAGACATGTCTCGCTTCGGTCCAAACGACAAATAGCGGATGAAGTGTTGGATACAGTTGCTGAGATACTCGCTAGGTAACTTGAGGTGCCCCCTCAGGTGCTCTTTGGCCTAGCCTTAGCTGTGCCGGTCGAATAATCAGGAGAGATGGCGTGAGTCAATGGACTTTCACCTCGGAGTCGGTGACTGAAGGTCATCCCGACAAAATGGCAGATCAGATTTCTGACGCCATTCTGGACGCGATGTTGGAACAAGATCCAGCTAGCAGAGTCGCCTGCGAGACAATGGTGACCACTGGACTTGTCGTCGTCGCAGGGGAGATCACTACAAGCGGGTTCGTGGATATACCGGCTGTGGTGAGAGAAACAATCAATGAAATTGGATACGACCGAGACTCCCTCGATTTCAATGGCAGCACATGTGGAGTAATGGTTTCCCTAGACGAACAATCACCCGACATAGCTCAGGGCGTGAATGACTCCGAAGAAGTTAGAAGTGGCCAAGCAGGCGAAGATGATGCCCTTGATCGCCAGGGTGCTGGCGACCAAGGGATGATGTTTGGGTACGCCTGTCGCGAGACAGAGGTGCTGATGCCACTGCCTATCCATGTGGCCCACCGGATGGCCGAGCAACTCACTGAGGCGCGCAAATCTGGCCAGGTTCCGTATTTGAGACCAGACGGGAAGACACAGGTTTCGTTTGAGTACGAAGATGGCCGCCCCATCAGATTGAAGACCGTTCTTGTTTCCACTCAACACAACCCAGGTATCGATAGAGACGGGATGATCCGCCCAGATTTAATCGAACATGTCATCAAACCCGCAGTGCCCGCAGAGTTCGCAGACGATGACTTCGAAGTCTTTGTAAATCCAACCGGCAATTTCGTTGTTGGTGGACCAGTTGGTGACTGCGGTCTCACCGGTAGGAAAATTATCGTCGATACCTACGGAGGGTATGCCCGACATGGCGGCGGAGCGTTCTCTGGCAAAGACCCTTCTAAGGTCGATAGATCAGCAGCGTACGCAACACGTTGGGTAGCAAAAAATCTCGTTGCAGCGGGAGTCGCTGACCGTTGCGAGGTTCAGGTTGCTTACGCGATAGGTGTAGCTCGCCCAGTGTCGGTCTTAGTTGAGACCTTTGGTACGGAAAACGTTGACCCCGAGCGGATTACCGCATCGATCAACGAGATTTTCGACCTTCGACCCGCCGCTATTCTCAGAGACCTAGATCTTCGTAGACCAATTTTTCGGCCGACCGCATCATACGGTCACTTCGGTCGCGAGTCCTCCGGTGATCTGTTCACCTGGGAACGAACTGATCGAGTGGACGAGTTACGCTCGGCCCTTGGCCTATAAATTCTTTACGTGACTCGTCGAAGTCCCACCCGTCAAGCAAAATAACCTCGTGTCGCGAGTAGTCCGAGTTCTTCCAGATGAGCCTGCCGTAGATCGAGAATTCGACTATCTACTTGGTGACAGCGTCGTTGAGTCGTCGGAGTGCTCTGAGGTCAGGGTGGGCACGGTGGTACGCGTTGATTTACGAGGCCGACGAGTGCGAGGTTGGATAACTGCTTTAGATGTGAAGCCGCAGGAAGGTCTCACGTTGAGTGAAGTAAGGAAAGTCAGTAGTTATGGTCCGCCTTCGTCCTTAGTGGATTTGGCCAATTGGGCCAGTGGACATTGGTTGGGCAGTCGGGTCCACTTTCTGCGCACAGCGACACACGACCGCAATGTCTCTTCTGTGCCTGAAAAAAAGAAACACCAATACGCTAAATACGCGACAAATAATTTGGCCGAAGAAGCCTTCAGGCGAGGTGGGGCCGTAGTGCGAACCTCACCGACGAGCGACGATGTTTCAATAGCCGTAGCAGCAGCGTCACAGGGTCGAGCGTTGATTCTGGTTCCGACGCTTGCTCGAGCACAACGGCTTGCGGTAGCCATGAAGAGAGCGGGGATAGAGGTGGCCCTTTTTCCCCGAGACTGGCGAGCCTCCGCAGGCGGGACAGTAACAATTGGCACCAGGTCTGCAGCATGGGCACCTATTAGCCCGGTAGAAGCAGTGCTGGTTCTAGACGAACATGATGAGGCCTACCAGCAAGAATCTGCTCCGACATGGCATGCTCGCGATATCGCCCTAGAACGAGCTAGACGTGATGGGGCTAGGTGGGTCATAACATCGCCTACGCCGTCGCTTGAAGCACTTACATGTGGCGCTCCTTTATTGACTGCAGACCGCGCTACAGAACGAGCCGGGTGGCCGATCATTGAGCTAGTTGATCTACGAAATGAAACCCCGAAGGCTGGGTCATGGTGCTCTGGTCAGCTCTCTCGTTCCATTCAAAACCATCGCAGGGTTGTTTGTGTCCTGAACCGTAAGGGACGGGCCAGATTCGCTTATTGCGACCAATGCGGTGAGCTCGCCAGATCCGAAGAATCGGGAAAGGCTTTAGGTCTTGATGGGGACCGTCTCGTTCATCCTGTCGACGGCGACGACAGACCTGCGGTCTGTGCATCTTGCTCATCTACGAAATTTCGGCGAGTGAAACTCGGAGTTACAGGGGTTACTGAAGAATTGACGCATATCGCCCGTCGACCTGTGACAGAAGTCGACTCGTCAACTGAAAGTCTGCCGGCGGACGCAGATCTCTACGTGGGTACCGAAGCGGTCTTTCATCGAGTTGACGCGGCAGACCTCGTGGCGTTTTTGGATTTTGATCAAGAGATCCTTGCTCCCCGATACCGAGCAGCGGAAGAAGCGATGTCGCTGATTGCGCAGGCTGCTCGTTTAGTAGGTAGAAGAGAAAATGGCGGCCGTATTCTGATTCAAACCAGGATGCCGCAACATCCGGTTCTTCAAGCGGCGATCAACGCTGATCCTGGTTCCTTAGCCCGATCGGAACTAGAGATGCGCAGGCAACTGCAGCAGCCACCTGAAGCTCACTGGGCTATTGTCTCCGGCTCTGCAGCCAAGGAATTTATCGAACGCGTCGGGAAGCCCGACGGGATAGAAATAATGAATTCGAATAATGAACGATGGCGAATCCGGAGTAATGACCGTCAACACATGGTTGATGTACTGGGCGATATCGAACGACCAACAGGAAGATTGAGGATCGAAATCAACCCTCTTAGAGCCTGATTGGTTGACACCGGTAGCCTAGGAAACACCATGAGTTATCAGATACGTGTGATGGGCGACCCCGTCCTCCGACAAGCAGCAAAATCAATCGACAATATCGATGGGCGAATTGTTCAGATGGTCGATGACATGGTTCCAGCGATGTATCAGGCAGAAGGGATCGGATTGGCAGCCCCCCAAGTAGGAATCCAAAAGCGACTCTTCGTCTATGACATCGGTGAAGGCCCACAGACTCTTGTAAATCCCGAAATAGTTGATAGCGATGGCGAGTGGACCTTTGAGGAAGGGTGCCTCTCGGTTCCAGGATTGTCGTTTGAAATTATTCGACCCAAGGAAGTCCACCTAGTGGGGCGAGACCTGAACGGGAATGAGGTTTCAATTGAGGCCGATGAGTTGTTGGCACGATTGTTCCAGCATGAACTCGACCACCTTGATGGAGTCCTTCTTCTTGACCACCTTGAACGTGATGAACGAAAGGCCGCCCTTCGCCGGTGGCGTGAAATCCAAAGTTCACCCGGCGTTCGTCCAGCGTCCTCGGATGACCTAGCGCTGCCGTGACCAATAGCCTGCCCCGGCCGCCTGAACACCCGCGTTCTTTGGTGTATTTCGGCAGCCCTGAAACAGCGGTACCAGCATTGCTGGCATTACTAGACGCCGAGTTTGAAATCCCCTTAGTGATCTCGATGCCTGATCGTCGGCGAAGCAGGAGGGCTGCGCCTACTGCAACGCCAGTCAAGGCAGCAGCAAAAAACTTGGGAATACCAGTATCAGAAGAGGTGGCAGACGCATTAACTGTTGACGCGGACTGCGGCGTGGTCGTCGCCTATGGACGGCTCATCGACCGAACAGTTCTTGCCCAGTTACCGATGATCAACCTTCATTTCTCTTTACTTCCACGTTGGCGCGGAGCTGCACCAGTCGAGCGAGCCATCTTGGCTGGTGATGCGACAACAGGCGTTTGTGTTATGGGCCTCGAACCGGAGTTAGATACAGGCCCTGTTTATCGACGACGTGAAACAGAAATCAGTAGACACACAACAGCGCAAGAGTTGAGCGAAGAGTTAGCGAAACTGGGAGCCGAGGAGCTCGTAGCGTCGATTCAAGAAGGGCTGAAGGATCCTGTGCCTCAGATGGGAACGCCAACAACAGCCAACAAAATCAACAGATCTGACCTAAGACTTGATTGGGATCTTTCAGCTGTTGAGCTTGATCGAGTAGTACGGGTAGGAGGAGCCTGGACGACCAATGAGTCCTCACTTCTGAAAATCCATCAAACACGCGTCGTCAGCGGCGAAGGTGAACCGGGAGTGTTGGATCACGATTTGGTTGGAACCGGCAAAGACTTATTGCAACTGTTAATTGTGCAGCCAGAGGGCAAATCACGTATGAATGCTGGCGCATGGATTAATGGCGCCCACCTAGGCACAAAAGCGCGATTAGGGACGTGAAAAGTCCGACGAGCCGGCAGTTAGCTCTCCAGGCTTTGACGGAAATACATGCCGGATCGAGAGCCAACGTGGTTCTTGCGGCTTTTCTAGGTGACCAGGGGAGAGGGTTAAGTGAAAGAGACAGGGCTTTCGTCACCGAATTGGTGCAGGGAACCACCCGTATGCGCCGCGCTGTGGATCACCTTCTCCAACCGTTTATAAGTAGGAAATTAGACCCTGATGTCTTAGCGACACTTCGCCTGGGAGCGTATCAACTTCACTATCTCCGGACTCCAGCGCACGCAGCCGTGAATGACACCGTTGCAGTAGCGCCTCGTAGAGCTAGCGGTCTAGTGAACGCTGTTTTGCGCAAAGTAGCGGATGTTCATCCCGAATGGCCCAATGAGGCTACGCAATTTAGCTACCCCGACTGGATTTGGAACCTGTTCTTAGAGACGTGGGGTCCGGAAGGACGGGCGGCGCTGATCTCAATGAATACACCGGAACGGCCACTACCAAGGTCTGACGGATATATCCAGGGTCAAGCATCTCGTTGGGTAAGCGAAGCTGTTGACGACGCATCACCAAACGGAGGAACAATCGTGGACCTCTGCGCTGCCCCCGGAGGAAAGGCGACGGCCTGCGGAGCAGCGTGGTCGGAGATTTGGGCAAATGAAATTGATCCCACAAGGGCGCGGGCACTCAGAGAAGTCGCTGAGAACTACCGCCCAGAAATACAGGTTGTGGTTAGCGATGGCACGAACACCCGCTTCGATGACCGCTTTGCCGATGCGGTCCTAGTTGATGCACCCTGTAGTGGACTGGGAGCCCTTGGACGACGAAGTGATGCACGCTGGCAAATCTCTAAAGAAGCGATTAGTCGACTTACGGGCACCCAAAACGCATTACTAGAAGAAGCCTTGCGAATATTGAAACCGCATGGTGTGCTCACCTACAGCGTGTGCACCATCACTCAAGAAGAAACCTGCGATGTAGCCCACGCCTTCCATGAACGGCACCAAGAATTAAGAAACCTCGATATACAAGGAAGACATTGGCGGCAATATTGCGACGGAGGCCTCGTCTTGCCACATGATTACAAAACAGACGGGATGGCTATATTCCAATGGCAGCGCGAAGGATAAGGGCGAATCGATGCGAATTGGCTTAATTTCAGATACTCATATCCCAGAAGCAGGCCCAGAGCTCTGGCCGCAGACGTATGAAGCGTTTCAAGGCTGCGATGCCATTCTCCACGCTGGAGACATATATGAAATTTCGGTGATTGAAGAACTCAGCCAGATAGCGCCGACATGGGCTGCCCGAGGTAACGGCGACGATGGTTCTTCAGGACGCGAAACGCAGCCGGAACACTCCCAACTAGCGGCATCTTGGGTCCATGATTTTGAAGGTCTCAGGATTGGTCTAACCCACCACATGCCAATTCCAGAGTTACCGTCCTATGGAGTTCTTGACGCTATCGACAGACACTTTGACGGATCCAAACTCGATGTCGTCGTCTACGGGGATACTCATGTCGAACACATAACTACGGTCCATGACGTTTTATGTGTCAACCCTGGATCACCGACATTTCCGCACAATCTGTCTGTCCAGATGGGGACCATCGGGTTTCTTGATATCCAAAATGGGACTGCAGAAGCATCGATTTGGAGACTCACCGAAGACGGTATTGAACCCTTCGACTGGGACACGTGGGGGCGGCCTTGGTAAAGGTTGACTAGCTTCTTAGTTGTTCACATTGCGCTACAAGAAAGACATGGCAATGGATAAAAGTGACTGGTTATTGAGCACCATTGAGGAAGCAATTGATCCACTAGAAGAGATTGTTGATCCCCACCACCATTTATGGGACTTTCCCACAGGCACCTATCTACTTCCCGAACTGCACGTCGACACTGGTTCCAGCCACAATGTTGTGCAGACGGTGTTCGTCGAGTGTGGCGCCGAATACCGAAATGATGGGCCGGAATATCTGCAGCCCGTAGGCGAAATCGCGTTCGTTCGGCAACAAGCGGAACTTTCAGAGGACGCTGATGGTGCGGAAATAGCAGGAATCGTAGGATTTGCTGACTTGACGAGAGGAAACTCTGTAGAAGAAGTCCTCGCTGCCCAAGACGCAGAAGGCGGCGGGAAATTTAGGGGTATCCGTCACGCCAGTGCATGGGATAGCAGCGACCAAATTCGGGAATCACACACTAAACCTCCACCGGGATTACTTAGTCACGACGACTTCCGAGAAGGTTTCGCCAAACTAGGTGAGATGGGGTTTAGTTTTGACGCGTGGATGTTTCACCCTCAGGTTGAAGAATTGGTTGACCTGGTAGCAGCGGTGCCAGAAACTCCAGTTGTGTTGGACCACCTAGGAGGCCCTCTGGGTATCGGTCCATATGCAGGAGCGCGAGACCAGGTCCGCGCGACTTTGCGACCAGCACTTGAGTCATTAGCTGAGCACGAACATGTCATGGTCAAGGTAGGTGGAATCGGTATGAGCATCTACGGCGTCGGCTTGAACCGTCTCCCCAAAGCCCCAACCTCAGAATACGTAGCGGAGTTGTGGAGCGAGGACATACGGCATTGCGTAGACACATTCGGACCCGAAAGGTGCATGTTTGAGAGCAACTTCCCTGTCGACAAGCAAGGTTGTTCTTACACCGTTTTGTTCAATGCTTTTCAACGCATCGCTGACGAAGCGGGGTGGAGTATCTCAGAGCGTGATGATCTGTTCTCTGGGTCTGCCCGCCGCTTCTATCGTCTGAACACTCCTTAGTGTCAGCACCGGAACTTCGGTCATCACGGTTACTACTGAGACAGTGGCGTCCTGAGGATAGAGAACCCTTTGCCTCTATGAACGCGGACCCTCAAGTTATGGAGTACGAACCGCCGACTTTGAGCACTGACCAAAGCGACTTGTTGGCGGACGCGATTCAACTTGGCTTAGAGGAGAAGGATTATGGGTTTTGGGCGGTCCAGATTCGCGACAATGCCCAATGCGACAAAGGTCCTTTTATAGGTTTCGTTGGTCTTTCAGTCCCAATATGGGACGCACCGTTCACCCCGTGTATGGAGATCGGATGGCGGCTCTCTCGACCACATTGGGGCTTCGGATATGCGACAGAGGCAGCAACACAGATTCTCGAATATGCCTTCAACGTTTTGCGACTTAATGAGGTCCTGTCGTTTACCTCATTGTCTAACTCGCGGTCTATCGCGGTGATGCAACGTTTAGGGATGACGCGCAATGAAAACGAAGATTTCAACCATCCGAATCTTGATTCGAACGACAGTTTGTGTCGCCATGCGTTGTTTCGTATGTCAGATCAACTGTGGGCGAATAGATAAAGGAGGCTCGAAGCTAGATTATTCCTGAAAGAGACTCTTGAAGACCTGCCCATTGGGCTGCATCATGGCCGTACAACAGCCTGCACCCATCCTCATCTCTCAAGTCTCTCAGCTTCCTCATTGAAGCCAATTGCATATCGTGATCGAAACCAAATGGCGGCAACAACATTCCTTCAAGGACCGCTTCCCAATAAACGCAATCTCCAGTTAACACGACCGGTCCGCTCTCTAAATTAACTCGAAGGGATTGATGTCCTGCTGTGTGGCCAGGTGTCGGAATACAGATCACCGAGCCATCTCCGAAAACGTCGTGAGTGCCATCAATTTTCAACACGTCATGACCTAAATCGAAATCAGCAGGGTTGTAGACCTCATGCTCGATCAGTTTGGGATGATGAGCCGAGTCCCACTCTGCGTTCTGAACAATGATCCGAGCGTTAGGTATCAACGAAGTGCCACCACAATGGTCGAAATGAAGGTGGCTGAAGATGATGTTGTTTACGCCAAACGGGTCTATTTCGACCTTTTCGAGACGTTCGGAAACCTTGTCTTCGGAAATAAAGCGAGACTCGAACTGGCGGGCCATGAGGGGATATCTAGCTCCAACTCCGTCTATCAATTCGTGATGCAGACCAGTGTCAAAAACAGCAGTTTGNCCACTGGGNTGAATGATTAGCCAGCTTGGTATTGGTAGCTCAACGTCTCCATCTAAACCCGCNACCACAGAAGAAGCTGAAGTGGATAGCCAGCCACACTCNAGAGGAACCAGTCGTAGNGATGTCATTGNAAAACGTTAGCTTGCCGACGTCGTCGAATGCAGGGCGACNGCCTTAGCGGTCTTCTCTCGCCCAGAGAANATCGGTCAGTCGCCCACANCGCTGCTGCAAAGCCTCAAGTGCATCACAGATCAAATCTTCTCTGTAGCGTTGGCCGACGATTTGAACTGCNGCGGGCCGTTCTTCGACCATTCCGGTACCGATCACACCTGCTGGCAAACCTAGGTAGTTGATGGCCATGGAGTAAGTCGAGGCTTCGATGAAATCTTTGCATGCTTCGAAACTTTGGAGGTCGTAATCCCAGTCGTAAAGCCGATTCATATAAATCGGGGTCAGTACGAGGGGGTAGTCCTCTAAGAACAGATTCCAATCCCGCATCATTCTCGTCCGATCACCGAAATCGTGAATGAAGCGGTCGAGNTCAAGNACNTCNCCCANCCGAAAAAANTAATCAAAAGTCGTTTTAATTTCGTCGCTGCCGTNTTCAAGGACCAGNGGCCAAAGAGCGACATCCATTTCAGTTATNAGGGTTCGGAACCAATCTCTGAANGGNTCTTCAACTGACGGAGTGGTGACTTCCACAACCTGGTAGCCAGCATCCNTCAACGCGTCGGCAGCCTGGTCAATCAGATCAGCGATGCCTTCATGCATGGAGTAACCGCATGGATCTTTAGTTACGGCGANAGTTATTGGGTCANCTAGNGNAGNTCCACGCCAAGGAATTGGCGGACANAATGGNTCTCTCGGGTCCGNCCTAATCATNACTTCTGTAGCCAAAGCAAGATCNTGGGCGTCTCTAGTCATGATCCCNTGAACCGACGTCACTTGAGATAANGGGCCNCGCTCCGCCGGAGCACTGGAGTTGTATACAGGAATTCGATTNTTGGTCGGCTTAACAGTCGTGATCCCATTCGCCAGTGCCGGGAACCGNAGNGAACCACCAATGTCATTTCCGTGATGTAGCGGACCAAAACCTGCAGCCGCAGCCGCGCCCCCGCCTCCCGAGGAGCCGCCAGGGCTGGCGTTTTCATCCCATGGGTTAAACGTCCGNCCNCGCAANGGGTTGACNGTGGTTCCNCGCATCGAAAACTCAGGGACATTCGTNCGACCAATCACAATTGCCCCAGCGTCTCGCAGGTTTTTTACCAAGGGGGCATCCTCNGACGCAATNAGACCTTCGAAAGCGGGTACCCCNTTCGGNGTCGCCTGACCNGCTACATCAATATTTTCTTTAATCGTGACCGGTACGCCATGCAGAGGCCCTANNGCTTCTCCAGCAGCGATGGATTCATCGGCCGCTGCGGCAGCGGCGAGCGCCTCATCGGGAAACTCGACGGTGATGGCATTGAGATCAGANTTCTTAGCNGNCACTCGATCGAGAACNGAACCAACNACCTCNCTNACAGANAAACTCTTNTCCNTTATGCCTTGCGCCAATTCGGTAGCGCTTAGCTGCCACNGTTCTTCCATGGTGACCTCCTCAAATCCCTCTTGNTGTAGGTCGATGGTCAGGGAATTGGGCATCACGGTTTTCTGTTTGAGCCATAAAGGCCTCTGCCATGTCGTCGGGATCAAACATCGCTGCATTCCAAGTCGCTATGTACTCCANCCCGTCAGCTACGGAGTGGTCNCGNCCATAATTGAGTGTTTGTTTCGTTCCCCAAATAGCCATCGGACTTTTCGACGCTATCTCTTGTGCGATTTCGAGAACGGCGTCGTCCATTGCGTCCTGGTCTTCATAAATGTCGTTGACGAAACCACGCTCTTTTGCTTCCGAAGCGGACATGTTGCGGCCGGTGTAAGCCAGCTCTCGGACCACTCCTTCGGGCACCAGTTTTGGCATCCGCTGCAATGTTCCGACATCGGCGGTCATACCTATGTTGATCTCNTGGATACAGAAGAATGCATCTTNGGTCGCGTAGCGAAGATCGGTGGCAGACACCATATCGATGCCGCCTCCNATGCAGGCTCCCTGTATGGCAGAAAGGACCGGCAGTCTACTTTCTTCAAGACAGCTGAATGTGCGTTGCAAGTGCAACGCCGTGGTGCGAAANTTTGCCCGCTGACGGCTGATATGCGCGGCGTTGTCTTGAACGCTCACATCGTTGTTNCCTGCGAANACACTNAGATCCATACCNGAACAAAAGTGNCGNCCCTCAGCGGAAAGAACAATCGCTCGAGCNTCATTTCCTTCTGACAGCTGTCCAACGATCTTTGGTAACTCATCCCAAAATTCGGGAATCATAGAATTGGCGCGCTCTGGCCGAATCATGCGGATATGAGCGACATGGTCTTTTGTCTCAACGTTAAAGCAGGTATAAGTCACAAGTTGAGACTAGATCGCAGTTAGGGGCGATGCGACTNCGANTNATCNCAAAATTGACTAACCCGNNAGCATGACNCCCATCACGAGCGCGGCGAGGGAAGNAAGGAGAGCTGNTGCNGCGCTGGGCCCGCGGATGGAAGCCNTGTCGGTGGATTGATGNAGCCAAGCNCTGGCCCCTGAGATAACCACNAGAAGCATTTTCATNCCTAACAACGCGTTCCAGCTGGCACTGGTTCCCGGCAAAGACACCATGTTCCATATTCCGGTAAATACTGCCAGTCCAAAAAAAGGCCAGCCNATTCGCCCGAAAGCCNTGGCGACGTTTNTGACAGCCTCAGGATTTGTTCNTTTCAGCNCAGGAACGATTGCTCCGACGACGATTTGACCACCGACCCAAACANAAACTCCCAGAATATGAAGGACGACCCNGACGGTTTNAGCGTCAAAGCCAACGTCTTTCATCGNACCTTCCTTTCGAANCACGANNATCAGGTGTTTCGANTGGGNTAGNNNGCAGCNTTCAAGAACNTAAAAGNGTCGCCATATTTTCTGAATAAAACTTNTTTNGAACNTCNTCGNTCATNCCTTCNAGCGAAGNTTCGAANCGCCCCAACGGATTTCGACCGCCCTCTATGTGTGGNTANTCAGACGAAAACAAATACAAATCGGCGTTNGACTCCCGGATCATNGCCCCAACATCNTCAAACGGNTANGGGGTGAAGGCCATNTGTTGNGANATNAACTCNGAAGGNGNAGTCTTNAGCNCCTCCAANTCAGGTTCNGAACGTTTCCANATCTGAGCAATTAGATCTAANCGGCGAAGGAGCGCAGGCACCCAACCCGCNCCNAATTCGATCACGCCTCCGCTCANCTTCGGGATGTCGCTGCAAGACNCCATCCAACACCAAAGCNCCAACAAAGGTNTCTGCNGCGTGATGAAGNGCGATCATGTCTTTACCTCGNACATTTTCTCCNCCACCNATCCAATCTGTNGGAATCGGTCGACCNGTGTTCATCCAGTCAGGTTTGATTTGGAGTGGAGTACCACCGACATGAAGAAGAAACGGAATTCCTGCCTCNGCCAAACGNGCCCAAACGGGATCAAGATCATTNTGTCCGGGNGAACCACNGCCTGCCGGTCGGTGGGGGACCCAAACAGCTCCAAGTCCGNTCNTNANCGCAAACTCNAGCTCTTCAATTGTGGCGTCAGGATCGTCGAGAGGAAGNAANGCGACNCCNATAAGGCGCGGATCATCCGAACAGAATTCGGCCATTGCGCG
The DNA here is from genome assembly GCA_002708935.1 of Acidimicrobiaceae bacterium. Taxonomy (GTDB): domain Bacteria; phylum Actinomycetota; class Acidimicrobiia; order Acidimicrobiales; family Poriferisodalaceae; genus MedAcidi-G3. The sequence continues at coordinate 26,950 of PAPO01000003.1, read as the reverse complement.
GTTNTGNGCTCGAGTNGCCCCATAGCGGATATCAAGATCGGCAGTGGGATCNAAGGCAATNGGCGCACTAAAGGTTGAAAAAACAAATTGCTGGTCGAAGCCAAGTAGATCTAAGGCCATTCGNCGTTCGTCTTTATTGAAGGCACCAAGCGCGTAATACCCTTTTGGTCCAGCGATAAGCCCNTCGCCGAGAGCAACTAACTCGGCCACCGTTTCAGGCGAGTGAGCTCCGGTCTTGGCTGCTTCTCGCCANGATTCGCTGCTNCGCGCNCCTGAATCAAGNTCGATCTGNGGGAGACGATCGCGAATCGCTGAATCCGCATGGGAGGTCAGAAAGTCCGGCAGTTCCATCAGATGACTATCAGCATCTAAATATGTTCTATCTTTGGCGTAGCTCATACCAAGAAGTTAGTTCGCCGATCCGGACCAATGCTTCATAAGTGGGGGCGGTAGCCTCCCGATATGGCATCAGTTGAAAAAAGCGGTGAATCTGGTCACGATGCACATACCTCTCGTGTGCNNGATGAATCTTTGCTGGCCAAAGTTTTAACCGTATCTGATGGGGTGGTTGAAGGAGTTCGAGAGGATCGAAGCGGCGAAGCGCTAGTNGCGACTCTTGNCTCTTACGACTACGACGTGGTGGAACACAGGGTGGTCGCTGACGGTGTAGACAGCGTCGCCGACAGCTTGAGCGAGATGAGCAACGGTTTTGCCGGCTTGATCATTACAACTGGTGGCACAGGGTTTACTGAAAGAGATTTGACCCCTGAAGGGACGCGTCAGGTGTTGGAACGAAGCGCGCCTGGAATCGCAGAGGCCATGCGTCTTACCAATCCCTTAGGTCGACTATCTCGTGGGGTTGCAGGCATCGTGGGAAAGTCCATTATTCTNAACACCCCCGGTTCCACGGCTGGTTGTGTTGAGTGCTTTGAAGCTGTGGCTGATGTGGTACCCCACGCNTTACGGCTCCTTCACGGCGAACGGCTCCATTGATTGTGAATACTCCTGCACCCACAGACGTTTCGTTAATGGATAGAGCCATAAANAACGCGCACGGGGTTCGAGGAACGACTGCCCCGAACCCATGGGTGGGAGCGGTCATATTGAATTCAGATGGCGAAACATTTGACGGTGCTACCTCACCCCCCGGAGGGCCCCACGCGGAGCGAGTTGCTATTGATCTAGCTGGGCCGAAAGCTCGGGGAGCAACACTATTTACGACACTTGAGCCATGTTGCCACGAGGGAAGAACTCCTCCTTGTGTCTCTCAGATCATCGAATCGGGAGTGAGTCGCGTCGTTATTGGCATAACCGATCCCGATCCCCACGTTTCAGGTAGAGGAATCAGCGCGCTGCGAGATGCTGGGATCGAAGTAGTTGAAGGGGTGAGAAAGAGACAGATAGCAGACCAACTCGAACCGTATCTGTATCAGCGAGCTACTGGTAAACCTTGGGTCGTGCTCAAAATGGCGTTGACCATGGATGGGAGAACAGCGGCTCCAGATGGTTCGTCTGAATGGATAACTAGCCAAGAAGCGCGCAGCGACGTTCATGCCATACGGGCGCGGTGCGACGCGGTATTNGTTGGAGCTGGAACCATAAGATCCGACGACCCCTCTTTGACCACACGCTTTGTTGCAGGAAGCGACCCGCAGCGAATCGTCCTAGGCAAGGCGCCACCTGATGCGCGAGTCCATCCGTGTTGGGAGTTAGAAGGCGACNTAGACGAATTGATGCTCGAANTGGGTAGTCGGGGAGTANTNGACTTGTTAGTCGAAGGAGGANCTCNTGTGGCAGCGACCCTTCANGAAAAAGGTCTCGTAAACGAATATGTCTTCTATATGGCGCCAGCTTTGATGGGTGGTGAAGAAGGTCGCCCCGTGTTTGCAGGACCAGGTTCTGCGACAATGGCAGAACTATGGCGTGGAGAGCTTCGCGATGTTCGCAAAATTGGTTCTGATCTTCGGGTTGAATTTCGGCCCACAAAAGGAGATTGATGTTTACGGGACTAATTGAAGAACTGGGTTCTTTCGTAGCTAACGAAGGTGACCGCTACAGGTTCGCAGCGCGAGAGGTTATNGAGGGCACCGAGATAGATGACTCGATATCGGTTAACGGGTGTTGCCTGACCGTGGTGGCACTGGGAGATAACTGGTGGGAAGCCGACGTGGTAACNGAAACAATTGAACGAACCTCACTNGGTAATCTGCAACCAGGCGATCCAGTCAACTTNGAACGCGCTGTCAGATATTCAGACCGTCTAGGCGGCCACATGGTGCAAGGCCATGTGGATGGAATAGGAACAGTGCTCGCCCCTGGACCAGATCTTCGAATTCGTATTCCAGAACATTTATCCCGATACTTGGTGGAAAAAGGCTCCATTACTGTCGATGGGGTCAGTTTGACTTGCTTCGATGTTCGTGACGGAGCGTTTGCAGTGGCGCTTATTCCCCATACCCTCGAAGTGACAACACTCGGGTCTTACGCAGAGGGCGATAACGTAAACATTGAAGTTGATGTAATTGCCAAATATGTTGAGCGACTCCTAGTTTTCGAAAATGGAGATGACTCGTGATAATCCGCACAGAGGTTCTCAGCCATGCCTAAATCAAAAACTAGGAACCAAATGTCGGGAGATGCTGATTCTCCGTTGGCTGCTGTAGATGACGCAATAGCTGCAATAGGGCGCGGGGAAATCGTCGTCGTGGTGGATGACGAAGACCGAGAAAATGAGGGTGACCTCATTATGGCTGCAGAACANGCAACACCCGAGAGCATCGCTTTTTTCGTTCGTTACACGTCAGGGGTCTTGTGTGCCCCCATGACCGGNGAGCGCCTTGATGATCTGGCCCTGCCCCTCATGGTGGCNATCAACACTGAACCAATGAGAACCGCCTACACCATTACCGTTGATGCTGCTGAAGGGACGACAACTGGNATTTCNGCTAGTGACCGTTCAAAAACTCTCAACCTTCTCGCTTCTCCGAGTAGCGAGCCACATGATTTCGTTCGACCCGGTCATGTGCTGCCTCTGCGGTATAGACCCGGTGGGGTTCTGAAACGTGCTGGCCACACAGAAGCCGCCGTTGACCTAGCACGTTTAGCTGGTTGTGAACCAGCTGGAGTTCTAGCTGAAGTAGTCAATGAAGACGGCACTATGTCCCGACTCCCAGAGCTGATCGAATTCTGCAATGAACATGATCTTCTCTTGATCTCCATTGCTGATTTGATTCGGTACAGACGGGCAAACGAACGACTCGTTGACCCGGGTGCTCAAGCGCGAATTCCGACCATTTATGGTGACTTCACCGGTCATGTGTTCCGAGACTTTGACGGAACAGAACATCTTGCTCTTGTGTATGGTCAAATCATGGGCTCAGAACCAGTCTTGGTGCGAGTGCACAGCGAATGCTTGACCGGTGACATCCTTGCTTCAATGCGATGCGACTGTGGCGGTCAACTGCACACGGCCCTCGAGGCAATAGCTGAGGAGGGGGCTGGGGTGCTTGTCTACCTCCGAGGCCATGAGGGACGCGGAATTGGCATCGGACACAAAATTGCTGCGTACTCACTCCAAGATGAGGGCCACGACACTGTTGATGCGAATATCGAACTTGGCTTACCTGTTGATAGCCGTGAATATGGGATCGGGGCCCAAATTCTCGTTGAACTTGGCATAACTAAAATGCGTTTGATTACCAACAACCCGGCCAAGATCGGTGGCCTAGCTGGGTATGGACTTGAAATCGTCGAACGCGTTTCCACCGCGCCGGGAGCAAACCCAGAGAATTTGGCGTACTTGAGGACCAAACAGATGCGTTTAGGTCATCTCATCGACGGTCTTGACGACCTTGTCGTTGACTGAACGATTAGCTACACGCCTTTAACTGAGATAGTTCATGGAACGTTTCAATCGGATAATTAACTAGTGATTCTGCTGGCTAGACCGGTACCGTCAACAGCATGCTGAAACTCGTGTTACCTAAGGGTTCTCTTGAAAAGGCAACGCTCCAGTTGTTTGAGGAGGCTGATCTTGCTGTTCGTCGAACCAGCGACGTCGATTACAGGGCTTCCGTTGACGATCCGAGAATTGCTGATGTAAGAATTCTCCGACCGCAAGAAATTCCGTCATATGTAGAGGACGGACTATTTGACATAGGCATTGCTGGCAGAGATTGGATCGAAGAAACCAGTAGCGATGTAGTTTCATTAGGTGAACTGAAGTATTCGAAAGTAACTGCGAAACCAGTCAAAATTGTTGTCGCGGTCCCTGCTGACAGCGATTACGAAGTGTTGTCAGACTTACCGCAAGGCGTAAGAGTTTCAAGCGAATACCCGGAGCTAACTAACCGACATTTTGCTGCTTCAGGCATTAAGGCAGACGTAAGGCTGAGTTACGGAGCTACTGAGGCTAAGGCCCCAGAGATCGTCGACGCCGTGGTGGATTTAACTGAGACAGGCAGTGCTCTCAGAGCGGCAGGACTGAAAATCATCGACGAGATATTGACGAGCTATACCGAGATTTTTGCCAACCGCGAATCATACGAAGACCCTGAAAAACGTAAAGCCATGGAGCAACTGAAAACACTTCTGGACGGTGTCTTAGATGCTCGCGGACGCGTGTTAATGAAACTAAACGTATCTGCATCTGACCTAGATCAAGTCATAAGTGTGCTTCCCTCAATGAAGGCCCCAACAGTGAACGAGTTGTGGGGCGGTGGAGGTTTTGCTGTCGAAACGGTCGTCAACAAGAGCGACATAAATGTTTTGATTCCCGAACTACTTGATCTCGGGGCAACCGACGTAATCGAACTCCCTATCTCAAAGATTGTCCCCTAACGCCAACGCTCACTATTCATCTTCTTCTGGTTGGTTCTGAACTTCCACAAACGCGAGCCTGATCTGATGCAGGGCAGCGGACAGTGTTTGGTGTTCAGGAAGCTGATCGCCGAGCTGTTCGACCAAAATGCCCATGGCGTCAATAGGTAAACGCGCTTCTTCTAAGTTGGGAGGATCAACTCGTAAATGAAGAGCAGCGAGTTCGAAAAGTCCAATGACGTGATTCGCAACTATTTGACCCGCAGGGACCGAAAGTAGTTGCTCCTGAGCCTCAATTAGTTGTTGCTGCATCGCAGCAGCGGTATCAGGATCAATATCAGGATCTCCCGCCAGACCAGGCATTGGCTCGGCGTTACTAGTTTCTCCGGGAACTTCATGCTCTCCGGAAGGAGTCCAAAAGCTACTCACATGCCCTCTTTCAACAACGCGCAGTGTATTTGCGACAGACACTACTTGTTCGGAATTGCTGTTTACCGTGTTACCCTACGCCGTTGACAATAGATACAAGAGGGGTTCCGCCCCCACCGTTCCACTGAAAGGTGCGATTCGGTCCCTGTCGGGTTGAAGTAACGAACGTTACCGAAAGCTCCGATACGTGAGGTGGGCACCAAATGTGTCCGCCTTTTGTTTTTAAATGGAAGGTGCCATCAACGGACTTGGAGAATGTCCTTGGTTAAGCGAGTAAGGCCATAGCACGCCCAGATGAAGGCGATGCCCGGATCAACGAAGAGATTCGGGTACGGGAGGTTCGACTGGTTGCCCCTGACGGTGAACAGATCGGAATCAAACCCTTGCCAGAAGCATTGAACATTGCGCAAGAACTTGATCTTGACCTAGTGGAGGTAGCCCCAGACGCTAATCCTCCGGTATGTCGAATCATGGATTACGGAAAGTTCAAATACGAGTCATCGCAAAGGGCAAAAGAGTCCAGGAAAAAGGCCAGTGCCGTTTCCCTAAAGGAGATGAAATATCGGCCGAAAATCGGACAAGGTGATTTCGACACTAAGACTTCAAAAGTCGAGAAATTTCTCTCCGATGGCCACAAAGTAAAGATCACCATCATGTTCCGAGGCCGAGAGGTCTTCCACCCCGAGTTAGGCCGAGAAATTCTGGAACGAGTCGCAGAAAATGTTGAAACAGTGGGAAAAGTTGACCAGTTCCCCAAGCTAGATGGCCGAAATATGACCATGGTTTTGAGCCCTGACAAGGCCGCCAAACAACGGCGTAGAAACGCTGAGGAAAGCACAAACGAGTAGAGACTAAACAAGTCTCGGAGTTCAAGAAATCCCGAAGAATCCTTCGATAAGGAAAAGTTATGCCCAAAATGAAGACACACAGCGGAGCCAAGAAGAGGTTCAAAACTAGCGGATCAGGAAAACTGGTCCGACGGAAACAAGGTAGAAACCACATTCTGGAAAAGAAGTCCGCCAAGAGAAAACGTCGACTTGCCCTTGAAGGCGAAATAAGCAAAGCCGACCTCCCCCGCATCAACAAGATGCTGGGCAAGTAAAAGAGAACTGTTAGAGGAGACGTCAAAGTGGCACGAGTAAAACGTTCCGTCGCAGGTAGAAAGAGCCGTAAAGCGACCCTAGAGAAAGCTAAGGGCTATTACGGCAATAAGAGCCGTTCCTACAGAGCAGCTAATGAACAAGTGATGCATAGTGGAAACTATGCGTTCCGAGATCGCAGAGCGCGCAAAGGAGAGTTTCGCCGCCTTTGGATTCAACGCATCAACGCCGCTGCTCGACAGAATGGCACCAGTTACAGCAAATTGGTCAATGGACTCAACGCTGCCGGAGTTCAAGTCGACCGAAAAATTCTGTCGGATATGGCTGTCAACGATCCCGAGGCATTCAGCAAGTTAGTAGAAAAAGCTGAATCTGCTCGACAAACAAGCTGACTCTTTCTTCCCAGTCGCCACGACTGACTCGGCTTAGGCGCCTAGTACGCGACCGTCGTTATCGCGATATTGAAGGCTTGGCAGTCGTAGAAGGCCCGCGTGCTATTGAGACAGCTCTCGATATTGGAGCTGAATTTGAGGAAATCTTTTATCGTTCTGACCAAAGTCGAATCGCTGACACCTTTCGTGAAAACGGGGTGTTAGCCCACGAAGTACAAAGTGATGTCCTCGATCAAATAGCAGACAGCGGCTCACCTCAAGGTGTACTTGCTGTTGCTAAGGCACATGATTCTGAGTTGTCATCAATAGCCAAATGTCGACGGATAGTCGTAGTGGACTCAGTGCAGGACCCAGGCAACGTAGGCGCGATTGTTCGTACAGCAGTAGCAGCAGGGTTTGGAGCTGTCATCACCTCCTCCGGGACAGCTGACCTTTTGAGTCCTCGTTCCATTAGAGCGAGTGCCGGAACTATCTTCGGACTGCAATCCGCGAGAAATATGGACCTCGGCGCGGTCCTCGACTCTTTGATAGCGGAAGGTCACTTCGTGGTAGCTACCAACTCAAGAGGTGAACAAGATTTCAGATCCCTTGAGGTTACGGACCAGATGACGTTGGTGCTCGGAAGCGAAGCTCACGGACTGTCTGAACCTATTTTGGAGCGTGCCAGTGTGCTCGTGACTATCCCGATGGGCCTCCATGTCGAATCGCTAAATGTTGCTGTCGCGGCTGGCCTTGTGATGTATCGCATGCAAACTATCGAAAATGATCATTAACTCATTCCGTTATTGACTTCTGATAGTCGCCCTGCTGGCCGTATCCTTCACAGTGTGAGCGTCTACGACCAAATCGCTGAAGCAAAGGCCGCGTCAGTCGGTGAAATCGAAAAGACGGGTGATCTTGAAAGCCTCAAAGCAATAGAACCGATGCTTTTCGGAAAGAAGTCAACACTTGGCGGCCTCAAGCGCCTCATGGGTGAAGTTGATGCACAAGAACGAGCAGATGTCGGGCAAGCGTTAAACGAAGCACAACTATTTGTGCGAGAGGCGCACGAAGCAGCGAAAAAGAAGTTCGAATTATCGGATCGCCGAGCACAATTGGAAACCGAACGACTGGACCTCACTGAGTCGCTACATGTAGCAAATCGCGGTCACCTACATTTAGTGACCCAAACCATGGAACGTCTCGAAGATGTGTTTGTTGGCATGGGTTTCACAGTCTCCGAAGGACCTCAAGCGGAAACAGACTGGTACAACTTCGAAGCTTTAAATCTTCCAGCAGCGCATCCAGCTAGGTCGATGTTCGACACGCTGTACTTAGATTTAGGTGACCGAACGGAAATAGGTGACGGTGAAGGAGGAGAAGCGACAAACATATTGCTGCGCACCCACACGTCACCGGTGCAGGTGCGGGTTATGGAGTCGACGGCGCCACCGATTTACACCGTTTGCCCTGGGCGTGTATTCCGGCGGGATACAGCGGACGCCAGTCACATGCCAGTTTTTCATCAGATTGAAGGCCTTGTCGTAGATCGCGGGATCAGTCTCGCTGATCTGGCAGGAACGCTAAATGAGTTCACTGCTGCATACTTCGGAGGGGCAATTAGTAGCCGCCTGCGACCCTCCTACTTCCCCTTCACCGAACCGAGCGCCGAGTTCGACATCACCTGCGTGATATGTGAAGGAGATGGATGCCAGACCTGTCAACGAACCGGTTGGATTGAGCTAGGTGGCTGCGGAATGGTTCATCCGAACGTCCTGGCGAACTGCGGAGTGGACAGCGAAGAATGGACCGGATTCGCTTTCGGCTTCGGCATCGACCGCCTCGCGCTGATGCGGTACGGAATTAAAGACCTGAGAGATATGTACACCAACGATGTCAGATTCCTTGAACAGTTCTAGGGAGGTCTTGAAATGAAAGTTCTCCTCTCCTGGCTGCGCGAATTCGCCCCTATTGAAGGGGACCCTTATGAATTGGCAGACCACATGAGCGACTTAGGGATGGCGGTCGAAGAGACTCGTATCCTTAATCCTCTCGAAGGTGTTGTGGTAGCAAGAGTCGCTGATCTGAGGCCTCATCCAAAAGCGGACAGGATCCAACTTGTAGACGTTGAAATAGAAAACGGCGATCCAATGCAAGTCTGCTGTGGTGCGTTCAACATGTCGGTGGGCGACCTGATTCCATTTGCAACCATTGGCACAGTCATGCCCGATGGGATGGAAATTTCGCAGAGAGAAATGCGCGGCGAAATGTCTAACGGCATGTGCTGTTCCGCCGCTGAACTCGGTTTAGGTTCCGACCACGATGGCATCATGATCCTGCCTGAACATCTCGAGACCGGGGCCCCATTGATGCAAGAGTTGGGGCTCGTCGGAGACATCTTGTGGGATCTGGAGATCAATCCCAATCGTCCCGATGCGATGTCAGTAGCGGGTGTAGCCCGCGACCTAGCAGCCCGTCTCGACGTCCCATTTGAGATCCCCGAATGGACGGTACCGTCATCGGGGGCTGCGGAAGATCTGGCAAGTATCCAGATTGATGATGGGGTTCTTTGTCCCAGATTCACGGGCCGGGTACTGAGAGGCGTCACCGTTGGTAAATCTCCTCTGTGGATGCAGATGCGATTGACGCTGTTGGGTATGCGTCCGATCAATTCCGTGGTCGACGTTTCCAACTATGTGATGCTCGAACTTGGGACACCTAACCACACCTACGACCTTTCGCTGCTCCCGAATGGTCACATAGGTGTGCGCCGGGCATCCGATGGAGAAAGCATCACGACCCTTGATGATCAAGAGCGGATGCTTCAGCCCAACGATGGGTTGATCGTCAACGAGGCCGATGAACCCATCGGCATAGCCGGTGTTATGGGCGGTGCGTCAACAGAAATATCTGACACCACTGACTCAGTCCTAGTTGAACTTGCCTGCTGGGAACCGCGATCGATAGCGAGAACTTCGCAGAGACTTGGCCTGAGATCGGAAGCATCAGCTCGATTTGAGAGAGGTACCGATTGGCAAATAAATGTGACTGCTGTCCAACGGTTCTGTCACCTTCTCAACGAAGTTACTCCTGGCGGTATTGAAATAGTAGGGGAGGTTCTCGATGTAGCTGGTACGACTCCGGACAGCATCTCGGTTCCAGTGAGAACATCAAGAATCAGCATGCTGCTCGGTAGAGACTTTTCGTCAGAAGAAATACGCAACTTGCTGACACCCATCGGTTTCGACGTTGAAAACACCGATAGTCAAGACGTTCAGCTTGTAACGATCCCGTCCTTTCGGCCTGACACCGAAACTGAAACTGACATTGCTGAAGAGGTGGCGCGTCACTATGGCTACGGAAAATTGGGTGCCACCGTCCCCAGATCGCCCGACGCTGGCCACCTATCCCCGCAGCAAAAGCTTCGCCGAGTGATTCGACAGGTCATGACCGGTGCGGGGCTCATAGAAGCGATGCCCAACCCATTCTTGGCTCCAGACGACATCACCAAAGCTGCTTTAATTGTCGAAGAGCCAGTGCGCTTACTCAACCCCTTAGCAGTCGAAGAATCGGTCCTAAGACCCTCATTGCTCCCAGGTTTACTAACGGCAGTCGCATACAACTATTCGCATCGCAATATGGGAGCGAAATTATTTGAGACCGGTCCTGTATTCGAGGCCTCAGAGGATTCGTCGGGATTACCGCTGGAAACCGAACATTTGGCAGCGCTGATATCTAACGCGGATGCTTTTGCGGCAACCTCACTACTTAAAGACCTAGCGTCGACTCTCAAATTGGAATTCCAGTTGACCAACGTTGACGGCCTAGCCGGGTTGCATCCCACTCGAGGAGCCAAGATCAATATTGGAGACACTGAAGTTGGTTCGCTAGGAGAAGTTGATCCCGCCGTGTTGCGAAGCTATGAAATAGAAGACAGATGCGCGTGGCTCAACTTAAGACTTGATCTTGTTATCGAGGCAGCGATTTCAGTTGAGGGTGTCTCGTACCAACCCGTCTCCACCTTCCCTTCAAGTGACGTGGACCTAGCCTTTGCTGTTGGTGAACAGGTCCAAGCTTCAGAAATAGAGATGACCCTAAGGAAGGCCGCCGGCGAAGAGCTTCAGTCGCTGCATTTATTTGATGTTTTTCGTAGCGGCCAGCTAGATGAAGGGGTGCGTTCGTTGGCGTTTTCTATGCGGCTTCAAGCCAAAGACAAGACGTTAACTGACGAGGAAGTCGGGGTCGTGCGTCAGCGTTGCATCGAAGCGGTGGAGAGCGCCCACCCAGCTAGTCTCCGAGCTTGATTGCTAATAACCTCGATCGACATCCACCGGACCTATGAGTGGCGAACCAGCTATTCGTCTCCGTACGTTGTCGCTCACTCGCTGAGCAAGTAGCGGAAGGCCCATCTCCGGGGTATTCCCGATGTGCGGAGTAATGATGCAATTCCCAAATCCCCAAAGTGGGTGGTCGTCGGGCAGGGGTTCTGGGTCGGTGACATCAAGAGCAGCTCCTCCGATTACCCCTTCCTGTAATGCTTCAACCAGATCGCCAGTCACAATGTGACCTCCCCGAGCGACATTCACTATCCACGCATGCTCAGGAAGTAGAGCGAGTTCCTGCTTGCCGATGATTCCAGTGGTCTCAGGAGTCAATGCGAGGGCGAGAACGAGAAGATCTGACCCCGGTAGGACATCATGGAGATCACTGGAATCAACTACTTGGTCTGCGCCCTCTATCGGAAGTACTTGATTCCGAACGACTGTTACCTCACAGCCAAACGGCGCCAGAAGCGGCAAGAGCTCTTCAGTAATTCCGCCACCACCAAGAATAGTTACCTTCGCCCCAAACAGATTCCGGCCCTCAGGGTCGGACCATCTATTGGCACGAGAATATGTGTTGATGGCTCGAAATCCTGCCAAAGCCAGAGCCAACACATGTTCCGCTACCGGGGAAGCATAGACACCCTTTCCGCATGTCCAGGTGAGGTGAGGTCGGGAACGAAGCATTTCAACGAAAGGCTCAATACCTGCGTATGGCAACTGAACCCAGTCGATATTGGGATTTTCGTCAAGCATCGGCGGTAAAAGATCCGCCCGAGCTGGTTCCGCCCATACCAACACCTCTGCAGTATCGGGGCCGACTACCTCTCCGCCTCCCCCCTCGACTGCAGCGACCAGGGACTCACGTCGCCAGCAATCTGGTTCGACAGCTACTTTCACCATGAGGCAGACGCTAGACGGTCAGAATGTCGGAGTAGAAGCTTGATCACGTCACTCCGCTTTATGAGCGGCTGTCAGCGATTAGTCCACCGTCGGGAAAGATGATTTCGCCAGTAACAAAACTCGCCTCATCACTGCATAAATAGAGGCATGCATTCGCGATATCTAAGGGTTCGCCGAGCCGTCGTAGAGGTGTTTCCTTAATTCGACCTTCAACCCAAGCTTCGTTACTGGTAGCAGCGCCGCTCATGGAGGTCTTTATATAACCGGGACCAACCGCGTTGACGCGTATCCCGTGCCGTGCGAGCTCGATCGCCCCGCATTTCGTCAGCATCCATACTCCGGCTTTAGACACGCAATAGTCCGATGCCCCCATCAATGCCGTTTTTCCCGCTACGGAGGCGATGTTGACAATTGCTCCTCCCTCGGACTTTGCCATCTGCTGAGCCACCAGCTGGTTGGTCAACATGACCCCGGTGAGGTTGACATCCAAGACCCGTTGCCAATTTGACAAGGATTTATCGATCAGCATCATGTCATTACGGTCATGACGGTCAGCGCTGACCTGCTCATCAGCGTCGCGGCTTATGTAACCAGCGTGAGAAATTCCGGCCGCAGCCACACAAGCGTCGATTCTGCCGAAAGCCTCGACAGCGCTACTTGCCATGGCAGCGACCTCTTCAGGCATTGATGTATCGACGTTCAACGCGATTGCCTCACCCCCGGCGGACGCAACTTCGTCCGCGACAGCTTCGGCGCGCTCGAGGTTAATGTCGGCGACCACAATTTTCGCCCCTTCTTCAGCGAAGCGAAGACAGCACGCTCGTCCAATCCCAGATGCGCCGCCAGTAATGATCGATACCTTTTCGGACATACGTCCAGTCATCAAAAACCTCCAAACGTCTCGCCACAGCGTAGATACCCAGAGAACATCTTGCTTGTGAGAAGCTGAAAGGTACTAGTCGGGAAGGAAGTGATTTGGAATCAGATCTTGACGTCACCTATGCAACGATCATGCAAGAGATAGTCGCGACTGGAGTAGCGCCGCATTATGCCGAACTGGCGCCCCGCCTTGGTATTTCACCCAACGAGGCTCTGAACCGCATCGAAAGTATTTTGGCGATTACTCCTGGGTGGATGCACCCGGGGACTGACTACATCGCATCGTTCCCTCCTTTTAACAATCAGCCGACGGCCTATCGGATAACAGTCCGAGGAGAACAACGCTGGTTCGCTCAATGCGGCTTTGAAGCCCTGGCGTGCTCATGGATGTTCCCGGGCGAAATAGTCGACATCAACGCTCCGTGCTTGTTGGGTGACGACTCTCTTCATCTCAAAATGAAAGACGGAGAACTAGTTCTAGTGGACCCTGAAACCATCGTCGGGTACACCCGCAGTCGCCTAGGAATGGAGGAACCTGATCAACCATTTAGGTGAGGTGGCATGAACCTGTTCAGGTCTGAACAACACGCGCAACAATGGAAGGACTGGGATCAGGAAATGGCGAGTACCTTGCGCCCAGTTGAGTGGTGGATAGAGACATTCCGCAACCCGATTTTTCGCAACCGCAATCGCCCTGATTATCTGACTTGGTTGACGGGGGAAAGCGGGATATCTGCCACAGCAGCATTCCACGACCGCTTGCAGCAGTAGTTACTCAAGTACACCAGCGATCACCAGATCAGCGATCTGATCTCCTTCGTACCCCAAGAGGTCACTCAGAATCTCAAAATTGTGTTCCCCCCATAGGGGCCCACTCTTGGTAGGTGTACCGTCGCTTTTTGATAAGCGGAATCCGTACTGTTCAGCCCACGTGGTGCCGTAGATCTCGTGGGGCACCTCAACGAAATGGTTGCGGTGGATCAACTGAGGATCGGATGTAACTTCAGGGCTGTTTTGAACTTGATGGGCTGGAACTCCGGCGCCTTGGAGAAGTTCAGTAGTTTCGGTAGCGTCTCGAGACAGACACCAATCCCGTAGAATTTGGTCCAGTTCTTCTTCTCTAGCTAGACGTTGGGATAGCCCCAAACTCGATAGCTCCTCTAGATCTATCGCTTGAGTGAGGGCTCGCCACTGTTCATCATTTTCGGAAGCTATAGCGATCCATTGGTCCTTCTCGCCATTCGCGCATTCGTACACCGAATGTGGTGCCATCCACCGATCAGCATTTCCCATTCGGCTCTGGGGAAATCCATTGACCTCTTGGTCAAGGATCGCCTCAGTCACAAAATGAATGCCACCCTCAGCTTGTGAGAAATCGAGCACCATGCCTTCCCCAGTGCGTTCTCGGTAGTCCAGGGCCGCCATGATTAGTGCCGCTGTGAGACGTGGGGAAGTGGCATCTGTGTACGCGAGGAAGGGACCGGCGGGGAGACGGTCTGCCCAGCCCGTCAATTCGTAGTAACCGCCCGTGGCCGCACCCATATTTCCGAAACCAGGGATGGGCGACAAAGGGCCGCTTTGACCGAACAGCGTCGTCGAACAAACGATTAGACGTGGGTTGACTTCTAGTAGGTCCGATGGGCTTAAGCCAATTCGGTCGAGTACGCCTGCCGAAAAAGCGTTAACCACGATGTCGCATTTTGCTGCAAGATCCAAAACTACTTGCCGCGATTCGGGCACCTTCAGATTGATCTGCAAGCTCTCTTTGTGGGCATTGATGGAATGCCACTGCTGACTGTTCTCAGGGCCCTCTAAGTCCTCTGGATCCCGGCTTAAGCCAGATGTACGGACCTGATCGGGTCGCGTCTGAGATTCCACTCGAATAACGCGGGCGCCGTAATACCCCAACATTCGGGTAGCGAAGGGACCCGCATACACCCACGTAAAGTCAAGAACGGTGACTCCTTCGAACGGAAGTCCCGTGCTCATAGGATCACCCCCCAGATCTTCTAAGTCCCGGGTTTCGTTCAGAACCTCTTCAGTGTGTTCGCCCAACAATGGTGGTTTTCCGAGCCGTTTGAGGCCTGCGGGAGTTCCGTGAGCCCAAGGGCCCGGAAATCTCACCGTAGTTTCAACCTGATCCATTTTGACTTCGTCCCAAAATTCCCGCTGAGCATAATGAGGTGTTTCAAGAACGTCTGCAGGAGTGATAACCGGAACCAGCAGAAGTTTGTCCCGTTGAGCCATCAAAAAAAGATCTTGCTTTGTGTGAGAGATAAGCGCGTTAGCGAGACACTGTGCCGTTCGCTCTGTGATCGATGCGACTTCTTCGAGACTTCGATCGGTGAGTAGATCCACCCAATCGATCTCTGCTAAGTCCTCGTCTAGATGTCCTTCTTTTTGAACCCATTCGAGTAGACGTTTCGTAAACGAACCCACCAAGACACCAGGCAAAAAGGTAATTGTCACATGACCGTCGGCACACTCGTAGACAAACCGGAATTCAACCATCCCCAAGAGTTCGAACCCGCCACCAGTTCTCTGCGCAGGAGGATTGTCACACAACGAAGGGGCCAGCCATCCCTGAGCCGTCAAAATCATTGCTTCCTGAGCAGAGACATCTACATGTTGGCCGAGTCCACTGGCCTTTCTTTCGGTCAACGCAATGAGCGCTGCGCAAGCAGCTTCGGAGCCCGCGTTGACCCACACCTGAGGGGCTGAAATACGCACTGGTGCCCGATCACGGTAACCATTGAGTGACATAGGGCCGGCTGCTGCGTTAAGCGTGAGATCTGTACCGAGCCAAGTCGACTTAGGACCCTCGCTTCCGAAGTTGCTCATCGAAACCGTCACAAGGGAAGGGTTGGCAGTACGCAGCGCGTCCAGGTCGATATCCATCGCCCCGCACTCGATAAGCACATCGGCTGTGCACGCCAATTCCAGAAGTTGTTGGGCATTGTCGAGTACAACCGATCGTTTGCCCCGGTTGTAGGCCCAATGTTGAAGCGAGTATTCGGGATTTTCTTCATCGTTTGCGAAGGGAGGGAGGTGACGGGAACGTTGCCCTGATGACGGCTCCACAGCAATCACGTCAGCCCCCAACTGTGCAAGTAGAAAGCCTGCGAAGTGACCTCGATCATCTGTGAGATCTAGCACGCGGTAATGCGACAACATTCGAGCCCCCCGGTCTCTTAATCATCCGGAATGACGATCGTAGTGGCGACCTTTAGCGCGAGTCGACAGAACGTGCTGAACTGTCGACTTACCCCGAGGAACATATGACTAAAGAAGAAGAGAACACCATCGACCCAGTCACGGACCTTCATGATCGCCAACGACGGATTCGTGAAGATATGGGTGGCGCGGACCGAGTTACGAAGATGCGGCAGGACGGAACGCCGACCATCAGAGACCATATAGAGGGCGTATTAGACACGGAGTCGTTTCGCGAACTTGGTACGCATAGCCGATCTATGCGCCTTGAAGATCGACACAACACGCCCGGTGACGGCAAAGTTGGAGGAGAAGGCCGAATCGATGGTCGACCTGTCGCTATTGGCGGCGACGACATCACTGTCAAGAAGGGTTCTAGTGCGATTGTCGGCGGCCGACGGATGCACCGAATTTATGAACGTGCTCTGGAACGAGGCATGCCGTATGTGTACATCGGAGAAACCGGCGGAGGTCGAATCCCTGACTTAATTGGAGCCGAGGGCATAGCTGACGTAGCGCCAGACCCGGAACTGACGCAACGCAGGAGACAAATTCCGATGGCAACCATGATCGTTGGCCAAAGCTTCGGAGGTTCGTCATTTCAATCGGCGTTCTCCGATTTTGTTGTGCAGGTGCGCGGTTCGGTTTTGGCTGTCACTTCCCCAAGAGTCTTCGAAGTGGCAACTGGCGAAATTATTGGATTCGAAGAACTAGGTGGAGTTGATGTCCACTCTCGGATCACAGGTCAGATTGATATAGGTGTCGATACTTTCGAAGAAGGCTATGCGGCTGTTCGAAGGTGGCTGTCCTATCTGCCGTCTAATGCTTGGACGACTGCCCCTCGGAGCGATTTTCGAGCTGACCTCAGTCCTGATGAGTCGTTGGCTGACATGGTTCCGCTCAAGAGAACCCGCGGCTATGACATGCGTCGATTTAGCTCGGCGCTTTTGGATCCCGGTACGTTCATGGAGTTACAGCCCGGCTACGCCCGTAACCTCACCACTGGTTTAGGGAGACTGGACGGTTTCTCTGTCGGAGTTATTGGGAACAATCCGATGTTCAACGCTGGTGTCTTAGATCCCGAAGCCTGCCGGAAAGCTATTCGTCTGATGTGTCTGTGCGACGCATTTAACCTGCCGGTCATCTTCTTGATGGACGTTCCGGGCTTTATGGTCGGAAAAGCTGTCGAACACGACCGAATTTTGTCGCTGGCAATTCGTTTCGTTGAAGCATTAGGCAACATGTCCACTCCGACGTTGACGGTGACACTCCGCAAAGGATTCGGCTTAGCGTTTCCGGCGATGAACGGTTCGGGTCTGGGATCGTCGGGCTTGTACTCTTGGCCCGGCGCAGAAATCGGATTCATGGACCCAGATGTTGGAGTCAACGTCGCGTACGCCTCAAGGCTCGACCAATTGAGTCCTGAGGAGGCAGAAGCAGAGCGAACCAGAATGGTGTCGGAGATCTCTCTAGCGACATCACCGTACGAAGCGGCGGGAACTCTTCGAATTGACGAAGTAATCGACCCGGCCGACACTCGAAGCGTTCTGGTTGATGACCTCCGACAACTAGATGGGCGTCGAGTGCCACCACCGGAGGCAAGGCCACTGAGTTATTGGCCTACTGTTTAATGCAAGGAGTGAGGGTAGCTGAATGCACTATGAGGTAACCGAAGAACAACGGAACGCATGTGCTCAAGACGGAGCTTTAGCGCTGAAGAACGTCGTCAGTGCAGAGTGGCTTGAAGTTCTCAAGGCGGGCATCGAACGCGATATCAGTGAACCCGGACCATTTTTCCATGGCTATGTTCCCGATAGTGGTGTCGGTAAATTCCACGGCAATATCAGAATCTGGGAGACCGATTCGGAAATGGAAAGATTCTGTACCCAAGGACCACTGGTCTCTTTGGCTGCGCAGTTTTTCCAGTCATCGAAGATAAATCTCTTCTATGACCAACTCTTCGTGAAGGAACCGGGAACCGAAAACCGGACTCGTTGGCACAACGACTTGCCTTATTGGCCGGTCAGAGGACATCAGATCATGTCATTTTGGGTGGCTCTGGACACCGTGACTGTTGACAGCGGCGGACTTGAATTCATAAAGGGCTCGCACCTTTGGGACAAGTGGTACCAACCAGAAACCTTCGGGAAAACCTCTGGGCACGGCGAATATGAAAGAAACCCCGATTACATCGATATTCCGGACATTCAAGCTATGCGTGACCGCTACGAAATCATTAGTTGGGATTTAGAGCCGGGTGACGTTTACGCGTTTCACGCGATGACAGTCCATGGAGCTGGCGGAAACCTGCGGTTCGACGTTCGACGTCGCGGCTACACAGTCCGATATTGCGGAGACGACGCGGTATATGACACCCGAAAAGGGACCCAAGGTCACCTACGATCCGAATCACACCGCGACGGAGATCAACTAGACAGCGACCAATATCCCCTTGTTTGGAGCGCTAGCTAATCGGTGCTGGTTTGTTACTCCAACACCTCAGCGACAGCTAGATCCGCAATCTGCTCCACGGAATAGCCCAAGAGTTCACTAAGCACCTCAAAATTGTCTTCTCCTAAACACGGCCCGCCTCGGTTTAGGACGGCTGGAGTGCGCGACATTTTCGTCCTACACGAATGAGTCCACATCGTGCCTGCGTGACTTTGAGGGACCTGGATCTGATGCTGACGGTGAGCTAGTTGGGGGTCGGAGTTAGTTCCGGCCGCATCATGCACTGGATAAGCCGCCACCCCCAGACCTTGAAGCTCTTCAGCGGCAGTAGTGCTATCGCGAACCGACGACCATGCACTCAGCCGCTCATCAATCACCGTTCGCTGTTCGCGACGTGCTGTTCGGTTGGCGTTGGAGAGGTCCTGGAGTCCCAACAAGTCGGCCAACTGTGGCCAACTTTCATCCGAGCAAGCCACCGCTAGCCATGAGTCGTTACCGTCGGCAGGGAAAACGCCATGAGGAAAAATATTTGGGTCGTCATTTCCTGCTCTTTGAATTGTTCGCCCATTGACGCTTTGGTCCAATATTGCGGGAGCTAGGTAATGCAAAGCGCATTCAGTTTGTGAAAGGTCGATGTGTTCACCGAGCCCTGTTTCTCGACGTTTTTCCAAAGCAGCCATCAGCGATGAAACCACGATTCGTGGGGCCAAGTAATCGGTATACGGACCGTACGGACCAGCGGGTGGCCTATCGGGCCAGCCCGTCAGTTCGTAGTACCCCGCTATTGCAGCTGCCATGAACCCGTAGCCAGCAAGAGTCGAATGAGGTCCGCTTTGTCCAAGGAGAGAACTTGAAAGCATGATCAAGCCCGGGTTGATTTCCGAGAGCACGTCATAGCCGAAACCCAAACGACCCATAGCACCTGGAGCAAATGATTCGGTAGCAATATCAGCCCACCGAATCAGATCAAACACCACTTCCTTCGACTCCGCTTTACTGAGATCAAGGCTGAGGCTTCGCTTCCCAGCGTTGTAGACGCCGTAACCCACGCTGTTATCTGGATGAGGGTCCTCATTTACAAACGGATTCACCGTTCTCATGGTGTCGGGACGACTAGCGGTCTCTACCTTGACGACCTCTGCCCCATAATCGCAGAGGATTCGAACAGCAGAAGGTGTCGCGATTACCCATGAGAACTCAACAACCTTCAATCCTTCTAAGGGCAAAGAATCCGTGACAGGTTCACGAATGTCGAGACTGGTAGCCCGGTCCAGTGAAATCGAATCGCTGTGTTGACCGAGAGTGGCAGGGATCCCTCCGAAATCTGTATCACTGTTCTTGAACTTCACTAGCCCACCGGGATGTTTCGCTTCGCCGCCTTTCCCATCGGGTTTGACGTCCCAAAACTCCCGAGCTTCAAGATGCTCATATTCGACAAGATCTGCAATCGTCATCGAAGGTGTAATGAGCAGGTTGCGTTCCAACGCCGCATCCCACAATTCGGCTTTTGATTTCGATGCGAGGAAACGTCCGTAGGTCGCAAAGGCAGCCGCGACGACATCGAAACTCACCTCGCCAGCGAAAAGCTGGACTCCAAGATTTTCCCAGTCGATAGAGATCAGGTTGTCATCTGCAGCATCTTCCTCTTCGAGCCACTCTGTGAGTCGACGAGCAAATGGAGCAAAAGCCGCTCCTGGCAAGATTACGCAGATGGTGTAGCCATCGAGACAGGGGAATAACAGCGGAATATCCATCCCGCCGAGACTGATGCCCCCAGCCATGCGGTCAGAGGCTAAAGCGTTTTCCAGAGGAGCGACGTTCTGTGGAAACCCAATGGTGAGCGATTCTTGAGCGGAGACATCTATGTGCTGGCCGATTCCGCTTCGGTAACGCTCCTGTAAGGCAATCAAACTTGCAGCCGCAGCGTCAGCTGCAGCGTGAAGGAAGCTGTGCGGTACTCCCACTCGAAGGGGGGCTCTGTCCGCATCACCGCTCGCATGCATAAACGAACTCCCAGCTACAGCTGTTAAGTCAGTTCCCAACCAATGTGAACGCGGCCCGGTAAGACCATAAGGAGTAACGGAAGCATGGATAATTTGGGGGTTGATTTCTTTGATGTCCTCATATGCCAGATCGAGGGAATGTAAATACCCCGGTCGCTGATCGTCGAACAAAATGTCAGCACTTTGAACCAGATCACGAAATCTCGTTCGGCCTTCTTCCGATTCGATATCTAAGACAACAGATTTTTTTCCCCTGTTGTAGGCCCAATGAGTGAGGCTGAAGTCCGGATCGGGATCATCGGCAACATAGGGACCCGTGAGCCGTGTTGAGACCCCCCGCTCGGGTTCAACGGCGATCACCTCAGCGCCGAGGCGAGTCAGTATGTGTCCAGCGAACTGGCTAATTCCATCGCAAAGATCAATAACACGGATGTGCTCTAGCATCCCGTTCCCCCTAATCCCTCAAGATCATAGATTCAGCGCTGCCGGTCGTTTGAAACTTATGAATTAGTAACAGCGAAGCGGCAAGTTCGCCGCAGCACTTCAGATCCGAATAGCCTTGTGACATGGGCAAGGTCTTTAACGCCGGTCAGATAGAACAATATGAAACCGACGGATGGGTTTCGCCGCTCGATGTCTTTACCAGTGAACAAGTCCGCGAATGCCGAACACGCCTAGAGGAGTGGGAATTGATGCGAGGCGGTTCCCTCCCTCCACACGAACGTTCTAGTGGACACATTCTGTTCCCTTGGATTGATGCCCTTATGAGAAATGAAAGAATTCTCGATGCTGTTGAGGATCTAATTGGGCCAGACATTCTCTGCTGGAATTCAGTTTTTTGGATCAAGGAACCGAACAGCCGCAGCTATGTGGGCTGGCATCAAGACCTCCAATACTGGGGGCTGTCTAATTCCGACGTGGTGTCCATCTGGGTCGCACTTAGCGACGCCAGTGAGGATGCTGGTTGTATGAGTGTTATTCCCGGCAGCCACAAAATCATTCTCGGTCACGAAGAGACCTATGCAAAGGACAACCTGTTAAGTCGGGGTCAAGAACTTGAAATCGATGTGACGCAACACCCCACCGTTGCTATGCCGCTCAAACCCGGACAGGTCTCTTTTCATAACGTTCGGACGGCGCATGGCTCCGGCCCGAACACCACCGGCGACCGCCGCATCGGTCTTTCCTTTCACTACATGCCGACCAATACCGAACAAACATTGAGCGAATGGGACAGTGCTGCGTTGGTGCGAGGGGAAGACAAGCACCACAATTTCGAGCACTGCCCACAACCCGCGTATGACCTTGAACCAGCGGCAGTTGACTTCCACAAACGAGCAGCCGACGCAATGAGACAGATCATTTACACCGGCGCTCGCGCAGACAAGCCAACTCTCTAGGTTTGTTGGGTGCTTGATCTCCATCACGTCCATATTTTCGCGAGCAACGCGTCAGCCACTGTCGAGTGGTGGCAACGCAACCTGGGTGCGGTGGTCAGTTACGACGGAGAGTTCGGAGGAGCGCGGAACATTTTTATGAAGGTTGGGCAAGGCCGTATCAATATCTATGACCAGCAGCCCAGAGGAACTTCCAACGGCGCGTATCACCACGTCGGTATACGAGTTGAAGGACTTGCCGACCTGAGAGATCGCATGACTGCTAGTGGTGTCGACTTTCGTTCCGATATCAGAGAGTTTGGCAACTGGCGATATTTGATGTGCTCCGCCCCAGACAATGTCCTCTTGGAGCTTTTTGAAGTTGATATCGACGACATGTCTCCCGAGCTCGCTGACTTCTTTAATTTGGGCTGAAGCAGCGAGAAATGTGCAAGGCTTAAGAAATGGCAGTTGAACAACTTGACGTCGAACACCTCTTCACCCTCGATCTTCAGGTCGCTGAAGGAGCCCAAATAATTAAGGGTGGGCCACATGGCACAAGAATTATTGCAGAGGTGGCGGGTGGAACCTTCACCGGTGAACGCCTCAATGGCAGCGTTGTTTCACCAGGTGGTGACTGGGTTACGGCACGCGCCGATCGGAACATTCAGTTGGACGTCCGTCTGACCCTGGTTACCGACGACGATGCAGTGATTTTGATGCAGTACAAAGGCATCGGGGAACCTGCGGCAGGGGTGGCTAGGTCAGCACCCCAGTTTGAGACGGGTGACGAACGGTATGCCTGGCTGAACAATGTCCAAGGAGTTGGAATTGGGCAACTTCACCCTGGGGGTGGAGTGACCTACGAGGTCTACGCACTGACTCAGGTTCCCTAGCGCGCTTTCGGCGATACCAACCACACAGTTGGCTCACTCAAATAAGGGCGACGTGGAAGCACTATTGGTTCGCCGCTTCCCAGACGCCACATTGGGATTACTGAGAATGTGGCAGCCAAAGACACGAAAATCGCGCCGACAATCGCCACCGTGTAGGAGCCGGTTGCGTCAATGATGGCCCCGGCGGCGATTGGGCCGATCAGCGCGCCAACCCCAGCTGACGTGTACTGAACTCCGAGAACACCACCTAAGCCTTCAAGACCAAAAATTCCGGCCATCGCGACTGGGCTTAGGGCAACGAATCCGCCGTATCCCACACCCAGTAGCCCGGCGAAGAGCAGTAGCAGTGGATAGTTCGCTCCGGCGATCAACCACACGATGTACGCAATGGGCTGGATTCCAAAACACATGATGATCAGCGGTAGAACGCCGACCCGCATGCCCAGCACTCCAAGACCAAGTCGACCAAGCACACTACCGAGACCGAGTGAGGTGATAAGAAATGCCGCTGTGCTAGACGTGATCCCTTGCTCTTTGGCGTACTGAACCAGAAAAACGAACGGGATAAAAAGAGCAACCGACATGAGAAAACCTGCTACGTACAGCCGCCAAAATTCTGATCTTCGAAGAGCTCGACGTGCTGCTGAAATGCTGACCGATACCGAAGCCGGCGGAGTTGGAGGCCGAAAAGAAAACAGAGCTACCACGCCATAGACGATGATGCTTCCGATCCCCATTAATTCAAAAGCGCTGCGCCACCCGGCTGTGCGGATCAGCCATTCTGCGACAGGAACCAAGGTCAGAGTGCCAAGTCCTATGCCAACTGTGTTGATACCTAGGGCTAGCGTCCTGTGTTTTTCGAACCAAGCTCCAGTAGCGACACTAAGAGGCACTAAGTAGGAGCCAATGCCTAACCCAACTCCGAGTCCGTAGATCAGGATTCCTGCGAACAGAGACTCGACTTGAGCGGTGAGCCACAGACCCCCACCCATGAGGAGGGCACCTACAGCGATTAGCCGTCGAGCACCGAAACGGTCCGCTAGCGGTCCGGCGAGCATGCCGGTCGCGAAGAAGAGAAATGTTGTGACCGAAAAGAAAGCAGCAATTCCCGACAGGCTGGCGTTGAACTCAGCGACCATCTGCTCTAACGCTGTCGCGAACGCGTAAAAGACACCGAATGTCCAGGTGTTAATTAGGCATCCAGCAAATGCCACCACCCAGCCACGACCGCTGTCGATTTCGTGAGTCCCGGCCATGAACTCACCCTAGAGCAGTCTCTAAGAATGAGGCCTGACTGAGCGGCGCTTTACGTGTCAGGATGACCCTATGGAAATCGAAAAAGGCCTTAACTATGTCCGCGACAACTCGCGAGCCGTTCTAGCGACTCGCCGTCGAGACGGTTCCCCTCAGATGTCACCTGTGAACATCGCTGTAGTTGATGAAGAAATCATCATGAGTACGAGGGAGACTGCAATTAAGACGTGGAACATGCGTCGTGACCCCATCTCCTGGCTCTGTGTGTTTCCAGACAAGTGGCTTGGTCGATGGGTGCAGTTGCAGTGCCGAGCGGAAATTGTGAATCTGCCCGACGCTATGGATCTCCTAGTGTCTTACTACCGAACCCTGAGTGGGGAACATCCTGATTGGGATGATTACAAGAGGGCGATGGTTGATGACCAAAGGTGCATCGTTAAGTTTGAGATAGAGGCCGCCGGTCCCGACATTCAGGGTTAGCTGTCATGAATACGAACGGCGTTAGCGACTATTTGGTTGTAGGTGCCGGCGCCATGGGCATGGCCTTTACCGACGTGCTCATGACCGAAACCGAGGCTACGGTCACCATCGTTGACCGGCATGGGCGACCTGGCGGCCACTGGAACGACTCTTACCCATTCGTGCGCCTGCATCAGCCATCTTCGTTTTACGGGGTCAATTCGCGAGCATTGGGAGTGAACCAAAAGGATTCGATCGGCTTAAACGCTGGTTTATATGAGTTGGCCTCCGGTAGTGAGGTTGTGACGTATTTCGAGCAGGTCATGAACCAGCAGTTCCTGCCGACAGGAAGAGTCACATACCTCCCCATGTGCGAATACCTCGGGAATGGCTCAGTCAGGAATCTGGTATCAGGAGTTGAAAAGACTATCGAAGCCGAAAAGACCGTTGATGCGACATACATGAATGTGACGGTTCCATCGGTCACCACCCCGAACTACACAGTGTCGCAAGGAGTTACATGTATCCCGCCTAATGGGTTGCTGAACCTTGACGAGTTCCCAGGGGACTATGTAGTGGTTGGCGGAGGAAAGACTGCGATTGACTCTTGCCTCTGGCTGCTCGGCAATGGTGTCAACCCGGATGGGATTAGATGGATCGTCCCGCGAGATCAGTGGATGTTGGATCGAGCGTCCATCCAACCTGGAGAAGAGTTCGCTGTTCAGGCCCTACTTCGTCAGGTCGAAACGATGGAAATCGCCGCTGAGTCCATTTCTGTGGACCAGATGTTTGACGAATTGGTGCAAAGAGGAGCGTTGCTTCAATTTGACCGTTCGGTTCGCCCAACGATGTACCGATGTTGCACCGTTACGGTCGCCGAACTAGATGAGCTGCGCCGAATTCACAACGTGGTTCGTATGGGTCGGGTCAAAAAAATAGGTTTAGACCGCATTGACCTTGAGCATGGAACAATTCCGACCAGCAGCGAAACAGTTCATGTCGATTGCACCGCGGATGGGTTAGCGAACCGACCGGTGCGCCCTATCTTTGAGCCCGGCCATCTGACCTTGCAGACGGTGAGAACTTGTCAACAGGTGTTTAGCGCTGCGTTTATCGCCCACGTTGAGGCGGCTTACGATGATGATGAAACCAAAAACGAAATATGCAAAGTTGTTCCGCACCCTAATGACACCTTGGACTGGGTGCGAACAACGATGGAAAACGCTCTCAACTCAATTCGATGGAATTCTGATCCCGATCTAAAAGAGTGGTTGTCAAATGCTCGGTTAGATGGGTTTAGCCGGGCAAAGAGAGACGTCGCTAGGGGTCCCGACGAACAAGAGCTTGTGGCTCGAATAATGGAAGCCACCCCAGTCGCATTGGGTAAATTAGAAAAGTATTTGCAAGTAGGGCGAGTAGATGTCATTCAGACGTAAGCGACGAGTCGCTAAGGAACCTGAAATAGTATTCGGCAGTCGTCCTTCAATGCTTGATATGGACGTCGCATTACAGCGCCTCGCCGATAGCCGTCGAGTGTTCCATTCTGAGGCCGACTTGCAGTTTGCTCTCGCCTGGCAAATCCAGAATGATCACCCCGCCGCTGATATCCGGCTTGAAACGCGGCCGCTACCTGAGAAGAATCTGCGTCTCGACCTTTTCGTGGTCATGAATGGTCGAAGATTCGCTATTGAGTGCAAGTATCTGGTCCGCGGGATTGACGTGACGGAGGCTGGTGAACGCTTCTTGCTTCGCACGCAGAGCGCTCACGACGTTAGGCGCTACGACACCTTGAAAGACGTGGCTCGAGTGGAAGAATTTCTGAGCCTCGGCGTCGCGGACGAGGGTTTTGTCGTCGCTGTTACAAACGACGCCGCTTACTGGAAGCATGCAAGTCGACCGGACACCTTCGATGCAAGTTTTCGGATGCACGAAGAGCGAATCGTTCAGGGACGGCTTGCTTGGGCCGATGGAACAGGGGCTGGCAGCATGAAAAACCGCGAAGCTGCAATCGACCTCAAGGGTAGCTATCGACTGACGTGGCGGGATTTCAGCTCTTTGGGTGACGGTCCTGCTAGTAGGTTCCGATCCATGTTGATAAAGATTCCCCCGGAGAATTGAATCAGTCAAGCTCACTTTGAATCGCCGGAAAATCTAATAAAACTCTGGAAAAGCTCATGGCGCCGTCTGGCGCTCCCATGTCTCAGGCTAATGGTCGGTCAGAGGGCGTCACTGGAGACATTAGAGCCGTGGAACCAGTTAGGAAGGCGTCTACTGAAGCAGCGCATGAGCGACCTTCGGCGATGGCCCAAACGATGAGACTTTGCCCGCGCCCCATGTCACCGCAAACCCAGACACCGTCAGCGTTGGTGGAGAAATCGCTGTCGCGAGCGACGTTGGATCGTTCATCGAGATCAACCCCCAATTGGGTTAACAGAGCGCCCTTTTCTGGTCCCGTAAAGCCCATCGCTAGAAACAC
>PAPO01000002.1 GCA_002708935.1 Acidimicrobiaceae bacterium | reverse complement strand
ATTGGAACGGCCTGGTCTACGCCAAGTGCGCCAGATGCCACAAGACCGACTATTACTGAAGTGCTGGCTGATGACGATTGCACAAGCACGGTTCCGAGGATGCCTACACACAGTCCCGCTATGGGGTTGCTCACAGCGGAGAAAAGGCGTTCTTGAGTGTCGGCACCCATGATCTTGATGCCAGCCTCGAGGGAGGAAACACCGACCAGAAACAGGTAGATCAGACCGACAACGAGAGCTGCGCGAGCACCTGTTGGCATTTGACGGTCAGCGCCGGGGGGACGGGACACGACCGGCAACGTAGTACCCCTCGACCTCTCGCGGAAGGATTTTCAAGATTTCTTTTAAACAAAATTTCAGTCTGGAGATGTTTTCAGAGCGCGAGATCCGTGAGGTCCAAATCAGATGTTTGAACCTTCAACCCAACTAGCTCAGATACAGAAATACTGCCTTCTCTAACAGCAGCATTATCGGTGCCTGCGATCCGCCTTTTCGGGTCACCGGGCTGCCGTTCAAACGACCAAGATCCATCTCCGGAGGATTGCAAGGTTCCGGCAGCATCCCCCCATTTCGCGAGCCCAGTAATTTGAACACCCACTACTTCGGTCAACGAGATGTTTGGGGCATTGATATTGACAACTCTACGACCCTTCTCCATAAACCTGAGACGTTCAATCATTTCCGGTACAAGGTGAACCGCGGTATCCCACTCCATCGCTGCATCTGTTACATCGAGGCTGACCGCGATCCCATGGGCGCCATTGTTGGCTGCGGTGAGCGCAGCTCCCACAGTTCCGCTGTGCAGCGCCGACCGGCCGCAATTCAAGCCCGGGTTCACACCTGACACCACCATCGGAACCGGATCTCCGAAAGCGCCTAGTTGGGTCATGATCACACACAGAGCAGGCGGTCCGTCTACCGCCCAGCACGGCGTGTCACCAAGGTCTTCTCGCACAATTCTTTGAGCTCGAAGTTCGCCGCCGTGTAGATCACCACCAATCGCGGCACCCATACCGGTCATGTCAGTTGTGGGCGCAGCAACCACTGCTTCATATCCAGCGTCCACTACCCGTTTCGCTAACGCCCACAAACCTTCTGAGGCGACACCATCATCGTTGGTTATCAGCACCCTCATAAACGAGGTTTATTCTTCGTCTTCTTCGGGGACACCCAAATCCCACTCGAGGTGCAGATTTTCGCGTTCTGCGTCGCGATTCACACGCTCACGATTACGTCGGAACTGGGGGTCATGAGGTGGGAGAAGCTGCAGCCGTGCAACGGTTCGGCGNCGGAACTCATCGACGACAGCTTGTTCACCAAAAAGTCCTTGTATGTCCCAATGCGGAGACACTGGACCNAGGTACACGATTCGTATACCGGTCTCTGGGGGTG
Organism: Acidimicrobiaceae bacterium; assembly: GCA_002708935.1. GTDB lineage: Bacteria > Actinomycetota > Acidimicrobiia > Acidimicrobiales > Poriferisodalaceae > MedAcidi-G3. The sequence goes on along the minus strand of PAPO01000002.1, from coordinate 99,955 downwards.
GTAATTCTTCTTCAGTTTCGAAGTTAGTCACCGATGCTCCTTCGCCAGCGAGTCCACTACTGTACCGGCGAGACCAGTCGGAACCATTGACGACGATGAACCTTCAAGTTCGCTTTTTCGGGTACCGAACAATAAAAGTTTCATNAGAACCAAAAATATTTGGAACCCTTTGGCCTAGTTGGGCGTCATAGTCGTAACAAGCAGCGAGATATGACCCTCGCATCAACCTATGGAGCGCCGACATGAGCCACATTTCCGCCGACACAAGTTGGATGAATACCGGTAACTGCGCGGACCAGCATCCATCAATTTTTTTCCCCAGNGACGGTGTCGGGGTTGAGCGAGCTAAGAAACTGTGCGAAGGCTGCGTTTCGCAAAACCCGTGCTTGGAATACGCCTTAGTCAACCGCGTCGAACATGGCGTGTGGGGCGGAGCGTCTGAGCGTCAACGTCGCCGAATCCTGAAAGCCCGCCGGCAGTCACTATTACAAGAAACCTCTGTCCAGATCTCTTAACCCCTGAGAGGTTGGCTAGCTGTCAGAAGAATCNTCNGTCGCATCTGAGCCAGCATCATCTATGCCGTCTTTGAATTCTTTTTGGGCCTGCCCGAGTGACCGCGCCAATTTGGGGAGCTTCGCCCCGCCAAACAGAACCAAAACGATGACCAGGATAATGATGAGTTCTGAGCCGCCAAGATTCACAGCTCTCAGACTACCAGCGCTCTGAAGTTGGAAACGAAAGCTAAGCGTCTCGACGTATTAGCTTGCTCGTTCCGCAGCTGCTCGACGGGCAAGCGCGCGTTGGCGGCGCAGACGACGACGTTCCCGCTCACTCATGCCACCCCAGATTCCGAATTTCTCACCGTGACTCAACGCGTANTCCAAACAGTCTTCGCGGACCACGCAACCCCGACATACTTCTTTGGCTTCTTTGGTGCTTGCACCCCGCTCTGGGAAAAACAAATCCGGGTCAACACCCAAGCAGTTGGCGTAATCCCACCAACTGCTTTCTTCCGTTTGACCACCGCCATCATCTACAAACGCCATTTGTATCCGCCCTGATTGGTTCGACTCGTGACGATGACACGGTCGTAATTACACGCGTGTCATTGAACACCCGTTTAGTTCAATAATCAAGAAAAATTCGCAGTTTCTTCAGTCTTTTTGGTGCNACCAAAGTTGAANTGCACGTGAGTGAGCCGAAGATTCTCTTTTATCCAAATTTTTCTTTCAAATAGGGTCGCGCGCGAGGCAGACTGATCTTGGAGGTGTCCGAGCGCCTGGTGGGCTCCCCCGCCTTCAAAGCGGGCGGGACGGGCGATCCCCGTCCGGCGGGTTCGATTCCCGTCCACCTCCGCCAAGTCTGTCCAACTAATCCCCGAGATCCGAACAATCTGACCGAAAGGAACCAACGTGAAAAAGCTTCTGCTGGCAATCGTCGTCGGAGCCTTGGTGGCAATTGCCGCTCGAAAACTCTCTGAGAACTAGTACCCAAAGCTGAATGTTTGAGTGACCGCGTTAGGTAACTCAGACTCCCAGTAAGTCTCGCGCACCGGTATCGCTGCTCGGGTGTCGCAATTTGGACATTGCCCGCGCTTCGATTTGCCGGATTCGTTCTCGAGTCAGGTTGAAGTGCTCACCTACCTCTTCGAGTGTGCGTGGTTCTCCACGGTCGAGACCGAATCTGAGTTTCAGTATCTCTCTTTCTCTTTCATCAAGAGGACCGAGCAGTTTTGTGATTTCATCGGGAAGGCGTGCAACGGCTGCCGCTTCTTCGGGGTCTTCGGCGTTTCGATCTTCAACCACGTCACCTAGTTCGGCGTCGCCATCCTCGCGGAGAGGTTCAGATAGCGAAAGTGGTTCTGCCGCGAAGCGNAANGCTTCGGACACTTTGTCCTCGGGCATGTCAACTTCGACGGAAAGCTCAGCGAGAGTGGCNGGGCGNCCATATTTGAGTTCCAAACGGGAGCGAGCTTTCTGAAGTCGAGCAAGGGTGTCTCCGGCGTGAACCGGGAGCCTGATTGTGCGACCGGTGTTCGCGATGCCTCGGGTTATGGCTTGGCGGATCCACCATGTCGCGTATGTAGAAAATTTGAAACCTTTGCGCCAGTCGAATTTTTCGACGGCATGCATTAATCCAAGGTTGCCTTCTTGAATGAGGTCGAGAAGTGGAAGTCCTGATGCCTGATATTTCTTGGCGATTGATACGACGAGACGCANNTTGGATTGGACGAAGGTCCGTTCGGCTCTCTCGCCTTTACGGTCTGCTCGTCGTAGTTCACGTTTTTTTGTGGGAGTTATGGCTGAGCCGTCTGCGAGTTGGTCGGCCTCGAGAGCTGTTCGGGCTTCTGTGCCGGCTTCGATCTCTTGCGCCAGTCGAACCTCGTCGTCCTTCGTTAGAAGTGGATACTGTCCGATATCGGTGAGGTAAAGACGAACGAGGTCTTCTTCATCTCTTTCGACCCGATTCTTGGCCACCTTCCGACCTCTTTCCCCCGACCAGTGAAGACGACTACAAAGTAGTGCCTTCCGCCGGTACGCTCGTCACGTCAACGACACGATCTAATTCCCAGACTCTGACTTGCGAGCCTAATCGCTTGCCTGGAAACTACCGGCTGGAATCGCGATTTCCGACACGGACTGCGAGTAGAAAATGACTGAACCTATATCGATCCCCGATGATGACCTTGAAATCGCTCTTCTGAAACTGACTTTCCATGCAACTGAGCCCGATCTTTTGGTGCCGGTGCTGTCTAAATATGTTGTGATGACTCGCAAAGAAACGCAATGCCGCAACGCCGATCTGTGTGTGTCATTCACCGACCCGAACCAGTTCGTGATCATAGAGAAGTGGGAATCAGATGATGCTGCTCGAGCACATTTCGACTCTCCTGTTATGGTCGAAATGGCGGAATCGTGTTCAGGGATACTTGCTGAACGTCCAGATATTGATTTGCTACAGGGTCTCAGCGCCCACGATCTGAACTGAAAGGCCAACGTGACGAAGCGAGCTTTGGTTTGCGGTGCAGGAGGCTTTATCGGGAGTCACTTGGTTGGGCGTCTAGTTGCCGACGGCTACTGGGTACGCGGTGTNGACATAAAACAGCCGGAGTGGAGTTCCAGTCACGCTGACGAATTCGTGGTCGCAGATCTACGTGATCCGGGCGCTGCGGCAGCGGCACTCATCGGCGGGTTTGATGAGGTGTATCAACTTGCTGCAGATATGGGTGGAATGGGATTTATTCATTCAGCAGAAACTCAGATCATGCATAACAGCATGTTGGTTAACGTCAACGTTGTTGAAGCAGCAGCGAACGCCGATGTCGACCGCTATTTCTTAGCTAGTTCGGTATGCGTGTATCGCGACATGGAGTTAGGTGAGGCTGAATTGACCGAGGATGATGCGTATCCAGCTTTACCTGACAACGAATACGGGTGGGAGAAGCTATACGCGGAACGAGCAGTGGCCTCCTATGCCCGTGAGGGCCGCTTCCAAGCACGTATCGCCCGGTTTCAAAACTGTTATGGGCCTGAGGGAACATGGACTGGTGGCCGTGAAAAGGCGCCTGCAGCGTTGTGTCGCAAAGTCGCTGAATCAACTGATGGGACCATAGAAGTGTGGGGAGATGGCTCCGCAGTGCGGAGTTTCATCTACGTCGATGATCTCGTTGAAGGTGTTCGACGGCTNGTCGATAGTGACGTGAGTGACCCAACAAACATTGGTACGCGCGAGTACGTGTCGGTGCGTGAGCTTGTTGATTTGGTCGCTTCATCAGCGGAAAAGGAGATCACTCCGTTGTGGGTGCCTGGCCCAGTTGGGGTGCAAAATCGTAATTTCTCCAATGACCGNATCGAATCGCTTGGTTTCGAACCTACATTCGATCTAGTTCAGGGGCTCGCGAATACCTATCCGTGGATTGCGAGTCAGGTGGCTTCGAACTAGCCNCCCGATGGCTTGACCGCTAGACGGTCCGACAGTCCTCTGATATGCGTTCAATCTCTGTCCAGCTGAGTTCGCTTGAATCCCAAAGCTGTTCAAACGCGGCGTCGGCGACGTCGGTAAAGCCATGCCGGTTTCGGAATTGGTAAAGACGTCGTTGGCGTTGTCCTCCGATTCCAAGTCGTTCCAGTCGCCCAACNCAGTGGACATCCCATGCAGCGAATTGCATTAGGTCCAATTCGTCGTCAGCGGGTGTTTCGTTGAACCGTCCCGATCGCCGATCCAGTATCCGCAGGAGCAGCCTTCCAATAGTGTCGCGAGATCGAGCCTCGCCAAATTGGCGGGGCCGTTGTGTATTTTCTAGAGCTCCGCCGTCAACCCAAAGTTCAATGGGGTCGTAGCTCGTTATCTTGCTACGACCGAGTGGGGACCCCTCGTCGATCTCGAGTGTGATGGTTTCTTCTACACCGAGCCGTTCAGCTACCTCTGAAATGACCTCGCCAATCACGGCAGCGTCGTAAAAGACCATCTCGAAAGACTCGGGTGTCACTGACACCTGGGGCATCAGCTAGCAGCCTCAACTCTGGCTTCTCTCGACATGTCAGCAATCTCGTCGATCTCATCGTCGCTGAAGCCTGCTAGTTCACGGAAGCGACGGGTGAGCTGAATAGGGCTGTCGTCGTCTTCGCCTCGGAATCCGTTAAAGGAGAAGAGCCTGTCGACGACTTTCTGAAATTCCANGGCCTTGTCGAGACGTTCTTTGTCATTTTCTGTGAGGCGCCGCAACCAGTCTGAACCCATCTTCACGTGGGTGACTTCATCGGCCANCATCCAATCTTCACAGAATTCTAAAACCGGGTCACCAGCCATGTTGCCGAATTCCTTCATGGTGTTGAAAACATCTATGGCAAGACCTTCGAGGGCGCGATTGACACCAGTGAGACGTAGGACAGGGTCAGGGTTGCATGCCGCTTCGTAGAGAAGACCATTTTCGGCGAACTCGCCGAGTTCGGTTCCCATATGTTCAGCTAGCGATACCGAGATTTCGCAATGACGCGCCTCATCCCAGCATTGGCGAGCCATGTCGAGCTTTAACTCAAGGGGAACGTCTTCTCCGACTTCGAAATCCCAGCAGGTGCGNCCTGCACCTTCGAGGGCTTGAATTTCACCTACGAAAATACCGTGCATCAGGGCCCGAGCTCGGTCTGGTCCATTCGCTAGATCAGGGGTTAGTTTCGCTAACCGTTCGCTGGTGTTTCCACCCGCTACCCGNGCACCGCGCGGGTCACCTAGTCGTTGTTCGTTGGTTTGACGAATGAATCGGCTATCTCGAGCCAACTCTTCAGCTGGAAAGATCTTTCGCATCAGTTCTCCTCTGGCATTTCCACGTAGGGGTCTCCGATTGAGCCTGGGCCGGCAATACCGCCTGCTGCCAGCATAAGCTTTTCGAGCTTGTTTTGATGCATCATCGCACGGTCAAGTTCTTCTTCGGTTTCAATCAACGACTTGATAAGCATTTCGCCTTCACGCCAGTCGTTNAATTCGTCTTGAAGGATGAAGTCCAAAATTCGAACGGTAGGCATATCTGTTATTTCTGAGGTCGCGTTGCGGTGGTATGTGTACGCGGCGATCTTGTGGGGAATGAGAACCCGGTAGGCCCCGACCAGCTTCTCAATCGTTAGATCAGCATCCTCGGGTTCAGTCATTGCGTCGATAAAGGCCACCATGTGGTCGTTAGCTGGAAGAGTCAGCCGCTCGGTCTTCATTTCCCGTAATTCGGGNAGGCGTTTATCGAATAAATCTGCGTGCCATGCGTGGTGGTAGCAATGAGTCCCCANACGCAGCTTGATGTCGAGCTCTGGAACCGTGGCCACCCACCCACCGAGAGCTTCGAACAACTTCAGTTCGACCCATTTGTAATGACCCACACGCTTTGCAGTCTCCTCAACATCGAATAACCCCGGAAGGGCACGTCGATCCCATGGAGCGAACGGCTCCCGGGGCCTCTTGGTTTCGGTCATTGGCGTTCTTTCACGTAGAGAAGCAGTTGACTGCTTGATTTCATTCACTCGGGTCTTAAGAGTGTCGGTGAGCTTATCGTTCGTTAAGCCCGAATAAAAAGNCGCCAGATTCTCTCGGTTGCCAGATTCACCTGTATCGGTTGGTTATGGGTAACCGGCGATCTTTTCCGAAGGCTTTCATCGAGATTCGAGGACCTGGGGGCGACTGGCGCCTCTTNTATTCCGCTAAATCTACGAGNCGGGTTATCTGCTGAACTATTTCTGGGTCATAACCTTCCGCAACAAGTTCTGCAGCAGACCGATCTTGTTCAACGTATGCCTCAAGTAANGGGTCCAAGAGTTCGTAGGGCGGGAGGGATTGATCGTCAGTTTGGTCTGGTCTCANTTCTGCCGACGGAGGCTTCGTGATCGATGCTTCTGGAATCCACGGGGAAGTCGTTTGAGTGTTCCGCCAACGACACAACTCGTATACGAGCAGCTTTGGGCAGTCTTTTATTACCGCGAAGCCTCCCGCTGTATCTCCGTAAAGCGTTGAATACCCGACTGAGGTTTCGCTCTTATTCCCTGTCGTCAGAACCAACCAGCCCTTCTTGTTGGACATCGCCATAAGCAATATTCCTCGCAGACGACTTTGAAGATTCTCCTCTGTGAGGTCAGCGCTATGACCGCGAAAAACGGACTCAAGCATGTCAGTCAATGCTGTGTACCCGGCCTCAATCGGAATCGTTTGAAAGTCGATACCAAAGTTCCGCGCTAACTCAGCAGCGTCATCTTCTGATCCTTGACTTGAGTACCGAGATGGCATCGACACTCCATGAACTCGTTCAGGGCCAAGAGCGTCAACAGCGATCGCTGCCACCAAACTCGAGTCCACTCCCCCCGATAGGCCAATAACAACCTCACTGAATCCGTTTTTGTTCACGTAGTCGCGGGTGGCTAACACCAGCGCGTTCCAGACTTCGGCGATCGGGTCGTCGACTTCTGCGACTACNGGCTCCGCTATCTCGCCTTTCTTCTTCTGCTTTTTTGAAGTGACAATTACNGGNAGTTCACCCGAATCACACTCGTCTACATCAAGGTCGACAATTTGAACGGCTTCTTCAAACTGGGGAAGACGGGCAATGAGTTCACCTTCAGAATTCGCGACAAAAGAAGACCCATCGAAAATCAATTCGTCTTGGCCTCCGACCTGGTTTACGTACACGACCGGAATCTTGTGACTCGTCACCCGTTCAATAACCGTTGACGCTCGAGCCGCGTCTTTGCCTCGTTGATACGGCGAAGCGTTCAAGGAGATTGCTAAGCCCACGCCTGAAGCGATCTGGTCATTGAGGGGACCTTCGTCGAACCATTGATCTTCGCAGATAGAAATCCCTACCATCACCCCGGCGATTTGAAAGATCGGTCCTGCTGACACGCCAGGGGTGAAATAGCGCTTCTCGTCAAAGACCGAGTAGTTGGGAAGCAACTGTTTTCGATAAATGCCTGTGACGGCGCCCTGATGACAAACAGCAGCNGAGTTGTAGATNCGTTCGCCATCCTGTTCGGGGAATCCCACAACGGCAACAGCATTCGAGGTGTGGGCAGCGACATCTTCGAGTGCTGAGCGTGCGTCCTCAAGGAAACGTTGTTTTAGGAGCAAATCCTCTGGCGGGTAACCACATACTGCGAGTTCGCTGAAGACAACAACGTCGGCTTCACGTTCAAGCGCTCGATCGTAAGCTTCAGTGATTGAGGCGACATTGGACTCAAAGTCACCTAAACAAAAGTTGAGTTGCGCCAAGGCAACTCTGATTGAAGCCATGGTATGAGGCTAGAAGCAGACGACAGTCATCTGCGAAAAGTATTTAGGCGGGGCCAGNAGCCCCGCCTAAATCATTCACCGAGATGTTGCGTTATGCCAAAGCGGCGCAGCATGTGTTGGTCAGCAATGTCGCCACCACATACGGGTCAGCNTTTGCATTAGGCCTGCGGTCTTCTATATATCCCTTACCGTCCTGGGCGACCTGCCATGGAATCCGGATCGATGCTCCTCGGTCAGACACTCCGTAACTGAATTGGTCAAACCTTTGGGTCTCATGCTCACCGGTCAACCGATCTTCGATTCCTATGCCATAGCCGGCGAGGTGCTCTNCTGGTTTGCCAGGTGCACCCATTGATTCAGCAGCNTTTTCGACTGCGTCGTAGCTTTCGCGCATGGCGTTGGTTGAGAAGTTGGTGTGCATACCGGCGCCGTTCCAGTCGCCTTTCATTGGTTTCGCTTCGATGCTGATTTCTAAGCCGTGNTGTTCACCTGCACGNTAAAGCAGGTAACGAGCCATCCAGAGATGGTCTCCAACGGCCACCGTGTCCACTGGGCCTATCTGAAATTCCCACTGGCCGGGCATAACTTCAGCGTTTGTGCCTGATATCGCTAATCCGGCTTCGATGCACCACGTTGTGTGTTGCTCAACNAGGTCACGACCGCGAATCTTCACCGCTCCGACTCCGCAGTAATACGGCCCTTGGGGGGCGGGGAACCCGCCGGCAGGGAAGCCAGCAGGCCAACCTGTAGCTGGATCCAGCATGGTGTATTCCTGCTCCAGCCCGAACCANGGTTCTTGGTCGCCGTATTGGTCCAAAGCGGCTCGTGCTGCAGCTCGAGTGTTAGTTGGGTGGGGCGACATGTCCGATGTCAACAAGGTTTCGCATAGAACGAGGATGTTGTCGCCACCGCGAATTGGATCTGGGCACTGAAATACTGGCTGTAGTACGACGTCGGAGTTGTCGCCAGTCGCCTGATTCGTGCTTGATCCGTCGAAACCCCATATTCCGGGGTCATCACCGTCTGCAAGGACCTTGGTCTTCGACCTGATCTCTGCTGTTGGTTCTGTTCCGTCAATCCATATGTATTCAGCCCTATACGCCACTGTGTTTGCTCCTGTTAGAGGGGGCGGGATCGAAAGGCAAGCTAACAATTAGAATGACCTTGGCGCACCATTTTTCGGACAACCGAACAGTCAAACTGTCCTAATGACCCCACAGACCCCTAGTTTTAGCCTCATCATGCGATTGTGAAAGTCATGTAAACGGAACGCTTCGAGGTTTGATTTCCGGCGAGAACCACCAAGAATAGGCTCAGTGTTGTCGGCGCACTGCGCCAAATGAGAAAGTGAACTCAGATGGAACGACCACAGGACTATGTGCAAAGACGTGTTGAGGAACGCGGAGTGCGTTTAGTTCGTCTGTGGTTTACCGACGTTCAGGGTCAGCTGAAGTCGTTCGCCATTTCTCCTGCCGAACTCGAAACTGCATTCGAGAGCGGAATGGTGTTNGATGGTTCTTCGATCGATGGTTTCAGCCGGGTCCGAGAAGAGGACATGGTCGCNCGCCCAGATCCAGCNACTTTTGAATTAATGCGCTGGGGCGGTAACGACGAAAACGCGGCCCGAATGTTTTGTGACATTGAACGAGCTGACGGAAGCGCTTTCCCGGGTGATTCCAGACAAGTGTTGCGACGCTCAATGGAACGNGCCCTTGCTCAAGGTTTCACATTTTTCACGGCTCCCGAACTCGAGTACTTCTTGTTCGAAGCAGACAGAAATGGTGAGCCAGTTCCACTAGATAACGGCAGTTATTTTGATCTGACGACCGCCGATGTGTCGAGCAATATTCGTCGNCAGACANTGACAACTTTGGAGGCAATGGGGATCCCTGTGGAATATTCATTCCACGAAGACGCTCCGAGCCAGCACGAGATTGATTTGCGCTACACCGATGCNTTGACCATGGCAGACAATGTCATGACATTTCGTTTAATCGTTCGGGAAATAGCTCTCGAACATGGGGTGCATGCCACCTTCATGCCGAAGCCGTTAACGGGTGTGCAAGGTTCAGGAATGCATACTCATCTGTCGTTGTTCAGAGATGGGGTAAACGCCTTCCATGACCCNGAAAGTCCAGACGGCTTGTCNGATGTTGCCCGNGGTTTTATTGCTGGGCTCCTCCATCATGCGCGAGAAATCACCGCTGTCACCAACCAACTTGTGAACAGTTACAAAAGACTNGTAACCGGCTATGAGGCACCGGTAAATGTGTCATGGGCAAGGGCCAATCGCGCCGCTCTGATACGAGTTCCCACGACCCGCGAAGGCGGTGTTGATGACACAACTCGGATCGAGTACCGAGCTCCTGATCCGGCATGTAACCCCTATTTGGCTTTTGCGGTAATGCTTGCTGCAGGAATGAAGGGAATCGAACAGGGCTANGAATTGCCGCTTGAGGCACCACCATCGATGACTGGATTCACTGAACACGGCGGCCTGATNGATCAGGCTCAACTTCCCCAGTCATTGGANGAGGCGCTCGACGAAATGGAGAAAAGCGACCTTGTAGCTGACACTTTGGGNGACCATTTGTTTAGTTGGTTTCTTAAAAACAAGCGGCGTGAATGGAACGACTACAAAGCCCAAGTAACTCCGTTTGAACTTGACCGGTATTACTCAAGTTTGTGATGACCGTTCTAGCTATTTACCCNGCGGACCCGGCGCCCGAGNTAGCTCAGCTTTTAGATCTGAGCGGTTTTGTGTGGAAGGGCGTGGCTCAGCCCTCAGATGTAGACCTGTTCGAACCTGATGAGGGTTGGGGTGGCGCGATCGTTCAACTGGGNGAGGACAGCGACCTTGGTTGGGGGATGCTTCGGGCCCTGCGGAGGCGTGACATTCCCGTGGCCCCTCTGTTGTTGATGATCAGGGGCAACGAACTGAACGAACTGGATCTTCGTGACGACCTTTTCGATGATTTTTGTTTAGACCCGTTTCATCCTCGAGAACTTGAAGCTCGAGTCCGGCACATGCTTGCCGCCTCAGGGGGTGACCTCAGCGGAGAACGAATCGAATACGGTCCATTGATCTTGGACTTGGAAACTTACGAAGCTTCGGTCGATAATCGACCTCTGGACTTGACGTTCATGGAGTATGAGTTGCTCAGGTTCTTGGCGGCGACTCCCGGAAGGGTGTTTACCAGAGAGGTGCTGCTCAGCAGAGTCTGGGGTTATGAGTATTACGGCGGTGCAAGGACCGTCGACGTTCATGTGCGACGACTGCGAGCAAAACTCGGCGAAGAATACGCCGCTCTCATCCAAACGGTACGAAGCGTTGGCTACCGCCTAGGTGAAAGCCGTCGCCGATAAGCACCGAACATTTAGNACGTCGGAATCTAGTAATTGGTTTCGATGAGGCTGCTGCCTTCATGCCGTGATTCAGCGTCGCCTGTCAGGGAGTTCCCCAGCAGAGCAGCTATAGCAGCAAGGCTGATGGTGATCATGAATGGGCTCAGCAGCAAAATGACAGCTATCGCGATTCCTCCGACCATGTTCTTGATGGTAGCCAGTTGCCGACGTTAGTTACGACTTAGGCAGCTAATAAAACACCCGCTGCTNTCAGCGTCAGATCATCAGCCTGGGATGTGAGCTATCGCTTCGATTTCGACCAGACCACCGAGCGGTAACGCTTTGACGGCNATNGCTGAACGGGAAGGTCGATGATCTCCGAAAGTTTGGGCNTAGATCTCGTTTATGGTTGAAAAGTTTTCAATGTCGGTCATAAACACTGTGCACTTCACAACATTTTCAAGACTCAATCCGTGTTCTTGAAGAACACCCTGAGCATTGGNGAGAGCCTGGGCCGTCTGTGCTTCAACTCCNTCGACTAACGAACCGTCGGCGAGNCCCAGTTGACCAGACACAAAGAGAAGATCACCTGCCCGATATGACGCTGAGTAATGAGCTACGGGTTTAGACACTTGGTACCTCCACGTACACGAAGTAACGGGCTTAGGTCTGATTTATCCGGTTGGTAAATCAGGTGGACAACCCCGATTCAACCATGTGGCAGCGGCTACTGCGGCGAATACTGCCTCTCCAGCTGCGAGAACTTGACCTTCACCTACCGAAACTACCTCTATGTGAGGGGTGTCCGAAGAACGAAGCACCCCGAAGGACCGAACCGTGAGATCTTGCACGTCTCCTGATGGGTCCACGCTCAGACTCTCTGAAGTCACCCAGCTGTAAGCCATGTGCGCTGCACCTATGCAGTAACTGCGAAACATCACCCAGTCGAGTGGGGTACCGCTATCAACCTCAACGCGGATTGTTCCTTGGCCGACCTCGGCTCGCGCACGCGCCCCGGAAGGAGCCTGGACCCAATCGTTTTGACCTCGAAGCCCTGTTCGCAGCATCTCGGCCTCTGCCCACCCCGCACCTCTCAATGCGAGCGAAGTTGGGGGTCCGGGGATTTCGATCTCTTCGATGTCGCATTCGGGCAATACGGACTGAATAACTTCCGCCACCCCGGGTGTCTTAGCGACGCGCACAACACCACTTCCATCGGCACGTATCCCAGCGGCGAGTGGGGGACGTTTACTTCCGTATCGGACGACGTCTTCTCTTGACCACAGGACTCGTACAGGCACACCGTTCTCCTGTGCAAGCAATTTGGCTCTTTCAGATACGTCGCTGTCAATTTTCCCACCAAAAGCTCCGCCATTTGCTGTCGGATTAGATGACTCACCAAGGGGGTCACACCACGACGCGTCAGTTTCCAGGTAGGCCGGTTCCACCCATCCAGTCCGAAGAGTGAGCGACCAGTCTCCTTTGGGTAAATCCAGCGGAGGGCTTGACTCCAAGGTGGTCCGTCGACCTTGAACTTTGCCTGCNCGTTCCCGGGCTTCGTGAAGGGTTTNCCCAACAGCCCACTGCTCGTCATTTCGAGCCGCCACAAGTGCTTGGTCTGGTGGTTCGTCATCTCCGAAGGCCACGTCACCGAGCACTACTTCAGGGCCCACAATTTGNTGTGTGCCNCTTTCAAGGCTTGCTTGACGGGTCGCTCCTTCGACATCTCGTTTGGGGTATGCNACTGAAACTCCAGCTGCTGCTTCTCTGATGGTCTGCCACCCGGTGCAACGACAAAGATGAGCGGACAACAACCGATCTACCGTTTCTCGGTCTCCAAGATCGGCACCTTTNCGTTCATGTCCTACGAGCCGACAGACAATNCCCGGAGTACAAAAGCCGCACTGGGAAGCCCCATGGGCCAAGAAAGCATCCGCCCATCGNGTCCGCTCCTGTTCGGTTAANCCNTCGACAGTGGTGATACTTCTNTCGGCTACGCGCCTCAGCGGCGTCACACAGGCAACTCGGGGGGCGTTGTCGATTAACACAGTGCAGCAACCGCACTGTCCTTGCGGACTGCAACCATCCTTGACAGACCGATTCCCCAGGTGATCGCGTAACGCACCCAAAAGGCTGCCGCCGTCATCTACGACGTCAACCTCTTGTCCATCAAGTCGGAATCGAATGATTCGTTCGATGGGATTACCTCCATATTATGAATAGGTCTCAACGCTTCAGATGAGAGCAGAGTTCAGGCTACGTTCCAAGGAGTGAATCGCAATATGTGGGACCCCCAGCGTGTTTCNCGCAGAACTTTCTTATCACTCGCGGGAGGTGGCTTAGCTGCGACAGCCCTACTGGCNGCATGCGGGACCCGGTCAAAGAATCAGAGCGATCTGAGGGCAGCNTCNAANTGGTTTTCNGACCAAACCGTTATCAGCAATCAAGGNCCTCAAAGGACAGTTTGGTCATTCTCTGATGATGACGGCAATTTGGGTGGACTGTCACCGGAGTCGATTGAAGTGGAGATTCTCGATACTGACTTCCAGTCGATCCACACGACCACCGCGCGCCGCCATAGCGACGGTGTCGCGATGCCTTANTACCCAGTAATCGTTCCNTTCCAAAGATCAGGGATTCACGAATTTCGTTTCGATCTCGGAAAACGAGGAAAATACGTCGGCTACACGAACCCAGGGACAAAATCACAGAGCCCGATCATTTGGCCCGGCGATCGTTTCCCGGCCCTCGTGACCCCCACTTCGTCGCGTCCCAGTGGTGTGAACCCCATCTGCACTCGAGAGCCATCTTGCCCATTTCACGAAATATCGCTTAACGACTCAATTTCTTCTGAACGCGCAACNGTGCTGATCGTCAGNACGCCNGCATTTTGTGGNACGAAATGGATGTGCGGTCCTGTANTAGAGAACTTGATCACCCAAGTTGGATCAAACTATTCAGGNTTCGATGTAATACACGCAGAGGTGTATGCAAACCCAAGCAAAGACGACTTGGGCCCGATTGCGCCCGCGGTATTAGAACATGGGNGTCAACTACGAGCCCTTTATGTTCCTGCTNGACGAACAAGGAGTAGCCCTGAGACGNCTTGACCATATTTGGGACAACGTCGANCTAAGGGAATTACTTTCGCTGATTTAGAAAGACGGTTCTCAGCTGAAAGAGCTACCGCAGCCGCACGTTCGTTGAGCATTTGGGTTGTCGATGGCAAAGCCAGACCCCATCAGCCCATCCTTGAAATCCAACGTCGCTCCTTCTAAAAGTTGGGCGCTCATTGGATCCGAAACGACACGGACATCTCCATCTCCGAAGAACTGCGACATATCGTCTGCCTCGGTTTCGCTATCAAAAAACATTTCGTAGCTNTACCCAGAACANCCCCCAGGGCGGACTGCTACTCGGAGTGCCAAATCAANTTCGCCTTCGGCTTCGATTAATTCTCTAACTTTTTCAGTCGCAACATCAGTCAAAGCGATCACGTTTGGAGACCTCCGGGTTTATCTATTTTCAATTGTAGCCAATACGCGACAGTGGATCACACCCAATGTCGTTACTAGCCTTATAAATGTGGATCACCAGCCTGTTGACGAAACNGAGATTCTTGGTGTCTTGCGCGGAGTGATGGATCCCGAGTTGCACGACAACATTGTCGACCTTGGAATGGTGCGATCTGTTTCCGTTAAGGGAGAGACTGCTCACATCACTATTGCCCTGACGACAGCTGGATGTCCGCTGCGTGCAACCATAAAACGTGACTGCGAAACCCGGGTTGAGTCACTTCCTGGCATCAATNCGGTCCAGTTGCACTGGGACGAGTTGACGCCAGAAGAACGCACGCGAGTNATGGAGCGTGCCCGACTTAAAGCGCGAGACACTGCAGCCCCAAGCCAAATCCCGGCACGCACCCGNGTCATTTCGATTGCTTCAGGAAANGGAGGAGTTGGNAAATCTTCCGTAACGGTCAACATTGCGACCGCNTTGGCCTCTCGAGGTCTGACNGTNGGTGTNCTTGACGCAGATATTTGGGGNTTCAGCGTGCCAAGAATGCTGGGGGTCGATTCTCGGCTGAANGCCCGCCCCGCGAATTCAGATGAAGAGCGNGGGAAAATAGTTCCCGAAGAACGACCCGAAGGNCCNGGACTTNTNAAGGTCGTGTCAACTGGTTTGATGGTCGATACAGAAGAAACCGCTCTCATGTGGAGAGGCCTCATGTTGGCGAAAGCTGTTGAACAGTTTCTCCANGATGTGGATTGGGGTGACCTGGATTATTTACTGATCGATATGCCACCTGGTACCGGTGATGTCCAAATGGCTTTAGCTAGGTTGTTGCCTCAAGCAGAGATGCTGGTTGTGACTACACCGGCTGTCAGCGCGCAAAAGGTGGCTATCCGGGTCGCTGACATGGCGAGACGCAGCCACATGCCTGTGCTGGGTGTNATCGAAAATATGTCTGCTTTTACAACCCCTGACGGCACNAGTTGGCCGCTNTTCGGTGAAGGNGGCGGTGAGCGCCTAGCAAANGAAATTGGCGTGCCATTNCTNGGTTCCATCCCACTCGAGGCTGCTGTTTCGACCGGCGGGGATACTGGTCAACCNGTTGCTACATCNGAAGGNCCGGCAAGNAGGGCATTCCANGANATTGCGACACGCATTTTTGAAGAAATCGCGCCTCCCCCGGATATGAACGCTTGTTCTGCGTCAGTTATCGCTGAAATACCCGTCTCACTGAAAAGCGAAACAACTTCTGATCACTGAGTTGAGCCATGCGGGGGTGGTTGAGCTAACGCTTCTTCATAGCCAACTTCTCCGGGCATCAGCACTGAGGGAGAGCCATCTGCGGATATGACTAACGCCGGCAATATTTCCGGTATTTCGGTTAGCTGATCTGCCCACTGCATCACTTCATCAACTGACTTCAAATCCAAGAGCGGCTCAAGATTGGCGACTGTTGGCAAAATCATTTCGAACTTGCCGGCGTAGTGAAGTTCCATAGCCTCTTTGGGAGCGATCCAACAGCTCTCCACAGTTTCTCCTCCATCGTGTGCCGGCCGCTGTCCATATGGTGATCGTGCCACGAAAAACCGAGTATCAAATCGTCTCGGTGGGCCAATGGGAGTAATCCAATGGCTGACATACCGCAGATCCTCAAAGTTTAAGGACAGGCCTTCGGTTCGACATACGTCCATCATCGTAAGATCGCCCGCGTATACGGCGTTTCGATGGCCTTGGAAACGTTGGTGGACCTGTGGATCAGCTAACGACAAGTCCTCCCCACCGATTCGCGCCAGTAACGCCCCTGCCTCTTCGAAACATTCGCGAATCGCGGCAACCCAATACGCCAGACCTCCGCTGTCGATACGAAGTCGCTTTGATGCTTGCCTGTCATCTAGTCCCGACGAGACAGTCTCAACTTCGTGCGTTAATTGATCGTTGACATCCACTGCACCACCTGGGAACACGAACTGGCCGGGAACAAACTCACTTTGGGGGTTCCGTTTGAGCATGAACGTTTCAAGACCTCGCTGCCCATCTCGAACCAGCATGACCGTCGCCGCGAGACGAACTTCAACCGGTGCTGTCAATTGTCATTATCTCCAGATGCATCCCCGCCTTCGCTGGGAGGGATTTCCTTATCCCAGTCAGGCAGATTCGATGTTGTGAAGTTAGTTGCTATTCGCGATCGAAACTTTCGTCTCGCGACACCCAAGACACCATTCCGAATCGGAGGGATCAACAAAAACAGCCCTATGACATCGGTAAAGAACCCTGGAGTGAGCATCAATGCGCCCGCGAAAAGCACTGCCACTCCGGAAAAAATTTCGTCACTCGGCATTTCACCGTTTCGTAAACGATCTTTAGATTTTCTAAGTAAACCAAGCCCTTGGTGCTTAACAAGCCATGCCCCGACAAGGCTGTCAACCACTAGCAAAATGACCGTATTCCAAGCTCCCACCGCTTGACCGACTTGGATAATCAGCATGAGTTCGAGGATCGGTACAACAATGAAAAGAACAAAAAGAAGGAGCACTTCTTTGATCCTAGTGACGGTACCTAGGGCAAATCGAACTCGGGCGGACCTATCCTCTTATCGTGCGACCACCATCAGTTGATGCGTTATCCAGATCTCTATCAGACATAGATCTGCCATCTCCCCTGCTGGTCGAGGCTGCTCGCACTGCTATCAGCAACAACGACCCGGACTCGGCTCGGGAAGAAGCGCTCAAATTGCAAAGAGCGCTACTGGGTCCAGCTATCAACGCGACCGGGGTATTGCTTCACACCAACCTCGGTCGTGCGCCATTGGGGTATCAGCAGGCACCGCAAGCAACGAATCTCGAATTTGATTTGGCCACCGGTAATCGTGGCTCACGAAATGACCATGTAGCCAACTTGATCTGCAAATTAGGTGGGGCAGAAGCGGCTCTTGTAGTGAACAATTGCTCTGCCGCGGTGACGTTGGTCCTAGCCGCTCTTGCGCGTGACAGGGCTGTTGCTGTTTCTCGAGGAGAGCTCGTCGAAATCGGAGGCGGCTTCCGGGTCCCGGACGTCATGGCCGAGTCCGGCGCTCAACTGATTGAAGTGGGAACTACTAACCGCACTCGTGTCGCTGATTATCAGGCAGCCCACCGCTTACATGACACTGCTCTCTTACTGAAGGTCCATCCATCGAATTACAAAATCAGTGGTTTCACCGAAGAAGCCTCAATCGGGTCGTTAAGCGTTGTTGGCCCTCCCGTTGTTGCAGACCTTGGGTCCGGCTTGATCGATGAGGCATGCCACTGGTTACGTGACGGCAAACCCTCTTGGCTCCGAGATGAACCTGCCGTGAAACAAACATTGGAAGCAGGAGCTGACTTAGTAACTTTTTCATGTGACAAGCTTTTTGGGGGTCCTCAAGCGGGAATCATCGCGGGAAGAAAAGACCTCGTAGCAGCTTGTGCCAGCCACCCTCTCATGAGGGCATTCCGGCCCGGGGCGTTGGTGCTAAGCGCTCTGCAACAGACAGCTTTGGCTTATCTCCGTCGCGACGGAGATGCAATACCTTTCTGGCGCATGGCCCAAACCTCGGTACTAGAACTTGAAGCTCGAGCGGAGGCTCTCGGAGTTGGTAGCCCCGTCCAGACAATGTCTATGACCGGTGGGGGTTCCCTCCCTGGAGAAGAATTCCCGTCTGCAGGAGTAGAAATAGAGGGGGACGTATCTGACGCTCTGCGTAACGCCGAGGTGCCGGTAATAGCCAGAGTCCGAGATCATTCGACCGTGTTAGATCTGCGAACTGTTAACCCAGATGACGATGCTTTGGTAGCAAAAGCCGTTGCCTCCTCTATTTGACCAATGCACGTAATTGCGACAGCAGGTCACGTTGATCACGGCAAATCGACGCTCGTACGCGCGCTTACAGGAACTGACCCTGACCGGCTCGCTGAAGAAAAAGAACGGGGTTTAACCATTGACTTAGGGTTCGCATTCACGACCCTGTCATCGGGCCGCAAGTTGTCCTTCATTGACGTTCCCGGACACATCAGGTTTATTAAAAACATGCTCGCAGGCGTGGGTGCAGTTGATGCCTGCATTTTCGTTGTTGCGGCAACCGAGGGATGGAAACCTCAATCGGAAGAGCATCTTCGCATTCTCGAACTATTGGGAATCAGCCACGGAGTGATAGCCCTCACTCAAATAGGTCTGGTTGACGATGAACTCGCTGAGCTCGCGCACATGGATGTTGAGGAGAAAACCGAAGGAAGTTTCCTCGAGGGCGCCCCGGTCATCGCTGTTGACAGCTTGGATGGCACCGGCATTGATGAACTCCGGGAAGCCTTAGATGCTCTCACGGAAGCCGCCCCGACGGCCACAAACACCAAACGACCGCGTTTGTGGATCGATCGTTCATTTGCCGCAACCGGCGCGGGAAGCGTGGTCACTGGCACATTGACTGGTGGTCGTATCCGGGTAGACGACGAACTGGTTCTCGTACCTGGCGAGAACCGGGCGCGGATTCGAGCAATACAAACACAAGGCGAACCGCGCACCAAAATTGACCCTGGTCACAGGGTTGCCCTCAATCTGGCCAACGTCGACCATCAGGTCCTGGGTAGGGGTGTTGCCCTGATATCGAGTGACCAATGGCATCGCACAACAAAATTCGATGCCGATATCAGTGTTCTTGCCAACCTCGATCACGAAGTTTCCCGACGTGGAGCCTTCTCTCTGTACATAGGGTCTGGGGAGTGGCCTGTAAGCATCCGGGTTCTTGGCCCCAACCGCCTTGCCCCAGGGTCGGAGGGACAGGTGCGGGTCTTCCTACCTCAAGAATTGGCACTACTTCCGGGTGACCGCTTCATTCTCCGCGAGTCGGGGCGTGATGAAACTATCGGTGGAGGACAGGTACTTGATGTCGACCCCGTAGTCAAAGCTTCCGAAGCTCAACCCGACCTCTCGGTGGATCGAGTGATAGCCGAGCGAGGATGGATCAAAGCAGATGAGTTGGAGCGCCTCACTGGAGTACCCACACAGCCTGTTTTAGGGGACTGGGTCGCACCACCATCGGTGGTTGCTGACACGGAGAAGAAAGTTCGTTCGCTTATCGACCAAGCTGGCCCCATGGGTCTAGATGTCGCACTACTAGACGAGATAGAACGGCTGGTAGTGGTCAATCTCGACGGCATCGGCGTCCTCGAAGGCCGAGCGCGGCCCTTGGATCAAGACGATGTCTTCGTCAATCACCCATTAATCGATGAACTTGAAGCAAACCCTTTTTCACCGTCTCAACCTGATGGGTTATCAAGCGATGAGATAAGAGGCTTAATCCAACGGGGAACGGTGATCCAAAATGACGGCGTCTTGTTCGCTGCTTCTGCCATAGACAGCGCAGCGACCGTGGTTGCCCGACTCTTAGGAGAGAAACCTGACGGCGTCACGGTTGCGGAAATCCGTGATGCTTTGGGAACTACACGAAAGTTCGCGTTACCCATCTGCGCCCTGCTTGACAGCACCGGCGTCACGCGCCGAAGAGAAGACCTCAGGATCGCCGGACCGCGTTTACCAACGATTTAGTTATTAACAAGTTGACCCTGTGAGATAGCAGGTCGCAGCCTTAAGAGACGGCCTCACCGTCGAGGACAAGTAGCATCTGTCGTCGTTCGGCCTCATTTGCACCGCCCCAGATTCCGTGTGGTTCACGGATGTCAAGAGCATATGAAAGACAATCTTCTTGCACGGAGCATTGAGCACAGATCGCGCGAGCTCGTGCTTCGCGATTGAGCTTTTCGTCTTTACGTTCAAACCTCGGCGGCGGAAAGAAAACCGTCGATTGCGGTCCTCGACACGCAGCCTTGTGTTCCCAACTGTCATCAGGCAGTGCAGCCATAATTCACTTCCCCCAACGTCCCTCCGGAGGCAATCTAGGCGCGCGAATAAGCAAACTGCAAGAAAAAATCGAAAAACGATTCAATTTTTGAAAACCCCTGCTTGCAGGACTTATTGATCGTTTCCACCCAATGGCTGACTAGTTCCTTGTTCGGCGGTCTCTACTTCTGAAGGCTGTCGTTGCCGCATCTCACGGTAATCAACAGCACCACCCTCCTCAGGTTCAACCTCGAGCACCAGACCCTCAATTCCTACTATCCGAGCCGGTTCGCCTTCTTTGATAGGTGTAAGTCGATTAACCCGGGCCCGCCACTGCGCTTGTTCGTATATGACGATGCCTTCAGGAGCAAGGTCTGTTGACGCAGATGCCATTTGGCCAATCATCCAATCCCTGCCCAGAGTGCTCGTGCCATACCGTGTACGAACCAATGCGGGCATCCCTGAGAACACAAATGCGAGTGTGAGCCCTATACCTCCCAACAACGTCAACCAACTCACTGAATGGGAAACAAATAGACGAAGGGAGCCAACTATCAACGATGCGACGCCGACGACTGTCCAAAACCTCGGCACTCCCGTCTGAAGATCAACCGCGAATCCGAACATCGCGACTATCAGAAGCACCAGCGCCCACACACGGACATCAAGAACCCCTAGCCCATAACAGGCCAATAAAAGCGACCCGCAGCCCACTCCACCAGCCACACCGATGCCGCCAGTGAAGAAATCGAGCAGCAACATTGACATACCAACAAGCAACAAAAGATACGCAACAGCCGGACTAGCGACGGTATGAAACAACTGATCAACGAGTGACAACTTATTAAAAGTGACTCTCACATCGTCGGCAACCGATCTTTGAACGAGCCCATCAGCTCGTTCAAGTTCTGTGGAGATTTTTTCGATCAGACCAACGTCTTCCATAGCCAGCAAAAATTCGCCCAACGTGGGTGCCATCACATCGACCAGGCCGGCTGTGACCGCTTCTTCGCCGCGCCGCGACTCGGTTGTTTCTAGTGCCGAAACGGACTCTTCTGAGGCATCGAAATCTCCTACGTCGCCCATTCGACTTCCTGGGGCAATACCGGAATAGTCGGCCGCGGCTACCAAATGAGCGGCTGCACCCTTAGCGGTAGCTCCGCTCTGTCCTATCCAAGCTCCGACAGGCACCAGTGAACCTTCAACGTTTTGCAAAAGATCCTGGATCTGTTGCCGGTCCGCTGCCCCACCCGGGCTGTTGATCTGGATAACGATGGCCAGCGCCCAATTCCTTTGAGCATTGTCCAGTTGCACATTGATGTAATCAATCTCTATGGGATCCAAGAGGCCGCTCACTTCAATTATCTGGATTTCGCGGGAATGTTCGTGGCCCGTGTGAGCGGCCGCTGGAGACCAGTACAAGGCAAGCGAGATGGCGCAAACGGCTGCGGAGACCGCACTCAAACGAAGCACTCGATTCAGTTTGGTCAAAGCTTCACCACGTAACCATTCGCTCATTGTGCAGCCAAGACTACAGAGACCCGTCCACTCTCCCATTCTCTTAAAACCTGCTGCGATTGGCGCCTCTATGTCGCGTTCACCGCGACTAGCCTCCTAAGCAGTGACTACTGTCCTTTTGGCAAGCGATGCGGATTGGCTGATCGAAGAGGTGCGTTCTGCTCTCAGTGATCCGGGCACCGAAGTAACGGTGGTCCGTGCAGGTGCTGATGTTCGGAATGCAGTGTCTACTCAAAATCCCGAGTTGGTCATTCTTGACCTACAGATCGGCAACATGGGCGGCATGGCGACATGTATGGATCTTCAACTCGAAATTGGTGCTGGGAGAATTACCGACGTCCCAATACTCATGCTTTTGGACCGCTCAGCAGACGTATATCTGGCCCGCCAAGCCGGAGCTCAAGGTTGGCTAGTGAAACCCTTGGATTCTTTTCGCTTGAAGGTCGCCTCAGTCAACCTTCTAGCCGGTGAGGACATGCGGGACGAGATTATTGATCAACCTGCAAGCAACTCTGATTCAGTTATCGAAGAAGATCTAGTCGCAGAAGGCGACGAAAATCAAAACGACAGGCCCGCCGAAGTCGGTTAGACGGATCTGCCAAATCGGGGAATTAAGTTCTATTTGCTGTAGCGTCGTGGGTTCCAGAACGGTCTGACGGGCAGTGGCGCAGGTTGGTAGCGCGCTTCGTTCGGGACGAAGAGGTCGTGGGTTCAAATCCCGCCTGCCCGACCATTAATTGACCCCCATCTCGTCAGATTGTGCTTCCTTGAGCGACCGTCGGGGACACATCCTCGAAGATGTCCGTTAACAACATCATCTTTTCTGGCGTCAATTCGTTTGATTCCCGAGCCGCCAATCATGCGAAACTTTGGTTACGGCATGATTACGGTTACACCAGGAAGAACGTAGGGGATTTTGAAGTGATTGATCCACAAGGTCGAGTGATGATGGTTAGTGGCGCGAACCGAGGTATCGGTGCGGCGTTGGCCCGCCAGTTCCATTCAGATGGTTGGGTGGTGAGTCTCGGCGCAAGAAACGTGGACCAACTCGAAGCATCAATCCAGGGGTGGGCTGACCACAATGTTTCATGTCACAGCTACGACGCCCTTGACCCAGCCAGTGGAGACATTTGGGTCCAAGCGACAGCCGATTTACGGGGGCGCGTAGACGGACTCACAAACAACGCCGGGATTGGTCACATGGAAGGGTTAGCTGACTTGTCCGAAGAAATCTTGGATGAAATGTGGGCGGTGAACGTCAAAGGTCCACTCCGTCTTATCCAAGAAGCTCGCCCCTTGCTGGCCTCCTCAGGTGAAGGACGAATCATCAACGTCGTGTCTCTATCGGGTAAGAGAGTTAAAGGAACATTTGCCCCCGGATACGCAATGACCAAGCACGCTTTCCTCGCTTTGCATCATGCTGTGCGACACGCAACATTCGATGACGGCATAAGAGTCACTGCGATCTGTCCCGGTTACGTCGAAACCGATATGACCTCTGCATTCGGTGTTGACCCTTCAATAATGATCCAACCTGACGACCTAGCCGAAACTGTTGCAACGATTGTCAAACTTCCCAACACCGCAACAGTCGCCGAGATTTTGATGACATGCGAGCCTGAAGTTTTGGGATAATCAATTCGGTGAATATCGCGGAGCTTCTCGATCAAAACCCCAAACCCGATGACGTTGCTCTAATCGATCGCTCCCAGACACCTGCTCGAGAGGTGTCCGTCGCAGAAATAACCGAACAAGTTCATGTATTTGCTCAGGCCCTTATCGATCTTGGTTTGCCCCCAGGTTCTCGCATCGGGTTGTTGGCAGGCAACCTTGGCGAGTACTACACGGTGATGTTTGGTGCCCCAGCAGCTGGGATGGTGTTTGTCCCACTCAACACCAGACTTCCAGAATCCACTTTGTTGTACATCATTGACGACGCAGACTTGAAGTTGCTCGTTACCGATGATCAACACGCGGAGTTAGAAGCGGGTATACCGAAAGTTGCCATCGGCTCAAGCCAATGGGATCAAATGATGGCTGGAACACCTGCAACGACTGTTGTCGATGTTCAACCTGAGGATGTCGCTATTCAGATCTATACATCAGGTTCAACGGGAAATCCGAAGGGCGTTTTGTTGTCACACGAGAACATCACATTTACGGTTCTCGAATACGGGGGCGCTCTGCCTGGCGAAGTGATGCTGGTTTCGGCACCTCTGTACCACAAGAACGCCTCAATGGCATCGAAACTCGCTTTCGCCAGCGGAGGGAGAGTGGTTCTACTCCCTCAGTTTTCTCCTGCCGAATATCTCCAAGCCATCACTGAACACAAGGTAACTATGTGTTCCGGTGTGCCAACTATGTATGCCCTAGTAACGGCCGAATTGCAGAAGACAGATGAACAGCATGATCTTTCATCCGTGCAGCGAGTCCTGATCGGTTCAGCACCCCTAACTGAGGCGTTGTTTGACGATGTTCAGGCGCTTTTCCCTCATGCGTTGGTTACCAACGGCTATGGAACAACAGAAGCGGTTCTAGAGTTTGGGCCTCACCCTCAAGGACTCCCAAGACCCAAAATTTCTCTAGGTTGTGAACACCCTGAAGTCCAACTGAAGTTGATCGACCCTGATAGCGGAGCAGAGTCCGGTTACGGTGAGTTATGGGTTAAATCCAAGGGCGTCATGCTCGGCTATCACGGCCTGCCACAAGCCAACGCCGACCGGTTAACTGACGGGTGGTATCACACCGGTGACTTGATGCGTCGAGATGATGACGGCTGGTACTTCTTTGTTGGGCGGGTGGACGACATGTTCGTCTGCGCCGGCGAAAACATTTATCCCGATTCGGTGGAACAAATGCTCGAACGGCACCCCTCGGTGCATCAGGCGGTTGTCGTCCCCGTTGAAGACGACCTCAAGGGTCAGTTACCTACGGCCTTCATTCGCTGCGAAGCTGACGTTCGCATAACTGTTGACGAGGTCAAGCAGTACGCTCTGAAAAACGGGCCGGCCTACGCGCATCCTCGACACGTCTGGTTCGTTGATGAGATACCACTGGCTTCGACCGCAAAAATCGATCGAGCTGCTCTCACTAAACATGCTCGAGAGCTCTTAACTCCAGATAGGGACGCCCAATGAAAGCAATTGTCTTTGATGAACATGGGTCAATCGATGTTCTGAAATACCGAGATATCGAAGAACCAGGTCTCCAACCGGGTCAGGTCCGCGTCGCCGTCCGAGCCTGTTCATTGAACTATCACGATGTTTTTACCCGGCAGGGAATGCCGGGAATAAAGGTTCCCTTACCGGGTATTCCTGGCTGTGATTGTGCCGGCGTAGTGTCCGAAGTCGCAGACAACGTCGACGATTGGTCGATAGGAGACCGAGTTCTTGTCGATCCGGTTCGTTACGAAAACGGAAAGCTGTGGATGATCGGGGACACGTTGTGGGGCGCTTACGCGGAATATGTAGTCGTATCTGCTGAACAACTCATTTCACTTCCGGCAGATGTCTCCTTTGATGATGCTTCATGCCTACCAGTCGCCTATGGCACAGCGCATCGGATGATGTTGACTCGAGGTGACGTCAACCCCGGAGATTCTGTTCTGATTTTGGGCGCGAGTGGCGGTGTTGGGACGAGCGCGTTGCTATTAGCCAAGATGCGGGGTGCTTCTGTAATTGCTGCTGCTGGCACCGACGAAAAGTGTGCCCAACTGTTGTCTTTGGGTGCCGACGAAACGATCAACTACAGCACTACCGATTTTGTGAAGTACTGCAGAGAAAAGACAGGCAGCCTTTTCAGCGGCGGTGGATATGACGTGGTCGTCAACTTCACAGGTGGTGATACGTGGGCGCGTTCTCTTAAATGTGTGAAGCTAGGTGGCCAGGTACTGACGTGCGGGGCTACCGCTGGATTCGACCCACCGACCGATTTGCGTTTTATTTGGACGGCGGAGATGGACATCCGCGGGTCAAATGGTTGGCAACGCAGTGATCTGGATCAGCTACTGGACTTAACCAGAAGAGGCGACTTCTCCCCCGTGATTGACTCTCAAGTCCCCCTAAAGGACGGTGTTGCCGCTCACCAGGCCCTAGAAGAACGAAAGTTCTTTGGCAAAATTGTGATTAACGCCGACGCTGCGGTCTAGGTCAGGTATCTCACGACGTCAGCCGGGGAACTCTTTCGGTCTGTTGTGAATAGGGAAATTCATCTGCAAATCCTGCCAAGAAACTGAAGAGTTCAGGATTTGAACAGTCATCAGCTAAATCTCTGGGGAAGAGATTCTTTATATCGTCCTGCGGCAAGATCATGTAGTGACGGAAATAGTTCGCTATAGACAGTCGCATCCCACCGGTGTGACGGGGGAAAGCCCCATGCCATGTGGCGCCATGGAACACGATTAGCGAACCAGCTGGGGCTTCCACCGGGACAGCTAGTTCAACCGCTTCGGGAAAACGGGGTGGCTCCATTCTGCGGTGCGAGCCAGGAACGTACGCGAGCGCTCCCCCATCCAAGGTGTAATCAGTGAGACACCAGTTCGTGTTGGCAGTCAAAGCATTCCGCCCCCACGGACGCGGGACAGCCAACTGATCACAGTGCAGGCCAAGATTGCTTCCGTATCCGAACTCTCCCTGCCATTTAACGAAAGCATTGTGGCTAGAGAAACGGGTGGCATTTCGGCCGATGAGGTGACGAATCAACGCTAGCGCCACTGGGTTAATTGCTAAATCCCGAAACAGGCGATGACGCGCACAAAGCTGTTGCACCAAGAATTGGGTTGGTTCGCCATCGTCTCCGGTGGAACGCGCGATGACGTTGTCATCCGCATTCATTGTTAATTCGGCCTCAGGGCCAGTCTCTAGATCAAAACGGCACCCGACAAGTTCCTCGGCTTCGCACAGCAGCTGTTCTCGTATAGCTCTGATCGTTTCGAAGTCAACACCGGTTTTCTCAGGTGGGACAACACATAGGCCATCGACTTCTAACTGCAGTAGGAAAGCTTCGAGTTCGAATTCTCGCAGTTCAGAACTCAATCGTGTTTCGAGTGCTCCTGTTTCCATGACTCGTAAATGGCTCTTTCTCTCAATTAGTTGTTCTTAACTTAGGTCAGTTGGTTAGGACCGAGAGAACACTCCCGCCTTCTATGAGGTCACCGACGCTGACGTGCAGTTCTGAGACGCGCACGACCGCTGGTCGAAATACCACATCACTATGACTAACTGTCCCGGTGGATGTCACACCAAGTGATTCTTGCCAGGCTTCAATCGAGGACACGGTAAGGGGTGTGACGTGGTGATCGACAGTGAGATCGGTGGGCTTACCGGTCACGGCCTCATCAAGCACATACCCAAGATCAACCAAATTGCGTTCTAATTGAGCCACATCAGGACCATCAGAACCCTTGTACGCGATGTCTCGATGCATAGGCAAGGCGCCCTTCATCAATATGACGGGTTTGCCATCAACCACGTAGAGGGCACTTCCGAATTCAACGAAATCGCCTGGCTTCGGGAGCCAGGTCACAGTGCCCACAGCCACGTTGCTCAGCCGTTGCGATGGGCCGTCGATGACAACGTTGTACACCGCCTCAGATGCCGCTCCGCCAACTTCAGCGGGCAGAATAATTCGACGAGATAGAGGTTCAGCGATCTCCGGGGTCGCGTTTTTCTTGGTGGTACCGGATATTCCGATCACAATCGTGACGACACACGCCACGCTGAGGAGCGCTATAAGAATGACAGTCAGAGTTTTTTTCATTTGTGGTCGCACCCATCGAAATGATCCAAGACGTACAAGACTACGGGGCAAATATTGATTGGCACGCACCCACTGTTTCACGCCTCGCAGCGGGATGTCACTTCGTCACGATTTTGGGATCTAACGTCATGTCGTGCAGTTGAGTGAACTTCAAGATCTGATGGAAGAGACCTACGGGTTACGTGACGGTGAGCGGGGCCTCGCGGCTACTGTCGCTTGGCTTACCGAAGAATTGGGTGAACTCGCTCAAGCTGTGCGAAAAGGCGGGCGCGAAGAACAACTTCACGAGTTGGGTGATGTTTTAGCTTGGCTCGCGTCCCTTGCAGTTCAACTCGATTTATCACTTGACGATGCTGTGTCTCGTTACGTCGGGGGTTGCCCTAGATGCGATTCAATACCCTGCGATTGTCCAAATTTGTCGATCAAGACTTAAGAAAATCGAAGCTCTAGAGCGGTCTCTGCGATCTGGACCGCGTTGAGGGCTGCCCCTTTCCGCAGATTGTCGCCGACGATAAACAATGCCAGTCCGTGCTCCACAGTGGAATCGCGTCGTATTCGCCCAACATAAGAAGGGTCCTGACCAGCAGCTGCTAAAGGCGTCGGGACGTCCGCAACCACTACTCCCGTGGCAGTTCTCAAGATCTCCGTGGCACGTTCGGGACTTATTTCCGAACGGAATCGCAAATTCAATGCCAAAGAGTGGCCGGTGAACACCGGAACTCTGACACAGGTACCGGAAACTTCTAGATCAGGGATGTCGAGAATCTTGCGACTTTCGTTACGGAGTTTCTGTTCTTCATCGGTTTCACCGCTACCGTCAGAAACAAAGTTGCCCGCGTGCGCTAAGACATTGTGTGCAATTGGTTGTGGGAACGAGTTGGGCTCGGTGTGGTTGACCGCTCCGCCGTCATAGGTCAATCCTTCCGCCTCGTTGATCGTTGCACGCAGTTGCTCACCTAATTCTGCGACTCCTGCTAGGCCTGCTCCCGAGACCGCTTGATAGGTAGAGGCGATCATCCCCTGGAGTTGCGCCTCTTCGTGCAACGGGGCCAGAACCGGCATCGCCGCCATAGTTGTGCAGTTTGGATTGGCAATAATCCCTTTCGGGGTGTTGGTGACTGCGTTGGCATTCACTTCTGGGACGACAAGGGGAACGTCCGGGTCCATCCGCCATGCGGACGAATTGTCGATGACTAAAGCTCCTTGAGAGGCAACTTTTTCGGCTATTGCGAGCGACGTTGCTCCGCCTGCGGAGAACAGTGCAATATCTATGTCGCTGTAATCTGCTGTGCTTGCGTCTTCGACAACGATGTCAGCCCCACCCCAGTCAATGGTTGTTCCCGCTGAACGAGCTGACGCGAAAAAACGTATTTCATCTAACGGGAAAAGCCGTTCGGTGAGAACGCTGCGCATCACACCGCCAACTTGTCCTGTAGCACCAACGATTCCTACTCGCATGACTTCTGAGGTTACCGATGGTCGTGTCGTACTTCAGCGCGATTATTGGATGTGTTTCAATCCAGTCCGTAGGCGGTGTGGAGTGCAACCGTTGCTTTATCGACATCTCCTTCAGCTATTACGCAGCTGATACGAATCGGAGAAGTGGCGATCATCTCAATATTCACTTCGTTTTGAGCCAGGGTTTCAAACATTGTGGCTGCAACGCCGGGGTTGGACGCCATACCCGCACCAACTACCGACACGCGACCCAGGTTGGGATCGGCCATAACCCCAGAAAAACCCAATTGATCGGCAAGGGCTTCACACGTCGTCGTCGCAACTTCTAAATCTTCGAGCGGAACGGTGAAAGAAATATCAGTGCGCTCACTGTCACTGACGTTTTGGACGATCATGTCAACATTTATTGACGCGTCGGCAAGGGTACGGAACACCTTCGCTGCTATCCCTGGCTCGTCTTGAACCCCACTCAAGGTGACTTTGGCTTGGCTTACATCGGGCACTACCCCTTTGATAATTGCTCTTTCCATATCAGGGTCCTCCTCAAGCACCCATGTACCAGGTTCCCAGGTAAATGCAGATCGAACGTGTAACGGCACACCGAAAGCTCGGGCAACTTCTACCGAACGCATCGCCGGTTTCGGACACCCCACAGCTGTCATCTCCAACAGTTCGTCAAATGAAATTGACTCCATGCGTTTCGCGGTAGGGCAGACTCTTGGGTCTGTCGTGAACACACCCGACACGTCGGTATACAACTCACATGCGTCGGCCCCAAGTCCATGCGCCAGAGCTACCGCTGTGGTATCTGAGCCGCCTCGGCCTAAGAACGTGACGTTGTTGTCCGCGGACATGCCTTGTGCCCCTGCCACAACCGCTACTCGACCCTTCTCTACCGAGTCACGGACTCTGTGGGGGTCGACTGACACAATCTTTGAATTGCCGTAATTATCATCAGTCTCAAATCCTGCCTGGTTCCCTGTAAAAGAGTCAGCCGGAACCCCGGCGGCATGAAGTGCCATGCACATAAGAGCTATGGACTTACGTTCACCGGCCGTAATGAGCATGTCCATTTCGCGTCCAGGAGGATCACTATTGACCTCACTCGCTAATCGAAGAAGTCCATCGGTTTCTTTTCCCATAGCACTGACGACAAGAACGACGTCATCGCCTCGACTTCGAGTGCGTTTGACGTGGTTAGCCACCTCGCGCATGCGGTCAGCATCTGCGACTGAAGTGCCACCGAATTTTTGGACGACAAGTGCCACAAGATTTGAGGGTACCTGTCAGCACCTCTGAGCCCTTGGTGATTTAACGGGTTGTTCACGTGGGCTTCAGAGTTCAGGGTTGCTACCTTCATTAGTGAACTTCACCAATAAGGGATTGTCGATTCACTGGTATGAGCAACAACAAGCGCGAACGTCAACGGGCTCACCGCCAAGCTCAGGCTGACGCAGCCCAACAAGCACAAAAGAGTTCCAAGCGAACGAAAATTGTGATCCGTTGGGCCGCCATCGCTGCAGCCGTCCTACTAATAGCATTTTTATGGAGCTTGACCGGCAACGATGATGACCCCTCCCAAACCCAAGACACAGCAACTGACGCTTCAATTGGTGCTGAGGCTCTCGGAATTGAGGGATGCCCTGCAGTTGACGGATCATCAGATCAGCAAACACAGTTCAAGACGCCACCCAAGCTTTGTATCGACGCCGGTCAGTTGTACTCCGCGGAATTCGTGACAAATTCTGGGGACTTCACTGTTGTCCTCGACCCAACTCTAGATTCTCGCAGCGTCAACAACTTCATCTTCTTGGCACGTCACCATGCCTACGACGGAACAATCTTTCACCGGGTCATTGACCAGTTTGTGATTCAAGGCGGCGACGTTGAAGGGTTGAACGGCAGAGGCGGACCTGGATACAAATTCACCGGTGCTTACGGCCCCGAGGAGGGATACCTCGTTGGGTCCTTAGCTATGGCCAACCAAGGAACACCTAACACGAACGGTTCGCAATTCTTCATCGTTACCGGGCCGTTCGGTGCTTCTTTGGATCCCAATTACTCCTTAATGGGTCATGTAGTTGCTGGTCTTGACGCGGCGTTAGCGATACAGAAAGTCGAAACTGATTCTCAGGATTTACCTGTCGAACCGGTGTCAATCAGCTCTGTAACGATTTCTGAAGCCACTTCCTCCGAGATCGATATATACAAAGATTTGACTGATTAGCCATTCTGCATTGGGTCAGGCGGGTGAGTAATGCGTATGCTCACCAGTATGCGCGGGGACACTCTCACTGGACCAGTTGAGCCACAAGCGAGTAGCTGGACGTTTCCACCTGCTCATACTGCTGACGAGAACGGTCTTGTCGGAGCAGGAGCAGACCTCGAACCCGGCACTTTGTTATCTGCCTATAGCTCCGGTCTTTTCCCTATGCCCTTGGGCGACACAATCGGTTGGTGGTCCCCTGACCCTCGCGGGGTGCTCCCCCTTTCATACTTGCGCGTCGGTCGCTCCTTACGTCGATCATGTCGAGACTTTGATATTCGAGTGGATCACGCTTTCGACCAGGTCATCGATGCTTGCGCCAGTCCGGTGCGTCCTCACGGATGGATTGACGCCAATATCCGGGACGCATATCTCGAACTCCATCGCCTCGGCTGGGCTCATAGCATCGAAACGTGGCGCGACGGCGAACTCGTAGGCGGCCTGTACGGCGTTGCCATAGGCGCTTTTTTTGCCGGTGAGTCCATGTTTCACTCGGTCCCTAATGCTTCCAAGGTCGCTCTCGTCGCACTGGTCGACGCTATGAAGGTCACCGGCGGTGCATTGATCGATGTGCAATGGAATACACCCCATCTTGAAAGCATGGGGGCCGTTGAAATCAGCCGCGATGATTACCTGCAACTTTTGGCAGAAGCCGTAGATCGACCATTAGCTGAAGTCTGGGCTCGGCCTATGAATTTCAGTTTGCTTGACGATTGAGAGCTAACAAAAGTCCCTAGGCTCAACGTCAAAGCGAGGAGCCCGTGTGAACGCCGCACCCAAATCTCAGAGGGACAATCCTTGGGTTATGCGGACCTATTCGGGCCACAGCACCGCTAAGGCTTCTAACGAGCTTTATAGGAGCAACCTCCAAAAAGGGCAGACAGGACTCTCCATAGCGTTTGATCTCCCAACTCAAACCGGATACGACCCCGATCACCCCCTCGCGATCGGTGAGGTCGGCAAGGTTGGTGTCCCCGTTTATCACCTGGGCCAAATGAACACCCTGCTCGATGAGATTCCGTTAGAGCAGATGAATACTTCCATGACCATAAACGCCACCGCAGCCTGGTTGCTCGGTCTTTACATAGCGAATGCTGAAGAGCAGGGAATCGCTCCCTCCGCGCTCCGTGGGACTACACAGAACGACATCGTTAAGGAATACCTCAGCCGAGGTACCTATATTTTCCCGCCCGAAGCAAGCAAGCGACTTATTGTCGACATGATTGCCTACTGCTCTCAGCACGTGCCTTCGTGGAACCCGATCAATATCTGCAGCTACCACCTTCAAGAGGCCGGAGCCACACCGGTCCAAGAGATCGCGTACTCGTTAGCAAACGCGATCGACATTCTCGACGCGGTCCGAGATTCCGAACAGGTACCTGAGGACCAATTTGCTCAAGTGGTAGCCAGTATTTCTTTCTTTGTTAACTCCGGAATCAGGTTCGTCGAAGAAGTATGCAAGATGCGCGCCTTCACCCAAATGTGGGATGAGATCTGTGAACACCGATACCGAGTTGACGACCCGAAACTTCGAAGATTTCGATACGGAGTACAAGTTAACTCGCTTGGCCTGACCGAGGCCCAACCAGAAAACAACGTGCAACGAATCATCCTCGAAGCCTTGGGGGTGACCTTGTCGAAACGGGCACGCGCTCGTTCTATCCAGTTGCCAGCTTGGAATGAAGCACTTGGGTTGCCGCGACCCTGGGATCAGCAATGGTCCTTACGTATGCAACAAGTATTAGCCCTAGAAACAGACCTGCTCGAATACGACGACATCTTCGATGGATCGCACGTCGTCGAAAATCGGACGGCAGAACTAATTCGTGACGCCCAAAAAGAACTAGATGAAGTAATGGAATTAGGCGGCGCCTTCACCGCGATTGACGAACTCAAGCAACGACTAGTAGCAAGCCACACAGAACGTATGCGTCAAATCGAATCAGCGGAATTGACCATCGTCGGGGTCAACGCATTCGAGGAAACCGCTGAATCTCCATTAGGAGGAGAAGGAAGCTTTCTAAAAGTCGACCCCGAAGTCGAAGATGAAATGATTACTGAAATCAAGGCGTGGCGGTCTTCGCGATCACAAGAAGCCGTTGAAGTTGCCTTACAACACTTACGCGACGCTGCTCTAAGCGATGACAACATCATGCCCCATACGATCGCCGCAGCTAAGGCCGGAGTAACAACTGGTGAATGGACCCAAGTGCTCCGCGAGGTGTTCGGCGAATATCGCGGGCCGACCGGGATCCAGGCGACTTCGGGTACTTCTCCAGGCCTGAGCGAAGTCGCTCGACGCTCACGCGAACTCGTCGACGGTCCACCTCGCCTACTGGTTGCAAAACCAGGTCTCGATGGTCATTCCAACGGGGCGGAACAAATAGCAGTTGCTGCTCGAAACGCCGGAATGGAAGTCGTATACGAAGGCATCAGGATCACCCCAGAACACGTTGCAGCTACGGCACGCGACGAAGACGTTGATGTAATCGGGTTATCAATCTTGTCCGGCGGCCATCTCCACCTTGTCCCGTCGGTGTTATCTGCGTTACAAGAACAAGGGGTCACATCACCAGTGATTGTCGGCGGAATTATTCCCGATGACGACAGGGACGCATTGCTGAACGCCGGAGTCTCCCGGGTCTACACACCAAAAGATTACGAGCTAACTCGCATCATGCATGATGTAGTCGATTTAGTGGAGTCTCAGCGCGCAACCTAATTAGCAGCGACCGGGCCGCTAATCCTCAAACCAAGATGCGTCCGGACCCGGCGACGTTTCATTATCTGCGCCCAAGCTGCGTCCAGCCCAACGAACCCGGCCAGGCGTTTTCGATAGCTGGGCTATCAATGACTGCATCACGATTCCATCAACTTCGATCAGAGAACCTCTCTCCGCCACGTGATGATCAGACGAAAGTTCACCAACGTTCAGCACTGGTGCCGCAGCAGCTTGAGCTGCTTCGAAGCTCTCTAACGCTTCAGAAAGCGTTCGTTGTCGAACCCATTCGGCCATCAGCCTGTCGACTTCTTCTCGGTTCGCTATTCGACCGTCAAACGTTTGGAATCTTTCGTCGTCACCAACACCAATAAGCTCCATCACTCTTCGGGCAAGCGCGTCACTCGAGGTGCTAACCGCGATCCAGCCACCGTCAGAGGCTTGGTAGGTACCTCGAGGAACGCTGTAAGCGATCCCTGAACCGAGTCGTGGTTGCAAATAACCCTCGGTGTGCCAAGCAGAAATGAGCGGACCCATGATCTGCATCATGGTTTCAAGCAGATTCACGTCGACTGTCTGTCCTCCCCCTGAGTGGACAGCAACCATGGTCGCGAACGCTGCTGCTAAGCCAGTCACTTCATCGGTTAAAGCTATTGGCGGCAACAGCGGGGCACCACCGGCCTCACCGCTCATGGACGAAAAGCCGCTCATTGCTTCAGCCAATGTCGCAAAACCCGGACGATCTCGGTACGGGCCGGTTTGTCCGAAACCAGTTACCCGGGTAATCGTCAACTTCGGATTCGCTTCGATTAGTTCGTCGGGAATCAAACCCAATGCTTCCAGCTTTCCCGGACGAAGATTTTCAACTAAGACGTCAGCCACAGTGAGCATCCGCTTCAAGGTCGCGAGATCCTCACTATTTTTCAGATCCAAAGTGATGGCCCGTTTACCTCGATTAGCTAATTTCCACCACAGCGTTTCACCGTCAGCCGCACGCCATCCGATGTTTCGAGACGAATCGCCGGCCGGCTGTTCAACCTTCACCACATCGGCACCAAAATCTGCCAAGTATCTTCCGCAGTGTGGGCCCGCAAAAATTGTCGATATGTCGACAACCTTCAAGTCAGCAAGGGGTGGAGAAGGGTCAGTCACGTCAAGATCCTGCCATAATCAAAAGCAATTCACTCACCGTGAGATGATGGAATTAGCTCATTGGAACCACCAAAGAACACCTCTATGAACACAAGCGCCAGCGCACCATTTCATCTTCGAGGTAACTATGCCCCCGTATTTGAGGAGGTGACCACAGACCAGCTCGAAGTTCGCGGTTCGATACCCATAGAACTTGACGGCCGTTACTTCCGTAACGGCGCAAATCCAATCACTGGTGAATCCGCGCATTGGTTTCTCGGTGACGGCATGATTCACGGGGTCAGACTTCGCGAGGGTAGAGCCGACTGGTACCGCAATAGGTGGGTGAAGACACCCTTCTACGAGAATCCAACCAAACCGGTAATCGATCTTGAGAACCTTGATTTCAGCAGCGAGAACTCAAAGGCCAATACCCACGTCGTTGCTCATGCGGGTCGCATCCTGTGTCTTGAAGAGGGGCATATCCCTTGGGAAATATCGGATGAGTTGGAAACAGTGGGGCCGCATTCGTTTGAAGGTCGGCTTGATGGTTCTTTCACCGCGCACCCCAAGATTTGCCCTCTAACGGGAGAGATGTTGGCTTTCGGCTATGGCTTATTGCCACCCACTTACCTGACCTTTCTTCGCGTTTCACCTACAGGTGAGTTAGTTCAACAAAAGGCAATCGATATTCCGGCTCCGGTAATGATGCACGATTTCAACATCACGGCGAGCCGTGTCATTTTCATGGATTTACCGGTTGTCTTCGACCTTGATTTAGCCATGGCAGGAAGCATGCCATTTTCGTTCCAAAGAGATAACGGCGCTCGCCTCGGGGTAATGGAGCGCGCCAGCAGCGATGCAGAGGTTCAATGGTTCGATATCGACCCTTGCTATGTTTTTCACCCCGTTAATAGTTACGACGTCGATGACCATGTGATTATCGACGTGGCTAGGTACCCCTCGATGTGGGAGACAGGGAGCGGGTCATTCAACACCAAAGCTGAGTTGTGGCGGTGGGATATCGACACCGCTGTGGGAAAAGTTACTGAGACCCAACTTGATGATCGCCCAATTGAGTTCGGTCGAATTGCCGATAAACGCGTCGGATTAAATTACCAATACGGGTACGCGGTCAGTCTTGACCTCGCCGGCGAGGAAACCTCTGCGTCTCAGCCCGGGACAATTGTCAAATACGACCTAGCTGGAGACCGCTCATCTATCTGGGATCTTGGTGAGGGACGCGACCCCGGCGAATTCGTCTTCGTCGAAAGACCAGGGGCTGATGTTGAAGATGATGGCTGGCTACTTGGTTATGTATATGACCGCGCTGAGGACAGAAGTAGTTTGGTGATTCTTGATGCTTCTCAACCCGGAGACCGCCCAATAGCTGAAGTTCTACTTCCCCAACGAGTGCCTTTTGGGTTCCATGGATCCTGGATTTGGGATTAAAGATCAGATACAGGCGGCGAGTTATCTAATAGGACTTATGCGGCCAACGCGCACTTTCATTCCACCAACGACCGCTGAATCTCCAACTTGATTGGGATCTTTCAATATTTTGTTGCGTTGGTTCTGGCCACAACACTTCGATCGCCGCTGCAATCGCTGCTGCTTCTTCATCGGTAGGCGAAGGGTGAATCGCGCCGACAATCGGGGCACTCACAGCGGCACGTTTCCATGTTTGCGTTTGGGGAGTTCCTCTCGTTTACTTTCGATCATCCGAAAGGCCGCCACTACTTTTTGTCGAGTCTCAGCAGGGTCGATGACTGCATCAACAATTCCGCGTTCCGCTGCCACGTACGGGTTCGCGTATTTCTCTGTGTAGTCGTCGACTAGTTCAGCTTTGCGAGCCTCAGGATCGGCTGCTTGCTGTAATTCCCGCCGGTTCAAGATTTCGACTGCGCCTTGAGGGCCCATAACTGCCAGTTCCGCTGTTGGCCAAGCGAACGAGACGTCACATCCGACTGACTTCGAGTCCATCACGACGTATGCGCCTCCATAGGCTTTACGAGTTATGACCTGAACCCTCGGAACAGTTGCCTCACAGTAGGCGTATAGCAGTTTCGCCCCATGTCGGATAATGCCTCCATGTTCTTGGTCGACACCGGGCAGAAAGCCGGGCACATCGACAAAGGTAAGTAAGGGCAGGTTAAACGCGTCACAAAAACGAACGAACCGGGCTGCTTTTTCAGAAGACTCAATATCGAGCACCCCAGCCATCATCATTGGCTGGTTACCAACGATGCCAACCGACCGGCCGTCAAGCCTCGCAAATCCGCAGACGATCGATCCCGCCCAGCTTGCGTGGTACTCAAGAAATTCGCCGTCATCCACGACTTCGGTGATCACATCTTTGATGTCATAGGGGACGTTCGAACTGTCAGGCAGTATTTCTCGCAGCACAGGACAGTCTCGTTCCGGATCATCACCGTCGTTGAGGACGGGTGGATTATCAAGGTTGTTCGAGGGCAAGAAAGACAGCAAATATTTCACATCGTCTAGCACGCTCTGCTCGTCAGTCGCGACGAAAGACGCGACACCCGACTTTGTGCTGTGCGAACCGGCGCCTCCAAGT
The DNA here is from genome assembly GCA_002708935.1 of Acidimicrobiaceae bacterium. GTDB lineage: Bacteria > Actinomycetota > Acidimicrobiia > Acidimicrobiales > Poriferisodalaceae > MedAcidi-G3. The sequence goes on along the minus strand of PAPO01000002.1, from coordinate 62,056 downwards.
TCTTCGAGCGTCACTTCTTCGCCCGTGACTGTCTTAACGACATCGGGACCAGTAATAAACATGTGGCTTGTGTCTCGAACCATGAAGATGAAGTCAGTCATAGCCGGCGAGTAAACGGCCCCACCCGCACATGGTCCGAGAATCACACTGATTTGTGGGATGACGCCTGAAGCTTGAACGTTGCGGCGAAAAATTCCGCCATAACCAGCGAGCGAAACAACTCCCTCTTGGATCCGCGCACCAGCACCGTCATTCAGGCCGATCATTGGTGCTCCGACTGACTCAGCCAAATCCATGATCTTGTGCATTTTTTCTGCGAACACTTCACCGAGTGCTCCACCGAACACTGTGAAATCCTGGCTTGCTACGAAGACTTTACGTCCATCAACTGTTCCCCACCCAGTGATAATTCCGTCTGTGTAAGGACGTTCATCCAGCCCTACGTCATGAGCTCGGTGACGGGCAAGCATGTCAAGTTCATGGAACGAACCGTCGTCGAGGAGATACTCGATACGTTCACGAGCGAGCATCTTCCCTTTTTCGTGCTGACGAGCTACGGCCCGTTCAGAGCCAGCACTAATAGCCGCTTGACGGCGTTCTTCAAGATCTTTTAGACGTTCGGACATGCTGGGGTTTGCCACAACACCTGAGCGTAGCGTCCAGCGCCTGCCTGACCCATGTCACTCGGCTACCAGATGCCAATACAACGTTGCTTTATCAGCAGCTGAGTGTCCTGTCAGATGTATCTAGGCGGGCTGATTCAGTTCGATCATGTTGCCTGATGGGTCAAAAAAGAAGGTTTGCCGGGCAGTTGTCCCAGGTAAAGCTTTGGGGTCTTTGACTTCGACTCCCCTATCTCGTAATTCCGCCACGGTGGCGTCAATATCGTCTACGCGGAAGGCCCAGTGCTGACCTTTGGGGGGCTGCCAGCCTTCCACCTCGATGAGATGCACTTCGCCACCGCCTCCAGTTTGTAACCATCGTCCATTGAAAGGGAAGTCGGGGCGTTCGAGCGTTTTCATACCGAGCACTTCGGTGTAGAACGGCGCCGTCGCTTCAACATCCGCGCAATTGATTGATACATGGTGAACTGGTCCGAGTTCCATTAACCCATCCTAGGTCCGATGGGCAAGCAGCTTCTCCATTCGTGACACAAGCGCCTCCATCCGATTGTTTGTGCAGAACTCTTCGAAGTTTGGTGCTGGCTGTTTCCACTCAAGGTCGTCAACCGATTTTGCGACCGGGGCATCGGTACGGACGGTCGCTATTTCTTTGAAAAGCAGAGCTCGATCGCGGTCTTGGGTCAAAGTCGCAGCCAACGTACGACCCGCACGAATAGTGATGGCCCAGTCATCGACCTCATCTGGAATCATCTCGATCGAACCGTAGTGATTCAACAAGGTCGCCGAGGACTTCTGCCCCCACCCCGTTAAGCCCGGGAATCCGTCTGCTGAATCTCCAACGAGGGCTAGGTAGTCGGGAATGGAAGAAGGCAAAACCCCGTACTTGTTGTGAACTTCGGTGCTGTCGAATACAAAGTCCTTCCTGCGATCCCATTGGACAACTTTTCCACCGACGCACTGAGCTAAATCCTTGTCTGGTGTGCAGATCAGTACCTTGCTAACCCTCGGGTCGGCGCTCGCCATCACAGCGCCCGCCCCTAAGGCATCATCTGCCTCGAACTCAATCATCGGCCAAACCTCAACACCGAGAGCCCGAAGTCCTTCTTCTAGAGGCTCGAACTGTTCGGCGATCTCGGGATCGATATCGGAGCCATCTTTGTAATCGGGCCATAAGTCGTTCCGAAACGACGGGATGACATGGTCAGTCGCCACCGCTAAGTGGGTCGCGCCTTGCTCAAGCAGGCTTATGACATTACCGAGCACTCCTCGAATAGCTCCGACCTCCGCGCCGGCATCTGTTTTCCGGGCCGGCACTGCAAAAAAATGCCTAAAGAGTTCGTATGTTCCATCTATTAGGTGTACTTGAAAAGACATTTTGGGTCATCTCACTGGACTTATATGGACCTTACCGGTCTACTGTTAGCTCCAACATCGATCAGTAGACCGAGGAAATACGTCATGAAGGTGCCTTTCACGATCTCCGATTTCTTATATCGGGCAGAGAACGTCTATTCGGACCGAATCGCTCTAGTTGATGAGCCTGACATGCCTGGGGGCGGTTTAGGTGAGTTGACTTGGCGCGAGTTCGGAGTCAAAGTCCGTGAGCAAGCCGCAAAACTGGACGAGTTAGGTATCGGTGTCGGTGAGCGAGTCGCAATGGTGTCGCAAAACTCCGGCAGGTTGATGACCTCATTCTGGGGAGTTTCGGGCTACGGCCGTGTCTTTGTCCCCATTAACTTTCGTCTCAGCCATGATGAGATCGCGTACATAGTTGACCATTGTGGAGCATCGATGTTGTTGGTCGATCCTTCGATGGAGGACACCTGTAAAGACATTGATGTTGATCACTTTGTGGTGATGGGTACCGATAGTGATGATCAGATGTATTTGTCAGGTGGTGAGCCCGAAATTTGGGTCGCAGACGAAGACGCAACTGCGACCATCAACTACACATCGGGCACAACCGCCCGTCCGAAAGGTGTCGAGCAAACCCATCGAGCCTTGTGGGTCAATGCAACAACGTTCGGGTGGCATGCGGGAGTGAGTGATAGGGACAACTACCTGCACACTCTGCCAATGTTCCACTGCAACGGATGGGGAATGCCCTATGCCGTTACAGGCATGGGTGGCAAGCACGTGGTGCTCCGCGAGGTGCGAGGAGAAGACATTCTTCAGCGCATCAAAGACCACGACATCACCTACATGTGCGGAGCTCCCGCAGTTGTAGCGGCAGTTCTAGAGGCGGCCCAAGACTGGGAAGGTGAGATTCCTGGACGAGGTCGAGTCAGGATGGTTGTAGCAGGGGCTCCACCTCCAACTCGCACCATTGCTCGGATGGAAGAAGAGTTGGGTTGGGAATTTATTCAAATTTATGGACTCACGGAAACTTCGCCCCTCCTGACGATGAACCGATGCAGATCTGAGTGGGATGACTTTGATTTCGAAGAAAAGGCCCGAAAATTGAGTCGCGCCGGTGCACCTGCGATTGGAGTGAAGATCCAAGTTGATGATCAGGGAGAGATTCTGGCTCGCTCCAACGTTGTTCTCGAGGGGTACTGGGAACAACCAGAGGCAACTGCTGAAGCCATTGTGGATGGTTGGTTCCATACCGGCGATGGTGGAACCATGGATGATGAACATCACGTGACGATCTCCGATCGAAAGAAAGATGTGATCATTTCTGGGGGTGAAAATGTCTCTTCGATCGAGGTTGAGGACGTGCTTTTCAGCCACGAGGGAGTGGCTGAAGTTGCCGTCATTGGTGTTCCTCACGAAAAGTGGGGCGAAACGGTTAAGGCTCTTGTCGTATTGGCTGAAGACCAGTCAGCTACTGAGCAGGATCTGATTGATTACTGCCGGGAGAAAATGGCCCACTATAAGTGCCCAACTTCTGTGGAAATTCGAGATGAGTTGGCTCGAACCGCTACAGGCAAACTCCAAAAATTTAAGCTCCGTGCCCCTTATTGGGACGGTATGGCAAAACAAATCAACTAGGTCTGCCACATATATTGACTGTGGGAGTAGTGACTCTTGGAGTAATTGCTCTTAAACTAGTGACGTGCGAGTCGAACAAGTAGCCGGAGCCGCTCAACTCAGCGTCGACACCGTCCGGTATTACCAAAAGATTGGGATTTTGCACCCCCCTATTCGCGAAGGGCGGGTGGCCGTCTATGACGATTCGCACTCCGATCGGCTGAATGAAATCAGACAGTTGTCTGACGACGGGTTCAGCTTGGCCCAGATTCAACGATTGGCTGATGCAGCACCACACCCACTGCTGACTTCACTGAATGGTGCTGCAGATTCACTTTCTCTGGATGAATTGGTCGTCGCTTCCGGTATCGACAAAGAAATCGTGCATCTCGCCGTCGACGCAGGGTTAATCAGGCCATTGAGCACCGACGGCGAACAGTTCGGAATCGCAACACTTTCGATGCTGAAAGCCGGAGTCGAGTTACTTGACGCTGGAGTGCCATTTGACGAGCTGATTCACTTGGCCGTTCGGCACGCCGACCATGTCGAGAGTGTCGCCAAAGATGCTGTTGCCCTATTTGCGAAACACCTCGACGAGACATCGACTTCTTCACAAACTCAATTAGTTGAAGACATCGTGCCCTTAGTCACAGAACTCGTAGCGCAACATTTCCGTCAAACGCTGATTGAACAGGTTGGTCGACACCTCCTAGATGGAGGCGACTCGGAATGACTACCTTGGCTGAGCCTCGTCAGCTAACACTTATCCGAAGACAAATAGAAGAACCCGCGGATCTACTGGCTCTTTGGGCGTCAACCAGCTACCACCAGAAGGCGTACTGGACAGTTCCAGACACGGGATTCGAATTTGTCGCCCTCGGTAAAGCTCAACAGTTCAGGACCGAAGAACGAGCAGCACGATTTCAATCCGTACGCGCAGCTCTAGACACGTTAAAGATTGACCTGACTGGTGACGACGGTCCGGATTTTTCAGCGGGGGTTCTTGTTGGTGGGTTCGCATTCAGCGACCGCGAAATAGAGCGACACCCAGACTGGGCTGTATTCGGGGGTGGCGAGTTGGTGCTCCCTGAAATTTTTGTGGTTCGGTCCAATGGCTCCACCTGGATGACACATGTCGAAGGAACAACAATCCCATCTCTGACTCCCGAACTGGATCAAGATCTTGGCTGGGTTAAAGAAGTCGACCATCAAAACGACCCGAATTACTTAAAGCTTGTCTCCAGCGCGTTGACAGAAATTGATGCGGGCAACATGACCAAAGTAGTGACAGCTCGGTCTCTGTCCCTTCCCGCAAACCTTAATTCCGCGGCGCTACTGCAACGTCTGCGGCTCAGACACCCTTCTTGCGCCACCTTCGCAATAGCCCACGGAAACCAAGTTTTCCTCGGTGCTAGCCCCGAGACACTTGTAAACGTTCGCGGAGATCGTCTCGAAACAGCCGCGTTGGCAGGTTCACGACCCCGCCATGAGCACCCTGGGGCTGACGCCCGGTTGCGCGCCGAACTCTTAGCGAACCCTAAGGAACGCAATGAGCATCAAATAGTTATTGACGACATCACAAACTCATTGACTGCTGCTGGTGTTCACTTGGATGCACCTGCACCTACTGGGGTGATGAAGCTTCGACGCATACAACATCTCCACACCCCTATTTCAGGAAATTTGCCAGGGAACATTGACATTCTCGACCTCATCAAGGCACTACACCCAACCCCTGCAGTTGCGGGTCTGCCTAGACAACGCGCTCAAGATTGGATCGATGAGAACGAACTGATGGATCGCGGCTGGTACGCAGCTCCCGTGGGGTGGATGACTCCAGAGGGCGGAGGCGAATTCCGAGTTGCCTTGCGGTCCGCTCTCCTAACAGACAAGTCTCTTACCTTGTTCGCGGGAGGCGGCATAGTCGACGGCGCAGAACCCGACCGTGAGCTCGCGGAGACAGCTACCAAATTCGAGGCTCTCCTTGGAGCTCTCGATCTCACTCCGTAGATCAATGACCGAAGATCCGGTATACGACGCCTGTGCAGCGTTCGTTAACGAGCTCGCGAGTCAAGGTGTAGGCCATGCAGTCATCTCTCCAGGATCTCGCTCGACACCCCTGACGCTCACCTTCGCTGAAACTCAAGACATCAAAACTTGGGTTCGACTTGATGAGCGTTCGGCTGCTTTCTTCGCCTTAGGACTGGCAAAGTCTTCAGGTAACCCCGTAGTTCTACTCTGCACATCTGGCACCGCTGCCGCGAACTACCTACCCGCAGTTGCTGAAGCCAATTGGTCGGAGACCCCTCTAATCATCTTGACCGCGAATCGTCCACCAGAGTTACGCGGCTGGGGTGCAGGTCAGACCATCGACCAAACAAATATCTACGGCAGCAACATTCGGTGGTTTGCTGAAGTTCCTGTGGTCACAGAACCAAATTCAGAGTGGTTCCAGCGCACAGCCGCCCGAGCTGTTCATTCGTCCACCGGTTTACGCCCAGGCCCCGTTCATCTCGATTGGCCCTTTAGAGAGCCCTTGGAACCAAAGTTAGGACGTTCCATTTCGCCAAAGTCAGCGCCAATCCGACTTGACCACCCAATAGCGACTCTTGATCCTTCCAGCACTAAAGCGTTAGCAAAAACTTTTGAAGGAGCACCACGAGGAGTTGTCATCGCCGGCCCCATGGTCCATGGTTCATCCTGGAAAGAGGCAGTCCACAGTTTCTGTCGAAAGACGGGATATCCACTACTGGCTGACCCGCTGTCTCAACTACGCACAAAATCTCCTGACGTAACCGTGATCAACCATCATGATCACTTACTGCGCGGTTCATGGGCTGAGACCGTCGTACCAGAAGTCGTCGTTCGGGTAGGCGGTCCCCCAACATGCAAACCTCTGAGACTTTGGTTAGAGCGCCACAAGTCACCACTAGTCATGTTCGACCCGTCGAGTAGCTGGGCAGAACCGAGCTTCACCGTTTCGAACGTTGTTGCCACTGGCCATGAGGGGCTCATGGGCATAGCAGAATCCATTAAGTCGCCCACACTCGAACGGGACTGGGCTCAAAGTTGGGAAATTGCCGATCAACAAGCGGCCGCGGTCATCAACGAGGTTCTCGATAGCGAACCTCTGTTACAGCCAGTCGTTGCCCGTGAGTTAGGTCGACAACTCCCTAGCGATCACGTGCTCTATCTCTCCAATTCAATGCCCGTGCGCGATGTCGATAGCTTCCTCGAAGCTCGTTCAGATTCTCTTTGGGTTATGGGCAATAGAGGCGCAAGCGGCATAGACGGCGTCATTTCCAGCGCTGCTGGCGCAGCCGCCACGGGCCACCGCACAACACTGTTAATTGGAGACCTGGCATTTCAACATGACATCAGCGGTCTGTTGGCAATCCTGAATGATCAACTCTCACTAAACATTGTGGTCGTCGATGATCAGGGTGGAGGGATTTTCAGCCACTTACCCATCTCACAGTCCACCCACACAGACCTATTCAAGGAGTTCTTCACCACTCCTCAGCACCTCCCCATTCGTGAAATTACCGAAGCACTCAATATCGATTACTTCGAGGTCACTGAGGCCACAAAGCTCGCAGAGCTACTGAGAAACCCCCAAGGCTTGCGGGTCATCAGAATTCCTGTCGATCCAGATCTTGATCTGGATCAGCATCGACGGCTCACACAAGCGGTCACTGATGCAATGTCAGCACTATGAAACTTCTCTGCGACAACGTCGCTATAGAAGCCGAAGTGATGGGCGACGGCGACCCTGTGCTGATTATCCACGGATTCACTGGGTGTGCGTCAGCTATGGCACCACTCACTGAGTTATTAGATGGTCGCCGGATCACTCCAGACCTCATTGGTCACGGTCAGAGCGAATCACCTGCATCGTTAGGCCCCTATTATCTCGAAAGTATCTCGTCACAATTGTCATCGCTGCTCAGCCAACTTGACGGTTCGCCAGCATCGATAGTCGGCTATTCGATGGGTGGGCGGATAGCTCTGACCTTCGCTTTGTCATATCCAGAAATGGTGACCTCGTTGGCGCTCATCGGCGCGAGCCCCGGGATCAGCGACCACAGGGACCGGGCACAGCGTTTAGAACATGACTATCAGCTGGCGGCATCGATTTCCCAACGTGGCATCACCGATTTCGTCAACACCTGGGTCGCTCAACCTATGTGGCAGAGCCTTCGCCAGAGTCTGACTTCGCAACAGTGGCAAGACTCAATCAGCCAACGTATTTCAAATCATCCCCTCGGGTTAGCCAACAGTCTTCGGGCAAGCGGCACTGGTGCTATGAACCCGCTCCATGACGGACTACAGCATTTAGACGCCCCCACATTGCTCCTCGTTGGCGAAAAGGACCACAAGTTCTTAGACGTCACCCAACAATTTGTGTCACGAATTCCAGATGCATCTATTCGCGTAATAAGAAACTCAGGTCACGCAACTCACCTTGAACAACCCAACGCCACCGCCAAAGCAATCATGGAACACTTCTCGTGCTCATAACCCTCAACAACAAAACCTTGCAACTTCGCAGTCCCATCGTGACGGCACATGGCACAACGACAGATCGACACATCATCGAAATCACAGCGGAGGAGGATGGGGTTTTCGGATACGGGGAAGCTGCTCCACTGCCCAGTTTCGGGGCAGAAACATTTGAGGAAACGCAAATCGCTCTGACTGAGTGGTCAAACAATCCGGACACTCTGCCCGACCCGCCAGTTGCGCGCAGCGGCGCCGCCGCCGCTCTTGATCACCTACAACAGTCAAAGTTGCATACCCCCTTGCCACCCGGAGCTGTCGCAGTTCAAGCGTTAATCGGGGCTCGTGAAATTTCGTCAGTGGAAAGACAAATTTCTGATGCGATCAACGACGGTTATCGCGCCGTTAAATTGAAGGTCGCAGCGACCGACACCGCATCTGACATCGAAAGAATTGAGCTCGCGATAAGGCTCATTGACTCGCGAGTATTACTTCGCTTGGACGCGAATGGGGGCTGGACACGACAACAAGCGCTCACCGTTCTGACGCGTGTAGACGCCAGCCGTATCGCGCTCGTAGAAGAACCAACTTCTGTTCCGTCGGACTGGGGAAAAATAAAACAAGAAACGGGAATAAGGGTCGGCGCTGATGAACATCTCACCGACCGCCAGCAGATTGATCGTCTTATCGAACTGGAAGCAGCACAAACCTTCGTCATAAAACCTTCAATCCTCGGAGGCCCCCCAGCCACTCGAGGCATTGCAGCTCTCGCGGCTGCAAACGACATCGAAGTTGTCATATCGTCATTTTTGGACGGTCCAATAGCGTTGAGAACTGCGAGGGACTTAGCTTTGGAGCTGGCCCCTGAACAAATTCACGGCTTGGGTACCGCTCCCCTCTTCGTGGAGAAGTTTCCCCAAGATGTCCAACCCATAGATGGCCACCTTCACCGCCTGTAAAGCGACACCAACACATTCTGAAACACTTCCAGATTCCAACAAACTCTCTGATCCATATCGGGGAGTTCCAGTGAGCTTCAAAAGTTTCGGCGTTGACTTTCCATGCAACTTCCATGAAGGAATTCCCCAATGAGGTCCTACCTTCTCACGATGAATACATGTGCGTGTTCTGAGGCTCCACGGAGACGGTCTACAGTCGATCTCGACGGAAACTTGGAAACCGGCAGAGCATTGGAGATGTCATGGAGCAAAGTGAGCTTCGCAGTTGGGTCGAGCACCGAGCAGAGATGCTGTGGGTATGTTTGAAGTGTCTTGTGGCAATGATCGTCGGAATAGCGTTGGCCATCTCGTGGGGTTCGTTGTCTGACAATGCTGAACTGGCGTTATCAATAGCGGTCGCCATGGTCGGATTGTTCCTCTGGATGGGCTCTCACGGGGCGATCATGGATATTGCCGCGATGCGATCCGACATGGACGAAGGTCTCGCGTCAACAACGTTCGGCACGCAGTTCGCCAAAGCCCCGTTCCCTGTTTATTTGATACTCAACGCTTTCATGATGCTCGGCAGCTCAGTGATGCTCGTCATCATGATCAACGCTTAGGTTCTTGGTTGCCCCTGGAACGTTGACGGTAAAAGCTACGAAATTCCCATACCCAGGCGCTTGCTTCCTCATGAGTCATCACCCGAGGGCTCAGCTTCGGATCAACGGGTTCCATCGTTAGGAATTTACCTGAATCAGCAAAGGACCGGGTCACCGTTCTCCTGAGGACACCGAATACAGGATTTGGAGTCACCCATTTGTAGGTATCGGACCTCAAACCCTAAAGGGCTCGGATACAGACACAGGTCTGGGCAGGTTCAGGCAGGACGAACCACCAACCATTCCTTTGACCTTCTGTCAGCCGCGAATTCAAAGTAAATGGCGCTGAAGTTTTCCCAGAGAGGTTTTCGGGAGTTGTTCAACAAACTCGATAGAACGCGGCGCGCAATACGAAGGCAGGGAACCCTTAACTAACGCACGAAGCTCATCTAACGAAGGCCGGTTGGTATCGGGCACTATTAACGCAACAACAGACTGACCCCATTCTGGGTCGGGCCGTCCAACTACGACGCACTCGCGCACCCCCGCAGCCTTGCTCAATATCCGCTCAACCGTGACCGGCCAGACGTTTTCTCCGCCGGTGATGATCATGTCACCCATACGGCCATACACGGTCAGAACGCCTTCACTATCTAATTCACCCGCATCACCAGTGGGATACCACCCATCTCTGGTAATTGGATTATCACCATTCCTGTAGCACCTAAAAAGCATCGGGCAACGAATCTGAACTTCACCTTCAACTATGCGCAATTCGACATTTTCAAGTGGATACCCGTTATAGACAACACCGCTACCCGTTTCAGTCATTCCGTAGGTTGCTATGACATTGTCAGGACGATCGGAGGGAACAGAAGAGCCTCCGACCAAAACCTTCCGAAATAAGCCTGTATCTACTCGCCGCATCGCGGTGGGTACGAGGGAAACTAAAGTCACTCCGCCATGAGCGGCTGACAGAACTCGGTCAGCTTCAAAGCCATCGTGAACTTCCAGTGGGGCCCCGCAGTGAAGTGCTCGGACTATGACCGAAAATCCACCTACATGGCTCAAAGGCAAGCACGCAAGCCATTTATCGACGACGGGATCAACTCTTAGAAAGGCATTCGTGGCTTCAGCATTAGCAATCAACGCCCGATGTTCGAGGACGACGCCCTTGGGTTGGCCCGTACTGCCACTGGTCGCGACGACCAATGCGTCATCTGATTCGACCGGCCATCCATCTAAGGTTGAGGCCTCTGACGGGCCAAGTACAACCGAAGCCCCCATGTGCCGCATCAAGTCAAGTTGAGCTTTCCTGGGCAACCTCTGGTCTACCGGTAGTACGGCATCACCGTCGTCCCATACACGTTGGATAGCGTCAACGAACTGCTGTCCTCCGGGCATACATAGGGCTACAAGGCGATTCACCATGATGACGTTACCGGTGTTCTAGAACGCTCGAATCAACAAACTAATCGTACAAATCGCGATGATTGTGCTCACGGCCATGTTGAAACGGGCGGCATCGATGGTACGACCGATTCTTATTCCAAAAGGAAGGGCTACAGCCACGACCACGGCAGCCATAAAGGCGCCGACGATTCTTTGATTTGACCATTGACCAGTGACAGTCAGAGTAATGAGTTGGCTAATTCCCGCAAACAGAAAGATCGCTGTGTTCGACACGACGAAGCGCTCGCGCGAAACACCCAAGCCCTGGAACCAAGCGGCAACGATTGGGCCGGAAATACCAGTCGCACCTTGAGCAACTCCACAAGTGAGTGCGACAGGTATCTTGCCCCACTTCTGAAAGTTCGGAGACCACGTTGGCTTTGCGGCAGACAATCTCCAAATCAAAAACGACGTCAGGAGCAAAGCCAAGAAAAGAAACAGCAACTGATCATTAATTCGAGGCAGCAGCCATGCGCCAGTGATGGCGCCGATTGATCCCAAACCGGCGAACATCAAAAGACCCTCAGCGGACCGCAGCTCTCTTCTGTACTCCCTCACCAGCATCGCGTTGCTAACTGCGGTAGGCGCAGCCATGATGACAACAGCATCTTGGACACCTACAAAAAAAGCTATTACTGGCACTGATGTAAGAGGCAACCCGAGACCCGTGGTGCCTTTAACGAGTGACCCCAAGATCACTGCCAGGGCCACTACCAACAGTTCGAAAGCGTTCACTGCGCGGCTATCGCCGCAGCAACTTGCCCCGCAACACTTGCATTGTTTCTCGCGAGAGCCAGATTCGCCGAAACGCTGTCCCCCTCGGTTGCCTTCTCAACGGCAGCCAAAACGTGCGGTGTAACCGACGGGCCTGCAAGTCGAAGATCTCGCACCTCTTCCAGACTTGTATTGATTGCTCGATCAATTTCATCACGGTCAAGCTCAGCAACCGACGGAATGGGAACTACGAGAAGCGTGCCTCCTTGGCCAAAAGCTCGACGAGCAAGGTGGAAGTCTGCTGCAGCCCTAGCATCATCAACTCGGTGGGTGACTTCTAGGCCAGAGCTGCGAGTGTAAAACGCTGGAAAGTCATCAGTCTGCCATCCAACGACCGGAACCGATTGAGTCTCTAAATACTCCAAAGTGCGAGGTAAATCCAGAAAAGCTTTGGCGCCAGCACTCACCACCATCACTTGATGTCGAGCTATCGCATCAAGATCTGCTGAGACATCACCGGTGAGCTGACTCTCGCGATGCACTCCTCCGATTCCACCTGTTGCAAAGACTTCAATCCCAACTCGGTCAGCTATAACAACACTCGCTGAAACCGTGGTCGCTCCGGAGGGGAATTGCTGCGAAGTCGCAGCGGCTAGACCTCGAGCAGCTACTTTGACTGAACAGTCGAGCACGCGTTCATAGAGTTCTTCTGGAACACCAGCCCAAATCACCCCATCAAGCACCGCTGTCAATGCAGGAACTGCGCCCTCTTCACGAATGGCCGACACACATATTTCCAATGCCTCGGCATTAGCTGGAGAAGGGAGTCCTAGGTTAGAGAAGATCGTCGATTCCAAAGCTACAACTGGATGTTGCGCCGCAATAGCGGTTCTAACTTCGTCACCCAAAACAATCATTTAATCCTCCCTAGTGACTACAGCATGTCAGCCATGCGGCATCCAGTCGTGCCGGCTTCTACTGTGGTGTCGTGTTTAATCTTGTAGAGCATCCTGTAGTCACGGCTTGGACCGACCGTTTGCGGTCTATTGATACTAACTATGAAGAGTTCCGTCGGTTATTGCGGCAGATCGGCCAATTGATGGTCCCCTACGCCACGGAAGATTTGCCGACCGCAGAGATAGATGTCCACACGCCACTCGAGAAAACAAAAGGCCTGCAACTAGAGGGCGGCACGCCCGTCGTAATTTCGGTACTTCGCGCCGGCAACGGGCTACTCGACGGAGTCTTAACGATCTTGTCTGACGCTGACGTCGGATTTATTGGCCTCGAAAGAGACCATGAAACCTTGGAGGCAATGGAATACCTTGTAAAGCTTCCAAAGCTTTCGGGCCGTCATGTGCTGGTCGTCGATCCAATGTTGGCGACAGGGCACAGCGCAGTCGCTGCCCTCGACCGGGTGACCGTTGAAACTCCTGCAAGTGTCACATTGATGTGCGTTGTAGCTGCTCCTGAGGGGGTAGCTCATCTACAAACACATCATCCAGATGTACGAGTGGTTACTGCCGCCCTTGACCGAGGTCTGAACGATGTCGGTTATATTTTGCCGGGGCTGGGCGATGCCGGTGATCGTCTCTATGGAACTGAATAATGAAAGGCACGACACCGCCAGTTGTGTGGGCCAACGACCACATCCAGATCATCGATCAAACACTGTTGCCCACAGAAGTCAAAATTATTGAAATACGAAACGCTGCCCAGGCAGTAGACGCAATACAGCGGCTAGCTATACGCGGTGCTCCTGCCTTAGGGGCCTTCGGGTCCTTAGCGCTGGTTGTGGCTCTCGACGAGGTTCAACCCAGTTCGCTGGCTGAAGCCAAGAGCAGACTTGAGGAATGTCGAACCCTAATTGGTGATGCGAGACCAACCGCGGTCAACCTTCGGTGGGCAGTCGACCGGGTAATTGATCAAGCAACGAATGACGCTCGCGACCTCACGTCACTTAGAACGGCCCTAATCAGCGAGGCACATGCAGTTGCTGCTGAAGACGAAGCGGCGTGCAACGAGATTGGTCGACTCGGACATGAACTGTTGCGCGACGCCAGCGTCATAGGCACCCACTGCAACGCGGGGCGCTTGGCAACAGCCGGAACCGGAACAGCCTTGGCCCCGATGTACGCTAAGGCCGAAGCTGGCGAGCCTTTGCGAGTCTTAGCATCCGAAACTCGACCCTTGTTACAAGGCGCTCGACTGACGGCATGGGAATTGGATGACGCCGGAATAGACGTGACTGTTGTTCCAGATAGCGCAATGGCTTCTACCGTTCTATCCGGTCAGGTAGATGCCTACATAGTCGGTGCAGATCGCATCGCAGCCAACGGCGACGCTGCAAACAAAATCGGTACTGTTGGGCACGCCCTCGCATCTCGGGAAGCTGGAATTCCCTTTTATGTTGCAGCCCCAACCTCAACTATCGACATTGCGCTAGCAACTGGGAACCACATAGAAATCGAACAACGTGATGCGATTGAGGTCCATGAGATTGGAGGTAGCAGACTCACCCCACAAGGTGTGACTGCTTCTAACCCGGCCTTTGACGTGACACCGAATCATCTAATCACGGCAATCATTACTGAAGCAGGGGTGCTACGAGCCCCTTTTGAAGATTCAATAGCTGAAGCACTTTCACGAGTCGGGAGCCCCTGATGAAAAATTTGTGGAACGCCACCGAAGCTTCAACGTTTTCAGGTCCGTTGGGCGAATGTGTTTATGGCTCACGACTTCTCGGTGCCGAATCAGCTCTCGTACTCCACGGCGGGGGCAACACTTCTGTAAAGGCCCAGGAAAGTGACATACACGGTGACCTAGTCGAAGTTCTGTATGTCAAAGGCAGTGGTTGGGATCTCGCCACAATCGAACCTCAGGGGTTTGCTCCACTTCGTCTTGACGCGGTCAAACGTTTGGCTGAATTACCGACACTCACTGATACCGAAATGGTCAATCAGTTACGACTTAATCTTCTTGACGCTTCGGCTCCTAACCCATCAGTCGAAGCGATCTTGCATGCCTCTCTGCCATTCACAGCCGTGCAACACACTCACGCTGACGCGGCATTGGCTTTGACCAATACCAGGGAAGGAGAACAACGCGTTCGAGAACTATGGGGGACCTCAGTCGTCGTCGTGCCCTATGTAATGCCTGGTTTCGACCTAGCAAAGGCATGTGCGTTCGAGTTCGAAAAACAAGCGAACGCTGACACAGTGGCAATGGTGCTGATGAATCACGGTGTGTTCACCTTCGGTGACACAACCGAGCAGGCCTACAACAACATGATTGAAGCAATTACCGAGGCCGAGGAGTACCTGAGAGCAAAGGCAGAAGTCGATATAACCATTTCAGCCACTCTGGCGACGCCAGTAAATGCGACGGGCTCTGCGTTGGATCAGGCAACGCTCAGAGGGCGTTTGTCGAATGCTGCGGGTCGACCCATGCTGCTGGTTCGGACTCCAAATCAGCGAGCAAACGGTTTCGCTGCACGTTCTGACGTCGCCGATGTCGCCTGTCGCGGACCCGCGACACCTGATCATGTCATTAGAACAAAACAATTTCCGCTGATCGGCCGCGACATTGACGAGTTTGTTTCGAACTATCACAGCTACTTCGAACGGAACCAAGATCGTTTTCCTGGCGTCCAAGAGCTTGATCCCGCTCCCCGAGTAGTGCTTGATCCAGAGTTAGGTCTCTTAACCGCTGGGGCAAGGATTAGTGACTGCGAAATAGCTTCGGACATTTACTTACATACGATTGACGTGATTGAAGCCTCCGAAGGGCTCGGGGGGTTTGTAGCTCTCCCGGAAACAGATCTGTTTGAAGTTGAGTATTGGGAACTCGAACAAGCGAAGTTGGCGAAATCAGGGCAACCCCCTGCTATGTCGGGCGAAGTGGCAGTAGTGACCGGTTCTGCGTCCGGGATTGGACGGGCATGCGTCGAAGCGCTCATTAGCAGAGGTGCAACCGTTGTCGGAATAGATCTCAACACATCGGGAACTCCTGCGAGTCCTTCTCTTCTCGAGCTAACTGCTGACGTCACAGATCCCGAATCTTTAGCTACTGCCGTCAAACTGGGGGTCGAACGTTTCGGGGGTATCGACATAGTGGTCGCTGCTGCAGGAATTTTCGGCGCTTCTAATGAGATAGCTGACATTGTTCAGAGTGACTGGGAGACGACTCTGTCCGTGAACTTAAATGGGGTTACTAACTTGCTTCAGGTGACACATCCGTTTCTTGCTCTAGCACCAGGCGGTGGTCGGGTCCTACTGGTTGGGTCAAAGAACGTTCCTGCACCGGGAAAAGGTGCCGCCGCCTATAGCGCCTCGAAAGCAGCGGTTACACAATTAGGTCGCGTAGCCGCACTGGAGTGGGCTGATGACGGAATCGTTGTTAACACAATTCATCCTGATGGCATATTTGACACTGGCTTATGGTCGCAAGAACTTGTTAACGAAAGAGCAGCAAATTACGGGCTCACCGCAGACGAATACAAACGCCGAAATCTTCTTGGCCAGGAAATAACAAGCACTGACGTCGGAGAACTCGTGGCGGCCATGTGCGGTCATTCATTCCGTCAAATAACAGGAGCTCAAATCCCCATCGATGGTGGCAGCGACCGAGTGATCTAAATGGTCGGACTAATCGGTGATGCCTGCCATAAGGAGTCCGATTTTCTCTCGGTCGGCATCTTGGGCATCTATGACATCCATTATCTTTCCGTCATACAAAACAGCGATGCGGTCCGAAAGTCCAAGAATTTCGTCGAGTTCTGCTGACACAAGCAGAACCGCAGTGCCTTTGTCCCGCTGTTCCAAGATGCGCCGATGAATGAACTCAATAGCGCCGATATCGATACCACGGGTGGGTTGGGCCGCGATCAACAATTTGATCTCATCGCTAAATTCTCTACCGACTATGAGTTTCTGTTTGTTTCCGCCACTAAGACTCGAAGCTGGGACTGAGACACTGGGTGTCCGCACGTCGAACTCATCGACAACGTCTCGGGCATGACCTCGAATGACGTCTCTCCGTAAAATCCCTCGAATAGAAAATGGCCTCCGGTGATAGCGGTTAAGTACCGAATTCTCAGCGACTGAGTAAACGGCTACGACGCCGTGCTTTTCACGGTCCTCTGGGATGTGTGCCACTCCTTTTTTGGTTATTTGTCTCGGCGAGCCGCTACTTAATTCTTCGCCGTCAATTTCCATAAGCCCAACTGATGGATGGCGCAGCCCTGTAATGGCTTCGACCAACTCTCGTTGTCCATTACCTTCCACACCGGCAACACCCAATATCTCCCCGGCTCGAACTTCGAAGTTCAACCCGTCAAGCGCGATCTGGCCTCGGTCATCGTTCACTTCTAGTTCGTTGACCTTGAGAACCACGTCACCTGGGTCGGCAATAGACTTTTCTACCTGAAGCACGACGCTGCGCCCGACCATCATCTCTGCCAAACCGCTCTCGCTGGTTTGTGATGGGGTTGTTTCGCCAACTACTTGCCCGTTACGCAAGACAACGATGTCGTCAGCAATTGCAAGAACCTCGCGCAATTTATGGGTAATGAAGACGATGCCAAGACCGGTTTCGGTTAGCTCCCTCAGCACACCTAACAGATGGTCTGCTTCTTGTGGAGTCAAAACACCAGTTGGTTCATCCAAAATCAAGACATCTGCGTTGCGATACAGCGCTTTGAGTATTTCGACGCGTTGTTGCATGCCGACCGGTAAATCTTCGACCAGAGCATCCGGGTCAATTTCCAGTCCATATCGTTCCGACAGTTCGACGACTCTGTTTCGTGCTTCATCGAGGTCGACCAAACCACGCTTTGTTGGTTCTTCACCCAACACAATGTTCTCCACCACACGCATCGGCGGCACTAACTGGAAATGTTGGTGCACCATTCCAATGCCCCGAGAGATGGCGTCATCCGGACCGTGAAGCTCTACCGTTTCATCTTTGATCACTACCTGACCGCTGTCAGGCCGGTACATCCCGAAGAGAACATTCACGAGAGTACTTTTGCCGGCACCGTTTTCACCTAGGAGGGCGAGAATTCGTCCGGGTCGGAGACGTATAGAAACATCATCGTTTGCCAAAACACCTGGAAACCGTTTCGTAACGTTCTGCGCGGCGAGAAGGATTTCCGACATGCTCAACCTTTTTCGTAGTTCTGTCCGAGTGCCGCTGGGTCACGCATGGACCCGACGAGTCCGCTGAGGGCTACGACGATGATCGTCACAACAAACGGAAGCATGCCAACAAATTGCGGTGGGATGTCGAAGGTGTTGTTTAACTGAAATTGATTTTGAAGAGCAGTTGTGAACCCGAAAAACAACGCAGCAGCGTAGGCACCGAACGGGGTGCGTCTTCCAAAGATCATTACGGCTAAGGCCAAGAAACCTCGGCCGCCGGACATTGCTCGACTGAATGTGCCGACGGCCTCAAGAGCTAAATAGGCGCCTCCAAGACCGGCCAACCCTCCCGCAAGAGTGACGTTGAAATATCGCAATTTCAAAACGTCGATGCCTACTGTGTCAGCGGCACCGGGGTGCTCACCTATAGCTCGGGTTCGCATACCCCAAACCGACCGAAATAGGGCGATATGGACTACGACGAGTAGCGCCATAGTTAAGTAGGTGAGAGGTGGTCGGCTGAAGAACACTGTCCCTACAAGTGGGATATCAGCAAGGGGGCCGAGATCAATATTGGTGTATTTCCCCATCCCTAAGGAGCGACTTCGGTCATAGAAAAATGAAGTCAGACCCAACGCAGCGATGTTCAAGACCGTGCCAGCAATGATTTGGTCGACCTTGAGTCCTACAGCCATCGCCGCAAGCATCCAACCCATCATGAGACCCATCCCGATACCGGCAACAGTGCCCATAAACAAAGAGCCCGTCATCGATGCAACCGTGAACGCAGCGAACGCTGACAGAAGAAACTGGCCTTCGATCCCAATATTTACGACCCCTGAGCGCTCACCAATCATTCCGCACATAGCGCCAAGGGCGAGAAGCGTCGCAGCGCGCACGGTCCCGGCAAGCACAGCTGTGGTTTGCGGGCCATCTGCTGAGTAAAAGAGCCAAATGACGACGAGCATGACAGCGAGGCCCGCGTACAGGAGTTGTTTTTGTTGAGGTTTCATGACTTCCCCCACCCGGCCCCAAGTTGGAGCTGTTCCGAGGTGTCATGACGCATACGTAGCAACCACCTAATGATGATGGGTGCTGCGACGAAAAAGAGGATCAGAGCTTGGATGACGTCAATGAGCTCTGGGGCGACACCGGCTTTGAATTGCATGCGAGATGCGCCTGCTTCCATCAGTCCAACCAGCAGCGCTGCAGGTATGACGCCGAGCGGATTGGCACGCGCCAAAAGAGCAATCGTGATTCCTTCGAACCCGAGACCCACATTTACGCCGGCTTCGAAACGGCCGTCAACGCCGAGGCTTTCGACTGCACCACCGAGTGCAGCAAGCATCCCCGCTACAGCCATCGTGGAACCCATTACCCAGCCAACTTTGATGCCTGAATATCGGGCTGCGTTTCTGTTGTGCCCGACGCTACGAACCTCAAAACCGTAGGTAGTTCGTTCAAGTACCAACCAGCATGTTGCCGCAGCCGCCACCGCTAACAGGAAACCGACCGGTACAGCGCCCAGCGTTGGAATCGTCGCTGAATCCTCAACGAGAGGAGTGCGGGCGACGATGTTGTTGCCAGAATTGTCTTTCCATGGATTCGCAGATAACCAGTCAGTGAGATTTCCTGCCACGAAGTTGAGCATGATAGTGACGATTACTTCATGGGCACCGGTTGTCGCTTTGAGTGTGCCTGCCAAACCTCCCCATATTGCGCCGGCAATAGCACCTACCAGAAGTGCTAGCGGCAGATGGATCACCATCGGGAGATTGTCAATACCAAAACCCACTCCAGCTGCAAAAACCGCACCTATAAGCAGCTGGCCTTGCCCACCAATATTGAACATCCCCGCCTTGAACGCGAATGCCACGGCCAAGCCCCCAAAGATAAGCGGCGTGGCTTTTTGTAGGGTGCGCAAAACGGCGTCAGCATCACCTAGGCCTCCCACCACCAAGGCCGTATACGCGGTTGAAGGAGAAGCGTTTTGGGAAAGGATCAGAACTGCCCCAATTAACAGCCCAAGGACCACCGCTACAAGCGGAATGGCGACGGTTCGAAGTATGGAACGGCTCATGACGCGACTCGGGGGCACCACTCAATTTGAGCGATGCCCCCATTCAAGCCGATATTTCGCTTAAGGCATGGGATTTATGGACCCGTCGTCCAATCCTGCCATGACCGCCGCAAGGGTGTCTCGCATCTCGTCAGTCACCATGCTGTCGAAATCATGGTGTGGGGCAAGACCTACTTCACCGAAGTAATTGCCGCCCTCCATGGTTCCTGCGTGGGCCTGAGCAATCAGTTCAGCCACCCCAACATCGATGAGCTTCATCGCACTAGTCACCAAGCAAGGATGCGCCTCAGGCACTGTGAACCATTGATCTGAGTCCACACCCACACAGAGGGCGCCGGCTTCACCGGCCACCTCAATCAAGGCTCCGTTACCAGTTGCTCCACCTGCGCCGAAGATAATGTCGGCACCCTGGTCGAGGGCCTGGCGAGCAGTTGTTGCTCCCCATTCCGGATCACCGAAGGCGACATCCAAACCGCCTGGGTGATATGTCGAGATGGTTTCTACATTCGGGTTGGTGTATCGAGCACCGTTCTCCCAGCCTTCCTTAAAGAAGACAACAGGTGGAACGAGGTCAGTACCGAGAACCGCACCAACAATGTTTGTTTCAGTCAACATACCGGCCAACGCTCCAGCCATAAAGCCAGCCTTGGCCTCAGGGAACATCAAACCTGCAAGGTTTGGAAGCGCTTCGTTCTGCCATTGGTCGACACCAATAAACATCACGTCTGGATTAGCTTGAGCAGCCTCAATAGTTGCTTCACCCAAACCGAAACCGACGGTCACAATGATTTTCGCTCCATCATCCACAAAAAGCTGGATGTTGTTTGCGTAATCTTTTGATTCTTCAGTTTCGATATAGCTAGCAGTCGCACCAAGAACATTTCCAGCGCCATCTTGGGCACCTTCCCATGCCGACTGATTGAAGCTTTTGTCGTCAACCTTGCCTGTATCGGTCACTAAACCGATCTTGTATCCACCAGAAACTTCTCCCCCATCACCGTCACTGCCGCAAGCAGCAGCAACAAGTCCGAAGACCATCAGTAGGGCGAGGAGACGTCGCCACATCGGAGCCATATTCACATCCTTCATTGTTGAGGTCCCATCCCCTCCCAAGAGGATGACCGGTCACGACCCTAGTGCCGTTTTGGAGGCTCCTGAGGACGAATCTGAACTTTCGTTAGATGGATGCGTGTTGGCGAATCCATGTATGCATCGCTATCCCTGATGCGACTCCTGCGTTGATAGACCGCGTCGAGCCGAACTGAGTAATTGACAACACCAAATCAGCCATTTCACGCACAAGAGGAGACAGACCTGGACCTTCTTGTCCGAACACCAACACGCAACTGCGAGGCAAGGCTGTTGTTTCGATCGGTTGAGCTCCTGGAAGGTTGTCAATGCCAACCACAGCGAGTTCATTAGCGGCCATCGCGCCAACAAACTCTTCGACAGTGGGGTGGTGTTCTAGATGCTGATAACGGTCAGTAACCATTGCACCGCGCCTATTCCACTTTCGTTCTCCAACAATATGAACGGCTTCAGCTAAAAACGCGTTCGCATTTCGTACAACCGTTCCGATGTTCAAATCATGCTGCCAGTTTTCAATCGCGACATGGAACGGATGACGGCGCAAATCAAGGTCGGCGACGATCGCTTCTCGACGCCAGTAGCGGTATTTATCTAGGACGTTACGTCGATCGCCATCGCGCAACAGTTCTGGGTCGTATTGATCTCCTTCGGGCCATGGTTGCCGGTGCGGACCAACCCCAACTTCTTCGCCGAGATGATCAGTCATTTAGCGCGAACCCGAATGCAGTTCTATTCCTGGACCAGTTCAATCAATGTTCCAAAGCTGCCTTTGGGGTGCATAAAAGCGACTGTTGTGCCTCGAGAGCCGGGGCGGGGACTTTGATCGATGGGGGTTGCACCCGCAGCAACCATCGCTTCGAGCGCAGCCTGACAATCATCAACCCGATAACCAATGTGGTGGAGTCCTTCGCCTCTCTTCTCCAGATACTTTGCGATCGGAGAGTCCGGGCGAGTAGCCGTGGTTAGTTGAATGTAACTATCGGCGACCTTCACTAATGCTTCTTCGACGCCGTCACTTTCCACTATCTCCCTGTGATGGACTTCTGCACCGAAAGCTTCTTCGTAATAGGCGATAGCTGCCTCTAAATCGTGGACGGCGATCGCTACATGGTCGATTTCGGTAAGAATCATCATCAGCTCCCTGGTGTTTGTTCAAGAGATTGAGCGTGTCGTTGGAACAACGTTATTTTGTCTTCTCCGATCACTTCACGCTTCTCGGGATCAGTTATTCCCATCCCTGCTTCTGGGGCTAAACACAAAACCCCCAACTTTCCTTCGTGCTGGTTGTGGTGAACCTGGAATGCAGCTTCTCCCGTATCAGCCAACGTGAACGTCTTTGAAAGAATCGGTTGGATTCGCCCCTGGTCGAGCAGTCGGTTCATTTCCCAAGCCTCGGAGTAGTTCGCGAAGTGGCTCGACACGATTTGCTTGAGACGCATCCAGAGATGGCGGTTGTCATATTCGATCATGTAGCCGGTAGTTGCCGCGCATGTAACTATTTTGCCTCCGCGCTTCGTAACAAATACTGAAGCACCCATCGTCGAACGGCCGGGATGCTCGAACACGATGTCGGGGTCATCGCCGATAAAACCGCGTACCTTTTTCCCTAAGCGGCGCCACTCCCCTTCGTCTTGCGTATGGTCATCTGACCAGAATCGGTAATCCTCTTCGTTTCGGTCGATCACATGCTCAACACCTAGTTCGTGGAGCAATTCCACTTTGTCTGACGAACTGACAACACCGACGGGAGTACCCCCACCATTGATCACCAGCTGACATGCGTACCCGCCAAGTCCGCCTGAGGCACCCCAGATCAAGACGTTGTCACCTTGCTTCATTCTGGCTGCGTTATCTCCAACTAGCATCCGATATGAAGTGGACGCGCACAGGGCGTTGACAGCAGATTCTTCCCATGTGAGGTGTGCCGGCTTCGGCATAAGTTGATTTGCTTTGACGATGGACATGTCAGCTAGTCCACCAAAATTGCTCTCAAAGCCCCATATCCGTTGATTGGAGGCAAGCATGGAATCTTCATGGGCTGCCGGGTCTTGATCATCCACATAGTTGCAATGAACTGCAACGCGATCTCCTGGTTTCCAGTTACGCACTGCTGAACCGACTCTTAGGACCACACCGGATGCATCGGATCCAATTACATGATGGTCAAGAGCATGCCGGGCTCCCCAACTACTCTCGCGGCCGAGACGATCTAGAAACCCAAAGGTCGGCAAGGGCTCAAATATTGAAGTCCACACAGTGTTGAAGTTGATCGAACTGGCCATAACAGCTAGGTACACCTCATCGGGCGCAAGTTCGGGGGTTGCTACTTCATCGATGTGTATCGATTCCCTTGGATCTTTTTCCGAAGATTGTCGGCCTTCGAACATGTTTTGTTCGTCGCGAGTGACGTAGGCGGCTCTATAGGTGTCGGGGATTTCAAGGGCCGCAATTTCATCGCTAGACGCATCGGCCTGAATGGCCTCAAGGATGTGCTGCATGGGTGACAAGTCACTCTCCAGTATTGAAGGGGATGGCGCACCGACGGCCGAGGCGTTTGATTGACTCAAGCACCGACGGTGCACGAAATCTACAATTAAAATCAGAAGTCTAAAACTCTGGAGAAGAGGTAACTCATGCCCGGCTCAGTAATCGTTTCAGGAGCACGCACACCTATTGGTCGTTTCAATGGAGGGTTGGCTAGCTTCACCGGCGCTGAATTGGGTTCCCATGCAGTTTCTGCTGCTCTAGAACGTTCAGGAATTACAGGTGATCAGGTCGATCATGTGGTGATGGGCCAGGTTCTTCAGGCCGGCCAGGGTCAGATAACCGCCAGGCAGGCTGCGGTAGGCGCGGGAATACCGATGGATGTTCCAGCTATCACGATCAACAAGGTTTGCCTGTCTGGGCTGAATGCTGTCTATCTAGCCGATCAAATGATTTCTTCGGGCGATGCAGAGGTGGTTGTGGCCGGAGGAATGGAGTCAATGACCAATGCTCCTTATTTGCTTGCTGACGGTCGGAATGGTTTACAAATGGGGCACGGTGAGGTGCGTGACGCGATGATCCATGACGGCTTGTGGTGTGCTTTCGATGATGGCCATATGGGAGATGGCACCGAAAGAGACGCTGCTCAGATAAGTCGGACCGCTATGGACGAGTTCTCCGCTCAATCACACGAAAGAGCTGCCGCCGCTCAGAAGGATGGTCGCTTCGAGACGGAAATCTCACCTGTTTCTGTAGCCCAACGAGGTGGTGACCCGTTGATCGTTGACACCGATGAAGGCGTGCGGCCGGGGACGACTGCAGAAAGTCTCGCCAAGTTGCGTGCCGCTTTCGCAACCGATGGGTCCGTAACTGCAGGTAATGCTTCACAGATCTCTGATGGTGGCTGTGCGCTGGTCATGATGTCAGCAGGAAAAGCTGAGGAACTTGGTCTTGAGATTTCGGCCCGGGTTGTCAGCTATGGGATGGTCTCGGGGCCAGGCACCTCACTTCTCACTCAACCGTCTAGAGCAATCCGTCAAGCGCTCTCTAAGACCGAGTTAGATGTCTCAGATATATCTCTTTTCGAACTGAATGAGGCTTTCGCCGCGGTAGGCCTGGCGGCTACTGAAGATCTCGGAGTAAGTGACGACATAGTCAACGTCAACGGTGGTGCCGTCGCTCTCGGTCATCCAATCGGTATGTCGGGAAGTCGCCTTGCCCTCACATTGATGTCTGAGTTACGCCGACGCGGCGGAGGGTATGGCGCTGCGGCTCTTTGTGGAGGTGGCGGCCAGGGCGACGCCTTAGTGATTGAGGTCGCATAAACCTGCCGGTTCAAAAGCTAGTTGTAATACTGCTGAAATTTTTGTAACATAATTGCAATGAGTCCCGCTCTTACGGATGTCGGAGTTGGAGGCTATTCGGTTCGATAATGACGTGCCCGCAACACGTTGATCGGATTTGCTTCCCGCTCCGGCATCCGCCCTCCCACCATCGACCAGAACTTAGGTTTGTAGTTCCCGACGACCTTCTAAGGCGCGACCCAAGGTCAGCTCGTCGGCATATTCCAAGTCACCACCAACAGGCAAACCACTAGCAATTCTCGTCACCTTGACACCCAGCGGTTGCAGCTGGCGAGCCAGGTACATGGCGGTTGCTTCACCCTCAATATTGGGGTTGGTACACAAAATCAATTCAGTCACGCTCTCGTCGCTGATCCGAGACATCAATTCACGAATACGGAGCTGCTCAGGACCGACTCCCTCCATCGGGTTCAAGGCGCCCTGCAAAACGTGATAGCGGCCGCGAAACCCTGCCCGTTCAAGAGCCACGACATCCTTAGGTTCTTCCACGACGCAAAGAGAACCTGTTTGGCGTTGAGGGTCTTCGCATGTTGAGCAAAGCGCGCCTTCTGAAATATTCCAGCATCTTTCGCAGAAGCCGATTCTTTCCTTGACTTCGACGATTGCCGTCGCCAGCTGCTGGGCGTCACCCTTAGGCAACTTAAGTAAATAAAACGCAATTCTCTGAGCAGATTTCGGACCGATCCCCGGCAGTCGACCGAGTTCATCGATTAGATCTTGCACTGGGCCGTCATACACGCCTCTCTAACCTCCGTCATTCGGCAGAGCAATCGAACCGACCCTCGCCATCGCAGCTGCCTGCGCGTTACCGCAACGTCGTAATCCATCACGAAAGGCTGCTGCTACTAGGTCCTCAAGCATGGTTATCTCATCACTGTCCACAGCATCAGGATCAATGTGTACCTCAAGGACAGTTCCGTCAGCTTGCATTGACACCGTTACTGCGCCACCACCAGCGGATCCTTCCACCACAGTCGACGAAATTTCTTTTCTCTGTTCCAATAACTGTTGCTGTAAACCCTGTGCTTGCGCGAGAACCGGGTCTCCAGGTGAAGTCTCACTCATCGGTCAATTACCTTCGCCCATTACCTTCATCGTCAGACGCTACGGCACCGGGAAACGCATCTAACAATCGGTCAACGCTTGAAGGACCAGCGTCAGCGCTCGCCTCAAATTCGGCCGGGTCTACGATTTCTTCCTCAGCGACGACATTTGCTTTGGTATCTGCACGAGGATTCTCCTCCCCTGCGGCTGTGAGGTTGACTTGGACCGGGGCCTCAAGCACATTTCGGAGTGCTGCTTCAATCTCGTCTTTCATTGGTTCACACCGTTCTCGGTGGATTTCGTTCGGCAACTCGAACTGCACCTGTCCTTCTGAGACACCCACGATCGTCGCGGCTTTGAACAACGCACCAGCTCGGCCGCTTAACGCAGGACGTGCTTGTTGCTCCCAAATCTCTGCAACTCGTGCCATTGACAAGTCCTTGATGGCTTTCTCTGATGTTTGACTTTCAGGCAACGTCTGCTCTGGAGGGTCGACCACATTGTCATCGCTGCTTGGTGGAGGTGGGGGTGGAGGCACCGGGGGAACCGGGGGAACCGGGGCGCTGGCTGAATCACCAGCCGGCGTTTCCGATTCTTCCGAGCTTTGCGCCGAAGCTAATGCCGCTCTTGCCTGGGCTGCAGGTCCGCTACTTGTGTCTTGCGTTGGTCTCGCGGGACGTTCGGGTTTTTGAGGTGCTTGTGGCTCAGCTGTCGCAGCGAACAGCCGAACCAACGCTAAGTCCAGAACAAGTCGCGGATCCGGTGCCTGCCGCATATCGACCAGTGCCTGACCTAATAGTTCCAGTGCACGGACATTGACTGCTCGGGTTATTCGACCAGCTTTTTCGGCAAGTTCAGGTAACTCTTCAGGTGTCGAGTCTCCGGAGTTAATTCCTGCACCCGCGAGAAAAATATCTCTCAGCTTTCGTGTCGTTCGATACGCCAGATCTTTGGGGTCAACACCTGCGGCAACGGTTTCAGCAATAGCGGTCATTGATTCCGTAAGGTCCTGCGCGACGATCGCATCAACGAGGGCATCAACCGAACCTCGATGTTCGGGGACACCACCCGCTGTAACGACTTGGTCTAGCGCTGAAAGCATGTCTCGAACCGAACCGCCGCCCCGTTCAACGACATAATCAACGACGGACGAATCGATCTGCAAATCGGCTCGTTCGGCTATTTCTTTGGCATGGTCACGAAGAAGTCCCGCGGGGACCAGTGTCAGTTCGACATGCTGTGTCCTACTGCGAATTGTGGGCAAAACTTTCTGCGGGTCGGTCGTCGCCAGAACAAAAATCACGTGCTCGGGCGGTTCCTCCAAGGTCTTCAGGAGAGCATTAGAGGCCTCGCGTGTGAGCATGTGGACTTCGTCAAGAACATAGACTTTACGTTTTCCCGGATTTCCCAATGCCACGTCGCGATTAATCTGGCGAACGTCCTCAAGCCCCCGGTGTGAGGCGGCGTCTAGTTCAACCAGATCCATTGAAGTACCTGATTCAAAGTTTGCGCAGCTGTCGCAATTCCCACACGGCTCTCCGTCTCCTGGAGGCTTCAGACAGTTCAAGGCTTTAGCCAAAATTCGGGCTGTTGATGTCTTACCTGTCCCACGCGGACCACTGAGTAAATAAGCGTGCCCAACGCGTTCTTCCACCACTGCATTGCGAAGAGCTGCAACCAAATGATCTTGGCCGATTACCTCAGAAAAAGTTTGTGGCCGAAAACGTCGGTACAAAGACTGATACACCATCTAATCGCTGATGCTACTTGCGTGCCGCTTCGCTTAGTGGCAAGTAGCCTAGGAGCGCATCATCGTTCCACGTGGCGACCGGGTCCTGTGCAACAGCGGCCCGTGAATCGAGTCAGGGCCGGGAGGCAGCAGCTCTCAGCGGATTCCGCTGTGTGCCGCAGATCACCTGGTCGCCTCGTGGGACGATGATCGAGGAGAGTTGCCAGAGCGGACGAATGGGCTCGCTTGGAAAGCGTGTGAGGTCTAACCGGCCTCCGTGGGTTCGAATCCCACACTCTCCGCCATGAACGATGATGAAGCCATGCGTCTCGCTCTCCAAGAAGCTGAAGGTGCTATCCAACACGAAGATGTGCCGGTCGGTGCACTAGTCATAATTGATGGCGTAGTAGTCGCATCTCGTCACAACGAACGCCAGTTGACCGGCGATCCATCCGCGCACGCCGAAATCTTGGCCCTGAGAGACGCAGCGTCTCATTTAGGGACTTGGCATCTCGACAACTCAACTCTCGTGACGACTCTAGAACCGTGTCCTATGTGCGCAGGAGCTGCCCTTAACGCGCGCGTAGCACATGTCATTTTCGGAGCTCACGATCCAAAGGCCGGAGCTGTCGAAACGTTGTACAACTTGCTTGATGACCCTCGACTCAACCACCAAACAAAAATAACGAGCGGCGTTCTGGCCGCCGC
This sequence comes from Acidimicrobiaceae bacterium, assembly GCA_002708935.1. Classification (GTDB taxonomy): domain Bacteria; phylum Actinomycetota; class Acidimicrobiia; order Acidimicrobiales; family Poriferisodalaceae; genus MedAcidi-G3. The sequence continues at coordinate 33,616 of PAPO01000002.1, read as the reverse complement.
ATGCGGCGACATTCTCTCGCAGTTTTTCGCACAGCGACGATGAACCCTTAAGTCACCACTGTGTTGTCCGAATCAAAATGGCGGAAGGTGTGGGATTCGAACCCACGGTGACCCGGAGGCCACAACGGCTTTCGAGGCCGCCCCATTCGTCCGCTCTGGCAACCTTCCGTTCCTGATCCTATCTCTCGTCATAGCTTCCAACATCAACAAGAAGAGTCATATCCGGGCGCTATCGATAGCTCAATGCCTCTTCGCGCCTAAGGTCATCTCGTGATGTCAGAAGCTTCAGCTTCGTCTACTTCCTTTCTTCCACCGTGTGACCAATTGTTCGCGCGGTCATCAATGAACTCGACTTCACAAAATGGAAGTTGAACCGCGATGACGGAAACACATACTTGGTCTGTTGGGGACCTGTGTGAAGCCATTAGGGATACATTCACTGCTGTATTCCCCGAGGAAATATGGCTTGAAGGCGAAATTAGCGGTCTCAAGTTTCATTCCTCGGGTCATGTGTATTTCGATTTGATCGAGCCGGACACCAACGGCAATGGGATCGACAAGATGTCAATCGCTCTGTGGAGAGGACGGCGACAAGCAGTGGAATCTGTCTTAAACCGCGCCGATGCAGGCCCACTAACCGAAGGGATAAAAGTCCGTATCAAAGGTGAATTGTCCTTCTATGCGCCTCAAGGTCGAGTGCAAATACAAATGACTGCAATAGACCCACACCACACGCTTGGGCAATTGTCCGTGGATAGGGAACGGGTCTTGCAGTCGCTTCACAAGGCTGGTCTTTTGGAAACCAACTCGTCACTTCAGGTTCCGACTGTTCCTCTTCACATCGGCTTAGTCACCTCAGACGGGAGCGCCGCGTACAACGACTTCGTCAATGAGATCTCTTCAAGTCAGTACCCCTTCAGAATTTCACTCGCACATTCGCCGGTTCAGGGAGCTGAAGCGGAAATGGGCTTGGTGAAAGCCATCCAACAATTGGTGGACACAGACGTCGACGTGATTGCTGTTGTCCGAGGTGGTGGGGCTCGAACTGACCTGCTCGCATTCGATCTTGAGAGCGTCGCCCGAGCCGTAGCTCTCGCCCCCATACCAGTCTTTTCGGGCATAGGTCATGAGATCGACCGATCAATTGTCGACGAGGTTGTCCACACTGCGTTCAAAACACCAACTGCTTGTGCCGCTTCGATAGTCCAAATCGTGACTGCGTTTGATCAACAGCTAAATGACTCTGCTCGTCGCATCGTCACTCTTGCCAATAATTGCCACGACAGGGCAGCAGAAATAGTTTCGTCTTCTGCTCGGGCGATCAACGACAGGACGCGTCGAACACTGGACTTAAAAGAAGGGCAGCTGACCGCTGCCAGTGGTCGCTTGCGAGATCTGTCGTCAATGGCACTCGACCGCAACGTCGAAAGGTGTAACCGAATTTTTGATTTACTGCAGGCACTTCATCCAAACAGGATCCTTGCTCGCGGATTTTCCATCACTAGGGACAAAGCAGGAAACGTGATCCGAGATGCGGTACCTGACGGCGCCACGATAGTTAGTGAAACATCTACTTCTCTAATCACCAGCACAGTGACCGGATCAGAACTTCGGGACCGTGAGGAGGAAACATGACCGACGAAGACCTTAGTTTTCAAACTGCTACCCAGGAGTTAGATGCGATTCTGAAGAAACTCGACAGCGACGACGTGAATATTGATTCGCTTACGGTTGATCTGCAACGCGCATCGGAGTTAATCGAGTGGTGCCGGGGACGTCTCGAGACGACGCGACATGAGGTTGAACGCATTGTTTCTGATCTAGATAAAGATTAGCGCTCACAAAAATGTGAGCCGAGGGGGTCGGTGGGTACTCCCTCGGCTCACGGAACGCTCTCGGATCGGTGGGAAATCCGGAGCGCAGACCTCATGGCGCTCATCGAGATGGGCGGCAATTCTATTTTCGGGCAAGCGTGTGCGACGCTCTTGTTAGCCCGAATCCTCGTTTCTTCCGTGCAGGATCATACTCAAGGGCTAGCGTTGATTAGTCCATCTACAAAGCATTTTTGAGGTTAAGTTGAAACAGGATCAACCCTATGGCAGTTGGCCATCGGAACTCACCTCCGAGGAACTCGCGAGTGGCGCGACTCGTCTTTCTGAGCCCCGCGTTTTCAATGACGAAGTGTTGTGGTTAGAGGGCCGACCCGAAGAGTCGGGTCGGACGACGATAGTTAAATTTGATGGTGCCAAGACCGTCACGGTCGGACCAGATGACCTCAACGTGCGCACATTGGTTCATGAATATGGAGGGGGTGCGTGGCTTCCCACCGATGACGGAATCTTGGTTTCTCGTTTCGAAGATCAAAGGCTTTGGCTGCTCAGTGATGACTTCCGTCCGATAACTGTCGAGCCGTCTTTCCCTAAGGGCTTGCGGTACTCGAACGGGGTCGCTGTTCCCGGGAGCAGCGACACAATTTGGGTTATCGAACGACATCAGAACAGCGCTGGTCATCCTCAAAATTTGTTGGCCACAGTCACTCCGACAGGCGACATGATTGAAGTGGCTTCGGGAGCAGATTTCTATTCTTCTCCAACCATTTCTCCCGATGGCCAATGGCTGGCATATTTGTCTTGGGATCATCCTTCAATGCCCTGGGATCACGTGCGACTGCATGTAGCCCAACGGCAAGCGACTGGGTGGACGCGACACCGGGTTGTGCTTGACGGCCCGGCACTACAACAGCCACGGTTCTCACCGGACGGTCGACTTCACGTCATTAGCGATGCGACCGGTTGGTGGAATATCCATGAGGTTGACGTGCCAAATGATTCGTCTCATCCGGTTGTTGAGGCAGAAGTTGAGTTCGGCATTCCTGGATGGGTATTTGGCCAAAAAACCTATGACTGGGCTGGTGATGCTCTCTGGTGCACTTGGATTGACGAAGGCATCGGCCGTGTCGGCCAAATTATTGACTCTGAATGGGTTGAAGTTGATAGTGGTTTAACCGAATTCAACGGTCTAGATATCTTGGGAGATGGTCGAGCAGTCACCATTGCTGCTAGTTGGGAAACAACCGCTGCTGTCAGGGCGTTACATACCGACGGTTCGACCGAACAGATCAGTACGTCGCGCCCGCTCCCTATAGGCCAGGAAGAAATTTCGACTCCTGAAACTATTGAGGTCATGGACCCGTCGGGGGAAGCTACTTACGGCTTTCATTTTGCTCCGAATAACTCCGCTTTTTTCTGTTCTTCTGAGTCGCCGCCTCTCGTGGTTCTCAGCCATGGCGGTCCTACTGGGGCTGCGAGATCTTCTTTTGATCCTGCTGTGCAGTATTGGACGAATCGCGGTATCGCAGTCGTGGACGTGAATTATCGAGGGAGTACTGGTTTCGGCACGGCATACAGAAACAAACTCCGCGGCCAGTGGGGGGTCGCTGATACCGAGGACTGCGTAGCGGCCGCGAAACATCTAGCTGACAATGCACTGGTTGATCCTGACCGGCTGGCGATAAAGGGCGGCTCAGCTGGGGGTTTCACCACACTATGTGCATTGACGTCGAGCACGCTTTTCGCAGCTGGAGTGTCGCGCTACGGGGTAGCTGATCTTGCGTCTCTGGCCCGGGACACACACAAATTTGAGGCTCGCTATCTCGATTCACTGGTCGGAGAATGGCCTGCCGAAAAGGACATATACGACGAACGTTCGCCTATCCATCACACGCACCGATTGTCAACACCCATGATTGTTCTACAGGGGGCAGATGATCCCGTCGTCCCTCCGTCTCAAGCAGAACAGCTCGTGGAGGCATTGACCAACGCGGGGATTCCCCACGCTTATGTTCTTTTTGAAGGAGAAAGTCATGGTTTCCGCAAAGCAGAGACAATCGCTCGTGCTTTGGACGCGGAGCTTTCTTTCCTGGGACAAGTTCTTGGCTTCGATCCGTCAGATCTGATTGAGCCAGTTGAGATTTTGTGAATTCAGCCGACCGTGGTTGATGTTGTCGTGTCTGTGTCCTCATCGACCACAACTTCGGTAGTGGTCGGGGGCTCTGGGTCGTGTTGTTCGCACCTTCCCTCAATGACATCAATGATGCGGTCGTATCGGTCACCGCTTGAGACCGGAGTCGGCCCTCCGCGGTAATCCAAGATATGGGGGTGAAAGCGATAGCCCTCTACATAGGACCCGTCGAAGCTGATTTCTAAAACGCCACTGTCGCCGGTGATTCCGTACCGCGGATGCCACACAAAATTACCCAGTGAGTACGCAATGACGGTGCGATCAAACGTTTCTATGGGTTGTAATACGTGAGGATGATGCCCGAGGATTAGGTTCGCTCCTGCTTCAATGAGATCTGTGGCTAAGGCTCGTTGATCGTCGCTTGGGCAGGTTTCGCGTTCAATCCCCCAGTGCACGCTTACGACGACTACATCGTTGCTCGCGGCGGCCGCCCGAACTGCAGCTAAGACCCGCGGAATCGCCCACTTCGCATCGGCAACTCCGGGGCGATCGGCTGATGCGGCAAAGCCACCCGGGACAACAGCTGTCGCGGAAACAAAGGCGACGCGAATACCGTTGCTTAATGTCAGGACTCGAGGTGCGTAGGCCTCCGCATTATTGGAGCCGGCTCCGGGCCGCAATATGTCAACTTCGTCCAGAACTGCGATGGTGTCTGCAAGACCGACTGGACCGAAGTCAAGGACGTGATTGTTAGCTAGCGACACCACGTCTATTCCAGCTCCGGCCAGGGTCAGTGCAGCTGACCCCGGAGCTCGAAAAACGAATTCCTTGTTGTAAGGCTCTCCACGTTCGGTGATCGCCATTTCGAGGTTCACAATTGCTATATCTGCTGATGCGAGGTCGGGTTGAACGTTCGCGAATGGATCAATTCCTTCAGGTTCGGTGAGGTCAAGCAGTACGTCGCCCCCTGCAAGAAGGGTCCAGGGTTGCCGCGTCGCTGTTGTAGTGGTCACACTGTGGGTCACACCCTCAGTGGTTGGGGCAACATCGGTGCCTTCGTCATTGCTTTGGTCAGCCCGCGGTCCCTCACTTGTCGTCGAAACATCTGCCTGTTCGTCGAGTTCTTGTGCGCTAGTTGTCGTGGTTTCGCGGGCAACAAAGATAGCTTTCTCGGCTTTGGGCTCTGCGCACGCGACTGGGAAAGCGGAACATACAACGACGGTTGCCACAAGGATGTAACGGCGGTACACGGCGGCTGAGTCTACGTTGCCAGCTAGCGTGCACCTGATGTACGGCTTCGTTCGTGAACCTAAATGGATGGCGGCGCACCTTCTCACGTTGCTGTTGTTGACTGCTTTTGTGACCGCTGGGGTCTGGCAGTTCGGACGGCATCAGGCACGAGGTGAACGTAATGAAACCGTTGTTGAACGATCCAACGCGCCCGTTCTGGAAGCAGCCGATCTGTTCGAGTCATCTGACGGCATCGAATTTCAGATGGTGCAGTTGGAGGGAACGTGGTCCCCTGACGATGCGGTACTGATACGCAATAGAAGCCACCGGGAGATGGCGGGTTGTCATTTAGCGGTTCCGCTGGCTATCAGCGATGCACGAGCGATTCTTGTGGTTGTCGGATGGCTCCACCAAAGTTCGTGCGACCCAAATCAACTTGAGCCGCCCTCGGAAACGGTTTCACTAACTGGACGGGTGCGTCTGAGCCAGAAACGTGGCGCTATAGGAGCACGTGATTCTTTGAGCGGGGTACTTACGTCTCTGGCTCGAACTGACGTTGCCAGAATCGATCAACAGGTGTCATTCATGCTGGCACCCGTTTACGTGGAATTGATGACGAGTAACCCTTCGGCCAGTAACGCTATTCCAGTCGATCCGCCTCCCACTCACCTCGGGCCCCATTTGGCTTACGCCGTCCAATGGTTTCTCTTTTTCGCAGTGGGGGCAGTCGGCTATCCGTTGGTCCTGCGTCGACAAGCTCGTAAAGGGGACGCCGAGAACTTAGGGCCGGCGGATGATTAAACCGCCGAAGCCATCCGTTCGACAATCATCGTGAGCATCTCTGGTGACGTCGCGAAATTCAGTCGCACGTAGCCTGCTCCTTCAACCCCAAAATCCAAACCGGAGTTGAGAGCAACCTTGCCTCGCGACAAGAAGGTTTCTGCGGGGTCCTCGCCGAGATCTAACTCACGGCAGTCCAGCCACGCCAGATAAGTAGCTTCTGGAGGTCGATATCGAACCTGAGGAAGATGTTCACTCAATAGCTCGGACAGCAGGTGCCGATTGTGATCAAGTCCTTCAACGAGTTCGGCTATCCACGCGTCTCCTTGTTCCCAACCAGCGACAGTGGCGACTTGCCCCAATCCATTTATGCCGCCAATCATTCGGGGCCGGATTTCTTTCAGTTGCGGCAAATATTGCTGCGAAGAACTGTGGACAAAGGCCATTCTCAGCCCTGCCATATTGAAGGTTTTAGTGGCTGCAGTAAGAGTGACGGTTCGTTGCGCTGCGAGTTCACTTATTGATGCCGCCGGTATGTGTTCATGGGGCGAATACACCAAATCGCAGTGAATTTCATCAGAAATCACCACAAGGTCATGACGGTCAGCTATCTCAATGATCTGAACCAAATCAGTTGAGGTCATGACATAACCGCATGGGTTGTGAGGGTGGCATAACAGCAGAGCCGAAACATCGTCCCGCTCAGCCACCTGGTCTAAATGGTCGAAGTCAAGTGCCCAACCATCTTCGGTTTCCATTAACGGATTCGCGACCCAGTTTCGTCCTGTGCCTTCGACGCTGGAATAGAAAGGCGGGTACACCGGTGTTTGTACGACGATTCCTGACCCTGGCGGGGTCAAAGTGTCCAAAACCCATTCGAGGCCTTGTATGACGTCGTGCACTCGAAGCACATCTGACGTTTCGACATTCCAGTCGAACGCATGAGACATTCGCGATTTGAATGCTTCCAGCACCGGGATCGGCTCATCGTAGAAGCCGTAGCCGAGTCCACCTTCATTAATTCTCGCTACCACCGCTTCTTTGATGAAATCGGGAACTTCGACATCCATGTCCGCGACCCACGCAGCCAACACGTCGCTGCCATGGCGTTCCCATTTGATACCGGGTCGGTTCCGCACACGTTCCAGGTCTAGATCAAAGATCACGGGGAGAGGCTACGCCGTAGTCGTCAGTAAAGTCCGATCATTCGACCGGCAAGCGCTACAACAGCTGCGACGAGGACTGGTCGAATTATTTTTTCTCCTCCTCGGACAGCTAGTCGGGCACCCAACCAGCCACCTATGGCGAAGCCAACAGCCAGAACCACGGCGAAACCCCAGTCAACCTGGCCTCGTACGATGAAGACGGGCAACGCTATTGCAGTAAGGATGAAGATCACCACCACTTTGATTGCGTTTGCGTTGACTAAATCCAGGCCAGATCTCGATAGGGCAACAACGATGAGTAAGCCAACCCCTGCTTGGAATGCACCTCCATATAGTCCGATCCCGAAAAAGACAGCTGTTGTTAGGGCTGGGTGCCAGTTGATTTGTGTCCCGGAAGTTCTCGGTGGTCGCAGACTGATAAANAGCAGCGGGATCATCAGAAAGCCAAAGATTCGTTCAAAGGCTTCNTCTGTGACNCTGGAAANAAGTATTGACCCAACCAGCGANCCNATAGTGACTGGGAGGATCACGGGTATNGCNCGTCGAAATCCACGGACGCCTTCTTGNCGGTAACTAGCTACNGATGAAGCGTTTTGGACAAGTACGCCAAACCGNTTAGTGCCGTTAGCTACCAATCCNGGTAGNCCTGCGAANACNTTGAGAAAGCCGACCGTAAGCAGAGAGCCGCCTCCTGCCATCGCATTAACGATTCCNGCGACGACCCCGGCNCCTGCAANCAGNATGGCGTCNATGAGTTCCATGCCTGCAATCATTGCCTGTATTCGCNGCCCAAATAGCACTAGTTAAAGAATCTCTTCGTGAGATAGGGCTCGCGACCTCTACTCTCAGTGATATGGCCGGTAACACCTTTGGTGAACAATTCCGTATTACTACNTTCGGCGAATCCCATGGAGGNGGCGTTGGAGTCGTTATNGACGGNTGNCCTCCCCGCCTTGANCTCGACGCGAGTGACGTTCAGGTGGAACTTGACCGCAGACGCCCAGGCCAGAGTCGTCTTGTAACNCAACGTAACGAGGACGANCGAGTGGAAATTTATAGCGGGTTGTTNGAAGGCCGCACCTTAGGTTCNTCAATAGGGATGCTGGTGCGAAACGAGGANGCNCGNCCAGGTGCTTATGAAGACATGAAAAGTACCTACAGGCCAAGCCACGCGGACTGGACGACCGAAGCAAAGTACGGGATCAGGAATTGGCAGGGGGGTGGTCGTGCATCGGCTCGCGAAACCATTGGCCGTGTTGCTGGTGGAGCGGTAGCTCGCAAGGTACTTCAGCATGCAGCAGGAATCGAAGTTGTTGGTTGGGTGAGTTCAGTCCACGACATCGACGCGCANGTTGATTNTGCGACTGTTTCTCGCGAAGAAGTTGAAGCGGACCCNACGAGGTGCCCTGACCCGGGGGCAGCNGCGTTGATGACTACCGCTATNGAGGCGGCACGAAAGGACGGCAACTCATTAGGAGGGGCNGTGACTTGNGTAGCAAGAAATATGGTTGCTGGCCTTGGTGAACCTGTTTTNGACAAGCTTGACGCTGACTTNGCTAAAGCTTTGATGTCACTTCCCGCTGCGAAAGGATTTGAGATAGGTAGCGGGTTCGCCGGCACTTTGATGACTGGCCGCGAACACAACGATCCGTTCGTGCCAGGGGCAGATGGNCGTCCAGCTACGNCNACGAATAACAGTGGTGGNGTGCAAGGCGGGATCAGNAACGGCGAGGACCTAGTGATGCGGGTGGCCTTTAAACCAACAGCGACAATTGCTTCAGCTCAAGAAACTGTGACNCAAGACAATGAGTCGGTGACNCTCGAAGCACGAGGGCGACATGATCCGTGTGTTCTTCCTCGTGCAGTCCCNATGGTGGAAGCAATGGTGTGTTTGGTGNTAGCNGACCAGTTATTGCGTCAACAGGCCAACACGGTCANTTNACGCTATTCGCTGGCTAGTCGTCTCGTTCTTCACGCAAGAATTTTTGAAATTCGGCAGCCAGGTCGTCACCTGAAGGTAAGTCTGTTTCGTCNGCGCGGTCAGCTTCTTCTTCCAGTTGCCGCACGTATCCGATGATCTCAGGGTCTTGTTCAACGGCGTCACTGACCCGTTGTTCCCATTCCAGGACGCTNGCATCTAGGTCGCTGTAACCGGTTGGGACTCCTGTAACTTTTTCGAACTCNGCGAGGAGNGCTCGGGTCCCCTTTGGGTTTGGGGGTCCCGCAACATAATGGGGTACACCGACTCGGAGTGAGATGACCGGAAGGTCCGCNCTGTCTAGGGCGTCGTGCAAAGTGCCGATTATGCCGGTGGGGCCTTGATAGCTCGGCCTGTCAAGGCCNAGTCTTCGTGCCAGGTCTGCGCTGGCTGCNCTGCCTTTAACNTCCGATGGGCGTGAATGCGGGATCCCAGCGACCATCGCACCCAACGTNACAACCATTTCGCATCTGGTGTCTNNAGCGATTTCAACAACCGAATCACAGAATGTCCGCCACCTCATCCGCGGTTCAAGCCCAGATAGGAGTACTAGATCGTGGGGGAAATCATTTTCGATTACATGAGCATCNAGCGATGGCCATTTGATTCGTCGTTCTCCGTCCTCCGCGATTTCTACGTGAGGTCGATTTTCTTGAAAATCGAAAAACTCTTCCGGGTCTATTCGCGCAACTTTTCTGGCGTCGTATTGATCGACAATCCATTGGATTGCCCCGGTCGCGCATTCCCCAGCATCAAACCAACCTTCGAAAGCGACAACGAGGAGAGGGCTTTGCAAACTGGGTGCCTCGTCCCATACGACTTCGGTCATGACACCACTATTGCGTACTCGAGGAGGTTATGGANAATCAAGTGNGGTTGCATGGGCGTTTTGTTCTGTGGGTGGTTCTCGAAACAGTGCTCAAAAGGCTAGGAAAGACAGCGGTTTTAAGGTCTCGAGATCACTCGTCAACAATCCCAGCGAGGAGAGGCTGTGAATTTCGTCGTCTATGACGAGTGAGCGTCGAATTGTTCCTCGCCAATCGAAGTCAGCCCAGCAATGTTGTCTTTCAATTTCTGTTTCATCTTCACGTTCTTCGAGCCATCGTTGACATGTCACTTTGGGGTCAGATTTTAGGTGAGTGATCCGGCCACGTTCGNCCAATGTTTGTCCANTGAGTTCGAGTGCTATTGCCCCTGAGAACGCGTCNCCNNCTGGNGTTGNTATCTGGTGAGTTGTGATGGGCAGGACGAAAAGACTCTCGTTTGGCCAATACAAAAAAGCTCGNGCGTTGTATTCGATTTCGCTAGTNCCGCCGGGTAGCTGCCATTGGTCGACNCGNATAGGTTTCGACAGGTCACTGATGTCAAACAAAGAGACTTGGGTTCCGAGCCTTTGTCCGATNTCCGACGCGTCCTGTCCTACTCCCAGCAGAAGGTTGTCTGTNATTGGGTGAAGATACGCGGAGTANCCCATGATTTTGAGTTCTCCGAGCACTTTCGGAGANTCNGGNTGCGACAAATCGATGGTGTACAACGGGTCGNTTTGGCGGAACGTTACGACCGTCGCTATGTCGCCNAGAAACCGGACCGCATAAATCCTTTCTCCTTTACCGATGTTGCCAACTCGNCCTACTTCGGANAGCCCACNGTCAGTTTCTTTGAGAACGGTCACGAAACTTTCGCTGGTCACTTCGGGTTGTGGTGACCACCATCCATGGTTGGTGGTCGCTACACGCAGATGGTCGTTGTGTTCCGACATCGAGTATTGGTTGAGAACTGTCCCGATTACCTGACCGGAACTCCGGTACAGCGTGTTCGTTGGGTCGCTGATGTCGAACTTATGAATCCGGGTCTTTATTGTCGGTGGTTGGTCTGAACTTGTTTCCCGGNCCGCTCGCAGTTGTCGTTCATCGAACCATTCGGTTGTAGCGACGTACAGGTTGTTTGTTGACGAGTACACGGTTTGGCCGTCAGCAAGAACTGATGTGCTGGCCAACTGCGTTTCAAATAGTTCTTCGCCAAGGTCGACGGTCACAATATTCAACATCTGAAGTCCGCTATTTGATGCTGGGTGGTAGATGCGTTCGCATGTGGTCAGGGTTCCCTCTTTAAGCAGCTGTCCTTCGCTGTCTTCCAGCGCGAACCATGGCACCCAGTTATCGATTGTTGATTCTTTGATGAGTTGACGATTTTGTTCCTTNGCTTCTCTTTCAGCTCTTAACCCTGATCCGTTTGGGAAAACCCATTCGAGTCCTGTTGGGTTGCTTTGGATAACTATTCGGGCAGCGTTGCTGACTAGTCGACTGCTGATGTAGNTCCCGTCNATGTGGAGGCGCCGAGTTATCCGAGGCTTTTTTTTGCTTATATCNACGCTGATCAGTGTGGTGATAGGGCTGTACCAGCCTGGTTGGGGATGTATGGAACGCANTAGCGGTGTTGTGTCATGCATTTGGCCAAATACGACGACNNGGTCACCTGACANAAACATGTCTTGTGCCCAAAATTTCTTGAACTGGAATTCTCCTAATTGGTGAAGTCGTTTACCGGTGGCATCGATCACGTGAAGTGTGTTGTCGACAAGGGCGATGATCCGCCGACCATCGGTTTTGACGATGTCAGGCTCGTCGACGCCCGCNTCTTGAATGTTNGTTGTGCTGTATTCGACTTCGGGAACTGAGGGTGCTGCGTCAGCTATCGCTTGCGGTGAGCCGCGTAACATTTCTGCTTCCATGGTTTCTGGGAAGTACCCACCTCCGATCCCCCATGGGCTAACCATGTCAAGTGCGTTGTTCTTGACGTGGCGAAGGAATGGTTCGCACGACTCGAAGGGAGTAAGGGCAGCTGTGAGTTGGATCTGCGACGGTGGGAGCAGAACTGTCCTGTCTGGGTCTGCAGCATTTCCGGCATTATCTGTGCCGCAAGCACAAAGCACTGCTGCAAATGTGAACGCCGCGATGATTCTCTGCACAGAAGCCCCTAGGTGGTAGTGATTTCTCATACAACGACCAGCGACGCGGTTTAGTTCCCTTTTAGAAGTTACGAAATAGTGACAAGTGACAAGGCTCATTTCCNAGCGCCGGTTCCATTGACCAATCAACCCACCTTTCGATCAGAGTAAATCCTGCTTGGCGTGCTGATTCGTCGAGGATGTCGGTAGCAATGGGCTGGATCTTGGTGGTAATTGATTCACCTTCTTTGAATTCAATCCTTCGGTAGTCGATTCCATCGGAGCTGACGATGACTGCTCTGTCGGTTTCTACGGCGAGTGCGTGCACTCCNCGTTCAACCGGTAGGCAACCTTCNACGATGACTTCGCATGANGCGTCANCGTGTGGCCATGGTGACGAACTTCCGATTTCATCATCCAGCCACATCACCAAGTCTGATGGCCCTTCAGTGATGTTGAGACCGGCGTTAACGAGGGCATCAGCAAGATGGGGACGTCGACTTCGNAGGGTGATTTTCTCGTGTCCTCGATCCAGACACCATTGGGCAATATCTGAAACATCGGACATGTTCACCAAGTTAGCGACAACATTGTGTCGTTGGGCTGGCATCATTTGCTGGTGCGCCAAATACCTCACGGCACTTCGTTACAAACTGGGGAAGCCTGGGCTATCGCATTCACGTACTTCACTGTCGCTATTACCGTGTCGTTGGTTCACAGCACTGCAGGGACTCCCACGTGGGTCATCGTTGCTGCAACTCTGATCGTCAATTCAGCTACAGCAACGTTGGCGTACGCTGCGGTGACGACGGCGGGGGGAAGTGTCGCTGCAGGTGTTGCCAGCGGCTGGTTGACTTCCACAAGGTTCGGAGTGCTTGCAGCTGCGTTGGCGCCTCGGCTGTGGCCTCAACGGTGGAAACGTGCATTGGCAGCTTTTTCTGCATTCGATCCGAATATCGCTTTAGCTAGTCGGGAAGAAAAGGATGAGGATGTTCGCAGGGTTTATGTAGCGACGTCCCTGTGGTTAGTACTGCCGTGGTGGTTGGGAGCTTCGATCGGTGCCCTCATCGGAGACCTGGTGTCGGACCCGAAGGCTCTGGGAATGGACGCTATGTTCCCAGCGTTATTTATCGCAATCATTCGCCCCCAATTAACAACACNGAATGCTCGATTAATTGCTTTTTCAGGCGCAGTTGTCGCGTTAGGGCTGGTTGAAATATTGCAGGGTGGATTGCCATTTCTTGTCGCCGCGTTTCCAGCGTTGTTAGCGCTACGCAACCGAGAAGACCGGGACAGCTAATGCTGACCTGGGGAGTTGTGGTTGTGTTAGCTGTCGGTGTCTATGGACAACGAGTGCTGGGCATGGCCCTTATCGAGCCGAAACGAATGGGCGACCGAAGTCGTGCTGTGTTGGCGATGGTACCCCTCTCTATTTTGTGCGCTGTGACTGCGTTGCAGACGTTCAGTACCCAAAACGAACTTGTTATCGATGCTCGTGTTGCAGGCATTGCTACGGCCGCGCTTTTGGCTTGGAAACGCGCTCCTATGTTTCTAATTGTGGTTGTCGCCGCAGCCGTAACCGCAGGTGTTCGGCTGCTCTAATGACTACGTTTGGTTATCTAAAGACGCTATGACTACTGAACCTCGACATCCCCATCTATTGAAAATGACTGATCCGCCAACCATCGTCGGACACCGGTGTGTTGCCTGTGAACGGGTCGCATTCCCCCCAGACCCCTACGGTTGCGAAAAGTGTGGTTCTCCGGCGTCAACTTTTGAGCAGTGGGATCTACAAGCGCGAGGTTCAGTGCAGGCAGTGGCAACAGTGCATCGACATCATCGTTCTACGCCCGTTACACCGTTCACTGTTGGTGTCATCGGGTTGGTCGGAGGTCCCGTGGTGAAAGCCATCGTGGAAGGCGACGGTGTTGTTGTCGGTAGCACCGTCGAAGGGTTCTTGGCACCCGACGAACAAGACGATGATGGCAATGTGATCGTGGATTTACATTTTCGGGTGGTCGAATGAACGCACCAAACCTGTTGTCTGACAGACCGGTTTTCGTTGTCGGAATCGGTTTACATCGGTATCAGCGACGNAGCGACGCCACATATGTGTCACTCGGCTTAACCGCTGTTCGAGAGGCTTTAGGTGATGCCGNCATTGAGTGGACAGATGTTGAGGCCGCCTACACGGGAACNGCGTTNCTGGGTATGGGTGCGAGCCGGATAATGCTGAGCCGGNTGGGGGCGACTGGCATCCCGATGACGCAAGTTGANAACGCGTCAGCTTCTGGGTCGTCGTCGGTGGCCCAAGCGTGTTTNGAAGTTGCGTCTGGACGGTCTGATGTTGTGGTCGCGCTGGGTGTTGATAAACCCCGAGGGGGTCTTGGTGCGGCACCCGGCGAAGCAGGTATCAACAACCTTGAGGGGGGTTCGGTAGTTCCGTTCACTCACTTCGCTTTGCTCGCCTCGNAATACATGAACTTGCATGAGGTCACTGATGATCAAGTCGCGAAGGTTGCGGTAAAGAACCATAGGAACGGTTCTCAAAATCCTTTTGCTCAACGCCAAAAAGTNCGAACCCTCGAAGAAGTTCTTACAGAACCGATATCTGGGTCCCTCACCAGGTTGCAATGCTGCCCTGTGGGGGAAGGGGCCGCGGCGGTCATCATTGCTTCAGANGACGGGATCAATCGTCTACAAATTGATCGCTCTCGGGCAATCCAAGTTGTTGCCTCNGCNACTAAAACTGAAGGACTTTACGGCGAGGGTGTCGGTATTGATGCAGCTTTGACAGCTGAAACTGGTGTGGCTGCATTCGAAGAGGCGGGCCTCGGACCCTTGGACCTTGACGTGCTTGAGGTGCANGATGCGTTNGCCATCGAAGAGTTGTTGTATGCCGAAGCCTTGGGGCTTTGTCAGCCCGGTGAAGCTGCGTCACGCATCGAATCGGGTGACTTTGATATTGGTGGAAGCTGCGCGTTTAGNCCCTCTGGAGGNCTGCTAGCGATGGGCCACCCCATTGGTCCGACCGGTGTGGGTCAGATCGCAGAAGTGGTTCGACAGTTACGCGGCGAAGCAGGTACCCGCCAACAACCCGATGCTCGCGTGGGTATGGCTCATATGGTTGGAATTGGTGCGGTATGTGTGGTGCACATTCTTCGTCAGCCCTAGCGAGACCATCAACTGTTTTGAGGGAAACCAAGGTCTATTTGACTTGACGCTGGATCAGGCCACCGAGCTGTGATTGCTTTCGCTCGGGTATAGAAGCGAACGCCTTCAGGTCCATACATATGGGTATCCCCGAAGAGAGAAGCTTTCCATCCTCCAAAGGAGTGGTACGCAACTGGGACAGGTATCGGCACGTTGATACCCACCATCCCTACTTGCACTTCGTGTTGGAACTGACGTGCTACTCCCCCGTCNCGGGTGAAAATGGCTGTGCCGTTACCAAACGGGTTTGAATTGATGAGGTCCATTGCTTCTCGGAAGGTTTCTACTCGTACGACACTGAGCACGGGCCCAAATATTTCGTCTTTGTAGCACTCCATGTCGACCGTCACTTNGTCGAGNAGNGTCGGTCCGTAGAAGAANCCGTCGGCNGGAAGATCAGCGNTNCTCCCNTCAACAACTGCGACGGCGCCTGCTTGCTGTGCTCGCTCGACATAGCCAGCGACTCGGTCGCGATGCTCGGCTGTGATNAANGGACCCATTTCAACGTCGGGTTCGGTCCCGACTCCAATTTTTACGGCTGGAATTCTTGTCGAGATCGCCTCGACAAGTTGGTCGGCTGCTGATCCGACAGCTACCAGGGCGCTGACGGCCATACACCGTTCACCCGCAGATCCGTAGGCGGCACTCACCGCTGCGTCAGCTGCCATCTCAATGTCNGCGTCNGGCAGTACCAGCATGTGGTTCTTCGCTCCACCCAATGCTTGAACTCTTTTGCCCGCTGAAGTGGCGCGTTCGTACACGTAACTGGCTACTGGGGTTGACCCNACGAAGCTGATAGCGGCGATGTCTTCATGGTCAATTAAGGCATCNACGGCTTCTTTGTCNCCATTTACTACTGAGAAGACTCCTGGTGGNAGACCAGCTTCGATGAACCATTCAGCGATGAGCATGGATGCTGAGGGATCTCTTTCCGATGGTTTACAGATGAAGGTGTTCCCGCAAGCTATGGCGGTCGCGAACATCCAGGCTGGGACCATGGCAGGAAAATTGAATGGGGTGATGCCGGCGACGACACCGAGGGGTTGGCGAAGGCTGTACACCTCAATCCCCTCTGACACTTGCTCGTTAATTTCACCTTTGAGGTGGTGCGCTATACCGCACGCGAATTCGACGTTTTCGAGTCCTCGGGCAACTTCGCCAGCTGCGTCCGATACGACTTTGCCATGTTCGCCGCTGATAACTCGCGCGAGTTCATCGGTTCGAGCNGCCAAGAGCTCNCGGAAGCGAAACATGATTTGGGTCCGTTGGGTNAGAGAACTTTCGGCCCATTGGACCGCAGCGGTTTTGGCAGCTGCCACGGCTTCGTGAACTTCAGCTACTGATGCAAGGTCGACTTGGGCTTGGACTTTCCCTGTTGCGGGGTCGTACACATCGCTTGATCGNCCGCTGNTTCCCTCTTTGTGTTGGCCGTTGATGAAATGTTGGATGCGTCGCACCGCGTCACTCTAACGCTCACTGGCCGTGGCCTCTAGAGGGAGCGTNTTGTTAGTTGTCGTTGTAGAGGTCGTAGCGGCCTAACCGGTCGAGGCACACTTCGACACTCCATGGCAGCATCGTTGCTCCGCANCGTGCGTCGCGATAATGCTGTTCTAGTTTGTTGGGTCGAAGCATGGATCTTCCACCGCAAACTCGAATGGCGAGTGATGCCATTTCAGGGGCGCCTTCCATAACGGCCACCATGGTGCTCCATGCGCGTCGCAAAGCAGATTTGGTCGGGTCGACCGATGCTTCGGCAAGCACTCGATACATCAAGGATTGGCCNTTGTCGTAGATCATCTGCATTTCGGCCCATCCNGCTTGTTTGACATGGTTGTCTCTGCGGGAGGCAACTCCATGTTCGCCTCTCAGGTANTCNCCNGTGAGNTCCAAAATGGCTCGCATCAGCCCGAGGTAGGTGAAGCTCAGTGTCATGTAGAAGTAGGGGAATCGTTCAACCATCGCATCAAAAACCCCTGGTGGTAACACTTCGTTGTCTTCTGGGACAAAAGCGTCNANAAGTATGAGGTCGCGAGAGTCGGTTCCTCTCATCCCNAGAGGGTCCCAGTCNCCATGGATTTCGACGCCGTCNGCGTCCGCTGGAACTCCCAATAGTCGGACTCGCGGGTCGCCTTCCACGACAGCGACCACATTGTGGATGTCAGCTATTCCGCTGAGAGACGCGAAAATCTTTTTNCCGGTGACTTGATATCCGCCGTCTACGGGAACCGCATTAGTNCCAATNGGTTGGCCACTCCCNGGGGTTCGCCCTTCAGAAAACGGTTGGCTATGGATGACGTGGTGATGACACATGCCNTCCCAAAGTTGTGGGCGGACACGGCCAAGATGCGCTTGTTGTTCGTCATCCATGCCNAGTTGGTCTGCTATCCANCCAGCAAGNAGNGCNGTTGCNGTGTGCATATTGAAAGTAAGCGCTGTAGTCGGGCAGTGCCGGCCAAGCTCTTCGCTTACAAGGGCATAGGCAACAAAGTCGCCACCGAGACCCCCAGATTCTTTCGGAGCGCAAAGACCAAGGAAACCTTCGTCTGCCAAGTCTTTCCAGTTCTCGGCTGGGAATGTGGCGTCTCGGTCGTATTGGCCAGCTCGTTCTGAGAANTGCGGTCCGAGCGCGGCGATTCGTTCTACCAATTCCATGCGTTCGGATGTTTGGATTGGGTGGATCACGGAGATTCNTCAATCAAGAGACGACGGCCAGAGTACGGGGAACAAGTCGGAGCGCATCACGTCACCTGATTGCAGCCCNAGATCGTTNAGTGGTGGTGACGTTTCACCTTGGCGTTCAAGGTAGCGGACGTTGTCGCCTAACCATCGTGTTGAGAAGGCGCGTCGTCTGTTTTCTATTTTGGCTGAGGTTGTCCCATGGAGNGTTCGAAAGTCNAAACACACTGCGTCNCCAGGGTTTAACACCTCCACAAAAATGTTTGCGGCGTCGGGGTCGACATCGGGAACCGGGACCAGTGAACGGTCTTCGTTGTCATATTCGGCACCTGACGCAAAATCTCGGGGCCGGTAGACATCACCGTTATGGTGTGAACCTTTTAAGAACCTCACACCAGTTTCGATGGGGGTGCNGTCCAATGCCACGTATATGGAGACTGTCTGGGTTCCGTCGACACAGTAATAAGGCAAATCGTGATGCCATGGGGTGGCTTTGGCTGTGCCTNGTTCTTTCACGAATGCGTGGTCGTGNAATAGCTGCGCCGTTGTGCTCTTCATGAGTTGCGCCGCGATCGCAGCNGCTTGTGAGGTGAGAACGAAATCAAGGTATTCGGGGATTAACTGCCAATTGCAGTAACTATCAAAAAATCTTCCATCTTCGTCATCNCCGACACTGTCGCATGGAAAAGCGAATGCTTCGGGGGTTTCGAGGTTTCGTTGAAGCCCGNCGCGGAGGGGTTCCACCCAATCNGGGAACGCTTCTCGAANTAGGACCACACCATCAACTTGAAATGACTNAACNNTTTCCGGCGATACCTCTGCNGGGGCACGAACTGTTGAGGAAACGAGNTGNNGCAGATCTTCTATTGCCCGCCATTGCGCCGCTGCGTTGTTCCCTANTGCCATANCTACATTCTCGCTGCTTTAGTCGGTCGATCGTTACAGTCTTTTCCAATGAAGGTGCGATTNAACGAACAAAATGGCTCAGCGTTTGTCTTTTTGGCAGGCACCTTGTTCAGCTTTAGCCCGCTGCTGTTTCGTTGGACATCGGGTGANAGCTCGGAATGGCTATTTCTTTTGTGGCGTTCTATNGGAATTCTTNTTTCCGCTTCGATTGCGTTNTCTCTGGGTTCGGTGAGAGGACCAAAGG
This sequence comes from Acidimicrobiaceae bacterium, assembly GCA_002708935.1. GTDB lineage: Bacteria > Actinomycetota > Acidimicrobiia > Acidimicrobiales > Poriferisodalaceae > MedAcidi-G3. Next base: position 14,516 of record PAPO01000002.1, on the reverse strand, counting down.
AAGCCCTCACGACCGGCTTNGGNAAGAATTTGCTTGCCGGTGCGCTGATGGCTGGCATGTCGACGTCATTCATNATTGCTATNGCTCGGATCGACGCTGCAACNACCTTGTTGTTGCAGAGTTTGGCGCCGTTTTCTGCCGCNTTGNTGGGATGGCTGNTATTGCGCGAAAAAGTTGATCGACACACCTGGGCCGCTATGGCCATCGCCGTTGTTGGGGTCGGGGTCATGGGTACAACGTGGGATAGCAGCAGTGTGCTTGGTATTTCGGTNGCGTGTTGTATTCCTCTGATGCTTGGTGTTTACACAGTGCTGTTAAGAGATTCCCANCAACGTGACCCTCGGGCCCANGTTTTCTTCACAGGCGTGATCGGCATTGTGGTCGGGGTANTAGCCAGCGTNGCAACGGGAGGGTTTGCTCTACCGGTTCGCGACGCCATTCTNGGTTTGGTTAGCGGCGGAATTCTCNTAGGTGTAGGTCTCCCGATCTTCAATGCTGCGGGACGTCACGTTCCCGCGGCCCGCACAAGCTTGTTATTGCTGAGCGAGATCATTCTGGCTCCAATTTGGGTGTGGTTGGTTGTCAGCGAGACTCCAGCGNGNAANACCGTCGTTGGTGGTGCCGTCATTCTTNTNGCGCTGATATGGGTCGCGACACATCCCAGGGTCCAAGTCGCGTAAGAGGCGGCTGGTTTTATAGAAGCGCTATGGGATTCGCGGGTGAACCTGTNCCACCCTCAACTCTGAGNGGTGCAACNGTGAACAGAAAACTCCACTTGGAGCGCTCAGCACAGGCCGCAGCCANTTGGTCTAACCGAAGGTTGTCGAGGAGGTGCACTCCCATCGCAACGATGACTGTTTGGTGAATCGGCATNACCCAGTCGTCTGGGTGGTTTCCGGGCANCACGTCGCTTACCCCNTCACATCCGAGAACAGAAATGTCTCGTTCGCTGAGCCAACCGATGCAATCTGGGTGGAGGCCCGCCATGCCGACATGAAATGGATGCCANGGACCCATCTCGGCTCGACGTTCATCTCGTCCGGTTCCGACAAGCAAGATGTCGCCTTGCCCTACAGACACATTTTGGGCTTTTTCGCAGGCTTCAAGTTCGTCGACTGTGATNGCGTCACCGGGTTCAATCCATTTGACCCCTCGAAGACGAGGAANGTCCAGTAACACTCCGCGTCCAACGACACCTTCGGCGGCGACCATGATGCTGCATCGGGTCGCACCGGTNCTTTTCACTGTTTCAGCTCCGTAGCCGTTGTACATCTGCTTGTCGACGAAGACGTGACAGAGAGCGTCAATATGTGAGGTCGCCATTCCGTGGAACGCAACGCCTACGAAATCACCAGTTGATTCCATGTTGAGATGCGGGGAAACACAGTCATCTCCGCCACGCACCATCATGTGGAGCGCGGGATGACGATTTTCGGCGTTCGGTTCGACTGGTAGTTCTCGNGCACAGCTAACTGCATGACCATGGACGACCTCGGCCGCGGCCGCGGCTCGTANNTCTGGAGTAATCAGATTGAGTGCTCCCGCCTGGTCATCGGCTCCCCAGCGATCCCAGTTCTTTACCGCTTCAAATAGTTCTTGGTGTTGTTCTGAAGTCATCCATGGATCAGTTGACATCATCCCNCTCCTTTTGNTTCCACAGCCTNTTTTCGACTGGGTGTTATCTCCTNTACCCGGAAGCNCCGAATCCNCCTCCCCCNGGTGTTTCAATTTCGAAGCAGTCNCCGCNATNAACTTCCACCCGGATGCTCCCNGGTAGTTCTTCGCTGCTGCCATCGGCCTTCACGAGNCGATTGATGCCNACGAGGCCATCTTCTCCTCCNGCAGCCCCNAANGGNGCNATTTTGCGNCGCGANGAGAGCACATTCACCGTCATAGGNTCTAAGAAGCGAAGNCGTCGAATGACCCCNTCACCGCCTCGCNGGGCTCCCTGCCCNCCTGAATTGTGNCNGACTTTGAAGTGNTCAACTCGNACTGGGTGACGCCACTCAAGGATTTCCGGGTCAGTGAGCCTGGTNTTGGTCATNTGCGTATGGACNGCGCTCGCTCCGTCAGATGTGGAGGTGGCNCCGGCGCCNCCGCAAATNGTCTCGTAATACTGNTGTTCGTCGTTACCCCANATGAAGTTGTTCATGGTTCCCTGAGAACCGGCNACAACGCCGAGCGCTCCGAAAAGGGTGTCTACGAGAAGCTGGCTAGTTTCGACGTTGCCCGCGATGACCGCTGCCGGGGGGTGTGGGCTGATTAGGGACGGGTCTGGGATTCTGATATCTAGTGGAATGAGGCACCCTGCGTTGAGTGGAATGACGTCGTTGACCATGCATCGGAATACGTAAAGCACGGCGGAGCGACAGACCGCTTTAGGAGCATTGAAGTTGCCCGGGTGTTGTCCGCTGGTTCCTGAGAAGTCAATGACTGCGGATCGTTCCTGCAAGTTGACTCGAATCGATACCGCGATTTGATGGCCGTCGTCCATTTCTCCAATGAATTCGCAGTCCGCGAGCGCTGCAATGACTCGTCTTACCGACTCCTCCGCGTTTTCCATTACATGCCCCATGTAGGCGTGAACTACGTCGAGGCCGTAGTGCGCTATAACCCGTTTGAGTTCGATCGCTCCTCGCTCACAGGCAGCAACTTGCGCTTTGAGGTCAGCGATGTTTTGATCGGGGTTTCGGGCAGGCCACGGTCCGGCGGTCATTATTGCCCGGGTTTCTTCTTCTAAAAATCTGTCGCCTTGGACCAAGAGGACGTTGTCAAGTACAAGTCCTTCTTGGTCGATGGTGGTGGAGTCCGCCGGCGCTGAGCCGGGAACAATGCCCCCGATGTCGGAGTGATGGCCGCGGGCAGCGACATAGAAGATGCGTTCTCCGGTTGTTTCGTCGAAGATGGGTTTCACAACCGTGATGTCGGGAAGGTGAGTTCCGCCGTTGTAGGGGGCATTCAGGACGTACGCGTCACCCGGCGACATGTCGGGATTGTTGGCGATGACAGATTTGATGGCTTCACTCATTGAGCCCAAATGGATTGGGAGATGAGGCGCGTTGGCTATGAGTTCCCCAGTCGGGTCGAAGATGGCGCAACTGAAGTCAAGTCGTTCCTTGATGTTGACTGATACTGCCGTGTTTTCGAGCACCACCCCCATCTGCTCTGCAACATTCATGAAGAGGTTGTTGAAGATCTCAAGTTGGACTGGGTTTACGTCTGTGCCTACTGCTCGTCTGTGGTTTTGGGTGGAGATTCTTTTGATGATGAGGTCACCGTTGGAATGTATTCGACCTTCCCAGTTGGGCTCGATAACAGTGGTGGCGTTGGGTTCGACGAGAACAGCGGGTCCAACAATTGGTGTGTCCGCAGTTACGCGCTGCCTGTCGATGAACGGGGTGTCGGTTGTGACTCCCGCGGTGGTCGTGGGAAATGTCCCAAGTAGCGAGTCCGTTGCATCGTCAGCTGTTTCTGGAAACGACAGGGGGTCGGCTGTTCCGATGGCTTCGAGTTGGATGGATTCGAGAATGATCGTTGTTTGAGGAGATATGAATCCGAATCGTGCGCTGTGCTGGGCTTCGAATTCCGNGAGGACTTNCTCATAGGNGCCTGAGGAAATCAGCAGCGCCGTNTCAGAACCTCGGTANCGGAGAGATACNCGNCGGCGTAATTCACGCGNGNCNGGTTCGACNCCTTCGTTGAGGAGGTATTGGTTTCCGTTACGTTCGAGTTCGTCCCATTGGGGTTCGAGNTCTTGGAGTGTTTCGTCGCTGAGTTCTTGTTCGACTGCTCGATCTCGGATGTTGCGGATGTCAGCTAGTCCTATGCCTAGGGCTGAGAGGACTCCTGCATGGGGGTGAACATAGATGTTCTCTATCCCCAATCGGTCGGCGACCATNCACGCGTGTTGCCCCCCTGCCCCTCCGAAGCAAACCAANGCGTAGTCACTGACGTCGTGGCCGCGTTCAATACTGATTTTTTTGATGGCGTTGGCCATNTTGTCCGCNGCNACATCCAAGAAACCNTGGGCGACANTTGTCTCGGTTTGGGTTGTTCCTGTGTCNTCGGCNATTTGTTCAGCTAGGGAACGGAATGCTGTCGTAGTTGCTTCGACGTTAAGTGGTTGATTTCCGTCGGATCCAAAGACCGATGGGAAGAACTCTGGGCGGAGTTTTCCCAGGACAACATTGCAGTCGGTGATTGCCAGCGGACCGCCGTTGCCGTAACACGTTGGCCCAGGGTCGGCGCCTGCTGAGTCCGGACCGACTCGCAGTCGGCTGCCGTCGAAGTGGAGAACGGNCCCGCCTCCCGCGGCAACAGTGTTGATGTCCATCATTGGAGATCGGACGCGGATGCCGGCTACCTCAGTTTCGTAGGCGCGTTCGAATTCTCCTGCGTAATGGCTGACATCGGTGGAGGTGCCGCCCATATCAAAGCCGATCAGCTTCTCGAGATTCGCGTTTTCTGCGGTGCGGACCATTCCAACGACTCCACCCGCTGGACCTGACAGCAGTGCGTCTTTGCCCTGGAATGCATAGGCGTCGGTGAGCCCTCCGTTGGATTGCATGAACATCAAGCGAGGNTTGTGTTCGTCGTGGCGAAGTTGTTCGTCTACCTGCATGACATAGCGACGAAGGATGGGTGAGAGATATGCNTCNACGACTGTGGTGTCGCCTCGGGGGACGATCTTCATTAGNGCGCTGACTTCGTGNCTGACTGAAATCTGGTGGAAATCGAGTTCCTGCGCGATGGCCGCCAGACGTGATTCATGNTCGGTGTGTCGGTAGCCGTGAACCAAAACGATGGCGACGGAGGTAAATCCGTTCGCACGGGCCTGTTGCAGGCCTCGGCGCGCTGCTTCTTCGTCTAGTTCGACAAGTACCTCACCCCCAGCAGTAACGCGTTCATCGATCTCTAAAACATCGCCGTAAAGCATTTCGGGTAGATCGATGTCGAGCGCAAAAAGGTCGGGGCGGGTCTGATAACCGATTCTGAGCACATCAGCGAACCCTGCGGTAGTGACTAAAAGAGTGCGCTCGCCTTGTCGCTCAAGTAGCGCGTTGGTTGCCACGGTCGTTCCCATTTTGACCGTGTCGATACGGTCNAGNGGTATCGNCTGNNCCGGAGCGAGATCTANNAGATCTCGGATGCCTTGAACTGCTGCGTCTGAATATTGGCGAGGGTTGTCCGAAAGGAGCTTGTGGGTCACCAATGTGCCATCTGGCAATCGTCCGACTATGTCGGTGAAGGTGCCGCCGCGATCAATCCAGAAGTTCCAGCCGTTGTTCATAAATCCGGGACACCTCTTACTGATCGCCTGCACCAACTATCAACAGATTATTGATCTGNGGCAGTTGGTACACGAAGCTTCGCGTTCCTTACGACACTAGGGTGGCTTCTACGCAAGGGCTCTGCGGGGTGCGTTGAGGCTATGGGCGACATACACGAGATCATCAACATTGAATTACCGTCCCAATCTGCGCGAGTCCAGCGTGGAGGGGAAGGTCCTCCTCTTCTCTTTTTGCATGCCGAGGCCAACACCTCTGCCTGGTCAAACTTTCATGATGAACTTGCCGAGAATTTCGAGGTTTTTGCGCCAATCCATCCGGGGTTTGGTGGCGAAGAGACACCGAATTGGCTGACCGACGTCACCGACTTGAGTTTTCATTACAAGGATTTGTTGGAAGGTCTGGATATCAGGGATCCATTGGTCGTGGGAACGAGCCTCGGAGCTTGGATCGCCGCTGATCTAGCAATCCACTTTTCCTCGCTGTTGAAGGGGTTGGTGCTGTTCGGGCCTCTAGGCATGAGGCCGCCTGAACCTCTCCCCGATTTGTTCATCATGCAATTACCTGACGTGTTGTCTTATCTGTCCAACAGTCTCGACGGCAGTCAAGTGGACCCTATGACTGGAGACGCTGACATGGCCACAGCTGTATGGACTGACCTAGCCACGCAAGCTCGGTTGATGNGGAAGCGGAATTACGATCCCCGACTGTCGTTGCGGGCCCANCACGCAANGTGTCCGATCACNGTTGCNGCTGGTGAGGAAGANCGACTGACTTCGCTGGTTTACACAAAACAGTACGCGGAATTGTTTGACGCATCGTTTGCGTCGGTGAGCGGGGCGGGTCATCTCGTCCCTGTAGATCAACCAGCGGCAGCTGCCGCATTAGTGAATTCTTTCTATTCGACTCTGGAGAACTGACATGGAGCTCTACGCCTTCCATCTAATGCCCTACCCGAAAATTGATCCCGAGGTGCGTGAGAAGTATTCATCGGCTTGGGTTGTCTACCCCAACAGTGAATATGACCCAGAGTTAGGTCAACGTCTATATGGGGAATATCTGGATCAGCTGGCGTTCGCGGACCGCATCGGTTTCGACGCGGTCGTCGTCAATGAACACCACCAAAACGCTTACGGGTTGATGCCGTCACCGAACATCATGGCGTCGGCTCTTATTGACCGCACCACAAACGCGAAGATCGCGATCTTGGGCAACGGAATCGCCCTCAGAGACAACCCGTTGAGGGTCGCCGAAGAGGTCGCAATGCTCGATGTGATGTCGGGAGGCAGAGTGCTCTCAGGTTTTGTGCGAGGGATCGGAGCTGAATACCACTCGATGGGTCTCGACCCGACNCGCAGCCGAAGCAGGTTCTTTGANGCGCACGATCTCATTGTGAAAGCGTGGACTGAACCTGGACCATTTTCGTGGGACGGCGAGAATTACCAGTTCCGTTATGTGAACGTGTGGCCTCGTCCTCTGCAACAACCTCACCCACCAATTTTTGTTCCTTCGCAGGGATCGAGCGAAACGTTGCGCTGGGCTGCGGAACATCGATATCCACTGGCTTGCACGTTTGTGCCGATGGAACGTCTCAAACAGTTTTATGACCGGTACCGCCAATATGCCAGCGAGGACTTCGGTTACGAAGCTGGGCCTGAGCAATTTGGTTTCACTTCAATTGTTTACGTCCATCCTGACGGCGAGGAAGCGGCGGCGGCGGAAATTGAACCCCACATTAAATATTTTAGAGAACGCGCATTTACTCTTCCTCTGCCTACGTTTTTCCCGCCCGGCTACACCGCAGCTGAGTCATACAAAACGCGCGTTGAGATAGCTCGTGAACTGGCTTCAACCGGGGGGCCCACACTGACTGCGGGTGAACCTCTCATTGGTACCCCTGAGCAGGTAGGAGAACGACTTGAGAGGAACCTTGCCGCTTGCGGCGCGGGAACACTTATGGCGCAATTCCAGGTGGGAGATATGCCACACGACAAAGTGATGCGTTCTATGGAGCTCTTTGGGAGCGAAGTCATGCCGTTTCTTTCAAGGGACAAGGTCGCTTCCTGAGAGGCGTCAGCCCTTTGCGATCAAGCCAATCCCGGCGACAACAATGCCGATGCCTACTATCTGCCACCATCGCAGGGAATCATTGTCAAAAGTCGCCGCAAGCACTGCTGTAGGAATAGGGAACAGTGATGCTGCGATCGCNACGGCGGTGACCGAGCCACGTTGAAAGCCTGCGGTGTAACACAACACTCCGATCGAGCCGAGAATCCCGGCTGCNGCTGAGAAGCGCAGCAGATGACCGCGAACAACTCGGGGCAAGCCTCGGACGGTGCAAAACCCGATCAAAATGATGCAAGCCGTCGACCTTTGGCCAACTACCGGCCATAGGCCTCCTTCGACACTGGTCTGCGCCATAAATACGAGGCCGATACCAAAGCAAAGCCCCGATGCGAGACCAAGGATGACTCCTTGTTTGACTCGGTCTCCNANCGCNGGGTCAAATGTGGTGACCATTAACCCAAAAAGAGCGATGAAGACACCGCTCATGACACCTGTAGTAAGGGACGTTCCGGTGGCAACTTCCCAGAACATCGGAATTGCTCCGAGCATGACCGCAACTATTGGAGACACCACAGCGACCGACGAAACCGCCAACCCCCGGTATAACAACGCAAGCGCGCATCCGCTAGCGAGGCCGGACACACAACCAAANAAGTAGTCGGTTGCCAAAAACCCGCCGGGTCCAAAACTTGCTACAAGCACTGCGGCTGAAGTCGCGAATATCAGGCCAGTTGCTGCGGTCGTCGCGGCATGGTTTCGGCGAGCGACATAGCGGGCACAAAAGTCCGATATACCGATCACTAAAGAACCTACTAAGCCAAGGAAGATCGGCATAGCGACCTCCATTGGTGCACCGAAACGTCAAAGCTACCNCTGTTGGCTACTCTCAGCGCAGTGACAAGTGATCTTCAGATAGGCANCCTGACAGTTTCGGGGTTCGATGTAGAGGTAGCGGGTGAAGCCGACGACCTCTATTTCAAACAATGCACGGAACAAAGCCAANTTTTTGAACCAGCCGTCCGAGTCGCCGACTTATTACTTAACGACGCTNCGGTCCTTNTNGACATTGGCGCTTCTATCGGTGCGGTGACCGCAGCGTTCGCGCAACGTTTCCCATCCGGTCNGGTAGTCGCTTTNGAAGCCGCTCCTTCTGTCCATCGTTCGCTACGCGAAACCGTTCGTCGTTGCACNGGGGCATCAGTTTCTGTAATGGAAACCGCCGTAGGTCCACAGTCAGGAGCGATGGGTTTCCACGAAGATGGGAACGGGAGCGGTTGGGGCTTTTTGTCCGAAGAACTAGGGGACGTCTCGGTCCCGGTNGTGACNGTNGACGAGGCAGTTGACACCTTGGGGCTCGACCATGTGGATTTCATCAAAATTGATGTTGAAGGCGGCGAGTTGGGGGTATTGCAAGGTGCTGTGAACACCCTGCAACGCGATCGGCCGTTGTTGGTGTTCGAAATGAACGTTTTTTGTTTGTGGCGTTATGGCCGGACGTTGCCTCAAGACTTGTTTGCCTGGGTTCGTGAGCGTTACCCACATACAGCTGTTATCGACAGTGAGGCCGNGGTAACCCATGTTGAAAGCGACGCCACGGTGAACCACGTCCTCCACCTNTTAGGAACGGGCGCCAACGTTATGGATGTCGTAGCTAGCCACGAGCCGATTCGTATCACCACCAACGACCTACAAGCGGCCCGCTAAGGCAGCGCGGACAAATCCCTTAATCGCCGGGTATCACGTGACGAGGGACTAGCTTTGGCCCAAACCAGAGGAGAAAACGGTGCCAATAGATTTTTTGTCGATGAACGAAAAAGCAATAGCAGAGTTCCGGGAGAACGAGGGACAGTGCGGTCCTCCATTTGAAGGAACACCGATTGTTTTGGTCACCATGATTGGCGCTAAGTCGGGNCGCGAGTTGTGTTCTCCTCTCGCGTATTCAACAGATGAAGAGGATCTCGTGATCATTGCTTCCATGGGCGGCGCTGCCACAAACCCAAACTGGTATCACAACTTGGTCGCTAATCCAGATGTCCTCTTGGAAGTTGGAACCGACCAATACGAAGCAACAGCAGTCCTTACCGAAGGCGAAGAACGTGACCGTTTGTACGCTGCCCAGGCTGAAGAACTTCCTGTGTTTCATAAGTACGCCGAGAAAGCAGCCCCGAGAGTCATCCCAGTATTTCGTCTTGTGCGAAACACCGACTAGAAGCTTCCTTCATGAAATTCGGGGTTACGGTCAGCCGCTTCGATGAAATTGATTTAGCGGTAGAAGCAGAGAACTCCGGCTACGACTTTTGTTGGGTGTGGGACAGCCCCCTGTTGCGTTCAAATCTTTGGGTGATGATGGCATTGGTCGCTGAACGGACCAAACGGATACGCGTGGGTTCGGGGGTCGCAATCCCAGGTTTACGGGTCGCACCTGCGACAGCCAACGCGATCGCGACGATCAACCGGCTCGCTCCGGGTCGAACCTTTCTGGGNGTGGGTACCGGCAACACTGCGATGNGAAACATGGGGCAACTCCCCATGACGGTCGCTGATTACGCCGAAGATCTTCGAGTTATCCGGGCGCTGCTTAACGGTGAGACCGTTGACTACACCGCGAACGGACGCAGCCACCCGGTGAATTTTCAGAGCCTTGAACTTGACTACATCGATATTGAAAATCCGATCCCAATTCACGTTGGCGGATTCGGCCCACGATCACAAAGTCTCGCAGGGGAACTAGGCGACGGTTTGATCACCGGTATTCCTCGAGGGGGAAGCATCCCCGACGCGTTAGCGAACGTGAAACATGGAGCTGACAGCGCCGGGCGGAACCTTGACGGATTTGAAACCACGGCTCTGGTCAACGTGTTGATGTTGAACTCGGGTGAAACGTTGTCATCTCCCCGTGTGCTGCAAGAAGTTGGGTCATCGGTGATGGTCAACGTTCATTATCTTTACGATCGGTTCCTCGAAGCCGATGCTGAGCCGCCACCGTTCGTCGAATCGATTTGGGATCAGTACGTTGCGTTTCGTCGAGAACGAGACGCCAATAGGACTATTTCTGAGGTTCATTCCTCTCATTACGGTCACCTTGATGAGGAAGAAGCTCGGTTTGTGACCCCTGAACTCATCCGGGAATGCGCGATCGTTGGACAACCCGGTGACATTGTCGAACAACTCACTGATCTAGAGAAACAGGGCCTGGATGGAATCAATTTCATTCCCCCGGTNGATCAGCAGTACGAAATTTATTCAAAGTTTGCTTCCGAGGTCATCCAGCGAATGTGAGACCTGAGCTATCCGATTGGATTAGCTAGCCATCCGCGAGGAATACTTCCCTAGGTCTTTACACCGCATCGGGGGCGCGTAAATCTATGACCATGCTGGGGGATTACCGGGTAATTGAGTTAGCAGACGAACGCGGGCAGCTCGCTGGAAGCGTGTTGGCGTCGTTGGGTGCTGAGGTCATTACGGTCGAACCCCCCGATGGTTCTCACTCCCGGTCTGTTGGGCCGTTCGCAGACGACGTNGTATCCCCTGATACTTCTCTGTGGCATTGGTCGTACAACAGAGGCAAAAAGTCGNTCGTTGTCGACCTTGAAACATCTGATGGACGCGACGAACTGCTCCGTTTAACCGACGGTGCCGACATTGTGATCGAGGCGTTCGGCCCCGGGGTGTTGAACGACTTGGGGCTTGGTTACGACGTAATGGCGGAAAGAAACCCCGCGCTCATTCATTTGTCTATCTCCGCATTCGGAGACGACGGACCAAAAGCGTTATGGGAAGCGACAGATCTGACAATCATGGCTTCNGGNGGTCAGATGAGCCTGGCAGGCGATTTGGATCGCTCCCCCCTTCGCATCCCACTAGCTCAGGCACACATGCACGCATCCTCCGAAGCTGCAGGAGCAGCCCTCATNGCTCTCTACGAACGTCAACACAATTCCGGATTNGGTCAACACATCAACCTGTCNGCTCAAGCTTCCACCTTGCAGGCAAGTCAAACCAACATGGTNGCATCNGCGATCAATGCTCCTCCCGCTATTCGTTCAGCTGGCGGTGTCACCATTTCCGATGTCTATGTTCAACTGATGTGGCCATGCGCGGACGGGCATGTTTCCGTCACGGTCCTGTTCGGACCCGCCCTCGGNCCGTTCACAAGGAACCTGATGGAATGGGTGTTCGAAGAAGGGTTCTGCGACGAAGCCACCCGCGACAAGGATTGGCTCAACTACGGCGAACTCATTTTCTCGGGCCAGGAACCCGTATCAGAATACAACCGAGTGAAAGACGTCATCGGCGAGTTCTGTGCCACCAAAACCAAAGCCGAACTGTTCGAAGAAGCCTTTATTCGCCGGTTACTGATCGCGCCGATCACCACAGCTGAAGATGTCCTCAACAACCCTCACCTCACCGAGAGAGGTATCTGGGAAGACATCCAGNTTGGTGACCGTGTCGTGCGTTTTCCCGGGCGGATGGCAATTTTTTCTGAAACTCCACAGGAGCCTCTCCCCCAACCGCCAACAATCGGTGAACACACCGAACAAATACTGTCCGAAGCACCCAGAACTCCCAAAGTGGCAATCCCCGCGGTTCCCGGCCNTCAAGGAAAAGCCCTTGAAGGACTGAAGATTTTGGATTTCATGTGGGTGATGGCAGGGCCGGCAGGCAGCCGGGTGCTCGCCGACTACGGCGCAAACATCATTCGCATCGATTCNGAAGCCCGAATGGACACCGCCCGAACACTGCAACCGTTCCGAGACGACGAGGCGCTCCCGGATAACTCCGCCCTGTACAGCAACATGAACGCCGGTAAACGTGGACTATCACTCGACCTCACGAAACCCGAATCGATCGAAGTCGTGCACGACTTGGTGCAATGGGCCGATGTGGTGTTGGAATCATTCTCTCCCAAAGGCATGACGGGCTTCGGACTGGATTACAAGTCACTGAGAAAAATCAAACCCGACATTGTGATGGCGTCGAGTTGCATCATGGGCCAAACAGGTCCCTACACAGAACTCGCTGGTTATGGAACGATGGCTGCGGCGATTTCAGGATTTTTTGAACCGACCGGCTGGCCCGATCGGGCACCAAGCGGCCCGTTCGGGGCTTACACCGACTACATCTCCCCCCGCTTCCTTGTGAGTTGCATCATGGCTGCTGTCGAACACCACCGGGGAACCGGCCAAGGGCAGTACATCGACTTCAGCCAAGGTGAAGCGTCCATGCAACAACTCACCCCGCTTCTTTTGGACTGGACCGTCAACGGTCGTCTGTGGGATCGAATGGGTAACCGCGACGCCGTCCACGCCCCTCACGCCGTTTTCCCATCTACAGGTGACGACGAATGGGTTGCAATCGCAGTCACCGACGACGACCAATGGCGAGCCTTGTGTGAACTCATCAATGCCCCGGAGCTCGCAGGACTCGACATCGACGCTCGTCGAGCCAACCAAGATGAACTCGAGCAACGGATCGGGGAATGGACGTCACAACGTTCTTGCACCGACACAATGGCGACATGTCAGGCTGCCGGAATTCCATCTCATCGGGTGCAGAACACAGATCACTGCCTCGATGATCCTCAGTTAGCTCACCGGAATCATTTCATCGAAGTCGGTCACCCAACCCAAGGCACGACGACGATCGAAAACTCTCGATTCATAATGTCTCGGACCCCGGCCGTTGTGACCTATGGCGGTCCTACGTGGGGTGAACACAACTGGGAGATTCTGACCGAAGAGTTGGGGTATGACCCAGATCGGATCGCGGAGCTCGCGATCGCTGAGGTTCTCGGGTAGCGCTTATTTCTGGTTGAACGATGCGGTCAGTTGTTGTTCTCCGAAACCGGCTGGCGTTTCACCTGTCGTCACATACAGGTAGAGGGCTGTTTGGAAGATGCCGTTGAGCGCCGCGGAAACAACGGCAGCGAACATGACCGCGAGCACACCGATGACAATGAGCGCCCAGATGCCACTTGAGGAACCCAGCACGACCAGAAGAATCCCGGGGATCGCCAGCGCGAAGGAAAATAATCCGAACCCAACTTGGGCTGTCAGGTTTTCTCCCCATGAGGTTCGAAGGAGTTGTCCTGAGCGTTTCAATCCTGCGATCGGTCCGAGGTCGTCGAACATGACGACAGGCACGATGAGGAAGGTGATGACTCCCCACGCCATATCGAACATGCCTCGAGCGATGCGCCCGAATTGGCCGCCTTGCCGCTCGACGATGGAGAGAATGATTCCAACCGTTGTTGCCATCAACGCCCATGGAACAAGTCGGTGCAGTCGAGCTGATGCCCCCGATAGTGACGATCCGATGGTGGGGTCACCACCGGTGAAACGTTCATGCGCTCCTGCCACCAACGCTCCTTTGAAGAACGTGTTGATGACATTCATGCCAATAAGCGCAAAGACCACCAGCACGATGATTCCTATGCCGCCGTCAGAGTCGGAATTCTCTGAGAAATCGACGCCCAGACCTGATGCGACGAGCCACAGCAACAAGGCGAAAATAACCGCGGCGACCGCGTTTAGGACTGGTAGGACGAGTAGTTCTCGGTCAAGTCGGATCACCGTCATCGATGATTTCGCTAAACCCCAAGTACGTCGAAACACAGAATTCCTCTCCAATACAGGTAGCTGTTGATCAAGGCTAGGTTGTTTACAGTAGACCAGCCACTACGGCACGGGAACTTAACTGCTCGGGGGAGAAGAGGTGCACCGATGGGTGATGGAATTCCGGCGTTTCGATTGCACCACCACGCATATGTTGTTGACGATCAGGAAGCAACACGCGCGTTCTACGAGGATCTATTGGGATTTCCCTTGGTGGCTACGTGGTGTGAAGTGGAAAGTGTTCGAGGGAAAGAACGAACCTATTGTCATACGTTCTTCGAACTCGAAGACGGCTCAGCGTTGGCGTTCTTCCAGTTCTTGGATGCCGAGGATCAAGCGGAGATGAAGCTTGATTCGCGAAGTTCCCTGAATCATGTGGCGTTGTCGAGCACGTTGGCTGATCAGAAACGGGTGCGAATGTCTCTGGACGCAGCGGGAATAGTGCATCGCACAACTGATCATGGTTATTGCGTGTCGCTATACGTCACTGATCCAGACGGATTGACCGTCGAATTCACTACTGACCCGGACAATGTGAATGAGATCA
>PAPO01000001.1 GCA_002708935.1 Acidimicrobiaceae bacterium | reverse complement strand
AAACGAGCGTTCGCGGCTGCAACCGTCCACGACTTCTTCAACGTCTTAGCTGTTTCTATTTTGCTTCCGATCGAACTGATCTTCAAACCAATTTCAGGAATAGCGAAATGGATAAGCGAACTCCTCGTCGGTTCCGGAGGAACCGAATGGAAAAGCCCAGTCAAAAAATGGGTAAAAGAACCCGTCGGGTGGCTGAAAGACCTTTGGGACCAGTTCGGAGCGTCAGGCAACGTTAAAGGTGCCCTCATGGTCGCAACGGGACTCGTGATCGTCCTGATAGCTCTCGCCTTGGTCACCAAAAACATGAAAGCCCTCGTGGCAGCGCGAATTGAAAGATCCCTCAACGCGATCCTCGGCAAAGCCGGGGGACTAGTAGCTCTCGTGGTCGGCATCATCGTGACGATCGCCGTGCAATCCTCAAGTATCACAACCTCAATACTGATACCGCTTTCAGCAGCAGGAGTGCTGACCCTACGAAACGCCTACCCAGTCACACTCGGCGCAAACGTAGGAACGACCATTACGGCGCTGCTCGCTGCTCTTGCAGCCTCAAGCCCCGACTCGTTGACCGTAGCTTTAGCGCACACGACCTTTAACGTCATCGGCATTCTGTCTTTGTACGCCCTACCGTTCTTCAGAGAAGTTCCGGTGATTGCAGCGACGGCAATGGCCGAGATAGCTGTACGCAGACGAGTCCTAGCGGTCTGTTACGTCGTCGGACTGTTCATTGTTGCACCTCTGGTTGGTGTAGCTATCCTTCGATAACGGGGAGTTTCATATGGTTCTTTCATTTTTCCGAGCAGGTGACACAGGGCTAGATCATGTCGTCACCCGATCAGTTGCCATGGTGAGCGACGCCCGCCACTCCTTTGACTTAGCTTGCACAGCTCTCCTAAGCGGCGCTCAACCCAAATCCATAGCTGACGACGTGAGAGAAACCGACCGTCGAATCAACGCAAACGAGCAGCAACTCCGCGGCGAACTGGCTGTACATATCAGTGTCCACGGACCCAACGACATCGGCGAAGTCATAGGCCTGATCCTCCTATTGAAGAAAATCGAACGTGTAGGCGATCACGCAAAGAACATCCTTGACCTTGCCGAAAGCGGCGTGTCATTTGCCAATGAGCCTGATATCGAAGAGCTACTTGAAGAGCGACGAACTGTGTCCGGCTTCTTTTCAGAAGCAAGCACAATTCTCGCCGAACATGAGGGCATACCAGAAGGTTTCCGAGACCGATTAGATCAGATGATCGACCAGATTCAGGCTCGTATTGACGGGTACATGACATCAGATGAGCCAGGCCATCAGGTTGTCCCCCGGGCCGTGTATCACCGGTACCTCAAAAGAATTGTTGCCAACCTCAATAGCGCTGTCCTCGCAGCTACCGAACCCGTGCGCGTCATCGACCCAACTGATTGACCACAACAGATTTCAGCTAGCTGTGAGTAGCCGGTCAGCGTCGGCCCTAAGGTGAAATTGTGGAAGAGGAACAACACTCCTCAAATGCGGCCTCCCAATTCAGCGAAGGTGTAGCCAGCGACAGTGAACCGCCACCGAAACGCGTGCCCCTCGGCCCCTTTGCCCGTTTAGCGAGAGTTCAACTTGTCTCCGCCGCCGGAGATGCACTGTTCACGATCGCGCTCGCCGGATCATTGTTTTTCAATCTCGACCCCGACGCAGCGCGACCAAAAGTCGCCCTATATCTCATCTTGACGATCGCCCCGTTCGCGATCGTCGGCCCCCTCATCGGCCCCCTCATTGACCGTCTTCGCGGTGGTCGACGAGCAATGGTGATCGTTAGCGGTATGGGGCGAGCGGTGTTGGCGTTTTTGATGATCCGCCACCTGGACTCGTTACTCCTGTTCCCCGAAGCGTTCGGAGCACTTGTTCTCGGCAAGACATATCACGTAGCGAAAAGCGCGATAGTGCCAGGACTCGTTCGTGGCCACGAAGACCTCGTAGAAGCAAACTCCAAGCTGGTTCTCTTAAGCGGGGTCGGTGGCGCACTCGCTGCCGGACCAGGACTACTTCTCAGTCTCATTGGCTCGAAATGGGTGCTGGGAGCAGCGATGATCGCTTTCGGCGCAGTAGTTCCGCTCGCCGCACGCCTTCCCAAGACCTCGATAGCGCGAGACCCAACACCTCAAGACGAGCGCAACGACCTGCGCAGCGCCGGAATCGTCTTGGCAGCCTCTGCGATGGCGATCTTGCGCGGAATGACAGGTTTCACTCTTTTCTTAGTCGCATTCTGGCTGCGTCGAGAAGACGCAGCCACCATCTGGTTCGGGTTAATGGTCGTCTCAAGCGCCCTCGGAGCCTTTATCGGCGCAATAGCGGCACCTCTGTTGCGTCGGCTTGTTAAAGAAGAATATTTGCTCGGCGGGGTGCTAACCATCGCTGCTGCCGTCGGATTTTTCGCCACCTTCCCCGGTGACCGAATGGCCGTACTGGCTTTTGTCATGTCAGTCGGCTTCGCCGCAGGACTCGGGAAACTATCTTTCGACGCAATAGTTCAACGCGACGCACCGACAGTGAACCAAGGACGATCGTTCGCCCGTTTCGAAACCAGATTTCAACTCTTTTGGGTCCTCGGCGCGTTGATCCCAGTCATCGCGCCTAATGGAGTGCTGCCCCTACGAGCCGGACTCATTATTCTTGCGCTTTCCAGTGGCTCAGCAGCATTCCTATATTTAGGTGGCCTGATCGCGTTAGCGCGCGGGAAACGAACCCCATCGCGAGTCATCGCAGATCAAGTTTGGACCGAAAAGAGATACCAGCGACTCAGTAACCGGTTACCGCAATGGATGACTCGCATAATTCCTGATCCGTCGCGACGCGAAAAACCTCAACCTTGATCTAGTTCGGGTAAATCAATCCGAGCGAGCCACAAACCAGGAGCATCCACCTCATTCGGGGTTGGGAGAGCCTTTGGATCGTTCCACAGACGCGCCAATGTCACCTCATCAGCTCGATCTAATACACCCGAGATAAATGTTGAACCGCGATCAACCAAGTCGGCGGTGATCTCAACACCAAAGAGTTTCTCAACGAATTGATCACCGGCACTTGTAGTGAACCGGCGACGTCGAACAACTTCTGAAAGCGAGTCATACGAACCCAACAAACCCCGACCAACCTTTTCAACTACATAATCCACGTAGCCCACAACCACAGCTAAGAGTGCCTCAAGGTCGGGAATGACAGCGCTTTGAGCATCAGACCGCAATGCTCCCAACAAATTTTCTGGATCGCTTAACGCACTTTGTAGTTGTTGCTGCAAATCGGCCGGGTCGCCGCTGCCGATATCTAGATCCATGAATCGGTCCTCGAAACCCCGCGGATCAGTCTGAAACCCATCAACATAGCGTTGCAACAATTGTTCAAACGCCGTCTTGACGTGGTTCACAGATAACACTGAGTGGGTGGCTACCTCACTCACACACACCCACAACTGGACATCCTCCGAAGGAAGCGACCACTCCTCGGCGAACGCTTCAATATTGTCAATCAAAATAAGAATCCGGTCGTCAGGACGAGGAATCGGCAGCACATAATTCCCGAACGCTTTAGTCGCGAGGTGTCCTGCTATGGAACCAGCGCTCATAGCCATCATCATCGGATTAAGAGCTCTGAGGAGGCCATCAAGAATTTGAGCATCAGCATCATCAACTTCGGAAGGCAACGTTCCTTGTGTCAACCGCTCCGCCAGACGATCCAGCAACGGCCGATACGCCTCCAATGTTGCTGACGCCCACTCAGACCGAGTTGCTGCTTCCAACGACACACGCTGACCCGAAGATCCTGTTTCCAGTGATGTGATATTCGCGACGTGTAACTCGGCGACCCTGACCAAGTCAGCCAATTTGGTCCTTTGAAGTGGGTCTACGTTCGCTTCAGGTTTACCTTCCGTAGCGATTTGATAGGCGAACTGGCGGGCGACATCCCACGCTATTGGTCCTTGCGCATTGAAGAGTTTTCCGAGATCACCCAAGAATGGGAGACCGCCGAAAGGGTTATCCTCATCAAAAGAATCGTCACTAGCCACGTTGGCATGGTAGGCCGGTGCGTGTACAGCTTCACCCCAGTTAGCTGATTAGCCCCAATCCGAAGTGGGAAATGGTCGATGACAACAGTCGCAATCTCGGGAGCGGAAGGGGCGTTGAGGTCCAGAATTTCTGAAGCACTCACTCAACTCTTTGATCAAGTCATCAGCTTCACATTTGGGTTGGATGCAGTTTCTTTGGCTGAGGTTGAATGTGTCGTTCATTTGGCGTTCTCCGAAGACTCAGACCAAAGGAATCTCATCGGTCTCCTAGAACTTGCTACCGAAGCTGAAATCTCGCGACTAGTCGTCGTCTCAAGCGCGATGGTCTACGGGGCATGGCCCAACAACTCCATACCCCTGTCAGAAGACGCCGCGGTTCGACCTAATCCCGAATCGACGTTCGCGGTCCACCAAGCCGACGCAGAACGAACAGCCCTGGAATGGGCCGACCTCAATCCCGACCGCCAAGTAACGATCTTGCGACCCACAGCGGTCGCCTCCCCAAACGCATCGGGACTGATCGGTGAAGCGCTGCTCGCGGCAGCACCCATACGAACTCGCCGAGATGACCCACCGCAACAGTTCGTGCACTTAGACGATCTAGCGACAGCTGTCGCCACAGTGGTCCAACTTGACGACTCAGGCGTGTTCAATGTCGCACCCGACGGGTGGCTCACAGCACGAGAAGTGAAAGACCTCGTAGGTGCGCGACCAACCATCCGACTACCCATCCCGTTACCGGGCCGCCTCGACCGATATGTGGCACGCCGCGTCGGGCACCAAGCACCGACCGGCCTCCTGCCCTACACCCGATACCCGTGGGTGGTAGCTAACGACCGGTTACGAAGCACAGGGTGGGTCCCGCGATATGGAAACGACCAAGTGTTCGTCGCGGCAGAAGCCGGAATGCCGTGGGATTCAATGAACGCCAAACAGCGACAAAACGTGTCGCTGGGGGTAGGCGCAACTGCGCTTATTGGTCTGCTGTACGTGCTTGGTTCATGGCTGAAACGAACGATCTCGCGATAGCAGAACTAGTCAAGTTCTCCGACCTCAATGTTGAGCACCAATAGCTGCTCATTGCGCCAAATTCTTAATGACGTCATATCGCCCGGTTGCAGCATCCGNGCGTCAACAACTAGAGCACCCATATCGGGAACAATTTGACCATCAAGTTCCACCACAACATCACCCACCTCAATGCCTCCACGAGCAGCTGGGCCATCGGAATCAACGGACTGGACCAGAACCCCTGCGTTGTGACTTGGCGGCAAAAGCTGCGCCGCCGCATCTGAACCTCGGATGCCGAGACGCCCATGACGGGGTCGGCCCCACTGGATAATGTCCTTCGCGACATCGTGCGCAATTTCGATGGGAGTAGCGAAACCAAGCCCTTCAGCACCAACCTCGGTAACAGCTATGACCGTGGTGATACCAACTACTGCTCCACGAGCGTCAACCAACGCCCCACCTGACGAACCGGGAGAGATGGGGGCATCAGTTTGAACCAATTCATACAACCAGTCTCCTTGAGGTGATTGCAGACGCCGGTTAGTGGCGCTGATGACACCGACCGTAACGGTCGGACCTCCCCGCAAACTCAAAGGCGACCCGATAGCGATCGCNGTTTCTCCAGCACGAAGAGCCGCCGCTAAACCCAACGTCGCCGGAGNGAACTTNGTGTTTGAAGCCTCCAGCGGTCTCAGCACAGCGACATCTGTGCGCCGGTCCGCNCCAACTAAATCAGCTTCAAAAACGGTTCCATCAGCAAGAACTATTTGGTAGGNATCAGCATTCTCTANGACATGGGTATTTGTTATGAGGTGGCCGTCATCGCGAAAAATGACCCCGGAACCCGAACCTATAACGCGGCCATATTGCACTACTTCGACACGGACCACACTTGGAGTTACCTCCGCTGCAATGTCAGCGACAGTGAATGATCCAGCAGTTCTTGTCCCTGAGGCCGAAACGTTCGCTGTGGCGATTTCGCGTTCGACGATCCGTTCAACGACCTGTGGCGATGACTGGAAGACAACTCCAATGACTAAAGCCGCGACTGTCGCGCCCACGATCGCGCCAACAACACCAGCGCCGATAACCCCNCGCCTACCTGACAATCGCCCCGATTGACCTGAACCGGGAGCTACNTATTGCAGTTCACTGGGATGTCGCCAAATGCGATCATCTGGATGCAAGGCATATCTACTTGTCGGGGTTTCCTCGCTACTGACGTTGGGATCATCAGGAATCTGAGACCAATCAATCGAACTGCCAAGCGCCCACTCACCAGAAGCAAAATCATCAGAAGAAGTGCCTGCACTCTCATTGTCCGCCGGTTCGTCTGGGTCGTGCCCGGGGTCATTAGNTCGATCCACACCCCAAAACGTACCCACCGAATTCCAGTTATTATCCGCGGCCCACGTATCCGACAGGGAGGTGCGCCTTCCTCGGCGTACCATAAGCAATGTGTCCGCTCCACAAAACGATGATTCCTGGGTTGTACTNACCCCCGACGAATTACANATCGGCGAGATCTATGACTGGTGTGTCCACCCATCAAGCGGCGCCGTAGTCCTATTTTCGGGAACCGCGCGNGATCACGCTGAGGGCCGTGATGACGTGTCGCTGCTCGAATACGAAGCATATGAAGAGCACGTAGAACCTCGTTTGGAAGCAATAGTTGGCGAGATGCGCAATCAATGGCCCGATATCTGCCGGGTCGTCATGGCCCACCGGACAGGTCCTCTCAAAATTGGTGAAAGCTCAGTAGTGGTNGCCGTGTCATCGCCACACCGCCCAGAGGCCTTTGAAGCAGCAAGATTTGGCATAGATACGCTCAAAGCAACCGTTCCGATATGGAAACGAGAAGTGTGGAAAGACGGCGAAGATTGGGCGCTCGCTGCGCAAGACATCACAGATGTCCCATCAACACAACAACCCCATAAGGGGTCGTCGTGAGCCCGCTCGCTTTCCTAGGTCTAGCTGCAGCAATCACACTTGTTGGTTCACTATTCCTGATGATCGGCAGCCGAAAGCGAACCCCCTGGGATTCGAGCATCAATGCCTTCCAAAAGCGTCTCGATGCCCTGGCACCAGACAAAGACCAGGTCATTGAACTGTTAGACGACGAGCCGTTCCCCGGTGGTGGGAGGNATTCCGCTGGCACGTGACCTAGCGATCGACCTCGGCACCGCCAACACGTTGGTGTACGAGCGCGGCCGGGGCATCGTACTCAACGAGCCGTCGGTNATAGCTATGAATGAACGCACCGGCGATGTCCTCGCAGTTGGACGTGAGGCGTGGCAGATGATCGGAAGAACCCCGTCATACATCGTCGCTGTGCGCCCACTGCGAAAGGGCGCCATTACTGACTTTGATACAACCCANCGGATGATCAGGTTGATCCTTCAACAGGTGGGGGTCGGCCGATTCGGGAAGACCCGCGTAGTTGTGTGTGTGCCTTCAGTCATTACCCCCGTCGAACGTCGCGCTGTCACAGACGCCGCCCGACGAGCAGGAGCCAGTGATGTNCGTCTCATCGATCAACCGATGGCTGCAGCCATCGGATCTGGTTTGCCTATCCACGAGCCGATAGGAAATATGGTCATCGACGTTGGCGGCGGAACAGCCGAAACTGCGATGGTCTCTATGGGAGGCATCGTTTCGCTCAAAGCCATAAGAGTCGGGTCGTTCGATTTCGACGCAGCTTTGCAGAACTATGCCAGGCGTGTGCATGGTGTTGCNATTGGTGAACGAACAGCTGAAGAAATCAAAGTTCAAATCGGATCTGCATGGGCGGTCGAAGACGAGTTTGATGCTGAAGTGAAGGGACGAGATCTCACCACCGGTCTGCCTCGGACATTTATATTGAGTCCAGATCAAGTGCGATCNGCGTTGGATGAACCAGTCCAAGCGGTAATCGACTCCGTCGTTGATTGCCTCAGCCAGGCACCGCCTGAGCTATCGCAAGATCTCCTGGTGCACGGCGTCCATCTGGTCGGCGGCGGNGGTCTGTTNAAAGGACTTGCCCAACGCATAGAAAATGATGCTCGTGTCCCGGTGCGAATTGTGCGAACCCCAATGGAAGCTGTGGTNTTAGGGGCAGGACGAGCCTTAGACAATTTTGAGGCACTTTCGTCAACACTCAATTCCTATGGCAATCGCTGGTAAANCTCGCGTGCGCTTTCACAANTTCACCAAATNTCGAATCTNCCTCGTCACCGCAGCACTGTTGTTCGCTGGNGCCTGCTCCGAACAAGGAGCAAACGTCTCCGATGCTGGTAACGAACAAGCACTATCAGTTGAAAGATCAGTCGGCTTCGACGGAGACATCATCCGACTTGGAGTTATTGTCAATTTGAGTGGCCCCGGATCGGCATTAGATCGAACACGCCTGACCGGAGTTACCGCCTACTGGTCCGACATCAACGCCTCGGGAGGAGTAGGCGGGCGATACGCAGTCGAACTAGAAGTTCTCGACCATGGTGGCAACCCGGAAGTTGCTGAACAACTTGTGCCCGGGNTGCTCGATGAGGTTGTTGCTCTNGCATTTATAGACGAGACGGCAATGGGAGCGGTACACCCATTTCTTGTCGAAGGCCAAGTTCTCGGNGTAGCCCCTACATCAACGCTGGATTGGGAATCTGACTCTCGTTTCTTAACCCACAGCCCTCCAGTTGAAGCAGTCGTTCTCGCCCTTTTCGAAAATACACCTTCTTCTAAATGGTGTGTCATAACCGACGGTTCACCGCTGGGGGTCGGAGTCAGAAACTCCGCGCCTCGAGCAGCACGAATTGCCGGAGCGCAAAGCGTGACCTTGATTGAGGTGGAAGAAGACTTAAACGCGGCGGTATTAGCAGCAGCTTGTGAACATGTCCTTGCTGAAGTATCAGAAAAGTTTCAAAAGGAACTGGTTTCATCGATCCCAGCCAATCGAACCATCTTCCGTCAAGCAGGACTCACCGATCCAATAGTTCGTCGCACCGACATACAGTTTGCCTATATCGACTCAGGCCCAGCGTGGCACGTTGACGCAGCAGTTGGTATGCGACCGTTTTTGGCGTCGTTGCTGCGCCACGCCCCAGATGCNGAACCAGATACGAGGATGCGNGACGGGTATGTGTCCCAAATTCGATTNCATGAACTATTGGAACAAGCCGTCCAAGCTAGAGATCTCAGACGCGTGGTCATATTTGAAGCTGCTCAGACGCATACACAGATCGAAATGTTGGGTCTCGCCGAAGAGATAGATATGTCCATTGAGGAACCGTCGCTGCCCCGAGAAATGAGCATCAGGATCAAGGTCGNTGAAGAAGACGAATTAGACGGTCGNGATTGGAAGCTTGAACGAAGGCTGCGGCCACAAAACTTNGCATCATTAGCCAACGAAATACTTGATTNACTAATCAGTCACAACCCCGAGAAGATCACCAGCGATAGCACGAACCTGACGGTCCTTATCAGTGAGAGCACCCTGTACGGCTTCCTCTGCCTCGGCTTCATCAAATTGGAAAAGACCCAAAACAGCGCGTCGACGGATCTGAGGTCGATCGTTCATCACCCCAAGAAGGCAGGTCAAGATCGNAGCCCGNTCAACTTCGCCCACCGTCGCCAAAGCACTCAAAGCAGCGACCGCACTCTCTCTACACAAGGCGTCTTCATGGTCGTTGGCCATCGCAATGAGTGACGGTACTGCTGTGGTTTCCGTGCGTTCACCGATCGCAAAGGCAGCAGTTTCAGCAACAGCGGGATCCGAATCGTAAAGACATTCGCCGATTTCAACGTCAGATCTTTTTGCTGCGATCTCCAAAGCCCGCCTTCTCACCGAGCCACTGGTGTCCTTGAGTGCGGATTGAAGATCTGAAGTAGTAAGCGAACCGATTCGATCCAAAGCTCCTAAAGCCGCGCGCCGGGTACCAACATCGACATCTCCCAACAAACTTCGAGCCTCCGACTCATCACCTCGATGTCCAGCTAGCACTGCCCGTACGCGCGCCGCGCGGGGATCACCACGCGTCAACTGATCGCTGCCTGCAAAATTAGTGCTGCCGCAATCGCCAATAATCCGACGATAAGAGTGATGACCAAACCACCCAAGATAGAAAAAGCGCTGAGACCGAGAACGGCAACCAGCTTTCTCCACAGCGAAGAACCCTTGTGGGGTCGTGTCGGCAGTATCCGACGCGGATCATTCAAATTAAGTTGACGTCGCGGTTCCAAGTCTGAGCTGAGGTCGTCGGAGTCGGTAGATAGTGACTCAGAAGGCTGTATCGCTTCGAGAGGTGCGGTGAGTTTGGGATCAGATTCTCTATCGTTCATTAAATTCATCCAAGCCGCGTGCCGTCACAGGGGTACAGCGTGGCACGCTTATAACTGATGTCCGAGCCGACTATGAATGAGAGTACTTCCCTCCCCGCCACCGAAGTATCGACCCCTCGTCGAGTTCCAAGTTGGGCAGCAATCATTGCCGCTGTATTTGCAGCATGTTTTCTAACAGTCGTCGCCCTTGACCGAGTCACCATCACCTCAAAGGTTTTGACGAGCCCAGGCGCGACTCGGGATATAGGGCCGATGCTTCAGGTTGACCCCACAAAGACCTACCAAGCTGACGGTCAAATCGAAATGGTGACCGTCAAATCGAATCTCCAACCTTCGATCCTGGAACTGGTCGGCGGTTGGCTCGACGATTCCATAAAAATCTCGCCGCGGTACGAAATATTGGGTGATCGGACCATCGAACAAAACCGCACCCTTGGACAAGAACAGATGACAAGAAGCCTTGATGTTGCTGCCCGAGTGGCCCTGGAACGAATCGGCTACGACGTGATCTCAGAAGCCGGGGCTTTAGTCCTTCAGATTGTTCCCGACACCCCAGCATCCCGAGCTTTGGATCGCGGTGACGTCATCGTTCAGGCGGAAAACAGTGATGTAAAAACATCACGAGATCTTGGCGAACTGGTGCGTGCCAAGTCACCAGGAGACAGCTTCTCTTTCTCTGTGCTGCAGATAGACGGGACTATCCGGGACGAAACAGTGACACTCACTGAAAGAAATGGAAACGCATTCCTCGGAGTGTCGATTAGCACCTACGTCGAGATGGATGAATTGCCTTTCCAAATCGACTTCCAAGTCGAACGAGTCGGAGGCCCTTCAGCCGGGCTGAGCCTCACCTTGGCACTGTTGGAACGAATGCTCCCCGGAGAACTCCTGAACGGCTTGAAGGTCGTAGCCACGGGCACCGTTGACCCATTAGGGAATGTCGGCGCAGTTGGCGGCGTCGAACAGAAAAGCCACACGGTGATGCGTAACGGAGCTGACCTTTTCTTGGTCCCCGCAGGACAGGCCGACCAAGCAAAAGCAGTACTTGGCGACATGATCGAAGTAATTGGGGTGGAGACCCTAGATGACGCCTTATCTGAACTTCGTTCGCTAGGGGGCGATGTGTCCGGCATTGAGATGCTGAGCAACTAAAACCTGTTTTAACCACCGGACCATCCGCGCTCAGCTAGGAACGATCGGTACCCTCGGTCATCATGGTTCAGCACGCCGAAGGGGCGTTCGAAATTGATCCAGAAGCGGTCGTGAATGCTGAATTTTCCCACGTGTTCCGCGGGTATTCGATCGACGAAGTCCGATCATTTCTAGAAGACGTAGGTCGTGAACTGCATCGTCTGAAAAATGAGCTCGCAGCGGCACGTTCAGTTCAGCAAGTAGTGGCCGCGACAACAGAAACACCACTTGGTCTAAGTGACGAGACGCACAATCATGCGACAACCTCCGTTGGTCCGGGAACGGTCATTGACCTGCAATCTCACAGGCTCACTCTCGAACGCGACGAGAATTTTATTGATCTAGATCCCGAATTTTCGGATGACCATCACTCAGATGATCATGGACTGGCCGACACACAAGAGAGATCCGAAAAAGATTCACAACAACGGCAAGTGGTTCCATTTCCGAGCGCAGCTCCACCCCAACGGCGCGCAGTAATTGATGAGCTTTTTGCACGCCTCGGAGAACCCCAGCTCGACGACGTTGAATGGGCTAAGGAAGTTCTCATTCGTACAGGAGAAATTCCGGCCATCCCCGCATCTCCATACGTTTCACTTCACGGAGAGGCAGAAACAATCAGTGACCACCATGACCGTCTGCGAAGCACGGTTGCGGAGCTATCTAGCGTCTCTGTGGGACAACTCAAGAGAAACCTCGCGACCCGGCTTGAGAGTCTGCTGCCGGAGCTAAAAACCGTTTCGTCAAACATGTTTGAAATGTCGCAATTAGTGCCGAAAGCAATGGATGACGAGTTCATTGAAGGCTTAACCCCGTTCGTCGCTGCTGCGGCAAAATTTGGAGCGAACGGAACAAAAGTCAACGTCGATGGCATACCCAACAAAGTCGCAAGAATCACTGGAGATTGGTTACGCGACCGCCTCCAGGCCCACCTGGACGACGATGTCGCTATCGAAGTTCGACTTCGAGCTGTCTACCGGGAATGGAAAAAATCTGCCGTAGACCTAATTGCGACAGACGCGATAGCCGAGGCGTTCGCCCTAGGCCTTTACGCCACGATCCCGTCGGACCAACAAATCAAGTGGGAAACCCCATCAGATGGGTGTTGCAGTGCCACGTGTCACGACAACGCATCGGCCTTAGCCCGCAGAAAAGGTGAAGAATTTCCCTCAGGTCATCTGCTTCCCCCGATTGGTCCAGGATGTCGCAGTCTGGTCGTGCCCGAAGGCTTGTAACATTCCAGGTATATGCGACCACCTGAGCGAATGAAGTCACGTCGGCGAACAAACCGGGCGCGGGTGCTGCTCGGCATCGGTGGGTTAGCCATCTTCTTGTTCTTTACGTCGATCCGAGGCCTCGCTGGTTTTTGGACCGACTACCTATGGTTCGACAGCCTCTCATTATCCTCGGTGTGGACCTCGGTGCTCTGGGCCAAGATTGGCCTCGGTTTGTTGTTCACCGCAGTATTTTTCGCAGCCCTCTGGATAAACCTATTTATCGCTGACCGTCTTGCACCGAAGGTTCGGCCACCAGGACCAGAAGATGAACTTTCACGAAGGTGGCAACAATTCACTTCCTCTCGAACGATTCTCATTAGAAGCATTGTTTCACTGTTGTTTGCGCTTCTAGTTGGAGCCGGAGTTTCGTCGCAATGGCAAAGCTGGCTGTTCTTCACCAACCGAGTCGACTTCGGAATCGTCGACCAACAGTTCGGTATTGATGTCGGTTTTTATGTCTTCCAACTTCCATTTCTGACCTTTGTCGTTAATTGGGCCTTTGCCGCGATATTGGTCATCTTTGTCATTACCACCATCCAGCATTACCTCAACGGCGGTATACGCCTCCAAGGGCAAGCCGGATCTCGAGTTACGCCGCAAGTGAAAGCTCACTTGTCGCTTCTATTGGGCTTGCTGGCGTTGGTAAAAGGTGTCGGTTATTACCTCGATAGATACGAACTGACTTTGTCTGAACGAGGCTTTGTAACTGGGGCCACCTACACCGACGTCAAAGCACAGTTGCCAGCGTTACAACTTCTGATGATCGTGAGCGTGTTCTGCTTCGGACTGTTGATCTTCAACATATGGCGGAGAGGATTTACCTATCCAATCATTGCGGTTGGCCTCTGGGCACTGGTTGCCAGCTTGGCTGGAACGATTTACCCAGCTTTGGTCCAACGCTTCCAGGTAGAGCCATCGGAGTCGACGAAAGAAGCCCCCTACATCGAACGCAATATAGAGATGACGCGTGTGGCTATGGGGCTCGACCGTGTAACACCCCGCAACTTCGATTATGAGCCCACCCTCACGGCACCCGAAATCGAGGAAAATCTTGCGACGGTTCGTAATGTGCGGCTCCTAGATCCCGCCATAATGCGCGACACCTTCCAACAGACGCAAGGCATAAAGAGTTTCTATGACTTCCGCGACATTGACGTCGACCGATACGAAATTGACGGACGGACCACCCAAGTCGTCCTCGCCGCTAGAGAACTAAAACAAACCGACCTCCCGAATAGCTCATGGGAGTCCGAACATATTGCGTTCACCCATGGGTATGGAATTGCCGCCGCGCCCGCCAATGCCATCGATGCTAATGGCCGCCCGGACTACGCCTTAGCTGACATACCCGTGTCAGCAGGCCCGGGAGCTGAGTCGTTGAATATAGATACGCCAGGTCTCTATATAGGTGAAGGTCTCAAAGGCTATGCCATTGTCGGCGCAGCTCGAGACGAAGTTGACTTCCAAGATAATGATGACCAGACCGAAGTGACTCGGTATTCCGGGGCTGACGGGGTGGATATCAATTCGCTTCCCAGAAAACTTGCGTTTGCTTTGCGTTTCGCGGAACCGAACCTGGTTGTCTCGGGCGAGCTTGGCTCAGATAGCCGCATTTTGTACAAGCGCGATGTGGTCGACCGGGCAAAAACCCTTGCCCCGTTCCTGAAATTTGATCGAGACCCGTATCCGGCGGTTATTGACGGCAAAGTCATGTGGATCCTCGATGCCTATACCTCTACAGAGATGTTTCCCTATGCGCAACGGGTGAATCCTCGCGCCGTCAGATCAGGTGACCTCAGTACAGAAGTAAATTATGTACGAAACTCGATCAAAGTCGTTGTGGATGCTTACGACGGAACTCCCACCTTCTACATAGTTGACGACGAAGACCCCATAGCGAAGTCCTACCGTAAACAGTTCCCCGATTTGTTCAGTGAGGAGAAGCCTCCCCTTGAGGTCGCAGAGCATTTCCGTTACCCCGAAGATCTATTCCGAATGCAAACCGATATGTGGGGTCGATATCGCATCACCGAAGCTTCGGAGTTCTATGACGCAGCAGGAGCCTGGAGCGTTGCCCAGGACCCAGGAAATTCAATCGGTCAGACCGCAGTCGAATCAGTCATTGATGCGTCAGGGAAGATCATCAGCAGTGCCGAGGTACGTATTGCGCCTCAATACCTATTGATGCGACTACCGGGTGATGACGATGAGTCGTTCGTCATTTTCAGACCGTTCGTCCCGTTCTCCGACGATGATTCGCGTAAGAACCTTGAAGGTTTCATGGTCGTTCACAACGACCCTGAACGGTATGGAGAAATTGAGGTTTATGAGATTCGCGCTTCGACTCCAGTTGATGGACCTGCTCTGTTTAACTCGAATATTCAGACTGAGGAAGAAATTTCTGAACGAGTGACACTCCTGAATCAGAATGGTTCAACAGTTGTGCCGGGAAATCTGCTTCTCATTCCAGTTGAGAACTCGTTGCTGTACGTTCGTCCGCTGTACATAGAGGCCACTGGAACGACAGCGGTCCCTGAACTGCAGTTGGTTATCGTCGGCGTGGGCCCAGAAGTCGTAATTGCTGACAGTTTCGAAGCAGCATTGGCCCGCGCGATCCCTGGACTCAACGTCGACTTGCAGTCGGAAGCCGTGAAACCAAAGGCTGATGTCGCAGCACCTGAGGATGACGAGAGTTCTGAGTCGCCTGAACCTCAAGAAGAAGAATCTGATGCGATGTCCGTCGAGGAGTTGTTGGCTCTATCTGGGGAAGCATTCGACCGCGCTGATGCAGCGCTGCGAGCAGGTGACCTAGCCGGGTATCAACGTTGGGTCGAAGAAGCTGCTGGCTACATATCGAAGGCCCAGAAGTTGCTTAGTGAGTCTCCCGCCCGAGACGACGCTGACGCTGCCTAACGCTGTGCCGGGCACAATCCCTACTGCCACAGGCGACGTAACGGCACCAGGACGAGTCCTGGTTGTTGTCGCCCATCCCGACGACGTTGACTTTGGTACCGCTGGCACGATGGCAGCGTTAGTTAGGGCCGGATCGCACGTCTCATACTGTTTGGTAACCAGCGGTGACGCGGGTGACGATGACCTGACTCTAGACAGCGAAGACCTCGCAGCTCTACGCCAGGAAGAACAAACCGCAGCAGCATTAGCGGTGGGAGTGGAAGATTTACATTGGTTGGATTACCCCGACGGTCGAGTAGAAAACAACCTTGAGCTTCGGCGTGACATCTCACGGATTATCCGGATAGTTCGACCTGATGTTGTTGTGACGCAACCCACAACCGCTAACTGGGACCGAATTTACGGGTCTCACCCGGATCATTTAGCAACAGCTTGGGCGACGATGGCTGCTGTCTACCCTGATGCTCGGAACCCTCGATCACACCCTGAGCTCTTAGCTGAAGGCCATGAACCTCACACGGTTACCGAAGTTTGGATGATGTGGATGGCTGCTCCTGAAGGAACGATGATGCACGTAGATATCACCGCCACCTTC
>PAPO01000014.1 GCA_002708935.1 Acidimicrobiaceae bacterium | reverse complement strand
GCAAGCACGGTTGGTCCCGTGGTGAAGTCTGGAGTTCACGCCGGCCTGTCAAGCCGGAGGTCGCGGGTTCAAATCCCGTCGGGACCGCGGTCGGGTAGCTCAGTTGGCAGAGCGCGCGCCTGAAAAGCGTGAGGTCACCGGATCGACGCCGGTCCCGACCACGCTAAGAAGCCAGGGGCTTAACCCCCCTGGCTTCTGGTGATTTTAGGTTTCGTTTAAATTGAAGTTTGATCTCTCAGGCCCGAGTGACCCCATCTTCGTTCGCCGCCTCAGCGACTGCTGCAGAAACCGCTGGCACTACTGAACGGTCAAACGCAGTCGGGATAATGAGATCAGGGGAAAGATCGTCACTAGACACAGCTGCTGCGATCGCTGACGCCGCAGCAATTTTCATTCCTTCGGTTATATCAGTGGCTGAAGAATCAAATGCGCCACGAAAGATCCCTGGGAACGCAAGTACGTTGTTGATTTGGTTGGGGTAATCGCTACGACCTGTAGCGACAACCGCCGCAATATCGCCAATCTCCTCTGGAAGGATCTCGGGGTCAGGATTAGCCATTGCGAAGACGATGGGCTTGTCAGCCATCGCAGCGACGTCGTCTCGGGTCACAAGCCCCGGGCCGCTAAGCCCCATAAAAACGTCAGCACCCGCCATTGCCTGCGCAACTGTGCCGGCGATTTGATCGGTGTTGGTGTTCTGAGCGATCCATTCTTTGGCAGCGTTCAAATTATCTCGGCCAGGGTAAATAGTGCCTTGTCGATCACAAACGACAACATCGCCGATGCCGCGTCCTAACAGGATTTTTGCGCACGCAACGCCCGCCGCTCCGGCACCCAAGATGACGCAGCGTAAATCTTTGAAATCTTTTCCTGTGAGACGAACCGAGTTCTCCAAAGCAGCTAGGGCGACAACCGCTGTTCCGTGTTGATCATCGTGGAATACTGGAATGTCGAGTGCCCGACGCAGCTCTGCCTCAACTTCGAAGGCACCCGGGGCAGCTATATCTTCTAGGTTTATTCCCCCGAAAGTCGGTGCGAGCCGAATGACTGTTTCAATAATTTGTTCCGGTGTTTCAACGTCAAGGCAGATCGGGAAGGCATCAACATCGGCAAACTCTTTAAATAACAGGGCTTTGCCTTCCATGACAGGCATGGCAGCCTCTGGACCAATATCGCCAAGCCCGAGAACGGCGGTGCCGTCGCTAACAATCGCTACTGTGTTTTTTCTGATCGTNAACTCATGAGAGGCCGCTTCATCTTCGTGGATNGCCATACACACCCGAGCGACTCCTGGTGTGTACGCCATCGATAAATCATCAGCNTCTCTCAATGGGATNCGGCTTATCGTTTCNAGCTTGCCGCCCTCGTGGATCTTAAAAGTTCTGTCAACCGCACTAATAACCTTGATCCCTTCGAGCCCGTCGACTGCTTCNCAAATTTCGTCGACGTGGGCTTCGCTAGCTGCGTCAACCACAACTTCTTCACGCAATGACCCNGCGGTTACGGTAAAGCCTCGGAGNCTACGAATATTTCCGCCGACGTCGCCAATCGCTGTGCAAAGTCGGCCGAGNGTGCCCGGCTCATGAGCAAGCTCAACTTCTAATGTGGCTGAGAAAGCAGCCGTTGGTCGCGACATCAGGTCTCCTGCANTGGNATACGAGCGCTCTATTGTGGCGGGACGATCCGACTTGTCCACACNGTNCTAGTGCATTTGTTCTATGGGCCCTCATATTCAAAACCCAGATCAGGGGCAGTTAACAGCGCGTAAAAGCTGATTCCGGCTTGTTTCGCTAGGTCTTCACAGGTGCCACCGCGNTCCACAACCGAAATAATCATGACGGGTTCTGCGCCGAATGCNCTGACTGCTTCTGCTGCTTCTAGAGGCGATACTCCCCGGGTAACAACATCCTCGGTGATGGCTACTCGGTCACCTTTTCGCAGTGCGCCAGCTATTCGTCCCTCTACTCCATGGTCTTTCGATTCTTTTCGAACGCTAAAGCTCCTAATTNNTTGACCGCGANCNGCAGCTATGGCTGANACNCCGTATGCCACGGGGTCAGCGCCCATNGTCAAGCCCCCCATTGCATCTATCCCATTAATTTCATTCAAGACGATGTCTGCTACAAGTTGAATGCCTTCAGGGGTACAGACNGTTTGTTTACCATCAATAAACCAGTTGCTTTTNCGACCGGATTTCAANACGAAATCNCCTGTNCGNACNGCGTGAGTCANGAGATGTTCTCTGAGCTTNGTTCNNAGNGGGTCGAGTTCCCTCATCAATCCATCCACCTTGCTTGGCCATTTCCCTCAACAACCTGCCCNACAACCCACGCCTCATGNCCATGCTTGTTGGCAAGGTCNATAACNGANNNNGCCTCNCCACTNGGGACGNNCAANGNCATNCCAATACCNAGGTTGAANACATTCCGCATTTCTTCCTCAGANACAGGTCCTTCATTNGCAATCTGATCAAAGATTTNTGGCCTCNGCCANCTTCCTACATCTAGTTGTATTTCTACTTCATCANNAATCACCCNTTTCAGATTGCCAANAAGNCCTCCNCCAGTTATATGNGCGGCCGCGTGAACCTCGCACTNTCGGAATGCACTTAAGACTGTGGGGGCATAAATGATCGANGGACGAAGTAGTTCGTCCCCNAGTGAAGNGTCCGCGCCTGGCCATGCAGGTTGATCTAAAGCACGGCCGTCCATAAGCACNCGNCGGNCCANGCTGTATCCGTTGCANCGCAAGCCTGTCGANGCAAGCCCCACCAANACATCTCCTNGGACAACCGAAGATTTGTTGGGTATGTCGCCACGTTCAGCTATTCCCACGGCAAAACCCGATACATCAAAATCGTCTTCGCCCATCGTGTCGGGGTGCTCAGCAATTTCACCCCCTGTNAAAGCACACCCTGCCGTGATGCATCCTTGGGCGAAGCCAATTACGAGTTGTTCGATGATTTCGGGGTCGACTTTCCCCACAGTTAGTTGATCCAAGAAAAACAGCGGTTCAGCCCCGGATGTAACGATGTCATCGACGCACATTGCGACCACGTCAACACCAATAGTGTCGTATTTCCCCAATTTCTTGGCGATCAGTGTCTTAGTCCCGGCTCCGTCGTTCCCGGATACCAACACCGGGTCACGATATCCCTCAGGTATTGCCACAATTGAGCCGAATCCNCCGACGTCACTGAGTACCTCTGGNCTAAAGGTTGANCGGGCATGGGGGATGAGTCGNTCTACGGCTTCGTCTGCTTTATCTATATCGACNCCAGACTNGGAGTAGGTGATCTCAGAACTCATTGGCCGAGCTNCATTTGTGAGGCCGAGATAAANGCGGATCCCTGTTCNTCTTGTCTTTCCCCTANGACCTCCCTACCAATTTCTGCTGGGATNTCTACGGGATACTTTCCGTCCAGACAAGCCGTGCAAAATCCGGCGCCTGCCGCACCGGTTGCNTCGATTAGNCGNTCAAGTTCTAAATAACCAATGGAGTCAACACCCAGGTATNCACGTATTTCGTCCACCGTTAGATTTGCTGCCAGAAGCTCTGCTTGTGTACCCGTATCCATGCCATAAAAGCANGGCCATCTNTAGGGTGGCGACGAAATTCTGAGATGCACNTCCGCNGCTCCCGCAGCGCGGAGCATTTCNACTATTGCTCGTGTGGTGGTGCCGCGAACAATNGAGTCATCAACNACTATGAGGCGTTGANCTTCAATGTTGTGTCGAATTGGGTTGAGTTTCATCTTTACCCCCAAGGCTCTCATTTCCTGNGAGGGGGCGATAAAGGTTCGNCCTATNTAGCGATTTTTGACTAGCCCATCNCGNTAAGGAATGCCNCTTGCTCGAGCGAANCCTTGTGCGGCAGGAATNCCNGATTCTGGGACNGGCATCACTAGATCTGCNTTAACTGGAGCNTGGTCGGCTAGTTGTTCACCCATTCGTTGTCTTGCCGCATGCACGTTGCGGCCATATAGAACAGTGTCNGGGCGNGAAAAATATACGAATTCAAAAACGCAAAGCTTCGGGTCAGGATTGTCGAAAGGATGTTCNGAGGTCCACCCAGCACGATNTATNACGACCATCTCACCNGGGTCAATCTCACGGACNAANTGNGCGCCGACGGTGTCCAACGCCGGGCTTTCTGATGCAACTACCCAGCCATTATCNAAGCGNCCNAGACACANCGGCCAAAATCCTTCNGGTCCTCNNGCTCCAACCAANTGGTGNCGGTCCATGGCAACNAAAGAGAAACCCCCNTTTAGTCGCGGCAACACGCGTTTCAGCGCCCAGGGAAGTTCATTNCCTTCGGGTGCGTCGTCNCTCGCNAGTTCGAGAGCGACTAATTCGGCNACCAGNTCACTGTCACTTGTGACAGTTCCGTCGAGCATCCCCGTCTCAGCGGCAAGTTCAGCTGTGTTAACGAGGTTGCCATTGTGGGCCAAGGCGAATTCGAGGTCCCCAACGTCACGATAGAACGGTTGCGACGCTCGCCAAGAACTTGACCCTGTCGTTGAGTACCGGGTATGACCAATCGCTATAGCACCTTCGAGCGCTGCGAGAATGCGATCATCGAAAGCACTGGAGACAAGCCCCATGTCTTTCACAACCGTGACGTTAAAGCCGTCGCTCACGGCAATCCCGGCAGACTCTTGTCCTCGATGTTGNAGGGCGTAAAGACCCAGGTACGTTTGGTGAGCAACCGCGCCACCTGGAGCTAACACCCCGAAAACACCGCACGCTTCACGCGGTTTGTTGATTTCTACTTCCGCGATTTCTTCCGTCATGCGCTGACGGTTCCTTGGCCTAATGCTTCTGGTAGCTGGTTGAGCGACGCAGCTGTCAGAACGTCTAGAGGTACCTTCACGGCAGGCCCAAACTCCAACAATGAGCCGCCGGTTCGGCCAATTACCTTGGCCGCAACTTTCTTGTTAGCTGCTTCTTCCAGNAATTCTTCTAANCCNTCGTTTGAAACTACNACGAGCACNCGACCNCCAGATTCGTTGAACATCGAAATGTGGTTGTCATAGTTNTCCAACTGAGCGCCAACACCANTGTCGATAGCCATCTCCGCNGCNGCTACNGCGATGCCTCCCTCTCCGACGTCGTGCACTGCTTNTAGTCGTNGTTTCTGAACTGACTCAGCTACAAAAGCTGCGGTTCTGACNGCTTGGTCAAGATCGAAGGCAGGGAGAGANCCCTCTTTNCANCCNCCAATTTCCCANGCCCATCGGCTTCCTCCCATNGATACATCTGGCNCAGGTTCTTGTCCTAACAGCAACAANGGCGCGTCCGGNGGNAANCCNATATNTGGTGGAGCCTCNGANAGGGTGGGNTGCATACCAATAACACCGACTACTGGAGTGGGAGCTATNTCNACGGAGTTCGTTTCGTTGTACAAACTTACGTTGCCGCCAACTACTGGTGCGTTGAAGGCGAGACACGCTTCAGACATCCCGTCGACAGCTTCCGANAGTTGCCACATAACTTCTGGGTGTTCCGGNTTGCCGAAGTTCAAGCANTTNACAACGGCGAGAGGGTNGGCNCCCACACACGCGATGTTCATAACAGCTTCAGCGACAACCATCTTNGTNCCCTCATATGGGTCTACGTAACACCACCGGTGGTTTCCGTCTGTGGAGAGAGCTAATCCNCTCCCNGTTTCGTTGCCGCTGGTCGGATGTCGAAGACGNAGGAGCGTGCCGTCNCTCCCNGGNCCAACCACAGTATTAAGAAANAACTGGTGGTCATATTGGCGGTAAACCCACGAAGGGTCGCACACCAGNGCCAACAAGTTCTCCACGCAATCAACNGGNCCTTGAGANGCGTCGGTTAATCGTCTCTGGTCCAAATCATCTGGCTGAGCGATCGGTCGGTCATATTCAGGGGCGTCATCNTGCANAGTGGAGGCNGGCAGCTCCGCNAGCACTTCACCNTCGAANCCATCNAGGATTCTCAACTGCCCATTCCCGGTCACGCGACCTATCACGCTCGCCGNTATTTCCCATTGAGCTGAAATTTCGAGGACCCGNTCAAGGTNTTGAGGTTCNACTATTGCAAGCATTCTTTCTTGCGATTCCGAAGTCATTAACTCNAACGGTTCCATNCCCTCTTCACGNGAATGGATAGCNGAAACNTCAACATCCATTCCTGCNCCACCCCGAGAGGCAGTTTCACTTGTTGCNCANGTGATGCCAGCACCTCCAAGATCTTGGATTCCGCTCACTAGGCCTTCATCNAGCAGTTCAAGGCATGCTTCTAAGAGNCGTTTNTCTTCAAANGGGTCTCCGACTTGCACACTCGGCCGTTTATCCCCNTCTTCGGAGTTCTCATCAAAGCCCGCNGAAGCGAGAACNCTNACNCCNCCNATGCCGTCTCGNCCNGTAGATGCNCCCAATAGAATTGCNAGATTCCCNATGCCGCTGGCTTGTCCAAGNACGAGTCGTTCTGATGGGAGCACNCCCATCGCAAGAACATTGACCAGNGGGTTGCCTTTGTAGGTTTCGTCAAAGACAAGCTCGCCTCCNACNGTGGGNACACCAACACTGTTNCCGTAACCNGAAACNCCNCTAATTACGCCTTCNGCTATCCATCGGCTGCGAGGATCATCGAGNGGNCCGAAGCGCAGTGGATCCATTACGGCTATGGGTCTCGCNCCCATAGTGAAGATATCTCTGAGAATCCCTCCGACACCTGTCGCCGCGCCNTGATAGGGCTCNATCGCAGAAGGNTGATTNTGGCTTTCTATTCGAATCGCNACAGCGATGTCATCACCTACNTCAATTACTCCNGCGTTTTCTCCCGGGCCNACTANAACCCACGGTGCCTCGGTAGGAAGTCTNTTGAGATGNATCTTTGACGACTTGTAAGAACAGTGCTCNGACCACATCACTGAATACATCGCNAGTTCAAGATGGTTTGGGTGTCGTTCTAAAAGCTCATATATNANGTCATATTCTTCATCACTGAGACCAAGTGCCCGATGAACTGATGCATCTTCAGGGGCGACACTCACGTCCCAAATCTACTCGCGGTCGCAGCTTTCTCATGGATGCCCTGTGGCACATTCGCACCTGAAAGTCATCTTCGAAGACCAAGATACAAACCGTTTATATTTTCGTAATCCACCAGGGGCTACAACCATTTACGCGTATGTGGGAACGGCGCGTAGTTGACTTCGTCAAGCAGNCAGGAAAGAGCGGATGAGCGCGGTGCCGTCAGTTGAACCTAAAAGCACTGAGGTGGCTCTTTCTGGGTGGGGCATCATGCCAACAACATTTCCGCTTTCATTGCAGATGCCGGCTATATCTCTTGTTGAACCATTGGGGTTATCCGTGTAGCGGAACACGATTTGTTGTCGAGCTTCTAATTCTGCAAGAGCTTCAGGGTGACATACATAGTTGCCCTCAAAATGGTTAATTGGAATTTTTATGCAGTCTCCGACTGTTGAACCCTTGCCGAGAACGTGTCCGGTTGAAACAACTTCGATTTGTTGCATTGAACACAGGAATTTCATGCCGATGTTCTTTTGCAAGGCTCCGGGTAGCAGCCCAGCTTCGGTTAGAACTTGGAAACCGTTGCAGATCCCTAAAACTGGGCCGCCATTCAGTGCAAATGCAGCCACCGATTCCATAACCGGAGAAAATCTTGCTATTGCCCCACAGCGCAAGTAATCGCCGTGTGCGAAACCTCCTGGTATCACTACCGCGTCGACGTTCTTCAACGATGGGTCCCCATGCCAGAGAACTTCGGCGTCGCCTCCAAGAGCTCGTATTGCATCGATGGTGTCGAATTCACAGTTCGTGCCTGGGAAACGAACAACTCCTACCCGATGACTCATGTTGCTAGAACTTCCACCAAAGCATCTTCGATGACNGGGTTCGTCAGGAATCGATTACACATGTCTTCAACGAGTGATTGTGCCTCGTCNACTGAGTCGGCTTCGACTTGGAGACGGATGACCTTGCCAACCCGCACATTGCCAGTCATCTCAAAGCCCAACGCAGGCAACGCTCGTTCAATCGTTGAACCTTCAGGGTTAGCTATGCCNTCNCGCGGNGAGACTTCGATTCTTACCTCGAAGTGCATCAGCTTTGCCCAATCCACTCTGTGAACGATTCGCCNGTAATTCGTTCATAAGCCGTGACNTAACGATCNCGAGTTGCTGTCACCGTTTCGGGAGAAAGAGGTGGGGGCGGCGGTGACTTATCCCAGCCNGTGGCTTCCGTTGCNTCTCTAACTGGTTGTTTATCCAACGAAACTGGNGTNGCACCTGGGTTCCAATTTTCCGCNGGCCAAAACCGTGACGAATCAGGCGTTANNAGNTCATCTGCTATCACCATTTCNCCNTCNACTATCCCNAGTTCAAACTTGGTGTCTGCGATGATGACCCCGTGNTGCGCNGCGTGTTGNGAGGCTTGCCGNTANGCCTCGATAGAGACCGACCGTGCCGCGTCNGCTAANTCCGCTCCNACNATGGTTACCGCTTCGTCNTAGCTGATATTGATGTCATGGCCTTCNGTNGCTTTAGTGGACGGNGTGAAGACNGGTTCAGGNAGCTGTTGGGCTTCTAGTAANCCNGCGGGCAACGTTGACCCNTGCATTGTNCCTNATTCNTGGTATTCCTTCCATGCGGATCCAGTTATNTATCCNCGCACAATGCATTCGAGGGGCAACATNTCTGCCCNTCGAACCAGNAGCGCTCGACCTTCCCATTCNGGCCGCCTGGCCGCTTCAGGAAAGTCGGNTGGGTCGGCAGAAACTAGGTGGGTAGATGCGACGGAGGCTAAGTATTCGGACCACCAAACCGTCATTGCGGTNAACACTCTCCCTTTGTCGGGGATCGGTTCGTTGAACACGACGTCGAATGCTGANATTCGATCGGTTGCCACCATAAGNAGATGCTGGTCGTCGACGACATACATCTCTCNNACTTTGCCACTGTGGAGTAATTTGAGTTCGCTCANGTTTTTCCTCTACTAGAGAATGGGGGATGGGCGGTAGGACNCTGCCCCAGGGTGTTCAGAATTNATTGNGGNTGCNCTTGCNACGAAGTCNGANACNTGGGAATCAGCCANCCCGATGAAGGCNCCGCGATCNGAAAGNGCCTCGGTGGCGGCNTNNCGGTCNAANGGNAGGAGCGGGTCGTTNACGAGNCGTTCAATCAGGTCATTTTCGCCNGANCTACCTTCTCGAATTTCNAGNGCTGCTTCTATCGCNTGTTGCNTAATAATCTCATGAGCTTCTTCNCGACCAGCACCCGCTTTGACTGANGCCATCAANAGTCGCGTGGTGGCNAGNAACGGNAAGTACCGCTCTAGTTCNCGATCGATAACGTTGCTGTAGGACCCAAANCCATCCAGGACNGTCAAAATNGTTTCGAGTGCNCCGTCGATCGCNAAGAAGGCGTCNGGGAGTACNACGCGTCGGACTACCGAACANCTCACNTCACCNTCNTTCCACTGGTCACCAGCNATAGANGCTGCCATCGTGAGGTGCCCTCGCAACACCGATACAAACCCGTTGACGCGTTCGGCTGAGCGTGCGTTCATCTTGTGGGGCATAGCTGACGAACCAACTTGCCCTTCATTAAAACCTTCAGTAGCGAGATCTAGTCCGGCCATGAGGCGAATTTGCAGGGCGATATTTCCTAATGGGCTCGCTGTCTGCGTCAGAGCGCTAACAACATCTAAGTCGAGCGACCGCGGATATATCTGTCCAACAGCTTGCAACGTCTGTTCAAAACCTAACTGGTTAGCAACCCGTTCTTCTAGTTCGGCGACCTTGCCAGCATCACCTTCAAAAAGATCAAGGAGGTCTTGTTGTGTACCAACCGGACCTTTCAGACCACGCAGCGGATATTTGTTCAGTAGGTCCTCTAAACGCTCGTAGGCCAGCAGAGTTTCTTGACCTAGGTTTGCGAAACGTTTCCCCAAAGTCGTCATTTGGGCCGGTACGTTATGCGAGCGGCCCGTTATCGCTGTCTCTTGATTTCGAACGGCTAAGTCAGCAAGTCGAGAGATGACAGCTACTAGCCGTTGTTGCGTCAAAATTAACGACCGTTTGATCTGCAACTGTTCAACATTCTCTGTCAGGTCTCGAGAAGTAAGTCCTTTGTGGATATGTTCATATCCCGCCAGTGAGGAAAACTCTTCAATTCGTGCTTTGACGTCATGCAATGTGATGCGTTCACGACGATCAATGGACTCCAGGTCGACATCAGTCATGACCGATTGATATGCCTCGACTACGGCATCGTTGATTTTGATACCTAAATCTTTTTGAGCTACGAGGACTGCTACCCAAAGTTCGCGTTCTAGGACGACTTTGTTTTCCGCCGACCAGATTTCTGCCATCTCGGGCGAGGCGTATCGACTTGCTAAGACATTGGCGACAACGGGCTTGGAACCAGTCACCTGGCACCTTCATCTCTAAAAGTCTTAAGCCGCTCGATTAAGTCTGGATTATTCAACGACAGTATTTCTACGGCCAAAACTGCTGCGTTGGCAGAGCCATCGACGGCGACGGTCGCAACGGGAATGCCTCTCGGCATCTGCACCGTTGAAAGTAAGGCGTCCATTCCACCACTGACACCGCCCGATAAGGGCACACCAATCACTGGCAACGTTGTGTGCGCCGAGACCGCACCCGCGAGATGTGCCGCCATTCCAGCTCCACAAATAATTACGCCGTATCCATTATCGCGAGCGTTAGATGCAAGCTCCGCGACCTGTTCGGGGGTTCGATGGGCTGACATGACGAGGACTTCATGTGGAACATCAAAGCGTTCAAGCATTTCCGAAGCCCCAGCCATCTTGTCTCCATCGCGAGGCGAACCCATTAAAATCGCGACCTTCATTTGATTCCCTCCCGGTTAAT
Organism: Acidimicrobiaceae bacterium; assembly: GCA_002708935.1. GTDB lineage: Bacteria > Actinomycetota > Acidimicrobiia > Acidimicrobiales > Poriferisodalaceae > MedAcidi-G3. Next base: position 148,516 of record PAPO01000014.1, on the reverse strand, counting down.
ACTTGTCTCAATCGAAGCACCAATATCAGTGCGATGTTGCATACCTGGCCATGAGATTGCATCCACTGCTTTGTATGCGATCTCCCGAGCTGCACCCAAAGTGGGGGCTCGACCACATACATTGAGCACTCGACCACCATTGGTCACCAATTCACCTTGGATATTTGAGTCGACGCCTGCGCAAAATACAGTTACGCCTTCAATTGTTTTTGCGTCATCCATGCCGTGAATGACATCTCCCGTTCTTGGTGACGTGGGGTAACCCTCTGATGCAAGTACAACAGTGACCATCGCATCGGCTGACACAATTGGTTGGGTCGTCAGGTTTCCCTTGGCTACTTCCAACAAAGTTTCGCTCAGGTTGCCTTCAAACCGCGGCAATATCACCTGGGCTTCGGGGTCACCAAACCGGACGTTGTACTCCAGTAATTTTGGTCCATCCTTCGTCATCATGAACCCCGCAAATAACACTCCCCTGTAATCGATGCCACGTTTTTTAAGTTCTTCAACTGTGGGGTGCACAGCTAGGTCCATTAATTCATCAAGATCAGCGGAACTCATTCCTGGCATCGGGGAGTAGCAACCCATACCTCCAGTGTTCGGGCCGCAGTCATCGTCACGCAGCCTTTTGTGATCCTGTGCTGAAGTAGGAATTAGGACGGCCTGTTGTCCATCGCACAACGCGAACAAGGAGAGTTCTGGTCCTACTAGCCCTTCTTCAATAACGATTCGACGGCCAGCGTCTCCAAAAGAAACTCCAGATAATTTATTTCTTGCATCGCTCACAGCCTCCTCATAATCATCGGTCACTAAAACACCTTTACCGGCAGCCAGCCCATCAGTTTTAACGACATAGGGAGGCTCTAGCGTCAATAAGAAACCGGCTACTTCCTCTATTTGGTTTTCCCCAAAAGATGCGTAACCAGCAGTTGGGACGCCCGCCGCATGAACCAAGTCTTTCATCCAAGCTTTCGAAGCCTCTAAAAGAGCTCCGTCTGATCCCGGGCCAAAGACATAATGCCCAGACGCGCGCAGCTCATCGGCAAGCCCATTAACTAAAGGAACTTCGGGGCCAATGACGTACAGGTCAGCATCAATCGCAGTTGCTGGTTCCGGAGTGCTGCCCTCGATACCCGCCGAGCCTGGAGTGATGACGACCTCTGCCTCGGTTGAGAGAGTTTTTGCAAAAGCGTGTTCGCGGCCCCCTGACCCCACAACACAGACTTTCATGCTGCAAACCTCAAATATTGCTCTCGGCCGGGACCGACACACACCAACCGGATTGGAACACCCATCTGGCGTTCAAGGAAGGATATGTATTCAACGGCCTCTCTCGGCAAGTCATTGCGCTCCGTTGCCCCTGATAGGTCGGTTTGCCATCCTGGGAATTCTGCATAGACCGGAGTAGCCCTGTCGTGCAAGCGCCGTAGGTGCGGCAGATATTCATAACGTTGGCCTTCTACCTCATAGGCCACACAGACCTTTATGGTCTCCAATTGGTCCAGAACATCCAATTTGGTAAGAGCAATTTCCGTACAAGCGTTGAGTCGAACGGCTTGACGCGCCATGACTGCATCGAACCATCCGGTGCGCCGACGTCGGCCTGTGTTGGTGCCGAATTCTTTGCCGACCTCGACAAGGTGATCACCCACTTCATCTTCGAGTTCGGTAACAAATGGTCCCGCACCAACTCGAGTTAGATATGCCTTAGCAATTCCGATGACTTGATCGATCGCTCCAGGGCCGATGCCTGCTCCAACAAGCGCGTACCCAGCAACGGGGTTTGATGAAGTAACAAACGGGTAAGTTCCATGGTCTAGATCGAGAAATGTTGCCTGGGCACCCTCGAACAAAACACGCTGCCCGGCGTGTAAAGCATCATGCAGGTGGCCAATGGTATCTCCTATATATGGAGCTACACGGGGCGCAACCTCGCCGATTAATTCGTCAGCTAGTTGATCTGGGTCTACGCCTTCATGACCATAAATATCTCGCAGAATTACGTTCCGTTCCGATAAAGCACCGCGTAGCCGAGACCTGAGATGGTCTGGGTCAAGTAAATCTTCGACGCGTATCCCAACTCTTGATGCTTTGTCGGCGTACGCAGGTCCAATTCCGCGTTTGGTGGTGCCAATTTTGTTTTCCCCCAACTGGCTCTCAGCCAATTCATCAAGAATCTGGTGGTAGGGAAGCACTAAATGTGCTTGTGGGCTCAGCATCAGACGTTGGCAATCAACACCTTTGGCGGTGAGGGTGTCTATTTCAGCCAGGAGCACGTAGGGATCAATTACCACGCCATTACCGATTATCGGCACTACATGGTCATACAAGACCCCGCTGGGGATTAATTGCAACGCAAAAACTTCACCGTCAACGACAAGTGTGTGGCCCGCGTTATGTCCGCCTTGATAGCGCACCACATGGGCACACTCCTTAGCCACGATGTCGACGACTCGGCCCTTGCCTTCATCGCCCCACTGGGTACCGACCACTATTGATCCCGGCAAGGAACACTCCAAACGTCATCTGCTGACGTTGTCAGATCCTAATTGCGTATCTCGGCTTTTCTAGGATGAATTAACGCCCTTATTTTGTTTTACAACGAAAAGCACCACCGGGTTTGTTTCAACGGCGCCGCCGACGCGGATCTAACCAGGGAACTACAGACTGTTGAAGGGGTACTAGATCTCTTCGATATTGACGATGGGTTTCCATAACCGTTGCGTTCGCAGCCGCCCGAAGCTCACGCATCTCTACTTCTAGTTGTATGAGCCGCTGTTCCAGATCAAGAACACGTTTCACTCCAGCTAAATTCAATCCCTCGTTGGTTAACTCCTGGATCCGACGAAGGAGAGCTATATCTATTTCGCTGTACCGGCGACTCCCTCCAGGGGTGCGAGCTGGTTCCAGTAATCCTTTACGCTCGTATATTCGTAGGGTTTGAGCGTGAACTCCGGCAAGTTCTGCTGCCACGGAAATTACGTACACAGCCCTGTCAGGCTCAGGAGTCGGTGCCATCGGTTCCATAATCAGACCTCCTCTTGTGGTTCGTTTCGAGGTGACCAGTCAGTTACCTCGCTCAGTGCTTCAATTGCCGCTCTTTCTTTTGGGCTTAACTCCGCAGGGACGGCTATCTCAAGAGTCACCAACAAATCTCCCGTGGACTTCGTCGTGACAACACCCCGGCCCTTAACTCGAAATGTTGTCCCCGATTTTGTGCCCGGGGGAATTTTTAAGGTGACGGTCGAATGATCATAAGTAGGGATCTTAATTTCAGATCCCAAGGCTGCTTCGGGAAACGTCACGGGAATAACCAAAGTCAGATGTTTTCCCTTCCGTCCAAACATTGAGTCTGGGGCGACTTCGACGACAACATAAAGGTCCCCGTTGGGGCCACCATTTCTTCCGGCTCCGCCTTTACCTGCTAGCCGAATACGTTGACCATTATCAACACCCGCGGGAATACGAACTTTTACCTGCCGTCGATCACCATCGGCGGCAGCTCCCAGGAGGACGTTTGTAGTAGCACCATCAATTGCATCGCGAAAACCCAGATGTATCCGTGTTTCTTGGTCTACTCCGCGCATCGAAACCGGGCCTCGTTGGCCGCGTCCGAACAGGTTCCCAAACATCCCGCTGAGATCGTCAAAATCGTCGAAATGGACATTGAAGCCATCGGCGCCTGAAGCGAAGCCCCCAGCTGCTGAGGGGCCGATCCTTCGAGCCTCGTCATATTCTTCACGCTTCGCGTCATCACCCAAAACGTCGTACGCGGCCGACACCTCCTTGAAACGCTCCTCGTTCCCCCCTTTCGCATCCGGATGATGGGAACGTGCGAGCTTTCGGTAGGCCTTAGTAATTTCTTTCGGAGAAGCAGTCGAGGACACCCCAAGCACGCCGTAGTAGTCCTTCTCAAACCATTCCCGCTGGGCAGCCATCTGTCACCTCCTCGCTACATCGAGAACAAACTATTGCTCGCGGACCTTGACCATCGCCGGACGCAATACCGCTCCACCCCACAAGTAACCAGGTCGTAGTTCCTCAACTACTACTTGTTCATTCCCTTCCCCTGTCTCCAAAGACATCGCCTCATGGTGGGTCGGGTCAAATGGAGCTCCCAAAGTTTCAATACGAGTTAAGCCGTTGTTAACAAGCACGGTCTCGAGCGCATTTTGGATTGGACTTACCTCATTCAGTCCTTGGGCAGCGGCTGCATCACAGGCATCAAGAACTGGTAGGAGCATCTCCGCAAGTCTTGATACTCCAGTTGAAATACGTTGTTCCGTTTCGCTCGAACTCCTCCGGCGAAAGTTCTCAAACTCAGCTTGCAGTCTTTGCAAGGAATCTCGAAAGTCGTCACGTTCAGCCGTGACGCCTTCCAACGATTCAAGCAGTGCCTCTACCGAAAGCGGATCTTCAGGCACCGGCTCGGGTGACTCTGGTTCTCCATCATCCAATGAAGGCGTTATCTCTTCGACGTGCAGCGCAAGCTCCTCTTGTTCAGAATCGCTCAACTCTCCGTCCTTCACTGGTCCTCATCGATAATTTCGGCGTCTACGACGTCATCAACACTGTCCGAAGGTTCTCCGGTTCCATCATCGGCTTGTTGAGCTGCAGCCTCGTAGAGTTTTTGGCTAAAAGATTGGCTGACTTCCGTCAGCCTTTCAGTTGCTTTGCTGATTGCTTCCGTGTCGTCATCCTCACTTTCCAGAGCTGCTTTGAGACCGGACAGAGCTTCGTCAACTTCCGCTTTATCGGCGTCAGCAACCTGATCAGCTTGGTCTGCCAACATTTTCTCAATCTGATATACCAACGCGTCAGCATTGTTTCGGACTTCAGCTGCTTCACGTCGTTGACGATCTTCTTCAGCGTGAGATTCGGCGTCCTTAACCATTGTCTCGATGTCGGCATCACTCAGATTCGATTGACCGCTTATCGTTATTGACTGTTCTTTATCAGTGGCCCGATCTTTCGCGGACACGTTTACGATGCCATTGGCATCAATATCAAAGGTGACTTCGATTTGAGGGACCCCTCTCGGTGCCGGGGGTAAGTCAACCAATTGGAACTTCCCCAAGGTTTTATTACCTGAGGCCATCTCTCGTTCTCCCTGCAAAACATGGATTTCGACGGACGGTTGCATGTCATCAGCGGTGGTAAAGACCTCTGTCCTTTTTGTCGGGATGGTGGTATTCCGTTCGATCAATCTGGTCATAACACTTCCCTTGGTTTCAATACCGAGACTCAGAGGTGTGACATCGAGAAGCAAAACATCTTTCACGTCGCCCTTCAGAACACCGGCCTGGACAGCAGCACCTACGGCAACCACTTCATCTGGATTAACTCCCTTATGCGGTTCTTTGCCAGCGATGTCCATCACCAGTTCCTGCACTGCAGGCATACGTGTCGAACCGCCAACCATGATGACGTGATCAATATCGCTAGAACTTAGGTTCGCGTCTTCTATCGCCTGTTTAAAAGGTGCGCGACAACGATCGACTAAGTCAACAGTGATTTCCTGGAACTTTGCTCGGCTCAGCTCATAATCCAAATGCAGCGGTCCGCTATCTGTTGCCGTGATAAAGGGCAGGTTGATTTGGGTTGTCTGCTTTGAGGACAAGTCTTTCTTAGCTTGCTCGGCAGCCTCTTTGAGCCGCTGAAGCGCCATAGGGTCAGCTTTAAGGTCGACACCATGGTCACCCTTGAAGGAATCGCCAAGCCAATCAATCACTCTTTCATCCCAGTCATCTCCGCCAAGTTGTGTATCCCCAGCGGTTGATTTCACTTCGAAAACACCATCTCCGATTTCGAGCACCGACACATCAAAGGTGCCCCCGCCCAGATCGAACACCAATATGGTTTGATCCTCGGTCTCCTTATCTAGGCCGTAAGCAAGAGCCGCTGCAGTCGGTTCGTTGATGATCCGCAAGACATCCAGGCCGGCAATCTGTCCGGCTTCTTTGGTTGCTGTCCGTTGGGCGTCATCGAAATAGGCCGGCACTGTAATGACCGCTTCTGTTACTTCGTCGCCCAGGTATTGCTCGGCGTCACGTTTCAGTTTCTGCAGCACTCTTGCTGCAATTTCTTGCGGTGTATAGGACTTATCATCGATATCGACAGTCCAATTTGTACCTACATGTCGTTTTACTGATGCCAGCGTACGGTCGGGGTTGGTGACTGCTTGTCGCTTGGCTACCTCACCTGTAAGTACTTCACCACCTTTGGCAAAACCAACGATTGACGGTGTGGTTCGGTCACCTTCAGCATTCGCTATGACCGTCGGTTCGCCGCCTTCCATAGCCGAAACGACTGAATTAGTGGTTCCGAGGTCTATGCCAACTGCTTTCGACATGGGTGTCTCCTATTCTGGGATATTTAGTCAGGTAGTACTTCGAACGCCCCAAGATCTAGCCGAATAGCGACTAAATTAGCATTCGAGGGATCACCATCATAAAAGTTGAGTGTGGTATTTACAACTTTTATGTGAAGATTCTTGACCTGGCTACGGTTGAGTCATGCGGCTAAGGTGCAAATCATGGTCAAAAAGGCCACAAGGCTGGTTCTTCTTCGACACGGTCAAAGTCAGTGGAATCTTGAAAACAGATTTACTGGTTGGTTCGATGTCGGATTAACCGAACAAGGCATTGAAGAAGCCAGCACAGCTGGAGATCTCTTGATGTCATCTGGGATAGCCCCGGACGTCGTTCACACTTCGCTTCAGACACGCGCAATTGAGACCGCTCATTTGGCACTTGCTGCTTGCGAGCAACTATGGATTCCGGTTCGCAGAAGTTGGCGGCTCAACGAGCGTCATTACGGTGGTCTCACTGGATTAAACAAACAAGAAACCATTGATCTGCACGGCGAAGAAAAAGTCCATGCATGGAGGCGAAGCTATTCGGTCGCGCCGCCTCCGATGGCAGCCGAGCATCCCTTCAACCCAAACACCGACCCGCGTTACCGTTCGGTCCCTACCAATCTTCTGCCGGAGACTGAATGTTTGGCTGACGTCGTCGAGCGGCTAGTCCCCTATTGGCTAGATCAATTAGCTCAAGACTTACAAGAATTCGACACCGTTCTTGTGGCAGCCCACGGGAATAGTTTGAGAGCTCTGGTCAAGCATCTTGAAGAGATCCCAGACAATGAAATCACGGAACTCGAGATACCGACTGGGGCTCCCATTGTCTATGAGCTCGACTCAGAACTGCGTCCTACTGAACAACTGTCTACGTCTGAACGCTATTTAGCCTAAATCGAGCAACGAATCACTAAACGCTAAAGAGCGTCAACTCCGCGTTCCCCTGTGCGTATACGGGTGACGCTTTCCACTTCGGTGACCCAAACCTTGCCGTCACCGATTTTTTCTGTGCGCGCGGCTTCAACCAAACAATCCACGACACGCTCGGTGTCGGCAGCATCTACCAAGATTTCAACTCGAACTTTGGGGATGAAATCGACATGGTATTCAGTGCCACGGTAGGTCTCGGTGTGGCCACCCTGTCGCCCAAAACCACGTACCTCAGAAGCGGTGAGCCCCTGGACGTTTGTGTCTTGTAAGGCATCGACCACCGCTTCAAGGCGGTGTGGTTTGATTACCGCTGTCACCAAACGAACCATGCGGACGCCTCCCTAGTCACTTGCTATCTACCAACCTTGTCACGTGAGTTGTTCTGCGGCCAGCGTCATTGCGGCAAAGATTGAGGAGACATAGCAAGCAGCCCGGAGGGGCACAATCAACGAAGGGCCATGCACGACGGAGCCTTGCAACACCGGAGCAGCCGACCTTCAAGGCGATCATTAACGTCTGAGTACCAAGTGTCCGATAACTTGACCTACGTGAAAGCACGAGTAAAACCGCATCACCTCGCGCTCGGAATTGGAATCGCGTTCGCTTTGGTGACCGCAGTTTCCGGAATCGCTGCGACTGCCTTCGGGTTCCACAATAACAATGCAGTTCATCGCGAAGTGTTTGGCAATATTCCTGGTGCTCTCAAACTGGCGTTCTATGTCATCACCCCTGTCCTCATAGTTTTTGGGGCCTGGAACTTCGCCCAGCGAGTAAAGAACTGGGAACGCGGCGCTCCGGATCGACGATCAACCAATAGTCATAACGCGAAGAAGCGAGTGCGCGATTATCGCGCCGGTGTCCTAATGCAGACACTCCTACGTGACCCTGCTGCGGGCGTCATGCATGCTCTTATGTACTACGGCTTTTTGGTGCTCTTGGCAGTAACAACAACCTTAGAAATCGATCATCAACTGCCTGAACGACTGAAGTTCTTGCATGGTGGCACCTATCAGGGATTCAGCTTCGTAGGTGATCTGGCTGGCCTGATGTTCACAGTCGCGATGATCTGGTCTGTGGTTCGCCGTTACGCGCAAAAGCCCTATCGGATCAAGATCAAAACACGGCCAGAACATGCTCTTATTCTTGGAGTTCTTTTAGGTTTAGGAATTACCGGCTTCGCCGCTGAGGCCTTCCGCATCGCCGTGGAAGGACGCCCAGCGTACGAACAATGGTCATTCATCGGATACCCACTGTCAGCGTTAGTGGACCAGGTTGGGGCGGTCGCCGGATGGCATCAAGCGATGTGGATAGCCCACGTCCTCTGTTTCATGGTTTTTCTAGTAATGCTCCCCATGACCATGCTTCGGCACATGTTCACTTCGCCACTCAACATGTATCTGAAGGACCGCGAACGGCCCAAAGGTGCGATGCGAGCTTTGCCAGATCTCATGGAGGCTGAAGATATTGAAACCATTGGAGCCTCGGTAATTGAAGACTTCACCTGGAAACAACTTTTAGACACAGACAGTTGCACGATGTGTGGTCGCTGCACAGCTGTCTGTCCCGCCCACGCAACAGGAAAACCGCTCGACCCAAGAGAAATCGTCCTCAAAACAGGCGAGGTGATGGCAGCAACGGGAGAACACGGACAGGTTTCTCCCCCAATAGGCACAGATACCGAAATAACAATCGAAGCAAACAGCATATTTGAGCGGATCAGCAACGAAGAGTTGTGGTCGTGCACCACCTGTCGAGCGTGTGATGAACATTGTCCTGTCAATATTGAAATTTTGGACAAGATCCTCGACATGCGTCGCTATCTGACCCTTATGGAGAGTGATTTCCCTAACGAGTTGGGCGGCGCTTTCCGAGGCATGGAAAACAACGCCAACCCTTGGAATATGAATAATGCTGAACGGGCTGATTGGGCCGAAGATATTGATGTTGAGGTTGTCGACCCGTCAGATCCGTTTGATCACGAGTATTTGTATTGGGTTGGATGCGCCGGTTCTTTCGACGACAAGAATCAGAAGGTATCCGAGGCGACAGCGAAGTTGCTCCGTCGCGCTGGTGTTGATTTCGCCATTCTCGGACCGTCAGAAATGTGCACAGGCGATAGCGCCCGACGTTCAGGGAATGAATACCTATTCCAGATGTTGGCAACCGAAAACATCAACAACCTCAACGAGATGGGGGTTCAGAAAATCGTTACTCAATGCCCTCATTGCTTCAACGCGCTAAGCAACGAATACCCGCAGTATGGAGGGAATTGGGAAGTACTTCACCACACCCAGTTCTTGGAGGAGTTGGTCGAGTCAGGTGCGCTTGATTTAAGTGAAGCGCGTTTGGAGGAGCGGATCGTCTACCACGACTCCTGCTACCTCGGTCGACACAATGACATTTACATGTCGCCCCGAAACGTCATTGGAACGCTCAGCGGAGTTGAGATAGTTGAAGCTCCTCGAAACGGCAACGAAGGTATGTGTTGTGGCGCCGGCGGTGCTCGCATGTGGATGGAAGAAACTATTGGAACCAAAGTAAATGACGAACGTTCCGAAGAACTCATAAACACAGGGGCAAGTCGCATTGCGACCGCGTGCCCATTCTGTTACGTCATGATTGACGATGGGGTCAAAGGCCAAGGATTTGAGGAAGACCAAATCAAAGTCGCCGACATATCAATTCATCTCGTCGAGGCCTTAGAAGCAGGGCAATCTGAACCCACACCTAGCGATTAATACTTCATTCGAAATTTTCATGAAACCGGCTCGGGGTAGGGCCGCGTTGCCCTCGATATTTCGAACCCAATGAGGATGCACCATACGGCACGTCGGCTGGTGTGGTCATTTGGATAAAACTAATTTGACCGATTTTCATTCCGGGATAAAGAGTGATCGGAAGATTGGCCACATTAGAAAGTTCCAAAGTGAGATGCCCATCCCACCCAGCGTCGACGAATCCCGCTGTGGTGTGGATAAGTAAACCAAGCCGACCTAACGACGATTTACCTTCAATCCGTCCCACTAGATCATCTGGGATAGCTACCCGTTCAAGAGTTGAACCCAACGCAAATTCACCCGGGTGAAGCACGAACGCATCATCTTCATCGACCACCACTTCTTCGGTTAGTTCCGTCTGATCTTGTTTGACATCGATGACTCTTCTTGTGTGATTCAAAAAAACTCTGAATCTGTCATCCAAATGAAGATCCACTGAAGACGGCTGGATGTCTTGCTGATCCAATGGGTCAATCACAATTCGACCAGCTGCCAGCAACTCGCGGATCGTCCGGTCGGAGAGAATCATGAGAAAGGCAGCCTAGCGTTGACAGTGATTATCAATTGTTTCAAAGGGCAGCTTCGCCACAGGATCGAGCTCCTCTATAGCTTCTTCGTTAGACTTCGCTGCTGATTCGTTACACGATTTGCGGGTGTAGTTCAATGGCAGAACGTCAGCTTCCCAAGCTGAGAACGCGGGTTCGATTCCCGTCACCCGCTCCAAGCTCTCAACCCAAAGACCTATCCGCCCCGTATCTCACTAGAGCGTTTGGCTCCTCGCTGCACTCGTGACGCAGGCATCCACCGTGGGCCCGCGGTCGCGTTAATCCTGTGCAAAAAGCTTCGCTGTAGGGCTCAACTAATTCACAAAATCGAATTTACGAAATTGCCTGGAAAGGACGACGCCCTAGCCGATGAGTGTTGCCAGAGCCCATATTGAAGCCACTAACCCAACTACGACCATCAACAGACTCCGTCCCATTGGCGCCCGCCTCAGTTCATTTTCACGACGCGGCTCAGCTTGGGGTTTAAGCATCGCTAGTCCGTTGCCCACGAAAAGCGCCGCTCCAAAGGCAAGCATCAAGAACGGGATCAAATCAGGTCCTAGAAACATCTAGTACCAGATCTTACGCCGGGTCTTGATAGCGACTCATGTTCGCAAATCTCGTGTAATTACTCAACCAAGCAAGCCGCACAGTCCCAGTGGGGCCATTGCGATGCTTAGCAACAATCACCTCAGCAGAACCTATGTCGGGGGATTCTGGGTTGTACACCTCATCGCGGTAGAGAAAGGCCACCACGTCTGCGTCTTGCTCTATCGACCCAGACTCTCGCAGGTCGGCCAACATGGGACGTTTATCTGTCCGTGACTCCAAAGCACGACTGAGCTGGGACAACGCGACGATCGGAGTATCAAGCTCTCGGGCCAGAATCTTGAGACCGCGAGACATCTCAGAAACTTCTACTTGGCGATTCTCAGCAGTGCCTCTCCCACTCATTAGTTGCAGATAGTCAACGACGATCAGGCCTAGGTCGCCGAGTCGACTCTTGAGGCGTCTTGCTTTCGCCCGTATTTCCATCACTGTCAAATTTGGGTTGTCGTCAATCCATATCGGTGCTTCTCCCAATTTGCCCACTGCTCGAGTGATCTTTGGCCAATCATCCTCCGAAAGATTGCCGTTACGCATTCGTTGTGAATCGACCCTGGCATCCGAGCACAGCATCCGCTGTGTTAGTTCAAGGTGACCCATCTCCAGCGAGAAGAATAAGACTGGTCGTTGAGCCTCCAAGGCAGCGTTGGCCGCCATTCCCAAACCGAAGGCTGTTTTACCCATTGAAGGGCGAGCTCCGACGATTACCAAGTTGCTCGGTTGAAGCCCTGAGAGAAGTTCATCAAAATCGACATACCCAGTTGGAAGCCCGGTGATGGCGTCACCCTTTTCGTAAAGTTCTTCCAGCCGGTCAAGATTCGCGTCGAGCAATTCCCGAATTGGCTTAGTGCTGTCAATAACTCGACGTTCCGCTATCTGGAACATCATCGCTTCTGCTTCGTCAACGGTTTTCACTACATCTTCAGGATGGCTGTACCCCAACTCGACGATGTCTCCTGCTACCCCAATGAGTCGACGAAGTAAGGCATGTTCTTCCACGATGGTCGCGTATCGCGCGGCGTTCGAAGACGCGGGAGTGGCCATCTGTAATTCAAGTAACCGTTGAGGGCCACCGACTTGTTCCAAAAGATTTGCTCGTGTGAGTTCTTCGGCGACAGTAACTGGATCGGCTGGTTCTCCTGCACCGTACAAAGATGCGATAGCGTCGAAAATGTAGCCGTGGGCTGGAACATAGAACTGCTCGCCACTGAGGGTTTCAACTGCGGGGCCAATTGCATCGCGAGATAGCAGCATGGCTCCCAGAAGTGATGCCTCGGCATCAACGTTGTGCGGTGGAACACGTGTGTTTGAGTTTGATGGCGGTGGGGTGAAAGCGGGGTCGTTACTCATTGTTGTTAGCTTCGCAGATGTCTCATGTGTAGAACTAGGGGCGGACATTGGGGATTTATCGCCCTTTTTCTGTGGATAACTGCCTTAGTTATCCACAGAACATGACAGATGTGTGACAAACCACCCCTAGTGGCATAGAACTCGTCTGTAACTCAAAATTCGCGCGAGAAGTGAACCTCGCTGCGAAATGCGTTTTATGAAGCAATACGACGGGCACATTCCTGGGCATCGTCGTGATCCAAGTAACGTTCCGGGATAGGGATTCTGAAAATTTCAGCGGCATTCAAGCCAAGAATTCTCGCCCGGGTAGCGTCGTCTAATTCCCCCATAGTTCGTTCGATGGCTTCAGCTGAATGAGGCCATGAACCTTCATGGTGGGGATAGTCACTTGCCCACATGAAATTCGGTACTAAGTCGTGGCTGAGCGCCAGATCGAGACCCGCTGCGTCTTCCTGGAAAGTAGCGAAACCCTGTCGTTTGAAATATTCGCTCGGGAGCAACTCCAGTTTTGGCCTCACCGCCCAATGATGCTTCAGGTAAGCCTCGTCCATTGCCTGCAACGCCCAGGGAACCCAACCAATGCCTGCTTCAACACTTCCAAACCTCAGATTCGGGAATTGTTCGGCGACTCCGGACGCACAAAGATTTGCTATCGGTTCAATATTTTGAGCAAGTGAATGAACTGCGTAGTTAATTACCGCTCCTCCTCGGCTACGAGAAGTACGGGGGTCTCTCCCTGTAGAAATGTGGAAAGTGACCGGTAACCCAACTTCTGTGATAGCGGCCCACAACGGATCAAACTCTTTCAGGTTGTAATTAAGCGCTTCATGGTCAGGGGCACCCCATATTGGCTTGCTTGGCAACTGCAGCCCCTTGAAACCCAAATCCGCACATCGCTGAATCTCAGCTATGGCTTCATCGAGAGCGGCTGGCGCGATACACGCCATCGGTAACAGTTGATCTTGGTGTGGGCCGAAAACTTCCCACGCCCAGTCGTTGTAGACATGACACATAGCGTGGCTAAATGCAGGATCAGCGGTAGCCCACATCGTTAAACCCTTGTTAGGAAAAATGATTTCCGCATCAGTTCCATCAGCAGCAAGATCAGCCAACCTCCCTTCGGGCGTGTATCCCGCCTTGTTCCGCAGTCGATCCTGTCCTTCAAACTCAATGTTGTTGAGTTTTAGGGGATTCCGGAACCCTTCAGTCTTTTGAAACTTTTGGCCCTTCATCCCAATTATCACCCCAGGCAACCGGTCTTGGTATTTGTCATCCATTCGGGTAGCCCATAGATCCTTAGGTTCCTGGGCATGTCCATCAGTGGACACCATGAGATATTTGTTCGGGGCATCAGGTCGAGGTGACCGGTCCCAGCCAGATGATCCTGGGCTAGATAGTCGCCATTCGTTATTCGAATCTGGGGCAGGGATAACAGTGGTCATACTTTTTCTCCGTGTACAGCATCGCGCATAAATGGTCGATAATTCAGTGCAACATCACCTACCGGGCAGCTCGAGTATTCAGATACATGGAATAAAGACTTGTCGTCGCACATATGTAGAGGCGATTTCTCTTCAACCCCCCGAATTCCACATTGGCAACCACCTCTGGGATTCGTATTTTCCCTATCAACACGCCATCAGGCGTGTAGCAGTGGACGCCATCCCCGGCCGAAGCCCAGATGTTCCCGCTCAGATCAACACGAAACCCATCAAAAACTCCGGTGCTGCAAGTAGCGAAGGTTGTGTGGGTCCCGTCCAAACTTATGCCGTCCCTAGAAACTGGATAGGCCCTGATATCTGGAGGGCATTCCAGTCCGACATGGGAGATGCCTGTATCTGCGACATAGAGAGTTGCTTCATCCGGGGAAAACGCCAGCCCGTTGGGGCGCACCATGTCCCGAATGACAGCCTCTAGTTTCCCATCGGTGCTGAACCGATACACATAAGATGCCCCGATTTCCGATTCCGCGCTGTCCCCTTCATAATCACTATCAATCCCATAGGTTGGGTCGGTAAACCAGATACTTCCATCTGATTTCACTACAACATCATTTGGTGAGTTGAGCTTTTTGTCTTCGTAACGGTCGACGAGCACCTCTCTTAGGCCATCGTGGCCGATTCGGCTTACCGCGCGACCTCGATGTTCTGCTGTAACTATTCGTCCCTCAGCATCAAGGCAGTGCCCGTTGGCGTTGAAAGCTGGACTTTCGAACACATCCACGCTTCCGGTTCTTTCGTCATATCGCAGCGTTGTGTCGTTAGGGATGTCAGAGAACACGAGGTGTTGGGCGCTCGGAACATAAACTGGCCCTTCAGCCCATCTTGCCCCAGACCAAAGGTGTTCGACGTGGGCGTTATGGATGACCAGTCGATAGAACTTGGAATCCAAGACCTCAATAGCTTCGTCGAGAGCCATGATCCCCTCTCGTCCAGTAGTTCGAATTATTCAGATTTCAGTCGACTGGGCTGACTTCGATAGTTATTTGGATTCGCACGTCTGAATGCAGGCGCATATCGACTTGGTGAGTACCGACAGTACGAATTGGCTCTTCCAATGACATGTCCCTACGATCTAGCACTATCCCGGTCTGGGCTTGCACAGCCTCTGCTATTTCACTTGTTGTAACAGATCCATAGAGCTGTTCATCTTGGCCCACACGAGCTTGGATAGCGATGGTTTGAGCCTGAAGTTGCTGACCTAACTCTTCGGCGCCTTCTCGTTCTTTCACACCTCGCAGCTCTTGAGAACGCTGCATGGCCTCCGCCTGGGTTGCGGCCCCCTCGGTGGCTCTCATGGCAAGCCCTTTAGGCATAAGGAAGTTCTGCGCGTATCCGTTAGCGACGTCAACTAGATCGCCAGTGTTGCCGACCCCTTCTACATTCGCGCGGAGGATTACTTTCATTCGTTAACAACCTCCTCCATTGTTTCTTCAACGATTTCGCTGTTTTCGTCCGACGTCATCTCGACAAAATCATCGGCGGGTGTTTCTGCCATGACAACGTCATCCATGTCTTCGTCGGACATGTTCTCTGAGCGTGAATCGTCGCGATCGGGACGGCCTCGTCGGCGATCACCTTTTCGTTGGGATACCACTCGCTGGTGGTAGGGGATTAGCGCCAATTCGCGAGCAAGTTTTATGGCTTTCGCCACGTCACGTTGTTGTTGTCGGTTGTTACCAGATACTCGTTGTCCCCGAATCTTTGCCCGGTCCGAAATAAACGCACGTAACAGATTGACGTCCTTGTAGTCGACGTATTCGATTTTGTCTTTGACTATCGGGCTGACCTTCTTTTTTCGCGGTTTCCTCAAGTCTTTGGCGCTCATGCGCGGTTGCTTTTTCTTACCTGCCATTAGAAGGGCTCCTCGTCAGGAATGTCGTAGCCTGCTCCGAAGTCGGAGCCGCTATTCGCTGGGTTTGGTTGTGCTGGTTGTGAGGGACCGCTGCCACGACTTACCTTGGTTTGAGTTGTCGTAGCCCACCTCGCAGATGGACCCATATCTTCAACCAGAATTTCTACACGTGATTGCTTTTGCCCATCACGTTCCCACTGTTGGAAATCAAGCCGCCCAACCACACTGACACGGTCCCCAGACCGAAATGATTCAGCAATGTTCTCTCCCAGGTCGCGCCATGCTGTGCAATTGAAATAGTGGGGCTTATCCTCCCCATCCCTGTTTCGTTGATTCCATGCAATGCCAAAGCTACAGACGGGAATATTGCTCGCCGTGAACCGCAACTCTGGGTCGCGTGTCAAATTACCAGTTATAAAAACGTTGTTATCGAAAGCCATTTCAATCCCCCGAGTTAGTCCGATTCGTTTGCTGATGCAGGCCCAGCTAGTAAGCCACGTCGAGCAGCTTCATCGTCCGGTAGACGGATCAGTTTATGTCGAACCACGCTGTCAGCGATACGCAGCGCTCGTTCAACCGGATCCATCGCTCCGCCCTCTGCTGTCAACTCGATGACTGAGTAGTACCCCTCCGTCTTGTGGTCGATTTCGTAGGCGAACCGACGTCGCCCCCAAAAGTCAACTTCCGCAATCGTGGCAACTTCATCAATCCGACTACGCAGGTCTTTGAGTTCGTCCTGAACTTGGACATCGTCAAGGTCTCCATCGTGGATAACCATGAGTTCGTATGCGCGCACGCCATTTCCTCCTTCGGACCCGGAAACCCGGGGCCCCTCATGGGGCAGGGGTTATAAGTTTTCAGAAACGGAAGACAGTGCTTATTGCGCACACCGTTCGGCCGTACACCGTATTGGTTAAACCGCGGAAACCCACCAAAAGAACCCGGAAGAAGTTTCTTCCGTGGCACTAATACCACTCACCCATCTCTATGTAGTTCACTAAAAATAGTGCCAGCCACGCGGACGGCCTCCCGCCCATTTCCTAACTGGGAACCTTCGATCTCTCCGCTTGTTGTGCCTTCTAGCGGGTATCTCGTCCATAGCGCGACTGCGAAACGTGCACTGGCTCCTCCGTACCACATCACGTTACGTTCAACGTCACCGCCTTGCTTTCCTCTAACTCTGACCTGAGCTTCTGACACTCCTATGTTGTCGTCGATGGTCAAAAGGTCGTCAAGTTCCTTAGCTATTTCCGTGATTGTTCGAAAATCGAATTGCTCCGAAACCCGATGACTAAAACGAGCTACTTGTTTTCCCGAACGGTCCGAGATTTCGAGCAACACTCCGGTTTCATACTTGATCCCATCGCGAGCAACGAGTGAATGTAGTTCTGCAAGTTGCAGTAATGAAAGGTCGTCTGGCACTTTAAATATTTCTAAGTCCATCAATTCTGAAGACCAGGCAATCCGTTGCAGAGGTCCTAATCCAATTTCTTCAGGGGAGAGATCCCCCGTTCCATACGCAGCTCGCAGTTGGTTGCGGTCGTCAAGGACGACGATGCCCAATTGTTGGATCTCTGAAGTGGACACTGTTGTATCAGCGATGCGAGCAATTCTTCTTTGAAGGTCAAGGTCAAGGGTCGAGACAATTGTCAGATCGCCTTTGACTAGGGCTTCTTTTCCGTATTGATCGGCAAGGGTGCCATAGATTTTCTCCAGGGTTGGCATCACCCCAATATCAACAACTGCGGGCTTAATTGGCTTCTCAGTTCTATCCGAAATGAGGACTCCCTCAAGCAACGCTTGACGTTGGTTGACTGCCTCTCGTTCGGTGATCAGGCCCGCTTCATTTAGCTGGTTGAGAATGCTGTGACCTGAAGTTTCGGGGCCTTGGAGCCAAGCACTTCTCACCATTTGGGAGGCCAGATGCGCGGCTTGGCCAATCCCAAGATCCTTCGCACTGCGTCCATACCAACTCAACGCTGCTGCTTCGACTCCAAATGTGTCCCTCCCAAGAGGCACTTGTGAAAGATATTGCTCAAGTAGGGCCTCTCGTGGATAGGAGCGTTCAAGATGGATGGCCTTTGACGCCTCACGCAACGCCGCTGTTCGAGAGCTTGGAACTCCATCTTCCAATCTGAGATACAGCTGTGTGATGGATGGCAGGTCTTGTTTAGAGTTGCCGTTGAAAATTGGCGACACAAGCTCCCAGATTTGGACTTTGTCAAGCTTTAGATAATCGGGGTCCAAGGCAGTCAACACTGCATCAACCAGTATTGGAGCCATATTTTCTAAGGTCACTGGCACCATGTTTATTTCTGAATGGAAGCGTCCAAATTCGACGCCGTGACGGTCATAAATCACGGTGTCATCATCAGATCTCGGGTCCGAAACCGCTGTTGATTCACCGACCGTCTTGACCAAGATGCCACAACCCAATATCAGGACGACTGCTGCGACATACAAACTCAGGGGCCACGCAGATCTAGGCTTCGGCCAGTGCTCTTCCCCAGATGAATCCGACATGTATCTGACTGCGCTCCGATGCCATTTAGCTGCAATAAGACTCAACCAAGGAGAGTACCGAGAAGGGCTACTTCTGCTTTGCCGCGGTTACGCGAAGATCATTCGAGCGGATAGCTACGGCGAAGATGGTTCCACCCGCAACTCGCGCACACTTCGACCTCGTATGAAACGAATTTTCCTTGCCTCTTGCTGATCTTTTGGAGTTCTTCATCGGAAATAACGCATTTACCACCAGCTCCCAGTCGAGGGCCAAAGACGTACGCCACTAAACGCAACTCGTCTTTCAGACATAAAGGGCAGTCTTCTGCACTTCGAGGAGCCGCATTGCGAGCAACGCGCAGCAGCTCCGGGTGGACATCACAGGCTTCCGCCCGGTCAACCACTCCTCGTTCTATATCGCTGAGCAAGCGTCGGCGCTGAAGCCGGTAATCAACTTCTCCCAGATCTTGGATTGCATCTATTTTCGTCAGGTGCGGAACAAATTGCACAAAGGCAGCGTAGTCATCACTAGTCCTTAGTTTTCCAATCTAAGACCAAAGCAATTGCTTCTTCTTTTGACAAAGGCCCCGAATCAAGCCTGTGTTCCATTAAACGGGTCAACGTTGCTCCGACGTCAGGCCCTTCTTTTCCAATTAATTCGGCAACTTCAAAACCGTCGAGCGGCACTTCGAACCTTTGCGTGCCCTCTTCAGCTTCAAGTCGATCAATAGCCACAAGAACTTCGTCTGGCGGTGCCTGTCCGTATGCTTCAAGCAAGGCGACCGCAGACGCTGTATTCGGGCGGATCGCGTGCAGTAGCCGACGAATCGACGACGGATTGGCGTCTACCTCTTGCATTAACCGCTGCGACGCATCCACAATCCCAGCGACCTGAGACGAAATTGATTTGGACACTCTCAGATCATTCAAAAGGCTCCGGACCAGTTCTGCTTTCCCCGCCACCGGCCACAGTAATGAAGCCCAACGGGTCACAAGGTCGGGTTTAACCAAATCAAGCACCTCTGGCCTAACCGCTTCGAAATTCGAAGCTGCGGGGAAAATCTGTTCTATCAACCCCGTGCGTTGCAACAAAGAAACACCTGCTCCTGGTTTATCCACCACCAAAAATTTCGACATTTCGTCATTGATGCGTTCTTTTGAGACGATCGCTAGGCGTTCTGCAATGTCGGCGATCGCGTCTTCTACTTCTTCATCGGGCGTCAACCCATACCCAGCCGTAAACCGCGCCGCTCTCAACATTCGCAACGGATCTTCTGAAAACGCCGTTCGGGGACCGAGGGGCGTCGACAAAACACCTTGCTCTAAGTGTTCTCGACCATTAAAGGGATCTACGAGCCGCCACGACGGAAACTCGATTGCCATTGAATTAACAGTGAAGTCTCGTCTGGCAAGATCGTCTTCAATCGCACCAGAAAATTTCACTTGCGGCTTCCGCGAAGTCTGTTCATATTGTTCTGAACGGTGCGTTGTGACTTCTACGACTATGTCACCGCAACGTGCTCCGATAGTTCCAAAACGCGCACCTTGATCCCATACGGCCTCTCCCCAATCACCCAAAATTGAAGCTGTCTCTCCGGGGTGGGCGTCGGTAGTGATGTCAATATCGCCACTGCGTTTGCCTAACAACAAGTCTCTGACAACACCGCCAACCACAAAAAATCCCCAGCCAGCAACCACAAAACGTTCACTTAGGCTTCCGACACGGTGAACTAGGTCATCGCGATCGGATTGAGCGATGCCATCCATGGAAAGAAACCGTAGCTTCGTCTAGAAGCAAAGCTGAACGGTTTTAACCGCACAGCACCAAATTACTCTCAGATATCTTCGGTCAACCGGTTGGAGATCCGTTCTAGTCGTGGCAACCTAAGAGGTCCAGGTTCCGCACTGGGCCGGGAACAAAAGTTTGATGGAGTGGGCATGAAGTTTGACTTGGGTGATCGCGTGATTTATCCGCATCACGGCGCAGCCCTTATTACTGCTCGGGAGAAGAGGAAGGCGTTTGGGGAAGAACGCGAATATCTAGTTCTCGAAACAGCTCATGGCGATTTGACTTTGTCAGTCCCCGCCGACATGGCCGATTCAGTAGGCATGCGCCCTCCTATCGATGAAGATGATGTTGAAGACCTGTTCGAACTTTTAGCGAAGAAAGACATCCGTGAACCAGCTAACTGGAGCCGCCGCTTCAAAAACCACCAAGAGAAACTGAAGTCTGGCGACATCTACCAAGTAGCCGAGGTTGTGAGAAACCTTGCACTGCGCGAATCCGCCAAGGGCCTCTCCGCCGGCGAAAAATCTATGCTCGACAAATCACGTCAGATTTTGATCTCTGAACTTTCGATAAGCATGGATGTCACCGAAGACGAGGCATTAGAACACGTTGAGACTCGCCTAGCTGGATAAAACTCACTCAGGGCAGCCCGCGCGACCACCCCTTGCTAATTCACCCCTATAACTTCGTTACTGGGAGGGGTTCGTGTCGCCAGACCATCTACTCCAACGGAGTTCAAACGGCCTACGTGTGCGAATAAGCGGCACTAGTCATGTAGTCGCGCATGTAACTCCCTTACTGCCCGCTCAAAAACTCCGTCAAACCAAAGTTCTAGATTCACTAAATGAGCTGTCCAAGCTTGGGGCAGCGAACGTCTTCACCTCAGCATTGAGACCTAGGGAACAACAGTTCTTCGCCGATCTCGGCTTCACTCTTCACGAAGAACTCTTTCTATTGGCCCACAATTTTGAAACTCCGATCGATTTTCCCACACGTCCCTCAAGAAAATTTCGTCATTCCGATTGGGGAGATCTCCTGAAAATCGACAATTCGGCATTCCCACAATTTTGGCAATTCGATGGGCCAGCACTTGCCGAAGCGATCTCAGCAACTCCAAGAACCAGAATCCGTATCGATGCTCAGGATGGTCCAGCGGGATTCGCCATAACGGGCAGATCAGGCCGAATGGGCTTTCTCCAACGCGTCGCCGTAGACCCCCATCACCAAAGAATTGGCATTGGACGTTCTTTGGTCGCTGACGCTCTTCAATGGTCGAAAAGACGTTTTGTTCGGGAGTTACTAGTTAACACGCAAACAAATAATTCGAGAGCCCTATCGCTGTATGAATCCATGGGATTTATCAAGAAACATGGTGGACTTGCTGTACTGCAGTGGAGCGTCGCCTCATGAACATGCCCAGGTTGCTAACAGCTTCACTAATCGGTTTTGTAATAGCAATTGGCGCATCTAGCGTTACTGGCGCGGCAGAGATTAGCGCCGGAGGAATACAAATATTCCACCAATCTCCGACAACTCAAGTTGGTCAATCGTTCAAGGTGGACCTTCAACTTCCAGGCGTTGTCACAGTCGGAGACCAAATCACCGTCACAATCCACGAACCAGTAAAGAACGAGGCTCAGTTCCTTGAATCAACCGTTGCGGAGAACTTAGGCGGCGTCCTTACTTCGCTTCAGTTTGACCTAGCAAAACTAAAGCCCGATGCCTGGGGTCGAGCAACAATAGAACTTCCTATTACCGAGTCAGGAACTAACGGAGTTCGCATAGCCCGGCCCGGGGTCTACCCCGTCAGTATCGAGATGAGAACGGCACGTCAGGAACTGATAGGCAAGGTGTTGACACATTTGATCCGAACCGGTGACGGTCCTTCACAAAAGCTCCGACTCGCATTGGTCGGCGATTTGCATACCTCACTCAGCCCCTCAAATTCGCGACCAGCATTGATCAGTGAGTGGCTGGATGTATTTAATTCTCATCTTTCAATCCCTGTAAGCATCACTCTTCACCCAACTTCGATCAACGAAAATTTACCTATTGACGCCCCAACCAAATTGGGTTCAAAAAATCACGAAATAATACGAAATCCCTTTGTCCCAATTAATGAAGCTTCATTGGTAGACGCTGGATTGAGGGACGAAGTTTCGTCGCTTCTGGATATGGGATCGCAACAACTAACGACATTCGGAAAACTTGCTCCGACGACTTTTTGGGTTGGTCATGAACGTGCTGACGACACACAACTAGACGTCCGCTGGGATCGTGGGATCCGAGAAGTAGTCGTGAACGCTGTTTCATTGTCGCCCATCCCCGAGAAAAGTCCCCGAGGGCCCGTCGAACTATTAACTGGCTCGTCAACACTTAGAGGGTTAGTCGTAGACGACCTTGCCCCTCAGCAACCGCACGACACGCCATCGAGTGCCGCACAACGGGCTTTGTCCCATCTTGCCGTCATCGCATTGACGGACCAATCCAACCCACTACTGACAGTTGCCGTTGGAAGCAACGAAAGAGGCCCTGAATTCACTGACCTCTTTCTTACCGGCATTGAAAATCTGGAGTGGGTTGACCCACTACGAGCAAGCGCGGCGATAAANACTTCGTTCCTNGTTGAAGATGGGCAACCTCAACAATTTCGNATTCGANCTCGNCTNAGTTCNACAACCCAAAANTTCACGGANTACCGNGANGCTGTCAGACATTTAGAGGCTCTNCGNTCNATGGTTCGNGATGAAGACGCNACNANCTACGACCTGCTNTCCNACAAATTGNTACTCAGTTTGTCGAGTGACGTTTCCCAGTTNCAACGNCGGGANCTCTGGGGGTCCACTGTTGANCTAGTGCGCTTNGAAACAAGTCTCGTNGACATACCNCCCGATGAATCGATCCAGTTGACCTCACAAAAAGCTTCTGTCCCTTTCAGTTTCCAGAACAGAGCGGGTGTNCCTCTACGAGTTGAGCTACGAATCATCAGCGAACGACTAACTGTTGAGGATTTTGATGATGGCGAAAGTACGACACTAGTACTTGACCCCGGAGTCACTACTCACCGCTTTCGTTTAAGAGCTCTGGGGTCTGGCTCTTTCCCAATTTCGATTGAACTTCACTCCCCCAACGGCGGACTCATGATCGGGAAAGCCCAAGCAGCTCTTCGCGCCACCACACCCACTGGAGTCGGATTAGGGCTCACCGTCGGNGCAGCTGTCTTTCTTGCCTTTTGGTGGCTCCTAGACACCCGAAGAAGAAAAGCAAGACAGGCATGAGGTGGTCTGGGGCAGGCGCAGCTGCAGGCGGAATTGGGCTGTCAAGATTTTTTGGCGTGATTCGGTCAGTTCTTATCACCAATGTTCTTGGGATCGGCCTGGTCGGCGATGCCTTCGCTGCAGCTCAAAGAATTCCTAACATTCTCCAAAATCTGTTTGGGGAAGGTGCTTTATCCGCCGCCTTTGTCCCCGAATACAGCCGGCTAGCCGATACAGACCCAGGCCGCGCTGGGAAGTTGGCTGGTGGAGTTGCGTCCTTCTTGCTTTGCCTTGTCGCCTTCCTAACCGCGATTGGGTTCTTGGCCGCAGAACCGATAACACGAGCCGTGGCGTGGGGCTTCACAGGAGACCGTTTTGATTTAACGGTGCGCTTAGTTCGTATCATTTTGCTCGGNGCTGGTGTGCTAGTTATGAGCGCTTGGTGTCTAGCTCTTCTGAATAGCCATAGACGCTTCTTCCTCGGATACGCGGCTCCCGTTGTCTGGAATTTGGCTCAAATATCAGTATTGATAACAATCGCTGTATCAGAAATTCGCGACGCGTCGTCCGCTGAGACTTTGGCATGGGCACTTGTGATTGGTTCTGTTCTGCAAGTCCTTATTCAAGTCCCCAGCGTNTTGCGTGAAAACCCTCAGATTCGAATGACCCTATTCTGGAAGGACCATTCCACTCTTCTAGTGCTCAAAAGGTTTACACCGGCAGTTCTCGGAAGAGGGGCCTTACAATTTTCATCATTCATTGACCTCGCCTTGGCTTCACTGTTGTCCCTCGGCGCAGCGTCGTCTTTAGCAGCTGCGCAGACCTTGTACCTGCTGCCCGTAGCTCTTATTGCGACAAGTATCGTCGCCGCAGAACTACCAGAACTAAGCCGTTCCGAAGATATGGCAGCCATCAGCGAACGACTGTCACGACGATTGCTCCAAATGTTGTGGCTCGTCGGTCCAATTCTGGCCTTGTACCTGGCCGCCGGACCCCAAATAGCGGACGCCCTGTTTAACCTCGGAGGCTTCCGCGTCCGGATAGCACCCGACGATTTGACAGTAATTGGGCTGACGCTCAGCGCCTATTCTCTCGGGCTCCCAGCTCTGATGTCCTCACGTCTTCTTCAAAGCGTGTGTTTCAGTTCAGGTGATACGAGGACGCCCGCCCGGATAGCTGTTAAAAGAGTGCTCGTTTCATTAATAGCTAGCGCTATTTTGATGTTTCAATTCGAGCAGGTATTAGTTCTCGGCCAAAACATCATCGGTTTCGGGGATTGGGCTTTTGTNTGGGAGCCACTACCAGAGCTGACCCGCAATGCCTCAAACCTCCCCGCGCGGCTAGGGCCGGTCGGCTTAGCTCTTGGGTCAGCAATCGGAGCTTGGGTCGAATTTTGGATGCTACGCAAACACGTCNTTTCTGGTTTGGGACTTAAACGGCTGACGGAATCATCTCTCTGGAAATACGTGTTGCCCGCCTTATCTGCCTTCGGCGCGGCAGTAGCTCTTCGACAACTTAGGATTGAGCAACCGCTTGTCCAAGTATCTCTAATTGGCCTCGCAACATTAGGAGTCCATTTCGCGACTTCCGCGATCTTGGGCACACCAAGCTTCTCACGACTAGTTTCCAACTTCCGAGCAACTCAGCCAAACAAAAATGTTAAAGGACGAAAACAATTATGACTTCAGTTCACATTGTCACTGACAGCTCATGTGATCTTCCCGACAAGCTCATCACTGAGATGAATATCAAAATTGTCCCCCTAAAAATTAGATTCGGAGATACCGAGTTTGTGGACCGTCTTGAACTCACAACTGACCAATTTTGGGAAAAATGTCAGGCCTCTGATGAACTACCTTCAACAGCCGCTCCCTCCCCTGGGGCATTTGTTGAGGAGTTTCAAAACGCAGCCAGAGAGGGAGCTACTGGTGTCGTAGCAATACTTCTCAGCGGAGAGCTTTCCGCGACTATTGAAGCCGCACAACAAGCAGCTCAATTAGTTAAAGATNAAATTGAAGTTAGAGTCATCGACAGCAGGACGGTCACGCTGGGACTTGGTTCAGTAGTAATGGGGGCTGCGTCTGCAGCGAACTCGGGTGCCAACATCGAAGAAGTCGCCGCAATAGCAAGTGACAGCGTTAATCGAACGCAAGTCCATGCTGCCTTGGACACACTTGAGAACCTGCGNAAAGGAGGCCGCATTGGTGCTGCTGGGTCTCTTCTCGGTTCCATGCTTTCAATAAAACCGCTGATCGAAGTGCGTAACGGAGTCGTTGAGCCGGCGGGCAAACAACGCACCAGAGGCAAGGCCCTCAGTTATCTGGTTGGGGTAGTGGAGCAGAATGCTGACCAAATCGAACAAATTTTTGTGACTCACGCTGCCTGCGACGACGTGGACTCTTTCTTAGAACAGGTCAGATCTGTTGTAAGCGTCGAAGTATTAGTTGGCGAAGTTGGCCCAGTAGTCGGAGCTCACGCGGGAATCGGCACAATAGGTGTCGCTTTCCAAACAGCTACCTGACCGGCCTTTACGACAAAATGGTCAATGGTAATGAGAGATACCGAATTGACGAGCGTTTCCGCATCGGCCCAATCGAATCTTGGTCCGGATTGGACCGGACGTTAGACCGCCCAGTCACAATNAGGGTTTTGGATCCTGNAACCGAGATCGGNAAACGAGTNCAACTTCANGCCCGGTCTTTGATCCGACTCGAACATCCTGCGTTGCTNCANGTNTTAGACACCATTGACCTTGATGNCCAGTTCGGNCTNGTAACAGAATCTTTNCCCGANGAGAGTCTGGCAGAGTANCTNTCCNCTAAAGGAACTCTNCCCGCCGAAGAGACTTTGGGTATTGCAATTCATCTCGGCGAAGCGCTAGCAGCACTCCATACGGCCGGATTCGCAATAGGTGATCTCCAAACAAGTCATATAGGCCGCCGAAAAGACGGCACTGTTGTAATTGTCGAAGGCCCTCCCACAGGAGACGCAAACAAGATCCCAGCCCGTCCGCAAGATGACATTGTTGCTCTTGGGGAACTGATTCATGAACTTCTAGTGGGTTTTCGTCCTCAGCTTGATCATCAAGGCCATCACGAACTCCACCCATCAATTTCTGTTTCATTCCGTCAACTGATACGGCGGGCAGTTGATATTGAAGGCCAATGGTCCGGCGCTTCGGCTCTTGTGCTGGCGTTACGATCACTCAACCAAGATCTGGATCGTCTCGCTACTAGTGAAGAATCTGAACAGGTCGATTACTTACAGGCGGAGCGTTCATGGCTCGCTCCGGCCGCGTTCGTCGCCATGTTGGCAGCTGTGGTCATTCTTGTCGGCATCTTTGTCACCAGGACACAAATTGGCTCGTCTCTTGTTGACAACGTCAGAGAGGTAGTTCGGCTGGAACCGGAACAACCACTCATTATTGAGAACTTTGAGAGCTCAAATCTCGGCACTCCTCCAGTGACTTCGCGCCCAGTGGCTATTTCCGCTGAACTTCAGATTGTGAGAATCGTCGATTTCGACCCAGCCGGTAGCCCGACTCAAGAAGAACACCCTGAAAAAATCATGTTCATCAACGATGGAGACGCGAGCTCCGGCTGGTACACAGAGCGATACACGACTAGTGATTTTGGGAAACTGAAAGAGGGAGTCGGTCTCATCATTGGACTCGGCCCCCCTCAACAAATAGACCGGCTGCGAATTAGTTCTCCCAATATTGACTGGTCTTTTGAAATCTTTGTTTCAGACAAAAGACCGGTAGAGATCCAGACTTGGGGCCAGCCCGTCACGAAACGCGAGGAAGTCAGTGGCACTATCACCGTCGACCTAGAAGGATCGTCCGGTGCAACATTGTTACTTTGGATCACTGACCTAGGAAAAGAATTGGCTGTCGGCGGACATCGCGTGACCATCACAGGACTTACGGTTACGGGTCGGCCCATATATGGCTAACCGTCTCCACCTCCAAATAGCCGGATAGTCATGGATAAGATCACTCTGTGACTTCTCAACCGAAAGAAAAGTCAACAGATGACGGCCTCGCATCACAGGCGACAAGTGTTGTCGTAAACCTTGTCAAATCAGTGCGGGGCAAGACAACCGGGCCTCTACTTTTTGTCGCCCGCCTTGTCGTTTACAGCATCGCTATTTTGATCGCCGCATCGGCCGCGATTGTCCTGTTCGTTATAGCTGCGGTAAAAATCGTGAACCAGTTACTCCCCGGTGATGTGTGGGCCGCTTATCTTCTATTGGGCGCTGTATTCGCTTTAGTCGGAACTTTTTTCTGGTCCAAGCGCGTTGTTTGAACCCAAGCTAGACATATCTCTAATGGAGAAAATGTGAACGATATCCGTGACGTCATAATCATCGGCAGCGGCCCTGCTGGGCTTACAGCAGCTATTTACACCGCTCGAGCCAACATGGCTCCACTTGTGATCGAAGGTGAACCTTCTTCAACAAGTGACCAGCCGGGTGGTCAACTGATGTTGACGACCGATGTAGAAAATTTTCCTGGATTTCCCGAGGGCATTATGGGTCCGGAATTGATGTCGAACTTTCGCTCTCAAGCTTCAAGGTTCGGAGCGGAGTTCATTACAGCAAAGGTCACGAGCGTTGATTTCAGTGAGCGTCCGTTCACTATTGAAGTCGGAGAGACCTCCTATAAATCTCATACGGTCATAGTGTCTACCGGCGCTCAGAGTCTGATGTTGGGACTCCCGAATGAAGACCGGCTGATCGGGCATGGTCTTTCAACTTGCGCAACCTGCGATGGTTTCTTCTTTAGAGACCAAGAAATAGCGGTTGTGGGTGGCGGCGATAGCGCAGTAGAAGAGGCCACCTTTTTAACAAAGTTTGCTTCCAAGGTGTACCTGGTCCACAGACGCGATGAACTTCGGGCCTCAAAAATCATGTGTCAGCGGGCATTCGACAACCCGAAAATTGAGATCTTGTGGAACAGCCAAGTAGCGGAAATCCAAGGTGAAGGAAAGCTCTCCGGAGTCATCCTTAAAGACACCCTTACTGAAGCAACACGATCTCTTGCGGTGGACGGACTCTTTATTGCAATTGGTCATCGCCCCAACACTGACTTATTCAAAGGCCATTTAGAACTGAAGGAAAATGGGTACCTCGTCACGGAGCCGAACAGCAGTCTGACCAAAGTACCTGGGGTCTTCGCTTGTGGCGATGTCCAAGATGACTACTACCGTCAAGCGATAACCGCGGCAGGATCTGGATGCATGGCAGCAATTGATGCTGAACGTTGGTTAGAGGAGCACCAGTCGTAGTACTTGAGATAGTCGCTACCTACCGCTAAGCCGATATATCTGTCCCAAATGGCACTAGAGTGCCTTCACCCAAGTTGAGGAGTTAAAGATGGCTGAAGGAATCACTGACCTTGATATGAACTCGTTCGATGAAACAATTGGTTCTTCTGATACGCCGGTGCTCGTCGACTTCTGGGCAGAGTGGTGTGGTCCCTGCAAAATGATCGCTCCCATCCTTGAAGAGATCGCAGTTGAGCAAGAAAACATCAAAATCGCCAAAGTGAACGTTGATGACAGTCCCGATCTTGCGAGGCGCTACGAAATAATGAGCATCCCCGCTCTCATCGTCTTTGAGAATGGTGAACCCGCCAAGAAACTTATCGGGGCAAAACCCAAGGGCGCTTTGCTTGAGGAGATCGGCGAATTCCTGTAGCTCATTCTCTCATTCGTCCATTTGGCGTCGGGGCTCAAGGGGACCATGTTCGTGATCTGCAAACCAGACTGATTTCTTTGGGCCATGAGGTCGGCGGCCTTGACGGTCTTTTTGGTGATTTGACTGAAGCAGCTCTAAAAGAATTCCAGGCACGGCGATCTATAGACGTAGATGGAATTTGCGGTCCTCAAACGTGGAGCCAGCTGGTTGAGGCTGGACACCGCTTGGGTTCGCGCTTGTTATACCTTCAAGCCCATCCTCTTCGGGGCGACGACGTTGCAGACCTACAAAGGCTTTTGACTTCTCTCGGCTTCCCGATGGGGCAAATTGATGGGATTCACGGACAGCAGACCGCTGACTCGCTGGTGGATTTTCAGCTCAATGCAGGGTTGGTACCCGATGGTGTGTGCGGTCCTGTCACCATTCAGCTTTTGAATCGGGTTGGTACACGGTTTGGTGAGGCAACAGATCTGTCCAGATTGCAAGAGCAACAAAGATTTTCGCATCCCAGCACTGAACTTAATGGTTACAAGATCTTTTTAGCCGAGAGTGGCGGGCTTGACGCTGTCGTGGCTTCTCTGCGCAGAACCTTGGTCGAAGCCGGAGCGAAAGTATTAACTTCCCATCACCCTGACTGGAGCAACCATGCCGAGCAGGCAAACATGTTCAACGCAGACTTTTGTATTGGAGTCGAGATTCGCGAAGAAGGTTCTTCCGTTTGCCATTTCTCGGGCGACCATTTTGAAAGTCCAACTGGCAAACAGTTAGGTGAAATGATTTCAAGTGAGATATCTCACTTGTTCGGCGACGTCCCTTGCCTCGGGATGAGACTTCCGCTGCTGCGTGAAACACGGATGCCTGCTTTGCTCCTGAGAATCGACGATATAGCTGCTTTGGTTAGAGGTCACCAGGCCATGGCCAAAGTAGTGACCGCTGCACTCCGCCAGTTCGTTGAAGTAGGTCTGCATTAAATATCGAGACTTACGAGATGTTTGTGAGTCGCAACAGTGTTAATTCGTTTCGCCGTTCAGATAGATGAGGTCATAGATTCGTTGCAGGTCCTCCATTGTGGCGAAATCTATCACAATTTTACCACGTTTAGCGGTCATTTGAACACTTACAGTGGTATTTAGATAATCGCTGAGCTGATTTTGTGCTTCCAGAACTGAAGCTTGTGGTATTGAACTCGAGGGCTTTCCTCGAGACCCCGCCCCTGAAGCAACTTCTTTCTTTGCAAATATCTCGGCTTCCCGGACCGAAACATTTCCATCCAAGATTTTATTCAAAAGGTTGGTTTGTTGAGCTGAAGAACTGCAAGCCAACAATGCTCTCGCATGTCCTGCTGTGATCTTTCCTTCGGCTATTGCCTCTTGGGCATTAGCCGGCAATTCAAGCAGGCGGATGGAATTCGAAATCGTGGCGCGGCCTTTTCCTAATCGCTCCCCCAGTTGGGAATGTGTTACCCCAAAATCATCCAATAATTGTCTGAACGCAGCTGCCTCCTCTATGGGGTTTAAATCCTGGCGGTGCAGATTTTCGACAAGCGCTTCCACCAAACTTGACTCTTCATCTGAATTCCGGACGATGGCAGGCACGGTGAGTTTCCCAGCAAGATCTGAAGCACGCCATCTCCGCTCCCCCGCTATCAATTCATAGGGCTTATCGCCATCACTGGGTCGAACTACCACAGGTTGCAAAACCCCAAAACGTCTTATCGAATCAGCCAAAACCCTCAATGCGTCATCCTCAAACACCTTTCTGGGTTGCGACTGATTAACAGCTATGGCCTCTAACGGTATTTCTACATACCCATCAGTAGCTGGTCTCTGTCTCGGTTCATCTCGGTCGGAAGTGTCATCTTTTGACTTACTCCTAGGATCAGCTGGTGGGATCAAAGCCCCTATGCCTCGTCCTAATCCTCCTTGTGGGCGCGCCATCACCAGCTCCTTTCAGACGGAATGTCATGTTCTGTTGCCTGTTGAGCAATAATTTCTTTAGTCACTTCACGGTATGAGAAAGCCCCAGTGCTGTTCGGGTCATAAAGTTCAACGGGTTTTCCGTAACTCGGAGCTTCCGACAAACGAACTGAACGCGGAACAACCGTCTGTAAAACCAAATCCCCAAAATGTTCTCGAACCTCTGCAGCAACCTGTTCTGCTAGTCGGGTTCGAGCATCAAACATCACTAGCACTATGGACGACACCTTCAGGTCGGCATTCAAGCTGTCCTGCACTAGCCCAACATTATTCAAGAGCTGCCCGAGCCCCTCTAACGCATAATATTCACATTGAAGTGGCACAATTACTTCTGTCGCCGCCGCCAAACTATTTACCGTCAACATCCCCAAACTCGGAGGACAGTCAATAAAGATGTAGTCGTACTCACTCGAAACCAATGAGATAGCAGAGCGCAACCGGAGTTCTCGACTAAACATCGGCACAAGCTCTACTTCAGCACCCGCTAAGTCAAGAGTTGAGGGAACCAGGTCTAGACCCTCCACAACGGTCTGTACACGGGCGGCACTAATTGGAAGCTGCTGGACAAGAACGTTATAGCTTGAACTTTCGAGGTTCCGCGGGTTGATGCCGAGCCCAGTCGTTGCGTTCCCTTGTGGGTCGAGATCGATCAGGAGAGTCCTATATCCCGATAACGCAACGTTTGTGGCAACACTCACAACAGTGGTTGTCTTTCCAACCCCACCCTTCTGGTTAGCTACTGCAAGAATCCGAGACAAAGACACATCACTTTCAACGAACCGACGCGTGCCGTGTCGGCAACCCAATCTCAGTCTCTGGCAGCAGTTCGGTCAAGGACCCAGTGTTCGTTTCACGTGAAACAAACTCACGACAAGCATGCCAGGATCACCTGAAGCCCTAAAATAACGGCTTCTTAATTATCTGTTTCCAAGTTCTTGGGACATCCGGCCCTGGGGGAGTAGAAACGGCCAATTTGGCAAATCTTGGCGGTCCTTCAATAATTTCTACTCCCACGAACCCCAGAGCCTGCAGGCCTTTCAATGGCCAACGTTGCGGAAAGACCTCCGGAGGTTCACTCACAACCAAACACCCTGTTGCACCCAAAAACCCTATTGCACATTCAGCAGTAGCTGAAGGGGCACCAAAAGAGCGACAAAAAACACCATCGAACGCTCCACGATAAAGGTTGCTGTGGGCCAGCTCAGCAGCATCTCCTTCAACCACTTCAACATTTCCTACAACGTCTAACTGCCTCACGGCTTGCTCAAGAAATTCAACCCGTGTTGATGAACGATCTACCAAGGTCAGCGTCAGATCCGGTCTTTCAACTGCAACGATAAGCCCAGGTAGTCCGCCACCTGAACCTAAATCACACCAACGCGCTCCATACGCCGGATCAGCTGCCAAAAGATGGGATACGGCATGTTCGACGTAGCTGTCAATTTCTCCTGGTCCAATATGTCCTAGGCTCTGCGCTCTCTTTAGGGCCTCTACGAGCTGCGGGGAGCTCACGGAATGTCTCAGTCGCTAGAGACAACAAGAACTACACGTCGCCTAGGTTCATCGCCGACTGAAATGGTTCCAACGCCAGCAATTTCGTTAACTGTGTCGTGAACGACTTTTCGATCTGCAGCGTTCATCGGTTCCAAACCTTTTTCGACTCCTTCGTCAACAACGCTCTTAGCCAACTCTTGCACATAGGCACTTAGAGCCTCTCTGCGTCGACTTCGATACCCACCGACATCAACGCGAATACGGGCTCGGTTAACTCCTGGGAGTCGTCGTTGCAACATTGTTTTGGACACCTCATGTATCGCAACGAGGTGATTACCCTTGGGCCCAATCAACAATCCGAGCTCTTTGTCATCACCAGCCAGGTTGACTTCAAAGCTATCTTCGTCAGAGGACACATTTTCGGCATCGGCTTTAATGCCAAATGATTGAGCAAGTCCTTGTAGGAACTCGCCTACCAATTGCTGTTGTTCTTCGACATTCATTTCGGTGGTCATCGCAGTCTCCTGCTTCTATTAAAGGGAGGTGCTCCCTAGTGGTTGATCTTTCTGGTACGCCGAACCTTTGGAGGCTCAGGCTGAGGGGCTTCATCTTGCTTATCGATCGAACGTGCGTTCGATGATTGTGGGCTAACGTTAATAGTCCTCTTCCTGATACTTGACGCCTCTCGAGCTTGGCTGTTCTTGTGAGAAGGGCCGTTTGTCGCGGGCCTGTCTTCTTTCCGCCTACCCTTGCCCATCTTTTTGTTTTGATTGCTTCCAGCGGCTTGAGGTCGTTTCTTATTTCCTTCTTGGGTAGACCTTGTCTTAGCATTCTGGCTTTGTTTCTTTACCTTTTTGCGTTTGTCTGACTTAGTGGGTCGTCTCCACTCTCGTTTAGCTGGAGGCTCCATCGGACGAACACGTGCCCGCACTTGCGCTTGGTTTCGCCGAAACCCGAAGAGTGAACTCTTTGGGTTTCGGAGGATTTCGAATTCAATATCTTCCTGGGTTACAGACAACTCATCTAAAGCAGTGTCAACTGCTGCTTCAACGGTCGATCCTGTAGTGACTATCCAATCCATCGTCATTTGCGCCGCTTCTTGGTGCGGCCGTCACCAGAGGTCCGCTTTGATTGAATGGGGTTCTGTTCCGCTTCGGTTTTCGATTTTTGTGTCTTGGGTGATTCGTTCTTCGGGGAGGGCGACCGTCGCCCTGATTTTCGTTGCTTGCTTCGTTCCTCGCGGGCTTTCCGGCGTTCGTCCTGAGCAGCTATCGCTTTTTTTGAACGTTGGTTCGGTACCTCTTTAACTGGGGTTTCCTCATCGGTCAGCTGTGCCTCGCTGGGGGTAGCTTCCGTTTCGATGGGGGTAGCGTCAGTCGTGACCGGTTTCATCGTCCTATGGATAAAGGACTGCTGGGCTATTCGATACAGGCTCGAGGCAATGAAGTACACACCGAGAGCTGCCTGAACCAAAAACGCGAAGATGGGCAACATGTACGGCATGATTTTCATCAGCATTTCCATCTGCGGGTTTTGCGCTGCAGCATCTCCGCGATGGGCTTTCATTTGCGCTTGTTGGAGGAACGACAAGACGAAGGTAATCGCCACGAGAGCGAGGTACGGGAGGCCGTCCATGAAATTGGCTTGTATTACATCTTTAGCTGCTTCTGATAAATCGATTCCGAAAGAAACCATCTCACCGTTATCAGCAACTAAATCCTGGTAAAGATCTGTTTCTTTCTTCAAATAAGACGGGTCAGGAACTCCGTCACCGCCCATCTTGGTCATGCCGTTAATGACTCGGTAGAGGACGATAAATACTGGAAGTTGAACCAGGGTAGGAAGGCAGCCAGCTAAGGGATTTGCGCCATGCTGTTGATACAAGGCCATGGTTGCTTCATTAATTTTCTGTCGATCACCTTTATGTTGAGTTTGTATTCGTTTCAACTCAGGCTGTAGCTGTTGGATACGCATCATCGAGCGCGTGCCTTTAAGCGTTAAAGGCGTCAAGATCAACATGATCAAAAACGTCAACAGGACGATGGAAATCGCATAACTGCCGGAAAAGTCGTAGAACCAAGCCAGGACGCGTGCAATTAAGTCAAACATCAGACCTCAACTCTTTGAGTTGATGCAGGCACAGGGTCATACCCCCACCCGCCCCAGGGATGACACCGAAAAATTCTGCGCAATGAATATATAGCTCCCCGCAAAGCCCCATGGTGCTCAATGGCTTCTATGGCATAACGAGAGCAAGTGGGGTCAAATCTACATACGGGAGTTCGCCGAGAGGTAAGGATTCGATACGCGCGTATGGTTTTGATGAGGGCGGTTCGGGGGAAGTTCATTTCTCTTCTTCTAATCGGACTATGAGGTCTCTCAGGTCCTCATGCAATTGTGAAAAAGCGACGGGTGAAGGCGCTGGTCGAACCCCTAGTAGGTAACGCCCCTTAGGGAGCTGGTTTTCGAATTCACGAAGGATTGCCTGGCATTGTCTTCTTATGCGATTTCGGTGGACCGCGTTTCCGTAATTGCGTCCTATTGCATAGGCGACGCGTGGATTTTTTAAAGCCGAATCAGGAGAGAACATCATCCAAAAATGCTGCCCAGTTAACCGATTGGATCGTTTTAGTGCGACAAAATCAGCTTTGTGGGTACAACTTTCGATCAAGCGCTCAGCCGTTGCCGGCCCTTAGCACGCCGTGCTTTGATGATTGACCGTCCTGCTTTGCTTGACATTCGGTGACGAAACCCATGTCGCCGCGAGCGTCGACGAGTATTGGGTTGGAAGGTGCGCTTCATGATCTGGGCCTCCGTTTTGGGGCTAAATAAGTCCGTTGCTGGGGCTGAAAGGGGAAGGAGCTAGATCGCGATCGTTGCTTGCACCGCTGTTGTATCTAGAGTCCACGATTGCCTTACAGGACAACAATTTGGACGGTTGAATAGGAACTTTTGTAAATCTTGTCTGACGAGTCATTTGACTACATCTGAACGGCATCAGCCTAGAGGGGAATGCAATGAAACAGAAACATGGTTGCCGAAAGTCCTGAGTTTTAGCGTGTTTTGTCGATTCTCGCGCGGAACGTGCTAAATGCGACGTAATAGTTACAAAGTTACCACTTAAAGTAGTTGTTTTGCTCTTGTTGGCCACGGAGTGCTAGGTTCCACAACTCGCGAATGAGTGGGACTTGGGGTTTTACACAGCAGCCACAGGTTTTCCACACGGTGTGACTTGTGAGGCCTTATGGCTGATAAAACCCTAAGTAATCAAGAAAAACAAGAGACAAACGGGGACGTTAGCTTGAATGCTGACGCTGTCTGGACGACATGTCGGGGATTGCTCCGAAGTCAGGTCTCTGAGGCGGTTTGGCTCACTTCGTTTCGTGATCTCCATATGGTGGCGATGGCCACCAACCGCGTTGTCTTGGTAGCTCCAAGCAGCGTCATCCGGGACCGCGTCTTGAACCGTTATTTACCCATGGTTGAAGCAGCACTCGCTGATGCTGGGTGTCGAACCAGTGTTATCGAAATCGATGTGCAACCCGAACTTGAACACTCGCCGTTAGTCAACGAGGAACCTAGCGTCGAAGAAGAAACGCCTGCTGCGCCTGACCTGCAGGATCGATTAGGAAGCCCAACAAGCAATACGGCCACTCGGAATAGTTCAACTGGTGATTCCTATACCGACACGATCCATCCGCTGTATACCTTTGAATCGTTCGTTACCGGAACTAGCAACCGGTTTGCTCACGCAGCAGCACTGGCGGTAGCCGAAACTCCAGGCAGAAGTTATAACCCGCTGTTTATCTATGGCGGCGCTGGGCTAGGCAAAACTCACCTTCTCCAAGCCATAGTTCATTACATCAGGAGCACATACCCCAACTACACGGCCAGATATGTTTCAACGGAAACTTTCATGAATGAGTTCGTTGAAGCGATACGTACTTCTACAACCAGCACTTTCAAACGTCGCTATCGCGACATTGATGTTTTGTTGATCGATGACATCCAGTTCATGGAGGGGAAAGAAGGGCTTCAAGAAGAGTTTTTTCACACTTTCAATTCACTTCATGGAGCTGGTAGACAAGTCATCCTGTCTTCAGATAGACCCCCGAGGAACATTGCAACGCTGGAAGATCGTCTCCGCAGCAGATTTGAATGGGGCCTCATCACTGACATCCAACCACCTGATGTTGAAACCCGCCTGGCAATTCTGAGGAAGAAAACTGAAGTGGCGCGAAGTGAAGTTCCAGATGAAGCGCTGGAATTTATTGCAGAACTCATAACGAACAACATCCGTGAACTGGAGGGGGCCCTTATCCGCGTCAGTGCTTATGCATCATTAACCGATGAACCAATTTCCGTTGATCTTGCTGAGCGGGTTCTTGGCGACATCGTGCACAACAACGAGTCCAGGCCAATTACTCCAGATGTAATCCTCAATGCCACATCTGAAATGTTTGGGTATGACGTTGATGAGCTCATGGGGAAACGAAGGCACCGCAGCCTCGTTCAGGCTCGTCAAATAAGCATGTACGTCGTTCGTGAATTGACGGATCTGAGTTATCCAGCAATTGCTCGAGAGTTCGGTGGGCGAGATCACACAACTGTCATGCACGCTGTTGAGAAGGTGGGGAACCAG
The DNA here is from genome assembly GCA_002708935.1 of Acidimicrobiaceae bacterium. Taxonomy (GTDB): domain Bacteria; phylum Actinomycetota; class Acidimicrobiia; order Acidimicrobiales; family Poriferisodalaceae; genus MedAcidi-G3. The sequence continues at coordinate 111,236 of PAPO01000014.1, read as the reverse complement.
ATGGCGGAGCGCCGACAAGTTTATGATCAGGTCAGCGCGTTGATTTCCGACATCAAGTCCAATTAGCCCGTGGATAAGGTTCTGGATGTCATTGTGGAGATGAGGTGGAAAAAGTTTAGTTGTCCACAAAATTTGCAGGTATTTCCAAACGCATTCGGTCTCCTGTGGGTGGCGGTGGACAGTAGTGTCGATAAAGAAACAGCAACTGACTAGGTGTTATGTGAACTTGTCCACAATCCACAGGACCTATTACCACTATTTAATTTTAGAAAACAAATAGAAAGAAGAAGGGCGACGTGAAATTTCGATGTGAACGCGACGCACTCGTCGAGCAACTAAGCACTGCAAGTAGAGCCGTCAGTAGTCGAGGTGGTGCGTTGCCAGTTCTCACTGGCATCCATTTAAAGGCACACAAAGACGTTCTAACAATGACTGGTAGTGACCTGGAGATCACGGTTCGGGCATCAGTATCTGTTGCTGTCACCGAATCTGGTGAAGCTGTTTTGCCGTCGCGTATAGTCGTCGACATCATTCGTTCTCTTGACTCGGGGGCAATCGAAGTTGAGGTGGCCGAGGAGGAAGCAAAAATCTCAGGCGGGCGTTCCCAATTTTCTGTTCGCACGCTGCCTGTTGACGACTTTCCCTCTCTGTCCGACCCAAAAGGTGACGAGGTAACTGTTTCGACAGCAGATCTGGCGGCCGGGTTGAAGCAAGTTGTCCGGGCTGCAAGCGGAGATGATGCGAGGCCCATTCTTACTGGCGTCCTGATGTCAGCTGAAGACGGTGGACTTCGTTTGGTGGCTACCGACTCATATCGCCTGGCTGTCCGTGATCTTCCTGAAGCGACGGTGTTGAGTGAGGGCCAAAAAGTGTTGGTTCCTTCGAGAGCTCTTGATGAGCTGGCACGAGTCTTAGGCGATTCCGAGGAGGTCACCGTTCGGTTGGGCGAACGCGAGGTCAGCTTCGACGTAACGGTCGACGATGGAGAGGTTCAAGTAACAACTCGGCTAATCGAGGGAGAGTTCCCTAATTACAGACAGCTAATTCCAAGTAGCTATCCGAACCAATTGACTATTGGTCGCGAGCCACTACTGGAAGCTGTTCGCCGCGTGAAGTTGATGGCGCGAGACACAACGCCACTGAGAATCACCCAGAAGTCTGATTGTGTTGAACTAATGGCGGTTACGCAAGATGTGGGTCAGGCACAAGAGGAAGTGGATGCCCAGTACAACGGAGATGAGTTGACGGTTGCTTTCAACCCCGACTATCTCATTCAAGGGTTAGAAGCTGCCCCTGGTGATGAGGTTGTCCTCGAAACGCTTGATGCGTTAAAACCGGCCGTCCTTCGTTCGAGTGAAGGCGGCGACTTCCTGTATCTATTGATGCCAGTTCGAGTTTCTTGACTAAACCGACAAGATATTGATCATTAAGCGCCTGTGGCTTACAGACTTCCGTAACCACTTAGCAACCGACGTTGCACTTAATGAAAAGGTCACTCTTGTCGTTGGATTGAACGGACACGGGAAAACCAACCTGATTGAAGGTCTTTATTTGTTAAGCGGCTCTCGGTCGTTCCGTGGTGCAAAGGTCGATGCTTTAGTTGCTGCTGGGAGGTCGTCCGCATACTTGAGGGCGGAAGTTGAACAGGCAGGCAGAACATCGCTTGTCGAGGTCGAGTTAGCAGCACAGGGGCGTTCAAAAGCTCAGGTCAACAAGCAAAAAATAAAGAGATTCCGAGACCTGGGGGACACAGTTCGGATTGTTGTCTTTAGTCCAGACGATTTAAACATCATCAAAGGTTCGCCCGCGGTACGACGTTCTCTGCTGGATGAAACAATTGCCATAGGGAGTGCTGAGTTCAGGGCAGCGCGAACCGACTTTGACCAGATTCTTCGGCAGCGAAACAATCTGCTGAAACAGGCTCGAGGACGCAATTCTGAGGATTTGGGATCCAATCTACTTGTTTGGGATAAGCAACTAATAGAGGTTGCGAATGTTGTGGGGCAACATAGATCGGATTTTGTAGCGTCCATCCAGCCAGTGGTTTCGGATTTTTACCAACGGTTAGCTGGCATCAATGTCGAGGTGTCCTTGCAACTTGAGACTGATTGGCAAGATGAGGGACTCGCTGCTGCCCTTTCACGAGTGCGGGATGATGAAATTAGAAGGGGAATGACGTTAGTGGGCCCTCACCGCGACGATTTGACCATTCTTTTAGGGTCACTTCATTCTCGGTTTCACGCGTCACAAGGTGAACAACGCAGCTTGGCTTTGGCGTTGCGGCTAGCCACTTACGTTTTTGTTGAAGAGGCAACGGGAGATCAACCGATTGTCTTATTGGATGACGTGTTTTCTGAGCTAGATGAAACTCGGGCTAGAAGACTTGTGGAGTGCCTTCCTGATTCACAGATAATTTTAACTTCTGCAACAGGAACAGTTCCGGATGGGATTGATCCAGTCCAGACATTGGAAATCGTTGAAGGTCGAATTCATGGAAACTAGTGGCGGTGGAGCATCTCGATGGCATGAACCGCGATCATTGGGCGATGTTTTGAAACGGCTTGTTAGTGGTTTTGGAGATGACGGGGTCATGTTTCTCCTTTACCAACATTGGGGAGAGGCTGTTGGCCCCACCATTGCCGATCACTGTAAGCCGCGCAGAGTCATCGATAATGGTCTTCTTGTTGATGTTGACCATCCAGGGTGGGCAACAGAAATTCGATATTTGGAACAAGAGTTGCTTGCAAAGTTGCGAGATAAAGACCCAAAACTCAACTTTTCTAGTCTTAAAGTTCACGTCAAAGGTTCATAAGTGAAGTATTTTGCGTGAGAGGCCTTGAGGAGCCGTATAACGGTTTTAACCCTACCTCTACGGGTCCCCTCCTACTGGTAGTATTTGGCTCACGAAAAGGGGTTAAGTGAGCGACGTAACATACCAGGCAGAAAATATTCAGGTCCTTGAAGGTTTGGAAGCGGTTCGTAAACGCCCGGGTATGTATATCGGATCCACAGGCCCAGCTGGGCTTCACCATCTGGTGTACGAAGTCGTAGACAATTCGGTCGATGAAGCGATGGCTGGGCATTGCACAACCATCCAGGTTGTCATTCTTGCTGACGGTCGATGTCGCGTGGTCGATGATGGCCGTGGCATTCCCGTCGGCCGCCATCCGAAATATCCCGATAAGTCTGCGGCCGAAGTTGTGATGACGGTGTTGCACGCTGGTGGAAAGTTTGGCGGCGGCGGATACAAAGTTTCCGGTGGATTACATGGGGTAGGAGTGTCGGTCGTTAATGCTTTGTCGACAACTGTGGAACTGGAGATAGATCGCGATGGTCGTCGATGGAGACAAGACTTTCGTGATGGAGGACAACCAGTTGGACCGATCGAAGAGGTAGGGGATTCTCCTGAATCTCAAACCGGCACAAGCGTCACCTTTGAGCCGGACTCATCCATCTTTGATTCCGTTGAGTTCCGAGCACAAACCCTCCTCGAGAGATTTCAGATGATGGCGTTTTTGAACGCGGGGCTGAGAATTACGTTTCGCGACGAACGGGATATTTCTCCTACAGAAACCGAATTTCAATATGACGGAGGAATCAAAGATTTTGTTCGCCATCTCAATGATGCCAAGGACCCACTTTTTGAAGATGTGGGATATCTCGACGCCTCAGAAGAAGGAGATGAAGTTGAAATAGCTTTCCAATGGAATACGGGCTACCAACTTGACGGCATCCATTCGTTTGCGAATGGAATCAGCACGATTGAGGGTGGTATGCACGAAGAAGGGTTCAAAACTGCCCTGACGTCGACCGTTAACCGCTATGCGCGAGCTAAGAATCTTCTCAAAGAAAAAGAAGACAACCTCCAGGGTGACGACATCCGCGAGGGACTGACAGCGATCGTCAGCGTTCGCCTCCAAGAACCCCAATTTGAAGGCCAGACTAAAGCCAAGCTCGGGAACACTTCGATGCGAAGTCTGGTCCAAAAGGCAACCAATGACGCCTTAACTGACTGGCTTGAAGAGCACCCTAAAGAAGCGAAAAGAACTATCAATAAAGCGATTGACGCGCGAAGGGCTCGGCTAGCGGCTCAAAAAGCAAAAAACACGGTACGGAAGTCGGCGCTAGCTGGTGCGGGCCTACCCGGCAAACTCACCGATTGTTCGTCGGGGGATGCCGCAGAAAGCGAACTCTACATAGTCGAAGGTGACTCAGCTGGAGGATCCGCGAAAGACGCCAGAGACCCCAGAACTATGGCGATTCTTCCTATTCGAGGAAAGATTTTGAACGTCGAGCGTCTCGGAGGACGACTCGAAAAAATGTTCCAAAACACTGAAGTTCAGGCACTCATCTCCGCAATAGGAGCGGGAGTTGGAGATGGAGAAGGAAATTTTGATGCCCAAAAAATTCGGTATCACAAGGTTGTCTTGCTGTGTGACGCCGACGTAGACGGCAGCCATATTCGAACGCTCTTGCTGACATTTTTTTGGCGCCAGATGAAAGATTTGGTGCTCGGTGGACATATCTACATCGCTCAACCACCGCTTTATTCAACCAAAGTCGGCAATGACACGGTTTATCTAAAAGATGATGTCGCGAAATCAGACTTTCTATCCGACAGACCCAATCACAAGAATGACTTTCAACGGCTCAAAGGGCTCGGTGAAATGGACGCAGACGAGTTATGGGAAACAACGATGAACCCCGAAACGCGGACCTTGCTTCAAGTAACTGTCGACGAAGCATCAATAGCTGACAACATTTTCAGCGTCCTGATGGGCGAACACGTCGAAAGCCGAAAAGGATTTATCCAAAACAACGCACATGACGTTCGATTCTTGGATATTTGAGCAATATGAACGACCAATCTCCACCGGATGACCAAACCCCAGGCGACGAAAATCACTTATCAATAGAGCCAATCGAAATTCAACAGGAGATGGAACAATCATTTCTTGATTATGCGATGTCAGTTATCACCGCCCGGGCACTTCCAGATGCTCGCGACGGACTGAAACCTGTCCATCGGAGAATTTTGTGGTCGATGTTTTCAACTGGGATGAGACCGGACAGACCTCACAAGAAATGCGCAACAGTCGTCGGTGACGTCATTGGCAATTATCACCCACATGGGGATAACGCAATCTATGAAGCAATGGTCCGGATGGGACAAACATTTAGCTTGGCGAACACACTGATTGACCCCCACGGCAACTTTGGTTCACCGAACGACCCGCCAGCTGCCTATAGATATACCGAATGTCGCCTTACAGACCTCGCGATGCGAATGGTTGAAAGTATTGACGAAGACACCGTCGACCTAACACCGACTTTCGATGGGTCAGGCGAAGAGCCTTTAGTAATGCCGGCACGTTTTCCTAATTTGCTTGTCAATGGAAGCCAAGGAATAGCAGTCGGAATGGCAACAAACATTCCGACACACAATTTGACAGAAGTTATCGACGCAACCCTTCATTTGATTGACAACCCCGACGCAACAGTCGCTGATCTGATGGAATTTGTACAAGGCCCAGATTTCCCAACAGGCGGCCTCATCATGGGAAGAGCGGGTCTGACAAGCGCATTTACAACAGGGCGCGGCTCCATTCGGATTAGAGCTCAAGCAGAAATCGTTGAAGACGGGAAGAACACTCAAATAGTTGTCACTGAAATTCCCTACCAACAATCAGTCGAAAATATCGAACAAAAAATCGCAGATGCAGTCGACAGAAAAATTATTGACGGAATACGAGAGCTGCGTAATGAATCAGCTAAAGGTCAAACCAGATTTGTTATTGAACTCAAACGAGATGCCCCGGCCAGCGTTGTCTTAAATAACCTTTATAAACACACCCCACTGCAAACAAGCTTTGCAGCGAACATGGTCGCTCTTATCGATGGTGTTCCTAGGACCATAAACCTCCGAGACGCGTTGACTGCCTATGTTGAACACCAGATCGACGTAGTAACGCGGCGCTCACAACATCGACTTAGTCAGGCACAAGATAGGGCGCATATTGTTGAAGGGCTGCTTCGAGCACTGGACCTGATTGACGAAATAATTACCCTCATCAGGGCGAGCGAGGATCGAGTATCTGCTCTTGGGGAACTCCAGCTAGACCCGTTTTCCTTTAGTGAGCGTCAAGCGAACCACATCCTCGATATGCAATTGGGGAGACTAACCCGATTAGGGAGAACGCGACTCGAAGAAGAGTTGATAGAACTTCAAGCCCGCATCAAAGAACTAGAAGAAATCCTTAGTAATGACACCCAACTCCGGGCGGTAATAAAAGAAGAACTCAACGAAGTGCGGGAAGAACACGACACCCCCCGCCGATCACAAATTGTGTTCGACGAAGGAGACATGGAAGTTGAAGACTTAATCGACAACGAACCCGTGGTTATCACCCTCAGCAAAGGGGGCTACATCAAATCAGTGGCGGCCGATACCTTCCGGACCCAAGGTCGCGGAGGTAGGGGAGTGCAAGGGGCGCGACTGAAAGACGACGACATTTTGGTTCGCGTTCTGACGACAACAGCTCACTCGTACCTCTTGTTCTTTACCAATCGTGGAAAGGTGTATCGCCTCAAGGCCTACCAGGTTCCCATGATGGAACGAACCGCACGCGGGACGGCCGTAGTTAATTTGCTGCAGTTGGAGCCAGATGAAGTGGTTGAAGCGGTGATCGACGCGCAAGAATTCGTTGCCGATGAGTTCCTGCTGTTTGTAACTCGCAAAGGAGTCGTCAAGAAGACGACCTTCACTGAATATGACAAGAACCGAACCAATGGATTGATAGCTATAAACCTCCGCGATGGAGATGAACTCGTGAGGGTTATTCAAGTCCGCGAAAACGATGACGTTATTTTGGTCAGTAGCGCCGGCCAGGCGATCAGGTTTGCAGGCAACCAAGTTCGCCCAATGGGAAGAAGCGCGGCTGGGGTCAGAGGGATGAAACTGAGAGGTGACGACGTTGTTGTAGCAGCGGCAGCAACCTCGGAGAACGACCAACGCTATTTGTTGACCGTGACCGAAGGAGGCTACGGGAAACGAACACCCATCGAGGCATATCCCCGCAAAGGTAGAGGAACGATGGGGGTTAAAGGCATAAAGCTGACGGAAGCGCGTGGCGCTGCAGTTATCGGCGCTCGGATGGTCGAAATGGATGATGAGGTCATCATGGTGTCGTCAGGTGGTGTTTTGATTAGAACGGCAGTTTCGGAAATAGCGGAACAACGACGCGACGCGACAGGTGTCAAAGTTATGAATGTGGGAGAAGAGGAGACCGTTGCGGCTTTATCTCCTGTCACGTTAGACCTTGATGAAATGGCTGAAACTGAAGCGGCAAACTGAACACCGCGCCCAGCTACGGCTTGGCCTCCCGTACACTTCGACGCGTGGCTGATTCCGATCAACCAGACCAAGGAAACCCTCCCACAGACGGGGTTGATGATGAAACGTTCGCGCGTGCGGTTGGGCTGAACCAACAAGAAATTGGGCGTCGGAGCCCAAGAAAACGAAGGATCCCCGGAACAAAGTCTGCGCGCGCCCCTAAAGAAGAACGGCGAACAAGGGACAAACAAGCCGTTAGGCGTCCCCCATCAGTGCAAAAAGGACGTGAACAAGGTGAGATCCCAGAACCAAACGACGAAACTGGAGTCGTTCCAGTAATTGAAAAAGAGCAACCTGTAGTTGTTGATACCCAAATAAGTCAACAAATTGAGCCAGTTCTGCCAAAGACACCGGCAGATGAACGACCAATTTTGTTGCCTGAAGAAGATCTTGGATGGATTGGTAAACGTCGCGCTCGGGTAAAGAGAACCCGCCGAACCATCAGACATGTTGATCCTTGGTCAGTATTAAAGGTTTCCGTTCTGTTGTATGCCTGCCTGTATGGAGCAACAGTCATCGCCGGCTACCTACTGTGGACCGCAGCTGTGCAATCGGGCGTGATTACCAACATTGAATCCTTTATTGCAGAGGTCGGTTCGTATGAAGTTTGGGAGATCAATGGGGATGAAATTTTCCGGCGAGCAACAGTCATTGGAGCGGTGTTATTCGTTGCCGGGGTTGCGTTTAATGTTCTATTGACCATCATCTTTAATCTCATTAGCGACCTTGTTGGGGGAGTGCGAGTGACCCTATTAGAGGAAGACCAACCACCCTCTTAAACACATCCACGTTGGTGGAGGGCCAGTAGCGCCGCTACTATCTGACACTTGTTCGGGGCTATAGCTCAGTTGGTTAGAGCGCACCCCTGATAAGGGTGAGGTCGCTGGTTCGACTCCAGCTAGCCCCACGTTCCGAACACCTGTTATCACATAACATGGGGTTTGAGTCTCTGAGCGGAGGTAGTTGTGCGAGCACTACGCCGAGCAATTTTGGCAATGGGTGTAGGAACAGTTGTTGCTGCCATCTTGCGGCTACGGGGGTCGGGAGGAATTCCTCCACGTCAAGGCAAGTGGAGACAATTAAGCGGCCCGGACTTCCGCTGACGTGTCCACAGTTGCTGTTATCGGTTCTGGGGTAGTTGGTAGGCGTGTCGCGCGACAACTTGCGGCTTCGGGATTAGTCGAAAGGTTGGTCCTTGGAGCAAGACGCCCTCAGCGGATGCACGGTTTTGTTCGCCAACTAATTGACTTAGATGTCGAAGTTATTGCTCCGGGGCCACTTCCGGCAGCCGATGTGACTGTATTGGCTCAACCTTCCGGCGGACATACAGAACTAGCTGAAGAAGCACTCGGGAACGGTTCCCACGTTGTCTCGCTGTCAGATGCATTAAATGATGTGGAGGGGCTGCTAGAGCTCGACTCGGCAGCTGATAAAGCGGAACGGTCTGTCATTGTGGGGGCCGCCTTCTCACCGGGCTTAAGTTGCCTGCTCGCGCGTCACGGCGGAGAGCGATTCGATAGCGTCGAAGAAGTACATGTGGCCCGAATGGGTACAGGTGGGCCCGCCTGTCAACGTCAACTCCATCGTGCAAGGACGCAGGAGTCACTTGAACGGCGTAACGGAAACTGGATGAAGAGACCAAGTGGTGCGGGCAGAGAACTGGTCTGGTTCCCAGATCCGCTGGGCGCCAGAGATTGTTATAGAGCAGCACTCGCCGACCCCGTTTTGTTGTCGGCAAGTTTTCCTGAAGCAGAACGGATTACGGCGAAGGTAGCGGCCACAAGACGCGATCGGCTAACAGCTTGGCTACCAATGCTTCGTCCTCCCCACAGAGACGGTGGTCCAGGGGCAGTCCGAATTGAAATTCGGGGCATTCGAGACCAGATTCAAACCACTGAAGTGATCGGAGCAATTGACTACCCTTCAGCGGCGGCCGGTGCGATAGCAGCGATAGCCGCAGAATGGTCACTGCTGGGTGTGTTGCCGTCTGGGTCCTGGAGTCTAGGAATGTTGGATGATCCGCTTCCTTGGCTACAGGAACTTGAAAATCGTGGAATTACGGCTGCTGTGTATGAAGGTCTTTCTAATACGTAGTGCTGGACAGAGAACAGAGGAGAGGCTGTTCTGCGGAGGTCTTCTCTCTAGAAGTAATCCATTACCTATATCCTCAGCGTGACAGGAGAATGTGATGTTTGCTGCAATCCCAAGCCCATCGACAAGCTCCATTCAAATAGGTGTTTTTGAGTTACGCGCCTACGGGTTGACGATTGCAATTGGAGCTCTCCTGGCGGTGTGGGTAAGTAGCCGCAGGTATGAAGCCGCGGGGGGAGATCCGGTGATGGTGCATCGGATGGCCACCTGGGCAATTCCGGCTGGGATCATAGGGGCTCGTCTTTACCACGTCGCCACCGACTTCGGCCGATTCCAAGGCAACTGGGATGAGATCCCAAAACTTTGGAAAGGTGGACTTGGGATTTGGGGGGCAGTAGCTGCTGGTGCGTTAGTTGCATGGTGGGTGGTACGTCGAGGAAACGGCGACGTCGCCGCAATGTTTGATGCCACCGCGGTTGGGATTCCGATAGCTCAAGCGGTCGGACGATTGGGAAACTGGTTTAATCAAGAATTGTTTGGACGGCCGACTAATTTGCCTTGGGGGTTGCAGATTGACAGTGCGAATCGCCCTTTGGAATACGCGGACTCACCGACTTTTCATCCCACTTTTCTCTATGAAGCTTTGTGGAATTTGGGAGTTGCGGGTTTTATAGCGGTGTTTACGCCGAGGTTGTTTCCTCAACTTAGGAAGGGATACAGCTGGGCCATTTATGTAGCTGGGTACACGGTAGGAAGATTATGGATTGAGCTACTTCGGACTGATAAGGCCACCGAGGTGTTTGGTGTCCGAATAAACGTGTGGACTTCGATCGTTGTGTTGGCGGTAGCGGTGGCGGTTGTGATGAGAGGCCTCCGCGATGAACCCTCTGATGGTCATCGAAATTCATCTAAAAGTGTTCCACACTGAAGAGGGAGGCCCCACAGCGGACCGATCAGCTTGACCGACAGAGATGGCCCCCACAATGCGGATAGTAGTAACCGGTTACGGAGTAGATGCCCCCGAGTCACACTTGCGCCTGCAGGTAGCCGACCCCCTGAGGTTTTTGGGGCATGAAGTAGTCACAGTCGCACCTACAAAAGCAGCGATCAAGTGGGGACTTGATCGTTACTCACCTGAAATCTTGATTGTCATTCCAGCTGCGGGTGTTCCGGAGAGGGGAGAAATACGTGCTTTAACGTCCGCTTCGGAAACGGTGGCTCTCTGCATGCACACCGGGCCGTCACTGGAAGGTGCGGTAACCGACTTAAGCGGACTCAGCGATGATTTGCGAGAGTATGACTTGGTTGCAGTCCCTGATCTACAGACCTTCGACGAATACGCCAGCCTTGGGACCTTCCGACTTTCGTTAATGGAACCCGCAGTTCATCCGCCTGCGTTAATGAATTTTGTTCCTTCCGAAAGGCGAGGGGTTGTAGTCGTCGGAGATGCCGATCCAACAAATGTTGATGTCGTGATGAGTCTTGACCATCTGGACGATCTGGTCGTGGTAGGTGAAGGTTGGTCACAATTGCCGCTGAACGTGTCGACCGTCGACGTTCTGCCTTTACCAGAACGAGCGACCCTGTTCGCCGGCGCGCGTTTGTTAGTTGAACTGCCAGTTTCGCTGGCCCACCAATCACAAGTGAGGAAATCATTTTTTGAACTGGGCCTATCCAACAGCGTCTATGAAGCTGCTGTTGTGGGAACGCCGTCTCTTGTCCAAGCAAGAGCAGCGGTCGACAAGGTTTTGTCCCCGGGTGAAGAAATTGTGACGTTCCAATCAAGCGAGGATCTCGCTGACTTGGTCCCGGTGCTTGTTGCCGACAAACGGGAGTTGGAGAAAATTGGAGAGGCGGCTTGGTCGCGGGTTACTGCACAACACACCTGGGCTCAACGGTGGCGGTCACTCTTCTCACCATGGGTTGATGATGTAGATGTCGCTCGTGACGAGGAGGTTCGCTATCTCGGGCAGGTCCAAAGTTTGAGCCGGGCGGGATAAAGGAGCTGAGATTGTTAGCGGTGCTTCATTAGGGTCACAAATCGTTCTGGTGAAATATTGCCGCCAGACAGGATTACGCCAATTCGTTTTCCTGAAGGTTTGACTGCGCCGGCTAGGAGAGCAGCCAAAGCACAAGCACCGCTCGGTTCTACAACCTGGTTTTGGAATCGAAATAAATAATCCATGGCATCCAGAATCTGGTCGTCGCTCACGGTCGCTATTTCCGAGACGTGTTGCTGCATCACAGCGAACGTGTGGGCACCAGGTGATGTTGTTTGCTGTCCGTCGGCAATGGTTTCCGGTACATCAATTTCGATGATTCGACCTTCGCGAAGCGACAACTGAACATCGTTACCGGAGTCAGGCTCAACTCCCACAATGTCACAGCTCGCGTTTTCGCGGTGTGCGGCCAACGCACTGCCAGAGATCAACCCCCCTCCGCCTACCGACACAATCAGTTGATCGAGAGGACCGGACTCTGCGAACAATTCTTGAGCGCAGGTTGATTGACCAGCAATCACGTCTGGATGATCGAAAGGAGGGATCAGGGTTAACTCTCTATCCCGGACTACCTCAGCGGCAATGTCCTCGCGATGTTGCGCGTACCGGTCGTAGCTAATGATTTCGGCGCCATAACTTTCTGTTGCTTTCCGTTTCGAGTCCGGAGCATCGATCGGCATCACGATGGTCGCCGGAACATCGAATAGCTGGGCAGCACGCGCGACGGCTTGAGCGTGGTTCCCCGAAGAATAAGAGATGATTCCTAAGCGACGAACAGAACTTGGTAACGCAGCTATCGCGTTAAATGCGCCGCGGAACTTAAAGGCCCCAGTCCGCTGCAGATGCTCTGCCTTGAGATGAACTTCCGCACCGACGCGTTCATCTAGTAGACGTGACCTCAGCACTGGTGTTCGTCTGACAACACCAGCAAGGCGCGTAGCGGCCGCATCGAGGTCTATTTCAGACGACAACTAGAACTCCAGTTGACTGACTCACGAGAAACAGTCGAACAGTTCTTGTATGGCGTGCATTTGGCCGCCGCTAGTGCTGGAGGGCACCAGAATCGGAGTTTTACAACCTTGGTCGAACCACTCTTCCACGCCTTCCCTCACTTCGTTTTGAGAACCATAGAGCGTTGCGTTCGATAGCCATTTATCTGACATACATGTCAAGACTCGATCTCGGTCTCCCTCATCAAGAGCGGCTTCTATACCTTCCATTTCCTCGGCGTAGCCAGCTTGTTTCCAGTAATTGCGATAATTGGGCAGCGCCACATACCCCTGAAGAGTTTTTCTATTACGTGCGGCGCCCGCGTCTCGATCGTCATCGATCACGGTTGGAATCATGTTGCCGATAAAGAAATCGCTGTTCTGAACATCCGGAGGTATATCTGCAACCGAGTTATTGAAGTCGTTACGACTCGCATTCGCCCACACCGCGCCGCCACTAATTTCAACTGAAAGCTCAACCATCTTTCTTCTCAGGGTGGCTAAGACAATTGGAGGTAGCTCGCCGTGATGCTCAGCGGCCCGTTGCATCGCGGCCACATAATCACGGGTGTCACCTAAAGGTTTCCCCGGAGTGATTCCTAAGCGTTGATGAACCGGGCCGTGGGTTACACCAATTCCTAAGCGGAACCGTCCGTTGCTTATTTCGTGGATGAAAGCAGCGGTCGCTGCGAGGTCCTCGGGGTTCCTGAAATAAATGGGTTGGACTGAAGTGCCAAAAGTTATTTCATTGGTGACCGAAGCGATCGCTTGGCAAAGAGCAACACAGTCACCCATAGAAGGGCAATAAATGCCAGTAAAGCCGCGCTGTTCAATCTCTGCAGCTACATCGAGTGTTTGTTGGCGCCGGCCGTTTACCGCAGCTAACGAAATTGCTGGCATAGTCATTAGAGGTCCCTCCTCAAGGGAATTTTCGCTTTATATCGAAATTCAATACCTTGATCATGCCCGCAAAATCCATAGTTTGCTTAAGTCGTGCTCCAAGCTTTATTTCGGTACCCTCTGATGGTTACTGGGGGCTGTAGCTCAGTTGGCTAGAGCACCTGCTTTGCAAGCAGGGGGTCGTCGGTTCGATTCCGATCAGCTCCACAAACGAAGCCCCTGTTCACAGGCCTAAACCATCCTCCTCTAACAAGACAGGGGGGTTGTGTTTTTGGTTTAGGGGCACTCCCTGTCGCTACCACGCTCTCGTACTTAGTTAACTAAGTACGTCTTGCTGATTCGGCAGGTCAATTCCGTGGACCTCCAGGGAAATGAACAAAAAGGATCTTGCTGGCCTTTCATCTGTGTAGATCTACACGGATGAGTCAGGTCGGGACAGAGCTTTCTTGGAGGGCCTTCGTGGAATTCCACGACACATATTCCTGGCCAAACTCGTTACTAAATTAGTAACGAGCAAGTAGTTGTGTGCTCTATATGTTGGCTGGTGGAATTCCACCAGAACAAGTGAAAACCAGGTCGTGTGGGAGAACCCTCATGCAGTGCAGCGGAGTGCGTATGAAACTTCAGACGGTGCTGCGCCATTAGTCCAACTCCTTCTTCGCCGCCACGTTCCAAGTGACCTGACAAGACTGGTGTTACCAGGATCAGTCACACTTCATTGAGCTTTGGGAAGAACAACGAATACGAACGCTATGTAATGAAGTGCCGCAGCTACCACCGTGAACGTGTGAAATATCTCGTGAAATCCAAACTTGTGTGGCCAAGGATTAGGTCTCTGGACAGCAAATATCACAGCGCCCGCCGTGTACAACATCCCTCCAAAAAGAAAAAGGAAGAATCCAACAACTCCAAGCTGCTGCCAGGCATCTTTGATCACTGCGAGCAAACACCAGCCAACGACTAAATACGGAGCGGCAACAAGCCATTGCGGAGCGTCTGAAAATCGGATTCGTATTACGGCGCCTAAAAAGGCGCCGCTCCAAACCAGGACCAGTACCAGTTTCGCGGCCCAAGGGGACAGCACAAAAGCTGCTACTGGTGTGTAAGTAGCCGCGATAGCAAGAAAAATGGTTACGTGGTCAAATTTTTGGAGTCGTTGCTGATTGACAGGTCCCCAGTTAACACGGTGATATAAAGCCGATACTCCGAATAAAGCCACTATCGACGTTGTGTAAAGACTTGTGACCAAACGTGGCCATGTTCCTGGGGCTGAGACAATCACAATTGGGGCGAGTGTGACCGAAGCTATAAAAGCCGCCCGATGTGACACTCCCCGAAATAGAGGTTTGGTATCAGTGGTGCTCAATGGTGATCCGTGAAATTGTTAGTTGGGCGGTGACGGATTTGGTGTGGCTTGCCGTCAGATAGCAAGCCCATAGTTGTTTGAGTGGTTCAGTTTTGAAAGTTCCGAATACAGGAACCTCATCTTACGGCGTGGAATTGCGGGCGCTGGGCCTTAGCGTCTTTCAACGGATCGGTCTATGAACAAGTCGCAACATTTTCTCTATAAATGGCAGCTGCTGGCGTTGGCAAGCTGGTTGAGATGTGGACGGCGAGGAATCATTGAAGCTGTTACCGGTGCCGGAAAAACAAATGTTGCCATGCAGGCGGCGGCTGATGCTCACAGACGCGGTCTCTTTGTGTTGGTTGTGGTTCCTAGTCGTGTCCTTATGGAGCAATGGTCTGAAAGCCTTAAGAAAGCTTTGCCCCAATGTGTCATTGGACGGCTAGGAGACAGCTTTAGTGACCGGGTAGATGACTGTGATGTGTTGGTGACAACTCGACACTCCGCTAGTGCCAAGAAGCCATTACCCCCAGGAGACCTTGGGGGTCTTTTGATTGCTGATGAATGTCATGGGTTTGGGGGAGCGACCTTACGCAAGTCACTTATTCACGAATATGACGAACGCTTGGGGCTCACAGCCACACTGGAACGATCAGACGATGCCGTTGAGAAGACTCTTGTCCCTTATTTCGGTGGTGTTTGTTACAAGTACGGGTTTGGGCAGGCCATTGCCGACGGGGTGTGTGCCCAACCGAGAGTCGCGTTTGTGGCAGTACCTTTAGCCAAAGAAGAACGCGATGAATACGACTTGATGGAAGCAGATTTGGTCGCTGCTCGGCAAACACTGAGGGCGATTCCTGACATGCCTCAAGAGCCTTTCGGAGCTTTCCTGGCAGCGGTCAGCTATCTGGCAGAAAACGATGCCGGGGCCAATGGGAAAGCTGCAACCACATATCTGGATTCCTTTTCAAAACGTCGCGAGATAGTTGCCACCAGTCGTTCAAAATATGAGGTCTTATCGAACTTCGCGCCGGTAATCCTCGAGGCGTCAGGAGCCCTCATTTTTACTCAAACAGTCAAGGCCGCAAACCATGCCATTAATCGGCTAGATCCGCTGTTGGGCATTGAGATTATTACCGGAGATACCGCTCGCCTCGAACGGGAAACAATCTTGAATGACCTTCGTGATGGAAAGCTGGATGCAGTAGCAGCACCTCGGGTCCTTGATGAAGGTATTGATGTTCCCGACGCCAATCTTGGTGTTGTTGTTAATGCCAGCCGAACCCGAAGACAGATGATTCAGCGAATGGGACGCATTTTGCGGCTAAAGCAGCATGGTGTCGGAGCCCGATTTGTTGTGTTGTATGCGAGTGACACCCTAGAAGATCCGACAGCGTCTGAACGTGATGGGTTCATGGAGGAAATAGAGGACATCAGTGAGTCGGCCCGCATTTTTGGGATCGGCGAACAACGTGAACTTGTCTCATTTCTTAATTATTCCGGTCCGGATGAACCAATTGTCCCAGAGAAAATTGGTCCTATGAGTTCGATTGAGGAGATCCCGGACAATCTTGATTCTGTAGACCAGTATGCGTGGCTAAGTTTTTTGGGGTGGTCCGAAGAAACCGATGCTCACAGGGAAGCATGGGATACCCCTCCATCCCTAACACCAGACCCTCTGTACCTCGACTTCGATGTCTTAGAGCTTCCCGAAATAATGAGGCAAAAGGTTTCTCCGAAAAAGGAAGCGAGATTGTCGACTGGGGAACAGCCGGTGACAATGAGCAAGGTAGACGGAAACTTTGTGCTCCGATGCACTGGATGTGGAGCTGCTTCTGAACCAACTCCTTTTCGTTGGAAGGCGCTCGAAGCTACTGTCGAATGTAGTTGCCTTTGGTAGGTAAATTTTGAGTGGGGCACGCCAAGCTGGAGGGTTTAGGCGTGAACCAAAATTCGGTGGAGGAAGCAGTTTCAACGCTTAGTTTTGGAGCCGTGGGTAAACGAGTCTTGCGTCTCATCTTTTTGATTGTTCTCATTACCTATGTGTGGGCAGCGTGGAGAGCGATTCTCTGATTTGAGGTGAGACCTTTACTACCTCAGATGTGGTGTCTGCTCGAAGAGGGATTAAATTCTTGCGCGAGTGGACTAAGGCAAAAAGAGAGTTTCGACATATTGTGGGTTTGTCGGGGGGTACTGAATGATTCACATAGAGGCAGATGGGCCGGTGGTAAGCCTGACCTTGGACGCGCCAGAGGTGAAAAACGCGTTTAACGCCAGGATGATCACGGATCTAGGTTCTGCAATTTCTGATGCCGCCCTAAACGAGAGTTGTTGTTGTCTCATCATTACTGGTGCAAATGGCACCTTTTGTGCAGGTCGCGACCTCAGTGAAGAAGTCGACTCTAGTTTGGAAGCGATATTGAAACGCGAGAGCAAATGGGAACAGATTTTTCAACAATTACGACAATTCCCGAAGCTTTCTGTGGCAGTGGTAGAGGGGTATGCGGTAGCAGGTGGTTTCACACTTGCCATGGGCTGCGATTTTGTCATTTCAGATAGCAACGCTGTGTTCGGAGCATTTGAAATGAGAAATGGATTTCCGGCGGCTGTAAACACTCCTTTATTGGCGAAACTTGTCGCGCCGAGAATTGCATTGGAGTGGGCACTCCTAGGCGAGGCTATTTCGGCGCGGCGACTGTATGAGATGGGTCTCATAAATCGGTTGGTCGAGGACCCAGAGGAGTTGTCTGAGGTTGCAGACACGTTCGTTTCACACTTGACGACCCTTAACCCGACAGCGGTTAGGGCAGCGAAAGAAATTCATCATGCTGCTAGAAACATGCCGCTGGCGGACGCGCTTGTTATGGGAGCTCAGCAGAATTCTCTGATATCAGCATCTGGTTGGCTTACCGAAGGTATGAAAAAATATTCGGGCAACAGGCCAGAGAAATAAACAGATTCAGCTATTCGTTTCGGTGGATTTGAGTGCCAGCTACACCTTGTACTACAGCATTCATGTCATTTAGAGCGCCGATGGCAGCAGTGCCTCCGGTTGCCTCAATAAATTGGAGAACCGAGCGGACTTTCGGTGCCATTGAACCTGCTGAGAATTCGCCATTTTGCAATCGTTCCTTCAAATCCTCAGTGCTGATATAGCGAATTAGTTCTTCATTGTCGGTTTTGTAATCAGCCTTGACGCCGTCAACATCTGTCACAATCACCAGGCGTTTGGCCGCAATCCGCTCAGCCAACAATGCCGTGCATAAATCTTTGTCCACTACAGCTTCCACTCCCCTGAGGTTGCCGTCCTCTCTGGCCATTGGGATCCCACCCCCACCGCAAGCCACCACGACGACATCTAAGTTAAGAAGTGACTCAATGACTGGAATATCAAGTATTTCGATTGGAGGAGGCGAAGGGACCAAGCGCCTTGTGCCGTCGTCGCGTGGTCGTCCTATTGGTTTAACAGGTGAATTGAAGCTTGAGTCTTGAGGATCTACTTCTACTCGGGTTATGACGCTCGCGACCTGCCGGGATACTGACCTACGTTGTAGTTCCGATTCAATTTCAGTTACTAGAGTGAACCCAATTGTGGCCTGTGTTTGAGCGACACACCAATCAAGTGGCATAGCAGGCACGAAGCTCGCCGAAAGTTCATTTTTCAGAAGCAAGTTGCCAACTTGGGGACCATTTCCGTGAGTAATTACAGGCTCATATCCATTTGAAATGAGATCCACGATGCTCTTAGCAGCAAGGGCCATGTTGGCTGTCTGTTCTTCGGCGCTGTAATCCCCGTCGCTGGGCGCAATCGCGTTCCCGCCCAGTGCAACCACAACGCGTCGATGGGATTCGTCGTTAGTGTTCACTGGCCTACACCAAGTAACTCGGCTCCCTTATAAAGGCTACTATCGATGCGATGCCGACGCTCGCAGTTACCGGAGCCCAAGGTAAGACCGGGCAAGCTGTTATAAGGGCTTGCGGTCAAACGTGGAACATTCGGGCGTTGGCACGTAATAAAGAGCAGGCGCAGCGCCTAGAAATCTTGGGGTGCGACGTCGTTGTCGGCGATATGACTGAAAACTCAACGTTACGGGAGCTGTTTGAAGGCGCGCATTCCGCTTATCACATTTGCCCTAACTTCCACGAAGGAGAGGTCGAAATTGGTGCCGCAGTGGCTTCCCAGGCGAGAGAATTGGACCACTTGGTCTACCACTCGGTTTTGCATCCGCAGACGCAGAAAATGCCACACCATTGGAGAAAACTACTAGTCGAAGAAATATTGCTGGAAGCTAAGCCTCTAGATGTCACATTTGTTAGATCCGCTCCGTATGTGCAAAATCTAAAGCCCTACATTGAATCCGCGTTGGGGAACGGGCAACTTGTATTGCCATATTCAGTTCATGCACGAACAGCAATGGTTGATCTTGTAGATGTAGGTCGAGCGGCGGCAGTTCTTCTCGGTGGAGAGTTGGAAGCAGGTTCTGGTTGGGACCTGTGTGGAGTTGGCTCGATTAGTCATCAGGAGATTGCGGATTTGTTGACGTTGTTAACAGGGAATGTGATCACAGCTCTTGAAAGGCCAGCGCCGGCGGACACTCCTAACGAAATACAGATGATGTTCGACTATATGGACCAATATGGTTTGCAAGGCTCCACCGCCCAGCTTCGTGCTTTGGTGGGAGAATTGACATCAATCGAGACGACCGTACAACGATTAATCCACGAAATTAAAGGCTCAGAGTCGTGAAGCCATCGCCGTTTAGTTATCACCCTGCTGCTTCGGTTGATGAGGCTGCACAATTTCTCTCTGAACTTGAAGACGCCAAGATACTTGCCGGGGGTCAAAGTCTTATTCCCCTAATGAACTTTCGGCTAGCGAGTCCAACGCATCTAATAGATATCTCCGGTCTCGCCGAGCTAAGCGAAATCAAAGTAAGCGAAAGCGAAGTAGAAATTGGTGCTTCCGTCACACACAGCCAAGTGTTGCAAAGTGAACAAGTTGGGTCCGCGCTGCCCCTACTTGTAGAGGCCGAGAGACTTATCGCTCACGAAGTGATTCGAAATCGTGGCACTTTATGTGGATCCCTAGCGCACGCTGATCCCGCAGGAGAGATGACAGCTGTGATCACTGTTCTCAATGGGAGAGTGAACACAGCTTCAGTATCCGGCGGTCGGACTATTGAAGCAGCGGACTTATTCGAAGGCCCGCTGCAATCATCCCTAAGAGAAGATGAGCTAATTGTCTCGGCAACTTTCCCGAAACTGGGCCCAAGGACAGTCAGTTCCTTTCGCGAAGTAGCGAGAAGGCACGGCGATTATGCCGTGGCGGGTGCTGTGAGCGTCGTTGAATACGACAATGATGACCAGGTCCATTCTGCACGAGCAGCTTTTCTTTCGGTCGGCCCCGTACCAACCTTAGTTAGTTTCGATGATTTGTTGAGAGGCAACAGAATTGAAGATGTTGGGCACAACGAGGTTTACAATTTTTTGAGTTCTCAATTGGAACCCCATGGGGATCTTCAGGCATCTGCCGATTATCGACGGCACCTATCTGCAGAGATGGGTTGGGCATCGTTGGAAGCGTGCATATGAACACCGAAGAATCTTACGAAATCAGGCTGAAAGTAAATGGCGAAACACAGCAAATCACCGCTCCGGCGCGAAGGCTTTTGTCAGATGCTCTAAGAGGTGAATTAGGTTTGACCGGAACGCATGTCGGATGTGAGCACGGTGTTTGTGGTTGTTGCACGGTACTTGTCGACGGAGCCCCAGTTCGTTCCTGCCTGACTTTCGCAATTGCTGTTCAAGATAGGGAAATTCGAACGGTCGAAGGGTTAGCTGCTGATGATGGCGAATTGCATCCTGTTCAGGAAGCTTTTAAAGAATGCCACGGTCTGCAATGTGGATTCTGTACACCGGGCTTCCTCATGACGGCGTGTGCGTTGATTGAGCAAAATGATGACCCCACTGAGGAAGAGATTACCGAGGCCATCGCAGGCAATTTATGTCGCTGCACTGGTTACCAAAACATACGTGCTGCAGTTGGGTATGCCGCTGAGATCGCTAGGTCCGACAAGACATGACGACGCAGAGCTTTGGTAAAGCGATTCGCCGAACCGAGGATGATCGGCTCATAAGAGGCCGCGGTTCGTTTACAGATGATGCGGGATCAGAAGGTCTTTCGTTAACCATGATTAGGTCCCCGTATGCCAATGCGCGAATACTTTCTATTGACGTTTCAGAAGCGTGGGAAGTCGAAGGTGTCCGGGCGGTTCTGACCTACAGCGATTTACCGGGCCGTCTGGTTGAACCACTACCTCTGTTGATCCCTCACCCATCGCTTGTAGCTCCAAGAACGCAATACATCCTGGCCAAGGAACATGTTCGATATGTCGGCGAGGCGGTTGTGGCGATCTTCGCAACAGATCGCTACGTGGGCGAAGACGCAGCGGAACGAGTGATTGTCGAATATGAGCCGCGAAAGGCGGTTGTTGGGATTGACGCGGCTCTTGGCCCAGATTTAGTTCACGACGATGTACCAGGAAATGTTGCCGCTGACCATGTTGAGCACGTCGGGAACGTGGATCAGGCATTGGACGAGGCTCCTCACGTACTTGAACTAGATCTCGACATGGAAAGGAGCATGGGCAGTTCCCTAGAGGGCAGAGCCAGTCATGCGACATGGGATCGCCACAGTCGAAAACTACGAATTCAAAATGCCACCCAGACCCCCACGAGCGTCCGCTTTGCCGTAGCAAATATTCTTGAGATTCCAGATGAGCAAGTTGAGGTGTTTGCGATTGATGTAGGTGGAGGCTTCGGCACAAAAGTGATTCATCCTTGGCCCGAAGACATCCTTACCGCATGGGGGGCGATCGAATATGAACGCCCAGTTAAGTTCACAGAAGATCGCGTTGAGCACTTCATCTCCTCATCGCATGAAAGAGCTCAGCGGCATCAGATCAAAGTTGGATTTGATGATGAGGGACGAATTCTGGGGCTAGATGTGGACTTCGTTCATGACAATGGTGCCTATACCCCTTACGGAATGATCGCTCCATTGATCACGGCCACGCAATTACCAGGACCTTATAAGTTGCCGAACTATCGAGTTCGGTTCAGAAGCGTTTATACGAATACAGTTCAGGTGACCCCTTATCGTGGGGCCGCCCGTCCTCATGCAGTGTTCTCAATGGAACGAACTATTGACCGGATCGCAGCATTTCTGGAGATCGATCGGGCGGAACTGAGGAGACGTAACTTTATACAGCCCGACGAGTTTCCTTATGACTTGGGCATGATCTTCCAAGACGGGCGTCCAGCTATCTATGACTCGGGTAATTATCCCGAACTTTTAGAGAAAGTTTTGGCAATGATTGACTGGGACGGTTTCCCTGAACGACGCTCCCAAACACCGCCGGGCCGACGTCGTGGTATCGGTGTGGCGTGTTACGTCGAAGGCACCGGACTCGGCCCTTACGAAGGAGGACATGTTCGGGTGGAGACCGGGGGAAAGGTTCAAGTGTCTACCGGGCTTGCCTCAAGTGGTCAGGGTCACCACACTGTTTTCGCTCAGATTGTCTCTGACGAATTGGGTGTCCCCTTTGAAGATGTGGAAGTCGTGACTGGAGACACTCGACGCTTTCAATATGCGGTGGGTACCTTTGCCTCGCGAGCCGCAGTGATGAGCGGCAATGCTGTTGCTGAGGCAGCACGGCTGGTGAAAGAGAAAGCGATCCAGATAGCAGCAGAAGCACTTGAAGCGAACCCTGATGACCTTGAGATTGTTGATGCTCAAGTTCAAGTCAAAGGAACACCAGCACGAGGTATACCTCTGGCGCAGGTAGCGGTGTTGGCGAACCCCCTTCGGTACTCGTTTAGCGAAGCGGCGCGAGCAGCAACCCAGTTCGCAGGGGCAGGGGACCTAGATGAGCCACCTATTAAGCCGGGGGAAGATCCTGGTCTTGAAGCAGCTGGTTGGTATTCCCCCGTTCGCGCCACGTTTGCAAGCGGAGCGCATGCCGTAGAAGTTGAAGTCGATACCGCTACATCAGAAGTAGAGATTCTCCGCTACTGCGTAGTTCATGATTGTGGGCGATTGATTAATCCATTAATTGTCGAAGGCCAAATCCATGGTGGGGTTGCGCAGGGGATAGCAGGAGCTCTCTATGAAAAGATGGCTTACGATGAAGATGGGAATCTTCAGAACGCGTCCTTTATGGACTTTCTGATGCCCTATTGCACTGAAATTCCTGAAGTGGAGATCGATCACTTGGAGACTCCGAGTCCTTTGAATCCACTGGGTATAAAAGGGGCGGGGGAGGCCGGCGTGATCCCAGTTTCTGCGGTCATTGCAGCGGCGGTTGAAGATGCTGAAGGATTTCAAATCAACCACATGCCCTTGTTCCCCTCTGAACTCCACGAAATGCGCTTGATGAATGCGGAAGTGTCCGAATAATTGAGTTCAGATTTAGGGATCTGGGTAACAGTCGGCGCCGTTCGTTGGACACTTCTCGATTCGTTGTGTGAAATCTGAAAACTTGGGCGCATCTGTACTGCCCAAATTAAGATGCCGGACGGAATACTGAACCTGCTTTGAGAGGGAGGTGCGTAGCATGCCGTTCGCTGCTCACAAGGTGCTACTCGGAGGGGTATCAGATTCGAGTGGTCTTGAAACCTTGATATTGGATGGGGAAATTAATCCCGACCATGTGATTGCCGTTGTTGGGAAAACAGAAGGCAATGGGGGGGTCAATGACTACACCAGAATTTTGGCAGACCAAGCTTTTCGCTCAACGCTTTTGAGTTCAGGCAGTCGCTCGACCGCAGAAATTGAGCAAATTCCGATGGCTTGGTCTGGAGGGACTGATGGTGTGCTCTGCCCCAACGCAGTAATTTTCACCCAAGATGGCATAACCCCCGAACCGGATGGCCCTCCCCGACTTTCAGTCGGGATTTCAATGAGTGATTCGATAAAGCCTGAGGACATAGGTAGACCAAAGATGGTCAACGTGATTGCTGATGGTGTGCGTGTCGCAATGGATCAAGCAGGTATCTCGAATCCCAGTGATGTCCATTTTGTTCAGACCAAGACTCCTCTCTTAACGATGGAATCGATAAATGATGCTGCCCGTCGCGGCAAGACAGTGTTCACCCATGAGCCTTTGGAATCGATGGCTATTTCTAATGGGACGGCGGCGCTTGGAGTCGCGGTTGCGCTCGGTGAAATAGATATGCCCGAAGCTGAGCAGATTGGACACGATCTTGACTTGTACTGCACGGTGGCATCCTGCTCATCTGGTGTTGAATTGGACTGCGGCCAAATTGTGGTGGTGGGAAACGCAGCTGGAGCGGGTGGAAGGTTTCGAGTCGGTCACTCGGTCATGAAAGACGCGATTGACTCTGAGGGTGTTTATGAAGCGATCCGTAACGCAGGTCTCCCGGTATCGGGGAACCATTTACCAAAGGATCTCCCCGGCAACATCGTCCAGATTTTTGCTAAGGCAGAAGCTGACCCTCGAGGGATGCTTCGCGGCTATCGCCAAGTAATGCTCAACGATTCCGACGTCCACCATCATCGGCAAATCAAGGCTGCTGTTGGGGGAGTTATAGCAGCTGCTGTAGAAGACCCAGCCGTCTTTGTGTCGGTTGCCGCGCTTCACCAAGGGCCTCCAGGCGGAGGCCCGGTGGCAGCGCTTGTGGAGTTATTTGATGACTGATGTAGCCGCGGCGAGTCTGGTGTTGCGGGATGCTTCTCCCGACACCATTGTGATTCATGAACCTTGCGATGGTTATCAGTTTCCCAATGGCGTTGTTACTGAATTTGACGTGGAATTGCCAATAGTGGCCCGGCGGTGGTGGAACCCCACATGCCCCAGAACAAAATTTGACAAGAAATGTGTTGACCAGTTTTTGTCTTTTGCCCAATTCCCCAAGCTTCCATCGCGGCCTGAGGCTTGCGTTGGATGGGGTCCGGGTCTGACCCCTGCGGGTGATGACGTCGTTTTAGGGATGCTGGTCACATTTCATGCCTTAGAAAGGCCGAGCCTTTCCAAGGATCTTTACGAGGTTTGCCGAAAAGATGCGACGACCGCGTACTCATACGAATTGCTTCGTTATGCGTCTCGAGGTCAGGCCGCGCGGCCAGTGCTCCATTTGATGGAGGCACTGGGCGGCTTTGGAGATCTTGGCCAGGCGGTAAAGTCACTCGCCAATTTTGGAGCTACTTCGGGTGGATACGTGATGGAGGGTGTTCGTCTAGCTTTGAATATCTCATTCGAGAGTGAGCCAGTGTGATTGACCACGTAGAACTCCGTGCAGGTATTTACCGAGATTCAGTAACACTGATGCTGCTGACCAGAACACTCTCACAAGACAGCGAGATCAGCGACCCCATAGTTGCAATGGCAACGACCTTAAATATGGAGCTAGCTAAGACCGCTGGCTACGAATTTCCTGAAGGGTCTGGCGGCGAGTTGCTCATAGCATTTAGAGCTGAAGAAGAAGTCATCTCTCGATGTGTACAACTGATTGATGACCTGTTGAATCGATCGCGGCAGTCCACTGTTGCAGATGAGACGCTGAATCATCGACCAAGATCGCTTGGGCGTCTAGCCACAGATTCGCAATCGGACGTTGCCCTAATTTCAGTTCCGGGCGAGCACGCTGCTTATCAGGCTGTTGAAGCGATTGAGGCCGGGACGCACCCGGTGATCTTCAGTGACAACGTAGCTATCAAGAATGAGTTGAGCCTCAAGAAACAAGCGAGAGAGCTCGGGTTGCTTGTCATGGGCCCGGACTGTGGGACAGTGATTCTTGACGGTGTCGGTTTAGGTTTCGCAAATGTGATACCCGCAGGCCCAATAGGTCTCATTTCCGCATCGGGTACCGGAGCGCAGCAAGTGCTCGCATTGTGTGATCATGCAGGCGCAGGAGTTCGCCACGTCTTGGGACTCGGAGGGAGAGACCTCACGGATGAGATCGGCGGCATCTCCGCCCAGATGGGACTGGCCATGTTGGACGACGACCCAACTGTGGAAGTGATCGGCATAGTCGCTAAGGAGGTAGGTCCCGCAACCAGGCTGCTGTTGGAAGATGCGGCTTCGAAACTCTCGAAGCCAGTTGTTTGGGTCCCGGCGGGAGACCTCACCAATGGAACTGCGCAACTTCTCGAACTAGCAAGTTTTGAGCTTCCGCCCGCACCCATATGGGGACCGGCCATTGAGCGGCCAAATGGAAGTGGTCGTCTAGTTGGACTATTCAGTGGCGGCACATTAGCTGTTGAAGCTCAAGCAATTGCGCAGGCGTCGGGCTGCGAAGCTGAAATTGTGGATCTTGGTGCTGATGAATACACAGTCGGAAGGCCGCACCCAATGATTGACAACACCCTCCGACTAGAGCGACTAGCAGAAGTGAGCAGAGATGAAACTGTAGGAACAGTGTTAGTCGATGTAGTCCTCGGCCATGGTGCTTCACCAGATCCAGCGGCGGAATTAAAGGACGCTCTTGGGGATATTTCGGTTCCTATTTTTGTTTCCCTAATCGGGACAAACGGTGACCCGCAGAATTTTGATTCACAAGTGAACCAGCTGACTCAGGCTGGAGCTGAAGTTCATTTGTCCAATGCAAGTGCGACCAGGGCAGCGGTAATTCGATGACGGAACAAGATGGATCAGGACTGCTTCGTAACCCAAAAATTTCTGCTGTAGGAATTCAACTTCTTTCAGATGCCATTCGAGATCAAGGAATTGCGGTTGCTGACGCGGCGTGGCAACCTCCGCGTGACGGATTGGCACTTTCTTTGTCACAGATCGCTGCCGATCAACGAAGAGTCAACGCAAACCAACAAGCAGTTCAAGCGATGATCGAAGCGCGCCCGGAAGTAGTTGGTGTGACGACAGCCCACCAGGCGCTTGGCCTCGAAAGGCGACAGTTCCTGCACTCTGGTCCACCAATTTCGTGGCAAGACGCGTCCGGGCCGTTAAGAGGTGCTCTCGTGGGAGCGCTCCTGTTAGAAGGCGAAGCTGCCGATGCCGATGAAGCTTGGCAACTTTGTGAAGCAAATGAGATTGAACTCTTGCCGTGCCATAGCCGGGGGGCGGTAGGGCCTATGGCGGGGGTCATTAGCTCTTCAATGTCGCTGTATGAAGTGCGAGACGAAGTAAATCAGCAAGTCGCCTACTCGAACCTCAACGAAGGACTCGGCAAGGTCCTGCGAATGGGCGCATATTCGCCCGAGGTAATTGATCGCCTTCGGTGGATTAACTCACGTCTCGCTCCAATCCTTTCAGAAGCTTTTGCCCGACAGGGTCCCTTTGATGTGCGGGCGTTACTTGCTCAGTCTCTCCAAATGGGAGACGAAGGCCACAACCGAAATCGTGCGGGGTCAGCCTTGTTTCTCCGCGAAATGTCGTCTTCGATTGCGCAATGCGACGTCAGCAGTGCGGAAATTTCGCAGGTTTTTGATTTTATAAACGGAAACGAACATTTTGTTTTAAATATGGTGATGCCCGCCGCCAAAGCATCCGCAGACGCCGCTCGGAACATACCGGGTTCGACAATGGTGGTGGCCATGGCTCGCAATGGAACTGAGTTTGGAATTCAAGTCAGTGGAGCCGGAGATCAATGGTTCACAGCCCCAGCAAACACGCCTGAAGGAATCTTATTCCCAGGGTTTTCCGACAAAGACATCAATCCCGATATTGGTGACTCAACCATTATGGAAACATACGGGATTGGTGGCTTCGCAATGGCCTGTGCTCCGGCTATCGTCCGATTTGTAGGAGGATCCGTGGAACTAGCGCACCAAAAGACCCATCAAATGTATGAGATTACGCTCGCAGAAAATCCACACCTACAAATTGCTTCTTTGGACTTTCGTGGCACCCCGACTGGCATTGACGTCGCGAAAGTAGTGTCGACCCAGATTCTCCCCGCAGTTAATACCGGCATGGCGGGTAAAGAAGCTGGAACAGGCCAAGTTGGTGCAGGCCTAGTAGAGCCTCCGATGTCTTGTTTTGAACAGGCCTTAGTGGCAGTAGCAGAGACAGGTGACAGTTTATGACAGTCCGAATTGGTATCGATACTGGCGGAACTTTCACGGACGTTGTGGCGTTTAATGAAGCGACGGGTGAGCTGCATGCGACCAAGACTCCGTCAGTCCCCTCGAACCCCGCAGAAGCTTTTGTCGAAGGTATCCGGCTGATACTCGATCAAGCGACTCTCGTGTCTGATGAAGTTTCGACCGTCAGTCACGGTACGACAGTTGCGACTAACTCGTTGCTCGAAGATGATATGAGTGGTCTGGGTTTGATCACGACTCAAGGATTTCGACACGTATTAGAAATTGCTCGGCAAAGTGTCCCAGATGGATATGGCAACTCATACTTCTGGGTCAAACCAGACAGAATCGTTCCACTTCACCTCGTTCAAGAAGTGTCGGAACGTCTTGACGCGCGAGGAGAAGTAGTCGAAGAACTCGACGAAGAGAGCGTGGTAGCCGCGGCAAGGTTCTTCCGGGACAACGGAGTTCGTTCAATCGGAGTGTGTTTACTCCATTCCTATCTCAACTCGTCTCACGAAGAACGAGTCCAGGAGATCATCTCTGAAGTGTTCCCGGATGTCACTGTTTCGATTAGCTCGCAAGTTCTTCGTGAGTACCGCGAATACGAAAGGTCGGTGACCACTCTCGTCGATGCATTCGTAAAAGACCGAGTGGTTGAATACATCTCAAGCATCAGTGACCGGCTTGAACTTATTAGCGATTCTGAACCCCCAGCGTTCTACGTCATGAAAAGCAATGGAGGGATTATTTCGTCTGAAGCCGTGGGAGATCAGCCGATTACGACAGTTTTGTCTGGACCTGCTGCTGGAGCGTTAGGCGCTGCAGAAGTCGCTCGCCACGCCGGATTCGAACAAGTACTGGCGCTTGATGGAGGAGGAACCTCAACAGACGTCACCGTCGTTCAAGGGGCTGAGCCCGCACTGACCACTGAAGGCTCGATCGGACGTCATCCCATGAAAGTTCCGATGATCGATATTGTCACAGTCGGTACTGGTGGAGGGTCGATAGCTTGGATTAGCCCCGAGGGTGGTCTCAAGGTCGGTCCGCAATCTGCTGGAGCGGCCCCCGGTCCGTTGTGTTACGACACAGGGGGCGAATCACCGGCTGTAACTGACGCTCATCTTGTTTTGGGCCGCATTCCTTCAAATTTGATCGGCGGGGGCATCCAATTAAACAGGGAAAAGGCATCTCATGGGCTTGAGGCATTAGCTGCCGATCTCGGACTGACGCTTGAAGAATGTGCCTCTGGAGTGTTGGAAATAGCAGCTTGGAATCAAGCGAACGCAATAAGGCAGGTCACGGTTCGCAAAGGACTTGACGTTCGAGATTTCGCTTTGTGCGCTTTTGGGGGGTCGGGGCCACTCCAAGCTTGCCGACTAGTCGACTTATTAGGTCTAGAGGCAGCGATCGTCCCACCGGACCCGGGTAATTTGAGCGCGTATGGACTTCTAGTAGTGGATTTGCGTCATGACGAGGTTCAAACAATCGCCCAAACTGATGGCGAGCTATCTAGACAGGAACTTGAAGCAACTTTCTCGGTTCTTGAGCAACGTGCAGCATCAGCGTTAGCAGATCAGGGATATGCCAAGGCAGATCAGCGCCTTGCCCGTTGGGTCGACCTGAGATATGAGGGACAGGCGTTCGAGGTTCAGACAAGCGCGCCTAGCGGACCAATAGACGAATCTTTTATACCCCAAGTTTTAGGGAGTTTTCATGATGAGCATGAGCGTCTGTATGGATACTGTTATCGAGATCGGCCTGAAGTAGTAGTTGAATGGGTGAACTTAAGAGCCACATCGTTTGGACCAATTGAGCGACCCAACCCACAAGCGATTGATATTGGCACGGGTGCAGAAGCAACCGATCGGCGCGACGTTTATTTCGGTGAGTGGAAGAACGTCCCAGTTTTCGACCGGTCGACACTTGGTAAAGGTGACACTGTTCGGGGACCTGCGATAATTGAGGAGTTTGGTTCTACCACCCCCTTGGCGCCAGACTTCGAGGCCGTAGTTGATTCTTTAGGAAACCTGGTTATCAAGCCGATCAAGCTCAAAGGAGGCTCTAATGAAGGAGGTTGACCCGATCGTTGTTGAAATTGTCGAAGGAACCCTCGCCTCGGTAGAGGCCGAAGTTGAAGACGCCATTGGTCGTACAGCGCGGTCGCCCATGATCAGAGATCAACATGACTTTCGCGCAGGTATTCACGATGCGCGAATGCGAAAGTTAACTGGGCGGTCGTACTCAGCGTTAGTTGATCCGGTCCTTCGTGACTTTCCTATTGAGTCGATGCGACCTGGTGACATCTATTTCCACAACGATGTTTATCTTTCCGAAGGTGGCATTGGACATCTTCCTGACCTTTGTGTCACGGTGCCGGTTTTCGCTGAGGGGCAGGTGGTGGCCTTCGTGCAGGCATTTGGCCACCACGACGACATTGGGGGGAAAGTACCGGGATCGATGCCCAGTGATGCTTTGTCGGTCTTCGAAGAAGGTTTGATGGTCCCGCCTATCAAGCTCTACGACCAGGGAATTGCTAATGAAGCTGCTTTAAGAATCATGACGCGTAACACTCGTCTACCGGAGAGTTTGGCGGGCGATCTTGATGCCGAATGTTCCGCTTGCAGGATGGGCGCAGACCGTTTGGCAGAATTATTCGAACGGTATGGAGTTGAGCTTGTTACGGCATGCTTCGATGCCATCATTGACCGTACGACGGAGACCTTCCGAAGAGAAATCCTCGCCAAGATTCCAGAGGGTTCTTGGACGTGGGAGGACTACGCAGAACACGATGGGGTCGACCCGCCGAAGCTTCATTGCCAGAGGATTACTCTGACTAAAACGCCGGAGAAATTGATACTTGATTTAAATGGGACTAGCCCACAAGCAAAAGGACCCATTAACCACGCTGGTGATTATGCGGACGGGGTTTTTCTTAAGAAATGGCTTGCACCGATTCTCAGAAATCTGGCTGACACACCCGAACGAATGGCTGAATTAGATGTCAACGAGGGGGTTGTGCCCCTCTTTGAGATTAAGTTCCCCCCGCCCGGAACCCTCGTTACGCCAGTATTCCCAGCCCCAACAAATGCCAGGACGTTTGTCATTCTGCGACTCTTAGGGGTTCTTGCAGGGGTTCTAGCGAAAGCAACTGGCGGCCGAATGCCTGCTGATCAGGAAACAATTCGTTACACAGGCATTGAGGGATTAGACCAAGACGGTGATTGGTTCTTCAGTCGCGAAATCCTAGGGGGAGGCTCCGGAGGGCGTTATTACGCTGATGGTAGCGACGCTATCCATGTCGTTCCCGACTCCAAAAATCTTCCGGCTGAGTTTGTCGAGGGACGCTTTCCTGTTCGAATTGAAACACTCGGCTTAGCCGCAGATTCTGGAGGCGCAGGCAAGTACCGAGGAGGCTTGGGTTACCAGAAAGAAATCCGGGTGTTGGCTGACGATGCAAAGTTTATGTCGATTGCGGATCGCTCGATTCTTTCTTGTTGGGGTCTAAACGGGGGTAAGGCAGGCGCGCCATTCAAAGTGACAATCAACCCCGGTTCCGACGACGAGCAGGTTATGGAGGGTTTGTGCGATAGAGAGCCGATTGACCCTGGGGCACTCATTCGCGTGGAGACAACTGGCGGCGGCGGCTGGGGCGACCCGCTTGAGAGAGATACTTCTTTAGTCCAGTTAGACGTACTCCAAGGGAAAGTTTCTCAGCAGGCCGCGAAGGACGACTATGGCGTTGTTTTTGTTAGCCACTCCGAGGTGCCGGAAGTTGATCTGGCGGAAACTCAGGCCCTTCGGGAAGCCATGGTTAAAGAACGCGGATCTTTAAAGTTCTTTGATCGAGGACCGGGCTTCGAACTGCTTGCCGGCGCGTCAGAAGCTGAGGTGGATCAGATTTGATAGCGCATGATCAAATGGTTCTGAGTTGGTTGAAGCCAACCTTGACGACTCGAGTCGGGCTCGGCGAATTCTAAGAATTAGACAATCCGTCAGGGATATTTGACATGACCGCTTGAGGCCCACTTTCTCCTGGCCAAGGATCTGACAGTTCCCACGCTGCATCAAAGGTCCCAATTTGATATTGGATGCCCCGCAGAAAGAGCCACTTCATTGTGTCTTGCTGGTAAGGAGTTGAGTGGGCGCCAGCTTCGTTTAGCCCTTGCTCTGTCGCTAGTCGCAGCTTTACGTAGAAAGGATCCACCCATTGTTGGAGCCATTCGTTTTGTAAATCAGGCAAATCTGTTGGTTTTTCTTTCTCGTAGCGTTCTCCAAAAGTCTTATCGAAGGAGTAACAGACGTAGAGCGCTGCACATATGTCGCCGAAAGATCCTTCGTGAATGGTTCGCACCCAAAAGTTAAGAAAGGCATCACGACGAGGACGCGCTGCCCATCTGGAGCTCCCAAATGGCCCAACTTTGTCTAATAGTTTCAGCTCAACCCGACCGTCATCTGAGCGTCTCGAATACTCCTGTTCGAGTTCTATTAAAGGATTTCCGGGCGGGACCTTTGGATACGCCACCTCGGTGATGTGTTGCCCGAGATACGGTAAATCTTGCGCTAACCAGTATTCGAAGCGGTCTTCGTCCAACTGGTTGTCGAAAAGTGCGTCAATCCATGGATGATGCTCGAAGGCGGACCAAGCATCGGACGCGAATTCCATGCATTCGTCGAGAAAAGTCATTGGTTTCTCCTTAAGTCAATTCGTTGCTTCTTGGATGGCACTCCAAACCCGATCAGGGGTCAGTGGCATATCAATGTGGCGGACGCCCAAATGGGACACTGCATCGATAACCGCATTTTGGACAGCTGCTGGTGATCCGATTGTTGGTGCTTCACCGATGCCTTTTACTCCCAAAGGGTTCCTATCAGTCGGTGTCTCCTGGTGGATTCTTTCGATTCGCGGCAAATCCGCGGCAGCTGGGATGGCGTAGTCGGCGAAGTTAGTAGTCAACGGGTTGCCGTATTGGTCGTATTTGAACTCTTCGAATAGTGCTTGAGCAATCCCTTGGACTACTCCGCCGTGTACTTGGCCTTCTACTATCGAATGGGAAAGTGTGCGCCCGCAGTCGTCGAGAGCCAAGTATCTAAGAATTTTGACCTCACCCGTTTCCAGATCAACTTCGACCAAACAAAGGTGTGCTCCAAATGGAAAAGTCGCCCCATTGGCAACGTAATCCGCTTCAGCTTTCAGTAGTTCCGTTTGATTTAAGTCAGCCCAGGTAACCATGATGGAAGGTGTGCCCACTACGTGGAATTGAGCGGATGCGGCATCGAAGACAACGTCGTCGACGCTGGCTTCTAATAGTTCTGCTGAACGTTCCCGCCCTTGGTCGATCAATGCTTCACACGCTAGATGCAAGGCTGAACCACCGATTTGAGTAGATTTCGACCCCCCGGTTCCGGTTCCTCGCGGGACTAAAGCAGTATCCCCGTATACGACATCGATCTGGCTCGCATCAATGCCAAGCCTGCGACTTACGAGCTCTCGATAGCCGGTCCCGTGGCTGTGGCCCTGAGCTACTGAACCAGTCTTAATGACCAGGTGACCTGAGTCGAGAAATTCGGCGCACCCATACTCGCCCTCTTCACCGGGATTTGTGATTTCAACATATGAGGAGATCCCTATCCCTAGCTGGATTGAGTGCTGCTCGCTGCGCCGTTTCTGTTGGATCTCGCGAAGGTTGTTGTACCCGACAGTCTCCAAGATTGATTCAAGGGCACCTGGGTAATCACCCGAGTCATAGATCACACCAGTCGCAGTTGGGATACCGACTTCACTTTCAGTGAAGAGATTTTTTCGTCTGAGTTCTGCGGGATCGACGGCAATTTCGCAACTGTAGAGGTCCATCATTCGTTCGAGCATGCTGGTTGACTCGGGACGGCCCGCTCCGCGGTATGCCAGCAAGGGTGGGGTGTTAGTGAGAACTGATTGACTGCTGACTTCGACATTTTCGATCGCGTACGGCCCAGCACCCATAACCCCCAGCATTCGAGGTAAAAAGCTTCCAACATCGGGGTAGGCACCGGAATTTTGAATCACTCTGGCCCGAAATGCCTTTAGGTTCCCTTCTTGGTCACCGCCGAGTTCTGCGTATTGGATTTGATCTCGGCCATGCCCGAGATCGAGCATGGCTTCCGTCCGGTTCTCGTGCCAGCGAGCAGCACCTTTAATTTTCCTCGCCACCCACGCGGTCAAGACTTCAGGTGGCGACAATCCCCGTTTAGCTCCGAAAGAACCACCGACGTCTGGGACAACAACGCGCACGTTCTCGGGGCTTAATTCAAAAATGCGACACAAGCCGTCTCGTACAGCATGCGCACTTTGTGTCGTGGACCATTGTTGCAGTGACGATCCATCCCAACGCGAGATAGCACCCCGACTTTCGATGGGACAGGGCGCCACCCGGTTATTGACGATTCGCTGCTTTACAACGACTTCGCAATCATCGAAGAGTGACTCGTCATTACCGGTGGTTAGTTCAAGAGAAATATTGGTTGGTGTGTTTTCGTCGACTAGCACAAGGTCTGCCACAGCATCTTCTGTGCTGATGATGGGGTCAAGATCTTCATATTCAACGACAACTAGCTCTGCCGCGTCGATCCCTTGTTTGACGGCGTCTGAAACAACAATCGCAATAATTTCTCCTACATAACGAACGGCTTTGTCAGCTATCCAAGGGCGGAGCATTTGTTGATTGTTGGCAGGAACGGGAGATGGGAAAGGGTCTAAATCGATGTCTGCTGCTGTGAATACCGCGATCACGCCAGGTTGTTCCAGCGCTGGGCCTGTGTCGATAGAAAGTATCTTTGCCCGCGCTGATGTCGAGCGGACGAAGGAGACACAGGCGGCGTCATCAAGTTCGATGTTCTCCATGAATTGGCCTGCCCCGCGAAGAAGACGGTTATCTTCAGTTCGAGATGACATAACTCAAGTTCACTTTCTTGACGCGCTCAGCTTAAGAACGTGTTCGTTTTCGCCACTAGATGAGGCCGTCGCATAGACCGCGTGACATATATCGTCCATCGCCTGCTCGTCCGAGATATTCAGTGCCTTCGACTACAACTTTTCCGCGCAGCAAAACTGTGTCAACCTTGCCAGTCACTTCGTGACCCTCGTAACAGGAATAGTCAACATTCATGTGGTGGGTATCGGCAGAAATTGCATGGGGGCTGTCCGGGTCAAATAGCACGATGTCAGCATCGGCTCCGGGTGCAATAGTGCCTTTACGCGGGTACAAGCCAAACATTTGGGCTGGTGCGCGAGAGCACATGTCCACCCACCGATTAAGGGAAAGTCTGCCTTCGGCAACCGCCCCTTGATACATCAGTTCCATGCGGTGTTCAACGCCTGGTATGCCGTTGGGGATATTTCGAAAGTCGCCGCGGCCAAGCTCTTTTTGCGTCCAGCAAAATGGGCAGTGGTCAGTCGCAATGACTTGGAGATC
The DNA here is from genome assembly GCA_002708935.1 of Acidimicrobiaceae bacterium. Taxonomy (GTDB): domain Bacteria; phylum Actinomycetota; class Acidimicrobiia; order Acidimicrobiales; family Poriferisodalaceae; genus MedAcidi-G3. The sequence goes on along the minus strand of PAPO01000014.1, from coordinate 76,007 downwards.
ATTTGTGGCAAGTCCTCTCCAAAGCTCAGCCTGATGATCGCTTGGTCGAAGCGGCGGTGAACAAACGTACTTTGATCCTTCGAAGTCGGGCCTTTCTAGGTCAGTGAGGTCAAGAAATAAATATTGTGGGCATGTTTCAGCAAATACGTTTAGTCCTCGGTCCCTAGCAGCAACTACTTCTTGAAGGGCTTCAGCTGAGGAAAGGTGCACGATGTAGAGGGGGCAGCCGGCAATTTCTGCAAGCACCACTGAACGATGCACTGCTTCGGCCTCTAATAGGGCAGGTCTTGTTAATGAGTGATAGACGGGGTCAACCTGGCCGTTTTCGACCGCTTGATCTCTAAGAACATCAATAGCGATGCCGTTTTCTGCGTGCATTTGGATAAGTGCACCGTTTTCACCGGCTTTTTGATAACAAGTCAACAATTGAGCGTCGGTGGAATACATCCGGCCTGGATACGCCATAAACATCTTGAAGCTGGTGATTCCTTCATCGACGAGCATGTCCATTTCTTTGGGTGTTTGGTCGTCAACTTCGTTCACCATCATGTGAAAGCCATAGTCGACGGCACAGTCGCCCTGGGCCATCTGGTGATAATGCTCAAGACCATCCAGAAGACTGCCGCCGGTTGCCCGCCATGCGAAGTCAATTATCGTCGTCGTGCCTCCGAAAGCGGATGCTCGCGTCCCGGTTTCAAAGGTGTCCAGGACCGGTGCTATTTGACCTTCGGATTCGAAATGAGTGTGTACGTCTATCCCGCCAGGAACCACAAGCCTGTCGGTCGCATCGATTACCAAAGCATCTTCAGAAAATGAGCGGCTTATATCGGAGTCGGAGTCGACAAGGCCTACTACCTTTTCATCCACGATCATGACATCTGCATTCATTGTTTCGATCGCAGTTACAACTTTTCCGCCCTTAATCAATGTTTTCATGGGTGTTTACTCCTTATTGGAAGTGCGACGGAATGGGAGCCCCAGCCGCGGCCGTCGCCGAATCTGCTATATCCAAGGCTCTATCAAAGATAGAAAGAGCCCAATCAATTTGTTGGTGTTCGACCACGAATGGAGGGTTCGCGAAGAGATAAGGGCCGCGCAGAACACATGCGAGACCCTCGTCAGCGAAAAGCTTCTTCATCTCTTGGTCTGCCTTAGCAGTCGGTCCCGTCAGGGGGAAGAGCTCAAGGCGGCTTTCTTGGTCATATACCAATTCCATTGCCGTGAATAAGCCACTGCCCCGAACTTCACCAACACTAATGTGACGAGATGCCAGTTCGTTTAAACCGTTGAGCAGGTAATTTCCCATTTCCTGTGATCGCTCAATCAGGTTGTCTGTCTCATAAATGGGAATTGTTGCATTTGCTGCGGCTAGCGCTACTGGGTGGCTCTGGTACGTGAGACCTGAGCCTAAGGGACGGTCATGTACTGCTTCGGCGATTTGGTCGCTCACGATACATGCACCTAAAGGCAGGTATCCAGAAGTCATGCCCTTGGCTACGGTCATGATGTCGGGGGTCACGCCTTCGTGGTTGACGGCGAACCAATCACCAGTCCGTCCGAAACCAGTCATTACTTCATCGCAAATAAGAAGAATCCCGTATTGGTCGCAAAGAGAGCGAAGGCCTGACAGCCACCCGTCGGGAGGAATTATCAAGCCGTTTGATCCAGTTATAGGTTCAACGATGATGGCTGCAATGGTGTGTGGTCCTTCGAGCTGAATAATCTGCTTAATCTGGTCCAAGTTAAATTTGCAGAATTCCTTCTCGTCGGTAATCCAGGGGCATCTGTAGTGGTATGGGTCCGGGATTCGAACAATGTCTCCCATGCCACTTTCTACTGGCTCACGTCTCGGGTCTCCCCCCAGTGCTAAAACCTGATGGGTTGCACCGTGGTAGGACCTGTATCGGGACAGGATTTTCTTCCTTCCGGTAACCAATCTGGCTGTTCGGATGGCGGCTTCGTTGGCGTCAGAGCCGGCCAGAGTGAAGAAAGACTTTGTAAGACCCTTTGGGGTGATTTCAGCCAGTTTCTTTGCAACTTCAGCTCGCACTTCTGTAACCATGAACGGTGATACGAAAGAAATTTTTTCCATTTGTTTGGATACAGCTTTGGTTATTCGCTGGTCTCCATGGCCGATGTTTACGTTCATAGCGATTGAGTTAAAGTCAAGAATTTCGCGACCGTCTATTGTGTATAAATAGCAGCCTTCGCCCCGGTCTATTGCTAGAGGATTTACATCCTGAGTTCCCCATTCGAACAATGAGTATGTGCGGCAAAGATCAACGACTTCGGAAGCGTGCATGAATCCTCCTAAATCCGGTAGATCGCTATGGCGCGACTATGGGTTCGTAGGTATCAGGGCGACGGTCTCTCCAAAAGAGCAAATCGATTCGTGTCTCACGAACTGAAGCAAGATCGAGATCAGCTATGAGGACTTCTTCAGATTCCCCGGCCTCCGCAATTATCTCTCCGTAGGGGTCGCAGAAATAACTGTGACCATAGAATTCGTTGGGCCCTTCTGACTCAACTCCGACACGGTTAATCGTGCCGACGAAATAGAGGTTGGCGATAGCGTGGCCCCGTTGTTCCGTGAACCAAAGTTGTCTTGATCGGCCAGCGGTTGCTGACGGGATGAACACTAGCTCGGCTCCGTTAAGGCCTAATGCTCGTGCTCCCTCAGGAAAATGCCGGTCGTAGCAAATGTAGACACCGACTTTGCCAATTGAGGTGTCAAACACTGGGTACCCCAAATTTCCCGGTTTGAAATAGAACTTCTCTTGGAAATTGGGGCCGTGAGGGATGTGGTTTTTTCGGTATTTACCTAGGTATGAACCGTCAGAATCAATGACAACTGCAGTGTTGTAATAAAACCCGTCTGCTTTCTCGTATAGAGGAACAACCAGAACCATGTTGAGTTCTTGAGCGAGTTCTTGCATCGCGCTGGTAGTTGGCCCGTTTGGGGCTTCTTCGGCCAGGTCAAACCACTTTGGGTTTTCTGTCTGACAGAAGTATGGCCCGGTTGCGAGCTCTTGCAAGCAGGCAACCTGAGCGCCCTTTCCGGCAGCCTCCCGTAAAAGGGAGGTCTGCCGGTCAAGCATTGCTTCTAAGGGCTGTAACCCTGTTGTTTGAATTAGTGCAGCTCTAACAACAGAGCCCATGGTTTCCTCCAGTTATCCAAATAGCTCTCGTGGATCAAGATCCATTGGTTTGAAGTTGTTGCCGTACAGATCACCCTCAGGCATCTTTTCGCTACGTAGCGCCCGATCACGGTGAGACATATCGAATGAGTCTTTCGACGCAGGACTCTCGATGACCCCGTAGTTATAGAGGATGTCTGCTGTTTCCTGGTACATACCGTCAGTCAGGTTGAATAAACCATTCGTAGAGGGCCACAACAGTTTGTTGACCTCGTTCATTTGCCAAGTCTGGAAGTCACGCGGTAGCGCTGTCCCATTAGCAAGGACGATTTCGATACAACTTTCTGGGTTGTCTCTGCAGTGAATCCAACCGCGGGCTGTCGCTCGAATGAATCTCTCAGCGATGTCAGGGTTAGCTGCCAACCAGGACTCAGTGGTCACGAGGGAGTCCTCAAGAGTTGCTGTTCCTTCCTCGTTCGGATCCCACATGAGTATCTCGCGGTCACTTTCGTTACCTGCGAGAGCTTGGGCGTATTCGTTGTAGGTCATCGCAGAAGCTAGATCTAATTGGCCATCGAGGAACGCGACCATGTCCCAGCCTTGGCTGAAGATATTGGCGTCTGCGTCAACGTTCATTCCGAATTTACCGAAAGCTGCTGAAACTTTGGGTTCGAAGCCACCCCAAAGACCAATGGTCTTCCCTGCCCAGTCGGGTACGCCTCCAATATCCAAATCATCGAAATAGACCAGTCTGTAAGCGCCTCTTTCGAATACTTGACCCATGCTCACCACGTCTGCACCGGCTTCACGGGAAGTCAGAACAACGCCGAAGGGTTGTATCACTATGTCGCTATCGCCGGAGATCAACAGTTGTATTGGGTTTATATCCGGTCCGCCTGGCTGGATTGTGACTTCTAGATTTTCGTCAGCATAAAATCCCTGATCCAAAGCAGCGTGGTATCCAGCAAATTGGGCTTGAGTCACCCATTGCAGCGTCAGCTTTATCTTGTCTGGTCCTCCGTCAGCACTCCCAGAGTCATCTGAACTCCCACAAGCAGCTGCTAATAGACCGAACAGCCCGAAAAAGAGCACTACGAGTTTTATTCTTGAAGATTGCAAGGTTGGCCCCTCCCAACAGAATGAATTTCTACTGAGGGTTTAACCTAATCGAAGTTTTTGGTGCCGTTCAGGAAAACTGCTGTTCAAATTTCTCGACGTGAAGCATGCCAACGTAAGAAATAACGATCAAGTAGAGAAACTGCTACGAAAACAAGAACACCTAATAGACAGGCCATAACAATCGCTGACCAGACCTGCACCGTATGCAGCATTGTTGATTCCCGACGTATGTAGGCACCAAGGGTTGAGACACTTCCACCGAAGTACTCAGAGATGATGGAGATGATGATCGATAATGGCACTGCCGTCCGCAGACCTGCCATGACGTAGGGAAGGGCACGGGGGAGTACCAGAGCGGTCATTCGGATCCGCCAGTTTGCTGAGATAGATCGCATGAGGTCATCGTGTTCTGAGGTGCCACTGAAACCTCTCGAAGCGAAAGTGAACATAATGGGTGCGACGCCAACAGCCACCATCGCTACCACTGCTTTGGAGGTAACTCCGAAAAAAATTGTCATTACCGGGTACAGGGCCACTACCGGAAGAGCTTTCACGGTTGATGAGTAGCTGAGAAGCCCTTGATTCAGCCATTGGATACCGTGCACAAGACCGGCTAAGCCAATCGCGATCAAAGACCCGATTAAGACACCTTTGCCGGCTTCGATCCCTGTGTTGATGGCAAGTTCCACAAGGAGACCGAAATCCTCAACGAACATGCTCCAGATAACTGAAGGGGCCGGCAACATTAGGACCTGTACATCGCCGAGACGGACAGCTAATTCCCAAATCGTAAGAAACGAAGCAAAGAAAATGGTTGGGGTAAGCACGACACCAATCGGCAGGTTCCTCCCCCTGCCTCCAGACTCGGTGTTCTTTATGACAGCGACGTCTTCAGTGGTCATGAGGCGATGGCGCTGGCTTCGACCAAGGCGCGACGAACTTCGATTACGAGTTCGTAAAATTCGGGCATGTCACGGGTCTCAGCGTTTCTGGGGTAGGGGAGATTTACGTCAATCAATTCCGTGATCCGCCCAGGACGACTTGACATTACGGCGATTTGGGAAGAGAGAAAAACTGCTTCAGTGATGCTGTGGGTGATGAACAAAATTGTTGCGGAGAGCTGCCCCCAGATTCGCATCAACTCGAGATTCAATCTGTCTCGTGTAATTTCGTCCAACGCCCCAAATGGTTCGTCCATTAGAAGAACGCTGGGGTTGGTCGAAAGGGCTCTGGCTATTGCGACTCTCTGTTGCATGCCCCCAGACAGTTGCCAGGGATGGTGTCTAGCGAAGGACCCCAAGCCCACTAATTCGAGCATTTCATGGGCGGTCTGGTTTCTTGTCGGGCGGTCAACGCCCATTACTTGGAGAGGGAGAGTGACATTCCGTAGGACGGTTCGCCAGGGCAATAAATTAGGCGACTGAAAAACCACCCCGAACTCGCGAGCGGCTCGAGCTTCTGCTGGCATTTTGCCGTTTACAGAAATTTCGCCTATTGAAGGTTCGACCAGATCGGAAAAGGCCCTTAACAGAGTTGATTTACCGCAACCTGATGGGCCAATGATCGACATGAACCCACCTTGTTGAACTTCAAGATTTACATCTTCTAGCGCTTGGACATCTCCACCCTTGCTGGAAAATCGCTTTCCTAATTTTGCAGCGTGAAGTCCAAGCGTTTGACTTTCCCCGGTCATGATTAGAGCACTTCTCCCTGAGATCTGGGGCCGAGAGCGAAATACGCGATCAGCCTCACCGATAAAACAAAAATTGCCCCCAAAACACATGAAGTCAAAGCGACACAATAAAGCGCTCGGGGTTCGGTTATGTAGAACTGCCAAGAAGTGAGGATGACAACGCCTAAGCCTTCCTTTGACCCAAATGGCAACTCTGCGACGATCGCTCCGACTACTGAAAATGCAGCGGCAGTTTCAAGCCCAACAAAAATGAGAGGCGAGGCAAACGGAATTTCTAGGATTCTCAAACTGGTTCGCTTAGAAGCTCCGTATGTTCGCAGCAATTCGTGGCTTTCCTGTGGAACAGATTGGATACCGCGAGCTGTGGCGACCGTAACTGGGAAGAATGTTAAATACGTTGTGATTACCGTCTTTGTCACTCCGCCGGTGCCGAGCCAGAGGACTAATGCCGGGGCTATAGCTACGATGGGAACAGCTTGGGCAGCAACTATGAGAGGCATGAGGCCATTGCCGACCAACTTGCTTCTGGATATCGAAATTCCTGTGGTTAATCCGAATGCGGTTCCTACAAGAAGACCAATCAAACTCGCTTTGGCTGTTGACCAGGCATTTTTGACTAAGAACCAGGTGTAATTCTCGTTCTGCGAAGTTGTGCTTCCTAAGAAGCTAAGAATGTCCCAAACATGTGGCATCGTTCGATCACCGGTGCCTGTGATGAGCTTTGCCAACTCCCAAAGAGTGGCTGCAATCACAAGCAGTAATATTGCTACCAGAATCTGTCGAATACCTGCCCGGAGGCGTTCCCCGATGGGGTTATAGGCGTTTTCGAATTCTTCCGAGAGAACGGGTTCGGAACCCAAGTCTGTCTTGCTCACTGCTCTTAGACACTACCTAGGTTTGCTGCATCAGCGATTTGTTCTAGAGTGCCGAACGCATTTTGTCCAAGGGGGGTTAGAACCGGTTCAGTGCAACCGTGGTCCACCCATTCTGAAATGCGATCGAGAGCATCAGATGCGGTTCCGCATGCTGCGACGCTTTGCGTTAATTCATTTGACACAAGTTTCATTGCCTCGTGTATCTGCGCTTTTGTCGCCGGCCAACCCATGATTGATTTGATTCGGGCAACAAGTTCCTCGTCGGCACCGCAGAATTCGGTTATGTGAGGTTGTTGCGCAATGTACTGAGTAAGAAATTCCTTGCAATCATCGATTGCTTGTTGTGGATCTTCGTTGTTAGCGGACACTGCGATCAATTGAGGAACTTGAAAATCATCTAACGATCGACCTGACTTTTCAGCGCCACGCTGGAAGGCAGCGAGGGCGTCGTCGTTGTATGACGGCGGAACAAGGAAGTCGAGAAGACACCCGTCGGCGATTTCTCCTGACAGGGCACACATGCCCATGCGGACTGCTCCAATATGAATTTCGACGGGGTAGGACTTACCAAAGTCATCCGCCGAGCCGTCAAACCTGACACTGTCGAGATCGACGAATTCGCCTTGGTAAGTGACTTCTTCGCCGTTGAGGAGTTGCCGCACGACCGTGACGATTTCGCGCATTGCTTTTAACGGTCTCTCGTTCGGTAGTCCTACACGGGTGGCAAGTGGTTCCCACCAGCCCCCTAGGCCTAGTCTGATCCGTCCGGGAGCGAGATCATCGAGAGTTTTTGCCGTCACTGCGAGTAAAGCCGGGTTTCGAGTCCGGTAGGGCAAGATTCCGCTTCCAATTTTGATTCGCTTGGTATAGGCCGCTATCACTGACATGGGGATGACCCCGTTGCTTGCTAGGCGTCCCTCTCCGACCCAGATACATTCGAAACCCTTTTCCTCTGCCCACTGAGCCTGAGCGACCATGTCTCCGAAACCATTCGGTAAATCTGGCCCCCCGGCCCGCATAGGAGCCCCCGAACTAATCATCAAACCAAAGTTGTGCATTTTACCCCTACGTTGTTTTCGGCGATCCCGTTCGCATGATAGTCAGTCAGGATGATCCAACGCCGACTGGTGTGTGTCCGGTCAATGAGACGGAGCTTCGTTTGAAAGGCCGCTGTAGGCCCGGCAGTCAACTGTTCTTTTCTGAGTGGTTCAGTTTTTAACCGGTGGTTGGTTCTAACCCGGTATCTCGAACAGCCTCTCAATGCTGTTGGGGCTTAATTAACTGCTCAATCTGAAATTGGTGAACGCAATGCCTTCGAGAGCTCGGTTAGCTCCTCGGCGGCGTCCACAGCCCAAATGAGTGATTCGAGATTGGGATTGCATCGACCTTCAGTAAGCCGAGAAAATTTGGAAGCCAGCTCCGAGGCCTCGAGCGGGTCGTGCATTGAACCTTTTTGACCGTGAACTGTGGCGCTCACCATCCTTCCGTCGACGAGCCTAATTCGGACTCGGCCACCCATTTTCCAGGCATAGGTAGCATCGAACTCTGCTGCCGGTCGGAGAGAAACTACTTTCTCCTGAAGCGCTGATATTTCAGGTTTAGAGATCTGATCAAGTTGATACGTTTCGGGGTTGGCGGGGTCAGCAATGAGCGCTGCGGCAATGTTGAATTGTGCCGAGTACTGCGCAGCCATAACAGAGATGGTCCCGTCCATATCGTTTTGGACAGCGGCTTTGGTGGGCCCATCTAATTCGATGCTCTCAATGTCTCCGGGTTGCAAGTTATGTTCGTGCCGTAGCTGTATTGCCGCTTGGATCATTGGGTGAATGTCGCTGCAGGCTGCGTACGGTTTGACGGTGATTTCGTCGAGCATCCATCTTTGCCCCAGGCGATCTGTAAGCAGATCTAGCCTCGGGTCGTCGGTAAAAATTCGGCAGAAGCCGTACCGACCGGCGAGCCCGTCTGATGAGCCCTCAAATCCGCGTGCTGCCAATAACGCTGCAGTAAGACCCCCTTCGGCTGCTCGACCGGCGTGAATTCGTTTGGCCATGCCGCCGGAAGCGGCAAATTCCATTGTGCCCGAAGCCAGTGAGGACGCGATACCGAATGCGTGGTTGAGTTCTGTTGCTCCGAAGTTTAAGAGCCGACCTGCTGCAGCAGCAGCGCCAAAGACGCCTGACATTGATGTTGGGTGGAAACCAGCCAACATATGAGAGGTGGGGCCAACTGCTATACCCGCGCGACCCATTGCCTCGTAGCCGATGACGATTGCCTCAAGCAAATCGCGTCCAGAGCAATTTAGATCTTCTGCGAGCGCAAGTGCAGCGGGTATCACGACAGCCCCCGGGTGGTTTATCGCTTCTTCGTGAACATCATCGAGTTCGAAAGCATGACCCGATGCTCCGTTAGCCAGTGCTGTCATAGCAGGTGTACTGGTTGTATTAGGTCGGCCAATAATGGTGGAGTTGCCGGTCGCTCCTGTGTCTAGGGCGTGCTCAATTACTGCGTTCGACCAAGGCTGTTCAGCGCCGAAGATTATTGATGCGGATGTATCAATAAGTCGTGCTGTAGCAAGTTCCAACAGTCTTGGGTCAACTGAACCGGCTAGTTGCGTCAAGAACTCAGCCAGTATGGCGGACTGGCTAGGGGAGGTCGGCGAGGGCATCGACAAGACGATCCATGTGCGATTTGAGATTGACGTCACAGCGCAAGAAGCGGTCGTGGAGGCCTCGGAATGAAATTGAGCCGTCCTTCACGATTACACCGCGTTCGAGGAGTTCTTGAAAGACCTTGGTTGAGTTTGTGTCAGGGTCGAGAATTTCAACCAGAAAGAAGTTGGATCGGCTACCACTGATCATCCGAAACCGGTCGAGTTCTCCGAATCTTCCTTGTACGTACTTGCGATTTTCGATAATGGTTTCAACCGTTTGTTTAACGTGTTCGTCATCGTCGAGCGCAGCGATACCCCCGGCAATTTGTAGTTGGCCCATGTTCCACGTTGGTTTCACTGCCAGCAGCGTGTCGATAATGGTTTTCGAAGCTATTCCGAATCCGATTCTTAGCCCCGCTAGCCCGAACGCCTTTGAAAATGTTCGTAGCACAGCGAGGTTCCCGTATTCGGATGCAAGATGGATGTAACCCGGCGTGTCCGAGTAGTGAACGTATGCCTCATCCAATACCACTAACGCATTTGGACAGGCTTCAATGATGCGTCGGACATCCTTTTCCTCTAGCCAGGTCCCTGATGGGCTATGCGGGTTGGTGATATAGACAATTCGCGTGTCCTCTTCTATTGCTTCGATGTAGGCGTCTACGTCTAGTCCCATTGATTCTCGGTTAGTGGCGTCATGGACTAAGACTGGAGTTCGACCCTCTGCTTCTGCGAAGAGGTGATAGATGGGAAAACACGGGCCTGGCATCTGGATCTTGTTGTCAGGGGGACAAAAGGCTCGGGTGATGAGAGAAAGAATTTCTGTCTCACCGGCACCGCAGATCACCTCGGCAGTATCGAAGCCGTAAGTTGTAGCAATTTTTTCCCTCAGGGGATCGGCGGTCCAGGAGGGATATAGGTGCAGTTTGCTAAGAGAGGCTCTGACAGCTTCGGTGGCAAGAGGTGAGGCACCGTGGGGGTTCTCTGCCGAGCCGAGTTTCGCGATGTCAGCTAATGGGATTCCGTAACGCTCGGCGACATAGTCCGCTGGCAGTCCGGGTACGTAGTATTCGGGAGTTCCTAGTCCGAGATGGGCATACTGCATTCCTCATCCAACTTTCCGACTGTGAGCTCGGGTGTACGTTCGGCTCTAGTTTGTTTCTCTTCGCCGGTGATACAAATCATCGAACGTTATTGCAGCATAATCGTTCTCTTTAAAGGGCACTTTGGTGGACTTTGAGAGGACGCCAAATGAAATGGTGATGTTCAGTTAGACCGACGTAATACCCACAGTTACGGGTAAGCGCTGTCAGGGTGGGGGCGGTATGTTTCAGCGTTCTTCTCGGCGGTAAGCCAACCCAAGCGCGGCTGGAGCTGGTGATGGTCGTTTGCGTGCTTGAACTGAAATGATGAGCAGAATTAGAAGTGTGAGAATGTATGGCAACATCGACAAAATTATTGGAGAGAAATCGACACCAAAGGTCTGGAGGCGGGGCTTTAATGCCAATGTCCCACCAAAAAGCAAGGCTCCCCAACCAACTCTGCTAGGACGCCAAGCTCCAAAAATAACGAGAGCAACGGCTATCCACCCACGACCGGCAGTTACGCCTTCAGCCCATTGGGGAGTGATGCTTAATGTCAAATAAGCTCCCGATGCGCCTGCCAGCGCCCCTCCAGCAGCTACAGCAGCAAGTCGAAGACCAAGAACAGAATGGCCTGCCGAATCAGTGGAAGAGGCAGACTCACCTGCGGCTCGTAAAGCCAGACCTAGACGAGTGCTTGAAAGGATGAGACTTACTGCTATCCCCGACAGGAGTGCCAAATAAACGATTGGGGCCTGGTTAAACAAAATTGGCCCAACCCATGGCAAATCAGACAAACGTCCCCATTCAACGGGTACCAATTCGGCACCCGGCGGTAATCCGACATAGCCCTTGCCCAGATAAGCAGCAAGGCCCAATCCTAAAATTGTGAGCGATAGACCTGAGACAACTTGTTCAGCGCCTAGCCCAACAGTGAAAAAGCCGTGAACGGAAGCCAACAAGGCCCCGCTGAGCATGGCAATTATTAAGGCCAACCAAGGGTTTTGGAATTCAACCCCTGCGATAAAAGCAGTGACAGCGCCAATGGCCATCATCCCTTCAACGCCAAGATTTAAGACGCCCGCCTTCTCAGCCAATAGTTCGCCTAACGCCGCTAAGTAGAGAAGGGCCCCAAAAGAGACTGTCGCAAAAAGCAGACCGATTAATGATGCTTCGTTCATGACTTGGCTTCCTCTGGGGTTGAGGCTGGCCCGCTGTCTAAGGTCACGCGATACCGGCTAAAGACCCCAGCTCCGATTGCACCAAATAGAACAAACGCTTGGAGAATTGTTGAAACCGAGGAAGAAACTCCAAGGGTTTGAATACTTTGACCACCTATTTGGACGGCGCCAAAGAGTAAGGCGACCGCGGCTACGCCCGATGGGCGCATAAGCGCCAAGGCAGCAACGATGATGCCCGCGAAACCGAAACCATTCGAAATCGTCTCTGTTAGACGATCGGCGGTGCCCGCTAGTTCAACACCGCCGGCTAATCCCGCTACAGCACCACTCAACACGAGCACGGTGAGGACTTTCTTGGGTAATGAGATGCCGCTGTACCGTGCCGTGGATTCGGAAGACCCAGCGATTCTTAGCTCGTATCCCCAAGCGGTGTAACGGACCGCGACAGAGGCAATGATGATCACGGCTGCTGCTATGAGCAACCCAAAATGTGCTCGGCTAAAAAGTGTTGGTAAGCGGGCCTGGTCAGGCAACATAGGAGCCAACGGAAAGTTAAATGAGTCGGGGTCTTTCCAAGGACCATGGATAAGCCATTGAACCAGCCGAATTGCGACCTCATTAAGCATCAAAGTTGTGATGATTTCGTTAACACCGAGTTTGGCTCGAGCCACTGCAGGCCCAAGTGCAAGGATGCCTCCACCGCCGATCGCTGCGACGAGCATCATTGTGATGAGTACAAGCCCAGGCCAATCACCGCCTATACGGGCCACCCAAGCTGCCCCGATTGCTCCTGCCATTATTTGGCCTTCAGCACCGATGTTCCAAAGTCCCATAGAGCCCGCAATAGCTACTGCTAAGCCGGCAAGCCCAAGAGGAACAGCGCGGTTCAGCGTTATGGCCCAAGCATCAGGATCGCCGAGTGAGGCGTCAAACATTCTTGAATAGATTCTCAAAGGGTCATGTCCAGCACCTAAAAGAAGCAGTGTGCCGACAAAGAGTGCGATGGCTAAACCTGTGCCGAACGCGAGAGGCTGCCCTCCCGGTAGGGGTTGTTCCCGGAGGCTTAAACGAGGACGTTTCATGATTGCGAAGAGGGTTGCGTATCAGAGAGCATTGCCATCCCAACTTCATGTCGAGATACAGTTCGAGGATCGAACTCGCCACGGATGACGCCCCCTTCCATCACGAGAAGCCGGTCGGTTAGCGTGAGGAGTTCATCAAGGTCTTCGGAGATCATCATGACTGCCGCACCTGAATTTCGCTGATCAAGTAACAGATCTTGAATCGCCTTCACTCCTTGCACGTCAAGACCTCGTGTGGGCTGGGAAGCGACGACCACGGAAGGTTTCCCATCTAATTCTCTACCGACCAAAAGGCGCTGAAGATTTCCTCCCGACAGAGCAGCGATTGGCCCATCGGGATCACCTGATCGAACTCCGAAACGTTTGACGAGGTCAGCGCAGTAGGACAGGGCCTTTTCAGCGACAATAAACGGGCCTCGCCGTTGTTGCCGGTAAACGCGAAGTATCGCGTTGTCGGTTATGGAAAGGCGTGGTGCTAATCCGACGCCGAGGCGATCCTCAGGTATGTATGCCAGGCCAGACTGAAAGCGACGGTGAGCGCTAACCGCAGTTATGTCAGTGCCATCCATGATTAATGTGCCGTTATTTGAAAGTCGTAAACCAGCAATGACGTCAGCTAGTTCTCGTTGCCCATTGCCAGCTACGCCGGCGATACCAACTATTTCCCCTGCATGGATTCGGAAGCTGACGTCGGAAAACGCGTTGACACCGCGGTCACCTATTGCGCTTAAATTTTGTAGCTCTAGCAAAGGTTTCCCTGGAGTTGCTGCCGCAGGCCGGGCCGCAATGGCAGGAGCCGCCCCAACCATGAGACGTGCTAGTTCGTCTTGGGCCGTTGTTGCCATGTCTAATGATCCCGCAACGGTTTCGCCCTGCCTTAATACGGTGGCTTCGTCACAGATTCCGGAGACTTCATGCAATTTGTGGCTAATAAAAATAATGGAACGCCCATCATCAGCCATCCGTCGCAAGATCTCACCTAATTCGTCTACTTCACTGGGTGTCAAGACAGTGGTTGGTTCGTCAAGGATTAGCACCTGCGCATCACGCCACAACACTTTCAATATCTCCACTTTTTGGCGCTCACCCATAGATAGCTGCCACAGCGGCTGGGCCGGATCAACCTTTAATCCGTACTTGCGCGCCATATCTGCAACATCGTTCTCGACCTGGCGATTATTGATGATGGATGGGGCTGAACCGAGGACAATATTTTCAGCTACCGAAAAAGAAGGAATCAGCCGGAATTCTTGATGGACCATGCCAACTCCAGCAGACAAAGCATCAGCCGGATTTCGAAATTGGTGGGAGAGACCATGGATTTTCACTTCGCCGCTGTCGGGATGGTAGACCCCCGCGAGGATGTTCATCAGCGTTGACTTGCCGGCCCCGTTTTCTCCTAGAAGAGCATGAATTGACCGGCGCCGCACGGCGAGTCCCACTCCAGCATTCGCGACAACCCCTGGAAATGTTTTCCATATATCTGTCAATTCGACGGAGAGTTGGCCGCTATCGGCAGGAGATGAGGGTTGCGTCATCGAGAGGAGAACCTACTTTGCTTAAACGCGTTAGCGGCGCCGACGTGGGTAGTCCTCGCCGGCGCCGCTAAATGCTGTTAACAGCTAACTAACTCAGCCAGTGGATCCAATGACGCCTTCAACGAAGAACATCATCCCGAGCATTGCTCCGTCGTCCATGACTTCACCAGCACCAAGGACTTGGTTGCCGTCCTGATCCATGATTGGACCGGTGAACGGATGCATATCACCGGCAATAATGGCAGCCTTTGCGTCCATTACCTGATCAACTACGGACTGGTCGACGTCACTTGCTATTGGTGCAAGGTCAACGATTCCGTCAGCCATTGACCCCCAATAGGAGGTTGGCGCGTAATTGCCCGCTTTCGCATCCTCGATAATTTCAACATACCGAGGTCCCCAGTTCCAGACAGGGGCAGTTAGGAAAGCGTTCGGGGCGAACGCACTCATATCGGAGTTATAGGAAACCCACCGTGCGCCGGCCGCTTCAGCCTTTTCGCCTGCCGCTGTTGAATCCTGGTGCATAGCGATCACGTCGGCACCTTTATCAAGCAACGCTTGAGCAGAGTCACCTTCGACTACTGGGTCGAACCACGTGCTGGTCCAGATTACTTCTACTTGAGCGCTTGGGTTTATGGCTTGGACACCAAGGGTGAAGGCGTTAATTCCTCTTATAACTTCTGGGATTGGGAAAGCAGCGACATAGCCGATCAAACCTGAACTTGTGGCTGAACCAGCAACCATTCCGGAAAGATAACGAGGCTCATACATTCGGCCAAAGGTGTTGCCGAAGTTGCTGTCATTCATCTTGTACCCAGAGACATGTTCAAAAACAACGTCAGGGTATTCATCTGCCAACGCGAGCATGTCGTCCATATACCCAAACGAGGTACCAATAATTACGTTGTACCCCTGGTCAATGAAATCGCGAACGTAGTTAGCAAAATCAGCTGTTCCCTCAGGAACTGCCTCCACGTAAGCCGTTTCAACACCAGTTTCACTTTCCGCATACTGCCGACCTTCGTCGTGTGCATAAGTCCAACCGGCGTCGCCGACTGGGCCTACGTATACGAACGCAGCCTTTGTATCGGCACCATCGTCTCCACCGCAGCTAGTGAGTACAAAGCCCAGCCCGATACAGACCGCTAGCAGTGCTGCAATCTTCCTCCGCATTTCTACCGCCCTATCTCTATGTTTTTTCGACATCGAACCTTCGCATTCTGTCACATTCTGAGCGAGCGATGAGACCTTCTAGAGAATGATCAAAGAAGAAATTAAAGGGCTTTGGAAGCTTCCATAATTAGTTCTAACCCGAGCCGTCCCAGTCAGCGAAAGCATCAATAGTGGCGTAAACGTCGCCCAACGGATACAACACGGGTGAAGTGCAGCCATTCGACATGTAACCGGCTACCGCTTCGCGTGCTTCCGCTGCCGTGCCTGAAGCGGTCAACATCTGCACAATCTCATCCGGTATCAACTTCGATGCAGCTTCTACTTGTTCGTGTGTGGCCGGCCAGGTCAGCACTTCCCCCACCGCTTCAAGCAACGACTTCGGCACACCTGAAGCTTCCATTATGTGAGGTTGTTGGCCGAGATATTGAGTGACCATATTTCTGGCCATATCCAGTGCGGTGGAACGGTCTTCGTGGACTGAACACACCACAAGTTGAGGGCGATCAAGATCATCGACTGAGCGCCCGCTTTTTTCAGCGCCTCGTTCTAAAGCATCCATAGCGCGAGCGTTGTAATCAGGTGAAACTAGATAGTTAAGGACGACACCGTCTGCGATTTCGCCAGTTAACTCCATCATTTTCATTCCAGTAGCGCCGATGTATATCGGAACCTCTTTGGGTTTGCGATCTTGGTAGACGTAGTCCAACTCGACACCATCGAGTTTCACGAAATACCCATCAACAGTCACGGTTTCATTAGCGAGAAGAGCGCGGACTGCGGCAACTACTTCGCGCATAACTGTCAAAGGTCGATCTCGTGAAACTCCAACCTTGGTCGCTAAAGGATCCCACCAGGCACCTAACCCGCACAAAATCCTCCCGGGCGCCAGATCATCGAGCGTCGCGAACATGGAAGCGAGCCGAGCCGGATTGCGAGTCCAGACATCTACTACCCCTGAACCAATCTTGATTCGTTCAGTGGTCGCCGCAAACGCAGCCATTGGCACAGAAGCTTCGCGAACCAAGCGTGAATCAGCCTGCCAAACTGCATCAAATCCGCTGTGTTCTGCGTATCTGGCGAATTCAATTCCCTCAGTAATTGCGTGAGCATCTTGGAGGTACAGAGCCGGTCGAATCACGAGATCTCCGATGAAGTAGTAGTCAGTGAACACTAACGAAATATGAGGACAACGGGAATCACTAGCTATTTTGTAGATGAATCGGGTTCAATGAAGATATGGCTTTGCCAAATGGCCCATCGGTGTCAATCAACGGGGAACGGCTTCTTGAGCGGATAGCCGAGCTTGCCCAAATCGGAAAAATCGAAGGCACTAAAGGATGTTCTCGTCTGGCGTTCACCGACGCTGATCGCGAAGGCCGCGATCTGGTTGTCACATGGATGCGAGATTTGGGTTTGACGGTAACGATCGATGCTGTGGGAAACGTAGTAGCTTCCACGAACTCTGATGGTGCATCAGGTGCTGTTATGGCCGGATCCCATATCGATACGGTAGGAACCGGAGGACGTTACGACGGCAACCTCGGCGTCCTAGCGGGGCTAGAAGTTATCGAAGCAACACTTGCTGCAGGTATTGAACTTACGCGTCCATTAGCTGTCGCCTTCTTTTCTAATGAAGAAGGTTCCCGTTATCCACCGGACATGATGGGAAGCCTCGCCTATGTGGGGGGTATGAGCGTCGAAGCTGTGCTGGAAGTTGAGGGCTCCGACGGCACCGTAGTTGGAGAAGAGTTAGACCGCATTGGTTATCGAGGTTCAGCTCCATGCCCAGGTGCAGCGCCCCACGCTTTTGTAGAGCTGCATATTGAGCAGGGGCCTGTCCTAGATAAAGAGGACATCCAGATTGGTCTGGTTGAAGGGGTGCAGGGTATTTCATGGACAGAATTGGCTTTGAGCGGACAGTCAAACCATGCAGGCACAACCCCAATGTCACTTCGTCGGGATCCCATGCGCGTAGCAGCTGAAATTGTGGTAGCTGCGCGGTCCATAGCATCCGAAATAGGAGGCAGCCAAGTAGCAACCGTTGGATCTTTAACGCTGCACCCCAACTTGGTGAATGTCATTCCCGCCAACGCAACGATGACCGTTGATCTGCGTAACATGGACGAGTCTTCGCTTCAGCTTGCTGAAGAGCAGCTTCAACTCCGTGTGGCAGCAATCGCCGAAGACGAGGATGTAGACGTTAAAAGTAGGTCACTCGCCCGCTTTGAACCTGTGGAATTCGATGGCAGGGTTGTGACACAAATTGAACAGCTAGCGAAACAGCGGGGACTGTCGACAAAACGGATGCCGTCGGGCGCTGGACATGATGCTCAGATGATGGCCCGAGTTTGCCCGACTGGCATGATTTTCGTTCCCAGTCTTGACGGGGTAAGTCATAACCCTTCAGAACATACTGACCCGCAGGATCTGGTGGTAGGTGCTCAATTGTTGGCGGACACAATGCTCGCGTTGACGGAGGTGACATGGTGAGGTCCATAAGAGTTGGTGCAGCACAACTAGGCCCCATATCTAGAGACGCTGAAAGAAGTGAAGTTGTCGATCGTTTAGTGGTTTTGATGCGACAAGCAAGCGACGAAGGTTGCCAATTAGTCGTCTTCCCCGAATTAGCGTTGACGACCTTTTTCCCGCGTTGGTATTTAGATGATGTGCCTGAGGAACTTGATTCGTACTACGAGACCGAAATGCCGGGTCCTGAAACCCAACCCTTGTTCGACGAGGCAAAGTCTCTTGGTATCGGGTTCTATCTCGGGTACGCGGAACTAACTCCCGAAAAAACGCGGTACAACAGTGCGATCCTCGTTGATGCTGATGGGTCAATCGTGGGTCGGTATCGCAAGGTACATATGCCCGGACACGAAGAGCACGAGCCCGACCGCCCGTTCCAACATTTGGAGCGTAGATACTTTAAAGAAGGGCCCGACGGCTTCGATGTATGGGAAGCCTTCAACGGAATTATTGGGATGGGGTTGTGCAATGATCGACGCTGGCCAGAGACATATAGGGTCATGGGGTTGCAGGGCGTGGAGCTGATCCTCATCGGCTATAACACCCCCTTGCATTACGCCCCAGACCCATCACAAAATCCCCTGCAGTCGTTCCATAATCAGTTAGTTATGCAAGCAGGCGCCTATCAAAACGGAACGTGGGTCATCGGTGTAGCCAAGGGAGGGGTCGAAGAGGGAGTTGACTCGTTGGCTGAATCAATGATCATTGCGCCGTCAGGCCAAATTGTGGCTCAAGCAGAGACCACCGATGACGAACTGATTGTTGCTGATTGCGATCTTGACTGGTGCAAACACTACAAAGAGACGCTGTTTGACTTTGACCGATACCGCCGACCCGAAATGTACAAATTAATTACCGAATCAAAGACCGCGCAATGACTGCCTTCCAACTCAACGGAGAAGGTGTAGTTGTCTCTGACGAACACGAGCATCTATTAGGAGCACTTCGAGACGAACTAGGTGTTATCTCCGCTAAAGATGGGTGTGCTCCTTCCGGTCAATGCGGTGCATGCACCGTGTTGGTAGGAGAAAAGGCGCGGGTAGCGTGCCAAACCTCCTTGGAACGAACCAACGGCGAGAATGTCACCACCCTCGAAGGGTTTGACGACGCAGAGCTCCAACGTTATTGCGATAGCTTTGCTGCCCACGGAGCCTTGCAGTGCGGCTTTTGTATCCCTGGAATCTTGGTACGCGCCAAGGCGCTCATAGAAAAGAAGGGCGAAGCACTGACGCGTGACGAAAGCGCACGTCACTTAGGAGCCCACCTCTGCAGATGCACCGGTTACATCAAGATCCTTGACGCGATTCAAGATTTAGCCTCCGGAGTTGTTCCTGAACCTCAATCTCCCAAAGGCGTGGGATCTATCGGAACGAAATATGAAGCGGAGGCTTTAGCAGCCGGCGAGAGACCTTTCATAGACGACATGCAAGTCGATGGCTTGCTGCACGGGGCCTTGAAACTCAGTGACCATGCGAGAGCAGACATACTCAAAATCAAAACCGAAGCGGCACTGGCCATAGAAGGCGTAGTTGCTGTTTTCACGGCGGCGGACATTCCCGGTGAGTTGAGAGTCGGTCTCATCCATAAAGACTGGCCGGTGATGATTCCAGAAGGTGGCCGCACCTCCTATCTTGGGGATGTTCTGGCAGTTGTTATCGCTAACGACAGAGCAACCGCTGTCGAAGCAACAACTTTGATAGATATCGAATATCAAGTTCACCCACCGATGACCGACCCAATTCGAGTCGTTGAAAGTGATGAAGATGCTGTATGGGGTCTCGACGGCAACACGCTATCGACATCTTCGTATCAGCGAGGAGACGTCGACTCTCTCCTGGAAAGCTCAGCCCACGTAGTCCGCGAGACATTTCAAACCCAAAGAGTTGAACACGCATTTTTGGAACCCGAGTCGACACTCGCCATACCTACCGAAGACGGCCTTTACGTCTATACCGGTGGCCAAGGAATCTGGGACGACCGCAATGACATAGCCCGCGTCTTGGGTGTTGACCCATTTCTTATAACTACGGAACTTGTAAGCAATGGTGGAGCTTTCGGCGGTAAAGAAGACATGTCGAATCAAGCACACACGGCGTTAGCTGCATGGCTTCTAAACGAACCAGTCCAGATCACGCTTTCCAGAGAGCAATCTCTGCTGATGCACCCGAAGCGTCACCCAATTCGAATGACATATGAAGCTGGATGCGACGTCAACGGAAAGCTGACCGCCCTTCGAGCAAGAATGCTTGGCGACTCCGGGCCTTATGCCTCAGTTGGCATGAAAGTCTTAGAACGATCAGCCGGTCACGCAACAGGACCATACGTGCTTCAAGCTGTAGACGTTGAGGCGGTTGCAGCGCGAACAAATAACTCTGTATGTGGTGCTTTCAGAGGGTTTGGTGCAAACCAAGCCCAGTTCGCGATGGAAGGGATTATGGATAGGTTGGCTGAAAAAGTCGGCATCAGTGGCTGGGAAATCCGATCACGAAATGTTGTAAACCCCGGCGATGTTTGGGGTCCCGGCCAAATCATGGACGATGGATGCCTCGGAGCTCGAGCGTGTCTTGATGCAGTAAAGCCGGCATACGACCAAGCCGTTCGAGCAGGGCTACCCGTTGGCGTTGGTCTTGGGTTAAAGAATTCTGGTCTCGGGAACGGTTTTGATGAGATAGCTAAAGCGGTGGTGAGATTTGAAAAAGATGGCACCATCGAAGTTCGACATTGTTGGACTGAAATGGGTCAAGGTGTCCACAACGTGGCACTTCAAGTAGCAGTTGAAGAACTTGGTGTCTCTGCCGAACAAATAAAGGTCATCGTCGACTCAACTCGGGAACTGGGAGCAGGACAAACCACTGGCAGTCGCGGCACGCTCATGGGCGCAGGGGCAGTTCAAGATGCCTGTCAAAGCGCACTACTCGACGGTTGCCAGGTTGGTGTCGATTACGAAGGTACTTATCGAATTAATTGGACCAACTCGCTTAACGAAGGGCTGGAGAATCCTGTGATTCATTCCACCTTTGGCTACGCGTCACAACTGGTCATCCTTAACCCAGATGACGGTGAAGTCCAGAATGTCGTTGCCGCTCACGATGTCGGCCGTGCTGTCAACCCGCAGCTGTGCGAGGGACAAATCGAAGGGGCTGTGCACATGGGGCTGGGGTATTCACTGACTGAAGGCTTCCCAACGGACCCATCTGGTCGGCCGACGAATACCACCCTTCGCAGCCTCGACATCATCCGACCCAAAGATATGCCCCCTGTCGAAGTCATTATTGTCGAATCACCTCAACCAGGGGCGCCATACGGCATCAAAGGAGTAGGCGAAATTGGGCTAGTGCCAACTGCCGGTGCTGTAGCAGCGGCAATTCGCTCGCAAGGTGATCCCTGGCCCACTGAGTTACCAATCCGCAACGTAGCCAACCGCGAACGGGCCGGCGCGTGGACTTGACCAGTCTGCGACTAAACGAGACCACCGGACTCGTCTGCGCTCACCATCACTTATACAGCGCATTGGCGCGTGGGATGCCGGCCCCCCCGCGAACCCCGCGGTCTTTCCGTGAAATTCTAGAACTTGTTTGGTGGCGGCTAGACCAAGCGCTGGATCTTGAGATGTTGGAATGGTCCGCAAAATTAGGGGCGCTCGAAGCAATTGAATCAGGTACAACTGCAATCATTGACCACCATGAATCACCGAACGCCATTGAGGGATCATTAGATGTAATAGCGGATGCTTGTGCGGAAATAGGAGTCCGTGTGATCTGCTCCTATGGGGTGACCGACCGTCACGGACCAGAAGGAGCAGCTAAAGGTCTAGAAGAAAATTCACGGTTCTTAGCTAGCGGCGGATATGGCATGGTCGGCGTACATGCCACTTTTACTTGTGAGAACGACACGCTGGTCGCCGCAACCGAATTGGCAAACCGCTATGGGGTTGGAGTTCATATACACGTCGCCGAAGGAGCCGACGATGTCGACGCGGTATCACGGCTGCGAGATTTAAGCGAAGATAATTGGCTCTTAGTCCACGGCGTTCATCTCCCCGACAATCATGAGCTACGTGGAACCATCATTCATAACCCAAGATCCAACATGAATAATTCCGTCGGCTATGCAGCGCCCCAGCGGCTTGGTCTGCCAGTTGCATTAGGGACTGATGGTATTGGTGCCGCCATGTTCGACGAGTTTCGAGTCGCTTACGTACGGATGAGAGAACATGACATCTCCGCAACCCCAGAAGTGGCATGGGGATGGCTACAAGGCGGCTACCAGCTAGTCCCCGAAGCCCTGCAAGACCGGGTGACTTGGTCCGACGAACCAATTGACCCATGGCGACTCGCATTTCACACCAATATCCGCCCTAGGTCGGTGGAAATTAGTGGAGAAATTGTTTTGGACGAGGGGCTTGCGACTCGCGTAGATGCACAGGAAGTACGAGCAAAAGCGTCTGAACAAGCAAAGCGCCTATTTGCAAGACTTGAAGCTATGCCCTAACTGCTCGCGGTGTTTAAGTGTTCAAGAACCACCGATGGGGTTAGAGGAAAAGTGTTCATCCACACACCGGTTGCATCATGAAGAGCCGCCGTAACTGCTGGTGCGTAGGTGATGTACGGCATTTCAGAAACACCACGCGCACCCCAAGGGCCAAGTGGGTCAGCTGCTTCCAAAATCACGCAGTCCACCTTGACGGGTACGTCCCCAATCCCTGGGATCAGATATTGGGAAAGTCGAGGGTTTTGGATCCGCCCCTCTTCAAGAACCAGCTGTTCGCTCAGGGTGTATCCATGAGCCTGCGCGATAGCACCTTCGATTTGGCCCCTCAACATGTGAGGATGAATCACCTTGCCTACATCATGGATTGAAAGAACACGGTCGACACGTATATGGCCGGTACCAATGTCAACAGTCAAATCCACGGCTTGGGCCATATAGCCATAACAAAAGTTGGGCTGGCCTACTCCTGTTTCCGGATCAAGTGCTTCGGTGGCTGGCGGTTTGTACCGGAAATGTCCTACAGCAGGCCTGGCACCGTCAGCCCACGCCTTTTCTGCTTCTTCGACGGCACCCAAGACCGAATTCCCGGCCATGAACGTGAGACGGGAAGCTGATGCCGACCCAGAATCACCGCCAGTAGCAGTGTCGCTATAAATAGCGTCAACGTTGCTGATGCTGATGTCGGCTGCGTCGGCCACCATTTGTATAAGAGCAGTGTGCACACCTTGGCCAACTTCAGCAGCGCTGTGGAATAGTTCAACTCGGGTAGGGCGATCAGCTTCTGGGTCGCCATGGAAGACAACGTCTGCTTCGCAGGCTTCTGGGAACCCGAAACTAAAACCGACGTTCTTCATGCCAACCGCGTATCCGCGACCCTGTTTTAACTGGTCTGTTTCAGCTGGGAGTGAAGCAATAGAACGAAACGGCGGTGTCTGCGGTAATACCGCACTAGCTGGCGCTTTTTCAACACACGCTTCGATGACTCGATTGACGCCGACACCTTCTGGAAGACCTGACTGGGTAATTCCGTCAGACAGATCATCAAGGGCATTGCGGCTGCGAAGCTCTAATGGATCTAACCCCAATGCATGCGCCATCTTGTTCATCTGCGATTCGGCGACAAAAGCGCCCTGCGGGCCACCGAACCCTCGAAAAGCACCACCGGGGACACTGTGGGTGTAAATAGCTTTGCTGTCTATATGAGCATTCGGCACGTCATATGCGCCGGCGACTGATAGGTGGAGGTTCCCAAGTACTTTGTTGGAGGTGTAGTTGTATGCGCCTGCGTCAAGGAGTACTTCTGCTTCGACAGCGGTGATAATCCCGTCCGCTGTAGCGCCCAACCGAGCGTGAACAGTGGCTCGATGACGTTTGTGGTGACCAACGATGGACTCCTCACGAGTCCAACAGCAATGCACAGGGCGCATAACGCCGAGATCATTAAGCTTTTTAGCTGTCACGGCCATAACGATTTGCAAGCTCATGTCTTCCTTACCGCCGAAAGCGCCACCAATGGAGGCGTAACGAACACGAACCTCCTCGGGGTCAACGTCAAGTGCATGAGCTATTTGTTCTCTGTCTTCATGAACCCACTGCCCGCTTGTTTCAACGGTGACGCGCTTGTCGTCGTCAAACCATGCAGTAGCGGCCTCCACCTGTAAATAGGCGTGTTCTTGGTGGGGGAGTTCGTACGTGTCCTCTATGACCACGTCGGCCGACTCCATCCCCAGAACGGAATCTCCCTTCCGAATTCGAAGCTCGTGGTAAGTGTTGCTCGTTGAGTTGGGGTGGACAAGAACTTCATCAGACCGTGCAGTACTGACATCAGAAACGAGAGGCAGAATCTCCCATTGCGCTTTGATCAAAGCGGAGGCTTTACGAGCCTGAACCAGATTTTCGGCGACAACGACTGCGAGATGGTCTGCTTCCCATCGACTGACATCACATGGGACTGAACTGCGTCCGGTGTCATCTAGTCCAATGAAAACCGGTTGATCAAATAACGTCAGCCCATATTCGTTCACCGGAACGTCGGCGGCAGTTACAACCGTTACGACGCCGGCCGCACTGAGAGTTTCTGTTAAATCAAGATCAACAAGACGAGCATGAGGCTGATTTGTGAACACGACAACAGCATGCAGAGCGTTATCTGGAACACGATCCGCAGGATATGTGGCCGCACCAGTGACCTTGTCGACGGCATCAATACGTTGAGGAGTTGTCCCTACGGCCATCAGGATGAGTCCCTGCTCGTGGATGAGCCACTCAGAGCTTCGATTATGGAGTAATACCCGGTGCAGCGGCAGAGATTGCCCGAAAGTCCTACCCGTATTTCATCAGCTGAAGGCGAGTTGTTTTCGTCGCATAGCGCGGCAGCCGCGACAAGAAAACCAGGTGTGCAGAATCCGCACTGGACAGCAAATTCGTCGAGGAATCTCTGTTGAACCGGATGCAAGCCCGATGCGTCAGCAAGCCCTTCAACCGTTACGACAGAAGATCCGTCGGCCTGCGCTGTTGGAACCAGGCAGCTTGTGACAGCAGCACCATTGAGCAGCACAGTGCATGCCCCACATTCGCCTTCAGCACAACCTTCCTTAGTTCCGGTAGAAGCATTGGCGCGCAACCATTCGAGAAGTGTTGCGTTATTAGCAATTTGGGCGGCCACGCCAGATCCGTTGACTGTGCAAGCCACCTCTGTTGTTGTTACCAGGTTCGGCTGAGGAGGGGTTGGACGGTTAGCAACCCAACCCAATAACGGAGCAACTTCAGACTGTGGGGTAGAGAATTCGGAAAGGCTCAGGAAGGCGCGCCGAACAGCAGTCTCTGTGACAGCGGTTCGATAGACAGCAGTAGCGCGGATGTCATCGATGGGTGAGATCTCACTTGCAACAACATGAGCCGCCGCCGCTGATGTCTCAGCATTGAGCGGTCTGCCAACGAGATATTCGCGCAACGACTTCGAAAGGCTGATTGTTTCGCTCACACTTCCGATTGCGACATCAGCTCTTGTAATAAGTGATGTTGCGTCGTCGAACTCCAAAACAATCCCCGCGTGGACTACCGATATCGCCTGGGCGTTCCTGTTCCCTACCTTGAACCATGTGCCAACAGTGTGGGGGTTCCACCTAGGGATTCTGATAGATCGAACCAACTCTGACTTTGCCAAAACTGTTTGCCTAAAGCCGGCAAAAAACTCACTAATTGGAATTTCACGTTTGCCCTGCACCGATTCCATAAGCACAGACGCGTTGAGTGCTACCAACGCCGAAATAGTGTCATTAGCAGGACTCGCAGTGACGATATTCCCCACCACAGTTGCGCGGTTCCTAAGTTGAGGAGAACCAATCTCTAGGCATGCCATCCGAAGAATGTCGAGAGCAGAATCTAAATTTGGTGAACTAATGATCTGGTTGTGCGTCACCCCACAACCGACAACGACGTCATTGTCGTTGACAGTGATTTGCGAACAGTCCTGCAGACCCCAAAGGTCTAGGAGAGTCACGCCGGAACCTCCAGTATTTGCTGTTCGTGACAGATCTAGAAGGAGATCCGTAGCTCCTGCCACCGGCAATGCGTTTGGTGAAGCTTCGTACAATTTGAGTGCTTCAGACCAAGTTGTGGGGCGAAGAATTTCTCGTACTTGGGTCCCCAGCTGTTGCGACTCGTGTAAGACCCCGATGTCAGCACTCATTTCGGGAAACCTAAACTTTTTGCTCCCGAACCTCGAGGGAACCTACGAACCTTGAATAATTCAAGATTGATCACGTCAGCTCCTCGCTTTGGCGGTCAACGCCCGTAAACAACACTGCTACGGCCGTTCCGGTTTTCGGGGAGTTCCCTACCAACCCCGCGAGTCCCGCTACCCCTGTATGGGAAACATTTAATCCACTAACGCTAGTGGCAATTCGATGGGTTTCAATAAGAGTTGCCTCAGGCACTACTACTGGTTTCCCGCCGCTCGCCAGAGTTCCTTTTAAAAGCGGTATCCAGTCGTAGGTGATGTCATCGAGAAGACCCGAAGCGACACTCGTTGGTTTATCCCACGGCCACATGAAATTTTCAGGACTAGCAGTAGCTCTGCCCATATCGAAATCCGGTGCCAGAAGGTCCCAAGCTCGTTTGAGAGGCGCACATCCAGAAACCTGGACTGGATAGATCGTTACACCTGGCATCGCCATCGCGGTTGCTGTCCCTAATGCTCCGCCTCCTACTTGGACGAAAACAGCGTCCAAGTTTGGGACTTGGTCATGTAACTCCCAGCCTAAAGTCCGGCCGCCATCGAATGCGGCCTTGGTATCGGTTCCTTGAACTCCGAAGGGACAGGAACCGTTGGCAATAGCTTTGCGAAAACGGGCGTAACAAGGATCTCCTTCTTCCCCGGCAGCTGGTTCGCAAATCTGAATTTGTGCACCCAGTTTTTGGAGTAAATCCACAGCCGGTTTCTCAGCCCAACTAGGAACGAATACATCGATTGGACGATCGATTGCTTTCGCGACAATCGCTGCGGCGATAGCGGCATTACCGCAGCTAGCAATCGCTAAGGGCGCCGATGAAAAATCTTGGTCTGCTTGTTCGACCGCTAGATGAAGAGCGACACCGAAAAGGTGTCTAGCTTTATGAGAGCCACCAACTGAATTGATTTCTACTTTCACTTTAAGATCGATATCAAGGGCAAGAGCAGCCGCTAGCTGTTCACCGTCTACCACTGGGGTTACAGAAAATCCGGTTCCATCCACCGCCTTTATTTCTTGGTCCAACTTTGCCACGAGGTCCACAAACTGTTCATCGCTCCAGCCCGCTGCAATCGCGTGGCTGTAAGAATCGAGTCGTTCTCGATAAACGATGAAGGGGTTTGTCTCAGTCACGTCACCAACGATGCTTTGCGCCCGTCGCCTCATTGAACTCGCTAATGCGGTCGTCCCACTTCTCAATGAGGGGCCGTAACTCGTTCCACCAATCTTGGTTTCTTCTCCGTTCGAAATCGTCTATTGAAATTCCTTGCTGTTCAACCCAAGTGAAATAGCCGAGGTTGAAGACACGGTCTCGGTTTGCTGCGTCCATCTCAAGAATGTGTTCACCACTGACGTCGCTCAAATGAGTTCCGAGCACGGTGTCGGCTTCGGTATCGTCAAATCCTCCCGGGAAGTCCCGTCGCATAACCTTCTCTCGTTCGGAGTTGTACAGTTCAGACCCATCTGTAGCGACTGTGACAATGACGTCCTGCGGACCGAGTCCCCAGTGTTTTGCTGCTTTGATTGCAGCCAAAATGTTGCATATGGATGAATACCCCAAGTTCGTTAACAGCGAACCGAGTTCTGGATCGACACCTTGGCGTTCCAACGAGCGAAGGCCGGATGGCGTATTAAATGCGACGTCTAGCTGATCTGTTGCCTTGTCTGAGATGCCAACGATCAGATCAGTGTTAGTGACGTTATGGATAAGGGGGACGTGTTTATCGCCTATCCCNTGAATGTTGTGGTCACCGAATCCGTTATAAAGCATTGTCGGCACTTCAAGAGCTTCGACAGCCACAANCCGGGTGTNGTGGNTGTCCTTCAAATAGTCGCCNGCTCCCAAAGTNCCGGCTGACCCGGANGCTGAAACGAAAGCAGCGAGTNGAGCAGGTTGNTTAGANGTCACTTCCAAAAAGATGGANTCAAGAGCCGGCCCTGTCACCGCGTAGTGCCCCAGATGGTTCGANAATTCGCTGAATTGNTTGAGGATTACATTTGATTCATCAGCCTCCAGNCGNCCACATTCATCNTAAATTTCTTTGACGTTGGCTTCAGTGCCGGGTGTGCGGATGACGTCTTCTGGGTGTTCGATCCACCGATCNAACCATTCAAATCGTTCCCGNCTCATACCCTCAGGTAGAACGGCGACCCCACGGCAGCCCATTATCTTTGAGATAGCAACNCCNCCNCGNGCATAGTTNCCNGTGGAGGGCCAAACAGCTCGGTTGANAGTTGGGTCNAAGCGNCCTGTAACCAAGCGGGCNACAAGACAGGAATANGCTGCNAGTACCTTGTGGGCTGCGATCATCGGGAATCGATTCCCAAGCGCTACCACTATGCGAGCGTCAGTTCCGGTGAGCTCTGCTGGCAGTTCAATATGATCCGGGATGTCAACTGGTGTTGGTTGAGTTGGACTATTGAACCAATGAACTCGGAAAAGATTGATCGGGTCGGCAGCATCGGGGGCAACGTGGATCAGAGCATCGAGAAGGTCCGGTTTGAAGGTCGTNGGGTCTCTNANCTCACTAAATCGCGGTAGAACGATGTTTCGTTCGCGAAAACGNGTGACCGCGTTGGCAAAAGANGTNTTACCTTCNGGATTGAAATCATCGAAAACTGCCAGTGNACGGCGCATTCTTCCAAGATAGAGGTATGAGTCTCCAATTAGTCAACACAGATGTCTGNCANCAATGTCAGACTGTCCTCGATGGTTGAACCCGTTGACCTCCTTATAGAGGACGCTTGGCTGGTTGCGACTATGGATGAGAAACGTCGCGAGCTAGCAGGCGGTTGGGTAGCAGTCGACAACGGTCTTGTTGTTGCGCTCGGCGGTGGCAGTGAGCAGACACCCGCTGCTCAGCGCCGCGTCAACGCGAGTGGCTGTTTGGTGACTCCGGGGTTAATCAATACCCATCACCATTTATTCCAGAACATGACTCGGGCCTACCGACCGATGACATCAGCGCCACTATTCGGCTGGTTGGAGTCGCTATACCCGTTGTGGACGGCAGCAATCGATGAAGAAGCGGTATATCTGGCTGCCTGGGTCGGACTGGCGGAATTAGCAATGTCNGGATGCACCACCACGACCGANCATCATTATCTTCACCCGGCNAGAGCNGGNGATCTCTTAGCAGCTGAAATTCAAGCAGCGNTNGAGCTGTCGATGAGGTTTCANCCGACCTANGGGTCNATGAGTTTGTCGGTCAAGGATGGAGGTCTCCCTCCAGATGATGCTGTTCGGACCGAAGATGACATTCTTGCCGAAAGTGAACGACANGTGAATCGNTGGCATGACCCTGNAGTGGGATCGATGCTCCAGATAGCGCTNGCNCCCTGTTCGCCGTTNACGGTCACCCCTGATTTAATGCNACGAACAGCAGAGTTGGCNGAACGTCTNGACGTCAGACTCCACACTCATNTNGCTGAAAACTCTGAAGATGANGAATTTTCAATAGCCCAATTNGGNANNCGNCCAGTCGAATTGTATGAAGACGTNGGATGGCTNACTNATCGAAGTTGGGGNGCGCACGTTGTTCGCCCTAACNAANATGAAATNNTTCGTCTTGGTGCAGCTGGCGTCGGTATNGCTCATTGTCCAAGTTCNAACATGATCCTTTCTTCGGGCATTTCTCCAGTTGTCGCGATGAGAGACGCGGGGTGCCCCGTAGGTTTGGGATGTGACGGCTCNTCGTCTGCNGATTCAGCTTCGTTATGGCAGGAAGCTCGNCTCGCGATGCTTCAAGGNAAGCTNGTGTCTGGGGCTGATCAGATGAACGCNAGAATGGCNTTGGAAATAGCNACTCGGGGNGGGGCNGCGTGTCTTGGCCGAACTGGTGAAATAGGTGAATTNTCAGTTGGTTCAGTAGGTGATGTAGCTGTATGGAGACTAGAGGGGCCTCAAATCGCTGGNGTTCTTGATGACCCGATAGAAGGNTGGCTGCGGTGTGGCCCCTTTNCNGCGACCCANGTGTTNGTCCATGGAGAACAGATTGTGGATGGNGGAGTGCTNACTAACCCACAGATCGANGAGATNCTNACTAGACATCGCCAAGTTGCTGAACGTTTCCAGCCAAAGANCTNAGAGAANCGNNCGNCTTCCATTNCNGCGACGAAATCGAANATTGNTCCTTCGCCGATCTAGGATCCCGAAATGGGGCATCAACAATCATTTGCCAATGACGACTCTGATGTCGTAGCCGGCGCACGAGGCGGTATAGCGAACCGCTCGTTGCATGAACACACTGAGCGTNTAGCGCCACAAATGTATGAAGTNGCATCTGGNGTCTGGTGCCTCGTAGGNAATGGTTTGTCCAACCAGACNTTTATCCAAGGCCCAGACGGCATCATCGCGATCGATACCGGCGAATCGATCGAAGAGATGAAGAGTGCTCTGGAGCATCTTCGGCTCGTATCGGACCAACCTGTTGTAGCTGTCGTCTACACCCATTTTCATTATGTGAACGGAACGNCCGCNCTAANAGAAAAAGAACCNNTAAANGCCATATGGGGCCATNAACGAATCAGCTACAACCTTGANCGNTCGGCAACNGAAATAGCACCCGCNTACTCCAGAGGATTAATAGAGCAGTTNGGNATCCAAATGCCCGAAGACGGGCCTGACGGGCTAGTCAATGTGGGTCTTGGGCTTGCCTACCGAATGGCACANCANGCCCCTTCGACCCCNGGNCACGTTCCCGCNGACCACACTTTTTCTGANGATGGTNCTGTAGTTGTTGCTGGTCTGGAAATGNTNGTTACTCATGCTCCNTCNGATGCTGATGACTCCGTCACTCTCTATTTCCCCGAGCTCAAGGTNGCAGTCCAAAANCTTGTNTGGCCNGCGNTNTTCAATATTTTNGCGATNCGNGGAGAGGANTANCGAGACCCNCGNGTNCTNATAAAAGGTATTGANCATCTCCGCTCCCTNGANNCGGAACACCTCCTAGCCACACANGGCCCACCGCTGTCTGGGATGNAAGAAATACAACGGAGGGTGACCGCGTACCGGGACTCGATCCANTTTCTATGGGACCAAACGGTTCGTTGGGCCAATAGGGGAGCGACTGGCCCAGAGTTAGCGCANCGCATCCAACTCCCCGCTGTGTANGACGAAGATTGGTTAACAAAACAGCANTACGGTCTGGCCGAACACCANGTGCGGCAGATCCGGTCGGGGCTCTTCGGGTTTTTTGACGGGGACCCAATCGGATTACTGCCGTTAGACAGTTCCGAAGAAGCAGAACGAATGATCTCTGCAATGGGAGGGCCGGAACAGGTCAGAACGCTCTGCAACGAAGCCATACAAGGGTCTCAAAATGATCTCAGGTGGGCCATCTCACTAGCTAGCCGACTGGTCCATCGGTCAGAAGCCTCGGAAATTGACCGAAACCTCCTTGCCACAGCTCTTCGCGCTGCGGCTCAACGGACAATCTCATCCAACGTCCGCAACTGGTGCATAACCCGTGCGCTTGATTTAGAAGGCCACATTGACGGAGCGAGACTCAACACTCACCGATTCAGTCGACGTCAAGTAGAGCGATGGTCCACCAATGCTGCTGTGTCCATACTCAGAGTGCTTATTGACCCAGACAGACTCACCGATATTGATTTTCACCTCGCAATNGAACTCGATGGCGAACGNACAGGTATCCACTTTCGCAACCACATNGCCTGTCCAACNGACGGACAAGCCGGCGAGGCAGTCCTATCGGGTCGCAGGGCAACCTGGAATCAGATCCTCACAGGATCAGCTGACCTGCANTCAGCCATAAGCTCTGGTGANATGGGAGTGAAAGGCGACTNNAACGCNGTAANAANNGTCCTTCAAGCNGTTGACCACCCAGGNTTCCGATGACAGAAAATTTGCCGAAACCCACACCNCCNTTTAANGGTCGNGTGGACCGGCTACTCGAAGACGCAGAACCNCGGCGNCTTGAAGCGNCTCAAGNTCCCNAANGGGCNCCCAACGTTTTACTTGTGATGCTTGACGACGTGGGCTTCGGGTCGTTCTCCTCGTTCGGCGGCCCAGTCGAAGCGCCCGCATTTCAAGGCGTTGCCGATAATGGTCTTGTCTANAACCAATTTCACACCACNGCNCTTTGTTCACCCACCCGAGCAACATTGCTGACAGGAAGGCAACACCACAGTGTNCACATGGGAGGGATTACCGAGATCGCCAACTCATTTCCTGGATATGACTCCCAGATCCCTGCCGAAGCGGCCACTGTGGCCCAAATACTGCAACTGTCAGGCTACGCAACCTCATGCTTTGGNAAATGGCACCTAACACCCTCNTGGGAACAAGGNCCTGCAGGACCCTATGACCGTTGGCCNACTGGTATGGGTTTCGACCGNTTCTACGGGATCATCGGGGCCGAAGCTTCCCATTGGGAACCAGCAGCGTATGACCANACCACACCAATCTCACCGCATATCGGGCGCCCCGACTACCACCTCACCGAAGACCTCGCCGACCAAGCAATAANTTGGATGGANCGNCANCNAGCGTCAGCACCCAATCGACCATGGTTCTGTTATTTCTCAACTCCAGCGGTTCACGCGCCCCATCACGCCCCAGCGGATTGGATCGAAAAATACCGAGGNAAATTTGACGCGGGATGGGACGAGCTAAGAGAACAAATATACGAACAACAACTTCATCTCGGCGTCATTCCAGANGACACAACTCTCACAACAAGACCAGACGAAATNCCTGCATGGNATGAATACCCAGAGCGATACCGGCCAGTAGCTACANGGCTGATGGAATGNTTCGCCGGNTTCCTCGCCCACACCGATCATCACATCGGACGCGTCATTGATGCCGCTAGGCAAGAAGACCGAGACACTCTTGTCATATATCTTTCCGGAGATAATGGAGCTTCTGCCGAAGGCACCATCCACGGAGCATGGAGCGCCCCATCATTCCAAAACGGNGTACACGAAGACCCCGAATGGCTCCTCGAACACATTGACGATTTCGGTACCTCGAAGTGTGAAAATCATTTCAACGTTGGCTGGGCATGGGCACTCGACTCACCGTTCCAATGGATGAAACAAGTCGCTTCTCACTTCGGAGGGACACGAAACGGTCTTGCCATCGAATGGCCAGGACACATAAACGATAAAGGTGGACTGCGNTCACAGTTCCATCACGTTGTGGACATCGCCCCAACAATTCTCGAAGCGACCGGGATCACTATTCCGGACAGTGTGAATGGCATAACCCAAATGCCTTTTCATGGAACTCCCATGGGTTATTCATATGCCGAAGATGGACCCAGCCAAAGAACCACCCAGTACTTCGAAATTCTTGGCAACCGGGCCATGTACAACGATGGATGGATTGCATCCTGCTTCCACGGCCGAGTCCCNTGGATACGCATGCAAGCATTCGAATTCGACGGCCCGCAAGAACAATGGGAGCTCTACGACATCAAGAACGACTTCTCCCAATCAGTGGACTTAGCCGATGAACATCCCGAAATACTGCGACAACTATTAGCCCTCTTTGATTCTGAAGCTAAAAGATTCGGGGTGTACCCNTTGCGAGACGCAGGGTCCAGAAGAGGCGGTGAACTTGGAGTACCCCACGCGCTCGACGGTTTACGAAGCATGACCTACACCACAGCTCACGTGAGAATGCCAGAAAGTGTCGTAGTTCGTCTCAAAAATTGCTCATGGAGNATNNCAGGAGACATAGAGATATCAAGCAAAGACAGCGGAGTGATCGCATGCCAGGGCGGCAACATGTCCGGATGGTCAATGTGGCTCNACGANGCAANCCCGAACTTCACCTATAACTGTTTNGGCCACGAGATCACCACTTTGACCGGAATGACACTCGATTCCGGCCCCCACCAGATCGAAGCAATTTTTGATTACGACGGCGGATTCGGCAAGGGCGGCGAACTAGTTCTAATCGTTGACGACACAGCTGTCGCCCACCAACGCCTCGACCGAACTGTCCCAATAGGGTTTTCAATGAGTGGCGAAACCTTCGATGTCGGAACCGATNCCGGATCACCAGTAGGTCCGTANCCACACGATTTCAAATGCACAGCAANTATTAACGGTGTNACTCTCNCCCGTCTCAACGAACCTGGNCAAGCAGTACAAGCGGCCGAANGACAAGGGCTCCTTCGAGCTGGGTTCAGCACACAATAGAAATCACAGTTTCAATCGTTGATCACNGAAACGGCAGCCTCAACCAGCGGGTACAACTTCTGGGCAAGTTGATTTCCCACATTCGAGGTGCTNTCNACAACGAGATAAACAGCGAACCCNTCTTCAGGCTGGATCCANGCAGTCGAACCGTAAAGNCCNGGATCTCTCAAACGTATGACGNNCTTCTGGTCNGAAGGTTGCGCCGTTGANCCGCCATACCCNANGATTTCNTGNGTCCACCACCCCANTCCATAACCGACAGNCGATCCNTACGTTTCACCGGATCGATTGCGCTGCATTAAATCNACACCACCTGGCGATAACACCTCTTGNCCGTTGCANTTTCCGCCGTTCAGATGCATGGAGAGAAGTTTTCCGTAATCNCCAGTTGTNANATAAGCGCCNCCTCCAATATGGGGGTTGTCGGTCGGCGGGAGCAGAGATAGATCGCCATCCCAGTCGGGGTAGCTCCCACTGAGCGCCCCGAGGGGGATCCAAGGATTTGTATAACCAAGTGATCTGAGATCGCATGGCTCAACGTATATTTCGTGGATCAACTCAGCCCAACTTTTGCCTGAAGCTATCTCGGCCACAGCACCCGCAATTTGCAACTGAATACCTCCGTACCGAAACTCAGTGTCTGGCGANACGGTTCTNGGATCCGAAGCAGCTACCGAGAGGCCTTCGANTGCGCANTNTTGCAGCGAACTAGTAGGCAGAAACATGCAAATGTACAGAGGGTCGTCAGCTCGAAGCCCCGGAATTCCGGAGCTCCCAGACAGCAATTGCGATGACGTGATATTGCTAAGCCGACCCGCATAATCGACGACATCACCAATCGGTGCCTCAAGGTCCAACAACCCTCGGTCATGAAGATGAACCAAAACCCCAGCACTAATCACTTTGCTCGTAGACGCAATCAGCGAAATTCGATCAGTAGAAAATTCCCCCCAATGATTGTGATACCTAACCCCGTGATCACGATCAACGACAACCAACCCAGCACCATTCAAGTTCCTCTCAGCAACGAAACTTTCGACGGCACCGGTAACCGCAGAGAAACTTTCCGGAATCTTCGTGACCTCATACTCAATGGACGCGAATTCAGACTCAGATGTAGTTGTAGGTGTCGGCTGCTCAACCGTTGATGAAGGGGCGACGGACATTTCAGTCTTTTTTGCCNCGTCATACTCTGACGCCGACAGAGCGGCATCATCAGAAGTAATCGGAGCTACCTTGCCAACTTCCTGACCAGCGGAATTTGTGGAAACGCTGTTGGTCCCGGCGCAAGCCGTGACCGACACAACAGCAACCAGACTCAGAATTGAACGAAAAGAAATCACGGACTCGGCGCTAAAGCCTTGACTGCTTTTTCTGCGGCCTCAATGACTGCAGAGAAATACTCATAAATAGGTANTTCTGGTCGAGCATTTAGCCACCCCACGATCATCAGGCTTCGGACAGCAAGGAAAATATCAATCGAACTTATTTCTTCGCTGTCCATTTCATGGATTGAGCAGTACCCCTCAAGAAAAGCTTCACGAGCATAAGGGAACCATGGTTCGCCGAAAGCAGGGTGCAGCGCCACCGCAGCCTCATGAGCGAACCANCCATANCCGGCGTCATCAAAGTCGATGATGGTCAAATCGNCGCCGTCGNACATGATGTTTCCGAGATGAAGGTCTGAATGAATCAGACCGAACCGNTCGGGACCTGTTGAAAGNGCACCTAGCTGNTCCCGCAATAACTCTCGAGCGTCNCGAAAGAGCANCCGCTGGCNATCTGTCAATGGTTCGGCCTCCCAAAAACGTCCCCACAAAGGGGNNTCTCCNAGAAGTCCCTCAAGATTCCANCGCCGNCGCTTGAACCCTTCTGGAGGGTCCCACNGATTTGAATGACATCGGATGNTGGCGGCAAGNGCNCCAATTGTTTTGTAATGCGGAACTACATCNTGCGAGGTGTTAGTCAAAGGCGTCCCTAATGGTTTACCGTCAACCCANTCGATTACACCCACAAATCGCTNTTCNCTATGAGTGTCANCACCAATNTCCACNGAGCAGTAGTAATCCCCGGTCTCAGTTTGAAGTGCNGTNGGGACAGGNAGCCCGGCATGAGCTAGCGACTGAACCCANTGGACCTCAGAGTTCAACTCNGCCAAGTCGTTGTACCCGGGGCGATGTAANCGCATCACCATCTGNTTGGTTGNGCTCAACTTGATTCGGCACACCACATTCTCCGTATGAGACAAAATATCTATCTCAATTGGGTTGAGATCCCATGAAACGCACGCAGCTTTCGCGGCTTCTAAAAAGTCGGCGTCCCTAGGCATTGACGAGAGAATCCCTAAAAGCCTCAAGGAAAAGTTCTGCATGTTTATCTTCGAACACCAACGGCGGACGAATCTTTAAGACGTTGCCGTGCTGCCCCGCTTTACCGAGAAGAACAAATCGCGACTTCAAAGATTCNACCATTCTNTGAGCCCCANCGACGTCAGGGTTGTTCGTGCCAGGTTCNACCCAATCAATCCCGATGAACAATCCGGTACCTCGNACGTCACCCATTTGTGGATGCTGAGATTGAAGTTCANTGAGNNCAGCTTTCAAACGGGTCCCAACTTCGGCGACTTGGCGCACCAAACCNCGCTCGANAATTTCGTCGATCACNGCTGAGCCGGCTGCGGCTTGGAGAGGTGAAGAAGCAAACGTATTGAAGTAGCGGTGCCGCTCTCTGAATTTAGTGACCATCTCGTGACTGGCAGCCATGGCTGAAAGCGGAAAACCGTTGCCCATTGGTTTACCCATGCACACAACATCTGGAATGAAGTCACTTGTTTCGTAACCCCACCATGAACCACTACGAGCAAAACCAGCTTGAACCTCATCGGCTATCACCAGACCCCCAGCCTCAGCCACCATCGCCGTCGCCTCAGCGAACCATCGGGCCGGAGGGTTTGGTAAACCTTCATTCGCGAGTATGGAACACAACATTATTCCCGCGAACCCACCCTGCTCAGTGAAGGAAGCGATGGTGGTCTCCAGCTGATCCAGATGTTTTTGTAAGAGTTCAGCTTCAGACAACCCGTCATGAAACGGCCGGAACAACTGCGGAGTCGAAATAGATTTGACTCCGTTTCGTTCGACCCCAACAGGTAACCCAGTCAGTCGACCAACAAGTGAAGAATTACCGTGATACGTAGCGTCGGTGCAAATAATCCCTCGGCTACCAGTCACGGTGCGGGCGAGCGTGAGTGCCATCTCGGTGGCTTCAGTACCGCTACAACCCAAAATTGCTGACTCGATACCTTCATGATGCAGACCGACCAAGCGCTCCACATAGTTGACGACGCCTTCATGCAAATAGCGACTGTGGACATTGAGAGTTGCAGCTTGCTCTGACAAGTTCGCGACGACTCTGGCGTTTGCGTGTCCAACGCACGGAACGTTGTTGTACAGATCCAGATAACGATCACCGTTCAGGTTCTCTAGCCACACCCCGTTGCCGGTTTGCAAAGTCAACGGGTCCTCATAAAACAAAGGCGCGTGGCCTCCCATAACACGATGATGCCGATCAAGCAGTTCACTCATGGCTTCAGTCTGCCACCCTGCTTCTCGCTAGAGTTATCCGACGGTCGGATGACTAGTTCAAAATCGCCTCGAAACGCAGCCATAACGACCCCAGACATAACTAACGTCAGATGAGAAGCCAGATGGCTGTTTCGGAGCCCAAGAGGAGCGACGTGCTCAAGAAAAAAGCGGCGCATGTTTTTTGACAAGAGGCTTTGGGCTTTCACTCAAGGAGCACGCGTAGCCATTTTCCAAGCGGTAGTCATTGGCGTCTTAGCTTCAGTAAGTGGAATCGCCCGCCTGGGTTTGTTGGGGTGGCTCTTAGCGAAAGTATTTCGGGGTGAGCCAGTCGATCAATTGGCAGTCCCGGCGGTTCTAGTAGCGATAGTCATGATCGCTCGAGGCGTTCTGGAACATTGGCGCAAAATGCTTGCTCACCACACCGCAGCAAAGGTGCAGCTCAAACTTCGCGCTCAGCTCCATGAGCATGTTCTTGAATTGGGACCCGCTCATTTCGGTGATGTACGAACCGGTGAAGTCTTGTTGTCTCTGGTTGAAGGAGTCGAACAACTCGAAGTTTGGTTCGGCGAATACCTGCCGCAGCTCATCGTCGCGGCTGTCACACCCCTAGTGATCTTCGCAATGCTGTCTCCCCTCGACCTCCCAGTTGCTGGTGTGCTCACCGGGTTCGCGCTGCTCACGTTGCTGGCTCCCGCAGTTTTCCACCGATGGGACGCAGCACGAAGTTTGGAACGACAAGAGGCCTACAGCCGGTTCGCAGCTGATTTTTTGGACTCTCTTCAAGGTCTGGGAACATTGAAAGCGTTCGGTCAAAGTGAGGCTCGAGGGCGGACACTCGCACAACGGGCACATGACGTGTTCAAAAGCACAATGTGGGTGTTGGCAACAAATTCTCTGACACGGGGGATCACCGATACCGGCCTAGCTCTCGGAGCAGCCGCAGCCTTGGCCGTGGGGGCCTACCGGGTGCAAGCAGGCGACATGGAAATGACGACCCTCCTGATCATCTTGATGGCAGGAATTGAAGTGTTTCGGCCACAACGTGATCTTCGGGCCTTGCTTCACAACGGCATGATGGGATTGTCAGCAGCGCAGGGCATATTCAAGGTTTTCGACACCGAACCCCGGGTAAGGGAACCGGAAGAACCGATCATTCTTGAACAACAGCTTGAACCCCGAATCTCGTTTGAAAACGTAACTTTTTGCT
Source organism: Acidimicrobiaceae bacterium (assembly GCA_002708935.1). Classification (GTDB taxonomy): domain Bacteria; phylum Actinomycetota; class Acidimicrobiia; order Acidimicrobiales; family Poriferisodalaceae; genus MedAcidi-G3. Next base: position 36,766 of record PAPO01000014.1, on the reverse strand, counting down.
ATCCAGCTGCAACAGAACCGACTCTCAATGGACTCAACATCACTGTCGATCCGGGTGAACGGGTTGGCGTCGTTGGGCCGAGTGGTGCTGGAAAAAGTACCGTCGCGAAACTGTTACTGCGTTTTTACGATCCAAGCTCCGGGTGTGTAGCCCTAGGCGGGCATGACCTCCGAAGCCTTTCAGCAGAGGACCGCTACGGGGCGATCGCGGTTGTCTCCCAAGACACATTTCTCTTCCATGGGACAGTTCTTGACAACATTTGTTTCGGGGATCCCGACTCTGACATGGCAGCCATTCAACAGGCAGCGGTAGACGCCAATGCACATTCATTCATCATGAATTTGCCCAACGGTTATGACACTGTCATCGGAGAACGCGGAATTCGTTTGTCGGGGGGTCAACGCCAACGCATAGCAATAGCTCGAGCACTGTTAAAGGATGCTCCGATCCTGGTACTTGATGAAGCACTGTCTTCAGTTGACGCTGAAAACGAAGCACTAATTCAAGAAGCTCTAAACCGACTTATGGTTGGTCGCACAACGCTGATATTTGCTCACCGGCTTTCGAGTGTTATTGGCGCTGACCGCATACTGGTTCTTGAAACAGGCGACGTGGTCGAATCCGGGACCCACTCTCAATTGATGGAACGTGGTCAGCGGTATTACGCGCTGATGGCGGGTCAACTATCAGAGGAAAGTGTCGCCCGCCCCGCACCAAAGAACACCCAAATCACCGACGACAATCGAAGTTTTGATCGAGACATCATTGAATCTGCAGATAACGAAATCGTCGCAGCTACTGGCCTCGGTTGGGCTGGCGCCGTGAGATGGCTTTTCTCTGAAGTTCGCCCATGGCGCGTCAAGTTGGTGGCAACTTTCGTGTTTGGAGTTTCACGAGTAGCTGCACTGATAGGCGTCGGGGTCTTGAGCGCCCTCATAGTTGCGTCCGTAAAACGCGGGGAGTCATTCGATGGACTTCTTACCGCACTAGTGATCATCGCCCCGCTGGCCGGTATTTTGCATTGGTTGGAGTCATGGGTGGCTCATGACATGGCCTTTCGAATGCTTGCCGAAATGAGAGTCGCTCTGTATTCAAAATTGGATCAACTTGCTCCTGCATATTTAGTTCGGCGACGCACCGGGGACATGGTTGCCATGGCAACTCATGACGTTGAAATGGTTGAGTATTTCTTTGCTCATACTGTCGCGCCAGCATTTGTGGCACTGCTAGTGCCGTCCACTGTTCTCATCACTTTGATTGTGCTGGGATGGCAAATGGCCATAGCGCTGGTCCCGTTTTTGGCGGTTGTTGTTGTGAGTCCGTTCTTGCTACGAAAGCGCTTGGACACCCTCGGCTCAGAAGACAGAGAAGCTCTCGGAGATCTAAACGCATTTGTCGTCGACACGGTGCAAGGTCTGGGCGAAGTGGTGGCATTCCAGCAAGGAGACAGAAGATCGGAAGCTTTTCTGCAGCGAGTACAACGGCATATTGACGCCCGTTTGCCCTTCTACAGTGATCTGTCTCGTCAGACGGCCTTGCTGGAAATAGCCACTGGCCTGGGAGGCCTCGCCGTAGTTGTAACTGGAGCAGGGTTGGTATCTGGAGGCAACCTCACTCCCACCACCCTCCCCCTGCTTACACTTCTCGCGCTCGCATGCTTCTTACCTGTCTCAGAAATCGCTCACGTAGGCCGGCAACTAGCAGACACACTCGGTGCATCACGAAGGTTGCACCATGTTCACAACGAACCCGTAACGGTTCAATCCGCGTCTTCTCCGGCATTGATTGACTGGGCCACTGCTAAGAATGCAGTCACCTTCAACAAGGTTGCATTTAGTTATCCGGGTACAGAGACAAGCGCCTTAGCCGGTGTCTCGTTCGAAATAGAGACCGGCTCCACGGTTGCAATTGTCGGACCTTCGGGAGCTGGAAAAACGACAGCAGCACAACTTATCTTGCGGTTCTGGGATGCTGACGAAGGAAATATTCTGCTATTTGGCCAGCATCTTCGTGATCTTGATCTAGATGATCTTCGAGCCCACGTCGCCATGGTGAGTCAAGAAACGTATCTGTTCAATGACACTTTGGCCCATAACATTCTTATGGCGAGGCCCGACGCTACGGAAACCGACGTTCAAACCGCGATCGAACAAGCGTCGCTCACCGAGTTCGTCGCCAACTTGCCTGACGGGTTACAAACCATGGTTGGCGAACGCGGAGTCCGTCTGTCGGGCGGCCAGCGGCAACGTGTCGCCATCGCTCGAGCATTTCTGAAAGACGCCCCAGTTTTGGTCCTCGATGAGGCCACTTCACATCTCGACGCGGTCAACGAAGCTTTTGTGCACAACGCCCTACAACAACTAATGCAGGGTCGAACGACCCTCATCATCGCCCACCGGCTGTCCACAGTTCGTAACGCTTCACAGATTGTTGTGATGGATGCCGGGGAAGTGGTTCAAACCGGAGACCATGACACCTTGATTGGTCAAGATGGGCTTTACTCACGGCTTGTTGCCCACCAACTTTCAGCCACCGCCATAAACCAGTAGCTGTCTCGCTGCAGTTGTGGGCGGCCGGTCACGATGGATTGGAATCTGCGCGTGGCTGAAGGGCGAAATCTCAGTTGATAGGAGCGAGAAATTCAAGCAGCGCAAGGTTCCAAGCTGCAGGTTGCTCAAAATAGGGGCTGTGTCCGGCGTCGGGGATTTCAACGAACTGAGCCCCACGAATGTGATTCGCAGAATCACGCAGCATCGACGCAGGAAAGATTTGATCGTATTCGCCGGCAATAAAAAGAACCGGAATATTCAAGTCATCGAAGTCTGAGTGATGAATGGTGAATTCGAGCACTTCAGCAAGACGATCAAGGGGTGGCGAATGAAACGAACCCAATGCCTGATACAAAAACGCGTGGGCGGTGTCTCGATCGGCAGCTCCCGCCCACAGGGCTAAGTGCCCGCCAACCAGCGGAAGCTCGCGGGTCCCTTGTAGCCCACCAGATGCACGGAATTCTTGATATGCCCTGCGGAGATCGTCGGTCCAAAGAGCTCCTACTGTGTCGGCGTAGGTCACGGATCGGACTCGGTTGCTAAATAGAGTGAGAAACGCGGAGACGTGCCAACCCCCCATGGATTGGCCTATTAGATGGGCGTCGGAGATTTCGAGTTCGTCCAGTACCGCTGCCAGGTCGTGCGCAGCTTTTTCGGGGGCCAACTGGGCGGTGTTGTTCGTGGAGTTACCGAAACCACGGCTGTCCCAGGTCACTACGCGATATCTTTCTCCGATCTCCGGAATCTGCTGATACCAAACGGCGTGTGAACCGCCGGCCCCATGAGACAAAACGACAACCGGTCGTTCGTCAGAGATCCCCTCTTCAGCATCGCGAACCAATTCCCAATAAATTTCCTCTCCGTCACGGCTGACAATGCCAGTCAGCAATTCAAGATCCCTCACGTGTAAAACCCCCTCCAGATTCGAATCAACATACGAACCACAGCTTGTCGGCTATCACTGGCTCCCGAAAGTGTCGAAACTCACAAGTTCAGCGGTGTTAAGACGTGGAGCTTTCTTAAAGTCGGTGCCGATCGTGTGAGCAACTGGAAACAAACCAACCTGGGTCCATTCGTTGTAGTCGACACCCAAAACCTCAGCCGCTTCTTCCTCAAAGGGAAGATGGAGGGTGGTCCAGGCGCTGCCAAGCCCGCGCTCACGCGCGGCGAGCATGAAACTCCAAACAGCCGGAATTATCGAACCCCACATCGACGCTTGACCGAACGCGTCGACACCTTCGGGTCGCCCCAACATCAACGGAACTAACAACACTGGAACTTCATGGAACACTTCTCTCAGATGTTTGGCGGAACCTCTCACAAACTCAGCGCGTTCGGCTCGGATGTCTCCGGGCGCGTATTCGCGGGGTGGACCGTTCACGTAAGGGTCGAACCCTTGACCATAAAGATCAGCTAATCGTCGCTTCTTTTCCGGATCTTCAACAAACAGAAAATGCCACCCTTGCGCGTTAGACCCAGTTGGCGACTGAAACGCAATGTCAGCGCATTCGATCAACAACGACCGATCCACCGGGCGGTTCAAGTCGAGCCGTTTCCTGACAGCACGAGTAGTTGTCAAGAGTTCGTCTGCGGAAAGTTCAAGGTACATGGACGATTCCTTAGTTTGTCGGACTTCGATCATAGGTTTACTCAATGTCCCTACTCCAAATAAAGAGGAAGAGGGTCCTAGGAAAGGGGCATCGCTTGACTGCGATGTGTGCACGGTTCAGCGACAGTGATCGCAACGGGCAGCAAATAGAGCATTTTCCTGGTAGCAGTGCCCAGTTATGGAAGGTGATGGGCCTACCCACTTCTAAACCCTAGAGACGAGGCCCCTGCTCTTGAATTACGGGTGGCCTTCTCATGCAGTGGAAAACACAGGTGAGTTCTGGAAGGGTCAGGGCGTTTAGAGTGCACCCCGACCCTTCCACTTTTTGTAATTCATTGGGCCTGATATTTAGCCAGTCTTACGACTGAAGGAGCGATCAACGACGGTCAACCCATTCGCCACTGCTGCGGCCTGGAATTCGGGGTCTGCGTATAGTCCCTTGATTCCAGTGAGGTAAGCGTCAAGTGAATCAACATAGAAGATACCGAGGTAGGTTCCTGTGGCTTGACCGGCCGCTACGCCACGAACTGCTCGGATTCCATTAACTCCATTGCCCACCAAAGATGCTGCCGCGTCCATAACTCGTTGTGTGGCTTCCGGAGAATGATCAGTGGCTGTTTGGGCGACCGCAACTGTGTAGTCGCCGTCACACTCCCCCCGCTCATCAATTATCTCACCAACATTGGTCATTATTGGGGTGACGCCAGCGGCAGTTAGCGCGGCCACTACATCTGGGTTCGTCATCCACCCTGCACGAGCCTCAAAATAAGTGTCGATGTTGTCCCAGATAGAACTGACTACACCTTTACCGCTTAGATCTCCGGTCAACGTAACCGATCCGCGAACGTAGCTCGCACCGGCTGATTTCATGAGCGGAGATACTGCGGCCAAAATTTCAGCGGATTTACTTTGGTCACCGTCCCCTATTGTGAAGACCATATAAGACATAACTTCCCCTATCGGATTGTGTGCAAGGCAAGAGTTTTCCATAGCTGCTTACACATTGGGTCGAAAATAAAAAGAAGTCAGTAACGAAACCCTGTTTGAGGGGGGTTACCCATTCCCGAAGGTGATTCAGGCAGGTCATTAGATGGTCGAGGCCAAGCCACAGGGGTTACCGGTCCTTTAATTCGTTGGCCGTCTTCGATCCCTTGCCGGTCCAAGCTTTGATGTCGGTGAGGACGCGAACGTCTGCAGCCGTCCTCGAAATAGATGATGCAGTAAACCCGCCGGGTCGCATTGGTCGTGTTGGTTTTCGCTTGGTGAACGGTCAAAGAATGATGAAACACCACTGACCCGCGCGGCGCTTCCACCCAAGAGAGATCCGCCATTTCGGAATGATCGAAATACGGATACGGCTCTTCACGTAACTCGCGAGTGATGTCAGAGAACTTGGCCAAACCCAGACGATGAGAACCGGGCGAATAACCCACCGCCCCACTCTTCATTGTTGACCCGTCGAACGGGATCCATGCAGTTATTTGTCGGGCTGGTTCCATTGGCCAAAGCGGCCAATCCTGATGAGGGTCAGTTTCACGGCCCCCGGGTTCCTTATAAAGCGCTTGNTCATGCCAAATACGTAACGNTTCGGCTCCCANTAACAAACNNGCTGNCTCNCCNAGCTTCTGATCAAAAGTGAACTTCTTGAGGTCAGCGTTGTCTTCCCAAAGATTCATGCATTGTTGGAAGCTCTGTTCATANAAAGACTTNTCGTCAACCGATCTTGAATCCGAGCCGACCCGATTNCTNACTGCNCGATCNACNATTGNTCCAAAAAGATCNAGTTCATGGAANTCAAAGAAATCTTCAACNACCACGAACCCATCTCGCTGAAAGGTCTCGATCAGAGAAACGTCCAGGACAGCCACTCCNCAATCCTAGATCTCTTGTTNGAAACNCATCGCCGAGAACTGTTCGNCTGTATTGAATANAATTGAAAACGAGTGAGAGGGGAACTCAATGCACGACATCGTAATTAGGTCTGGCAAGGTCGTAGACGGCACNGGAGNNGCNANCCNACANGTTGACATTGCTATCGACAANGGCCTCATTTCTGCTGTGGGGAACGACATTGGCCAAGGCCAAATAGAAATAGANGCGTCTNNNCATCTAGTGACGCCNGGNTTCGTTGATGTNCACACCCACTATGACGGGCAAGCCACNTGGGATCCNGACATGAGCCCNTCNTCTTTCCANGGAGTAACTACNACCGTGTTTGGNAACTGTGGNGTCGGGTTCGCACCTGCNCGATCAGATAGNCANGACTGGCTAATCCAACTCATGGAAGGNGTCGAAGACATNCCCGGTGCAGCNCTNTCCGAAGGCATNGACTGGAATTGGGAGACCTTCCCAGAATATTTAGATGCCCTCGANGAAATGCCNAGGGTCATGGACATAGCNACGCAAGTACCACANGGCTCGGTGCGGGCATATGTCATGGGAGAAAGAGGCGCTCGAAACGAAGAACCAACACCAGACGATTTACGAGAGATGGCAAAAATTGTCCAAGAGGGGATCGAAGCCGGAGCCCTTGGATTTACCTCCTCCCGCACGATGCTGCATCGAGCTCTCGATGGTGAACCGGTCCCCGGCACCTTCGCAGGCGCTGACGAGCTCATCGCAATGGGGAAAGCTGTTGCCGAAGCTGGGGGAGGGGTTGTAGAAGTTGCCTCAGACATTGGACTCGGAGGACTCGAAGGTAACTTCGGTTCCGACATCGATTGGATGCGTGAACTNGCCAGCGAGTACGGNCTAACCGTCACNTACGCGCTCAACCAATCAGACAACCACCCACAACAATGGCGTGACCTTCTTGAACTNTCNTCAGCNCCGGTTGAAGGTGATGGCAAAGTGATAGCGCAGGTGGCTGGACGCCCAGCAGGACTGTTGTTCGGACTTGAAACATCACTCCATCCGTTCAAGATGCACCCGACATATTTGGANCTGACTGCANCATGTGAACGTTCCGAACTTGTCNAGGANCTCTCCAAAGAGTCANTAAAACAACAAATCCTCAGTGANACCACTGGATANACCGGGCGNTTCAACCACGANGTGGCACATGGCTTTCACAAGATGTATCCGTTACTGGGCAACCCCGATTATGANCCCAANCCTGAAGACTCCATCGCAGCTCGCGCCGAAAAAGAAAACCGGGATCCATACGAGTACGCGTACGACGTTCTCTTAGCCAATGATGGAAGAGGATTAATTTTCTTTCCCCTCGCCGACTTCGCAGAACACACCCTTGACCCAACATATGAACGCCTCAACCATCACGGAGCGTTCTGGAGTCTNTCTGATGGCGGAGCGCATTGTCGCCTAATTTGCGACGCATCTACGTCCACTTTCATGCTGAGCCATTGGACTCGAGACCGAACCAACGGCCCCAAGATGAAAATCGAAGATGCCGTGAAGTTAATGACNCATGACACAGCCGAGATTTATGGTCTNCTCGGTGACCGAGGCACCCTTGAAGTCGGAAAGCGCGCTGACATCAACGTCATTGACTACGACAATCTGTCAATTTCTGCTCCCGAAATGGCGTATGACCTTCCGACCGGAGCGCCTCGCCTGTTNCAGGAGGCCAGCGGNTATAAGGCGACCCTTGTTGCCGGTGAAATCGTGCGACAANATGATGAATTCACAGGAGCTCGTCCCGGCCGGNTGATTCGCGGACGTCGATGAATTCCACTGGNCGNTAACCCTGNACCGGATCTAAGACCGTTTCGTGAGTAAAGAATCCAATTCGTGTTGAATTGCTGGGCCCCGATCGGCCGAGGNGATGCCGCCACCATCGCGTCTCGAAGTAAAGAATTAGAACAACGCGGGTATNNGGGAGTCATTGGCAACCAGGTATACGGACCNCCATGGGCAAGTTTGGCAGTGGCAGCTGCCTCCACCACNTCGCTGNAACTCGAAACTGGGATAGCGATGGCNTTTGTCCGTTCACCATTCGAAACAGCCTGTGCCGCCCTTGAACTTGACCAAATAAGTAATGGACGATTCACCCTCGGGTTAGGCACCGCGCCACAAACCTGGACAGAAAATTATTTCGGTGAAGATTTTCGACCTCCGATCGGCCGAACTCGAGAAGTAATCGAAATTCTTCGCATGGTTTTCGAAGCAGCGGTCAACAATGCTTCATCAATCCCGGACTTTGACGGAGAGCATTACCAACTGTCATTCGAGGGTCTCCACCCCAATTTCGAGCCCAACGCAAGGCCTGTCCCAATTTGGATTGCATCGCTACGCGAAAAATTGTGTGAGCTAGCGGGCGAATGCGCAGACGGCTTCATAGGACATTCAATATGGTCCCGATGGTGGTTAGAAGAGCGAGCACTGCCAGCACTTCGCCGCGGCGCGGCCAACGCTGGACGAAACCCAAACGACCTACAAATACAACTTTGGTTGACAGCTTCCATTGACTCAGACCCAGCAGTTGCTGCTCGACGAGCTCGCGGCAACGTCGCGTTTTATGCGTCAATACCTAGCTACCGCTCCTATTTCGATGCTCATGGATTTGGGACGCTTTTCGACACCTTGGTCGAAGCACGAAGATCACTGCCTTTAGAACACTGTCTCGACATGGTTCCTTTAGAAGCAGCCAAAACATTTGCGGTTTGCGGAACCCCAGATGAGGTGGGTGAAGAAATTCAGAACATCGCACAACATGCCAGCTCGGTGTGTGTGAAACCGCCTATGTGGGCGATTGATCCTCGAGAAGCAGAACACCAAACTGCACAAATTGAAGAGTTACTGCTCGGGTAAATCACCAGTTATTTCGTGAGCTGGCCCAAAAGACCGCCACTATCGCTCACTATGTGACCTTCGGTGACTTTCCCCCCGACGATGGTGAAAATCGCGACCGCATGGCGTTCAACTTCGTTACCTGAAGCGGCTACTCCCATGAACGTCCCTGTATGGGTGCCTCTCAATATGTATCTCACCGCAACCGACGACCCATCACTGACCATTTGCTGAATTTCGAATCGGGCATTTGTTAATGAGGAGTGATACGCCTTGAGCGATTCGATGTGTTCGGCAAGAGAATTAGCGGATGGCCCGCCATAGCCGTAACGCACATAATCCTTCGTGAACGAAGCCTCGACGACGGACAAATCTTGCTTGTTGAAGCCGTCCTCCATGATGTGCCGTACAAGTTCCTTCGCTTCTTCTCCGGTCAAAGTCGCCCCCGTTCCGATTTGGCCAACGATAGCTGCGCGCGACGATTAGCTGTTCGACAACATCAGCTAGAAGTTATCTATTGGGTTCCCTCACCAACAGCCGTCATTCTTTGAAACCCCAGACTGCGAATAGCGGATCCCCTGAAGCAGCAGCTGAAGTTCGAAGCTCAGCTTGAACATCTCTCCAAGGTCCGGTGAGTCGGTAGTACTCACCGACAATCGAAACATGACCGCGATCGTCGGTCTGGCCCCAGCCCCGTATAGCTTTTGTAGGGAAGCACCGGTTAGAAAAACTGTTTACAAAAACCCCGCCGTCCTTCAAACATCGATGGACTTCATCGAACACCTCGAGAGGGCGAACCAAGTAATCGATGGACACACAGCAGACGACGCTGTCGAAGCTGGCATCCTCGAAAGGAAGTTGGGGGTTCAGGTTCAAATCATGTTGAACCCAAGAAGTTGCTTGCCGGTTTTCTTCCAGCTCGATCGCGTTCATCCCGAGCGCAACCAAGTCATCTGGGGTGTCAACGAAATGACTTACCCAAGAACTCATAACGTCCAGGATTCTCCCTCCGAGTTTGAGTTCCTCATAGAGGGCTCCGACTGCGGCAATCGCATCGGTATCAATGTGAGTAACAATTCTCGGCTCTGAATAGAAGTTGTGGTCCGATGATGGGTCAACCCTGTCAAAGAAACCAGGCGGAAACCCTGCGTAGCGCGGATCTTCGGAAGGTTCGGAGTTGGTTGATTTTTCGTTAGCCACGTGTTGCTCCGGTCTTCTAACTTGCGAGCTTCTTCGCAAAACTCAAGTCATGTCCGGAAGGGTCCTGGATAGGAAAGAATCGTTCCCCCCAGGGCGCATCTTTAGGCTCATCTTCGGGTGAAAGCCCGGCTGATACAGCCCGTTGATACATGTCGTCGACATCATCGACATGAAAAATTGTTCGACCCCACCAACTCGAGGGGAAAACTTCTGCTTCGACTAGCCAGAGATTCACAAAACAAATTCCCGATTGCAACGTAACGAAAGAAGCTGCAGTGTCTCCGAATGCGATAGTGAAGCCCAATGCTTCGTAGAACGCGACCGACTCTGCCATCTCAACGGTTGCAAAAGTTATGGCGTCAATTCGCTCTACGCGACCCGGTTCGTCAGTCATAGACAACTCATTTGTCGACCGTGATTGTGGCTTGAGGGGGGGGTCTCACGATCCGTCGAATTTTCCGTGGCGTCCCTCACCTGAAGAGAAACGACTCGCGCCCGTTATTCCCTCTGCTTCGAGGACAGATCGGCTGTTATGCCACTCTTGCGCGAGCGCGTCCCTGATCGGTAAACCGTGTTGTTTGCGCACCGATCTCCGATCAGCTCTTGCACACAGCTGCGGGAATGCCGCGATTTGGTGAGCCAACTCCTCAGCCTTCTCTCGGGATTGCCCTTCGGGTACCACGTATTCGCATAAACCGAGACGCTCACACTCGTCGGCCATGACTTGACGTCCAGTCAATATCAGCTCCAAAGCTCTTCCTTCACCGACGAGGCGAGGTAGCCGCACGGTTCCTCCGTCGATTAGTGGGATTCCCCATCGTCGGCAGTACACACCCAGGTAGGCGGATTCTTCCATAACTCGAAAATCACACCAGAGAGCTAATTCCATTCCGCCCGCAACCGCTGGGCCAGCAACCGCTGCGATCACCGGTTTGTTTAGCTCAAGACGACTTGGTCCCATTGCGCCCATTGGAATGTCACTTCCGTTTCCATGATCGCCGCCATCAAGAGGAATCGCTAAATCAGACAGAGGGTTTGGTTCCTCTAAGGATGCGGCTTGTTTGAGATCCCAACCTGCACAAAATGCACCGCCTTCGCCCCAAAAAACCGCAACGCTGGCTGCATCATCATTTTCGAATTCAAGAAACGCACTGTAAAGCGCCTCAGCACTGTCGCTATCCATTGCGTTGCGGGCTTCAGCGCGAGAATGAATAACGGTCCAGACCGGACCTGACTTCTCGATACGAACTGCCATACTCCACCCTCTTTAACGTCAGGTTTATAACGATGATGTCTTGTCGCCTAGGCGACATCAGAATCATTATGAAATCCTGCTGACGATTACTCCAGGAGCCTAGGGCAGGTCAGACCTTCAGAGTGCTGTCGCCGCCACGCAGATGGGTACACCGAGAGAATCGAGGAACATGAGTCGTTTAACTTCCCTGATTCGCTGATCTAAGGTCTAATTAACTGATTCTTGAGGTTCGAGATGCAAGCTTTGAATTGTTACATGGAAACCTGGCGGCGTTACCGAGATTTTCGGGGACGATCGTCGCGATCTGCTTATTGGTGGACGGCTCTTGTCCACGCTGTTGTGTACGTCGTTCTTGGCGGCATCTTTGCGGCAATTTTTGACCTCTCCAGCGACCAAGTCGGGCCGGAAATCATTTATGGGATTGCCTATATCCTCCCCAGCCTTGCATTAGCGGTCCGTCGTCTCCATGACGTGGGACGAAGTGGACATTGGTTGTGGATTTCATTAACCGGCGTCGGGATTCTGGTGCTTTTGTATTGGTTTGTTCAACCGAGTTCTGCCCAAACAAACGACATGGAAGATTCACCCACTCAGGGCGGAACTGCAACAGCTAGCAGTGACACTGAACCAGAACCGCCGCAACAAACGAGTGACATCATCCGATAACTGGTCGTATTAGCGACTGCCATCTACAGCAGCTCGTAAGGCACCAGCACTTGCCCCAAGTGAAGAAGCCGCAGCTTCAACATCTTGTGTCGGACCCAAAAAGATGACCAGTAGCAACAGTCTTTNCAGAAAATTCGGGATGCGGATTCAGCCGCTACTTTATGACCAACCAAATGTGTTCATAAAAATGAACCTTGAACCGATCTAAAGAAAACAGATCAAGAACCNCACGAGAGAAACTGACGATGGACTACGTCGAATTAACAGATCAAACCATTGAATCAATGCGTGACCGGGATCCCGACGAACCAATCGCCATGATCAACCTGCTCAAGTTTCGTGACGTAGCTGACCCTGACCTAGGACTCGGAGCGATCAGCGGCCGTGACTGCTACTTCGGCCACTACATCGCAGGAGTACCACCCATCGCGAACCGCCTCGAGACCGGACACTCTCCCCTCTATCTCAACGACGTCAATTCCTGTTTCTTCGCTTCCACAGGCGAAGACTGGGACTACCTATTGATCCCTCAGTATCGATCGCGACGGTCTTTTATCGAAATGATCACCGACTCTCAATACCAAGAACTTTTGAAATATCGGTCTGGGGCACTCGTCAATAGCCGATTAATTGAATGCGTCAACGAAAAACCAGAGGGNTACCCACTGCATATCGACGCGCCACTGCCGGCCGACGCAATTATCGAACAACCCGGATTATTCAAAGACCCACGAGTCAACGAAATTAACAACCGTGACGCAGAACAACCAACCGACATGCTGAATCTGGTGCGTCTAGCTGGCACCACGAAACCAAACAGCGGAGTTGACAACATGTCTGGGGCGCAGGGGTATGAGGAATACCGAAACGGAGTAACAGATTTATATGCAGAACGGGCCGGCGTTGAAATNACTTGGCGNGCCTTTCCNGTNGCTACCCTGATCGGCCCCTCTGACGAACTTTGGGATGAAGCGCTGATATATCACTACCTGAGTCGTTCAAGAATGCTTTCTATGTTCACCGACTATGACGATTACCGGGTCAACCACCTTCCAAAGCGGAACGCGTCAATCGTGGACAGCCGACTCATTGAAACAACCGTTGGCGGATAAGACCGCCGGTTAACGATTCATCAACTCGAAGCCGACCCAGGACGCGGGTCCGTATATCGGGCAGCGAAAAATCTCAGGGGGACAGTGGCTTTCCATGCGCGTGGTCGACGAAGACGAACTCTTCGACAGGCTTTCTTGAAAGTTTCGTCAATTGTTTAGGCGGACGACCAATCGTCAACATGGCCGAAACGGCTTCATGTGATTCAAGGCCCAATAATTCCTGCACAGCTGGTTCTTGAGCCGCGAGCAACGTAGTTAATGTCCCACCGAACCCTTCGTTGCGAGCTGCCATCAATGCACTCCAGGCCATCGGATAAATCGAAGCCCCACTAACCACTCCGACGCGATCTAAGAACTGGTCCATCGAAGCAACAACTTTCAGATCCACAGCAACAATGCAAACAACCGGGACATCCTCGAGATGNTCAAACATCGGTATCGCAATTGGCAGNGATTCNTCNGATGCTGCNTCAGCAACGTCNATCGACGAAGGAGTCACTGATTGCCAATAAACCTCTCCCGCTCGAGTTTGTGCAGCCGCCACTCGCATCGGCCCCCAGCACAACTCGCCGAGAGCTTTTTTGGTTTCGCGATCACGAACAGCTATCACTTTCCAACCCTGACGGTTTCCTCCGTTAGGTGCAAAGCGAGCGGTGTCGAAAATTCGATACAACACGTCATCAGGGACGGGTTCATCAGTGAACTCTCGAGCTGCAAACGTGGTTTTAGCTACATCAACAAAATCCATTTTGGAACCTCAAATAATTCGATCGGAACGCAAGTCATCGATTTCCGACGAGTTGAAACCCAACTCTGTCAGCACTTCGTTGGTATGTTCACCCAACTCAGGAGCCCGATGACGAATCACACCCGGACTGCCCGTCATAGCAACCGGGAATTGGCTTATCGGAACATCTTTCGCAGCTGTCGGATATCCCAGTCGCTCCAAAAAGCCCAACGCGTTTACATGAGGATGATCCAGGGTCTGTTGAGGCTTCAGCACNGGGGCACCCGGGATCTTCANNTCAGCGAGAGCAGAAAGAATCTCNTCGGTTGTCTTGGCNGCGCACCAATCCGACATCACTCCACAGATCTCATTTCGGTGGTTCCCCCGCCCTTCATCATTTTGGAACCTTGGATCGTCGGCCAGCTCAGGTCTACCAACCAGCTTCGCCCAACGAGCGAACTGATAGTTACCGATGACCGAAACTAGAACTAAGCCGTCGCTAGTCACAAAAGTGTCCGAAGGAGCGGCCGTCTGCCCTTGGTTATGGGAAGCCTCACGGTTTATCTGAAGCTGGTCCTGCTCTATAAGTGTCGCATTCGCGATGGTCATCGCAGTTTTGAGCAGCGCTCCCTCCAACTCCTGGCCTTCTCCAGTGAGGTCACGGTGCCGTAACGCGGCAAGAGTNGCCATNGCCAACAAAGACCCAGTACAAAAATCTACGTACGGCGTGGAATTGCGTGTCGGTTGTCCCTCAGGGCCCGTCATATGCATCGCACCAGACATAGCTTGAGCCAAGCCGTCGAAACCGACCCTGTCGCTAAAAGGTCCGCCTGACCCGAAACAAGTNACCGTTGACACGATGATGTCTTCCTTGAGTGATTTCAGCGACTCATAGTCAAGACCCATCTGCCTTCGAGTTTCAGGAGGAAGATTGGCGACCACCACGTCGGCGGTTGCTACAAGGGCGTTCATTATCTCTCGCCCTTCTGGTTTCATCGGATTTAGCGTCACACTTTTTTTATTGCGACCCACCTGCAAAAACAAAGCGCCTTGACCGTCGGGAGTCACTGGTGTCGTCCAACGATCCTCCCCGCCATCGATCCTTTCAATCCGGATTACATCAGCACCAAGATCTCCCAAAATCGTCGCAGCGAACGGCCCGGCAATAAACCGCCCGAAATCCAAAACCCGAATCCCATCCAAAACGCCAGACATCACAATCCCCAGACCGTCCCCAATGCCGTTTCCAACCGAAACGGAAGAACTTTCCCCCAAGAACATAGTTAGCTTTTTAGCGTCATGACTTTTGCTAACAACATCTCAATAGGTGCCGCTAAGGGATATCGGTCCTATTCCAAATGCCGTCCGACCTACAGTCGGGCCTATGTTGGGGACACACGATCAGTTGTTGACCGCAGCGATTGGGGAAAAGTTGCTCAGTTCATTTGACGATTTTTATATCCACCAAACATCACACCCGATNNCGATCCCAGCAACAGGTGATCGAAACGCATACGACCGATCTTTCTTTAACGGNTACACCGCAGACGGCAGCTTGTACTTCGGAGTGAGTTCCGCCCGCTACCCAAACCTCCACATACAAGACTGTGCGTTAACGGTTGCATGGGGCGACCAACAACACTCTTTTCATGGCTCACGACGAGCCCCACAAGACCCAATTGATATGAGCACCGGGCCCTTTCGGATCGAAATCCAAGAACCAATGGGGAATATCCGCGTTGTTCTCGAGGACAATGAGACCGGAATCGGAGCTGACCTTGAATGGATTCCTCGCAGCGCACACTTTGCTGAAGATCATCAAACACTGACGCCGGAACAGATAGGCCGCTGGATGATTGCCACTCGGATGAACCAGTTCGGATTTTGGCGCGGCGAACTCCGTCTTCCCGGCGAAACCATCACCGTTGACCCAACCCAGACATACGGAACCAAAGACCGNTCTTGGGGTATTCGACCAGTGGGAGACCCGGCACCTCCAGGAGCACCGCAACCCCCCAAAGGTCTCAAATTTTTCTGGGCCCCCCTCCACTGGCCAAGTCACGTCACCCACATAGGTGTTTTTGAAGGAGACCACGGTGAAATCTGGCATTGGGACGGTTTCCAACTGCCCGCTTACTCACAAGCCGACCAGATACCAGGCATCGAAGATCCAGATATCAAGCGTTTCGCTTCGGTAAGCCACAACTTCAGATGGTTAGCCGGAACACGTCGAGTGTCGGGTGGTCAATTAACCGCACAACTCCCTGATGGGGATCCAATTGCAATAGAGATCCAACCAATACGTTCAATTCTCATGAAGGGAATGGGATACGGCCACCCCGAATGGGGCCATGGACAGTGGAAAGGCGAATTAGCGANCTTTGGAGAATCCTGGGATCTCAACCAAATCGACCCACTTGCACCCGAAAACATTCATATACAAGAAGTTGTGCGAGTCCATGACGGCGCTTCTGAAGGTGTGGGTGTGCTTGAACAACTTGTAGTTGGGCCATACCCCAAATACGGGTTCACAAAGTTCTTTGACGCGGCCACTTGAAGCAATAGAACGACACGCACAATGCCTGTCGTGGAAGGATGAACCCATGGAACTGTATGACGCTATGCGAACCACATTCGCCGCACGAGATTTCACTGACGACGAAATGCCAGACGAGACCCTTTATCGGATTCTCGACAACGCCCGCTTTGCCCCCAGTGGAGGNAACCGACAAGGCGGACGAGTAATTGTTGTAAAAGACCCCGCCACGAAGACAACTCTCGGTCGGCTATGCCTTCCGCAGTTGAGGGTGTACGGCGAACAACGACGAAGCGGAGAAAACCCTTGGCAAAGTGTTCAACCAACAGGCATTGACGTTGACAAAGTCTGGAACGACGAATCCATTCCTGCTGTGATCCCCATGTTTGAAGATCTTTCACGCACACCTACCGTGCTGGTCATCGCCGTTGATCTGAATGTTGTGGCGTCTCTGGACAAAGACCTTGACCGAGTCGGCATTATCAGTGGAGGCTCGATATATCCAATGGCATGGAACATCCTGCTTGGTGCTCGCAACGAAGGATTTGGCGGAACTCTGACCACGCTCATCGCTGCCCAGGAATCGAAAGCGCAAGAGTTNCTTGGCCTCGAACCCGATATTGCTGTGGCGGCCCTTCTGACGATAGGAAAACCCAAGAAACAACTCACAAAGCTGTCTCGTAAGAAAGTTGAAGAGTTCACTACAGTCGACCGCGGCGACGGGCCCGCATTTACAGGCTAAACATCAAAGACGCTCTTAAGCTGGGACTGCCCGTCTCGAAATCTCCTCAAGATCACAAGATGTCGGGAGGGTGCCAAATAGTGACCCGTGGTCGCCGCCCACACGTGACATCAAGTAGGCCTCACTGACCGAAGGGTGGCCATACTCAACCATCAAAGTCGCAGCCCAAGTGACCGCAAGCTTTTCTACGAGTCGACGTGCCTCTGCTTCAGATAGCGGGTTAGCGAACTCGGCTCGCAGAGCATCCAGATGTTCATCAATGCCTGCATCTCGACCCCGAGACTGTTCTAACTCATCAAGAAAAATTTCGACACTCTCGGGGTTCCTAGATGCNGCTCTCCCGATATCCAGAGCGATAACGTTTCCAGCACCCTCCCAAATGGCGTTCAAAGGTGCCTCACGATACAAACGAGGCATCATCGAATCTTCTACATACCCATTGCCGCCAACACACTCCAATGCCTCTCTGACAACAGGGTTTGATTGTTTGGTTAACCAATACTTAGCAACGGGCGTCGCTAATCGAGCAAAAGCTTGTTCCCTCTCATCGACTTCCATGCGTTCATGCGCGCCTGAAAGCCGGGTGATCATCAGCGTTGCGGCTTCAACTTCAATTTCCAAGTCGGCCAATACGTTTTGCATCAATGGCTTATCAATCAAAGTTGCGCCGAACGCTTCGCGGTTAGCCACATGCCAACTCGCTTGGCTCACAGCTTGACGCATCAAAGAAACACCCCAATTCGCGACATCTAACCGGGTGGCATGCACCATGTCGATAATTGTTGGAATACCACGCCCTTCCTCACCCACCATCCAGGCCGCCGTGCTGTCGAATTCCAATTCAGCTGATGCGTTGGACCGATTTCCCAGCTTGTCTTTCAGGCGCATAAAACGAAGCGAATTTCGGGTCCCGTCAGGCAACACTCGGGGGACTAAGAAACAAGACATCCCTTTAGCTGCATAAGCCAAAACCAAAAAGGCATCACACATAGGCGCTGAGGTGAACCATTTATGGCCCTCAAGCCGGTACTCACTTCCCGGACCACCCCCAGCCGCAGGCGTTGCGGTACTTGTGTTTGCCCTAACGTCAGAACCGCCTTGTCTTTCTGTCATACCCATACCCAAAAGCACCCCCGACTTCGTCGTTGGAGCTTTGAGCTGCTGGTCATAACTTCTGCTGATCGTCAGCGGTTCCCAGATTTCAGCCAGTTCAGGTTGATGCCGCAACGCCATAAGAGCACCGGAGGTCATTGAGGTAGGGCAACCATGNCCCATTTCGATCTGAGTTATTAAGCCCATGAGGGCGTTGCGCGTCACATATGCCCCGTCACCCGCAGGCTTTTCATAGCGCATGCAATGAATCCCGCTTTCGACGGCAAGATTCAGAAGCGAGTGATANGCGGGATGGTATTCGATCTCATCGATTCTGTTGCCAGAAGCATCATGCGTGTGAAGAATCGGAACGTTCTTATTCGCTAAACGTCCCCATTCCCGTGTTTCCTCATTCCCGACCCGGTCGCCGAAACTCTCCAAAACATCCAAGTCTCCTCCCTCGCGGCGAACCGCTTCAGAGAGCACCGGATCAGCAGTAAACAAGTTGTAAGAACTGAGGGGTTCCGGTTGGTTATCAGAGGCCTGCATGGCCCTAAACTATCTGGAAGCTCGTTGAAGAGGACAATGCNGCAATGAGCGACTACTTTTCGATGCACTGCACGACGATGGCGGATATTNAATNACCGCCTAACTAAGGGGAATAAGTGAAATACGTAGCACCATCTTCGGTTGAGGAAGCAACGTCGTTGCTGTCAAGCTCACCGTCGGCGCAGGTGTTTGCAGGGGCAACAGACGTTGTCCCCCAAATCCGGGCCGGACGTCCAGCACCTGAAGTNCTNGTCGATCTAAAGAAGATAGAAGAACTCGTATCAGTCGCTAACGACGAAGACAAATGGACGGTAGGGGCCGCGACGCCAACGGCTAACCTCACCGATGACCCAGCCTTCAGCGAAGAGTTTCCAGGCCTAACTGAGGCCGCAGGCTTAATCGGCTCTGACCAGATACAAAATAGATCCAGTTTGGGAGGCAACCTATGCAATGGTTCACCCGCAGCTGACTCCGTGCCGGCAATGGTCGTGAATGGAGCTCGAGCCGTAGTTGCTGGCCCAAACGGAACTCGGGTCCTTGATGTAGCCGAAGTTGTGACCGGGCCAGGTCAAACGTCACTCGACGCAGATGAATTCATTGTCGAGTTTGAAATTGACAGAATCCCAGCACGGACTGGTGATGCTTATCTGCGGATGATCCCACGAACCGAAATGGACATCGCTGTCGTAGGAGCTGGAGCACGGATCACACTCGCAGAAGACGGAAGCATCGAACACGCAGCCCTAGCTTTAGCAGCGGTAGCCCCGACAGTCGTTAGAGTCCCCGANGCAGAAGCCGCGTTGGTTGGCAACACCGCCGATGACGAAACCCTCTCTGCTGTAGCGGACGCAGCGAGTGAAGCATGTGACCCGATTGATGACAAACGTGGCACCGTCGCTTACCGGAGGCAGGTAGCAGGAGTGTTGGCGAAACGAGCGGTGCTTATAGCAATTGAAAGAGCCCAGCAGAGAAACGGAACGAACTAATGGCACGAACTCACATAACTACCGTTGTCAACGGTGACGAAACAGAATTCTTGACCGAGGACAGCACCTCACTGCTTAACGCTCTCAGAGACGAAGTTGGTCTAACTGGAGCCAAAGAAGGTTGCGGTACAGGAGATTGTGGAGCTTGTTCAGTCATGGTCGATGACAAAGTCACGTGTGCTTGTCTTGTATTCGCGCCAGAAGTTGACGGATCAACGATTCTCACGGTTGAAGGGCTTGCCGACTCCGGTGAGCTGCATCCCCTCCAACAATGCTTCCTAGAGGGAGCTGCTCTGCAATGCGGCATCTGCACACCAGGGTTTCTGATATCGGCAAAAGCTTTGCTAGACAAAAACCCAGATCCAACNGAAACAGAAATTCGNTATGCGTTAGCCGGCAACCTGTGCCGGTGNACCGGATATGACAAAATTATTCGTGCTGTCCAAGAAGCAGCTCGAGAGATGAGGGATCAGTAATGGCNATAACTGAAGAAAANCCTGGATACAAATGGGTTGGTACCCGACCAATCCGACCTGATGGNTTAGAAAAAGTCACAGGGAAAGCGCAATTCGGNGCGGACCTGATGTTGCCGGGGATGCTGTTNGGCAAGGTNGTGCGATCACCCCACGCGCACGCCCGGATANTTTCTATNGACACCACTGCTGCGGAAGCGATGNTNGGGGTGAAGGCAGTCATCACAGGCGGCGACTTCCCTGACCTCGCAGCGAACGGCGCTCATCCAAGCGAAATTGACGTCGCCAACAACACCATCGCCAGGGAGAAAGTCCTATACGAAGGACATGTAGTTGCTGCAGTAGCGGCCACCACCCGCGAACAAGCCGAAGCTGCCGCCGAAGCAGTCGAGGTCACGTACGAAATTTTGTCTCACGTGCTGACAGTGGATGAAGCCATGGCCGACGGCGCTCCGTTGCTCCATGAAGGAATGATTACCAAGGGCGTCGACCCTGCACCCGAAGAAGCGTCAAACGTCGCCAGCAAAATCCTTCACGAACGCGGTGACCTTGACCAAGGGTTCGGCGAAGCCGATGTGGTTGTCGAGCGAGAATTCACCACCAAACCAGTTCACCAGGGATATATAGAGCCTCACGCCGCGGTCGCTGACGCGAACAGTGACGGGAGAGCCCACATATGGTGCTCATCTCAGGGGCATTTCCAAATGAGAGCCTATTCAGCGTCAGTGTTGGGAATATCACCGGGAATGCTGAAAGTCACAGCCGCCGAAATCGGTGGTGGGTTTGGCGGTAAAACCGTTATTTACCTCGAACCGCTTGCAGTCCGCCTGTCTCAAAGAGCTGGCCGGCCCGTCAAATTGGTAATGGACCGTGATGAGGTCTTCCGAGCAACCGGACCAACATCAGGAACCCGGATCAAAGTCAAAATGGGAGTCGCNAAGGACGGCAAGATAACNGCNGCGGAAGTATGGATGGCCTACGAAGCAGGCGCGTACGCAGGNTCCCCAGTNGGTGCCGCGGGCATGACAGCTATCGCTTGNTACGACATCCCGAATTTNGTNGTCGAAGGCTATGACGTTGTGTGCAATAAGCCGAGAGTCGCCGCATACCGAGCACCGGGNGCACCAATGGCAGCTTTCGCAGTGGAATCAGTGCTTGATGAACTGGCCCGCGACATAGGGATGGACCCAATCGACATTCGGTTAGCAAACGCAGCCGTCGANGGTACCCAAGCGTCCTACGGACCTAAGTTCCCTCGGATCGGCTTTGTTGAAACCTTAGAAGCGATCAAAGATCACCCCAACTACACCGCAGACCTTGGACCTAACCAAGGTCGCGGGATTGCAGCAGGATTCTGGTTTAACGCAGGCATGATGTCGAGTGCGACGGTCCACATCAACGAAAATGGAACGGCGACCGTAGTGACGGGATCCCCCGACATTGGGGGAAGCCGCCAATCGATGGCTTTGATGGCCGCTGAAGAGCTGGGCATTCCGTACGAATCGATAAAGGCTGTAGTCGCTGACACCGAAACAGTTGGCTTCAACGATGTCACCGGTGGTAGCCGCGTGACATTGGCAACCGGCGCCGCCGTAGTTGATGCCTGTCGACTGATTATCGAAGACCTCCGCGCCCGAGCAGCGAAAACATGGGACGTTGAGCTTGACCAAGTGGAATGGGTTGATGGGCAGGCCCAACACGCTGAAGGTGCCCAACCCCCGCTTTCCCTGAAGGACCTGGCAGCAAAATCTGGCCGAACAGGAGGACCCATATCTGCCAACGCTTCTTTGAACTCACGTGGAGTTGGCGCTGGTTTCTCAACTCAACTCTGTGATGTAGAGGTTGACCCAGAAACCGGAGTGACCAGAGTTGTCCGCTACCTGACAGCGCAAGATGCTGGACGAGCGATAAGCCCTGATTATGTCGAAGGGCAAATGCAAGGCGGCGTGGTCCAAGGAATTGGATGGGCTTTGAACGAGGAATATATCCATGACAGCGACGGCGTGATGGAAAACCCAAGTTTCCTTGATTACCGCATACCCGTAGCTTCGGATTTGCCGATGATCGATTGCGCCATCGTTGAAGTCCCCAACCCAGCACACCCGTACGGTGTGAGGGGTGTAGGCGAAGTAGGGATTGTTCCTCCGATGGCAGCAGTGGGTAATGCGATCAACGACGCGCTCGATGTGCGAATGACCGATCTTCCAATGTCACCGGTCAAAGTTCTTGAAGCGTTAAACGAACAACGCGACTAATAACTCCGATGGCCCAAGTTCATTTCTCAGCTGGTCTCCGCGACCTAACAGGAGGACTGGCTCAGGTTGAGGTTGAAGCTACGACCGTTCGTCGTTTAGTCGTCGCGCTCGAGGAAATGTTTCCCGGTATNGGAGAGCATTTNAANGAAGCGTCGTCAGTGGCGATCGATGGCGAAATTTTTACTGATGCTGATTATGAACCGGTGTCACACAGCTCTGAAGTCCACTTCCTTGACATTTTCCAAGGCGGGTAACAAAAGCGAATCGGCAAGGGGATTGCCGTAGATTTGTTTTCACCGTCCGATGTGAAAGTGGGCCAAAATGAGCAAACGGTATTTCGTTCAAATTTCGACTGATCCCGACGTGGACCCGCGGAAGTGCGCTGTCGCTCTGGCCTGCGCGGTTCAGGCGATAACAGATGGTCACAGTCTGAATATTTTCTTTGCATCCCACGCGGTGAAACTTCTCCAAAACGAATTCATTGGCGGACTAGATGAGCGTGTTTCCCAAGAACCCGGCTTCTGCAAGCAGATGATTGAAGCGTTGATGGAGGGCGCAGAAGCGATTTACTGTTCGACTGGCTCGCAGGCTGTGCTTGGGGTCACACCTGACAACGCCGCGGATGTGCTTGTTGGTGGCTTAGAACTCAACTGGAGCGGTCCGCCCGGGGTCATAGAGCTGAGCTCTAATGCCGACGTCTCTCTAACTTACTGAAACCGGTTTCGCAACCACATCAACTTCAGAAAAGCAACGATAAGTGTTTGCGAGCTTTGGAGTGTTTAGTTCGCGACATTTGTCGACGCCGCATTAACTGATTCCCTATTCCTTGAGCCGGTCGGGGATGAAACAGAACAGCCATGCGATCACAGAACTACAGATGACTATTGCTATTGCTACTTCATAACCAGAGCTGTCAATGACAAACCCGAGGATGGCGGGTCCCGCGAGTGCACCGAACCCAAGAGCTGTGTAGAAGGTACCGATGGAGCCACCCAGATCAGCCACACCAAACCATGTGGCGAGAACATTGGGAGCAGCGGTAAACCAAACCGCCCAACTGACACCGTGCAGCAGTGCACTTACCAGGAAGAGAATGTACGAATCTCCTGCAAGGAACCACACCAGAAGACAAGCCACTAGAAGCAGTTGCCCGAAACGGTATTGGTGCATTGGGACAAATCGGTCATTCAATGCGCTGATCACCAGTCGAGCGACTACTGAGGAGGCCCCAATGACTCCGACGAGAGTAGCCGCAGCCGAACCACTGACCCCCTCGCTAACTGCATGGTCGTTGTAAAAAGCTAAAGGGGCATAAAAACCGGATCCCCCTAGCGCCAATGCCCCATAGAGGACCAAGAACCGCTTCGACCTCAAAATCTTTCGTAACCCGAGATCGTCGTCTCGTCGGACTTTTGGTGAATCAACTGCAGCAAATGTGCAGACAGTCAGCAATACTCCGCTGAAAATGGCATAAACCCCGAGCGTTGATCGCCATCCCCACGCATCTATCAAAATTCGTGAAACGATTGGGCCAATAAAGGTTCCCATCCCTACACCTGCCAAGACCAGACTGATAGCAGAAGCCTGCCGGTGCTTAAACCAACGGCCGACAGTCCCAATCATCGACGGGTAACAGCAGCCGACAGCGCTTCCGACCAGCGGCGCATAACCCAAGTACAAATGCCACAACTCTGAGGATTGGCTGCTCACGATGAGGCCGAGGGTCATAAATACTGTCCCAGTAGCCACGACAGGTCGGACACCAACGGTGTCACTGATCTTTCCACCTATGGCACCAGCTAAATAATAAAAACAGACTGCAGTTGAGAAGATTGGCGCAACTGGGCCTGTTGATGTCTCGAAAGTCTCTGCAATAGGTGTGAGGAAAATACCGAAGGAAAACAAAACCCCGAAGTTCACGAAATTGGCAACGAACGCGGCGGATGTAACTGTCCAACTATTGCGACGGCGGCCAGGTGAATACGTTTCGATTCTCTATTTCTACTGCGAATAGGTGCCGCAGAACATAATTCCGAACAGGTAAAGACACACAAAACCCGCTCAACTCATGGTCAAACCACCAGATACTGACAACGTTTGACCGGTCACGAAAGCGGCCTCGTCAGAGCCAAAATAAACAACAGCAGACGCGACCTCTGTCGGAGTGCCGACCCGCTTCATCGGAACGGCCCTAGCCATAGCCCCAATAATTTTGTCGCCATCGTCACTCGCGGCGACGATCCCATCAAGGAGTGGCGTGTCAGTAGGACCTGGACACACAACATTTGCCGTCACTCCACTTCTCGCGGCCTCACGAGCAATCGTTTTGGTGAAGGCGATAATCCCACCTTTGGCACCTGAATACACCGCTTCGAATGATGAACCAACTCGCCCAGCGTCTGAAGCGATATTGACGATGCGTCCCCAACCAGCTTCAACCATTGCTGGGAGACACGCGTGAACGGTTCGCAAAACGCCTTTGTAATTGATTTCAATCACCCGATCCCAAAATGATTCATCGGTCGACAAAAACGGCATTAGCTCGTCCCAACCGGCGCAATTCACTAGAACTTCGACAGACCCCAGTTCGTCAACTGTCTGAAAGACGCCGGCTTGGACAGCATCAGTATCTGAAACGTCCATGTGCACAGCGACGGCGTGACCATCCGTTTGAGAAATCATTGAGGCTGTCTCAAGAGCTCCGTCAAGATTTAAGTCTGCGACTGCCACTTGTCGTCCGGCGGCTGCCAAACCGACACAAATTTCTCTGCCAATTCCGCTACCGCCACCGGTCACGAGTGCAACTCGTCCGCTCATCGTTCAACTCCTCGTTGCCCGGGCAACTTCGCCCCATTTGTCTATTGACTCAGGATCTTTGCGCATGTGTTCCTCCGTCAGATACATCACCACCCGAGACGCGGTGCTTGCATACCGGTCCTTTAAACGATCGGCCATTTCATCCCACGGTGATACCAACGCGAAGTGGTCCAGCATTTCGTCAGAGATCGTGTCCGCCATGCCCTGCAGATCACCGGCCTTCATTTTGTCCCCTAACGCTTTTGTAATCCCATCGAAGCCCAAGTCCTCGAACTGAAACGCATAATTCGGAGTAGTTCCATAAAAAGCTATTTGGGTTTTTGCCCGGTGCACCCATGGTGCCCGCTCCTCAGGACTGTCACCAGCAACGGCAAACACAGGGACAATTAAGTCGATCTCAGACGGGTCGCGGCCAGCTATCTCGGCGCCCTGGGTGACTTCGGGGAGCAACCGGTTTTGGATGTAATGCATTGAGTGCATCGGGTGGACATGCACCCCATCGGCGACTTGGCCCGCAACACCGTTCATTAAGGGCCCCACAGAGGAGATATCGATCTTGATATCGCCGAAGTTGTGGGATCGGGGTTTCCACGCATCTGGCAAAAGAGAGAGATTATAAAATTCGCCCTCGTGGCTTAACTTTTCCTCGCCACGGAAAGCCCGCAGGCAGGCTTTGACCGCCAATACGTAATCAAGCAAACGACGAGCTGGACGATCAAAATCGGCCGAATATCGTCGAACAACATGACCCTTAACTTGACTCCCTAAGCCCAATCGGAACTTGCCATTAGTTTCTCCAGCCAACTCCCACGCGACCTGTGCCGACACCATTGGGCTTCTCGGGAAAGCAACTGCGATACCAGTTGTGAATGTCAACGATGGTGCAGCCATCGCCGCTGCAGCAATTTGCATCCACGGCACTTGGCCCGTTTCGGTATAGAGCATCCCTGAAAATCCCTGGTCTTCAACACGGCGAGCTAAATCTCCCGCAGTGGCCCAGGTAGATGAACCTGTCATCAAATCGAATTCCACGTCGTTACCTCTCTGTCGTCCCCTATTTGAGCCGAAATCCAGTCGCTCGGCCAATGCAGTTGGATCGCCTCTAAAGTTGCAGGGTATGAGTAATGACTGGTTACTAATGGGAGATGTCCCGAAACGAGCCGCACGTCTATGGAAAGACGACCTCGCACTCGTTTTTAAAGGAAACCGTTGGACACATGGTGAGTTCGCATCCGATGTGGACAAAGTGGCGAAAGGTCTTATTTCTATAGGCGTGAAACGCGGGGATCACGTCGCTGTCTGGATGACCAATCGCCCGGAATGGTTGCATCTCATGTACGCAATTCCTCGAGTGGGTGGATGCATTGTCCCGTTGAACACCCGATACCGAACAGATGATGTCGCATATACCGTTGTGCAATCCCAGAGCAAGTTCCTGATAGCCCTCGACCAGTCGGGGCCAATTAACTACGGCCAAATGTTGGTTGAAGCCGGTCAACAACTGGATGAAGGTGGCTATCTCCAAACCATTGTGATGCTTGGAGAACAACTTTCGGACAGCGTCAATTGGGAAACCATGCTCGAACAAGGTGAAAGCGTCACAGCAGAAGAGTTGGAAGCGCGATCTTCCCAAGTCGACGTTCAAGATCGAATGATGCTCGCATACACATCAGGGACCACCGGGCATCCCAAGGGAGTGGTCCACTGCCATAAACCAATCCGGAACACCTATGAAAGAGCAATGCTGCTTGGACATAACCGGAACGATGTCCACATGAGCTACCTGCCGCTATTTCATGCCTATGGATTTAGCGAAGTCGCAATGATGGTTTGCTTAAGCGGAGGCAGTCAGGTCTTGTTTGATGTGTTTGACCCCGATGAAGTGTTAGATGCAGTGGAGGCCGAACGGGGGACGGTGTTACACGGGTTTGATAGTCACTGGGCTGACCTTATTCGCTCTCAACAACAAGCTGAACGAGATGTCTCCTCGCTGCGTGTAGGAACGCTTCCAGCCGGAATGGAATCCACCATTCCTATAGCGCGCCAAGCCCAAAATGTTTTCTGCCCCACCACTAGCGGCTTCGGGATGAGCGAAACCTGGGCGTTTATTGCTTCAAGTCACGTAACCGACTCTTTGGAACAGCGAACCGAAGCGTCCGGGTATCCCATGTATGGAATCGAATTCCAGGTACGTGACCTTGACACTGGAGAGATTTTGCCAGCCAACGAAACAGGTGCCTTGTACGTAAAGGGTTACACCGTTACGAGCGGCTATTGGGACAAACCAGAAGCAACGGCCGAAGTCCTTGATGATGACGGATGGCTAGACACTGGTGACGTTGCATTATTGCGGGCAGATGGCCATGTCGTGTTCATCGGCCGCCACAAAGACATGTTGAAAGTAGGTGGCGAAAACGTGTCACCCGCCGAAGTCGAGGGGTACCTCCTCGAAGTTGACGGTGTCGAGGAGATAGCTGTTGTCGGATACCCAGATGAACGACTGGTTGAAGTGCCAGTGGCATTCGTTGTGAGATCAAATGACGTAACAGCAGACGAGTTACTCGAAAGATGCCAAGGCAAAATCGCGAGTTTCAAGATCCCTCGACACGTCATCTTCATCGACGAAATGCCGGCAACCCCATCAGGGAAAATACGAAAAATAGAACTCAGAGAATGGGCCCTAACCCAAATCCAGTGATCCCTTAGCGAGATCAAAGGATTTGATGCTTGTTGGCCTAGACAGGACCACCAAGGGTGTGGACGGATGCTTCGCCAGAGGAAACCTCGGCCTCACGATTGCGGACCTCGGCGCGAGCCACTACATGGTGATGCACTTCGTCGGGGCCATCTGCAAGTCGAAGAGTTCTTTGTGCGTGCCACATGTCAGTAAGCGGGAACCACTGAGAAACACCGGCTGCGCCATGCATTTGGATCGCCTCGTTAATGATGTCACAGCACTTCTCGGGGACCATTGCCTTTACGGCGCTCACCCAAACACGGGCCTCAGCGTTGCCGAGAGTATCCATAGCCTGCGCTGCTCTCAGTACCATCAAACGCATAGCTTCTACCTCGATACGGGCCCGAGAAATCACTTCCATGTTCTTACCGAGGTTGACAAGTTTTTTCCCGAAACCTTCCCGGGCAGTACCTCGATCAACCATCATCTCGATCGCTTTTTCTGCAGAGCCAATAGATCGCATGCAGTGGTGGATGCGGCCAGGGCCGAGACGAAGTTGGCTGATTTCGAAGCCGCGACCCTCGCCTAACAAGACGTTGTCACGGGGCACCCGTACGTCTTCGAGCTTGATGTGCATATGACCATGTGGTGCATCGTCGTTACCGAAAACGTGCATGGGGCCGACAATATTGACGCCTTCAGTGTCGAGAGGTACAAGAATCTGAGACTGCTGTTTGTAAGTGTCGGCGTCTGGGTTCGTGCGAACCATCGTGATCATTATCTTGCACCGGGGATCCCCAGCCCCAGAGATATAGAACTTCTCGCCGTTGATGACCCATTCATCACCGTCCAGGACCGCTTCAGTTTCAATCTGCTTTGCGTCAGAACTCATAATTCTCGGTTCCGTCATGCAGTAGGCCGAACGGATCTGGCCGTTAAGCAGCGGCTCAAGCCACTCAGCTTTTTGCTCTGTTGTGCCGGTTCGCTCTAACACCTCCATATTCCCAGTGTCTGGGGCTGAGCAGTTCAAACATTCAGAAGCAAGACGGTTCTTCCCGAGTTCATTCGCGATATAGGCATAGTCAAGGTTGGTTAACCCTTCGCCTGTTTCGGCATCAGGAAGAAAGAAGTTCCACAATCCTTGGGCGCGAGCTTTTTCTTTAGCTCCATCAAGAAGTTCCAGTTGTCCTTCGCCATAGCCCCATCGTTCGGCGCGATTTTCTCCGAGGCGGTGATACTCCTCGGTAATTGGATCGACTTCCTCCCGAATAAAGATTTTCACAGCCTCGTACAACGGACGAACCTTCTCTGACATTCTCAGATCTAAGTCGTCCATGCTTGCTGACTTCAGTGCGCCACCAACCACGGGGTGCCCCTTTCGTATGTTGCGTTAGAACTGACAGTTTGCTGCTGCCACATCATTTCGTCTGAACCTTAGCTACCTTCCGGCCGATAAGCATTTTCGATTCGAAAAGATGATGTCAATGTTGCGGTCGTAACCAAATTTTTACCCCGATTAGCTAATTTCGCGAATTCCAGGGTTTGGTATCCACTACGGCAGTAAAGACTGAGACTACGTTCCATAGCTGTGGTGTCCTGTTCCCGCGGAACCTGTGGAGCCCCAGCTGTAGCTGGGCTTTCCTACAACAACTCATCCTTATCGGTATGGGTAACTGACCTCCATGCTGATGCCGGCCAGACGATGTCGCTTTGTCAGCACCATGTTCAAAATCTTCGGGTGCCCCAAGACTGGACGGTATTTGACGAAAGGGATGGGACACCACGGCTGTGGACCGTCACCCCTGGCGAAGTCGTTCCTAAAGCCCATAAACGCAATCGTGTTCGTCGTCAACGCGCAAAGAGCGGCCGGATTCTGGAGGTTGAAGAACTACAGCTTTTTGAATTCGATGATCTGACCCACGAAGACATTGCACCGGTTGCTTCACTTGATGACGCCAGAAACTCAGCACGACCTGAACTTGGAGACAAGACACCCGCGGTGACCCTATTGGGGTAGGTCGACGGCCGACGTCCCACCTCAAAGACGATTGCTCGACTTCAGGTCTGTAATCACCACCCGACCATCAGGAGCTAGTGCAGCTCTGAACCGGATTTCGCCGTCGGCGCTCAGGGCAAGATCGTTCCCGTCATTTGTAATTTCCAACTCGACTCCGGTCTCTTTTTCCAACGTCGGGCGAACATGAGTGAGTACGTCGCGGATGTGTTGTCGACGTTCGGCTTCGACTAGGTCATAGTCAAATTCGACAAAGTCACCAGGTTCGGTACCTGAAGGCCTCATGGGCTGTCCCACAATTCGAAACCTAATCCGCGTAGCCAGTTACTCTCATGCCGGGCACGACAACCGGTGTAACCGTCGATCTGGTTGAACGTCGTGTGAGGCAAGGGGACCCTTTCTTGAAACCGGCGCGAGCCGGCTGAGTTGTGATTCCTCGTACATGTCGTACACCCAACGATACGCAGTGGCACGAATCGGAGTGAGCGCTACGGTAGAACTCGTGGATTTAGTTGTTCCTCTCATCGGTTCGCTGCTGTTCATATACGTCGTGTACAGGATCGGCTTGAAACTTATGCTCGGGTTCTCCCGACCAGTGCCGGCTCCGCCGCCGGCGGGTGAACTAAGAAAGGTTCGTTTGACCTATTTGTGCACGTTATGCGGTACGGAAGTTCGGATGACTCGATCACCCAACAGTGAACCTCAGGCCCCAAAGTGCTGCATGGAGGAGATGGAGCTAATCCGCGACCACGACAACGATTAAGCAGACGCAGTGGTTCCACAAGTTATCCACATGCTGGGGAGAAACCACATAGCTGTAATTTAACGGTTTGGTTCGGCTGAGTTATCGCCATTTCGTGGCAGTCAAGATCCCGATGAGAACGAAGCCGAGACCGCCGAGAATCCAAGAACTAGATGGGCTGCCAGGTAGCCAACTCATGTAGTTCGAAAAGATGACTGCAACACCAACCAATAAAAAGGCCAGAATCAACCAACCGAACCATGCTGGACTTGGAGGGAGATCGCCCGAGAGCGTCTCTTCAGAAACAACTCCTTCGGGACGTGTGCCCTTGGGAGTTAAACGGCTTGTCTTCTTCGGCCTGGCCATGACGAACGAGGATAGAGGGAGAAACTACGGCCACCACTGATCATGGAGATGATTTAACGCCAGATGCTTGTGGTACGAGGCAGGTTTATTCGTTCGGTTCTACCGTCACGAAACTGTTCCCGGGTTTGGAACCGGTGCCAGGACTTGCTTCGCCGACGCCAACAACGAGGATTACTTCGGAACCCAACAAAAGGTCTGTGCCCGGAGAAGGATCGATGCTCAACACCTGTCCAATCAACGGGTCTCCGACACCCAAGTTTTGTTCGACACGCTTGACTTCGTAACCGAGGTTCTTGAGAGCAATTTCGACCTGTGCAGCATCTGTGGTGCCAAGGATCTCAAGTGAAGGTACTTGGCCCGTTGCCGGACCGAGGGAAACCACTAAACGCACCACGCTCTCGCGTTCGGCAGAACGGCCGAAACCTGGTTCGGAACGAATCACAGTGTTAACCGGAAATGCCAAAGAATTTTCCATCACCACCTCTTCGAGCAACCCCTCACGAGCCAGAACGACACGAGCATCAGAAATGGATAGCCCCTCTACCGAAGGGACTTGGACCTCTCCTCGTCCTACCGAAACCGTCAACGTGATGACAGTTCCCTGAGGACGTTCCTCTGTGCTGGGAACGCTTTGATCAATGACGACATTCCGTGCGAAATCATCGCTTTGTTGTTCAATTCGCTCGACCGTAAATCCTGCAGCGAGAAGAATTTCCTCTGCTTCGAGAAAGTCCATTCGCTGTACTGCCGGGATTCGGACAACGGTGAGCCCTTTTGAGGCGAACAACCGTATTGGGTTGTCGGGGTCATTGGGTTCCGCGAGCAGCAAACCGGCGCGAGGGTCTTGTTGAAAGATTTGGTTAGCGGGTATGTCTTGACGTTCCTGAAATTCGATAGTTATGTGTTCGAATCCGTTATCTCGGAGTTCGTTTTCTGCTTCTTGCCAGTCGAGGCCGACAACTGGCGGGACTCGCAGTCTGTTGTCTGTTTGGCCGGCTACTTGAGGGTCGTTGTCGTTGCCTCCCGGGTTAAAACCATTGACCAGCAGGTAGACCAAACCTGCGACCACGATTAACAGGACAACCAACAATGTGGCCCAAACTCTTGTCTTGTCGGGGGGTGACTGGTCCGGATCGGCTTGTTTTTGCGATGGTGGTTGTTGAGCTCCATCTGATGATTGGACTGGTGTTTGTGGGGCGGGACGAGTACCAGGCGACGGAGTGACGCGTGTTTGCACGGTCGTCGCGGAGACATGACTGCCGTGTTTGGTAGCGAGAACTTGTTGACCTGTCCGGAAGCGTCGTAAGTCACCACGTAAGTCATCTGCAGATGCGTAGCGGTCGTCAGGGTCCTTCGTTAACCCAAGAAGACAGATTGCTTCTAACGGAGGGGGAATATCGGCATTGAATTGTGATGGAGGGTTT
Organism: Acidimicrobiaceae bacterium; assembly: GCA_002708935.1. Taxonomy (GTDB): domain Bacteria; phylum Actinomycetota; class Acidimicrobiia; order Acidimicrobiales; family Poriferisodalaceae; genus MedAcidi-G3. The sequence continues at coordinate 4,226 of PAPO01000014.1, read as the reverse complement.
GGTGCTTCCTGAACGTGTTTATAGGCAATGGACACCGGTGTATCGCCGGTAAAAGGAGGACCAGCGGTAAGCATTTCGTATAGGACTACCGATAGTGAGTAGACGTCACTTCTGGGATCAGCGGGCTGTCCTTGTGCCTGCTCAGGAGAGAGATAGGTAGCTGTGCCCATTACTGAACCGGTTTGGGTCAAATTGTCTGATGTGTTTCCTGTTAACGCTCGAGCGATACCGAAGTCAGTAACTTTGACTTGACCACCGGTGGTGACCAAAACGTTGCCTGGTTTCACGTCACGATGAACAACTCCGTTGCGGTGGGCGAAGGCCAATGCCGCTGCTATATCGATAGCTATATCAGCAGCACGGTCTGGGTGGAGAGGACCTTCGGCTCTGATGATTTCGGCCAGGCTTCTGCCTTCGACGTACTCCATGACGATGTAGTAAGTGCCTGCTTCTTGACCCCAGTCGTAAACACCGACCACATTTGGTTGATTCAGGTTCGCAGCGGCTTGTGCTTCTCTGCGAAACCGTTCGACGAAAGAAGGGTCCGTCGCGTATTCGGGGAACAGGACCTTCACAGCTACAGGCCGGTCTAGAAGTTTGTCTCTGCCTAAAAAGACTTCGGCCATACCGCCACGCGCGATGCGCCGATATAGCTCGTATCTTCCGCTGAAAATAGGTCGGTCGTTCTCGGACATTGGTGTTTCTGGGGGTACCACTAGGAACCCCTTAGGTTAGAGCTCGAGAGGCGTAGAACAGCCTCGGTGATTCTTCTGGTAATTGCTGCAACAGTGGCCTCGGCGGTGTCTTGATCGTCAGAGCCATCACCCTCCAGAAGTACCGCAACAACGACCTCTGGACGTGTCACCGGTGCTAATGCGACCATCCAACGATGATTGCTTCCAGAAAATCTTGAAGCTGACATGCCTGCAACCGGAGCGGCGTTGAGCGCGAGATCTTGCGCGGTTCCGGTCTTAACGTTTTCTGACAGTAATTCAAGTAGCTGTGCGGCGGTCTCTTTCGAGATGGACTGGTTCAGCACATTCGGCTCGAAATTCTGAATAACGGACCCATCATGAGCGCGGACCTGTTCAACTAATCGGGGTTGGATGCGGCTCCCATTGTTGGCGATGGTCGCGAAAAGGTGTGCCACCTGAAGCGGCGTGAGTTCCATAGCTGTGCCGACTGCCGCGTGGGCTGCGGAAAGACTCAGCTCTGTTGGCTTGAGATACCCGCGCAGAGCATTGTTTGTTCGTAAGGGGTCCCCTCCAACTAGCCCAAAGCGATCCGAAATATCTTGCATCGGTGCGCGTCCGATCTCCTGACCTATAGCTGCCCATCCAGACCTACAAGCGTTGACCATCAAAGATTTGATCGTCCCGCCGCATGCACTGCCGTCCCGATTGGTAATAGCCGGGGAATTTTGGCTCGCGGGAAATGAAGTGGTTTCAGAAACTGAAAGATCGTGAAGGTTGCTTTCGATAGCTGCAGCAGCGGTGACGATCGTGAAAAGTGAACCGATCTCAACACTGCGCGACTCAACCCGGTTAGTTAAAGGCTGCCCACGGTCGGAATCCAATGCATTGAAGTCGGTTGCTGCTGCTTGCAGGTCATGAGATGACAGATGGTTCGGATCAAAGTTCGGAGCGCTCCACATTCCCCAAACGGAACCGGTCGTTGGTTCTAGAACGACCGCCGCGCCGAGATGGCCTGCCATGGCGGCTCGTGTAACCAATTGCACGTCGTGTCTGATGGATAGCTGAAGCTGTCCCGTCCGGGCCTGGTCGACAAACAGATCACGGTTGTCCTGTATACGAACCGACAAATCGTTACCGGCTAAAAAATTGTTATGGCTTCTCTCTATCCCGGTTCCCCCGTGTTGTGCCGAGATAAAGCCGACAACATGGGAGTACAACGAGCCATAGGGATATTGGCGTAAGCGGTTACGTGCACCACTTACGGCAACGGTTTGAGCAATTATTTCACCGTCAGCAGTCCGTATCACACCTCTTGGAGCATCGAAATCAAGCGTAATCTGGCGGGTGTTCTGTGGATGTTCTCTGAGGTTTTTTGCGTCAACGACTTGGATCATCTCAAGCCGGAAAAATAAAAGGCCGTATATGGCAAGGAAAGCTATGCCCACGTGAACTAAGCGACGCGTCATGGTGCGCCTTGAGATTTAAAGGCAATACGAGGAAGAATTTGAGTTCGGTCAGGGATGACGGGAACAGTTTCAGAGATCCTCAGCAGAAGAGCTAACGCAATGCTGCAGGTAAATAAAGCTGGTCCGTTAGAAGTAACGAAAGGCAACGAAAGGTCGTTCGGTGGAAGAAATCGAAGCGGCACAGCAATGGCAGCCCAGGCCTGACTGCCGAAGAAAATTGCGATCCCGATAGCTAGAAGACTTTCAAATTCTTTGCGAGCAGCGGTCGCCACACGCAAGCCGACGCCAGCGAGCAATAAGTAGCTTGACAGCACTGCCGCACCACCCATGAACCCGAGCTCTTCAGCGATTGGGACAAACGCGAATTGATCTGTCGCCCCAGAAACCCAATCAGCAGAACCTTCACCGGGCCCAGTCCCTGTTAAGCCACCCCCAGCAAGAGCGAATGACGAGCGACTGATGGCTTCGCCGAACTGAGAATTGGACCAAGGGTCGGTCCACGCATCAAAACGGTCCTGAAACTCGGGGACATTGTCAATGGCCAGAAGAACCGACCCGACCACCGCGGCAACAAAGAATGCCAAATCGATTGGACGCCCGACCGCTACCCACCACATTGAAAGAAATATGGCTACCAAGACAAACGCAGCACTCAAGTTGCTTTGGAAGATAACTACCACTGAGATAAGCAACCAGGCACCAATAAGGGGGATGAAGCGAGATGGATCGCCATCGAGCCGATCAGCTTCACCCAAATATTCGGCTGTGTTGCGTGAACGGTAGCTTGCCAGCCAACCTGCAAAAAAAATGACCAAGCATAGAGTTCCCATATGACTTGGCTCGATAGCCACGGAACCAAGCTGAACTGACGGGTAGGAGTTAACTTCGCCGCGAATTATCTTCAGAAGTACAGGAATCGAAATGCACACCAAACCGGTGAGTCCCAATGGTGTTTGAAGTTTGCGTAGCTGACCCAAGTCCCGCAGACCTATCAACACCGCGATAAAGGCAACAGTTGCGAACAGGCTCCAAACAAGATGACGCGTCAGCAAGTCAGGGTCAATTCTGAGAACAAATGCGACACCAAGCCCTTGCAACAAAGCGGTAATTGGGAAGAGCAAACCATTAGCGGTTGGGGCCCATTTTCTGAGCGACAGATGGCTGATGCCCCACATCAACAACAGGGCAGAAAGATAGGGGATTGCGGCCCACTCGATATTCGCACCCTCAGCGACAGCTGCGACCGCGACTGTCGCAAGCGTGATGAAAGCAGCGAGCAACAGAAGAGTCAGTTCAACTATTCGCTGGTTGTTCACCTCAGTTACCGCTCTCAGCTTCGACTAGCCGAGTTCGGAGATTTGCTACAAAAGCTTGGGCCTCAGCGAGGTCAGACATTTGTTCGCCATCAGATAACCGTTGAAGATCTTGATCAGTCAGCTGGATGGTTTGGATTTCTGTCCATTGTTGCAGTGTTGGTTCAAACCAAAGAAGCCCGCCGATCCGACCCTTTTGGATGACAACGTGATTAGCGACAACGCTGACGTGATAGCCGGAACGCGCATACCAGCCGATAGTCGTAACCATCGCAACGCTCGTGACTAATAGCACCAGAGAGATGATGACGGTCCCGAGCGTTATATGGACGCGATCATAGAGCCAGCTTCGATGCTTTACAGGTGACGAATGACCTTGTTCAACATCGGGCTCTTCCACGTCATTTGTTGGGAGATTTGGTTCATCGGGCTGCTCAAGGACTGGGCTTTGAGGCTCACGGTCGTCTGGGGAAAGTTCCCCATTGGCGGAATCGACTAGTTCGACGTGGACATCGACTATCAGGACCGTCGAGTTGTCTCTCCCACCGCGTTCATTTGCTAAACCAACCAGCGCTTTGGCGGTAGCGCTGGGGTCTTGTTCGAGTGCCAGTTGTTCCGCTATTTCGCTGTCGTCAAGTTCGTTGGTAAGGCCGTCGCTGCATAACATGAAACGGTCACCGGCGACGGGGTCGAGAACCCACTCGTCGATTTCAACTTCTGCGTGCACACCAATAGCGCGCGTCAACATGTTT
>PAPO01000013.1 GCA_002708935.1 Acidimicrobiaceae bacterium | reverse complement strand
AACAGTGATCCTGGTCCGCGTTCGGGAACCATCGATCCGACTACGTTGACGGCGAACACTGATGCGGCTCCGAGGTCGGCTAGTGCTCTGATATTTGCCCGATAGTTAATCGCGTTGGGGGGTATCGAGTGATCGCCCCCGTGTCGGGCTACGAAGGCGACGGCGACGTTGTCCCAGATTCCTGTCGAGACGGTGGCCTCGCCATATTCGTTGGTGAAGAGTTCGTCTTTTCGTTGAAGTAGGCCTGGAAGTTCGTAGTAACCGCTGCCAGCGATGATCCCGATCATGGGGCCATCGTTGCACGCGCGCTGGTANTCATGGGTGAATTTATTGTGTGTTGTCGTGGCTGGCGTCAGGTGCCTGAGTCTGTAGCGAGTCTTTGGCCGCGGCTTTGNACTTGCTGCAGGGCTTGTTCAAGGTCGAAATTCGCGAGTTGTCGCTGGGTAACAACCTGGGCGCCTCCAACCCATACATCGGTTACATGTCGACCACTGCCAGCCCAGGCGACGTGGGCGATNAGTTCGTCGTTGTTGGTAACGGGGACAAATGTAGGGTCGTCGAGGTCGAGCCGGATGAAGTCGGCTTTCGATCCGATCTGAAGCGTTCCGCTGTCGTCGTTGCCTATTGCTCGNGATCCTTCAACGGTGGCCATTGTCAAAGCATCTTGTGGTGTCATCGATGACGCATCCAGCTTCGTTACACGGGCAAGTAAGGGGGCAATTTTTATCTCTTGCCAAAGGTCAAGGTCATCGTTTGATGCNGGTCCGTCNGTGCCTAAGCCAACGTCGATTCCTTTTGCGCGCATTGCCTGAATCGCTGCTGTTCCCGACGCAAGCTTCATGTTGCTTACCGGGCAATGTGCTACCCGGACCCCTTTTTGTGCGTAGGTTTCGATATCGNANTCATTTAGCCAGACGCTGTGGGCTGCGAGCACCCGGCCGTCTAGGACTCCATGATTAGCTAATAGTTGAACGGTTGATTCACCTCCATTTTGGGCTTCTAGTTCAGNTCCTTCGGTTTTGGTTTCGCACACATGAATGTGAAGAAGAGCTTTGAGNTCACGCGCTGCCTCGGCGATCTCGGAACACAGTTCTAATGGAAGGTCGTAGGCGGAGTGTGGTCCGAAGCCGATGGTGATCAGGGAGTCAGGGTCGTGATACTGCGAGTGGAATTCTGCGATGTCGCTTATTCGGTTCTCTGTGGCACCGAAGCTGTCTCCGTGGAGGGCTGAGATTATTCCAGGCGTCATCGCTAGACGGATACCAACTTCTTGTGCTGCTTCGACGAGTGCTTCTTCGAATAGATACATTTCGCAAGTACTGGTTACTCCCGCTAGGAGCATTTCGGCAGCCCCGAGTCTCATTCCCCATAGGGCGTCTTCGGGTGTCATGTGGCCTTCGCGAGGCCACATGACTTTGGTCAACCAGTCCATCAGAGGGAGTCCGTCACCCGCGCCACGTACCAAGGTCATAGGGGTGTGGGCATGACTGTTGACCAGTCCTGGCATCACTAGACCCCCTAATTTGGTTGTCGGTCCAGGGTGGGGTGGCGCGTCCGTCTCTTTACCTATCCATGAGATCCGTCCGCTTGTTACATCCATTGCGACGTCAGCGAGAAGCGAGAAGTCACTGTCGCAGGTGATTGCGTAGTCAGCGAGGTAGCGGCTTGTGGTCACGTAAAACATCCTGACATGAACTCTTGATTTGAGTATGACCGCTTGGTTGATGCTTCCGACGTTCCGGAGTGACAAACTTCGTAATGTATGTCGCTGTTCTTACAACGAACTTTTGATTCTCTAGCTAATGGCTCCGCGTACGCGGCTCTGGCTGTCGCCATTTCCATGGTGTTTCGTTCGACCGGCATTTTGAATCTTGCTCAAGGTCAGCTCGCGATGTTCTCCACCTATATCGCTTTGGTNCTTGCTACGGGTCCCAGCCCGTATATGAAATTTTCATCCAACACTGACCTGATAGGCGCGGCGTGGCCGGTATGGGCAGCAATTCTCGGGGCAATAGTTATTTCTATGGTGATCGGCGCTTTCACTGAGCGGGTGATTGTTCGGCCTATTAGTGCCGACCCCGTGGCTGCAGTAGGCGCGACATTGGGCTTGTATCTGCTTTTGGGGGCTTTCGTTCGCAAACAATGGGGCGGACGAACAATGTTTTTGGGGTCTCCATTTCCTCAAACCGTTGAAGATCGTTGGGATATCGGTGGTGCACGTCTGTGGCATGACAGCGTTGGAATCACGTTAACCATGATCGCTGTGTTGGGCCTATTGGCGGTACTGCAACGACGAACAAAGGCTGGTCTGGCGTTCAGGGCTGTCACGTCTAATCGCACGGGTTCACTCTTGGTGGGTATCAGGGTGAGTCGAGTTCTCATGCTCGGATGGGCGTTGGCGGCTGGGATCGGGGCGTTAGCAGGAGGGCTCATAGCTGGTGAGATCAACGTTCGACCTGACATGATGGGTCGCCTGCTGGTGTTCGGCCTTGCTGCCGCGACTCTANGGGGGTTACGCAGCCCAGCTCTTGCCTTCGTGGGCGGGTACTTGTTTGCTTTCCTTGAGACGATGCTCGGCGGGTATGTGAGCTTTGTGGACAGCCAAGTGACCCTGGTTTGGGCCTTGTTGGTATTAATCATCGTGTTGTTTGTGAGACCCTCAGGCCTGATGCCTCGAACAGAAGCGTGGCAACAACGATGACTGCTCTGGGATCGCGGACTTCTTCGGTGAAGCGCGCCGCTTGGATCATTGCGTCGGCAGCGTTCATCGTTGTGTGTCTCAGGGTCGCGTTTTGGGCAACCCCCAAGATCGTTACTGACCTCTCCAACGTGGTTGCTTTGTCACTTGCTTTTGGCGGGTTGGTGCTACTGACCCATTACCTGGGTCTTCTTTCATTGGGTCAGGGGGCTTTCGTCGGTGTTGGTGCCTATGCCGCGTTGCACGCAGTAAACGATTTCGGGGCGCCAGTGCTGTGGATGCCGCTCGCAGGACTTTTGGCCGGGACATTAGTTGGTGCTGTCGTTGCTATTCCTTCTCTACGCCTACCAAAAGCCTATTTGGCTCTCCTAACTCTCTCGTTAGCCGTCGCCTATCCCATCATTCTCAGGCAGATAGACGGCAACTTACCCGTGACCTTAAACGGCGCTTTCGTAGCACCCTCTTGGACAGGGATTGCAGAGAACGATGAACATATTTGGGAATTCTTCATCGTTGCCGCATATGTGGCAATAACTCTGTTCTTCGTTCAGGGCTTATTGCGTGGTCCGATCGGACGTGCATTTATTGCCAGTCGAGATCAGCCTGAAGCAGCGCGCGCGTTCGGCATTCCTGTATATCGGCTCAGACTTTACGGGGTTGCTTTGAGTGGAGGCATGGCGGGGCTCGCTGGTGGCTTATTGATGATTCCGACCAACTTCAATGACTACACCCATTTCCCGGAAGAACTTTCGATCAAGATGTTCGCCCTGGCGATGGCCTTTGGAGGCTCCCGACTCATTTCGGCAGTCCCTGGTGCAGTCATACTGATCTTCTTGCCGGTATGGCTAATTGACCGAAATTGGGTAGTCGAATACGGCTGGGTTGGTTTGGTGAAGTCCGAAGGCTTCATTTACGCGGCGCTTCTTCTTGCAACGGCGTATTTGACTAAGGGGAAAGGTTTCATGCACCTCTTCGAGAGGCGCCAACCTAAGCCGGAGACACAACCGAGCAACCGTCGGGTTACCGCGGTCGTGCGTGGGCTCGTCGATCTCGATGAACAGCTGGTTCAGTTGGAGGGGTTGGTAGGCGACCGTCCTGACATCCGTTCTCGCCAAGAAACTAAAGATTGACCGAGTTCATCGGCTCGCTGCACTGCCCATAAGGGTGGAGCAACCTCTTCGCCACGATCGATCGCGTCGAACATCGGTCCTGGGTCGGACCATATGTGACAGGTGTTGAGGTTGAAAGCCATCCGGGTTCGAATTTCNTCCGGGGTGGCGTCCCCAGATATTGGTGGTGCAATCATTTGTTCAGTGGGTGACAAGATCCGCATCGACCATGTGGATTGAACAGCTACAGGTGCCATTGCTTGGAGAAGTGCTGTGGTGTGAGCGCAGCCTTTCGGTCCCCCAAATAATTCCCTCACCTTGTGGGTGAAGCCGCGGGCTATGGACAGGCCAATCAATTCCCGGTAGTGGTCAACGATGCTGGGGCAATGCCCGTGTGGGTGGGTTTCCATCCGCACGTTGGCGTCGATTATCACTAAGTCGGGGAACTCGATGNTTAAGTCGATCACCATTTTGTGAATCTCTAACGGGTTTGGGTCATCATCGAAATAGACGCCAGGCGGTTTTGTGTCTTTTACTCTTCCCCTAATCAGAATCGTTTCGGGCGTTTTCACGTAGGAGCGAATTTCGTATTCCCGCTGATGAAGTTTTTGTAGATGTGAAATGTCTGTGTCGAAGTCATCTTCGAGGGGGACACTGCTCATTGTTAGCTCAATAGCCAATCTGCTGGCGTGAAATCACCGTCAGCGAAAAGTTGGCTTTGGAAGCGCTGCATCCCGCTGATCCAGCGGTCGACGTCATTAGCTTTTCGTTCTCTGTANGTCTGGACTTCAGGGTGCGGCAANACAAGGAACCGTTCTTCNGTCATGCACTCAATGACAGTGTCGGCTAGCTGTTNGGCTGTGAGGACACCGTCACCTGCTGCGCTTCCCGGGGTGCCTCTGTCTTGGTCTAGACGGTCAGGGCTATTGGCAAGAATGTTGGTTTCTACGGCTTGTGGGCAAAGCATCGAGACTCGAATGCCTCGCTCTCCATAAGTAATGGCCAAGAACTCTCCTAATGAAACGGCTGCCGCTTTAGTGATCGAATATTGCATCGATCCCAACTGGGTGAGAAGACCNGCTGCTGAAGCGGTGTTCAGCAAGTAACCGCCTCCGTTTGCCACCATCACAGGTATCGAAGCTCGAGCTGCATATATGTGAGACATGACATGGACTTCCCACATGCGCTGAATTTCGTCGTTGTCGGCCTCCACCCCGCCCTGGGTTACGTATCCCGCGTTGGAGACAAAAATGTCGAGGGTTCCATGGTCTTTTACTGTCTGGTTGACGAGGTCAACAATTCCACTTTCGTCCGTTACATCTAGTTCAACTGCGGTAGCGCCAATTGTTTGTGCTACACGTTCCGCATTTGATCCGTCCCGGTCGACTACGACCACACCACTGGCGCCTTCGTCATGAAAGCGTTTCGCCAACGCTTCGCCAATTCCACTACCCCCACCAGTCACGATGGCAACTTTGTCTTTTATCTGCATGTCAGCAGAGTAACGACCAACGACGAGAACTGCTTGGTTGAAGCTTTCATCCTTGAGAAGCGACGACGCCTCACACGGTCAACTCCGAGGCTGGAGTGCTTATTTGACTAGTCTCCCTTTAGACGTTTGGGAGGTAATTCATTGGCTGCACCATTGGAAGATGTGACTGTTGTCGAAATTGATAACTGGATGGCGTCTCCCAGCGCCGGAGCGATTCTCGCTGATCTCGGAGCCAATGTGATCAAGGTAGAACCATTAACAGGCGACCCAATGCGAGACATGGGGCGGCCCGCCAAGGTTGCTGAGGAAAAGAAAAATTTCGACTATCAGTTTGACGTTTCCAACCGTGGTAAACGGTCGATAGCTATCGACCTGGAATCCGAAGCAGGGATGGAAGTCGTATTCGCTTTGGTAGCTGCAGCTGACGTATTCATGTGCAACCTGTTGCAGCATCGTCAACAAAGATTCGGACTGGATCCCNCTGCCCTACAAAGGGTCAACAGTCGAATTGTGCATGCAACCCTGACCGGCTACGGGACGGGAGGGCCTGAAGCGCACAGACCTGGCTACGACGTCACCGCCTTTTTTGGTCGCTCTGGTTTGTATGACGCTATGCGCGAAGGTGAGACGGGGACGGTACCGATGGCTAGACCTGCACAAGGCGACCACACGACCGGGCTGGCATTTGTTGGGGCTATTTTGGCGGCACTCCGGCTCGCTGAACGAACTGGGGAGCCTCAAACAGTCGAAACCTCGCTTTACGAGACCGCTATTTGGACTCAAGCGACTGATTACGCAATCACAGCTGTTGACCGAGCTCCGCTTCGCCCTCGCGCAAGAGAGAACATGATCATCCCAACCGCTAATCGCTACCCNTGCGGNGACGGTAAATGGGTTGTCCTGAATATGCCTGAGGAGAGTGCCTGGCCCAAATTGTGTCGGGTCATCGAACGCGAAGATCTTCTAAGCGATGAAAGGTTTCAAGATATCCGAGGGCGTTTTCAACACATGCCAGAAATTGTGGCTGCCATCGATGACGCCTTATCCCACAAGAGTCGGGACCAGTGGGGGGAAATCTTTGACTCGAATGGGATTATTTGGGGTCCCGTGCTCGCACTTCATGAGGTTGCATCTGACCCTCAAGCGGATGCCTTGTCCATCTTCCCAACGCTTAATAGCGAAGACATTGGTCCGTATCGCACTGTTGCGGCGCCAATGAGGTTCGTTGACGCTGAAGTTGGCCCTAAGGCGCCTGCCCCAAAGTTGGGACAGCACACTCGTGAAATTTTGGCCAACGCAGGCCATACCGAGGCCGAGATCGACCTCCTCATAGATAGCGGTGCTGTTGGCGAGCTCTCCTGATTCAGGCCCACCGCACTGGGCTTAGGTGAAAGACCATCACATCAAAATTGGAGAGTCTCGGGAGCGACCATTTGGCTCTGCAATACCCATCCAAGGGGACCGTTGAGATCCATCAGGGTCGTCCTGCAACACGCAAGATTGCTCGATACACGTTGGGAATAGGATTCAAACAAAATCCATTCACTCTGAGGTGGTCTCAGCAACTGGAGGGTTACGTCTGTATTTATAAAAGGTTGGTCGTCATCAGAGTGCTCCCAACCGACGGCAGCTCCAAGATCAGACAATGTCGCTATTTGCTGAAACATTGAGGGTGATTCGCCTGCTACGAGCCGGTGATCGAGCCGTGCCCAAATACGACCCGGACCAGGTTCTTCTGTCGAGCCGGACAGTATTCGCAGTTCGACAGCGTCCGCGTTAAAGCCGGGTCGGGGGTATTCCATATCGGGGTGAGATCCTGGGTCTGCTCGCTCTATGGGGATCTCTGGAACTTCTTCTGAGTTCGCGAGTAGCTGCTGCGGCTGTGCCAGCCACTGCGACGTGGCTCTGGCTAACAATTTCCCCTGGTGGGATATTGATGCTTCAGCGACCGCGGTCTGTTTACCATTTTTGACTATCGCAGACGACGTCGTCAATGTGTCGACGGGCACTCCGGAAAGTATTTCGACCGTCAGTCGAGTACATGCGAGGTCATCTCGATTGAGTCTTTTTTCAATAGCCCATGCAAGTAATCCGCATATGGGACCGCCATGCATTACACCGTGACTCCAGGGTCCACGCGTGAGTTCGGTTGATTCCACTCCACCGTTTAATGGCAAAAACAGAGCTGGTGGGTATTCATTCGGAGCAAGAGGGGGCATCGAACCACGTTAGGGTGCGGGAATGCATCCGTTTCGGTTCGGCGTTCAATTTTCAACATCTCCTTCAGGTGATGTGTACAGAGAAACGGTCCGAAAAATAGAGGACCTGGGCTACAGCACAGTGTTTTGTCCCGATCATTTTGATGACCAATGGGCCCCAACAGTTGCTTTGACGGTGGCGGCCGAGGCGACAACCACTCTGCGAGTGGCAGCGCTGGTGTATGACGTTGACTACCGACACCCGGTAACGCTCGCGAAAGAGATCGCGACTCTTGATGTCGTTTCGGGTGGCCGGGTCGAATTTGGCATTGGTGCCGGTTGGATGACTGATGACTATGAAGCTGCAGGTATCGAGTTCGACAGACCCGGTGTTCGTATAGATCGAATGATTGAGGCCATTGAGGTTGTTCAAGGTTTGTGGTCCGGAGAACCTTTCAATTTTCAAGGCAGCCATTATGAGATCAGCGGCTTAGCTGGTACTCCTTCTCCGCATCAGCCCGGTGGTCCACCGATAATCGTTGGTGGAGGCGGGAAACGAGTTCTTACCGAAGCGGCCTTGCGAGCCGACATTGTTGGCCTTAACGCGTCACTGCACGCCGGGTCTGTAGGTCCTGAAACAGCGTTGTCCGCTCTTGGGGAGAGATTTTTGGAGCGTCGCAATTGGGTCGAAGAAGCCGCCGGGGATCGGTTTCCCGAGATTGAGTTGCAGATGAACACATTTATGACAGCAGTAACCAATACCACTTCAGAGGCAGACCAAATGTTTGACGGTATGGCACCAATGTTCGGTCTGTCCCCTGAGCAGGCGCGGACTATCCCGATGGTTCTCGCCGGAACCATCAGTGATGTTTGTGACCAACTTCATCNATACCGNGAGCTNTATGGCACAAGTTATTGGGTCATNCATGAAGGCGAGNTAGATGCCATGGCGCCTGTGGTNGCAAAGATGACTGACNCATAGGTCTGAGTTGNTTTGGTCAGACTTCACAGTCACTCCCCNGCCCTATGGTTGANGCCATGATTGACGCTCGCGAAGTCGGCTTTGGTCGNGAAGCTAACGAGCANCTCGCNCGACTNCTTCACGATGCNAAAAGCCAGGATGTGTTCGCGTCAGTATGCGTCATAGTNCCGAGTAATTACGTGGCAGTTACTCTGCGNAGAGAGNTGGCGACNGGNGACTACGGGGCAACATCTTGGGTTGGCACNGGTCTGGTTGGAACNGATTTCTTAACTTCGTACCGACTTGCCGAAGCCGTCGCTGGTCACAGCTTCCTAGCCCAAGGACGTNAGCCAGTGCGCGGTGTTGTCATNGGCGCCGCGATACGCCAAATACTTACCNATGACCCTGGCATCTTCGAACCGATCGCTCACCACGGGGCNACGGAACGGGAGCTAGTTCGNGTATACCGCGAACTTCGCGATTTAGAAGAGGGTGNTNTGAACGCNCTCGCNTCGNCAGGAGAGNGGAGTAGNGAAGTAGTTCGTGTNTGCAGCGCCGCCAACCNGTTACTCCAGGACGAATGGTTCGATGAGTTCGATCTTTTTCGATCNACGGACCTGGCTGCGGAGAAAGTCTCTAATTTCGGCNAATTGGTGCTNTTTCTCCCCCAACAGCTAGCTACTACCGAAATAGCNTTTCTCTCTCGCTTATCTGANNCCAGCTCTATGACAGCTTTAATCGGCTTAACCGGNGCTGAANAAGCAGATCGNGATTCCAACAGGGTCGCNAATCTTTTCAACACNCAACTCTCGTCTTCAAACGTCGCNNCCGCTTCTGNCAGCACAATTATTTCAGTNAGTGANCCCGACGACGAAGTTCGAACCACTNTCCGATCTGTCATNGGTTTGCTNGATCAAGGTGTTACGGCCAGTCAGATAGCGGTTCTTTATCCGNACCGAAACCCNTATGCCCGGCTCCTTGAGGAACACCTCAACNAATCGGCAGTCTGCTTCANTGGGGTTTCATCTCGAACNGTTGCTGATTCGATGCTGGGCCGCTTCATCGTNAGTTTGTTGGCTNTGCCAGACAAAAACCTGAACGTCAACGCNGTCCTCGACTTTCTCTCNAGCTCCCAAACACGGATNCACNTCAACAGCCCACTTTCCACCCCTTCGGTTTCTTGGTCNCAAGCAGCCATAGCTGCCGGAGTGAGTGCAGGGNTAGAGGACTGGTCAGAAAAACTCTCCCNGNACAGAGAACAACTGTTAGCNACCGCCNCAAAGGAAAGGGTTCGCACCGGAGACGACAGTCAGGCNANNCGNCACGAAAGAAGAGCACACGAAGTCGATGACCTGTTGGCCTTCGTCACAGAACTGAACCATATTGTGAACCCTGAAANNTTGCCCACCGATTGGGNNGGACTCTGTTCCTGGCTGANGCAGGCCATCGAACGCTATTTGGGGCCANATAACCANGTTGGACCCCACAAAGGCGACTTNGCAGTAGTNGAACAGGTTCTGGANCNGTTACANAATCTGACCNGAGTTGAACCAAATACAACTTTCAGCGTTTTCCGNCGNAGCTTNGAAACGCANCTAGAAGACCATAACGAACGNGTTGGCAAACTCGGCCAAGGTGTCTTTGTTGGCGATATACGCCAGACGTGGGGTCTCAATTTTGAACACACCTTCATTCTTGGNTTAGCTGAAGGGACTTTTCCGTCGGCACCNCGNAGGAACGGTGTCATCTCAGACGAAGATCGNGCCCNCCTCAATGGGGCGCTNTCGNTATCACGCGACGTCACCAACGATGACTACCGGCGGTTTCTTGCCGCCTTATCGTCATCTAATGAAAGCACCTTGTTATTTCCACGTGGTGATCTTCGCCAGCACAAAGAGAACTACCCCACGCGGTGGTTAGAGCAAATGGCCGACCTCATGGGAGCCCCTTCACTCTCCGAAGCGTTCAGGGATCCAGGACATTCATGGGCGCTACATCAACCATCCTTTATTTTCGGCCTTCGGAATTCGAACTTTCCCGCATCACCTCAGGAATTCGACTTAGCGTCGTTGTTGGATAGCCGAGACGAAGGTCAGNACCTCNCAACGGTCCCATTGAATAACACCTCGTCGTTTGAAGCCGGNCGNCAGTTGATCGACGGTCGCAATAGCAGCATTTTTACGCGGTTCGATGGCAATCTCAGCGGCCTAGTCAACCCGACAACAGTTCGNACCAANGTNTTGTCACCAACACGNCTGAAACAGTGGGTNGACTGCCCGCACAGCTATTTCATGCGCTACGTCCTNGGNGTTGATGAACCNGANTCTTTTCGACATGAATTTCGCATTTCGCCTCTCATNCGCGGCTCTCTGATCCANGAGGCTGCGGACCGATTCTTCCNCGACCAAGTTTCCAAAGGCACCCCACCGGGTCCGGATCGGCAATACAGCGAANANGACATTTCGTNGATGAGACAAATTGGNATTGAAGTCGCNACNGAACTGGANACTCAAGGTCTNGTGGGAAGACCACTGTTNTGGAATCGAGATCGCGAGCAGCTACTCAACGATTTANTCGGGATCTTGAAATACGACCACCAAAGAGAACCACGAGGAACCGTTGTCGCTACAGAACTAAAATTCGGTTTACCGGANGGTGATTTNCCNCCNCTTAAACGCAAGCTCCCATCNGGACGAACCGTGGATTTCAGAGGCAGTATCGATCGNGTCGAAAAAACAGACGCNGGAACTCTNGTAGTNGTCGATTACAAAACCGGCAAAATCGATAGCTACAAAAAACTNAGTCCTGAGGACCCCATATTGGGNGGNTCTCAACTTCAACTCCCTCTCTACGCTGTCGCAGCAAATAGCTATCTGGGTCNGGNNGTCAACGAGGTCCACGCCAGCTATTGGTTCACCAGTNANTCTCAACGATGGGCGACNAGGGGTTANCCGGTCAGCCGTGANGTTCTTGATGCGTTCGACGAAGCNNTCGANGTCATCGTTGACGGAATAGAAGGTGGTCTNTTTCCTCCNAAACCAGCGCCTTCTTCATCCAGATNNACCGGNGTCGGCAAATGTGTGTTCTGTGACCCNGACGAACTCGGCACCAGAGAAATAGAAGAGAAATGGAANGCACTGTCACTACTGGATTCNCTCGGNCCGTACACACAACTTCGAGGCGAAGGCGCTATTGCCACCGACGAAAAGGGTGACGATGAATAGCAACGTCATACCTCCAGATCAGCAAGCACGAGAGGCCATCGCGTCTGATCATGGGAAGACTTTGTTTGTAGAAGCAGGTGCCGGATGCGGAAAAACTGAAGCCTTGGTCGGCAGGGTTATCAACCTTGTCACCTCCTCTGATGCGTCGCTTGACGACGTGGCCGTAATCACCTTCACAAAAAAAGCAGCCGCAGAACTTCGACACCGCATTAGATCCCGCCTCGAAGAACTCTTAGCGGCTTGCTCCGAACCAGCGACACGAGAAAGATTGGATCTGTCGTTGACGAAACTCGATGATGCCGCTATTTCAACGCTGCACCGTTTCGCTCGGCGCCTCCTCACCGAACACTCCATAGAAGCGAGACTTCCGCCGAATTTCGAGGTCCTTGACGAGATCTCTAGCCAAGTTGAATTCATAGAAAGATTCGAAAGATTCTTGGATTCGCTCCTCCTAGATCCCGAGTGGTCCCGGACACTATTGATCAGCGACGCACTCGGCATCGATCCGGCCAAAGATCTGCTGCCATTGGCCAACGAACTACACAAGAATTGGGATTTGCTGAAACCAACAAGTCATCCGGAACCCGCTGCCGTTCGATTCGAAGACCTTATTGCTAAGGGCCATGCCTTGGCTCTGCAGGAAAACACCTTCATAGGTTCCGCTGATTCAGATTCCATGACCAAAAGTCTCGAAGCAATCCGCAAATTTGTGCACGAACTCGAAACCGGTTTCGACGAGATCCAACAAATAGACACTCTTGCCAACACCAAGTTGCCTTCTGGGACAACGAAGGGACGAAAAGCCAACTGGACTGACATAGAAAGCCTGAGGTCTCAATTCGAGAGCTACACGGCGGAAGTGGCGTTCTTCCGAGCATCACTCATTGACCTTATTCTTCGTCGACTCACCGCTTGTCTCACAGACTTCATACTGGACGGTGTACTCGAACAGCGAAGACTGGGCCGCCTTGACTACCACGACCTCTTAGTTTCAGCCCGGGAGATACTTAACGACTCGACTCGAGGTCCGCTGATCCGGTCAAAAGTGCACAACAAATATAAGTACCTTCTCATCGACGAGTTCCAAGACACGGACCCAATCCAAATTGAAATCGCGACCCTAATTGCATCTCCAATCGACATCGCATCATCAACTTCATGGCAAACCACACCGACTCTTCCCGGTCGTCTGTTCTTCGTCGGGGACCCCAAACAATCGATATACAGATTCCGTCGAGCAGACATCAGCCTGTACCTAGATGCCCAAGGAAAATATGGGGATGGCCAATTCCTGCTATCGACAAATTTCCGCAGTACCCCCGAGATAATTTCTTGGATAAACAAGGTCTTCGGCAGGCTAGTTAAACATCGTGACGACAGTCAGCCCGCATACACACCTCTGGTTCCGATCCGAGAGAGCGCACCAGTCGGAGATGCGGTCACTTTGTTAGGTGCCGCTGCACACGAAACATCGGGAACCCAAAAGCCAACCGCAGACAATGTGCAACTCTCTGAGGCTCACGACATCACTCAAACCGTTCTCCGCATGGTCAAAGAAGGCTGGGCGGTGCACCAGGACGGCGAGTGGAGGGAAGCAAAATTCAGTGACGTTGCAGTACTGGTGCCCACCAGGTCAGCCATGACCAGAATCCAGCGAGACTTCGAAAGGGCTGGAGTTTCATATCGAGTTGCTTCCACCAACAATGTTTGGCGAAGTCAGGAGATACGGGACCTGGTTATGTGTCTCCGGGCTGTCAACAACCCATCTGATTCCTTAGCCACCGTGTCTGCATTGCGATCTTCGGTCTATGGATGCGGCGACGACGATTTGTACCAATTCAAGACGAAGAACTCAGATCCATGGGCATGGGGCAGCGTCACCATTGAAGAACATGCAAAACGAGCTGAAGGTGGCGACCCTGTTGCCACCGGGTTAGCCCACCTTGCTGAACTGCGTGAACAATGTTCAATCCGGACTCCGTCAGAGTTGATCGGGCAGATCATCACAGACCGTCAACTCACAGAACAATGCGCCACCCGTCGAGATCCGCGTGAATCCCTGCGGCGCTTCCGATATGTGGTTGACCAAGCTCGCGCGTGGTCCGATACAGGCAACGGAAATCTCCAGTCATTCATTTTTTGGATTTCTCAGCAAACCGCAGAAAATGCCAGGTCAGTCGAAACGGTTCTATCCGAAGACGACGATGATTCCGTCCAGATCATGACTATCCACGCTGCCAAAGGCCTCGAGTTTCCAATTGCGGTAGTTGCGGGACTGCCGCTTCAAACAAAGCCCGAGTCCGGGGTGAGGGTGGGACATGCGCCCAACACCGATATGCCTGATGTGAAAATCCGCGACGGGCTCGAAACACTCGGTTTCGATCAATGGGCCCAGGCAGAGAAACTCTTTACACATGACGAGTCAATTCGAGCCTTGTACGTGGCTTGCACCCGTGCACGCGACCACTTGGTCGTTTCATTACACCGCAAAGAGGCTCCATCAAATTCTCACCCTCAAATTCAAACCCCAGGACATCTCATCGCCGGTGCGTTAACGGACGCCGAATACGTAGAAGCGGACTACTCAAATCACAGGGAGGTCTGGGGCGGCGAGCGACCAAAGCTTTCTGTCTCACGTCCAGACTTGTCTGAATGGCGGGACCGCTACAACAACGCGATCGAGATCAGCGGTCAAGTCAGATTTATGAGCGCCACTCAAATAGCCCAGTCCACTGATGGCTTGATTACTGTTTCTACCGGCAGCGAAATTCGCGAACCTGGGCTACTGAAGGACGGCGACGAATCAGAGTTGCCGATCCAAGGTCGAGGTCGATACGGCACCGCTATCGGGCGCGCCGTCCACGGAGTTCTTCAAACAGTCGATTTACAAAGCGGGGAAGGCCTCACAACGCTGGCCACAATTCATGCCGAAGCTGAAGGCATAGCAGAACTTTCAGACGAAGTTGCCTCCCTGGCCACGTCGGCAATTGCTAGTGAAGAAATTCAACTCGCTATCCAAAACAGGTATTGGCGTGAACTCCATGTTGCATGCCCCATAGGGGAACAAATCGTCGAAGGCTACGTGGATCTCGTGTATGAAACAGGGAAAGGGTTGGTTGTCGTCGACTACAAAACTGACCAGGTCGAGCCCAACGAAATAGACCTCAAGGTTGACCGCTACCGCCTCCAAGGCGCCACTTACGCTGCTGCACTCGAAGAAACAACTCGCCAACCAGTTAGCAGCGTCGTGTTCGCTTTCTTGTCTGCTGATTCGAAAGCAATATGCGCCTCGTTACCCAACCTTCGAGAAGCGATCGCTGATGTTCGAAAGGTTATAGAGCGCGAGGGGGCGGCTGGTAGCCGCCCATGAGATCGCCGATCCGTCCAGCCAACGCAATGGTCAGCTTGTCACCCCCGTAGGGACCTACTACTTGACAACCAATCGGCAAACCGGATGGCCCTAGCCCGGTGGGCGGCACCGTCGAGGGTAGGTATGCCATTCCAACCATGGTCGTCCATTTGACAACATCGATGTAACCGCGTTCTTCTCCGTTGCAGATAAGAGTCCGGCTTCTGAAATCACCTTCTTGTTGGTGTTCAAAGGGTGGCACGAAACAGACCGGCATGATCACAGCGTCGTAGTTGCTGAAAAACTGTGCCCATTTCAATCTCAGTTCTTCACGCCTCGCATGTTGGTCAAGCCAAATACGGTGGCCGGGGCCATCACTGTCAGTGCTTTGTGCAGTGGCCCTTTGAACCAGCCACAACCCCAGCATGGCACCTTCGTCTGGGTCCAGGTCGGGCCTCGCTGCTCGGTCAACAGATAGGCCATCTTTTTCTAGTTCGTTGACAACCTTGTCAAGGTGTTCACGAACCTCGTTGTCTACGGGACAGAATTCGTCGTCCAACCAAGCCCCAACTTTTAGATCATTCAAGTTCTGGGGAACGCTTCCTAATTCAGCCACCCAAGGAGGCGAGTCTCGTTTCATTATTTCCAATAGAAATTCGAGGTCTGGTGCACTTCTTGTTATGGGTCCGAAAACGTTGATATCTGCTTCGTTCACTCCTCCATTGACGTGGTCTAGATATCCGGTAGTTGGAATAACTCCGAAACTCGGTTTATGCCCCCATACGCCGTTAAACGCTGCCGGAAACCGGATTGAGCCGCCAATGTCTGTTCCGATTTCGAAAGAAGTGAAACCCATTGCTACCGCTGCTGCAGCTCCACCCGAAGATCCTCCCGGACCGCGCGATATGTCCCACGGATTGTTTGTCGTGCCAAAAATGTCGTTGTAAGCCTGAATGTCGCCTGACCAACGCGGGAGATTGGTTTTGCCCATGACAATCCCGCCTTCGCGGCGAACAGAAGCAACTACTGCAGCATCGTTGGGCGGAACGTTGTTTTGAAGCTCCGTTGCTCCTCCGGTCGACTTAAGGTTTTTCGTCTGTAGGGCATCTTTGACAGTTATGGGTACTCCGTGCAGGAGTCCCATCGACTCACCTTTTTGTTGAGCGGCGTCAGCGGCATCTGATTCAGCTTTGGCCGTCTCGAAGTCTCGTGTAATTACCGAATTGATCTCGCCATCCAGACGTTCGATTCGTTCAATGAAGTGCTCAGTCAACTCTCTGCTGGAAATTTCTCCCCGTCTGATTAAACCGGCCTGTTCTAGTGTTGATAGAAGCGCTACGTCGGTCACGCTATGTCCCTCCCCTAGGTCACTGACCCGACATCAAAAGGGCCTGACCTTGTTCGGTCTCGACAACCATGGTTACTTCTGCGGAAACCCGTCCCAGTCTGCCCCACAGGACAGGTCGTTCGCTTATTTGNTCNAGGAGCTGTTCTCCGTCNGTATCTCGGAGCCAAATTTGTTCACCTCGTTCGAACANCATNGACATGCCCGATGAAGTGACAAGTGCATCTATGAGTTGTTCNGCGTCACTTGGAATTANTTCGGTACGTTTCAGACGCTGNCCGTCATGAACCGTGTGTTCGGCATCCTCCATCATGATGATCCCNTCGACGACGCCNAGCTCAGTAACTCCGTAATCCGGGAGNGGCGTTGTNGTCCACTTNNCTCCGCCGGTAGATCTGACAAGCAGAGAACGCTCGGTCGGNCCGTTAGTAATAAACTCTTGTGCTTCTAATGGCCCAAATTTGCTAAGCGAATATATGACGCGGCCT
The DNA here is from genome assembly GCA_002708935.1 of Acidimicrobiaceae bacterium. GTDB lineage: Bacteria > Actinomycetota > Acidimicrobiia > Acidimicrobiales > Poriferisodalaceae > MedAcidi-G3. Next base: position 207,973 of record PAPO01000013.1, on the reverse strand, counting down.
GCTTTCGGGTCCGTTGCATACACCAGGTCGTCGACAATTTCNGCTTCGACNGCGTCAATTCCTAGGCTTTGCAGAAGACANACAGGNTTAACTGCAACTTCTTCGATGCGTGACATCGCNACTTCGTGGTCGGTGACACGAAGCCGNGCTTGAGAAACTGAGCTAACAAGTCCGGGTGCNAGTTGATCNGGGATTTCATATTGTTNCCATTGNTTCCCGTTCTTGACTTGAATCACTAGTTCTCTNCTGCANAGGTCGTCNCCCAACCAGCCTGCCAATCGAACGAAGTCTTCTCCGATGCCTAGNTCTACTGCTATTACGTCNAGCGAGTCGGGTAACTCAAGTTGTCGCCAGGANGATTCGTCTCTTACGAACCATTCAGTGCCNACGCGACCAAGGACCGTGTCNCCTGAATAGACATANTCCGTGCTCGCTCCCGGGANNGGGCCATTCACTTCAATCCAGTCCNTCTTNNCGGATTTTCTTGATGGGAGAGTCGAGCTCGNTGATTCNTCGTCGGTCGTGAGGGGAACGGTCTCATANGNNGGNCTGGTAGCAGCNATCAAGGCCTGGTTCCCAGAATCTTGTGTTGNCTCGCCCTTGGATTCTTNAGATTCGTTAACTAGTGCNGTCGGGGTCGCGACTTCAAGCGAGGTGGGATCTTGATCGCCTCCTCCNANCAGAACCGCNATTGATCCCCCAACTATNGCAATAGCTACNAGGGAACTCAGCCCGCTGAANAGCNNNCGGCGGCGNCGCGAGCGAGTGGCCGCACGNATACGTACTGCGTCTACTAACCCCGGAGTTAGTGCNACCTGTTCACCTGTGTCNCGTAAATGGCGACGCACTTCATCATCAAGATTCAAGGTGCTTGTCCTCCGGATCTGATGCGGGAACGAACGTCGGATTTTCTCCCAGTTCTCCGGCAAGTTGATTNAGCGCCCGGCTGAGCCTGCTTTTTACTGTTCCNGGNCGAATNCCGAGTGCCTCNGCNGTTTCCTCGACCGACCATTCCATGAAGAANCGGGCTACCACCACAGTTCTNTGGNTCGNTGCCAGACTCTCCAAGGCCCGTTCTAAGTCNACGTCAANTATTTGATCTTCAGCAAATTCNGCNTNGACAAGCANCGGACGTTTCTCTCGTTCTCTTCGNGCCCGACGGAGCCAAGAACGTGCCCAGTTCATAGCTACTCGGTANACCCATCCCTGNGGNTTTGTGAAAGTGGAGACTTCGGCCCAGCGTTGACATGCTCTGACAAAAGCNTCGTCTGCNGCTTCAGCTCCCAGATCAGGGTTTCTNAAACTCAGGCTAAGGGCTCTNGCTATCTGGTCCCGATTGGCGGCATAGAAGGTGTCGAAATCTCGGNGGCCGTCTGNACGCCCAGGAGCATCATGTGAGCGAGGAGCGGTGGNNCGCTGTGGGTCTTCAGCCACTCGTCTTCTCTCGACTTCCATGACCATAGATACAACCTGNTGATCCAAGTCGGCTAGTGCTTCCATAGTTTGAGACGTTCATGCGGATCGACTGGTTCCATTTTCCACAAAGGTAGCGGGGGTTAGCCCTCATCTACCTTCGGGTCTGTAGAGCTTGATNGGTCCTTNTCCGGTCATGAGTTCNCTTTGGCGATGCCATGCNCGACCCGAATTNGCTCCGCCGTCTACGACCATGGCAGTTCCTGTGATGAAGGTTGAATCATCNGAGGCCANAAAAAGNGCNGCTTGAGCTATGTCNTCTGGTTCACCTACACGTCCGATTGGTTGGTGGCGACCAAATCGATCTCGAAACTTCTGGCGCCGCTCTTCATCTAAGGGTCCGTGAGCTAACGGGGTGGCAACAACCCCNGGNCATATTGCGTTGACTCTTATGCCNTCCTGTCCTAGTTCAAGCGCGACTGANTTGGTCAGATGTATCACTGCTGCTTTTGTNGCTGTNTACAGGTGGGGGGATTCTCCTGCCTGAAGTCCTGCAACCGACGCAGTTGAGATGATGGATCCNGAGCCTTGTTCCTTCATNACTGGTGCCGCGTGTTTCATNCCCAAGAACACTCCTTTGAGCAGCACGTCGACTGTTAGGTCNAAGTCNTCCTCGCTGATTGATTCGATCGGGCCTCTAGCGCCTCCGAATCCGGCATTGTTGAACATGACATCTAAGCGACCCCANGNCGAAGTGGTGTGGTCTATGGCGCTAGCGATGTCNTCTTCTCGTGATACGTCGACATGAAAAAAGTCGCCCTGATCGCCGAGCTCTTCAGCGATGTTTCGACCTTTCTCATCGTCCATATCGGTNACTAGTACTCGTGCTCCTTNGGAAGCGAAGAGGCGGGCNGTGGCGGCGCCCATNCCGCTAGCAGCTCCCGTTATAACAGCGACCTTTCCNTCAAGTCTGTTCATGTCAAATCTCCTCGGCGTTGTTCTCTTCTAGGAGAACTCCTGCCTGGGAGAGCGTTTCGATCTCGTGTTGGCTCGTGTTTAGCCACCCTTGCAGAATCTCTGAATTATGTTCTCCTCGGTACGGCGCGACNGCGTCGGGCTGTAACCCTGATGAGCTTTTCGAAAATCGATAGGGAGTTTGACTGACTCGCCGGGTTGAACCGTCTCGTGCGTCTATGGCGACAGATGAGCCTCGGTGTTGAGCGGTCGGAGAGTCGTACGCTTCTGCGGTTGTTTTGATGTCTCCCCACGCCAAATTGCATTGGTCGAGCGCTTCGTACATTTNGTCNCGGGANTCGAAAGAGCTNAGGAATTCNTTGATCGCTGATTCTCNATAGGCACGTTTAGTCGGAATATCAGCATTCGCGGGAGCTCNGTCTTCGAGGCCGTGNACTNGNTGGAGTTGCTTCCATATCCACCGNAAGTCCCCCGCTGTCAGCACGGGTCCACCTACGCCTTCCCATACCAATCCNCCAGCNGATGTGTAGCNGACATCATCAAGGCCAAGATGGCTTGCGTCGTCGGTAGCTAGAAACGCATCGAGCATGCACATATCTATGTGTTGGCCCTCGCCGGTAAGTTCNGCTACTCGCAACGCNGCCAAAAGACCGATCGTGCCATGCAACGAAGCGTTGGTGTCTGCAGCTGAAAGGTTTAGATCGGTGACAGGTTGTTGATTCCACTCNGCGCTTCGTTGTANCCATCCTGATTCAGCGTGCAATATTGGGGCGTAAGCCGCGCGGCCGGACTCAGGGCCTTCTTGACCNAACCCTGAAATTGAAAGCATGACCAGCTTTTCGTTCATGGNCCTGAGGTCTTCGTAGGCAAGTCCAAATTTTTTCATAATTCCGGGTCGAAANTTTTCAATAAGTACATCGGCTTCCGCGGCAAGTCGACGAATAAGTTCAGCTCCTCCTTCGGCACGNAGATCAATGCAGATATTGCGCTTCCCTGCGTTCTGTTGNGTGTAGTAGCCAGCGAGACCAGCTCGGACCTTCCCCCAATTTCTCGTTACATCGCCNTCTGGTGGTTCTACTTTCACGACTTCTGCACCTAGGTCATGCAGGATGCGTCCGGCGAAGGGGCCTGCCAAAACGCGGCTGAGATCAAGGACTTTGATTCCCTCAAGCGGTCGCACCTGTACCCCCTTTGATACTGCTGTGTGNAATTAAGTTANGNGTGCAGTCTCGCGCGCGGATTNACNTAGAGCTAACGGGTCGATTTGTGATCANCCGTTTAACNTTTTGTGGGTCTCTATCGAGGNGTGTCGCCTTCAACGGTNACCCGGTTCATATGGCGTCTCTGTCCGTGATAGTCGTTCAATGCGTAGTGTTGAACGATTCNGTTGTCCCACATAGTCAATGTTCCGACTTCCCATTTGACTCGACAGGTGAATCGTTCTTGCTCGCAGTGCCGACACAGGAACTTCAAAAGGGCATCGCTCTCCGGCTTTCGCATTCCTTTGATGCTTTCCGTGAAGGGTCGGTTCACATATAAAGCTCTCAAATTTGATTCTGGGTGTGTTCGTACGACGGGGTGTTCGGCTAGCTGATGAGCCTGGTCTGATACTTCAAGGCTCATCGACCCGTAATGACGTTTTTCGGAGTCCCCACCTCTTCCGTATTGACTTGCTGCTGAATGGACTCCTACAAGGTCGTCGACGATGGCTTTCATTGTGTCCGAAAGCGCCATATATGCAGCGTGTTGGTTGGAGAAGAGGGTGTCTCCTCCATATTCAGGGACTTCGAGGGCATAGAGGAGGGACCCGAGTGGGGGCCTCGGGAGAAACGACATGTCAGTGTGCCAGCCTCCACCAAAATTGATTTTTTCGTCGCGCTCTTTGATGATCGCTACGACTTCAGGGTCTCCTTCAAGGCCATTTATGTAGGGATGGGTTTCTAGCGAACCGAACTGTTGAGCAAAATGTTTTTGTTGACGCGGAGAGAGGAGTTGTTCTCTAAAAACTAGAACGTGGTATGCGTTAAATGCTTCCCTGATCGCACGAATTTGGGACTGCGAGGCGGTTGCTAGGTCGACGCCACTGATCTCAGCGCCTAGCGCTCCTGCTATTGGCTTTATACGCAGACTCGAGTCGGTAGCGATGCTCACGAGGCCAACATTAGGTTAGTCAGTCATCCTGCGTAGACGTTCCCCTACTTCGCCTATCACTTCGATGCCCGCCTCTGCTGTTGACGCCACTGGTGTGAGGTTGAAGTGGCGGCAACCAGCTTCCAAGTATGGGGCCAAAAAATCTACGATGTCATCCACTGTCCCATGGGGTGTGTACCGCGAGAATTTTTCGAAGGGGACGCGATAGAAGCCTTCCATGGCAGGCCCAACGAAAGACGCTGCTTCCGTTCGGTCCTTCCCGACTCCAACCCAAAGCTGAATTCCATGGTCTGCTTGAACGTCTCTTTGTGCGTCTTCTGCAGCTTGGTTATATATCGCTATCGATTCTGCATATCGCTCACTTGAGCACCAAATACCGAGCCAGCCATCTGCATATTTGCCTGCTCTGCGAAGCGCTGCGTCAGCTCGTCCGCCTACATAAACCGGGATTGGAGGATCTGGGGTCGGAATTATTCGTGCTTGTTCAAAGTTGAAAAATTCACCGCTGTGGTCGACTGTTTCGCCTGCCAGTAACCGCTGAAGGATGTCGAGTGACTCATCAGTTCTCCTTCCCCGGGTACGTGGGTCGACGCCACAAATCTCTACTTCGTGACGGTCATCGCCACCGACACCGACTCCGAAGCTGATGCGACCGGGCGCCATTTCTGCGAGATTCGCGAGTTGTCTGGCTACAGGGATGGGGTGTCGCAGCGGCAACAGGTAGACGCCGATATATATGCCCAACGTCGGGTGGAGGTTGGCGACACCTGCTGCTACAACCATGCCGTCGTGGCCGTGTCCTACTCGGAAACTGACGTGGTCTGCGAAGAACACGTGGTCAATTCCGGTGTCGGCCACTAGCTCTATAACCTTGCGACGTTCGTCCCATGGACGAGTCCATATGTCGATACCCGGGGTTACCCCTACTCGTACTGGCGTCACGATTTGGGAGCCATTATTAGGCAGGTACCTTGGGCCGCCGCTACGAGCCGGTCGTCATTCGCTATGTCGATTCTTACAACTGCCGTGGTGCGGCTCATCGAAATTACTTCTGCGGTGGCAGTGCACGTGCCTCCGCTGACTGGTTTCAACAGGTTTATTTTGAATTCTGTGGTTGCAGCCCATGAACCTTCGGGCATTACCGGGTAAAGCACGACTCCGAGTACATGGTCACAAAAAGCTGAGAGACAACCACCATGCATGTTGCCGATCATGGTGATCATTTCGTCGGTGACGTCAAATGAGGCGACGAGCTTCCCCGGCTCAACGTTGTCGATCCGAATTCCTAAAAACCCGTCGATCCCTTTCTTGGGGTCGAACTGTTTGAAGCGGTCAGCCGTTTCAGGATTCCAGTGTTCAAAGGTCATTGCCATGGTCGCACCGTAGCGTCCTGTAGGGGGCTTAGGTAGCGGTTCATAGTTCGAGGGTGCTATCAAGCCAAGAAACTAGATCTTTGATAAACCGCTGGGAGTCTTCGCTGTCTGAGTGAGCGAAGCCGTGGCCAGATTCTTGGTAGTTCTCAAGCGAGAAGGATCCTCCAACACTTTCGTAGTACAGCCTCAGTGTTTTGATAAGTGCGGCTGGCACGTTCTCATCTTTACCTGCTTGCGCGAACCAGATTTTGGGCAGGTTTTNGATCGNCTCTTCGCTCACGATCCGNGCAATCGANGCATCATGCATCGCGTCCGGACTTTGGAAATAGGCGATGCTNTTTTCGGTCAGTCGTCGTCCNAACTCGTTGTTCAAGGATTTGGCGTAGAAGTATCGAGCAAGGGGGTCGACAGGTGCCCAGAAAACTCCGACAGCAGGAACTCGTCCGTCCACGGAGGTTTGGGGGGTCCACTCGCCATCAATCCAGAGGTCGGTACCGTTTCCATCTAGTGCATCAGGTCGCAGGGCCGCCAATAGTGCTAAGTGACCTCCACTCGAACTTCCTATAGTGACTATTTCTTTAGACACGGCGTCTAGTTGTAGCGCCTGGAAACGAGCCCACTGGACTGCGGCATTGACATCGATTGATGCCGCAGGGTGGTGAAACTGTGGTCCGCATCGGAAATCGATTGCTGCAACGGCAAATCCGGCAGCAGCGAGTTGTTTGTCGTAGAAGTGGCCTGATGTCCTGTCGTGGTCGCACCAGGCGCCGCCGTGTACATCGACGACAACAGCTTTTATTTCGGTATGTGAGGGAGGGNTCCATAGACGAGCGAGAAATGTCGTGTCTTGCCGTTTGAGGTATGGGACATCTACGTATTGAGGGGACATCACACATCCCATTTGATGGGCAAATGCTTGAGTCCATTTTGAAAATTAGACACTAGATGTTCTGGTTCTCCGTTTAAGGAGAGGTTCGGCAAACGAGTCAGGGCTTGATTGAAGATCGCNGTCATCTGGATGCGAGCGAGGTGGGCACCCAGACAGAAATGTGGGCCNGCTCCAAATGTGACNTGGTCATTCGGGTTTCTCTCGATATCGAATTTGTCCGGATCTTCGAACACCCGTGGATCACGATTCGCTGCNGCGTGGTANACGACCACTTTGTCGCCCTTACNGATCTTCGCCCCTCCTAGGTCAATGTCTTCAGTGGCGGTTCTNCGAAAATGAATGACTGGAGGNGAGTAACGCAGCATCTCNTCAATTGCGGATGGGAGNAGTTCTTGTCGTTCAATNAACTTNTCCATCTGGNGTGGGTGTTCCANGAGTGCGAGCATGCCTCCAGGGATGCCATTNCTTAAAGTTTCGTTTCCTGCNACCGCAAACAGGAANAACATGGTTTCAAACTCTTCTGTAGTGATNGCTCCTTGTTCGTCGNCAGTCGCAAGCAAAATTGACACCACATCGTCGCCAGGGTGTTGTCTTCGATATTGGGCAAGTTCNCCTGCGTAGAAGTACATGTCAGCCAGTCCTTCCCGAGATCGTGGGTCTGGCATGCGGCCNTCCTCATCGGATCTGATTTGATCTCTGATANCTCGCGCCTTTTGNGCCATTTCAGTGCCGGTNTCNGGGTCGAACTGGTCAGAAGTGGAGTATTCGGTGTCTTGATATCCNATCACCCGGTTACTCCAATCNAACAACAACATTCGGTCTTGTTCGGGAACTCCCATNATCTCNGCNAGAGTCATTAGCGGTAATTCGGCTGCTTCTCTAGCGAAATCTGNGTGGCCGGTCGGTACCACTCTGTCCACTATCAATTTGGCTCGTTCGNTAATGCCNTCTTCGAGTTTCACCACNGCTCTGGGNGTGAACGACCTNGTCAATAGCCGTCGAAGTCGGGTGTGGCTNGGNGGATCTTGGTTCAACATCATCCGCTGCACGAANGCGAGCATGTCTGANGTTCCTGGGTCTCGGATTTGGGTGGCACCTTGGTGTGATGAGAATANGGCTGGGTCGCGNAACACTCGGTTGACTAATTCNTGTGTNAGNACGGCCCAATATCCGGGACCTTGTTCCCATCCCATGACCGANGGTTCTTCGATCCAGTGAATCGGAGCGNCTTCCCTCATTGTCGCCATTAACTCATAGGGGACACCATCAACATAGGTTGCAGGGTCGAANAATCGGACGCTTTCCATANGTCTGTTATTACCACGACTTGTGCTCGCCCTGACTTGGGTTCGTTCGAGATAGTTGGTGGAGCGCTATTTGGCTGGCACCCTGTTGGGATGGATAGTTCCCAACCTGGNGGCGGCGATNGTCGCAGACGTCCCGGGTTCTGGCGGCTATTTCGTCAATTCACATCGAACGTGTCTGACCACCACACTCTCTTGGCGGCCGCTGGAGTCGCTTATTTCTTTGCTCTGGCTTTAGTCCCTGCTGTGGTGGCTGTTGTGTCCATTTANGGTTTAGTAGCCGAGCCTCATGAAGTAGCTGAACAACTTGAGCCACTCACCAATGCCCTTCCAAGCGANGCTGGAAANCTGGTCGTNACTCAACTGCGAGGTGTCACTTCGATTGGGGAAGGACGCGTCGGNATCAGCTTGGCTATAGGTTTGTTCGGTTTGTTGTGGCTTGTGTCAAATGCCTTTAATTCTTCNGTTATGGCCATCCGAATCGCGCACGCTAGAAGAAGTCCTCATAACTGGGTGCAGGGNCGCATTTTTGCTTTGAAGCTCTCCATCGTGGCGATGGTCGTTACCACTGTNGTGATTTGGGCTGTTATAGCTTTTCCAAGGACACTNGAAGCNGTTGGGTTTGCTGANGGTGCTCGCNCCTGGTTGGAGGTTGCGCGTTGGCCTCTCGTGCTNGTGCTTGCCTCNATGTCACTGGGGTGGATATACCGAATGGTTGTTGGTCCTTCGGCNCGGNTTCGAGCGCGAGTTGTCGCTGTGGTTATCGGCGGTCTGATATGGATTGGGGGCACCTTCGGAATGAGCGTCGCGGCCGCCTCCGCTGACCAGTTGCAGGCGACTTTCGGGNCGTTGGGNGCGGTGGCCGTTCTGCTTATCTGNCTGTATCTGTCGGCTTCGTCGATGTTGCTCGCTGCCGAAGCGGAGTCTGTCTTAGTTGACGCTTGGGGCCAAGTCCCGGTTCGGGGGGTCGGGCGGAGTGGCCAGCACAAAGAACGCCATGCCGAGCGCAGCGAGAACAGCCAGGACGACGAAACCTNATCGGTAGCTTCCGGTCATGTCAGCTAGCACTCCNGCAATGATCGGTCCGAAGACNGTTCCTAACATGACGATTANCGAGCTCAGTCCCATTATGAATCCGAAGGATGAAGCCCCGAAATAGTCTGCTCGGAGAGCCTGCATAAGTGGGCCTCTAGCGCCCCACGCTAAACCGTGTANCACCACAAACACTCCGATCATCCATCCTCGTTGGGTGAAAGCGAGCACAAGGATCCCACCGGCGTGNCCNAACATNGCTACCGACGCTATTAGNCGTTTGTTGACCTTNTCTCCGAGAGCNCCGCCGATNGTCATGCCAACTATTTGCATGATTGGCANCGCAGCACAAACGTAACTCGCTTGCTGTAACGAATATCCGCGTTCAGAAGTAAGGAACAGAGCTAGATGGGCCATNACGGCACCCACGACNAATANGGCGCTCATGTGACCTAACGAAATCATCCAAAAGGCNCGGGTTCGAATCGCTTCTTTGGCGGTGAAGTNNACCGAGGTGAGTCCTTCTGCNGCCGGGGTCTCCGCTGTNTCTTCGGGAGGTANTCCATCAACTATTTGTCCGTAATCGGNCGGGTAACCATCGAGGTATCGNGCGAAGAAATAGACGGCTATGCCTGCCNCTACNCCCGATACAGAGGCTGTNGTCCGCCANCCATTCGCGTTCATNGACCACACCACTANNGGNACTGCTAATCCTCCNGCCGCAAAACCTAAGCTTCCGGTCGCTAGGGCGCGNGCNCGTCGNCGCTCNAACCATCGGACTATTGCGACTGTGACGGTGAGAAAGCCGCTTAGCCCGGCGCCAATCGCTATGAAAAGGAANGACGCGAAGAATTCCCACAGGCTTTGTATACGACTGAACCACACAAATCCGGCGATTAGAAANAACGAACCTATTCTGGCGATCCGCTTGGGACCGTACCGATCTAGCAGCCANCCTTGGAGCGGNCCNAGNAACGCTGATTCGAANCGGTTTACTGAAAAAGCTGCTGATAGAACGGACTTACTCCACCCGAATTGTCGTTCNAGNACCACGAGGTAACTTCCCATGGCTTGCATGATGAGNGCGCTTTGTATGAACTGAATCACGATGCCGGCGTTAACAACCTTCCAGCCTCGGAAGGGTGATCGGTGGGCAGGCATCGCTATATGGTGCCATTGCGCAGCNANTTTCGCGGCATTAGCGCTACCNAAAAGCAACNGANTNNCAGNGACCGNCTNNTCNACTAGGTGNNGNGTCANTCGTNGTTGATTGCTAGTCNGTTGTCATCCGCAATTACTATTGANCTGATGACCTNTGAGAATCCAACTCTTGTCCTGCTTCATGGGCTCGGCGCAACTGGCCANGTCTGGGACTCCTTCATAGAAACCNNGAATTGGTCTGGACGNGTCATCGCCCCCGATTTACNTGGTCATGGTGCTGCCGNCTGGNCNGATTCCTATTCNTTCGGAGCTATGGCATCCGATGTAAGNGATTTGCTTGAAGTCGATGAGCCNTATGTGGTTCTCGGACATTCGATGGGCGGCGGNGTNGGCGCGGCTTTATCGACAGGCTTTTTCGGTACTGCACCGTTGGCGTTGGGAACTATCGGAGTGAAGTTGNTGTGGACTGAGGACGAATTAAACAAACTTCCTGAGATNGCGGCAAAACCACCNAGATTTTTCGATGACCGGGCCGAGGCTGCCGANTGGTTCNTAAAACTTTCGGGNCTCTTAGGTGTAGTAGAGGCGGNCAGCCCTCTCGTNGAATCAGGCATTGTGCAAGACNAGGCTGGGTGGCGAGTCTGCCAAGACCCAAAAAGTATTTTGGTAGTTGAGGGTTCACCACCATTCAGCCAAATNTTTGATGGGCTTTTGTCACCCGTNTACATGGCACTAGGCGAACATGACNNNCTCGTATCACCCGANGACCATGCGGAGATGCCTACGGGCATTCCTCATGTTTTCNGAGGTTNNGGTCACAACGTCATGGTTGAGGATCCTGANGTTGTNTGGAGTTGGTTTTCTNACGTCGCGTCGCTTAGCTAATTTCGCTTTCCGCTCACCGATATCGCTGCCAGTGCAAAGGTGCCAAACATAAGCAGAGTGTGCACGGTTTTGAACCCGAGGGTCCGCTGAGAGTCGAAGAGGATCCCGCCGCCCCGGATGATCCAAAATCCTACGGACCAAATTACTAATAACTGGAGCCATGTCCGGCTATTGGCGCCGCGCATCATATGGAAAAACACAACTGATGCAAGTGTCAGGAAAATCGCTGCAGCTACCAAACGCCACGCCACCTCTGCACCATTTAGTTGGTCGTTGAGCAGCACTGTCCTGGATCGAGACACCCATAAGGTGAAGGTCCAAGCCAATAGCGGAACTACCCGCCATTTGGTGGGAATCAACCCTCCTCGAGGGGTAGCTCACCAGCAATTCGAATTAGTTCGCCTCCATCAATGGCCAAGGTGTTACCCGTCATCCAAGATGCACCGGCAGAGAGATAGAGAGCGGCTTCTCCGATATCTTCCGGTTCTCCTAAACGTCGAAGCGGCAACATGTCAGAGATCATCTGTCCGCGTGGGCCATCCCATAAGACTTTGGCGAAATCCGTGCGGATGAGACCTGGAGCTATGCAATTCACTCTCACCTTTGGTCCGAGCTCTGCAGCTAATTGTCTCGTCATATGCATGAGGGCATCTTTAAACATGCAATAGACGCCCAAGGCTTCGCTGGTCGTGAATCCACCTACAGAAGCGATGTTGATCACGGAACCACCGTTTTCTTGCATCCACTTTTGCCATGCCGTTTGAGTCCACTGCAACGGTGCACGGAGGTTTACTTCGTAGGTTTTATCTAAACGAGGGACGTCGCAGTCGATCATGGGTCCAGCCCATGGGTTTGTCGCAGCATTGTTCACCAAAATGTCGATTGCCCCGAAACGTTCAATGGTTCCGTCGATGACTCGGTCAGCTTCTTCGAGTTGGCCTATATGAGACGCGATGTAATCACTATCGCCCCCGATGTCGACCAAAGCGGCCTCGCACTTATCAGCTTTGCGGCTGGTAATCATTACTTGAGCACCTGCGTCGGCGAATGCTTTAGCGATTCCTTTGCCTATCCCTGCAGAGCCACCCGTTACAAGCGCTGTTTTCCCGTCAAGTCGTAAATCCATGTTGCATTCCCCCTAGCCGTTGCGGTCAATTTTTTCCGATTTCGTTCCACGGTCCACTGTCGGCCCGTGGCTCACGCGGCAGACCTAGTACGCGGTCCCCCACGATATTTCGTTGCACTTCTGATGTACCAGCGTAAATAGTTCCAGGTCGCGCTCCAAGCATTGTTTGGACCCAAGCCAGACTGGAAAAAGAGGCGCCGATTGCGTCTGTCTGAATACCGTGCGCGGCTTCGCTGCCATTGGGGGTCATGGCGTCCGCTCCGAGGATGTGCATGGTTCTCTCGGTGAACCACGTGTGATATTCGCTCCAAAGCAATTTGTGTAATGAGGACTCGGGGCCTGGCGGGTTCCCAGCGAGCACTGATGTGACTTGACGTTGTCCCATCCATTTCATGATCTCGACTTTGCTGTGGGCGCGGGCGAGGTCTTGTCGCATCATGGGATCTTTTGTGGCTCCTCGTTCCTCGGCAACCGTGCAGACTCTTTCAAACTCATCTCGGAACCGCACTGCGTCGGTGGTAGCACCGTGGCCTCTTTCAAAACCAAGCAATACGTTCGCTACTCGCCATCCGTCATTCACGTCACCTACGACGTTGTCTTTAGGAGCTTTTGCATCGGAGAAAAACACTTCGTTGAAGTCATGTCGGTTGCTGATGTTGATAATGGGCCGACATTCGACGCCTTCCTGGTCCATGGGAACCAGCAGGAAGGAGATGCCTTTGTGTTTAGGAGCGTCCGGGGTCGTGCGACATAGGACAAATATCCAGTTGGCTGTGTGCCCACTAGAAGTCCATACCTTCTGACCGTTGATAACCCATTCGTCTCCGTCAAGGACAGCGCGTGTTCCCAGGTTCGCTAGGTCTGAACCGCTGTTGGGTTCGCTGTATCCCTGACACCATCGATCTTCGCCGCTGATGATCCTTGGGAGGAACGTTCTCTTTTGTTCTTCAGTTCCGCATTGAATTATTGCGTTTCCGACCATAGTTATTGAGAAACCATCGTTTTCGTTGCCCTCAGGAACGCCCGCTTTGGCGAATTCTTCGGCGAGCACGATACGTTCGACCTCGCTAAGGCCAGCGCCGCCGTACTCTTCGGGCCATGAGACGGCGAGCAGACGATTTTCTGCCAGGAGTGATCGCCATTCCTCGATAAATTCGGTGCGGGCTGTTTCATCGAGGGCACCCAAACCTGCCCAGTTGGCTGGTAAATGCTCACTTAAAAAGGCTTGCACCTTTTGTCGGTACGTTTCGGCTTCTTCGTCGTAGCTGGGGTGCATGAGTTTCCTAACGTGAAGTGAATTGCCAGTTGTTGGCGGCGGTCATGGGCGAATTTCTATCGCACTTACGGCTTTCATGGGCGGTAACTAAATGAAGATGGTCCTGTCGTTAATGCTCGTTGCGCTAGATCGACCCATTCGCATAAGAGAGGGCGGGTGTCTCGCGGATCGATAATCTCTTCAATTTCGAAAAATTCGGCAGATCGGTGGGGAGATCTGACTAGGTTCAGTCGCTCTCTGATTTCTTCTAGAAGTTCTTCGGGGTCTTCGGCATCAGCGAGGTCCTGTTTGTAGGCGACTTCTATTCCGCCTTCAATCGGAAGTGACCCCCAGTCACCGGATGGCCAGGCGTAGCGAAGGCTGCGATATCCCGGTTTGTTGTTGGCTGCGCCAGCCACGCCGAACGCCTTGCGGATGACGACACATGCGAATGGGGTCGTCAGTTGTCCTAAGGCTGCTAGGACTTGGGATCCGTAGCGAATAGTCGCATTCTCTTCTGATTCTTTGCCGATCAGAAAACCGGGGCAGTCTTCAAGGTGTACGACTGGGAGATGGAATGTTGAGGCCGTGTCTAAGAGCCGTATGAGTTTCCGGCAGCCGTCGGCTGTCCACGCGCCCCCGTATTGATATGGATCTTCGGCAAATACAGCTACCGGAAAGCCATTTAAGCGCGCGAACCCGGTGATTATCGATTTGCCCCATGAGCAGCCGATCTCGAAAAAAGAGTCTGAGTCAAATACTGACCCGATGATTGTTCTCATTTGGTAGACGCGTCGCGCTTCTCGAGGTACTAATGACAACAACTCCTCATCTCGTCGGTCAACAGGATCTTGCGAGATTGTTCTTGGTGCCAGTTCATCGACATTTGAGGGCAGGTAAGAAAGGAAGGCCTTTGCTCGCTCAAACGCCTCGGTTTCGGAGTCGACGGCATCATCTATGGCCCCATTAGCTGTGTGGATGTTGGCGTGACCGAGTTCTTCTTTGCCGTGATCGCCTAGTTGGGCCTGCTCGACAAGCGCGGGGCCTGCGATCATCATTTGTGCAGTTTCTCGGACGATCAGCGAATAATGAGATGTCGCCACGCGTGCCGCTCCGATACCTGCAACCGACCCTAAGGCCAGCGAGACTGAGGGGGCGACAGCCAGATGGTTTACTACTATTTCCCATCCGCTGAGCTGGGGTATGTAGGTCCTTCCAGCTGTTTCGATCGTTTTAACCGAGCCTCCTCCTCCCATGCCATCTACGAGTCGTAGATGCGGAAGTCTTAGCTCCAATGCCATTCCTTCTGCAGTGTTGCGTTTCTCAGGAATCGTGGCTTCGTTTGATCCTCCTCGAACGGTGAAATCATCTCCGGAGAGCAGGATGGGGCGATCGTCAACACGCGCTAAACCAAACAAAAAGTTAGATGGCGTTAAGGAGATAAGGGTCCCGTCTTCGTCGTAGGTTGCCGTGCCCGCTGTTTTGCCTATCTCGTGAAACGAATCCAAGTCAGCAATCGCTGCTATGCGTTCCCGTATGGTCAGCTTGCCGAAATGGTGTTGACGCTCAACTTTGTCGGCACCGCCAAGTTCATCAGCGAAGGCTTCCCGTCGGCGTAACTCGTCAATTTCGGATTCCCAACTCACGCTTGATTCCCAATCTTCCCGCGGTTTGGGAGCCTAGAGGGCCAGACACCCCTTTGGCTCGCTAAGTTCGTTCTTGTGTCTGATGTTTTTAGAACTCTCATGGAACTCGAGTCCCTCGGTGATGGACGATTTATCGCTCCGGCGTCGCCCGAACGTGGGCAAAGAACATTCGGAGGTCAGCTTCTTGCGCATACTTTGCGGGCAGCCCAGTTCTCCGTGGACTCAGACAAATCAGTTCATTCGTCTCACTCTTACTTCTTGCGACCGGGGGATGTCGACGCGACAACAGAATTAGTGGTTGAAGATGTGCGAGATGGGCGGAGCTTTAGCGTTCGGCAGGTTGTCGCTTACCAAGGCGCGGTGGAACTGTTTAGAAGCACACTTTCTTTCCAGGTCCCTGAGGTTGGTTTGGAATGGGCTCCCGAGGTTGCATTTGACGTCCCAGGGCCAGAAGCCGANANCATGTCCTACTACGAGTTTTGGGAATCACAGTCACCGGATTTAGAGGGGCCATGGCACGGAAGGTCCAGACCGATGGACATTCTGTACATAAATCCACCACAACTACCTGAGGGGTCTCCTGTCACAGAGCCTCAGCTCATGTGGGTTCGCATAAACGAGCTGCTAGGGAACGATCGTTGCCTGCAGGAGGTAGCGCTGGCATACATCGCTGATGCGACGCTGATTGATCACGTCTTATTGCCTCATGGTTATCGTTGGCAAGACAACCGACTTACAGGTGCAAGTTTGGATCACTCAATGTGGTTTCATNAT
Organism: Acidimicrobiaceae bacterium; assembly: GCA_002708935.1. Lineage (GTDB taxonomy): Bacteria > Actinomycetota > Acidimicrobiia > Acidimicrobiales > Poriferisodalaceae > MedAcidi-G3. The sequence continues at coordinate 191,989 of PAPO01000013.1, read as the reverse complement.
GAGGCGAGAGCTGATGANTGGCTGTTGTATGANCAGCGAGTGGAANCCACTGGTGGAAGTCGGGGGTTAGGNAGCGGNCGTTTTTTTGACTCTGCCGGAAAATTGGTTGCCACCTGTATGCAAGAGGGTTTGATGCGTTGGGATGGCTGACATCAGTGAAGCACCAGATGTAGGTTCGGTCTATGGAGATAAACCTTAAGAACCGTAGGGCACTGATAACTGGGGGAAGCAGAGGCCTGGGTCGCGCCATGGCCGAATCGTTCGCGCTTGCCGGGGCAGATGTTGTGATCGTTGCTCGAGAGGCAGATGTTTTGGATGAGACCTGTTCCTCGTTGGCTGCTATTCGTCCCTTGGGGAGGTTTTTGGGGGTTTCTGCCGACATGNGTGATNCGAGNGAGGTTGAACGTGCCCACACTGAGGCNGTGTCCTTCTTTGGTCCNGTGGACATCCTCGTCAACAACGCNGGNACTTCAAACGCCAAACCGTTTCTTGAGGTCGGCGCTCAAGACTGGCTCGACGATTTCAATCTCAAATTCTTCTCTGCTGCTCAGCTATGCCGGCTCTGTATCCCTGATATGCGTAGTCAAAATTGGGGCAGGATTATCAACACTTTGAATTCAGCGGCAAAAGCGCCGAGCGCTGCTAGTTGCCCAACTTCGGTAGCTCGAGCTGCGGGGATGGCCATGACAAAGGCCTTAGCTTCAGAGTTCGCGTCCGACGGAGTTTTAGTTAACGCGCTNAACACGGGCTTTCTCGTGAGCCATCAGTGGGTCACTCGTTGGCAGAGTGAACATTCAGATAAGACGTTTGAAGAATTCACTGAGACGATTGGCGCCAGAATTCCGATTGGTCGCATGGGCGAAGCTCAGGAGTTCGCGAATCTAGCCCTTTTCTTGGCGAGTGACGCTGCTTCTTATCTGACCGGAGCTTCNATAAATATCGATGGCGGACTAACNCCTGTTGTTTNACNCNTGCNATCTAGTCCGCNGCTGACANNGGNCGTCAGGATTCGTCNTTGGTAAGACGGGCCAGTGACTCATTCAGATCAGCCGGNGGTCTCGTTGGCTTCCCANTGGCATCGCACACACCGAGGGTCACTTCAGATTCAACGAGGGTTTGGCCGTCGTTCGCCCTCAGAATTTGTTGTTTCCATGTTGAGCTGACTCGCTTCATCTCGTCGATATANGTTTCGACGATGAGAGAATCGCGGCCCGTGGCGGGTTCGCGAAANTTCACTTCCAGCTTCGTCACNACTATCTGTAGACCNCGNTCACTGAGATCNGACAGCGACATTTCTATGTCGTCGAGGGCGATGCAACGCGCCGCTTCGAAATACGCTATGTAGGCCGCATGATTGACATGGTTGTAGGGGTCAAGTTCCCCGAACCGAGGAATGATCGTTGTTCGATGCGCAGGCATGTTCAGACATTAGAACGGGAAAAGCAGNGACGTATAAGCAGCCGTCGAATCANCCAACAAATTCAGTGATTTGTCCTCCACTAAGACTTTCAAGNTGTTCGGTGCGGATCGCAAAAACTGTATCCGGGGTGCCCGCTGCTCCCCACGCNATTTCNTACCGNTAAATGCTTTGATCGACGAANCACGAAAGTTGGTTCAAGTGACCGAAAGGTGGCACTCCNCCTATGGCAAACCCGGTGGCTTCACGNACTAGTTCGGCATCTGCTTTCCCTATCTTTCCGCCGCACAGACGGCCCAACGCTTCGGTATCCACCTGCCGNTCNCCGGCNGTCAACGCTANGACTGGNANTCCATCGCATTCAAAGATCAGTGACTTGATGATCTGGCCTAGTTCGCAGTTCAAAGCAGTCGCTGCCTGGGTGGCCGTTCGGGTGTCTTCGGGAAATCGAACGATCTCCGGTTCGATACCTANGAGGGCAGCAGCTGAACTGAACCGCTCATTCGCGGCAATCCGACTCATCGGGCCTTACTCGGCCCAGGCTTTTACTTTTTCGATGACTTCGAGCGGATTTTCTGTGTCGGCAGGAATATCGATGTTGAGGTATGTAACTCCAACTTCTTTGTAGACCTCAATGCGCTCGCGAACTCTGCCTTCGTCGCCGGTCAGACTTGCCCGATCGACGTAGTCATCGGGCACCTTGGCAAAAGCTTCGTCTCTCTTACCNCTCAAGAAGAGGTCNTGNATTTCTTCTGCTTCTTGTTCATATCCATAACGTTTGAACAAGTCGTTATAGAANTTCTGGTCACGGGCGCCCATGCCTCCNACATAAAATCCGGTGTTGTCTCGTACAGCTTTTCGAGCCGCGTCAACNTGTGCTCCGTCNCCTANGGCNACAGTTCCACCTGCAACGATGCCCAAATCTCCCAAATCAGGTGATCTCTTTTCTTTCCCNGCGTGAAGGGCATCGCCCCATACGTCGTGAAATTTTTCCGGTAGAAAGTGGATTGGTTGCCACATATTCGCGAGCTCNGCTGTCATTTCGACGTTTTTGGGCCCGATNGANGCCACCGCGATCGGTATGTCTCGNCGATATGGCTTACACATCAGCTTNAGCGGTTTTCCTAAGCCTGTGCCTTCTCCNTCGGCCAATGGAAGATTGAAAGCTCGNCCTTCATGTTCAACTTTGTCGCCTGACCAGACCTTGCGACAAATTTCGATCACGTCTCGAGTCATTCCCANCGGCTTCTTAAACGCAACCCCATGCCAGCCTTCTATGACCTGAGGACCTGATGTTCCCAGACCCAACACAAATCGGCCTTCAGACAGGGTGTCTATGGTGATAGCAGTTTGAGCGATTAAGGCAGGACTTCGTGAATAGACGGGCAAGATTCCGGTCATAAGCTTGACGGTTTTAGTTTGCCCAGCCACAAACGCGAGCGTGGAGACGAGATCGTAGCCATAAATCTCGCCGCCCCAAACGAGGTCAACACCTGCGCTTTCTAGGTTTTGGACGTGGCGAGCCAAGCTATTGGGNTCAAGGCTTGCTCCGGTACCGATAACCATTGAGATTTGCATAGAAGTATTCCTATCGATTGGNTCTAATTATCGGGTTTCGATAACCCGATGGGGCGTGAACTTACCTTGGATAGTAGGAAATAGATGGCCCTCATGCGAAAGTGAATCGTTATGACCGATGTTGATGTTGCAAATGAGATGATTTCGGCACTGAANAATTGGGTTGAGGCAGAGGTAATTCCGAACGCATCNGATTTCGAACTGCCAGATGAATACCCGACCGNTATGGCTTTACAGATGGAAGANTTCGGCCTTTTTGGANCGACAATTCCCTCTGAGTTTGGGGGCCTCGATCTNGACAACATGACCTATGCGCGCGTGATTGAGGAGCTTTCGAGAGGCTGGATGTCGCTCGCTGGGATCATCAATAGTCATTTGATATGTGCCAAGTTAATTAGCAAGTTTGGTTCTGAAGAACAAAAGAAGCGATGGCTTCCATCGATGGCCACTGGCAAGTTGCGCGGCTGTTTNTCGTTATCAGAACCNGACAGCGGTTCTGATGCTGGGGCGCTGCGTTGTAGAGCCGAGCGCGACGGCGACGAGTGGNTCATTAACGGCACCAAGATGTGGGTTACTAACGGNGAGAAGGCGGGAGTTGTGGCGCTCCTAGCCCGTGTTCCCGATGAAGACGGCACCCAGGCNGGCGGGATTACGTGTTTCATTGTCGAAAAGTCTCCTGGGAAGCGAAGCGGAGGGATAAGTGTCAGTCGNAAAATTGACAAACTCGGCTATCGNGGNCTTGAGACAGTNGAAATGTCTTANGACNATCATCGTTTGAGTCATGATCAACTGTTGGGCGGCGAAGACGGCATAGGGAACGGACTTCGGTGGGCTTTGTCTGCTTTNGAACTCGGCCGNATAAATGTCGCAGCGCGNGGTGTTGGGGTCGCGCAAGCCTCCTATGACGCTGCCTTGTCATANGCNAAGGAGCGTGAAGCGTTCGGTCGGCCNATNAGCCAACATCAGGCGATCGCTTTCAAGCTGGCAGAAATGGCAACGAAANTAGANGCGGCTCGCCTCCTTACCTATGAGGCCGCNCGGAAGGCAGATGCTGGTGAGCGCGTCGACTTAGCAGCNGGAATGGCCAAACTGTTCGCCTCTGAAACNGCNAGCGAGTTNGCNCTNGACGCTATGAGAATTCATGGGGGGAACGGCTTTAGCACTGAGTATCCGGTTGAGCGTTATTACCGAGACGCGCCATTAATGATTATCGGNGAAGGCACCAGTGAGATCCAAAAGTTGGTCATCAGTCGCGCCTTGCTAGCTGACGATTAATCCAAAANCTGAAGGGCCGCCGGGGAATTCCCCGGCGGCCCTTTCAGAAGCGTCTAATTATTTCAAACGCTGATGGTGNTCAGAGCCTTTATCGGCAACCACCGTTGTCTTTGTCCCAAGCACAGTTGGGTGAGGCACCGTTTGCATCGACGACATCGCCAACCATGTTCCAGGTTTGCTCGGNCGCATCAAACAGGCTGAAGTCNGAACCTTCAACGAAGTACCCGTCGGCTGCACCGTTCATAGCCAGGGTAATACCGTCNAGGGTCAGTGGCCCATAGATGTCAATGTTNCTNACGGCTTGGATGAAGTTGGTCCTGGTCAGACCACCGGGCAGTTCAGCTGCTACTCGTAACGCCTCNACGTGCGGNTANCCGTACGTATAGCCGATTCCGTAGAGCGAGATAGCTGGNTCAAGTCCGCCGTCTTNAAGGTTTTTGTTCACGAATTGGATGAACGGTTCGTCCATGTGCTTCGGGTCGGTGGTGTCCTTGCTACCGCCGCCGACAATCCACCAGCCATCTGCTGCCATTCCGGCAGGCGCCATATACGCGGCGATGCCTTTACAGACAGACGGAGTGAATGCCGCTTTCAGCGTTTCAAGCAGACCTGCTGCTTCCACTTCCTGAATCGCGAGCAAGCAGGGGTTACCAGCCGTCATCGAGATGAACACATCAGGGTCGAACGCAGCAATGGTGGTTACTTCGTTAGTCAGCGTTGGTGCTGCCGGGTCGTGACGAACTGGCAGGTATTCGGCGACTACATCTGGATTACCTTCAGCGTAGGCCTCGAAACCAAGTTCGTAAGCAAGACCGAAGTCGTTGTCCATCACTAGACCGGCAACCTTTACAGGCAGGTCGTCAGCAAGGTTGTTCTTGATCCAAGTTCCCCAAAGGATTGCTTCAGTCGAGTAAGACAGTTGAAGTCCCGTGGTCCAAGGGTGATTTACGGGGTCACCCCAAGCTGGGTGTCCGGTCATCACGAATGGATGCGGGATGCACTCGGCGTTGATCTGGTCGTACACGGCGAGCGTGTTTGGTGAACCAAGCGTGAGCAGCGCAAAGACGTTCTCTGATTCGATTAACTCATCAATGAATTCGATCGTCTGTGCAGCTACGTAACCGTCATCCTTGACGAGAAGCGTTACGTCTCGTCCAGCGACGCCGCCATTGGCGTTAACCCACTGCAGGTAGTTATCCCAGCCAACAGCAATGTTGCCGTATGCAGCGAGGTTGCCTGATTGGGCGGTGGTGTGACCGATGCGAATTTCACTATCGGTGATGCCAGTAGTGTCGCTCCAGTCCGCTGGGCAGTCATTCATATCGATTTCGAATCCAGCTGGTCCCCGGAGAATGCCATCGGAACCGACACCCCATTCGCCGGCGTCCATTTTCGCGGTGATCTTGTCGACCATCAGTTGACGGTTGTAGGCCGCCTCTTCCCAGATGCCGTCAAGTGTGCTGCGGTCGAAGGTAGGAGCGTCTTCATCGACTTCTTCCTCTTCGTCGTCGCCTTCTATCGCTTTCTCAGCAGCATCCTGAGATAGGCCACCACCAATCGAAGTGTCCTCTTCTTCTTCTTCACCTCCATCGTCGCTATGTGCAGCAGTAGTTTCCGTATCGGAACCACCGCTCGATGAATCGTCGTCATCACTGCCGCCACACGCTGCCGCAACCATTGCGAAAGCGAACAGAACAGCAAGGAGACGCAAAAGCTTACGTCGAATGCCCATTTGGCACTCCCCCTCTTAATTTGAGTTTGAATTGATCTAAGACCACCCGCACGGGCCGCCGATACGAACGATCTACATGTCCGCCACCGGGACTCTAGGCGGAACTTCAGCAGTCGTCACGAAGAACTCCACGCGATCACAAATTGCAATCATTCTGCAAACATTCAATGAGGCGAAGGACCGCCTAAAAGTGAAGGACCGCCGGGCTTACGCCCGGCGGTCCTATCAGTATTCGACGTCTCATGGCCGGTTGGCCATGTTAAGTCCGCGTTAGCCGATTAGCAGCCGCCGTTCTCCTTATCCCAAGCACAGTTGGGGGATCCGCCGTTGCCATCGACGATATCGCCGACGATATTCCAGGTTTGGCCTTCTGCATCGAACTGGCTGAAGTCCGAACCTTCAATTGCGAAGGCATCAGCTGCTCCGTCCAACTCATAAGCAACACCGTCCATCATGAGTGGGTGATAGATGTCAATGCTTCGCGCAGCCAACATGACGTTGGTTCGAGTCATGCCGCCGGGTAACTCGTTGGCGACACGGAGCGTTTCCGTCCATGGGTAGGCGAAGTAGTAACCAGTCGCCAGGAGCGAAATTGACGGATCAAGTCCACCGGCCTCCAGGGTCTCGTTCAAGAAAGCTATGAACGGTTCACTGGTGTACTGCGGGTCAGTGGAGTCTTTGACGCCTCCACCGACGACCCACCAGCCATCAGCCGCCATTCCGGCCGGAGCCATATAGGCAGCAATGGCTTTACAGACAGATGGTGTGAACGCGGCCGATATCCGGTCAAGAAGACCAGAGGCCTCCACCTCTTGAACCGCCAAGAGACACGGGTTACCTGCTGTCATCGAGATGAAGACGTCAGGGTCGAACGCTGCGAGGGTGGTGACTTCGTTTGTCAGAGTCGGGGCTGCCGGGTCGTGACGAACTGGCAGGTATTCCGAAACTACGTCCGGGTTGTTCTCGGCGTAGTACTCGAAGCCCTTCTCATAGGCCAGACCGAAGTCGTTGTCCATGACGAGACCACCAACCTTGACTGGCAGCTGGTCCGCGAGATTGCCCTTAATCCATGTGCCCCACAGAACAGCTTCAGTCAAATAAGACATCTGGTGGCTTGTGGTCCATGGATGGTTCACAGGGTCGCCCCATGCGGGGTGTCCTGAAGCGTAAAACAGGTGCGGTACGCATTCGTCATTGATCTTGTCGTAGACCGCTAAACCGTTCGGCGAACCGAGTCCGTGTAGAGCGAAAACATTTGCTGACTCGATCAATTCGTCAACGAACTCGATTGTCTGGGCCGCGACATAACCATCGTCCTTGATGATCATCTTGAGCTCTCGACCCCCGATGCCACCAAATTCTTCATTGATCCAGTCCCAATAGTTTTCCCAACCATATGAAATGTTGCCGTACGCGGCCAGGTTGCCCGACATCACGGTTGTCTGCCCGACGCGAAGCGAGTCGTCGGTCAAACCGTGAGTTTCGCTCCAGTCCGCAGGACAGTCGTTCAAATCGATCTCAAAGCCAGCAGGTCCGCGAAGCACGTTGTCGCTGCCAACGCCCCACTCACCTGCATCCATCTTTGCTGTGATCTCATCGATCATTACCTGCCGGTTATAGGCAGCTTCTTCCCAGATTCCGTCTAGCGTCGAGCGATCAAAGGTGGGTCGATCATCGTCAGCTTCTTCTTCTGAATCATCTTCACCAGCTACTGCTTTCTCGACAGCATCTTGGGAAAGACCACCCCCTTCCTCTTCCTCTTCCTCAGCTTCGTCTTCGCTGGAATCAGCAGTGGCAGCGGCTGTGGCAGAGTCGCTACTACCTGACGAGCTGTCATCATCGCTATCGCCACCGCACGCGGCCGCAACAAGTGCGAAAGCGAACAAAACGGACAACAGACGCAACAATTTGCGTTTGAGTAACATTTAGGCCCCCCTTGGTCCCTAAGTACCCGACGTGACGTCGGTGTTTCAATAAACGATTAGTAAGTAATCGATACGTTCACCGTAGTCGCGAATTTGAACCCACAACTCCTCAAAGCAAATTCACCGGCTTTTTGTCTCCGTTACTCACAAAAACAGCTGACCGCCGGGCCTTAGCCCGACAGTCCTTATGTACTTATTTGCGAGCCCGTTCTCTAGTGGGCCGCTTCGCAAATCCACGCCCGCAATGAAGTACAATCTCGGCGGCCAAGCTCACCGACGCGGACCTCGTCGTCGTTTGACTGTGACTAGGCCGAAGCTTCGGAGTTATCTGCGAGGTCGGCCGAATGGTCGGTAGTATCGGAAGAATGGACGTCGAGCTCGAGACCACTGCCGACCCCGGACCAGATCAGCTCTGGGTAGATGCCGACGGCTTCGCCGGAGGGCTCAAACCGGGGACCGGCCCTAGGCGAAACCCGAGGGGCGAGTTCCCGACGGGTCCTGAGGTGGGCGAGCGGCTCCCGGACATAGTGGCGCAGACCCCAGATGGGGAGGTCATCGATGTGCACCGGGATCGGGCCGGCCAAGCGGCCGCGGTGGTGTTCTATCGTTCTGCGGTGTGGTGACCGCCGTGTCGCACGCAGCTGGTCGAGCTGCAACACGGCTATGAGGCACTGAACGCCAAAGGGATCGCGCTCTATGCGATCAGCTACGACGAACCCGACGCCTTGGCCGACTTCAGCGCCGCCTACGGCATCACGTTTCCTCTGCTCTCCGACCCGGACTCGGAGATCATCACGTCGTTCGGCATCCTCAACACGCTTATCCCGCCCGACGATCATCCCTGGTATGGGGTCCCATTCCCCGGCACATACCTCATCGACGCCAACGGCGTGATCACCCACAAGTTCTTCGAGCAGACCCTCTCCATCCGCATCGGTGCGGAGCAGATCCTCGCTGCCGCGCAGGGCGAGGAACTACCCGGAGCCGAGTCGACCGGCGCTGACGTCAACGGACCGGCTGAGGTCGCGGCGGTGACCGTCGATGTTGAGATCGATCGGCGTGCGCTACCAGAGGGTATGCGCCGCGACCTGGTGGCCCGATTCAGGGTGCCAGCCGGTCAGCACCTCTACGGCGAACCAGTGCCCGAAGGCATGGTCGCGGCCGCTATCGTCCTCGACGACACGCCCGGCCTGCTCCCCTCCGAGACCGAGCATCCGCCGACGCGACCGCTCGTCCTGCGCGGGACCGGCGAGACACTGCACGTCTACGAGGGCGACGTCACCCTGCGCCGCCCGATCGCCCACAACGGGTCCGCCGGGATGGGGCCGGACGACGAGCGGATACTCACCATCGGCGGCGAGGTGCGATGGCAGTCGTGCGATGATGTGCAGTGCGGGCTCCCCCAGCGGCAGCGGTTCGAGCTAACGATCCCGATCAGCCATCGGCTGTGGCACGGGATGAGGTCCGCCCCCGGCGAACTCGACCCTTCGGAGATACCGGACGCCAACGAGCGCGAGCACCTGACCCGCATGATCGAACGGCGGCGCCCAGGCGACGGGTGAGCCTCCAGCGGCCTGAACCCATCGAAACCGATGCGCACCGGGCGTTGCTCAACCGGGTCAAACTCGATCACCTATTCCTCAACACGGGTCAGTGCGACGGTGAGGCCCCGCCCGAAACTGGCTGAACCCTCGATGGCCCAGGCTCGTTCGTCAGGGCTGCTGTGTCCCTCGGCCCGGGCGATCGCTCGGGCATAGTCGTCTCGGTTGGCCGGGAACTGGCCGGTGTCGATGACGCGCTGGGCACCGGCGAGCCCAGCTGTTCGAGCGCATTTTGGATGCATCCCGTGATGCCCTCGAAGGGATCCGTGAGCGTGCCGTCGAGGTCGAAGAAGAACGAATCCCGCATGACGAGACCCTTAGCGCGGTCGGGCGGGTCCCCGCGAACCGCGACGCGGCGCCGATTGCCGTCACCGCGCGGATGACGTACGCTGGCCATCCGGGCGACGCCCTCTCCGCCCGGTCGACAGGGGGCGAAGACATGGCTGCCGTTGCAGATATGAGAGATCTCGACATCCAACGCGTCGCCGGCTCTCTCGGAGCCGAGGTTCGCGGGATCGCGCTCGCAAGCGCAGGGAAGAGCGAGGCGGTGCGCATCCGAGAGCTTTTGCTCGAATACCAGGTCCTCTTCTTCCCGGATCAGCATCTCTCGCCCGACGAACACATCGCGTTCGGTCGGCTCTTCGGAGAGCTCGAGTCCCATCCGAACCTGGCGCTCGGCGGCGAGCGTCCCGAGTTCTTCGAGCTCCACGCGAAGGGCGGGCGTGGCGAGATCGCCGACGAATGGCACAGCGACCTGACCTGCCAGGCGGAGCCCTCCGTTATCGCGATCCTGCACATGGTGAAATGTCCGCCGGTCGGCGGCGACACGATGTGGGCCAACATGTACAAGGCCTACGACGAGCTCTCACCGGCGATGCGTGAATTCTGTGAGAGCCTGAGTGCGCTGCACGATGCGCACCCGCACGATCATCCCGAGCGCATGGCGATTCACCCCGTGATCCGAGTGCATCCGGAGACGGGTCGCCGCTCGCTCTTCGTGAACGAGCACTTCACGCGCCGCATCGTCGAGCTCAGCCACAAGGAGAGCGAAGCGCTCCTCGGCTTCCTCACGCGATGGGCCGGTTCAGCGCGCTTCGCGCTCCGTTACCGCTGGTCCGAAGGCACGATCGCGATGTGGGACAACCGGTGTACGCAGCACTCGGTGCTGAACGACTTCGAGGGCGAGCGCGTGATCCAACGCGTGACGGTCATGGGTGACGTTCCGGAAGCGGCCGTTCCGCCGCGCTGGGCGCCGGCGATCCAGCCGATCAGCGCCGCCAGCCGACATGACCGTCAGCTGCAGTCCTTCCTCTCGCAGCGTGAGGGCGACGGCTGACCTTGTCCGCCGATCTGATCTTCCAGATCTGCAATACCGATGTGCTCCCGGCCTGGCTGCTGCTCGCCTCCGCCCCCGGCTGGTCGCTGACCCAGCGGGTCGTGCACCAGATCTGGATCTCGGCCATGACCCCAGCCGATCTTTTGCATATTGAGCTGGCACATCATGATGATCTGGTCAACCGCAGGCGCCGTTCGATCATTCGCTCGAGGTGTCTGGCCTCGGTGGCTGCGCCGTTGTCCCGATCGGCGGATCGGAAGTTGTGCCGTAGCTCGTGGCCCACCGGGGGGCCTGCGAGCCCGTTCCCCAGTGGGCAGCCTCGCACATCCACGCCCGCAATGAGATAGAAATGCGGCGGTAGAGTCCCAGGCATGAACAACATGTACGACCCGGTGGATCAGACCGGAGTGACCATCGATGGTCTAGACATCGGCAAGGTGGTCGAGGAGATCCGCACTCAGGGCTACACCGTGGTCGATGGCTTCCTGACACCGGACAACGTCCAGACGCTCCGCGATGCCTTCAACACCGAGGTTCCTATTACCGTTAGTCGCAGCCTCGGCACCTCGAGCGGGCGCACCTGGCGGGCGCACAACCTGCTCGCCAAGACCCGCTCCGCGGATTTCGTGTTCTTGGACCCCCGCCTGTGCGCCATCGTCGACGGCGTCATCGGCAAGTACAACCAACTGAACATCACCACGCTGTTCAACACGTTGCCCGGCGAGACCAAGCAGGATTTGCACCAGGACGACGGCCTGTGGCCGATACCTCGTCCGCATCCAGCGTTCCTGTGTAACGCCCTGTTTGCGCTCGATGACTTCACCAAGGACAACGGCGCTACCCACCTCGTACCCTTCAGCCATAGCTGGACCAAGCCACTCGATCAGAGCGTGGAGTCCATTCAGGTCGAGATGAAATCCGGCAGCGTTGTGTTCTGGGAGGGCGGCATGTGGCACGCGGGCGGTGCGAACGTCACCGCAGACGAGGAGCGCATGGGCTTCTTCACCAGCCATCAGGTGAGCTACCTGCGGCCTCAAGAGATGCATTCTCTCGCCATCCCGGCGGAGGTCGTGAAGGAGATGCCGCACAAGCTGAAGCGCCTGGCGGGCTACCATCCCTTCGGCATCGGCGTCGACGGCCGCGATCCAGTGGATGTGCTGGACGACGGCCACGTTCTCAACCTCGACGCGCATCCTGCCGAGCACTGGCGCGCGAGCTACCAACAAGAGTCATAAGTCGCGACGCCGGTCCAGGATTGCACTCCCGTGGATCAGACTGACGTCGTCATCGACGGGCTGACCGCCGACCCGTTACTGGCTCGCCATGAGTTCGTCGAGCAGCGCGTCCTGATCGACCACCTCCGAACCGAAGGCCTCGATGACGACGTCGACGATCCGTCCCTTGAACACGAACGGTGACTCGTACTGCTCGTCCACCGGAGTCTGACTGTCCCGTCCCACATCGAGCGGTTCGTTGACAAAATAGTAGTGGCGGAAAGGAGAGAGAAGCCCCTCCCCGGCCGCTCGCCCGTCGATGAAGAAGCGTGCCTTGGCCTCGTCCTTCCCACTGCGGACGACATCGATCCTCAATGTCGTCGAACCCGACGGGATTGCCACCGGCGAGGAGATCCGGCACCGCTCACCGAAGTTGTTGGTCGTGTAGTGCAAGCGGTTGCCGCGTACGAAGACGCTCCAGCCGCCGAAGCGCCCCCCATCCGCGATGATGACACCGTCATCGCGAACGGAAGTCCGTTCGATGCGCGCAGTGATCCGATGGGACAGCCCCCGGACCCTGGGCCCGGCCTTGAAGAAGTGCGGTAGCACCGCATCCTGGTAGAGCACCCAGCGGTCTTTCCGTTCCGGCCACCATCCCACACCTTTCCGCAAGTTCAGGTCGTCGAGCGGAAGTACGCCGTACCGCTCGGCCTCACGCCACCAGAGCTCGATCAGCTCCTCCAGTTTGGCAGGATGCGCTTCAGCCAGGTTGTTGAGCTCGGCCAGGTCTTCGTCGAGATGGTAGAGCTCCCAGACGTCATCGTCGAAGCTCGTGCCCTGCTCATGGAAGGTCACCGCCTTCCACCCTTCGTGCCAGAGGGCGCGTTGACCGATGGTCTCGAAATACTGAATCTTCTTTCCCGTCTCGGCGCTGTTGTCATTCAGCGTGCGCGCCATGGACGTGCCGTGCAGCGGCATCTGTGGAACGCCGAGGACCTGGTCGGGCATCGGCATCCCGAGTAGATCGATCAGCGTCGGGACGACATCCACCGCATGGTAGAACTGACGTCGGGTTTCCCCCTTCGCAGCGATGCCGTCCGGCCAGCGAATCAGCAGAGGCGCCCGAATGCCGCCCGCATAGGTGTTGCCCTTGTAGCGCTTGAAGGGCGTGTTGCCCGCCATCGCCCAGCCGAACGGATAGTTGTTGTAGGTGAGTGGACCACCCATGTCCTCGAGCCGGGCCAGGTTCGCCTCGACCGTGGTCCCGAATCCGTTCCGCGACCGCTGGTGATCGTAAGTCCCGTGAGGCCCTCCTTCGGCGCTTGCGCCGTTGTCGGACATCGCCATCACGATCGAATCGTCCCGTTTCCCGAGCGCATCGATCTGATCCAGCAAGCGTCCTACCTGCACGTCCGCATGGTCCAGGAAACCAGCGAACACTTCCTGCATGCGGGCAGCCAAGCGCTTCTCGTCCGAGTCCAGGTCGTCCCAGACTTGTACGCCGGGGTTGCGGGGCGCGAGATCCTGATGCTCGGGCAGCAACCCCGTCTCCTTCTGTTTCGCCAGCACGCGCTGCCTGGCCGCATCCCACCCATCGTCGAAACGGCCGCAGTACTTGTCGGCGTACTCCCTCGGAACGTGATGTGGCGAGTGCCCGGCCGCGAAGGCAACGTAGAGGAAGAACGGTGTGTCAGGATCCGCCGACACCAGCTGCCGCAACCATTTGCAGGCCTGATCGACGATGTCTTCCGACAGGTGGTAGTCGTCCCCTGGCGGCTGCTCGATCCGTTCGTTGCCCATGACCAGTTCGGGACTCCACTGGTTGGTCTCCCCGGCGAGGAACCCGTAGAAGCGATCGAAACCGCGTTGCAGGGGCCAGTGATCATAGGGACCCGCCGGACTGGTCGAATCGAGCGTCGACAGGTGCCACTTGCCCGCACACAACGTCTGGTAGCCGTGCGGTTTCAGCAACTCTGCGATGTTGGCCGCGTCCCTGGAGACGATGCCGCGTGTGTTCGGAAAGCCGTTTGTCATTTCTGCGACGCGCCCCATGCCCACGCTGTGATGGTTGCGGCCGGTCAGCAGGCAGGTCCGTGTCGGCGAACACAGCGGCGTGACGTGAAAGTTGGCGTAGCGCAACCCGTCCGAGGCGAGGCTGTCCAGCGCCGGTGTCTCGATGTCTGAGCCGTAGCAGCCCAATTGCGAGTAGCCCACATCGTCGAGGACGACCATCACGATATTGGGCCGCCGCGCCAGCACAGACTCGTCGAAGCCCCAGGAGGGCGTCGACTCTTCGACGGTGCGGCGAATCTCACCGTTGAAGTGTTTGTCGTGTTCCATTGCGTTCCTTCGCACTGCCCGGGTACAGACACCCTTGCCCCAAGCTCTCGGTACTGCAAGCTTGCCGCGCAGACGTTAGCGGCTCTCCTATCCTATCCCCCACTGCTGGGTGACGGCGGAGCGGAAGTCCGCACTGACGGACGCGCTCGCGGCCGGCTGAAGGCGCGCAGCCGCGGACTACGTTCGTCCGGGCTGGCCCCCGACCACGCCGCTGGCCCGCAGCGCCGCGACCCTCTCCTCGCGACACGCGATCCAGTCGCGCAGCACCTCGTCGCTGTGCTGATCGAACGTGGGCGCGGGCCGCAGCGTGTCGGGGAGTGCGCCGTTCGCGCGCAGCGGTACACGAACGGATGTCACCGCCCCCGTGACCGGGTGCTCGACCGGCTCGAGGAAGGGACGCATCCTCGCGTCTTCCGCGGCCGCCGCGAAGTTCGCGACCCGCTCGGCGCGTCCTCCCGCCCGCTGGAGCGCCGCGACGAGCTCCCCGGCCGTGCGGCTCTCGGGGGCCGCGAGCTCTCGTGAGAGGTCGGCCTCGCTCGCGACCGCCACCCACTCGCCGTCCTTCGTGGGGAAGAGTCCGGAGCTCGCGAGCCCCGGCTCGCGGGTTCCGAGCCGCGCGAGGTCACGGCCGTCGCGCGAAGCGGCCACGATCGCCTCGCCAAGCTGGAGCCAGAGCGCCTCCTGCTGCGAGAGGTCGATGGCGACACCGCGGCCGCTGTGTGCGCGCGCGGCCACCGCCGCGAGCAGGGCCAGCGTCGCGTGCACGCCGCCGACGGGGTCGGGGTAGAAGGTCTGGCTCACGCGCGCGCCCTCGTCCTCCCGACCGAAGCGGGCCGCGAAGCCGCCCATCCCCTCAATGATCGTCCCGTAGCCCGCCGCCTCGCGGAAGGGTCCGGTCGCGCCGAGAGCGGGCATCTGCACGAGAACGATGCGCGGGTTCACGGCGGCCAGATCCTCGAAAGTGAGCCGCAGTCGCGGCAGGACGCCGCTCGTGTAGTTGCACACGAGCGCGTCGGCGGTCGCGACGAGCTCGAGTAGGAGCGCTCGCCCCTCCGGTCGCTTGAGATCGAGCGCGAGGTGTCGCTTGTTCCGGTTGAGCGAGTTCCAGTTCGGCGCGACGTCGTACGAGAGCGGGGCGTCGGCTGCGCGTCTCTGGCCGGGCACCGGGTGCGGACCCCGCCAGCCGTCGTAGCTCGCCGGCGACTCGACCTTCACCACGTCCGCGCCCAGCGCGCCGAGCGTGCGGCCGACGAAGGGACCGGCCCAGGCGACCGTAAGCTCGAGGATCCGCAGTCCCGCCAGGAGCCCGCCCTGCGGCGCGGCACGGTCGGCGCCCGCCTCCGGCGCGGGGAGACGGTTGGCGCTCCTCCAGCCCTCCGCCCGTGCGGGTGTCTCGCGCGGCGACGCAGGGATGCCCTCGGTGCGCCACGGCCGCACGGCCGCGGTGACGGGGCCCGCCTCCGTCTCCACGGTGCCGAGGAAGCCGCGCGCCGCGAGGTGCGGATCGTCGAGGGCGTCGGCCGCCGTGAGGATCATGCCGAGCGCCCACTGCCGCTCGACGGCGCGGTCGAAGATCTCGCGGCGCGTGTGGCGCGCGTACCAGGGGCCGATCTCGTCCCAAAGTTCGTGGACGTGCGCCGCCCGTACGCCGCGGCGCCGGAAGCGCGAGTCCTCGATGAGGTCTTCGCGGCCGTAGATCGCGCACTGCGCCATCCAGTCGTGGATGCGGATCGTGCCCGGCACCACGTAGCCGTCGGCGCAGGGAAGGGCGCCCGTCGGGTAGAGGCGCGGCGGATGCGCTCCCGCTGGCGCCGTGCGCTGCCCCGTCTGGAGCCAGGCGGCGAAGGGCGCCTCCACACCGGTCGCACCGCACGCGATCCAGGCGAGGTCAAAGTGCTGGAACGCGTCCGCGTGTCGGGCCGCTAGCGCCGCGACCGCGGCGTACGCGCCGGTCAGGTACTGCGTCTGCCAGCCGGGGAAGCGCAGCGGCGCGCCATCGGGATCGCCCGTCAGGGCCATGATCCCGCACACCGCCTGGGCGAGGAGCTCGTCGCCGAGCTGGCCGGGCTCGTCCGCCTCGAAGCCCCAGGCCGTGACGCTCACGAGGTGCGGCGGCCGGTCGCGCGCCTGCAGTCGCGCGGGATCGAGCGGTCCACCCGCGACCTGTCGGCGGACCCGGTCGTCGAGGACGACGTCGGCCCCGTCGAGCGCGCGCTCGAGCTCGCCCTCCGAGGGTGCGGCGGTGCGCTTGCCGGCGTTCAGGTGGAGGTAGAGCGGGCTCGTCCCCGGCCGGGTCGCGTCGTCCACCGCCGCCCGGCGTGCGGGATCTCCGCCCGCGGGCTCGACTTTGAGCACGTCGGCCCCGAGCATGGCGAGGAGCCGGCCGGCGTAGGGACCGGCCACGCCGGTCGCAAGCTCGAGCACGCGCAGTCCGGAGAGGGGAGCCGTCGCGGTTGCCCGCGGACTCGGCTCGTCCACGTCAGCGCTCGCGCGGGCGCTCCTCCGCGAGCGCCCGTTCGACGCCCGTGAGGCGGCGCTCGCCCTCGCCGCCCTTGCGGATCACCCCGCCCGAGGCGAGCACCATGAAGTTCGAGTGCGCGGCGTGCGCCGACGTGCGGAAGCCCATCGCGTCCTGGGCCTGGTTGATCGAGAACTTCGTCATCCGCAAGCTGAGGAGATCCTGGCTGGCGATCCGCTCCGCCATGGCGAGCGTCTCGCTCTCGAGCTCGGCCCGCGGCACGATCTTGTTCACGAAGCCGAGCTCGAGCGCCTCGTCGGCCTCGATGAACCGGTTCTCGAAGAGGACCTCCTTCGACTTCTTGATCCCGAGATCCCAGGGCGCGGTGAAGAGCTGCACGTGTGCGGGCAGGAAGCGCGCGTCCTCGGCCGCGACGATCAGATCCATGACCGACGCGACCAGGTAGCCGCCGAAGATGCAGTAGCCCTGCACGGCGGCGATGGTCGGCTTGGGCAGGTCGCGCCAGCGGAGCGACTTCTCGACGTGGAGATCCCACGTCCGTTCGAGCTGGCCGCGCACCCCCTCCGCCCACGGCCGCCGCGTCGCGTCCTCCTTCTCTTCGGGCGTTCCGAGATCGTGTCCCGACGAGAAGTGCTCGCCTGCGCCCGCGAGCACGACGACCCGGATCTCGTCGTCGGCGCCCGCCGCCGCGAACGCGTCGTCGAGCTCCTCAAGGAGCACCCGCGACTGCGCGTTCCGAAACTGCGGCCGGTCGAGCGTGATCCAGCCCACCCGACCCCGTCGCTCGCTGCGGATCTGGGTGTAGGTCACGGCACCGCCTCCTCGAAGGCTGAGGCTATCACTCCCCTCACTGCCGCGTAGGGCGAGGAACTACCCGGAGCCGAGTCGACCGGCGCTTCTCATCTTCCGGCTGTTCCCTGAATCTCTGACCGGCTAGCGGCCGAGAGCGTCGGCCGGATCAGGGATGGCTGCGATCAGTCGCTGGGTATAGGGGTCCTGCGGTCGGTCACACACATCGTCCGGGCTACCACGCTCGACGATCCGCCCATGGTGCATGACGAGCACCTCGTCGCAGAGCTGGCGCACCAGGGCGAGGTCGTGGGCGATGAACAGCATCGAGTTGTCCGCGTCGACCAAGGCACGTAGAAGCCCGGCCACGCGGTTGCCTGTCGTCACGTCGAGGGCGCTGAGGGCCTCGTCGAGGACCAGCACGCGGGGCTCACTTGCAAGGGCGCGGGCGATCGCGACCCGTTGGCGCTGGCCTCCGGATAACTCGCGGGTCGTGCGTGGCCGCAGCTCGGCGTCGAGACCGACTTGCTCCAGGAGCTCGTCGATGCGCGCGCTGTGGTCTGCTGCGTCACGATGGCCGTGCACACGTAGCGGCTCCCCGATGAGCTGCTCGGCACTGTGGCGAGGGTTGAGCGCCTGCAGCGGATCCTGGAATACCGCCTGGATCCGCCGCCGGTAGTCGATGCCCGGATACCGCGGGAGCTCGTGGACTGCGACGCCGTCGACGGTCACCTCGCCCTCGAAGGGGACGAGCCGCAGCAGCGCACGGGCCACGGTCGTCTTGCCCGACCCTGACTCGCCCACGATTGCCGTGATGGCACCCGACTTCAGCTCGAAGCTGATCCCGTCAACGGCGGTGAATGGCTCCGGTCGCAGCTCGGTCAGCCTTCGCCGACGCTTGAAGCGCACGGTCAGGCCATCCACGGTTGCGAGCGTGGTCACGGCCCGACTCCCGGATTCCGAGTGATGCCAGCCAGCTCGAGGTCATCGGCCCGGACGCATGCCGTGAGATGACCGTTTACCTCTCGCAGAGGCGGCTCGTCCTGACGACAGACGTCCGCCGCGTGGGGGCAGCGTGGTGCGTACAGGCAACCAGCCGTCGGGACTTCAAGCGTCGTCAGGTGGTCGATCCTCGGCTCGATCCTGACACCCGGCACGTTGCGAGGCACGGACTCTAGGAGCTCCGCGGTGTAGGGATGCTGTGGTGAAGCAACCAGATCGGCCATCAGGGCCGTCTCCACGACCCGGCCCTGATACATGACGAGCGTGCGATCCGACAGCTGGGCGGCAACGCCGAGGTCGTGCGTGACCAGCACGACGGCCAGCCCTCGTTCCTCACCGAGCTGCTTCAGTAAGGCGATGGTTTCGGCCTGGATGGTCACGTCAAGGGCGGTCGTCGGTTCATCGGCCACCAGCAAGCTCGGCTCGCTCGCGAGGGCCTGGGCGATCACCACCCGCTGGGCCATACCGCCCGAGATCTGATCCGGGCGGAGGCGAGCGACCTCTTGGGGACGGGGCAAGCCGACCGCGTTCAACAGCTCGATCGTGCGCTCGGAGATCTCGCTCCTAGACAAGCCGCCGGCACGCTTCAGCGCGTTCGTCATCTGCCGGCCCACGGTCTGCAGCGGGTTGAGGCTGGCCGCAGGCTCCTGGAAGACGACGCCGATGTTCCTCCGCCAGCCATACTGTTCCCGTCGGCTGACGTCGAGCAGCGACAGGTCTCCGGCTGGGGTGTTGAGTGAGAGCTCTGCGGCCCCAACGTCGGCCGGCGGGGTCAGTAGACCCGCGATCGCCATGACCACGCTCGTCTTGCCGCTTCCCGACTCGCCGACGAGCGCGACCACCTCCCCCTGGTCGACGTGGAAGTTGGCGTCGAGCACCGCCGTGGTCTCGGGGTAGGAGACCGAGAGCGAGCGGACCGTGAGCACCCGACCCGGCTCCCGCACCGGCTCGGTGTGCTCGCCCTGCTTGCGGACGATGACCGGCTCGAGGTGACCTGCCGGGTGGTCGAACGACTCCCCCCGACGTCGCCGGAGCAAGGAGTCCCCGACGACGTTGATGGCCAGCACGGAGATGAAGATCGCTATACCGGGGGGTACCGATTGCCACGGGTGATTGCGGTGGACGCGTTGGGCGTCGGTCAGCATCGATCCCCAGCTCGCATCGGGGATCGGCACACCCAGCCCGAGAAAGCTCAGCCCGGCCTCGATGACGATAGCCGCGGCGAAGACAGTGGTGGCGATCACGACGAGCGGCCCACCGATGTTCGGGAGGATATGACGACCGAGGAGGTTCGGACGGCTGAGCCCGACGACGCGCGCCCCGTCGACGTAGAGACGCTCCCGCTCGGCCAGCGCCAACCCGCGCGCCAATCGCGCCACACTGGCCGAGAAAGCCAGTCCGACAGCGAGCATCGCTTGGCCTAAGCCGCTGCCGATCGCGGCGATGATGGCGATGGCCAAGACTAGGGCAGGGATAGCGGCAACGGCATCCACGACGCGCATCACGAGCCGGTCGATCGTTCCGCCGACGAAACCCACCGTGATCCCGATCGGCACCCCGACGGCGATCGCGATGGCGGTGGCTTCGAGGCCCGCTAGGGCGGCGACGCGGGTGCCGGCGATCAACCGGCTGAGCGTGTCGCGTCCGAGGTTGTCGGTCCCAAGCCAGTGGTCGCCGTTCGGCCCTTGCAGGAGCTTCTGGAAGTCTCCGATATTGGGATCGTAGGGGGAGAGAGTCGGGCCGAACACGGCGACTCCGCCGAGCAGGATGATCAGCCCCCATGCCACTTTGACGAACGTGCTGTCGCCCTCGGTCCCGGCTAGCCGTCGCTTCATGACACACGCGTCCGCGGGTCGATGATGGTGTAGGTGATGTCCAGCACCAGCTGGACGAGGGCAACTGCGACTGCGGCGACGAACACGAAGCCGAGGACGATCGGCAGGTCGCCGTTCTGGATCCCGACGAGCACGAGGTTACCCAGGCCGGGATAGGCGAAGACGGCCTCGACCACGATTGCCCCGCCGAGGAGCGTTCCGAACAAGGTTGCGGCGCTGGTGACCACCGGGATGCAGGCATTACGCAACGCCGTCCGATACAGGATCGATCGTCGCGACAGACCGACCGCCAGCGCCGTACGGATGTAGGGCTCGTGGAGCACACGCACGAACGCGGCCCGTGTCTGGCGGGCGATGGCCGCTGCTGCGGAGGTACCGAGCGCAATCGATGGCAGGGTGATGCTGAGCAACCAGTCCCACAAGGACTCGGTGGGGCCCGTGTACAGGGTCGCCGGGAACACGTCGTAGGGGATGGCAACGAAGGCGACGAGCAGGATACCGACCCAGAAGTTCGGCAGCGCCTGACCCGACGACGCCACGGCCGTGATCATCGCGTCAGCAGGCCGTCCGGCTCGGACACCTGCCGCGACGCCCGCGACCATACCGATGGCCACCGCAACGAACAGCCCTCCCAGCGCGAGAGAGATGGTGACCGAGAGCCGTTCAGAAATCAGCTCGGAGACCTGATCTGGTCCGTGCCAGGACTCGCCAAGGTCTCCGGTTGCCGCATTGGCCAACCAACTGCCGTACTGGACGAGGAACGGGTCATTGACGCCGATCTCTTCGCGGTACAACTCATACGCTTCTTCGGTCGCGTCGTCGCCTAGGCGGACGACAGCCGGATCGGTCTCGGTGAGTTGGAGCAGCCAGAATGTGACGAAGCTCGCAAGGATCACCAAGGGAATGAGCGACGCAACCCTGATGAGAATCGTACGTGTCATGAGGTCATAGCTATTATGCCAGCGGCCGAGCTCCCCAGTCGACGGTTCGTCGACTGGGGAGCTCTTTGGCCGGTCAGACCAAAATCACTTGACCCTTATGCCGTACGGACGCGGATAATCGGCGTTGGTGGGGCTTATCACGGCGCCTTCGACCGCGGGGCTGTGAGCCACTCCCCCTATCCGCTGGGCGAGGGGCATGATGAAGCCGTTATCCACCGCATAGGCGAAGACCGCGGCCCACCCAGCGTTCTGGCCTTCGATTGAGGTGGCCATCATAGCCACTTCTGCCAGATCGGCGATTTCACCACGATCGGCCTCCAGCGGATCAAACATGTTCCCCGGACCGACACGCTGTTTGTAGAACGTCTCGGGCGGATGACCGATGTTGCATGTCGGCGTCAGCTCCGTGGTGCCGGAACGCAGCGTCTTACCCAGCGTGCCCGGCTCGCCCATATTGAGCGAGACGTCCAAGCCGAGCGCCGTCCACATCTGCTGAACGGCCTCGGCCGATGTCGCTAGCGGCGGGATGGTCTCGATGAGGATGGAGAACCCGTCCGGGTAACCAGCGTCAGCCAGCATCTGCTTGGCCTTCGGCAGGTCGAATGCATACTTTTCCGGCCCCGGGTCGTACCAAGGCTCTGAGGGCAGGAACCAGCCTGGATTGGTCTCGCCCAGCCCGTTCAAAACCGCTTGGTTATAGCCTTCGCGGTCGAGGGCCAGCATCATTGCCCGACGAACCTGGACGTTGCCGAGGGGCTCCAGCAGCACGCCGTCGAGGTCGATCATCTGCACGTAGCAGAGGGATGGGCCCGGGCTGTTGATAAGCGTCAGGCCAGCGTCCTCGTAGTCAGACACCGCGGTGTCGACGCGCCCGCTCAAGTCGATCTCGCCGTTCAACATGGCGTTGACCGACGCTTCCTCCTGCAGCAGCCGCATTTCGATGCGCTCTACCAGAACCGAGTCGGGATCCCAGTATCCGTCGGTGCGAGCGACGAAGTCCTGCTGCACGCCTGCCCGCGTCGAGTCAGTGTCGAGCACCCAGCCGCCGGCGCCCACGGGCACCGTATCAAGGTCGGTGGCGTTCGGGCTCGTCACCATGCCAGGGAGCCAGGTCAGGTCCTCGAGGAACACCGTCGTCGGGTTGACCAGCTCGAAACGAACGGTCATGTCGCTCGTCGCCGTGATCGAGGCAATGTTGCTGTAGAACGGCGTCTGTGGGCTGGCCTCATTGGCAATGGCCCGCTCGTAGCTGGCTACCACCGCCGCGGCGTCGAACGTGGCGCCGTCGCTGAAGGTGATGCCTGCTCGGATGTCGAGCTCATACGTTGACGCATCGATGATGCGGACGGCCTCGGCTTGGCGAGGCTTAACGCCGTCGGACGTCCAGATCATCAACGTGTCGTACACGGGCTGGAGGTACGGCGTCTGGGCGACACCGGTCATCACCGGGTCATAGGTCTGCACGTCGGTCGAGAACGCCATCCGCAGCGTTCCCGTCGGAACCGGGGCTGCGTCCTCCGCCGTGGCCTCGGTCGTGTCCTCGGCCGGCGCGTCCTCTTCCTCTTCCTCAGCTTCGTCTTCGCTGGAATCAGCAGTGGCAGCGGCTGTGGCAGAGTCGCTACTACCTGACGAGCTGTCATCATCGCTATCGCCACCGCACGCGGCAGCAACAAGTGCGAAAGCGAACAAAATGGACATTAGGCGCAATAATTTGCGTTTGACTAACATTTAGGTCCCCCTTGTGGTCCCAACTAACCGACGTGACGTCGGTATTCAAAAACGATTAGCAAGTAATCGATACGTTCAGCGATGTCGCGAAGTTTGAACCCGCGACTAGTCCGCAATATAGCAAACGTAAAAGTCAGGTGCTTTCAGGAATCCAGGAAGAGCCGGGCCGCGTCGATTGCGACCTCTGCTGCGAGCGCCACCGCCTCTGGACTGGTGGCGGCTTCGGTGTCGGCTGTCGTGTGAAACAGCGATGCGCCGCCGAGAAACGAGAGCACCGACGCGCCGGCTTCGAACCAGGTGCCGCCCTCGCCCGGCCACGGATCCGCAGTGCGCAGTTGCCAATTCGCGGACGGGACCCGGCGACGGATCTGCTCTCGCAGTTCGCCGGTGGCTGTCGTGAGAACCATTCGCCGATCTCCAAGTCGAGCCGGGCCCGTTGAGTCCGGTTCGATCGCCGCAACGGATGCGCCGAGGTGGACGACAGTCTCACCAACGGCGTCACGGCTGGCAAGGTAGTGCTTAAGGCCGATGTGATCGATTTCATGGCCACTGCACACCGATAGCGTGACGTGGTGATCGATTGACAGATCAGCCGTCATGGCCAGCGCGACCGCGAGACCGGTGCCCCGCTCGCCGCCGGCCGGGGTCCATCCGGTCAGCGGTGTGGTGATGTTGACGGCTGGAGCCTCGGCTGCACCGAGCGAGGCGATGACGTTGGCGCTGCTGGACGTCTCGACCTCCGCGTCGAATGCCAGCTCCGCCTCGGAACCGCGCACGCGGTCTGCCCAGTTGCCCGGAACAATGACGGCAGGGCGGCCGTCCGACACCGGCATGGTCGGCACCCGGTTGCATTGGACCACGAGGTCATCGGGTCCATGGACGGCCAGGACCAGCGCCTCGGCGTCGGGTTCGGCAGCAAGATGGGGTTCGAGACCGCGTGGGTTGCCAACAATCGCTTCATCCAGATCGATGACCGCGACGTTCCTCGTTTGCCAGTCGCCTGCTGCGCTGTAAAAGACGGGGAGCGATGGTACGACGTCGCCGTCCGCCAGTAGCTTGGCGGTGCAGACGAACCGGTCGAACTCGTACCGGTCTTCGGTGACCGAGGCCCCCATGTTCGTCAGAAGGTCGATGAGCCAGGCGGTCGTCTGGGTATCCACGGAAGTCCCGGTGTGGTGGTTGCCGAAACCGGCGTATGTCGCCACGATCTCATACAGGCCGTCGGCGTCGAACTTGGGTGCTGTCCGGGCGGTCATTGGTCGGCCAAGCTGTTCTCGCGCTCGGCGGCGGCTGTGGTTAGGTTGTCGCGGTCGTCTTCTGACCTCGCTGGCATCTGACGGAACTTAGCACAACGCAAGGATTGCCTTAACGCAAATTCACCAGCTTTTGGTCTCTGTTACTTACAAAAGCAAAGGACCGCCGGGCCTTAGCCCGACGGTCCTTATGCACTTATTTGCGAGTGCCTCGAAGGCACTTGCAGCGGTTGCTAGCTATTAGCGGCAACCACCATTTGCTTTATCCCAACGACAGTTCGGTGTTCCACCGTTGGCGTCAACTACGTCGCCAACCATTTCCCACGTCTGATCAGTTGCATTGAACTTGCTGTACTCAGAACCTTCAACAAAGTAGGCGTCTGAGTTGCCCTTCAGTTCGGTTACAAGACCATCCAGGAGACCTGGGTGGTAGATCTTGAAGTTACGAAGCGCAAGCATCAGGTTGGTACGGCTCATGCCACCTGGCAGAGCGTCCGCAATCCGGAATGCTTCCGTGAATGCGTATCCACGGAAGACACCTTCACCGGTAAGTGAAATGCCTGGGTCTTCGCCTGCATCCGAGATGAGGTCACGTGCGAAGGCAATGAATGGCTCTTTCATCTTTACGCTGTCAGTGGTGTCTTTAGCGCCACCACCAACAATCCAGTAGCCGTCAGCTGCCATTCCGGCAGGCGCCATGTATGCAGCGATTCCCTTACATACCGAAGGCGTGAATGCGGCCGACAAGCGGTCGTAAAGGCCTGACGCTTCAACTTCCTGGACTGCAAGCAAGCATGGGTTACCTGCGGTCATCGAGATGAACACATCCGGGTCGAACGCCGCGATGGTGGTTACCTCGTTGGTCAGCGTCGGTGCTGCTGGGTCGTGACGAACCGGCAGGTATTCCGCAACCACATCAGGGTTTTGCTCGGCGTAGGACTCGAAGCCCATTTCATAGGCAAGACCGAAGTCGTTGTCCATGACAAGACCAGCGACCTTCACAGGAAGCTCATCGGCAAGGTTGACCTTGATCCAGGTTCCCCAAAGCACAGCTTCAGTCGAATATGACATCTGATAGCTGGTGGTCCATGGGTGAAGTTCTGGGTCACCCCAGGCCGGGTGGCCTGAAAGGTAGAACGGGTGAGGAATGCATTCTTCGTTGATCTTGTCGTAGACAGCAAGACCGTTTGGCGAACCAAGGCCTTGGATCAAGTGAATGTTTGCTGATTCGATAAGTTCGTCAACGTACTCAATGGTTTGAGCTGCAACATAGCCATCATCCTTGATGATGAATTCAATGTCACGACCGCTCAATACGTCAAGTGAGTCGATGTAGTCGAACCATATCTGCATGCCAAGGCTCAAGTTGCCGTATGCGGCAAGGTTGCCTGACTGCACTGTGGTTTGACCGAAACGAATCTGGTCACTGGTAAGGCCTGCTTTATCGTCCCAGTCTGCTGGGCATTCGTTCAGGTCGATATCCATACCTGTGGGGCCAATTAGGTGGTTGTCAGAGTTGACACCCCACTCGCCGGCTTCCATCTTCTCAGTGATCATGGCGATAATCGCGTCACGGTTACAATCCGCTTCCGCAAAGATGCCTTCGACATTGGATCGGTCGACTGGGCAGTCGCTGACCTCTTCAGGCGCGTCGTCTGAACCGTCATCTTCACCGGAAACAGCTTTTTCAACTGCGTCCTGGCTCAAAGTACCGCCAGTGTCTTCCTCTTCTTCGCCATGGTCATCACCATGGTCATCAGCAGTAGCCGTAGCGCTGTCGCTAGCACTGCTTGAAGAGTCATCGTCGTCGCTGCTACCGCAAGCTGCCGCAACAAGTGCGAAAGCGAACAGAACTGCGAGCAGACGCAATAGATTGCGTCGAATCTCCATCTGGAGCCCCCTCATATAGGTGTTTGGAAATGTAGATCAACTAAACATTCGTGAAGTTGACTGGCAGCACGCTAGGCCGGTTCACGACGAAACACGAATCGTTGTGCCCTATATGTTCGACTTGTCACATAATCGCAAAGGAGTTCACGAACAGATATTTTGTGTAAATGGATTGGGGAGTGCATTTACCGCATTTAGGTCGTGACGTGGGCAGGGACTCGTTAATAGCTTTCGCTCAGCGGGCCGAAGAGTTGGGGGTTCATTCGGGCTGGACGAGTGATCACGTCTGTTGGCCCGCTGAATTCGATTCCAAGTACCCCTATAGCAGTGATGGGTCGTTTCCTGCGCCGGCTGGTCTTGGCTGGTTAGATCCGATTGGCACTCTGTTGTTTGTGGCTGGTTGCACCGAACATCTTCGATTGGGCTTCACGGTTCTGATTCTTCCGTATAGGCAACCGGTGGTGACTGCGAAGCAGTTGGCAACTATTGATGTTGTATCGGAAGGCCGTCTGATTTTGGGTGTGGGCGTGGGCTGGATGCGAGAAGAAGCTGAAGTTCTTGGCATGCCTTGGGACAATCGCGGCAAGAGGTCTGATGAGCAACTCGAAATTTTCGAGACCCTTTTTAGCGACGAGAACCCCTCATACAGTGGAGAGTTTTATTCGTTTCCCGAAGTTCGGTTCGAACCGAAACCAGTTCAGTCGCCCGTTCCAGTGTGGGTCGGTGGGAATAGCAGGGCCGCGTTCCGTAGAACCGCTCGCTTCGGTCACGCTTTTCATGCGGCATTCGAACCTCTTGACGTCGTTGAAGATGAATGGCGTCAGGTTCGTGAGGAGTGTGAAGCCATCGGGCGAGACCCAGGGAGTCTTGATCTTTCACTTCGAATGTTTTTGGATCCCGATGAGGTCATGGAACCAATCAAATCTTTAGGAGGTTCCGCAGACCAGATGGTCGACACTATTGGCCGAGTCCAAGACGTCGGTGTCACCCATATTTTGGTCGATCCGGTTGCCCGGGGTGGCATCAATGGTCGACTTGAGGCTCTTAGTGAATTCATGACCAACGTCGCTCCTCAGGTTGGTTAATAAATCAATGCCCCCGAATTCGGGTCGAGTGGACCGTTGGCTTTGGGCGGTGCGAATGTTCAGGACTCGTTCCTTAGCCAAGCAGGCCTGTGTCCGGGGATCTGTCAGAATCAATGGCTCCGTGGCGAAACCTTCTTCCAATGTGAAGGTCGGAGATCGAGTGGAGGTGAAAACCACACCGGGTGCTTTCAAAGAGTTAGAGGTCACTCGAATCCTTGAAAAGCGCGTAGGCCCGGCACTTGCCGGCGACTACTACCTTGATCACAGCCCATTACCTGACAAAGCCAAGACAACAACTTCGTTGACACCAGTAGCGAAACGCGATCGTGGTTCGGGCCGTCCCACCAAACGTGACCGGAGACGGATAGACAAGTTGAGAGGTGGTTAGCAACTATCGGGGACCGAAGGGCGGTACCTTGACGTCGGTGAGTCTTCCTTTGCCTGTTGCCTTAGCGCACGCTCGTTTGGTCATGGACACTGTCCGATCCTCCGAAGTCGAAACTCCTGCGTCAGCGTCACTTGCCTACGATGTGCAAGACCAATTGAGCGATCTCATCGATTCTCCATCTGCTGGATGGAAAGTCGGTGCTACTAGTCCTGTTAGTCAGGAGAAGTTGGGGGTGAAGACCCCAATTTGTGGACCTGTTTTCCAGCGAACAATTTTTGATTCTGGAGATAGCGTCGATCTGTCTGCCTTTCATCATCAACCAGGTTTGGAATCTGAGTTTGCGTTCACTATCGGCTTGACGGTTCGGCCAGGCGGCCCCGCTATGAGCGCGTTGATGGCGCGCGAGATGGTTTCATCCGTTCATGTCGCAATTGAATTGGTTTGTTCAAGGTTCGAGGAAAATTTCGAGGTTGACCCTGCGCTCTTAGTCGCTGATGGTGCGTTGCATGCTGGTCTGGTGTTGGGGCCAGGGTGGAAACCTGAGACGGTTCCTGATTTGGTTTCTCACCAACTTCGCACCTTGGTGGACGGCGATGAGGTTGCCGTAGGCACCGGAGTTGAAGTGCTGGGCGACCCCTACGAATCTTTGGCTTGGTTGTGTAACCATCTGAACAAACGCAATCTGATTCTCCCTTCCGGTAGCGTCGTGACAACCGGTGCGGCGACAGGGCTACATATAACCGGGGCAGGTCAAGAAGTCATGACCGACGGTGGAGCTCTTGGTTCGGTCACGTTGAATCTGGTCGGCTAATTAGGTGGTTCAGGCCACCAAAGTGGAGTCGTTCCGAGGCTGGGGTCTACTTGGTCTCTCAACTTTGGCCATTTCGCTGACTCTTCCCGGTCAAACAATCGGCGTTTCCTCTTTTGCTGATCACCTAACTGCGGACCTCGCCATAAGTGCGACCTCGTTATCGACTGCCTACTTGATTGGCACTATCTCGGGTTCTCTGGCAATGCCGACCATCGGTCGGTGGATAGATCGGACGGGTGTCCGAAAAACCATGATGTTGATTGCGAGCACTTTCTCTGTTGCGGTCGCGTACATGGGGACGGTGCGTCACTTCTGGATGTTGATTATCGGGTTCGTAGGCATTCGAATGTTGGGCCAAGGCGCTTTAAGTTTGGTGGGCCAGACAAGCATTGCACTCTGGTTTGACCAGAAGCGAGGATTGGCTTTCGGTCTTTCTATGACAGCGTCAGCTGGGCTCATGTCGTTGGGGCCTCTCGGGCTGACATTGTTAATAGAGAATTTTGGTTGGCGTTGGGCTTGGGTCATTAGCGCCGTTTGTATTTTCGTTGTCTTAGTTCCTGCAACTTGGCGTTGGATGGAAGATCGCCCTGAGTCACTTGGGCAACGACCTGACGGTCATGCTGGGTTAACCGATGACGCTGCGACGCCGACAATTCACTACACCGTTAGGGAGGCGGTTGCTACAAACGCCTTCTGGTTGTTGACCGGCGTCATGGTTGTGTCTTCAGCTTTGATTACGGGAGTCACCTTTCACCATTTTGCTCTCATGGAAGCAGCCGGACTCACTACATCTCAGGCAGCAGCAGTGTTTGTTCCCCAAATGGTTGGCACAGTCATAGCGGGTTTCTTCTGGGCCTGGCTCACCGACCGCGCATCGGCGAAGTTCTTGTTGATTTCATGTCAAGCCTCGTTGCTGGGTGCTCATTTGAGTTATGTCTGGGTGGAGCCAGGGCTGGGTGCTGCGTTCTATTCGCTTTTGCTCGGAGTTAATGGTGGTTCAATACGCGCGCTTGCTTCAGCCATGTATCCAAAGTGGTTCGGGACTGAGAACATTGGCGCTATTCGAGGGGTAGCGACTGCTTTCGGAGTGGGAGCTTCTGCTATTGGCCCGTTAATAATCGCATTGGGATTTCGGGCTACGGGAAATTATGTGACTCTTAATTATTTCTTGGCTTTTGTCCCCGCAGTTGCGATGTTGGCATCGCTTCTGGTTCAGGCACCTCAGAAGTCAAGCCGTGACTACCGCTCAACGACCTAGATCTTAGATAGCGTCTCTTGATGTGCTGACCGCTACAGCTCTGAGTAAAGAGCAGGGCTCCAGACAGTTATTTCAAAACGTCAGTCTTCAGTTGTCGTCGGGGCGTCGAATTGCGCTTGTCGGAAGCAACGGCGTCGGCAAAACAACGCTGATTGAGATCCTGCTCGGAATACAGGACCCGGACTCTGGGAGTGTGCACCGTCCATCGGACCTATCAATCGGGTATTTACCTCAAGACCTTGAAGAAGAATTGGTCGGTTCCGCACTTGAGGTCACCCTCCAAGGTGCATCTCACATCATGAGCCTCGAGGAACGCCTGGTCGAATTACGAGAAGAGCTCAGCCTCGGCGAGGGAGAAGATCAGGGTCGCCTGTTGGAAGAATATGGGGACCTTCAAAGCCGTTTCGAACAGCTAGGTGGATACGCCGTTGAGGCTGAAGCTCAAAGAGTGCTAGCGGGTTTGGGTTTCGATCACGAGATGATGTATCGAGACGCTCTGGAACTGTCTGGCGGGTGGCAGATGCGTGTCGTCCTCGCACGCCTGCTTTTGTCAGAACCCGATGTTCTGATTCTTGATGAACCCACAAACCACCTAGATGTGGATTCTGTCTCATGGCTTGAGGATCAATTCTCGACATGGGCCGGTTGCATTCTGTTCGTCAGTCACGACAGGGACTTCATTGATGGTGTCGCCAATCGAGTGATTGAGCTCGATGGGCGTTCAAGCTACGAATACGTAGGTGGATTTTCTGACTTTGTCGCCTCTCGAGAACTTCGGTTGGCCCAATTGGAAGCTTCGGCTGCACAACAAAATCGTAAACTCGCTCAAACAGAAAGATTTATCGAACGGTTTCGTTACAAAGCCAGCAAAGCGAAACAGGTGCAAAGTCGGGTCAAAGCCCTAAGCCGGGTAGACCGGATCGAGGTTCCCGAAGCGAACGACCTTAAAGCAAAATTTGACTTCCCTGAACCGAGAAGATCAGCGAGGGTCGTAGTTGAATTTGATGAGGCGACTGCCGCCTACGGCGATCAGATTGTTCTGACCGACGTCTCGTTTGTCATAGAAAGAGGCAGAAAGGTAGCGCTCGTAGGTCCCAACGGGGCAGGGAAGACAACGCTGTTAAAGCTTNTACTCGGAGAATTAGACGCCACTCAAGGCACCGCTCGTATTGGCAACAAGGTGGACTACGCGCGTTTTGCTCAACACTTGACTGNCGTGTTGGATCTTGGTCGATCAGTCTTGCAGGAGTTCACGGCATCGATNGGGGAACCGGGCGATAGAAATCTGCGAACGGTTCTAGGCGGATTCGGGTTCAGAGGCGACCAGGTGGATCAAAAGGTCGGCGATTTGTCGGGAGGAGAACAGACTCGATTGGCTCTAGCTATCACGATGGCGAATCCAGTGAATCTACTGATNCTCGACGAACCNACAAACCATCTTGANCTTCCAAGCTGTGATCATTTAGAAGATGCGCTCAACGCTTACCCGGGAACTCTAATTTTAGTCACCCACGATCGACANCTCATCCGCAACGTTGCCGATGCCCTCATCATCGTGCGAAACGGCACCGCAACCTGGCACGAAGGCGTCGATGAAGNTCTGTTGCAGGCTCCCCCCGAATCCNGCCAATCTCGCGAGTCGGANCAGACCGCTAACACCTCAGCAAACCAACACAACCAGATTCGTGACGCNCGNAGAGATCAAGCNCGTCGCCGNAGTCGGATAAACGATGCNACTAGAGANCTNNGACAGGAACGAGACCAAGTCGAACAAGNNTGGGANCAGGTNGAAGGCGAACTAGCANAAATACAGGCTCAGCTTGTCGACAGTTCAACCTACGAAGACTCTGAGCTGGTGACNAAACTTAGTAAGCAGCACGATCACTTAAAGGATCAAGCCTCGGACTTAATGGACCAATACGAAACGTTGCTCCGCCGCATAGCTCGGACCGAGGCAGAAAGCGACTGACGCTACTCNCAACCATTCACGGGTTCTACGANCGGTACGTGTTCTACTCGGACGTCCTCGGTGAATGTGATCAATCCTGCTGTGCCATTTCCNGGCGAACCCATCGGAGTACCNGGATACCAAGCCGTCACAGATCCGTGGCTGGCGTCGGTGGGGACGTGCCAATGCCCCAACGCTACGTAGTCTGCGTCAGTGGAAGCTATTTCCTCGTAGGTAATCGGTGATGACCGGTGAGCGTCTTCACTTGAAAGATTGAGGTGACCGTGGGCGGCCACCACATACCACCCGGTGTTGGGTCGAGGTGGAACATTCAACAGTGGTCTGTAACCCGGCTCATGATCATTCATAGCTCTCCCCCAAATCGTCATCCGATTCGATTCCAGANTCACTGAAGAGCCCTCTAGGTCCTCCAAAAGGTGTATCCCTGTTCGTTCCACATCTTTACGACATCTTTGCCACAAAGATTTCTCATCGTGGACATCGTGATTTCCTGGGATAACTACNACCGGTACTCCTGGAGNGCTCAATATTTCCAAGGTCGANCTCACAGCGCTTTCAGGTAACCGCGCGTGATCAAACAAGTCACCGGCGATCATCAATATGTCTGCCCTATTTTGAATGACTGCATCAGCAAGNCCGTGAGCGGGGCACTGNCACGTTTCCCCATGNGCATCTGCGCTTCCTCTGACNTGCCCTATATGGACATCGGAGGTGTGCAGCATTCGCACTATTTGATTCATCGCCCTAGCCTCATCCCCATGGCCCGAAAGATTGCCACTAACAGAACCGTGAAGCGAGACGAACTGCTTAATTTTATTGGGCAACGTCATCGTGGGATCCTTTCAACAACTAGATCTAATGGCAGACCCCAAATGTCGTTGATCACTATGGGTTTGGATAATGAAGGGCGAGTTGTGGTCGCTACTTATCCCGAACGCGTCAAAGTTATGAATGCCCGACGAAATTCGGTTGCGTCATTGCTTGTTATGGGACAGGAATTCAANAGCGAATGGGTACAAGTCGATGGGGACCTGGAAGTTCTCGACCTTCCAGAGGCGCTCGATCCNCTTTGCGANTATTTCAGGTCGGTTAGCGGTGAGCACCCTGATTGGGACGAATATCGCGACGCTATGGTTCAACAAGGTAAAGCGTTACTTCGTCTTTCCATCGCCACGTGGAGTCCTATTTCACAAGGTGGATTTCCTGCTCACCTAGCCGAATGACNCTTTCTATTTTCTGATCAAAGTTGATCATTCCCTCACACTNNGAAGCCGTTTGAGCTAATAGTTTCTAGCCGTGCGCATCTTGGTAACCAATGACGATGGGATAGAGAGCGAGGGCCTTCATGTTCTGGCCCGAGCGCTGAGAGGACAAGGAGAAGTAATCGTCGNAGCTCCTGATAGCGAATATTCCGGTGCGGGAGCGGCAATAGGGCCTATTCACTTGAGCGAACCTGAAGTTCGGTCGGTNGATGTCGACGGAATTGATACGGCCTGGTCTGTCTCAGGGCCCCCAGCGCTGTGTGTCATGTTCGCTCGGCTTGGCCTGTTCGGGGATGTCGACTTAGTCGTATCTGGGATCAACCCGGGCGCCAATGTGGGGCGCTCTGTTTACCATTCGGGAACAGTGGGAGCGGCGCTCACAGCTCGTCATACCAACATCCCCAGTCTTGCAGTGAGCCAGCATTTGACCGGTTTCGGCGTCGAGGGTCAAGTTTGGGAAGATCTAATCGTCGGTCAAAAGTGGCACGTGGCTGCGGAGGTAGCGAGCACCATCGTCGAAGGCTTACTTCGCGACGACGTTGGCGACAGCCCAGTGGTCAATGTCAATGTTCCAAATCTCGAACTCGANCAAATTCGAGGATGGCGGTTCACTGAGCTCGGAGACCAACCTCCCCGAGCAATTGAAAACATTGAGTTGCAGCCGACTCCCGATGAGGGGACCTTTCGGGTATCGATGTCATGGGGGGACGAGAATTTGCAGTCTCCAGATGTTGACGCAGGTGCGGTGATGAACGACGAAATATCGGTCTCCTATCTGTCGAGGATCGTCGCTCTATCTCCGCCACCGGTTTCAACTCTCGGTGAGGCCTTGGGTGGCCTTCTCGACGCGAAGTAAACCAACGTGGTCTCCTGATAGCTCTGGCTATACGCGTTGCCTGATCCATTCAACGATTAGGTCAGCTGCTTCGTCGCGGGCACCATCTCGATCTCGAAGGTAGTGATCGCCTTCGATAGTGCTTTTCGTTAGATCATCTGAGCCAAGTGCTTCAACAATGGCCTTTGTATCACCGGGGAAGACGCCCGTGTCTGCGTCGGCTTCAATGACAAGAGCCGGAATCTTGATTCGTTGTAGGTGCGGCGCTGCGTTGCATTGCGAATCAGTGAGGCTCCACATGGAGAGCCATGTTCGCAGGGAGCTAACAGTCCCGACACCGTAGATCCCATAATTAGCTCTTCGCGGATCACCGAGGTAGCAACTCGGGAATTCGCGATTACTTGGATCGATGGAGCCATCAATCATTCGCAGGTCGGCCCATAAGCGCGGCGTTGTAAACAACCGGTCGTAGTGACCTGCAGAAACAATGCGATCAATTTCGTCGCGGGCCCATTGGGTGATTCGACGATTTCGTTCTCGTTGGGCTTCACGATATTGGGCAATGAAGTTCTTAGTGAATGGGATTTCTCTGTCCTCTGCAAACGGGTTCAAATCTTCGTTGATGCTCAGCGGGTTGTCTTCTTGTTCAACTGATGGATCCATCCAATTCGTTAACACTTCGGGCCGCCCCGGATGAGCGGCGAGAGAAATGTAGAGGTCTGCGCCGGGTACTTCTAAAGCGGAAGGGACTATCGAACTGCGTCCATATTCTGGTTCAAGGTTCGGCTGCATCGATTGCGATTGGTAGGCAGCCATGAGTGATCCACCACCTGAATTTCCGAGCAGTACGACAGTTCGCACACCTGCCTCTTCCCGCAACCAGCGAACTCCCACTGCTATTTCGGCAATTGCGTGGTCGAGCAGGAAATAGGGTTCGGCACCGCGAAAACGTGTATTCCATCCGAGAAACCCGACTCCACGTCGAGCGCAAAAATCGGCCAGATAATGTTCGCTGAAGTCAATGTTGTAGTGGGTCGCTATTACGGCAACAGAGGGACGGCTCCCTCGGGGTCGATGGTAGACCCCTTGACAAGGGTGGCCTCCGGCTCCCGCGCGCCCAACTACCGGAGATGCAAGGCCGACAAATTCTCGTTCAACTGACCCGCTCAGCTGAGTTCTCCAATGGGCGCGGCCAACAGACGAGCTGCTTCCTTTTCGTCTACTGGCATTCCTGTGGTGTCGCGGCAAAGTTCTACGAGAACTTGGTTGGGGTCGAGGTAATACAGCGAATAACACCAACCATGATCAATTTCCATTGTGGGTTCAACACCTTCGGACGTCATACGGGAGCGAACTTCCTCTTGCATTTCTTCAGTTGCTTCAAACGCCGCGTGGTTTATAAAGACTGGCACTCCCAGACTTTCGTTCACATCAGTTGCCCAGTCGGCTTTCTCTCCTATGTTCTCGAAGGCAAAAAACGCAATACATTGTCCGTTTCCTGTATCGAAAAACACGTGTTTGATCCAGCCCTCTTCGCGGTCCTGGAATTCTGTATTCACTAACGGAAACCCAAAAAGATCCTCATAAAAGTGCCGCGTGGCCTCAAGGTCTTTGGTTGAGTATGCGACGTGGTGAAATGCCATCGGTGCTCCATTCAGTCGGCTTGCACTCCAGTTTCGCGGACGCGGGCGCCCTGCACGACCGCGATTGCTGCAACTACTGCTAAAAACACAGAAACGAGGGCTGCCCAGTGGGCTAGGTCATGGTAACTGCGTTGCTCTACAGCTAACCCTGATGAGATTCCCGCAGCTGCACCGGTCGCTGTCATCAAAACATCTGCGGTCGCTTGAGTGGCGACGCGAACTTCGGGTGGAAATACCTCTGTCATGAGTGCACTGCCCGCCACGAGTGAAGAACACCATCCAATTCCAATCAAGAACAGCCCTACAAAATGACCTGCCGCGTCAGTGGCATCAGTATGCGACGCGATCTCAGAACCAACCGCTGTGACAACAGCACCAATCCCTATCAATAGCTCTTTGCTTAATCGGTCGGCAATTCTTCCGATCCAGGGCGAGAAGGCGTACATCCCGATGATGTGCATCGAAATCATCAAACCGATGATGAGCGGGTCTTGGTTTCCGTCCCTCATATGCAGCGGCGTTACGGTCATGACTCCAACCATCACGCCTTGCGACAGCATCATTCCCAATAACGCGATTCGTGCGGCAGGGTGAGCGAGGATCAAACCCAAATCAGAGAAACGGGGGCCTCGAATGGAAACTTTGCTTGCGTCAGCTACTAGCAGAAGCGGATCGGGTCTTAATCGCTTCAAAATCGCCCCGGCAGCAACAACGAAGAGGGTGACAGATACCAGGTANGAGAAGACGAATCCGCTTCCACCTTCAGATGAGCCCGCTAGCGACCTAAGCCCGAGGCCTACTGTCGGTCCGAGCACTGACCCAACTGTGTTTGCCCAGACAACCAAGCTGATGCTTCTCGCTCGATTTTCGTCGGTCGCAAGATCAGATCCTGCGTACCGGGCAGCCAAGTTTCCAGCTTGTCCGCAACCACAAAGGGTCATTCCGACTACGAGAAGAATGTAGGTCTCAGTAAAGGCTGCCAGTAAGGCACAGCTTGCTCCCAAAGACCCAACCAAGTAGGCGGCGCCTATGCCGATACGTCTCCCCCGTTTCGCCATCACGGCTGCGACCGGAATTCCTGCCAAACTTTGACCGATACTCAAACCAACCGCGGCAAGAGCTCCCAACGTGTCGCTACCGGTGATCTCACTGCCTAAGAGCGCTGCTACGGAGTATGAAGTTCCCATAGCTAGACCGCCTGGAACCACCCCTTGTTGTAGAACCCGAACGGTCCGCTTCTGAACAGCGTCACGGTCGGTTGTTTGGTGAGTCAATCTGTTCCCGATTCTTGCGCAATGCTTTGCGCCCACCGATAGTCCGGTTTACCCGCTGGGCTTCGTTTGATTTGGTCGACCTGAATTATTGCTTTGGGTCTCTTGTAGCGGGCGATGTAGCCATCGCAGTGTTCGATGATGTCTGACTCTAGAGGCTTTGCTTGTTCTATTAGCTGAACAATTGCCACAACTTCATTCCCCCATCGGGGGCTCGGCCGGCCGCACACAATGGCGTCGTACACGGCGGGGTGCGTCTTCACAGCAGTCTCTACTTCTTCTGCAAAAATTTTTTCNCCACCAGANTTGATGGTTACCGAATCTCGNCCCAATACTTGGATCCTNCGATCTTCAAGCAAGCGCGCTCGATCTCCNGGAACAGANAATCTGACCCCTCCTATGACCGGAAANGTTTTCTGAGTCTTCTCAGCATCGTTCAAATATCCCAGTGGCACTCGTCCCGACATAGCGAACCAGCCAATCTCGTCTGATCCTGCTTCAACTACCGCATCCATTTGTGGNTTAACGACNGCNCTACCTGATGCTGGTTCAAAGTCNCCTGTACTCGCTCTTTCGGTTTTGGTGCTTACGTTGCTTCCTTGCACACCNGTCTCGCTCGACCCAATGGAGTCTCGGATAGTTACCCCACCNAATTGCTGTTTGAGTTCNTCTTTCAGTTCNGCANTCAACACTGCGCCNCCACTGANGATTGAACGCAATGAACGCGGNANCAGNTGGCNAGATNTGGAGGCGTCTAACAGGGGTCGAGCGAAGGCATCCCCGACTATTTGTAGGAATTCGACATCTTCACGTTCGCAGNCCTCAAGAACACTTGCGGCGTCGTAGCGATCAGTGATGTCGGGAAGAACCACTGTGTGCCCCATCGATAATGCTTGGAGTGCTATCCANTGAGCAGCACCATGCATGAANGGGGCGCTGGTCATCCAACGCAGTGTTCCCTTGCCCGCTGCGCTAGCGATCTCGGCGTAGGAATCGTATTCGCGGTTCTCTTTTCTGTTTAATCCACCTAAAGCACCCACAAAAAAATCTGCGTTGCGCCAGAGCACACCCTTAGGNAGTCCGGTAGTTCCACCTGTGTAAAGGACATACAAATCATCGGGAGAGCAGTGANTCAGATCTCTTGGTTCGTGNCCGTNAATGAAGTCGTTGTAATAAACAGCGCCCNCGAGTAANNGATTNCCTGATTGGTCTGGTACCTGNACGATGAGTTCTATGTTTGGNAATTGGGGCAGAACTTCAGCAAGGTTCGGTGCGTANNCAGAGTTGACGATGACTGCCTTTNCTTCTGAATCAGTCAAGAGATAACAAAGCTCATCTGCCATGTATCTGTGATTTACATTGAATGTGGCCGCTCGCGCGGCCCAGCCGCCCAACATTGATTCGAGATATTCGAACTCGTTATTCAGATATAGGGCTATGTGGTCTTGACCACTTTCATGCCCTCCCAATTCTGAACGCTCTTTGCGACAAGAGAGACCCGCTGCGTCTAAGGCATTGCCTAACCTGCGGTAACGGTCAACGAAATCGGGGAAGGAAACCTCACTCCCTCGGTGGATGAGTGCTATCCGGTCGGGGTGCGCTTCGGCAACTGCTGCTATCGCCCGAGCCAGGTTGAATTCCACGGACGAGACAGTAACCAATCTGAAGAACTGCAGTTCTTGAAACGCGGGTCAAATTTCGAGCCACGGAAAGGATTTGTCTCATCCATAGCGGTCTCTGATTTATTGATCGGACAAAATGGGTATATGGGTCAGCAGCTTGTTCTCGCGTCCGGTTCGCCCCGCCGAAAGGAGCTGTTGTCTCTTCTAGGTGTCGATTTCATAATCCGCGCTCCCGAAATCAACGAATCACAGCATGTAGGGGAAGACCCAGAAGAATATGTGCGACGGATTTCCTCGGAGAAGACCTCGGCAGTGACGGGGTCAGTGATTTTAGGAGCAGATACGTGCGTCGTGTTAGAGGACACTGTTTATGGCAAACCGGCCAATCTAGAGAATGCAGAAGCAATGCTTCAAAAATTATCGGGCAAGGTGCATCAAGTCGTATCCGGCGTCGCGGTCCGGACTAGTGAGCATCTGATGGTTGCTGTGGTTCATACCGACGTAGAGTTTATTTCCTTGAATCAACGTCTAATTGATTGGTACCTAGGCTTAGGTGAGTCTCTGGACAAAGCAGGGGCATACGCTCTTCAGGGTGCTGGAGGTTCGCTCATCAAAGCTATTAATGGCAGCCATTCAAATGTTGTCGGTCTACCGCTAGTCGAAACCGCGAGTCTGCTCGACCGAGCTGGCATCGATCTGATGTCCCCAGACCGAAACGTGGCATCGTGAACGCTTACAAGAGTGCACTCAATGAGAACCTGCAACCATTTCGACACGGCGAAGTGCGGCCGGTGGAACTAGGGCCGATCCATCTGGAAACTCCTGTCGTTCTGGCACCCATGGCCGGAGTAACCGACTGGCCTTTTCGGTCGT
This sequence comes from Acidimicrobiaceae bacterium, assembly GCA_002708935.1. Taxonomy (GTDB): domain Bacteria; phylum Actinomycetota; class Acidimicrobiia; order Acidimicrobiales; family Poriferisodalaceae; genus MedAcidi-G3. Next base: position 152,637 of record PAPO01000013.1, on the reverse strand, counting down.
TATGTTCAGGGTGGGGCGCAGCTCTCTATGTCAATCAAATGATCACGGCTAGGGCTCTAGTAGAAGAAAATTCGACGACATGGAAGCTTGCCGAATTCGGTGCAAATGAAGTCACCCGCTCAATTCAGCTCTACGGAACAGATCCAAAATATGTGTCGTTGGCAGTCCAAATGCTGAAAGACCGATTAGGCGTTGACCACATCGACATGAATTTCGGCTGCCCGGCTCCGAAAGTGACCCGTAACGGCGGCGGGGCGGCTATCCCAGTGAAACGTCGACTCCTCGCAGCGATAGTCGATGCTGCGGTTGCAGCCGCCGGTGAGACACCGGTGACAATTAAATTTCGCAAAGGCATCGATCAAGGGAATTTGACCTTTCTTGATAGTGGACGGATAGCTCAAGAGTCAGGTTGCGCTGCAGTTACTTTGCATGCGCGAACCGCTAACGACCTTTATTCGGGTCATGCAGATTGGGATGCCATCGCCGAATTAGTGCAACACATCGATATTCCAGTGTTTGGCAACGGTGATATTTGGGAGCCGTGGGACGCTTTGCGAATGATGCGACACACCGGAGCAGCCGGGGTTGAGGTCGGCAGAGGTTGCTTGGGACGACCTTGGCTCTTCGCCGATCTGGTATCGGTGCTCAGCGGAGATGAGCCCCGGTTAACTCAGCCAACGCTCGGACTAGTTGCCGAAGTCATGCTCGACCATCTGATCCGGTTGCTGAAATTTTATGATGAAGATGAGAGCGTGGTAGTGCGACGGTTCCGTAAGCACGCTGGTTGGTACGTTGCAGGTTGGCCGGTTGGGAAAGAGCTCCGAAGACGTCTTCATGCTGTAAACAGCTTCGATGATCTGGCAGCTATCACTCAACAATTCGACCAGGATGCCATATTGCCGCCCGAGGGAGTGCGAGTGAAACGAAGCCATACTGGTGGTCCACGTAGGGTTGCGCTACCCGAAAATTGGTTGGCAGACCCTAACGAAGAGGTAACGCTTGCTTCCAGCGCGGAGGCAAACGTAAGTGGCGGTTGACTCTGACCCGGCATCAGCCAAGGAGGCATGGCGAAAGGAGCTGAAGCCACTCAAAACCAAGATTGACTCCTCGTCGGAGGCGACTGTGATCGCCCATTTGGTGACCTTCTTGCAGCATGTTGCCGGGTCATTTCTGTTCTACAGAGCAATGTCTACTGAACTTCAACTCGACGGTTTGGCTGATCAACTTGGATGGGGACGATTCCTGGTCACTCGAACACCAGAGACTGGCCCACTCACGGTTCATCCGGCGACTGGGTCTATGGAGTTGCACCGGTTTGGCTATATGCAGCCAGTCGAGACCGCTGAACCTGTTTCACTCAGCGCAATATCCGTGGCTCTGGTACCCGCTCTAGCCGTCGATAGACGCGGTAACCGGCTGGGTCGCGGAGCGGGTTACTATGACGAACTTCTTTCTCGACTCCCCAGTGACTGCCTCAGAATTGGAGTTTCCACGGAACAATTTATATTCGACGAATTACCGTCGGAAACTCACGACGTTCCAATGACCCATCTGGCTTCTGAAGCCGGAGTGCGGGCTGTCGCTGATCCGGTTAGTTAGTTCAGGTTGGCTCGTATCGCATTTGGCGCCAACGTGAGGTTGCAGTTGTGACTTCCACCATTTCAGATGAAAGCAACACTCCTTCGACAAAGATGTCGCGCCCCTCGACTTCTGTGACCCAAGCTCGGGCGATCACTTCTTCAGCTAAGAACGCCGGCCTCAAATATTGGAGATGTATTTCTGCTGTGGCGCAAGCCAAATCGAGTGCTTCATGGGTCAACGTACTCTGAGCCGCTACACCCATTACCTCATCCAGAATCGCCGCTTGGATTCCGCCATGGATGACTGTGTCAAACCCGCAATGATGTTGCTCTGTCAGGTGGCGGGTCTCGATAGTGCCATCGTCGTATCTGAAAAACCTCAGCCCGAGGCCTTTCTCATTTGAAGTGGAGCAACCGAAACACTGGTCAACCCCCGATCTTTCGAGTGGGTACGGGCTAGGTGAACGTTCCTCGTAATAATCACTTGGGCGTTTTGTCACATATCGAATCGTAGGCATTGAAGGCAGCCCGCGCCCACCTCACTCCAGAACTTCTGCCACCGCCAATTCTGCGATCTGTTCCCCGTCATATTCCAGTATTCCCCCCAAAATCTCCATCGAATGCTGGCCGTAGGTAGGACCGGCCCAATCGAAGCCACCTTGAGATCGTGATAAGCGATGAGGAATACCATCGACCATCACTTGTCGAGCTTCGGGATGCGGAACCCATGGGAAATGATCACGGTGAACAAGCTGTGGGTCGTTCATACAATCGCCTGTGTTCTGGACCATATGAGCGGTGATGCCGTGGCGTTGGAGACGAATTTGCAGTCCTCCGGGGCTTTGAACTTGGGTCCATGCTGCGATTGCTTCGTCAATTGTTTCTGCCTGTTGAAAGCGCTCTTCCAAGTTCAGGTCGGCGAGGTCGTCACGTCTCATTTCCACACATAGAGACTTCCACTGGTCATCGTTCTCACAGACGATTGCGCACCACTGGTCTTCACCCACGCAGGGGTACACCGAATGGGGAACCATTTCCGCATCAGCGTTACCTGCGCGCGTCGGCATCTGGCCTGTCTTTTGATATTCAAGAATTCCTGGGGTGAGATAGTGCGTTGCTGCTTCGGCTTGGGAAAAATCTAAATATTGACCTTTCCCTGTGCGGCGCCGGTAGTCCAGGGCCGCCAAAAGTGCTGCAGTGGTGAAGCGTGGTGAGGTGTAATCGGTGTAGGCCATATAAGGTCCGGCCGCTCCTCGGTCGGGCCATCCAGTGATGTCATAGAACCCAGCAACAGCGGCGGCCAGGTTGCCAAAGCCTGCGAAATTTTTCATCGGCCCGGTTTGACCAAAAACACAACTGGACAAGACGATGATTCCTGGGTTGATCTCTTTAAGAGCTTCGTAACCGAAGCCCATGGACTCCAACGTGCCCGGTGTAAAAGACTCAACGACTACATCGGCCCAATTCGCGAGGTCCAACACCACTTGTTTGGCCTCAGGCTTCGAGAGGTTGATGGCGAGACTCAACTTGTTCGCGTTGACAGCATGCCAACCGATCGCGTTTTCCTGGTCGGGGACATCGTCGCGATGGCCCAACGCTCCTCTCAGGAGACAAGGCCTCGTAACCGATTCGAGTCGAACAACTTCAGCTCCCCAATAGGCGAGGATTTTCGTGCTTAGGGGTGCTGCCGCCACCCAAGAAAAATCCAAGACCTTTAGACCTTCTAAAGGTCTGTTGCTTTTTGTCGCATTACCGGGCTCCGGTATTTCCGAAGGTGGCTGTCTGGGTAAATCAACGTCGGACTGGTGTTCTCCTAATCTTGGTGCCGCATCTAGACGACGCAGCGGAGTTTCGCTTGCCTGAATAAATGGTCCGGGATGACGAATACCTTCAACTTCATCCCAAAATTTGCGCGCTTCGAACTGTTCGCTCTCAACTACGTCGGCTAGATCGGTGACCGGGGTTACTAATAACCCTCGTTCCAAGCTTTCCTTCAGAAACTCTGCCTTGGTCCTGTCCGCTGCAAAGTCAGCTATCAAGTCCATTACTCTCGCAAGCTCCTCGAGGGTTTCGGTCCCTTGTTGGATGTGGAGTGCGAAGTCCACCCAATCTTTGTCCCTAGTCGCTTCGTCGCAGGCTCCCTCTTCGCACATCCAATCCATAAAGCGCTGGAACATCGGGCCGATCATTGCTCCGAAAGCAACGGTGATCACAACTTCGCCATCAGCGCACGGATATGTCCATCTGAGGTTCACTGGGCCTTGTTGCACGCCACCGGCCATCCGTTCTTGCGGTGCTAGTCCCGCGGGACCGTGCAAATTCGCTGGTAAAGCAGTTTCCGACATTGCCTGCTGAGCAGATACGTCAACGTGTTGACCAAGACCTGATCTAGATCGCTCGTCGCTGGCTACGAGCGCTCCGACGAGTGCCTGACAAGACGCGTGTGACCATGCCTGCGGAATAGATATACGAACCGGTGGTCTATCCCCATCTCCGTTGCAAATCATTTGGCCGCTAGCCGCTACGAGGGTGAGGTCAGTAGCCGACCACGCCGCTTTCGGTCCATCATCTCCGAATGGGGTTAGCGAGACCGTTATTAAGCTTGGATTATCGGAGCGGAGCTTCGCTAAATCCACGGGAAAGCCGGTCGCTCCGCAGTCAATAACAAAATCTGCGTCTGCAGCTAATTCGTTTACGTCTGCTGCGCTTCGTATGGTGACTGATCTCTTGCCTCTGTTGTAAGCCTCAAACCAATGGTCACGCTCCCACCCTTCTTCGGGCTCGGCAAGGACAACGTCACAACCCAGTTGCGCTAGAAGAAAGCCCGCCATCCAACCTCGACGGTCGGTGAGGTCAATAACGCGGTAATTGTCAAGCATGGATCCCCCATAACTGTCCCCGGAATCTTAGATCGACTTTTTAGCCACCTTTCTCGCGACTTCAATTTCCGGATGACGAAAACATTGTGTTAGGTGGTCGTTGACTATGCCATCTGCCTGCATGAGCGAGTAACAGGTGGTCGGCCCGACGAATCGCCAGCCAAGTTTCTTCAACTCTTTACTCATGTGTTCCGATTCGGTGGTTTTCGCTGCGACTTCAGAAAGTTTTTGTGCCGGTCGATGGTTCGCTGGCTCAAACCCCCAAAAAAACTTTGCAAGTGAGCCGTAACGCTCGATGGTCGACACGGCGGCTCGTGCGTTGTTGATCGTGGCTTCAATCTTGCCTCGATGCCTTACGATGCCAGAGTCATTGAGAAGTTCTTGCACCTCTTGGTCACCGAAGCCAGCAACTTTTTCTATTTCGAATCCCCCGAAAGCAACCCTGAAGTTCTCTCGTTTCCGAAGAATCGTTAACCACGATAGGCCTGCTTGAAAGCCTTCAAGACACATCTTCTCGTAGAGCTTGACATCATCTGTAACCGGCATCCCCCATTCGGTGTCGTGATAATGCGCGTAGTCCGTGTCTCCTTCGCCCCATCCGCAAACGGAAACCCCATTGCTGCGAGTTTTGATTCCTGCACTCATATCCCTGAAAATAACCGTTGGGAACCGACGTTGGTTTGTCTTTTGACTTAACTGCAAGACTGAGTGAGATATCCAAGGAGAAGTGGTGAATAAGGATCTAGAAGAACTGGTCGATGTGAAGGCTTGTGAAAAACTCATCGCTGAGTATTGCCATCTGGTCGACTTCGGCAATGCCAGCGCAATCGCTGATTTGTTTACACCCGATGGTTGCTGGTCAGGGCCCGGAGCTGAAATGGTTGGGCAAGACCAGATCCGGGCAGGTTTCTCCGCAAGACAGGAGGTCACGCGCCGTCAATCCCGGCATCTCTGCACGAATGTCTTAGTTCGCGTCCAGGGAGATGAGGCGACGAGTCTTTGCTACCTGCTTAACTTCCGTCACGATTCACAAACGGGAGTTGCGGAGTCCCCAGCCCCGGCGGGGTTGCCAAAATATGTAGGTGAGTACCACGATCGATTCGTGCGCACCCCTATGGGTTGGCGATTCGCGTCGAGACGCTGCGAATTGGCTTTCCTTCGAGACTGAGTTAATCAATATGGTTGGGGTAGCTGTCCAACGATTTACTGAGGCATAATTAAACGCAGAACATCTTTAGAAGTCTTCGGTGGTCTTACGATGAGTCGTTTACAACTAGCTATTGACGTAGCGAATCTGGATGAAGCAATCAAATTCTACTCAAAAATGTTTTCTAGTGAACCGAGCAAAGTCAGGCCAGGGTACGCGAACTTCACCATCGAGGAACCGCCGCTCAAGCTAGTTCTATTTGAAGACATCGAGAACGGCGGCTCAATCAACCACCTCGGTGTGGAAGTCGACGACGTCAAAATGGTGCACGAAGCGGACGCCCGAATGACAGACGAAGGTTTAACGACTACCGGCATCGACGAAACAATGTGCTGTTACGCGGACAAGACCGAAACTTGGATCGACGGACCTGATGACATTCGCTGGGAATGGTACGTAAAGAAGGGCGACAACGAACAACTCGAAAATGTCGTGGTCTCTTCTGAAGCTAATTGCTGTGAGAATTAACCCTCAGTCGATCAGCTAACTGGCTGGCTGCGGCTCAGCTGCTACGTCAATTTCGGGGTCGTGTTGAACTTGGCCACGCATCCCTTCTGTCATCTCTGAGTGGAGTTGACGCACCTTCGAACTTCCTGTGGTGGTAAACAGATTGGGGACTATCGCGTGCACGGCGCATGCAATTCCGGCGATAAGCAACTCTTTTGAGAAATGGCTCGCTACCCGAAAGTGCTCTCCGTAGCTTTCACCAGCAGATGCTGGGTGTTCCGTGAAATAACCCTTGAATCCCATATGAAGACCGTAAGCCCTTGGGCACGAAACGTTGTTGCCCAGCGCGTCGTATTTGAGCATTATTGCGCAACTATATAGTTCTACGATTGATCTTTTAACACTATTATTGCGTCATGGACCTTATTGATCGGGAAATACTGCACCTTCTACAGCAAGACGCGACGCGTTCGTCTCGAGAACTAGGTAATGAGGTCGGCTTGACTCCTACCCCGTGCTGGCGACGCATCCAAACCTTGAGACAAGACGGCATTATTCGACGAGAAGTAGCGATTCTCGATGCGTCACGACTTTCATTGGACATCAACGCATTGGTTCAAATTCGCACTAATGACCATTCAGCGAGATGGCTTGCTGATTTCACTGCTGCCATCGAAGAGTTCCCTGAAATCGTTGAGGCGTTCCGAACGAGTGGCGAGATTGATTACATGCTCAGAGTGGTTGTTCCCGATATGAATTCTTATGACGACTTCTATAAACGCCTAATCGAGCGTGTCGCTCTTTACGACGTTCGCACCATTTTCGAAATGGAAGAACTAAAACGAACTACCGCGCTCCCCCTTGACTACGCCGCTTTTGATTCTGCTTAGAGACTCAGCCAACAAGAATCTCTGCCGCCCTCACAACCGCTATTCGGGCTCGGTCGTCGATACCTTTGGGGTCGGCACTTGCTATCGGGTGTTCAATAACAGCAAACGGATGGAGTGGTACTCCCTGCACTCTCGCCATAAGTTCAGCTGCATCAACGAAAGCCGTTGTCATAATGCTGACCGCTGGAATTCCATTACGTTCTGCGATCACGGCATCGTGCAAACTGCACGATGAGCAACTGCCTCAATCTCCTACCCCACTAAGAATTGCATCCCATCCCATTGCTTCTTGCATCAACTCAAGTTCAGCTGGAGCGCTGTAATTTTTTTTGGTTCTACGAACAACTTCCGAAACTCCATATTCGGTTCGCAAAATGAACTCGACACGATCGAAGAAAGGAAGTGTGTTCTCTTTGCCGTTCGATATCAGACCTACGACGGCCCCGTTAAGACTATTTATTCGAGCAGCCGGCTCGGAACCATCGATCTGCTGCTCATGGCTCGGATCCATCAATTCCATAGCTACGGCACCTCGCAGTCAACACACGCGCCAACCGCCACCGTAGTTGCCCGACTCTTAGTTCCGAGCCATGGAGGAATGACTTGAGCAAAACCTCCAGCTGGACCACCAGCAGCAACAACGATGAGTTCTTCTGGGGATTCCATCGCTGGGTACTCGCGGTCCGCGCGGTCTTTGACAACTGACCCTTTACCTACTTCTTTCCAGGAGCCTCGCATGACTCGGGCCCGATCAAAGACGCATTGCTGGACATCGGATTTTGACCACCCGGCATCGCTGAAGTGTTGTCGAAGCTGTGTGGGTAACACGACTACGTAATTACCTGCCCATATTGAGTAATGAAGTTGGTTGGCTCGAATTTCCGCAGAGATCGTGTCACAAATCTGTTCAGGGTCAGAAGTCCATTCGTTCATTATCTGTCGAGGCGCCATCGCCGCAACCGCTGTAACCGCCGAGACATCAGATTCTCCAAGACGTTCTTCGGCTAACGACGACCAAGGCGAATTTTCTTCATCCTCCGCTATGCAATAAGAGAATTTTCCTGGGTGACCCAAGGTAGAACGGTCGATCTCGCCGGGCCGGACATCTAAAAGGTTGATGAGCCCAAGTCGTATCGCCCGACCAACTGCAGCAGAGGCACGATCAGTGTTACCCAGCGCATTAAAGGTCGTAACCATTTCGAGTTGACGACGGATTGGCCCATTGACAATGAGCAAAACCGCGCACCCCCCAGTTGATGCGGTCGCTCCGTGAAGGAGGAACTCGGGTTGGAGCATTGCCGTGAATGCAGTCACAACCAGCGGAAAGTGTTCCGGAAGGCACCCAGCCATGACGGCGTTAATTGCAAGTTTTTCTGCGGTTATCGAACGTTCCCTGACCGGCTCGATGCCAATTAGATGTTCGGGCGACAACAACGCCCACTCCAGACACGCCGAGACCAGTTCAGGTGTTGGTGGAACAACAGGAAGGCCATCAGTCCAACCATTGGAGTGGTACGTCTCCTGCGCAGCCGCAAAGTCAGTGGTGGTGATACGAGAGGATGTTAAGTTCACGAATTACTCCAGTCAGGCTGATGCCGCCAGACTGTCTCCACCAACGGGCAGAGTCGCGAGATCAATTTCGTAGAGTTCAGCTGTGTTATCGCACAAAATATCTCTCGCTTGCTTATCGGTGAGGTCGGCAGCGTGCTCATCAAGCATTTCCTGGCTCCACGGCCAAGTGCTGTCGCTATGAGGGAAATCGTTCGCCCACAAAAGACGCTGATGGTTCACATGCTCAACCATTTTGAATGCGATCCAGTCATCTTGAAAGGTCGTATAGATGTGTTCCCGAAAGTACTCACTCGGCAACTTCGAGAGTTCTTGACCTGGCGGCAACCAGTAACGATGGCGCTTGTACGCGTGGTCCATTCGGTACATGTAGTGGGGAACCCAGCCGGCATCAGCTTCTACACAGACAACTCGCAACCCTGGGTTTCGCTCGAATACTCCACCAAAAACAAGAGTTCCCATAATGTCTTGGTTGGCGCGAATGATGGTCATAAACGAGTTCGCTTTGGGTCCTCGCGGTCGACCTGATTCTTTGGTCGTCAATATGTGCCAGGACAGCGGCAGCTTCAATTCAGTTGCTGCATTCCAGAACGGATCCCATCTCGGATCGTCGTAATCAAAGTCAGTTGCAGGGTTTCCGGGCATCATGACACCACGCATTCCACTGGCTTTCATTGCTTCTAGCTGAGCAATGCCTTCCTCCACTGATCGCAGTGGGGTCTGAGCGATCGCCAGAAGTCGGTGGGGGTTTACCGAGCAATAGTCACTGATCCACCTGTTGTAGGCATCCATCGCAGCCTTTTTGTATTCAACATCGGGGTGGTTGCAAAGAACCATCCCGACTGAGGGATAGATAACTTCGGCCGACACACCGTCGCGATCCTGGTCTTGCAGTCGGTAGTCGGAATCCCATCCGCTTAGCGGTAGCTCATCCCACCTCGCTCGCGGGTTTAAGTCTTCGGGGGCCTGACCAGCGGCTGCTATCAAACCCATTTGGATGGTCCGTTTCATCCCATCTATGACATACACGTCTCCCTTGTCCTCAGTTTCGACGACATGCGGAGCGACGTCTCGCCACTTCGGATCGATGTAGTCGATATACGCGTTGGGAGCTTCGGCGATGTGCGAATCAGCGGAGATGATTGGATAATTGACCTGCATCGGGTCCCCTTTCCCCAGTACTGGCATGCTACTGAGATCACAAGATTAGTGCTGTGCTGGTGATAGCAATTACAGGTGTCCGTGCTGAGAGCAAAGTTTCAAGAAGCGGAAAAACTTTTAATTCTTTGCGGTGCCACATTTCTAGTAATGGCAGGACAAGGGGTCGTCGGCCCAGTCCTTCCTCTGTACGCGCGTGATTTCGGGGTCAGCGCAACGATGGTCGGATTGACCCTCACAGTTTTCGCATTGGCGCGGTTAATTCTGAACATTCCAGCGGGAATGATTGCAGACCGGTTCGGGAGACGAGTCCTTCTCATAGGTGGACCGATCTTGACCTCCATCGGTATGTTCGGCTCAGGTTTCGCTGGGGACATTTGGTCACTCCTGATATGGAGGTTTGTTGCTGGCGCAGGTTCAGCTTTTTTTATGAGCGGTGCCTTGATCTATCTGATCGATATCGCGCCACCGGATCTCCGCGCCCGTTACGTGGCGACTAATCAGTGGGCGTTAAGCGTCGGAGTTGCTTTAGGTCCCGGAATCGGCGGATTGGTCGCTGAACGGTGGGGGCTCGCCGCGCCATTCTACCTAGTTGGGGTTATCGCATTATTTGCCGCGGTGTACGCCGTTTTCCGTCTCCCAGAAACACGCCGTTCATCGGGTCCCAAACTCAAAGATGAAAGTCCAGCTCGCGAAGCCGCACGAATCGCACGAAGCGGACCTTTCCTAGCAATTGCGTTTGTGACAGGCACCATCTTTATGACGCGAGCAGGCACGCGAGCAACCTTGGTCCCACTCCATGCAGATGAAACTTTGGCGTGGGGTCCAGGTGAACTGGGTTTGGTGTTCACTGTTACCGGGGTAATGACGCTGTTCACATTGTGGCCCGCAACATGGGCGACGGAGAACATCGGTCGAGCGTCGGTCATTCTGTTTTCTGCAATGGCCGCTGCATTGGGGACCTTCGTTATCGGGTCGAGTTCGACTCCTATGTGGTTCGTATTAGGAAATGTGATCCTTACCTTGGGCACAGGTACCGCTGGGCCAGCGCCAGCTGCGTTCGTAGCCGATCTCTTTCCTGAACGGATGCGTGGATTGGGTGTAGGTCTTTACCGATCCGCGGGCGACGTAGGTTTCGTTTTGGGGCCACCAGCTCTGGGCTGGTTGAGCGATAACGCGTCCATGTCTGTGGCATTTCAAACTGCCGGTTGTTTAGTCGGTGCCGCCGGGGTGTATTTCGTGTTAGTTACACGCCGCAGCGAAAGTCACGTCGCTCAGGAAGCAGGTCAATAAATTTTTGAGGAGCCATCGCCGGCTCCTCCTTCGACCGCGGTTTTTAAATCTCGGTAGCTCCCTTTGGCTACGGCAGCAACATCCCCGCTGATTGTTTGCATCATGAAGCCTTTTTCTCGGCGGTTAGCTGCAAGAGCGCTCGTGGAATGAATGCCCGCCACTTTGCCCGCTTTGTTACATCTCTCAACTATGTATTCCAGGACTTCTTTGTATTCGTCGTTGTCGTCGCTGTAGGCCGGTCCGTACCCGTAGCTCAATGACAAGTCAGCGGGTCCAACATATATCGCATCGACTCCTTCGACTCCGAGAATTGCATCAAGGTTCTCCACCGCGTCGCGAGTTTCGATCATGGGAATGCATGCGTTGGTCTGATTTGCGGTCGGGTAGTAATCCTCCCCTGCATTTGCGGCACGGGCTCCAATGATTGTCGGACCGTAACTCCTCTGGCCCAGAGGCGGGTATTTCGTCGCGGCCACTGCGCTTTCAGCCTCTGCAACTGAGTTGACCATAGGGATGATGATTCCCCGTGCGCCGGCATCGAGAATGCGCCCTATGATTCCGGGTTCGTTCCAAGGAACTCGACATATGGGCGTTCCCTTGCCCGTCATAGTTATGGCCTGCAACATGACCGCAGCGACTTGGTAGTCGGCAATACCGTGCTGCATGTCAACGCATACATAATCAAAATCGACGCGAGCAACTGTTTCCGCAGCATGGGAGTCGGGAAGCGATAGCCAACTGCCAAGCGTTTCAGTCTTTGAGGCCCACTTCTCCATTAGCGCATTCGACATGTATCAAAACTTTCGGGAACAAATGCTGATTTCAGATCAGCTCGGACACTTCATTGTTGTTCAACCGAGCTTCCAAGACCACATTCTCTGGTTCTTTAATTTGCAGAGATCCATAAATTCGTTTGTCTCTTTGATGGCCTTGGTACTTTCATGTCAACCCTGTTATGGCTGTCTTTCTCTCTGTTATCACCGCATTCCTCTATGGTTCCGGCGATTTCTTAGGCGGAGTGAGTTCGAGGCGACATCCTCCTATCCAAGTCCTGACAACAGTTTCTTTGGTTGGTGCTTTACCTCTTTTGGTTATTGCCCCGTTCATTGCGACGAGAGCAAACGTGAACGATTTGGTTCTGGGTGCCGTGGCAGGACTTGCGGGGATGGCAGGTCTTGGGCTTCTCTATCGAGGACTCGCGCGTGGTCCGATGGCGATCTTCGCGCCTATTACGGCAATCGTTTCAGCTTTATTCCCAATAATTTGGGGGNTTTNCCGAGGCGACGAACAAGGGTTGCAGATTTGGTTCGGNGTTGCGATCGGNATAATNGGAATCTTTATCCTGAGTTCTCACCCGACCGGCGAAAACGTTCGGGTTTCTATTTCAGTGATTTACGAAGCCTTNCTGGCGGGCTTGGGTTTCGGTCTCTTCTTCTCTCTACTGAGTGAAACCAGCACTGAGTCGGCACCNTGGCCCATAGTTACGGGCCGATTTTCTGCAGCACTAGTACTGATATGTGTNGCTTTGACGCGCAAGGTGCNACTACGACCATCGNGNGGNTGGATCCCACTGATCGGNTGCGGGATTTGCGACACTGGCGCGAACGTNGCTTTCTTGTTCGCNTTGCGTTANGGACAACTGGGTCCAGTCGCNGTACTGGCAAGTCTCTACCCGGCTGTCACTGTGGTCTTAGCTCGGATCGTTTTAGGTGAGCAGCTAACGAAAAGGCGACTGGTAGGACTCGCTTTCGCTATGAGTACTGTCGTNTTGATCGGTTTGAGCTGACTAATTCAGTATGTCGTTAAGGATCGCATTTCTTTGAGTAACGACCATCGGTCCGANCTTGGAGACATATTCAAGCCACGCAGGNTCNGAAAANAGCGCCGTCCTTTTCTCTGTTCGTTCTTCGAAACTGTCATAGCGCCACATGTGGATCACCTGATTGAGGTCTCCTACTTCGCTTACGTAGTAGCCCACTGGTTCACCCAGGTGACTCTTTTGTATCGCGAAGCCTTCCTCAAGGTAGAGAGCGGCGTAGGTATTCGCCGTTCCGGTTTTCAATTGATATGTCCGCATTTCAACGAAACTCATTGTTGCCTCCAAGGCCGGTCGGTAAATGACTAGTGGTAATGGTCTTCTTCTTTCAGGTCCGTCGATCTTGAAACACCGGGAAAGTNGTTCTNGTNTCTTTCACGACTTCGGCGTCTACGTCAGCGATCAAAAGAGTCTCATCGGACATGCCTGACACGATCGTTTCACCCCACGGGTCTACGAGTGCGCTATCTCCTGCATAGCTGAGCCCGTCTCCATCACCCACACGGTTAACGCCCAATACGTAGGCCTGATTCTCGATGGCACGCGCTCTGAGAAGTGTCTGCCAATGGGTTCTGCGACCCGCAGGCCAGTTTGCTGGGATGACAAACAAATCAGTGGATTGAGCTGTTTGCCAAAATTCGTCGGCAAATCTGAGGTCGTAACAGATGAAGAAGGTGATTCGTGTTCCTCCGATCTCAAGTTGAAGGAATTCGGTTCCCGCCCCATAGTTTTCAGGTTCTGCAGAAAAGCTGAACGGATGGATCTTTTTGTAGCGGTGGGTGTCGCCGTTCGGTGCCACCACATTGAGTGTGTTGTAGGCGATTCCGTCTTCCCATCGCATCGGTACCGAGCCGGTAATCCAAATCTGATGCTTGGCAGCTTGCGTCAACAGAAATTCGTGACTTGCGCCGTCGAGTGCTTCNGCGCANTTTGCTGAATTCATGGTGAATCCAGTTGAGAACATCTCGCTGAGGACTACGAGTTGTCCNCCTGCGGCTACCGCACTTTCGACCTGNGACGNCAGTCTNTGGAAGTTTGAGTCGGGATCCTCCCAAANGATGTCATGTTGAAGTGCTGCTACGCGGAGGCTCATGTNAGNCCCTGCAGTCTGTCCACNGCTTCGCTCAGGGTGTCTAGGCTTTTGCAGAAGGTAAACCGAATCAGGTGCTGCCCTTCGTGTTGGTTGTCGTAAAAGACGACATTGGGTACNGCAACGACACCAACTTTTTCGGGAAGTTGCCAACACAATTCGAGGCCGTCTTCATATCCGACCGACCTNGCGTCCGCAGTAACAAAGTAGGTGCCTTGGGGTTCAAATATTTCNAGTCCCGCTGACNGCANNCCCGCTGACAGGAAGTCNCGCTTTTCCCTCATGTCGGATAACAGNTTCTCGTAATAGTCGTCCCCGAGNGCNAAGCCAACNGCTATCGCGTATTGGAACGGTCCACCACTGACGTAGGTCAAGAACTGTTTCGCTATCCGTACAGCGCTAGTCAACTCTGGAGTTGAACACACCCAACCGATTTTCCAACCGGTAAACGCGAAGGTCTTCCCNCCTGATGAGATGGTGACGGTCCTTTCGCGCATTCCAGGAAATGAAGCGATNGGGATGTGCTCTCCTTCGAAAACAAGGTGTTCGTAGACCTCATCGGTGACAACGAGCAGGTCGCGTTCTACTGCGACTTTCGCTATGAACTCGAGTTCTTCGCGAGAGAACACTTTGCCGGTTGGATTGTGTGGGGAGTTCAACAAAATGAGCCGGGTCTTCGGCGATAGTGCGGCGAGGAATTCTGATTCTTCGAACGCGTAGTGGGGTGGGCGAAGAGTGACTACCTTTTTGGTGGCCNCAGCCATGGCGATATTTGCACCATATATGTCGTACCANGGCTCNAATGTAACTACTTCGTCTCCGGTTTCGCACAAAGCGAGTACGGCAGCAGCCAATGCTTCGGAGGCTCCCGCCGTAACAAGGATTTCTGAGTCGGGGTCGTATGAAAGTCCGTAGAAGCGTCGCTGATGGTCGCTGACNGCGTGGCGTAGCTCCGGAACCCCAATGCCTGGTGGGTATTGGTTGCCNAAACCGTTNCGTATGGCAGATGTTGCAGCTTCAATCACTTCGGGAGGTCCGTCTTTGTCAGGAAACCCTTGCCCTAAGTTCACTGCATTGGTCTTCATGGCTAAGGCAGACATCTCNGCAAAAATCGTCGCNCCGAAACCTTGGAGGCGGGCGTTCAAAAAGGGTTGACGTGAACTCATATTTGACACGTTAGGACCTNGACACCCNCNGCTTCTGATCTTCCTTTAACTGGTTTGAGCGAAGAAGCTGNCAGTGCGCTTGACTGTGGTNATGAATTCTTCCAGATCAAATGACCACATCCCAGCTCGATACGACGTAGAGAATGTTGATTTAGCGTCGATTGACGGTGTTCTTTCGACAACTAGATCGGTAAGGCTNCGNCTTGATCTCGATCGCTCTGTTCCCAACGAACTTCTTCTTGAGTGCATTGATGTAGCTGAACAAGGTCCCGGTGGTGGTAATCAATCAAGCCGNAGGTGGTTGATTGTTCGTGATCCAGANCAAAAGAAGCGCTTGTCGGAGTTGTATTGGGAAAGTGCAGGCAAGTGGATGGTTTCTGCCAGAGACAAGCTGGCTGGTACTGACCATCGAAATGCAAGTGTGATGCGTTCAGCTGCTCATTTGGCGGAAAATCTTGAAAGGGTCCCGGCGCTGGTTATTCCGTGCATATGGGGGATCCATGACGATAGTAAGAAACCCGGGTTGTTCGACTCCGTGGTTCAGTCAGCTTGGAGCTTTTGTCTAGCTGCTCGAGCTCGAGGTCTAGCTACTGCCTGGACGACTGCAATTTTGAACAACGANGAAGAAATTCGCGAGGTTCTTGGAATTCCAGAGGGAGTAACGCCTATCGCTTTGCTGCCTGTCGCTTTCAGNANNGGCGGTGACTTCGCATCGATATCAAGACGCCTGGCTGAAGAAGTTACCTACTTCGATAACTGGGGTCACACTTGGGAGCATCGTGATGACGACGCTGATCGAGCCATCGGCGAAGGTCCAGGAGTTACTGTCGAAGTNGATGTTGATGCTCCCCCGGCACGGGTTTGGTCTTTGATAACTGACATAAGTATCGGAGCTAAATTTTCCGAAGAATTTCAGGGCGCAGTTTGGGTAGAGCCGTCTGANGTTGCTGCTATTGGAGCTCAATTCGTTGGTACTAATAAGCATCCAAAGATTGGAGAATGGCAAACGACATCTACGATTACCGAGTTGGTAGAAAATGAATTGTTGGGTTGGGCTGTCGGAGATAATGAAGAGAGCGCTGCAGCCCGTTGGCGTTGGGAAATAGACGAATTGCACGGTCATCGTTGTCGACTCCGCCACACAGTGCGACTCGGGCCGGGGCCATCCGGTCTAACCCCTGCGATTGATGCGATGCCNGATAAGGAAGCNCTTATCATCAGNCGTCGNCAGCAGGAACATCTCGCGAACATGCAACGTTGTGTTCAGGGCGTGAAGGCACTCGCAGAAGATTCGTGACAGGTCGATGGGCGCCGAGCCCTACTGGCGAATTTCATGTGGGAAATCTTCGTACNGCGCTTTTGGCGTGGTTGTTCGCGCGCTCNGNNGGCGCANAGTTGCTGTGGCGATTCGAAGATCTTGATGGAGCCGTTAGGGAGGACTNTTACNATNATCANCTTCGTGANTTTNAGCGCATTGGCTTGAATTGGNATGGCGAGATTTTCCGCCAAAGCGAACGGTTGCATCTATACCNGGACGCNATCGAAGATCTTAAACGGCAGGGTCTCACCTATAGGTGTTGGTGCACGCGACGCGAAATTCGCGAAGCTGCTGTTGCGCCGCACTCTCATTTACCTGAAGGCGCGTACTCGGGTAAGTGTCGGCAANTGACAGCAAGAGAGACCTCAGANAANGANNGGTCTGGTCGAAANCCTGCGATCCGGATTGTTTCGGAGAGTCAATTAATCAAGATCGATGACCGTCAGTTGGGAAGTTTCGAGGGTTCTGTCGATGACTTTGTTTTATGTCGTGGCGATCTAACCCCCTCGTACAACCTGGCTGCAGTCATTGACGACGCCGATATGGGTGTAACAGAGGTCGTACGCGGAGACGACTTGCTTCCAACAACNCCACGTCAGATNTATTTGTTTGATTTGTTAGGTCTNGAACCGCCCAGTTATGCCCATGTGCCTCTCGTCTTAANCCATTCAGGAGATCGGCTGGCTAAACGAGATGGCGCTGTAACNCTTGACGACCGATTGGCGCTCGGGGAATCGGAGCTGGACGTNTTGAATTATTTGCTCTCAAGTCTCNAGTTNCGAAACATCGNATCACTTGGTGAGCTCGATCAGATNGCTCGTTATTTCGATCCCAGTGCTTTGCCCACTTCNCCTTGGATATTNGATCTTTAANCTANNNGTTTCCTNANCGCCACGGTTCAACAATGATTTTNGCGTGGGCTTCTGGGTCGCCTANATCATCGAAAGCTTGGCNNACTTCACTCAAACCGACTCGCCCGGTTATGAGCTGGTCGACGGCCAGTTCTCCTTCGCTGATCAACGTCAAAGTATTCGAGAATTCTTCAGCCGTNTACCCCAAAACAAATTGGATGTTGAGTTCTTTCCCGATCCCGGTTAANGGCCGGAANCTGTCTTGNTCCATGCAGACACCGACTACAACAATTCGNGTGTTTTTCATNGCNCCNTGAATGACCTGATCAATGACACCCGGAACTCCTACACATTCAAAGATGAGGCCNGGCTTGGGGCCGACACCGCTGANGCGAAGCGTCGGNTCGTNACGGTCGACATTCTTNGGCCAGGCTGTCTGCTGCCAACTTTCATANGGAGANGTCANAGCTGGGTCAANGACGTCGTCNGCTCCCACTTGTTCAGCNAAGTCTCGGCGCCTAGGGGAAAAATCNGCCGCTATCACCGGCCCTANACCTTTTTGTTTTANCGCCGCGATTACGGCAAGNCCGACGGGCCCGCATCCGATGACGAGACAAACATCCTCGCTGCTAGCGCCAGACTTTTCTACGGCATGTCTTCCGACAGCCATTGGCTCAGTGAGCGCAGCCTCTTGAGGAGCTAACCCGTTCCGTACCGGCAACAGCAACCTTGATGACAGCAGCATGTTCTCTGCGTAGCCACCTGGGAACTGATTCGAGTAGCCGAGCGTGTGAATCCCATCGGATCGCAGAAGGACTGGCATGGAACAAACAATGTCGCCTATTCCAAAGTGATCAGGAACATCTTGTCCTAGTTCCAATATCTCCGCGCAGAACTCGTGACCCATTATGAGGTCTCTGTCTGCGTCGTAGACAAGAGGCCCCCCGGTTTCCTTTTGACTGGCAACCATTTCGTGTCCATGTCGAAGCGCATGCAGGTCACTGCCACAGATCCCGCACGCCAGCGTTTTAACTAGAACTTCGCCAGATGAAGGGGTTGGGTCTTCTGCGGTATCAACAACAATGCTTCCCTGTCGAGTGAATGCTGCTCTCATCTAACTGCTTTCAGATCGGTAGCNNGCCGCCTTGTCATNAGCAGGTCGGCCAGTAGGACAAAGGTCGNGCCTCGGGTGGCGGTACTGAACGNTGAGCCAACATCTCNAGATCATGTGCCAGAACACCTCGAGTGTCGCCGGGGTCAATGATTTCGTCGATCCTCATAGTTCCAGCTGCTTCATANGGGTTCGTCGATTCACCTACTTCTCGCACCAGGGCGACCCGCTCNGATTCCCTAGTCTCACTGTCGTCTATNCGAGCNAGNTTTGAGCCGAATGCCACATTTACCCCAACCTCGGGNTCCATGAACCCNATTTCNGCTCCCGGCCAGCTGTACACCCCGAGTGCCGGCATCTGAGAGCCNTTCATGGCCTGCCACGCCANTCCAAAGGCTTTACGAATACAGACAGTCAANGTCGGTGCTGAACAGTTTTGGAGCGCGTGCATCATTCTCATTCCCCAATGCAACATCAGTTCGTGTTCNACTCGTTCNCCAACCATGAAGCCGGGAACATCAGCAAGAAAAATGATGGGGATGTTGTATGAATCGCAGACGGTTGCNAATCGTATGATTTTGTGACATGCCTGTGGGTCNAAAGTCCCNGCCCCGAACATTGGNTTGTTAGCTATAACCCCNACAGAAAATCCATTAAGTCTGGCCATGCCACAAACNACGTTGCGCGCATAGAGGGGTTGGATTTCTAGCATCGAATCGGTGTCGACGATNCGTTCCACGACTCGTCNCATGTCNTAGCCCCGTGTCCGTTTNGCNGGGACAAGTTCAGCTAGGCCNGGATCGTGATCCANTGAGCCTAGAGTTTCNTTTCGCGGTGCTATCTCCCACGCATTNCTCGGTAGATACGACAACCATTTTCGTATNGCGTCNTAGCCCTCTTGATCTGATTCAACTCCGAGATCGATTTGACCGGTCTTTCTTGCNTGGACATCGACTCCGCCGACGTCTTCAAAAGATATGACCTCCCCNGTAGCGATCTCGAATACTTTCGGCGACGTAACGGCNAGACAGGACCCGCGTACCATNACGACATAGTCNGACAGTGCNGANAAGAACGATGAGCCNCCNAACGACTGTCCAGTGACCATNGTCGCCATAGGAACCCTGTGCTGTCGTTTCGCAAGCTCNAACAAGCCACCCGGCTCGCTGATTCCTTCAGCTCCCATAGTGTCCGGTATTCGGGCGCCNCCAGTTTCGCCAAAATGAACNATNGGTATGCCCATTGCCATAGCTCTTTCGTATAAACGATGTTCTTTTCGAGTACCAACAATTGAGCTTGACCCGCGATAGACNGTGATGTCGTCACCGAAGACTGCGACAGGACGGCTGTTCACGGTCCCATGCCCNCCTATTTTTCCGTCTCCGGGTGTCTTTTCTCNTTCCTCTACCCGAAGTGATCGGCTNAAGGTCCCTATTTCTCTGAAGGAGTCGTCNTCAAGAAAGCTGTCAATATGTTGGCGGATAGTCCGGTCNCCTTCATCAGACATTTTTGCAACTTTTTCTACACCTCCCATTTCNCTTCGAACACGCTCTGCTCGAGCACGNAGNTCTGAGGTNCGGTCTGGATCGGTCATGAGGCATCCTCTGNGTCGTAGTCGGCAATTAGTTGCGANTAACGGTCGTCAAGCTGTTCAGGTGGTCGAGCTGGNACCATTACTTGGGTGACTCCAGCCTCTACTAGNTGATCTANATGATCGCGGTCACCAGTCGAAGAGGTCCATAGTTCAATGCGAGACGGGTCACGNCCTGCTTTCTCTGCGTATTCCTTCACNAGCGANTGCAACGACGTNAGTGTTTCAACGGGTCGTTCTGCAGGGAAGAACACATCGCCCAGTTCACCAGCTCTGCGAGCCGCTCTATCTGAGTGGCCTCCAACCAGTATNGGTATCGGTTGTTGTGTCGGTTTGGGTTGACAGTACACGGGNGCAAAGTCNACGAACTCGCCNTGAAACTCAGCTTCNGTTTNAGACCANAGAACCCTTAAGGCTCTCAGGTATTCATCCGTTCGAGCTCCGCGTGCCTCAAAAGGGATTCCTAGCGCATCAAATTCTTCGCGAAGCCACCCAACTCCGATGCCTAGATCTAGCCGGCCGTCGCTTAGACGGTCAAGGCTNGCAATTTCCTTCGCCGCAATAAGAGGATTGCGTTGGGGAAGAATAAGTATTCCNGTGGCGAGACGNATTTTGGTTGTAGCAGCAGCAGCGAACGCCAGCCATATCAGCGGGTCGGAATGGTCCAGTTGACTAGCCCCTTTGAACAGTCGCCCACCTTCGTCNTATGGATATGTAGAGGCATACTCCACCGGGACNACTGCATGTTCGACGGCCCATATTGAATGGAACCCNACTTCTTCTGCCGTGCGCGCCAACTCTCCTGCCGCAANGCCTTCCACATTNCCCATCANATTCGCTGACATCAATCCGAATTTCATAGATCAACCTTTCACTTTTTATTGAGAGTCCACCGACTACCGGTCTCCAATAATGACATTTATCTGTTCTTAGAGTCCGGGGACAATCACTCCGTGAACCGGCGGTGGCNTTGATCCCTTTCCGGCCATGTCTGTAAGGAGNTCTGCTGCCTCATNGAGGCCAACCTCNCGGCGGCTGAACAAGTCGAACGGGAACTTNCTTTCAGCGAGAAGTTCTAAAGCCCTTCGATACACAGGTGCATCCACTCCTAACGCTCCTTTTACAGTGAGTTCTTTCCAGATGATNGCGTCGGCGTGGAGATCGGGGGCACCTTTTTGACCACGAACGCCAGCCATTATGATCGTTCCATCAACNGCACTGAGCCTGACCGCCTGACCAAAGGCAGTTGGGGCATTCGCCGTCACATCNATAACGACNTCCGCCAAACGNCCNCCTGTAGCGTCGCGAAATTTCCGAGCNGGATCTTCTTCTGCCACGTCGACCACGAGATCTGCNCCCATCGCTTCAGCCATCTCCAGACGCGGGTGATCATTGGGGCCGTATCCAGTTACGGCGATAAATTCNGCACCTGCNTCCCGTGTNGCTACGAGCGCGCACAATCCTCGAATTCCGGGACCNAGAACCGCGACATAGTCNCCCGGCTGGGTTCCGGGAATCTCTACCCCCCATTTGATTCCCGCTCCTAANGGATTGAAGAGAGTNGCTTCTACTGGGTTCAGTTCANCTGGCACGGGNAACACCAGAGANTCCGGGCTGAGGTAATGNTGNGTNGCGTAACCACCGAANAGNGANGGNTCGCGATCGGTCGGNATCATCCCATACAAGTCAGTTTGGCCGTGTTTCNNGCANCGTCGATANACACCNGTNCTGCANGACTCACATGNACCGCANGNTTGCCAACATTCNACAGCTACTCGNTCNCCAACATTGATTTGCCATTTGGCGGCGGCTTGGTCNCCGATGGCTTCGATNGTGCCCACGGTTTCGTGGCCCGGCACAATCGGANACGGAGCCGGTATGTGGCCCNTAAATAGCTCATGGTCTGTNCCACANAAACCNCATGCTTCTACTCGCAGNACGGCATCATCAGTCNGCACTTTTGGTANATCAAANGTTTCGATTCGCAGGTCTTCCACTCCATGCAAGACCGCTGCAGTTGCTTCCCCCATGGGGTCAGACGCTAGCGCTTCGTCGTTGTCTTNTTTATCTCGGTTCTCAAAGGAACTCGGTAGCNCCCAGATCAACCACTTGTGNNGCGTGGCGGTTAGCCATCGCGACGAACATCTCATCNCCTCTATCAGTTCGACCCACAATCATCGAAGCAAGNACCGCCATGATGAACCCGGACCAAGAAAATCTTCTGTAGTTGAGCCAAAGTTCGTCCCANCTGACGGGAGGGANCGACTCNTCCCTNGTTAGCTCGTCGAAATAGTGGGAAACCAGTTGTTCTTCATGCTGACGNCGNATGTCAGGCTCAAACGCCGATCCAACGAAGTAGGAGACGTCATGAGCTCCATGGCTGTGAGCGACGGTTTGCCAGTCGACAACCACAACTGGTGGGGTTATTTCTTTATCTGGCGGCGCGAACATCAGGTTGTCGAGTCGGAAGTCGCCGTGGACCAGGGTCGAAGGCTTGGGGATGTCAGAAAACCAGTTGGCTGCATTTCGAACCAAGTGTTCACTGATTTCGGTCGCTTCGTGGGTGAGGTCATCTCGGTAGCGTTCAACAAAGGCCGGTTGTAGCCCTTCTAAGAGTGCAATGGTTTGCGCAGTCTGTTCTGGATTGCGCCTACTAACCCATGCGAGGTCAAACAGCGTCTCGTCACTCCAGAATGCGCGGTGAAGTTTGGCTGCTTCAGTCAATGCCAANGCAGCTTCAGTCGGGCTGCACCCTNTAAGTTGATCTCCTTGTTCTCGTGGATCAAGGTCTTCCATGACTATGACAATGTCNGCGGTTCCTTCAACAAAATCNACGTAATAGAGCTGAGGTACCGACACTTCAATCGTCGGAGCGACATGGCGATAGAACTCTGCTTCGCGTTGATAAGTTCCGACTTGTATCCCGGTAGCTCGACTCTGAGGATCAAGTGCAGCGAACTTAATGACGACGGTGCTAGGCCCTCCATCGTTCTTCCAGTTCAAATGGGCTCGATAGTTGGCTCCAACCTGTCCTGTGCCGATGGGTTCGAGCCGGCAATCAGTCAACTCCATCTCTNGCCCAAGGACAGCGCCCATCCACGGGGTCGTTACGGCATCTGGCCCAAACACGGGTGGGAGTTGCNATTGCACTCCGTTATGTTGCCTTGCTANTTAGCTATTCGCACACCGTTAACGATTTCGATCGACTCTCGCAAGCGGTACGAAAGCACCTCACAGGGTGCCCGCNTCCGTAGCCTGCAAGCTATGCCTCGTTTCCATATTCTGATCGCA
Source organism: Acidimicrobiaceae bacterium (assembly GCA_002708935.1). GTDB lineage: Bacteria > Actinomycetota > Acidimicrobiia > Acidimicrobiales > Poriferisodalaceae > MedAcidi-G3. The sequence goes on along the minus strand of PAPO01000013.1, from coordinate 129,380 downwards.
GCTTTTTCGTCTCTCTTTTTGTGGGGATGTTCAAGCTCAGATGGACCNGCGCCAGANGAACAATCTGACNCNGCGGTTGTTGAGTCCAGTGTTTCTTCAACCACATCAACTCCTCTNACTAATACCGAACCATGGGTTGAAGTTTCGGCCAACGACGGTCGTCCAGTCATATCGGTACTGCCTCGAAACGAANCTCCGAATGAACTAGTNATTAGAGACATTTTTGTCGGAACCGGGGTGCAAGCAGAGATCGGTGATGTCCTTGAAGTCAACTATGTTGGNGCGCTTCTTAGCGACGGAANCGANTTTGATGCGAGTTGGAATCGATCNCANACGTTCTTTGTCCCCATCGGGATGGGNGCTGTNATCCCTGGCTGGGACCAGGGAATCACAGGNATGAGTGAAGGNGGCCGACGNGTNTTGGTGATTCCACCACACTTGGCCTATGGNAGTTCNGGCGCTGGTTCATCTATCCCNCCTGACGCCTCGCTCGTNTTTGTTGTNGATCTGGTNTCAGTTCTTGATTTAGAACCACCNGCCATTCCCGAACCCACGGAGGTNGGGGGNTCNCTAGAAGTANTAGATCTCNTTGAAGGCACAGGCGACNTAGTNGAGTCTGGGAANACNGTGACNGTCCATTATTTGGGCACCCTTACCGATGGAACCGTGTTTGATGCATCTTGGCGTCGNGGAATGCCCTTCACCACGACGATAGGTGTGGGCATGGTCATCCCAGGTTGGGATCAAGGAATAGTGGGGATGCGNGAAGGCGGCAGGCGTCTTTTGAAAATTCCCAGCGATTTNGCATACGGGGAGCGCGGTTCAGGTGCCGCTATTCCACCTAACACCCCCTTGTTGTTTGTCGTCGACCTGATTCGGATTCAAAGTTGANNAGCAACGAGATGCAAAGGCATTCCTAACTGAGTAGCGTCAGCCCAATGGATAGCATCACTGTTGCCCGCAGCATGCGGGGTTCGTTGGGAATGTTGGCGATGGCGTGGCTAATGGCTCCGTCCACCCGGGAAAAGGCTGCTGAAGCNGGTATGGGTGAAGGGCAAGGGGCCTATGCGGTGGGCCGGCTAGGTGTTTTGGGCAACTGCCCAGTTGACAACGTCGTGGCCGCAGCTTTTTTCTGGGATCCCGCCCACATGAGATCCATGGTTGAAGAGGGACGCGCGGCTTTTGACCCCATTGAAGGTGGACGGGTCTACGCACGAATATGTCAAGAGTACGGAACCGAAGCTTTGGCTGATTTCGAAGGTAACGCCCGGCTGGGTGAGTTACTGGAACGTGTGGTGCAGAATGCAGCGCCGCACGGCGTACCGACATTCGTAGGCTGGCGAGATCAAGAACTTCCCGAAGATGTTGGTGCTGCAAGGACTTTTCAATTAGCTCAGTGCATGCGCGAACTTCGCTTCGGGCGTCATGCGATCGCGGTGCAATCGTTAGGTATGGGCCCTCTGGAAGCCATCCTGAGCGGCCCTGCCGGAGAATGGAACGCAGAATTTTTCGGTTGGTCTAAGCCCTATCCAGATGTGAGCAATTTGGAGTCAGCCAGAGACGAAATCGAGACGTTAACTGACCGTCTTCACGCTCCTGATTTCGAATGTCTTAGTGACGAGGAGCGCGCTGAGGTGAGAGATCTCTCGAAGGCTGCTCGGTCTCACGCTACTGAACGGGCCGAAGCTGCCGATATCTAGTCAGGCAAGGTCTTCTAGCAAAGCCTGGTGCTCACCCAGTTGAGGGGCGCGTGTAGTCGACCATGGCGTTTTGGAAAACCGGTAGGGCGCTCCTGGGTGTATGTGACTGGTGTTTCGAGTCTCATAGAAAATTTCCTCGGGGAAACCTCGTTCGACAAAGTGGGGGTCCTCAATCATTTCATCGGGTGAATAGACAATGCCGCAGGCCATACCTCGCTGTTGAAGCCCGACAAACAGGTCATACGCCTTCAAATGTTGTCCCAAGAACTCAATCGCGTCTCTTCCCGCCTGAAACACCTCACCGGCCAGCGGGTCCTCATCGAGTTCAAGGAGTCCAATCCGTTCAAATTGGTCTCCGAGTTTCAAAATCTCGTATGCGGAACACTCGTCAGTGAGGTCAAGTTCTTCGATCCAGGACCGAAGCGCTTGGAATTCCCGTTTGTTTCTGGGCGGTACGCCCGTGTTGAACCAGCGTCCATCAGCGCACTGGATTTGTGTCCATTCGGTCATCGTCGGGAGAGCATGCCGACCCGTTTGACGTTCAACTTGTCGTTCACCATTAAGCCACCACAACGTCGCGAATTCCGTTGTTGCGTTCGATGAATTCAGCAGCGACACATCAATTAGTTGCCCCGTGCCAGAGTCTTCTCGCCACATGAGCGCGGCGAGAATAGAAGGAACCGCGTAGTGGCAAGCAGTGTGGAAGGCCTGATTTCCCCCACCCCGGACCGGAGGTATTTCGTGATCGTCGTAACCACATGACCACGCTGGCCCACCTTCTGCCAACAAGGTCAGATCGGTCGCGGGTGGGTCCGTTCCGTCTCGACCATGATGAGTGATGGAGGTCCAGATAAGTTCGCTATTTATTTCTCGAAATTGTTCCCAATCAAGAGCTAGGGCTTCTAACCGTCCTGGTGGCTCTGCTTCGATCACTACATCAGCTGTCATGATCAGAGATCTGAATTGCTGAGCATCAGTTTCAGCGCCCAAATTAAGAGCAACAGATTTTTTTGATGTGTTGTAATGCCACCAATGGAGCGAATTTTCGGGGTCTGTTACGTCATCGGCGAATGGCTCCCATGAACGGGTCTTGCAACCTTCTGGGGGTTCGACCACGATTACTTCTGCACCCATATCGGCCATCAGTTTTCCTGCGAGAGCGCAACGTTCAGAAGCGAGTTCTATAACTCTGTAGCCGGAGAGCACCGCATTCGGTGAGGTAGCGGTCATTCTTAGATGACTCCCTCTTCGGCGAGAGTCTCAATCTCCGCATTGCCAAGGCCAAGTATCTCGCCGAACACGTATTGGTTATGTTCACCGAGACAGGCGGCTCCGCGGGTTATGGACCACGGTGTTTCGGACATACGGACTGGCAGGCCCTCTACTTTGGACTGTCCTGCTTCTGTGTGCTCGACAGTGACCCAAAGTTCTGAGGTTCGTTGGTCAAATTCGATTCTTTCTTGTGGCTTGAGAACTGGTGCCGCAGGCACCCCAGCGTCAATGAGTTCCTGAGCAAGTTCTTGTCGGTTTTGATTGACAGTCCAAGTTGTAAGAAGCCGTTCGAGTTCGTCTTCATCGTGTAAACGCGTCTCTAAGCGCGTCCATCGATCTTCGCGTGACCATGTTTCTCCGATGATTTCCGACAAGATTTTCCACTCCTGGTCATCCCTGACGGCGATCGCTATCCAGTTGTCGTGGCCTTTAGTTGGCCAAATGCCATGTGGGGCCATTCTCGGAGACTGGGACCGATTGCTGTTTGGCATACCTTGACGTCGCATCGGTCGTTGGTTCACTGTCGCGTCCAAGGTCGCGACACCGTTGAGGGTTCCGGCGGCTTCGATGCACGCTAAGTCAACCCATTGACCTTGTCCCGTTCGTCGTCGATGAAGTAATGCCATTAGTACAGCGGTCGCCATGTAATAGCCGCCTGTGTGGTCCATGAATGAGTATCCCCAGCCAGCCGGTGGTAGATCAGGCAAGCCTGACGTATAGGTCAACCCGGATACTGCCTGAGCGATCGGGCCCCATGACTTGAACGAGGTATAGGGCCCCGTGGCACCGAATCCGTTATTTGACACGTAGACGATGTCTTCTCGGATCTGACGTAAGTCCTCATATCCAAACCCGAGACGTTCCATTACTCCGGCAGCGAAATTTTCAGTAACGGCGTCGCTCACGGCGACGAGCTCCCGAAGTAATTCCTTGGCACGAGCGTCTCGTAAATTCAACGTGATTCCTAGCTTGCCTGCATTGTGGTTATTGAACGCACCTCCTGCTTCTAGTCCGCGCGCGTCGCCGACCCATGGGGGAACACCACGCAGGATGTCCCACTTGCCTCGATGCACTGGGTCTTCAACACGAATTACTTCGGCACCGAATGCAGCAAGAATCTTGGTCGCACCTGCACCAGCTAGTTGACCGGTGAAGTCACAGATACGGACCTTGTTTAGAGCTTGCGGCGTTTGGTCTTTCATTCTTGTTTCGCCGCCCATTCTGCGTAACCGTGCACCCACATTCGTTGAGCCGGGGTCTCGGGAACCTTAAGCCCGCGAGCGTCTGCTATTTGGTCCATCGCCTGTTCAGGGTTTATGCCTAGCTGAGTGAGTACTGCTGCGGCGACTGTTGATGACCGTCCTATCCCTCCACGACAGTGAATCACTGCTGAATCACCGTGTTGCAGGTCGCTCTTTACGCAATCGATGGCCTTCTTCGCGTCGCTGTAGTCCTCCAAAATCCCAAAGTCAGGTATGGGGAGTCTGCTGAAATTGATACCTGCGACGTTCAGCGCGTCTTGTTGGGCCAGCAAACCCAGATTGGCTACTTCTTCGTCAGTCAGGAGGGAAACAACATTGGTGACTTTCTCATTCAACAAATCCTTGATTTCGCGATCAAGAACACTTCCGCTGGGAGCTGGCGCCGTTGCTAGCCGTCCGATGGGCGTCTCAATCCAATACAGACGCATTATTCGTTCAACATCTCTCGAGCCCGCGTCTGACATTCATGAAGGCGAACCCTCAACTGTTCGGTCCACTCTTTAAGATCGGAGCGTTTCACTCTCTTCCCGTCCGCTGCTTCGGGCGGATCGAGGATTTCGCCAACCACAACGGTGACTGGAACTCGTGATGGGAACTTTGAACCTGTTGGCATCGCCACTTCGGTGCCAGCAATACCGACAGGTACTACTGGCGTTCCTGCCTTCGATGCTAACCATGCGGTTCCGTCATATATTTCACCGATCGAGTCTCCTTCTTGTCGACTTCCCTCGGGAAAGACAAGCATGCATTCGCCTGCTTCAAGCATCTCTTTGGCTACACGCATTGCGTCTAAATCGGCTTCACCGCGACGCACCGGAAATGAACCTAACGAGCGCATAGCCCAACCCGCTGCTGCCGGTCGAAACAACGAATCCTTTCCTAAATATCGCACCCGGCGGTGACTTGAACTTCCAACGAGCGGACCATCGAGGTTTGATCGATGAGTAGGCGCGATTATCACTCCACCATTGACTTGCAGACGTTCATGGCCTTCCACCCGCATTCGAAACCACCTGAACAAAAATATTCTGACAAACCCACGCACCGCTCTAAAGAACAGCTTGCCCATCAGGCCGTCCGGCGAGAAGAATGCCTTCATCATCGGAGAAGCTAGCCGTTGGCGCTCAGTTGAACCTGTCGAACCTCTTCCGTATCGCTGTTCCAACTAGAGTCGAGCAATCACTCCATAAAGAAGAAGACTCAGATGCCCGTTCCTACTGACATGGTCGGAGACCAAATAGGTCCAATACAACACGAGGTCGATGCCCGTTGGATAATGGCCTACGCCGCGTCCCTCGGTGACACGCAGGACTGTTATTTCGACACCCGTCGTGACAATGGAATAGTCGCTCATCCTATGTTCGCTGTGTGTCCGGAATGGCCAGTCATAGTGCAGGGCAGGGATTTAGCGGACAAGTGGGGCATCACTCCCGAAGAAACCCGTCAATCTGTTCACGCGACCCACGATCTAGTCATTCATCGTTTGGCCAAACCCGGCGACGTTTTGGAAACCAAGTTGACCTATACCGGCGTTGAGAACAAGAGCCCCGGTGCGTACACAACGATGAAAATCGAAACCTGTGACGCGGACGGTAATCCAGTGTTTACGACACATCAGGGTGGCATGTATCTGGGTGTTCCCGCGGAGGGTGATGATCGACCGGCGCAGGACGACCCAGTGGTTCCCGAACTTGGACCTCTACCTGAGGATCCAGTAGCAGAAGTTCTAGTTCCGGTGGCCCACGGTGCAGCTCACACTTACACGGAATCGGCAAGAATTTGGAACCCCATACACACCGACGCGTCTGTAGCTGCGGACGCTGGTTTACCGGCAATCATTCTGCACGGGACCGCTACTTTGGCGCTCGGCGTCAGCGCCACTATTTCCACGGTTGCCGACGGTAACCCCGAACGCGTCCGTCGTATCAGAGGACGAATGGCGTCAATGGTGCTTATGCCATCAACCGTCAAAGTGCGAGTTCTAGACGTAACCCCAGTTGATGGACAAGATGTCGCACGTTTTGAGGTACTTACCGAAGACGGAGGACCCGCGATCAATCAAGGTCTCATCTTCCTTGATAAAGATTGAACCGGTGTTAGCCGTCCACGTGCTGCGCGAACTGCTCCAAGGTGCGCTCCAAGGCGAGGGCCGCTGAGGATTCTTCGTAGCTTCCCCGCGCATCACAGTTGAAGCCGTGACCCGCTTGTTCATATATATGAACATCTATGTGGGGCCATCGCTCGGCTATTGCACGGACATTCTCTAACGGAATCCCCGCGTCGTCTGCCCCGAAATGAAGCATCAGAGGCGATTTCGGCTCTTCTTCAATATGGGGCATTATCTGACCGCCGTAGTACCCCGCTGCGGCCGAAATCTTGTCCGACAGACGAGCAGCGGCTACGTAACAAATCGAGCCGCCCCAGCAATAGCCTACGATGCCAACTTTTCCAGCTGCAGATGCCACATCGCAAGCAGCTTCGACATCAGCCATCACTTGGTCCATAGTTACGTCTTCAAACGCAATTTTCCGCCCAATGTCAATACCTGATTCGTCGTAACCGAGTTCAACTCCCTTTTCAACCCGGTCGAACAAAGCCGGAGCAATAGCAACATATCCCTTCTCCGCATATCCATCGACAACGCTTCGAATATGACCGTTGACCCCAAATATCTCCTGCACGACAACTACTGCCCCTTTAGGTGAGCCTTCGGGGTCGGCTCGATAAGCATTGAATGTGTTGCCATCTAACGCCGTGATTTGAATATTCATTCCCATCTAAGGATCCTTCCAATCAATACGGAGGGGTTAATCCGAAACTGTTTCTAGGCCAAACCCATGAACCGGCGAGCATTGGTGTACACAACTTCTGAACGAAGGTCGTTTCTGTCGATTCTTTCGAAAGTTTCGTCAAGTTCGGCTAGCGCTCCGGGATAGGTGCAGTCGTAATGGGGGTAATCGGAACCCCAAACGACGGTGTGAGCCAGTCCCATGTCAGCAAGCTGAGCGAATGCTTCACCTTCGCCCGCTTCCATGGTCACGAAGCACTGTTCGGAGAAGATTTCTGTTGGCTCGCGTTTCAGTCGCGGTACCAAGTGCCCCATCGATTCCTTGTGCTCGTCGAGTCGATCCAGCCAGTAAGGAAGCCATCCCAATCCTGATTCAAAGAATCCGACCCGTAGGCGAGGATGAGCATCTAAGACGCCACTCGCCACCATTTCCATTACCGACGCCATCTGTTCGAACGGGTGGCAAACCATGTGAACGTAAAACTGATTGGTATATCGGGTCCGCGCAAAGCTCTTCATTTTTGATCCGAAACTGCCATGGATAGCGACCGTCATGTCGTGATCTTCAGCCGCGGACCAAACGCGATCCATATCGTCTGAAAATAACTCAAGCCCGTTGTAACGCTCCGGCCGAAACGTCACTCCGGTCAAGCCAGCATCAGCGCAAAACTCGATCTCTGCGACTGCGTGGTCAACCGACTGCAATGGAGTGACACCGACACCGAACAACCGACCAGGATTTTCTGAAACGAAATCAGACATCCACCGGTTGTAGCCCCGAGCATTAGCGGCAGCGACTTCACCATCAGAAATATCACCCGACATTAGGTGCACGGAAGGGAACATAAGCGCTGCGGCGAGACCCTCACCATCCATCACTTTCAGACGTTCGGACGGGTCATAGCTACCGGGGACTATGTCGTCCCAGGTGACAGCGGTCCCATACGCATTGGGAATGCACGCCGGTGCNGCACTCGTATCCATACTCTGGTCCTCGACGAAAACACTGTCGGCGTCACCNACCGGCCGACACTGAATCACCAAGTCACGATATTTGGGATCGGTGTATTCCTGCCAGACTGATGTTGGTTCAGCTATATGAGCATCAGCGTCGTAAACAGGAACTGTCCCGCTGGATGCATACGGTTCTTCGGTGATTAGTGGTGCCCCCATGGCACCATTCTTGCTCAGAAACTAACCGCTTCGCTCACCGAGTTGAATGAAGGGTCCTCAGCCCGTGACTNAGCGCTACAGGTGTAACCGACATGTGGCCTTCGTTCGGGAACACTTGCCAATGAAGATCGAGGCCGTCATAGTTCCTGGACGCCAGCTGATCATAAAATTCTTGATGGGGTGATAGTTCGTCCGTTTCCAACTCGCCTTTGGACATAAATACGTGGGCGTCAAGATTTTCGCTACTTTCATATCGCTCTTCTTCACGGCGAAACATCACCTGGTCATCCCACCAAACCGAAGGGCTAGCTAGAAGGTAATGATCAAACATCTCTGAACTTTCNAACAGCACGTGAACACCAAATAANGCACTGAANGAATGTCCAANAAANGTCATCTCAGAGANGCGNTATTGGGTGTTNAGAAACGGAATGACTTCTGCACCCAACCAACGCCGAAACATCTCTGCTCCCCCCAATTGTTCACCNGGGACCCGCACTCCNGTCAACGGCGGGGCATCAACGGCGGTGGTTGTGAAGTCCATCGCTCGAAGCTGAATCACNTCCCTATAAGACGGNTCGTNGTGGGCCACNCCCACNACNATCGCNTTGGGAAGTTCNTTAGAAGGCGCCAGAAGCCGCACCGTGTCNACAACCGTCCCATATGTCCACATAGCGTCNAAACACANATACACCGGATGNNGTTCGTCTCCATCAGGATCGTAGGTCGGAGGTANATCNACCCAAAGGACATAGTCCCTGTCAACGTCAGCACGTGTCATTCGGTGGGAGATNGGGGTCCAAGGAGAACGCTCTAATTCNCTNCTCACAGCTGCAAGTTTGGCGGATGATTNCCGAACGCGCTTGCTCTCAGCCGTTGTTTCACCTAGGAATCGAAGATCGAACAACGTGTTTAAAGGGAGAACAGGGTGGCGNTACTCCAATCCCACATCGATACCAATGCTGATTGGTTCGAAAAAAATTGTGACGACATGCTGGAACAGCTGGCGATCATCGACGAGTTNCATGCNGAGGCTGCTGCTGGCGGCGGGNCCGCTGCNATGGANAGAATGCGAAGCCGCGACAAGACCCCNGTCCGAGAACGCATACAAATGGTGCTCGACACAGACTCNCCATTCTTCGAAATCAGTTCCCTTGCCGGCTACTGCACCAATTACGCGGTTGGNGGNGGTCTNGTCATGGGCATAGGNGTGATCGAAGGTGTCGAATGCGTGATCGAAGGAAACGATCCGACAGTTCTTGGCGGNGCTATGACTCAGGTAGCCGGGCGNAAGCTGATGCGAGCAATCGAAATCGCNCGCCAAAANCGCATGCCCTACATNCAATTTGTNGAGTCTGCCGGAGGTGANCTACGCGGNGACGACGACCCTGAGCGACAAATGATTGAACAGAGNGACCATTTCGCAGANTCAGGGCGACTCTTTTACGACGTCACNGANNTATCCAAACTACGNATTCCATCTGTCGCCGTCGTTTTCGGAAGCTCAACCGCTGGNGGCGCTTACCAACCCGGAATGAGCGACTACAACATCTTNGTTCGNAANCANTCCAAAGTTTTTCTTGGCGGACCACCCTTAGTAAAGATGGCCACNGGGGAAGACAGTGACGATGAAACCCTCGGCGGNGCACAAATGCACGCAGAAATTTCGGGTCTCGCTGATTACCTCGCGGAAGACGAAGCTGANGCTNTGCGAATGTGCCGTGAAGTNGTTAGCCATTTGAATTGGAGAAAATTGGGGCCCGCCCCNTCAATGACAGANGACCCACCCGNGCANGACCCNGAAGAATTGTTGGGNTTGATGCCGCGTGATCTTCAAGCATTAATTGACTGCAGAGAAGTCATAGCCCGCATAGTTGACGGTTCACGCTTCGAAGAATTTAAAGCCCGGTATGGAACAACNCTGATTTGCGGTTGGGCNTCAATTCACGGATACCCNGTCGGCCTCATCGGCAACAACGGGCCGCTNTTTAGCGAGAGCAGCGANAAAGCAGCNCAGTTCATTCAATTATGCAACCANCAAGANATCCCCATCGTNTTCTTGCAAAACATCACCGGATACATGGTCGGCAAAGANTTTGAGCATTCAGGGATCGTCAAAAANGGNTCNAAAATGATCAANGCTGTNTCAAATTCAATGGTCCCCCACATCACCGTGATNCTGGGAAATAGCTACGGGGCGGGNAACTACGGAATGTCNGGAAGAGCGTTTAATACGAGATTCACNTACCTATGGCCAACNGCAAANATNGCNATCATGGGTCCCAAACAAATAGCNGGNGTGATGTCTCTCGTACGGCGAGGCCAAGCAGCCCGAAAGGGCATCGAATTCGATGAGGANGCAGACCGGCAAATTACTGAATCGGTTGAGCANTATCACGAACTCAAGTCCCTTGCCTTGTATTCATCTGGACGNGTGACAGACGACGGGATCATNGACCCTCGNGATACNCGCGACGTGATTGCNTTATCTCTCTCTGCCTGNAGCAACAACAAAATTGAAGGCGCCGAAGGNTTCGGCGTCTTCCGGATGTAAGGAGANNGCGATGACNATAAGACGACTCCTCGTAGCCAATAGAGGCGAAATTGCTCGCAGNGTATTTCGCACTGCNAAAGAAATGGGCATATTCACAGTTGCCGTNCACTCNGATGGAGATAGNGACGCTCCATTCGTCAGTGACGCNGANCTCGGCNTAGCNCTTGGCGGCACAACCGCNTCTGAGTCNTACCTAAATGGCGAGAAAATTCTTGCNGCGGCANTTTCAGTTGGAGCNGACGCTATTCANCCGGGCTATGGATTNTTGTCAGAAAACGCTGACTTCGCGAAGGCAGTGACAGANGCCGGTATCACTTGGNTNGGGCCNCCTCCNNAAGCTATCGCNGCAATGGGCGACAAATTAGCGGCNAAGCGCACCATGGTTGATGCCGAAGTTCCAACGCTCCCGTCGATNGANGTTTCCGAATCNGTTGACGTTGNCNNNATCGCCGAAGAAATTGGCTTTCCGTTATTGGTGAANGCGAGCGCCGGAGGAGGNGGCAAAGGAATGCGNGTCGTAGANGATGCAGCAGANCTGGAANNTGCCATNAGCGGAGCTAAGCGTGAAGCCCTAAATGCNTTTGGTAACGACACCGTCTTTCTGGAACGGTATTTGGCNACGCCGCGNCATGTCGAAATTCAGGTTCTTGGCGACCANCATGGGAAAGTCCTTCACTGCTTNGAACGGGANTGTTCAATTCAACGGCGCCANCAAAAGGTCATNGAGGAAGCNCCNTCACCNGTCTTATCTGAGTCGTTNAGNAATCAGATGGGTCAAGCGGCCGTCGCNGCTGTNGAAGCNATNGGCTACGTATCCGCNGGAACTGTCGAGTTTCTGCTTGATGGCGATGATNACGAAGCAGAATTTTTCTTCCTCGAAGTCAACACACGCCTTCAAGTTGANCACCCNGTAACNGAAGAGGTCACNGGNTTAGANCTNGTNCGAGAGCAAATTCGGATAGCTAANGGNGAACCACTGGGTTACGAACAAACAGANCTTTCNATTTCAGGACATTCGATCGAGGTTCGACTGTACGCAGAGGATCCNGCCAATGACTTTTTGCCAGCAACCGGCAGAATAGATATCTGGANACCAGCNNCAGCCCCCCAGGTCCGCTACGACTCGGGNATCGAGTCAGGTTCTGAAGTGTCAGTTGANTTNGATCCAATGTTGGCCAAAGTGATTTCACATGCNCCNACACGAANCGAGGCCGCCTTAAAACTAGCGNTGGCTCTTGAGCGAACNCGTCTCCACGGTGTCGTGACGAACCGNGACTTTTTGGTGGCGACGCTGCGCAATGAAGAATTTCTNGCNGGCNNCACGACAACTGATTTCATCTCTCGCGTNGAAATTCCNGGNCAACGAGTTCCNACGCAGTGCGANCTAGAAGANGCCGCTATCGCAGTNGCTCTCGTATCACAAGCAGAGAACCGGGCGGCTGCCGATGTCCTTGCATTTATGCCCTCTGGGTTTCGCAATAGTTCAATGCCCAGTCAGCAAATGGTCCTCCTCCATGGAGAGACCGAACTGACAGTCAACTATCGACCTATTCGAGGTGGTTCCTTCGAGATACGCTTGGGCGACGCCGAGGAAAAAAAGATAGCGACGCTCCTCTCGACTGACGAGAGTCGATTCGAGATTCAGTTGGATGACATTAAAGCAAGCGGTTACGCCAACAAGTTTGGGAATCGCTGGTGCGTTGATATTCCTGCAGGCAGCCTCACATTCATTGAAAAGAGTCGCTTTCCCGAAGCCGACATAACCGATGTTGAGGGCGGATTGACAGCTCCAATGCCAGGCAAGATTTTAGCTATCGAAGTCGATGAAGGAGATTCCGTCGGCACGGGGCAACTACTGGTGCTTATGGAAGCCATGAAAATGGAACACCAAATTGTTGCGGCCTTTGATGGAGCGGTGACTGAGGTGCGCGTTGCTGTCGGCGACCAAGTCGACAACGGTGAACTTCTTGTGGTGATCGCTGCCGCAGACGCGTGACCGCCGCAGACACTCCAAGTTCAACTTGACTGACGACGCATTTCAATCAAAGAAGTTGTCAGGAATTACCGTCGAAGCCACCAACAAAGCCTGCCATCTTGTGGGGTTCATCTTTGAGCGGACGCGATCGGTTTGGCCAATACCCAGATGGGTCTCCTGCACCGACATGCACTGCACTACGAGTCCAACTTTCTCCGCCCGGCACTACTTTGACCTGGGCAGCTAAATAGCGCAGCGCGATGCCGCATCTACGACGCGAACTCAGGTTGGCAGGTGATCCGTGCAACAAAAGATCCGTGTGTAGCGAAACTTCCCCAGCCTGAAGCTCGTTCAAAGCAACATCGTCGTATCTTTCATGTTCGACCACACGCCGATTAAGCACGACTGACCCATCTAACGGCAACTCTGCATGAGCCAAGTCACCCTCGAGATGGCTCCGAGGGACGAACCGCATAGCAGCGTTGTTTTCATCGACGTCGTCAATGGCTAGCCATATCGTCACTGATTTCGTGGGAGTGAAAGGCCAATAATTGGCATCTTGATGTAACGGGACTTCCATGCAGTCACCAGGGAGTTTGCAAAATAGGTGCGTGCTCCAACACACCGATTCGGGTCCCAAAATATCTGACACGTAATCAACGAATACCGGCGTATGGATGAGGTCCCATAAATGGCCACTTACCTGGTGATATTGGTTGATTGAATAACTGTTTCGGCGATCATCAGCTGACACCACTTCTTCTATCAACCAGTCAATGTACTGACGGAGGACGCCAACATCAGCAGAAGACAACCCTGGCAACGTTGTGAGGTAGCCAGTTTCATTGAACCGCTCAATCTGTTCTGGGGACAACGCTGCAAGATTTTCGGTTGTTGATGGTTGAAAACCAATATCTCTCTGAGTTTCGCGAAATCGGAAACGATTTTCCCCGCTCACACTGCCACCATAGGCTTTTCTAATTGGATTCAACGCCTTGAGGCGCAGGCTGCTTTAGCTATACCGATCCTACGAAGTTAGGACGGTTCTTTGTGAGTCTTTCGGAAAAGCAAACAGAAACAACAACGCTTGCAGTACGCAACAGAAGGCTCCGACGAGCCAAACTCTGCGCATCGCTTCCAGCGCAGCACTCGAATCTGTCGGGTTGCCCACCAGAGTGATAGCTAGCCCAGCTCCTATTGCGATACTCAATTGGAAAACAGTCGTCCGACCAGCACCCGCCATTCCGAAACGCGCTGGCGCAATTTCTGACATCGAGGCGCCAACCAACATCGCAAAGCTACATCCAGCTGCAACGCCCATGATCAAGTTAGGAACGAGCAGACCAAGAAAGAAATTCGGGTCTTCTCCTGTGTACGCGACGTGTAACAAAAGTCCCACTATCCCTGCGCAACCCCCAACGACCAGAATTCGTTGTGTACCGATGCGGTCGGCTAAGCGGCCGTTAGTCACAGAAAGGATGGTTGACACCACCGGACCCGGGGCAATCGCGAAGCCCGACTTGAGAACTGACCATCCCCACGTTTCCTGGATGAATTCCGGGAGGACAATAATCCAGGAAAAGAACGCCACCAGGAAAAATACTGATCCAACATTTGCAATGGCGTAGCTACGAATTCTGAAGAGGTTGAGGTCAAATAGTGGTTCGGGATGAGTAACTGAACGCGCAAAAAAGGCAGTGAGCATCGCAATGCCTGCAAGAAAGCCAATCAACGTAAAGGGTGACGTCCATCCCCAACTCCCGCCTTGCACTAACCCGACCAGCAGGGCTCCAATACCCAACGACGCCATCGGGACGCTAACGAGGTCCACTCTTTCGCCTACTTCATCTCCCGTGCTTTCTCCCAACCAACTTCGTCCTGCGATAAGGGCGACCAGGGCCACGGGCACATTGATGAGAAAAACAGCCCGCCAGCCGAATCCTTCGATTAGTAATGCCCCAAGTGAGGGCGCTAAAGCTGCGGCTAATCCGCTGACTGCGCCCCAAACCCCGATAGCTCGCATTCGATTTTCTATCGGGAATGCCGCGAGGAGTAGAGCTAGGCCAGCAGGATATTGTGCGGCGCCGCCTATGGACTGGACCACTCTCGCGCCGATGAGCAGGCTCGGTGTTGAGGCAAGACCCGATAACAACGATCCGAATATAAAAGCAGCAAGCCCCCATAGGAACACTTTCTTTCGGCCGTAGCGATCAGCCATCCACCCGGCAGGCAACAGCAGTGAAGCCACACCGATGTTGTAGGCAGTGATCACCCAGGAAAGGGTTGCTGCTTCGGCCTCAGGAAACGCTGCTGAAATTTGGTTGCGCGCTATAGAGATGATCGTGATCTCCATGGCCACCATGAANCCAACNAGCGAGGTGATAAAAAGTGTNCGTCGGGCGCGCCTTTCNGTCTGGGAANCCATCAAGTTTTATTAGAGACCGGCNGCNGCGCGNTCAGACGCGACAGCTGCNTCCATTTCGCCNAGAAGACCACCTCTCAGATTTCGCACNGTAGCCGCGTAAGCTTTTGNGTCGAGCTGTTCAGCGAAACCTTGGGCAACCTCGATCGCTCGANTTACAACCTNATCGGGTGTGGTCACTTCNTCAAGGAACCCGGCATCCACAGCACCAGAACCATCGAAGATCTGCGCGTTGGCAACCGAGACTTGCAAATACCTCTTTGATAGTCGTTCACTTGCGATNAANANCGCCCANTTGGGNAGGGTTAGAGCAATAGCGACTTCGTTGAGTCCGATTTTNACCGGTCCGTCTACTCCAACACGATAATCACATCCNCACAACAGCANTGCCCCAGCNGCAACAGCATGACCTGTAGANGCAGCCACNACTGGCAATGACGCGCCGTATGCCTGACGGATGAAGGCTCCGCCTGCTGTTGTCATTTCGGCGATGGCTTTGGAGTCCCCCGAGCCGATNACNTCCAGATCAAATCCGGCGAAAAATGCTTTTTGNTTGCCGGCAATGACAGCCGCTCCTACTTCAGCGTCAGCTTCTGCCTCAGCTAGTTCTTGGCTAAGAGCAACCAGTAACGACGGAGAGAATGCGTTGGCACGCCCATCATCAACTGAGATACAAACGACTTTGTCGACGCGGCGAGTACTTATGGAAGGATGCGACATGGATGCGACCGTAGCCTTACCGCTGACGTTTTGCTGTTTCCTCTCCCACAGTTTTCTTAAGAAACGTCTGAATTACTAGGCTGACGAAATGCCGACACTGATTAGCGACGCCGAACTGCCAATCGTCACTACAGATTTGTCCTTTTCTGAGTCAGAGCGACGCGCCCGGCTTCATCAATTGAGCAAGGATCATTGGATCGCCAAAAGTGATCTTGGATACGTGATAGCCAGCCACGATGATTGCGCCGCGATGCTTCGCGATCGACGCTGGTTTAGTGCTTTGTCTTTGATTGCCGAGACTCAGAATTATGAGAGCGCTGAGTGGTCAAACCGGTCTAACCGTAAAAGCATTCTTTCTACCGAAGGTGAAGATCATCAGCGAATTAGGCGGATCGTAAGCCCAGCGTTCACTCCTAAATCAGCAGATCGATTGCGGCCCTTTATGAGAAATGTGGTGAACGAACTACTTGATCCAGTGTGCAAAGTGGGTCATTCAGAATTTGTGGGTGATGTCTGTGAGCCGTATCCGATTCCAATCATCTGTGAACTACTCGGTGCTCCTCGCGAGGACTGGGAGCTTTTCAGTCGGCTAGCTGTAGACATCTTCAAGTTGTTCAATGGCAACTTGGCTGAGGATGCNCCAGCAATTATNGCTGCNAGCGATGAGATGGACGCCTACATGCTNGATCTNATCGCGGAACGAAGGTCTGAACCTCANGATGACCTTCTNAGTGACTTGATTAGNGCTGAGGAAGAAGGNGATCGACTTTCTACTGACGAGCTTTTNTCGATGGCGAACGCAATATTGTTGGCGGGCACTGACACGACNAGAAATCAGTTGGGTTGTGCCGTGGCTNTATTCGCACAACACCCAGACCAGTTCGATCTTCTTCGCGNAGAGAAGGGNCTTGCTCCACAAGCGGTAGAAGAAGTAATGCGCTACCTCGGTGCTGTGCGNGGCACNGCCCGNTACGCGAGCGAAGAGATCNTCTACAAAGATTTCGTGTTCCCTCAGGGGACTCTNATTTTCCCNAACTTTGTTGCNGCCAATCACGATGTNGANAAATTTGANGAACCGTTAGCTTTCGACATTACCCGTGAGNCCGGGTCTCCTCATTTGACATTCGGGAGTGGCATTCATTANTGCCTGGGNGCTTTNCTAGCCCGGGCTGAACTCCAAGAAGCTTTTACAGTNNTCGCNGACCGATTNCCCAATCTGAAACTNAACGGCGANNTCACTTGGAAGCCTCTAGAAAATGGAATCTGGGGACCNGAAAGTCTCCCAGTGGCTTTCGACAGCGGACACTGACACCGGACGGCGATAGTTCAGCCGAACGTATTGCTTAGTGCGAATGACATCCCCCACCGCAACAACCATTTTGGCCGGTCCANGNTCCTGTTTCGNTTACAGCAGTTGACTGTNGCCNTGCTCCAACCGAAGCGAATGTCGACAANTGTCGTCTGGCTCCGGANTGTCCGACTGGGCAGATCGCGGGTTCACCAGATTCAGACATAGGTCNTCTCTGGTCGAAGGTCTCAGCACATTTATGACAGCGATAGGAGTACACGGGCACGAAGACAATCGTAGGGTGATGAGAAGGGCAACACCAAAGTGGCGTTGTGGTTCGCGGGGGCGGTTTGGTGACGCAAAAAATGAGTCCCGCCACAAGTTCGGGTTTCTCANCTCGGCAGGCCNGCCGTTCACCAGCAATATTTGTTGTTGAACCCTGCTCAGAAATGAGTTGGTTAAGGGTTGTTCTCATAACTCTTGCAGGCGTGGTGTCACACACCTTTGGTCGCAGCACCATGCCNCTCCTTCTTCCTGCAATTTCCGATGATTTGGAGCTNACNGCAACAACNGCCGGCGCTACGGGGTCAGTAAACATGGCGGCGTACTTGGTTGGTGTTGTTGCCGTGACCTATCTGGCGAGCCGANTAGCGCCGGCTGTTTTATTGAAATGCGGCTTATGGGTAGTCACGGCGGGTTTGTTATGTCTGGGAACCGCTCCGACAACTAGTCAAGTAATGATTGGTACAGCCTTGGCCGGGTTTGGGGGGGCAGGAATCTGGTTGACGATGCCGGTCATCGCGACAGCAAATGTTCCTGTCGCCAAGAGAGGCGCCGTGATGGGCTCTCTAACTGCAACTATGGCNGTCGGCTCNATATTCATTCCNTTCGCNACGTCAGCCCTTCGCGACGNAGTCAACGATGCCGGTGCTTGGCGCGANGTGTGGCTTCTAGAAATGGTGGNCGCAGTTGGGATTCTCATTGTTCTTTACGTTGCACTNCGTAAAGACATTTCACCACCNTTNCCTCNCGGNGCTGGCATCAAAGCNATCACCCGTTTACAAGCATGGAAAACAGCTGTTTTCTTCTACATGGCTTTCGCGTTNGTAGCCGCATCGTGGTACCAATTCTTCGGCCTATCTCTTGAAAACGATCACAATATGTCACGGGGGTTTACTACGAATTTGTGGGCGCTAATGGGAATTGGAGGTGTGGTCGGCGCAGTTATTTTTGGTCGCCTNAGCGACCGGCTGGGACGTCCNCGAACCATGTGCCTAGTCACAGCTATCGGTGCCGTCACTTGNGTGTTGGTTCTTGCNGGACAAATGTGGACNGCNGCCCTNGCAGCTGCTCTCTACGGAATGGCAGGCATGGCNGTGCCNCCGTTAACGGCCGCCTTNGTNCGCGANCAGGTAGATGAGCGAGATTTCACCGCTGTTTTNGGNGCGATGACGATCTTTTATGGGCCCGCTTCAGTACTCGGACCAATTACCGGCGGNGTNTTGGCNGATCTCACCAATTCTTACCTCTTGACNTACGNAGTGTTGGCGATCACTTTCNCTTTNGCCTCTGTTGCCGCGTGGAATCTGAGAGANACCAANAGCGTCGCNTGACTTGAGAGATCACCTGTTCTAATAGGTCCTCACTTCTCTATACCCGAGATCATCTCTAGGATTCTCCACGTGAGTTCAGATACCGACATCATCCCAAACTGGCCGGCGGGTCCAACCCCACCACAAGACAGCCCCAACATTTTAATAGTTCTATTCGATGACGTCGGCTTCTCTGATTTCGGTTGTTACGGATCTCCTATCTCCACTCCAACAATTGACCAGCTAGCAGTCAACGGCCTCCGTTATACGGGCTTTCACACGACTGCTATGTGCTCGACAACTAGAGCAGCCCTGTTAACCGGTCGAAATCATCATTCAACTGGTGTGGGTTGTCTAGCTAACTTCGATAGCGGGTATCCCGGATATAGAGGCAAAATCAGTCGAGACACAGGCACCCTTGCTGAAATTCTGAGACCTCAGGGCTACAGAAACTACATGGTGGGTAAATGGCACGTAACGCCTTTGACCGAATCTGGTCCTACCGGGCCATTTGACGGCTGGCCACTGGGGAGAGGGTTCGACCGTTTCTATGGCTTCCTTGACGCCGAAACAGACCACTATTCGCCGGAGTTGGTTCTCGACAACAGCCACATAAGCGCACCAGGCGACTTTGGGAGCGGATACCACTTAACGGAGGACCTCTTCGATAAGTCCATTGAATTCATCGCTTCGCACACGGCCAGCAGCCCAGCAACACCTTGGATGACATTGATCGGGCTTGGGGCATGTCACGCCCCCCACCAGGCCCCAAGGGAATTAATCGATCACTACGACCAGGTGTTTCGTCGCGGATGGGATGTGGAACGGACTGAACGATTAGCTAAGCAAATAGAGCTGGGGGTGGTCCCTGAGGGAACAGAGTTACCGGCCCGAAATGATTTCGTCGAAGCATGGTCAGAAATTGATGATGTGACCAGGCGAGTGGCGACACGTCTTCAAGCTGCCTACGCAGCGATGTTGCATCACGCCGACCAACACTTAGCGCGACTCATCGATCACTTGAAGACCTCGGGTGAAATCGATAACACCATGATCATGGTTCTTTCTGACAACGGTGCAAGCCAGGAAGGAGGTCCACTTGGTTTCGTCAATGCCATGGGGCCATACAACGGACTTCCTGAGTCCATGGAAGACAAATTTGACCGAATAGGTGATATTGGTGGGCCAGATACTCACAGTAATTTCCCATGGGGTTGGTCAATGGCGGCGAACACCCCGTTACGTCGTTACAAGCAAAACACCCATGGNGGAGGNGTGAGAGACCCCTTNGTCGTTCATTGGCCNCGCCNCATCAATCATCCGGGCCTAAGAGANCAATTTTGTCACGCANNTGACATCGTCCCTACTTTGCTTGATTGCATAGGCATTGACGCTCCTGAATCGGTCAACGGAGTGCAACAAAAGCCCATCGAAGGGGTCAGTTTCGCTTCGACTCTGAATGATCCCGAAGCTGAATCCGGAAAGACAACCCAATATTTCGAGATGTTCGGCCACAGAGGNATCGTTCACAATGGGTGGAAAGCAGTCGCNTACCACCCCCCTGGCACANCATACGAAGATGACAAATGGGAACTTTTCAACCTNCTTGACGACTTCAACGAAACCAAAGACCGNTCGNAAACTGAACCTGAACTCCTNAACGAAATGGTTGATTTGTGGTGGGANCAGGCNCGCATGCANCAGGTGTTNCCACTTGACGACCGTTTCGCTGAACGTTTCGCCGAAAATGCCGCNCGNCANCTGGGTGGTCGAAAATTTTTCACCTTTTGGAAAGGNATGGGTCATTTACCCAGCGATGTTGCACCCGATCTCAGAAGTCGNAGNTATCGNTTAGAGGCGCTAGTNAAGCCNACCGAGTCCGATGTCTCCGGTGTCTTAATTGCGCACGGAGACGCCACCTCTGGNTACAGCCTCTATATAGATGGTGANGGCCATCTAGTTCATGANCTCAATATCGGTGGCAGCCATCAAATGGTTCGTTCNCCTGATCCCGTCCCTCAAGGGTCGGAANGTCTCGGCTTNNATATGGNGCGTTCNTCAANCGGAACTANGGGCGTGGGNAGTTTGATGATTGATGGTCAAGTTGTTGCTAGCCACGAAACAGAGAATATTTTCTTCCTNATGATTTCTTGGTCCGGACTTGATATCGGTCTGGATCGCGGCACTGGTGTATCTCACTACCAAACCCCGAATGTTTTCACCGGTGAATTGGTNAAGGTCACGATCGATCTGGCCGACGACCAAATCCTNGACGGTGAAGGCATGGGTCGCGCAGAGATGATGCGNGAATAGCAGNTCAGCNGCGAACAAACAGTAACTGGAACTCCACTACACCGNGGTCTTCAGCTGANACGACAATGCTNGCNGACGGGACCGCTATGTCATAATCAGCAAAAATNACTTCCGTCTGGCCCACAACCACNATGGANCGCGCAACAGCNTNGGCTTCAAGTTCAAANATCACNGCTTTGCTTATTCCGTTAACTGTCANNTGACCTTNGGCCTGCAAAGCTATTTGCGATCCGTCGGTCTCGGGCAGGTCTACAGGTTGATCAAGAACGAAGNTAGCTATGGGATTCTCTNTCACGTTCATGGCGTTGCGTGCCGCGTTGTCTCGTCGCGAATCATTGGTGACAATGGCCGATAAGTCGGCANTGANCGAAACTGAAACNAGCTGACCATTCTGAATCGATANTTCGCCTTCGACTTGNTCTGTCCGCCCGACTGCCGTTATGTCTCCAATCTTGACAAGTTCTTCCTTGACCCTGAAACCAACAAAGGATCCCGAAGCCTCCTCGAAGCTGAANCTGCCTGAGTCCGTGTCGACATACCAAACACCATCCNNAGATAGGGCGTCAGCAGTNTCAGCCACTTTTTNGACGCCATCATNAGAAGCTTGTTCCTCCTCTACCGCGGCAACTGCAGCATCCAAAGAGACTTCCTCNGGGGCNGCGGACAGGACTCTCCATGCNCCGTAGGCCGCCATTGCTCCTACAACGNCNANCAAAACGCATGTGGTGATAATGANNGTACGACGATTNCTCAACTTNTAATCCCTTAGCTCTAAACGAAAGCCCAATACCTCTACTGGCTGCCGNCCTCCGATGCGGTAGCTNATCTCGGGGTACAGCTCAAAACCGAGCCTACGGTAGAGACGTTGAGCTGCCTCCATATAGTCAGTCGTATTTAGGACAAGAGCAGATCGGCCGTCAGACCTNGCCTTGTCGATNCACCATCGAGTTAGTGCTTCTCCAATACCTNGGCCTTGATANGACGGGTCAGTNGCTAGGACACGAAATCCTGCACAATCTTGAGGGTTTCCTTCATGGGCCTCTTCGGCATAGTCATGGTGATAGGCAAGACTTCCAACAATTTGGTCATCTATTTCTGCCACGACGATCATTGCGCGACTGGCTCTCCCGGTGACGTCTCGCAGTTCCGCGCCATACCACCCCAAATCCTCAGGAAGACCTGCACCGTCAAAAAGTGGTTTGTAAGCGGCCATCGTAAGATTCGCAATTGACTCGTAATCTGAAGTCTCAGCTTCTCGAATCACCAGTTGTGATGTCATGNGATTCCTTCTTAGGTNGCTATAGCCTCGTCGNCGGCTTTAGCGAACGGTAGCGTCATATCCCATCGTACGAACTTTAAGGGAGCACTTGAAATGCCAAGTGAACCATCAAAAGAACTCATAGTTCTAGACAATCCTCGACCGGGNCGGGACTATGAGATNCGTTGTGAAACACCAGAACTCACTTGCC
Organism: Acidimicrobiaceae bacterium; assembly: GCA_002708935.1. Classification (GTDB taxonomy): domain Bacteria; phylum Actinomycetota; class Acidimicrobiia; order Acidimicrobiales; family Poriferisodalaceae; genus MedAcidi-G3. The sequence continues at coordinate 106,852 of PAPO01000013.1, read as the reverse complement.
TCTGTCCCGTCACGGGACANCCCGACTTCGCAACGGTGGTACTTACCTATATCCCTGATGAACTCATCGTGGAATTGAAGTCGTTGAAAATGTATCTCTGGAGCTTTAGAGATGAAGGTGTCCATCACGAAGGCATTACCAACCNAATTCTTGATGACCTGGTCTCAGCTTTGTCGCCAANAACAATGACTGTTGTCACAGAATGGCTGGTACGCGGGGGNATCACNACAACNGTCACTGCTACCCACNAAAGTTGAATGTCGCCCCGAACACGAGAGGCACACTGATNTCATCTCTCACGCGTCAAGGACTGTGACNCCGTCTCCGGGTTCGACAAGCGGTGGTTCGGTNGACCAAGGAAAGTTGATCCATTGGTCTGTGTACTTCCACACGTATTCACATTGAACAACTGAACGGGACTTTTCGTAGAGAACAGCGGTGCGNACTTCNGCGACTTCATCAAGACAATGNTTCCGGACCAACGCCAACGTGTGGCCNGTNTCCGCTACATCGTCGACAATCAAAACTCGAGTGTCCCTCAGGTCTACTACGTCGACATACGGAGGCAGCACAACAGGCACGTCAAGTCGTTCATCAACCCCGGTGTAATACTCAACGTTCATCACATATAGGTTCTTCACCGATAAGGCATAACCCAGTGAACCAGCAACGAAAAGTCCACCTCTAGCTATCGCAAGAANGATGTCGGGTTGATAGCCATCTTCGGCAACTAGCCCNGCTAGGGCACGAGATGCCAAACCGTAATTACCCCAATCAAGGACTTCGCGCTGTTCCTCATCCACGACATGGAACTTACACCTGGTACGGNCTTTCGTCTTTGTACTTGCACAACGATGTCACTATTGCCGTTTCCGCCACTAACTTGTCTTGATGCCGTTGCTGGCCCCGCAACACAAGTTGGTGCTGCGACATCTGTTGTCGCGTGATGGNACAGCCTTGCCCAGCGAGCTTTCAGTTGCCACAGGACTCGAAGCCGAAGATGTCCTGAACGCACTGGATCATCTTCACCGAACTGATCTCGCAGTCCCCATGCCACACACCCCGGGGCTAGGCGAAGGTCGCTGGTCACTTACTTCTCATGGNCGACAAGTTGGTCCGTCATTGGCNAANGGCGANCCGANCTCTAGAACCGACGANGACGGTGGCGACCCTGCCGAAGGGTGGGGCTTTCCCTGGCGACCAGTGAAGAAGGAAGCTCCCGTTTACGCAAGGACGCTGCCTCGTCCAACTCGTGAAAACCGCAAAGCAGTTCGCCGCCCCATCTTCCCTCTCCAAGTCCCACAACAGCCACCATCGCGTCGCCGCTGGGGTTTATTAGCTGCAGCCTCTTTAGTGACACTTGCGGGAATAGTTTTAATGTTGATCACAATTCGGCAGGTGACNATTGAAATTGGGGGTATCGAGGATGGNGTAGCCCTNCAGCCAACTTCAATTGAGGGAGCGCAGATTTCTTTCACTGTGGCTGGGGCGAATGCTCGNTCAGCTCAACTGTTNTTAGACGACTTCCCTGTTAGCGGTGTTCAAAGATATGGGAACCGAATCGTTTGGGTGGTCCCNCCATTAACTGAAGGTGACCATTCACTTGAGTTAATTGTGAAGAGACGACTCTACGGTGAAGTNTCTCGCTCTATCGACTTCAGCGTTGANGGCACTCCGCCTGTGATTGGTTTACCAGAAGTCTTAGAACCCGTTCCGATGAATGAACCGGTCACTATTGCNGGCACCTCCGAACCTGGNGCNACTCTGGTAGTNGGCGGAGTGCCAATAGANACCCGAGATGGGTCNTTCATCTTGGAACTTGACGAACCNCCNGCCGGACCTGTTTCNATCTTGGCAATTGATCGAGCTGGCAACACAAGCACGTTCAACATGATCGTCCCGATCGCTTACCCCAGAACTCAGGGAGTTCATGTGAGCGCTGCNGCGTGGGCGCATCAAGGTCTCAAAAACTCTGTACTCGATTTGATTGAGGCCGGGAAAGTCACCGCCGTCGAAATCAGTCTNAANAACGAAAGCGGTGTCGTTGGCTATGACAGCATCGTGCCNCTCGCGATAGAGATTGGATCGGCAAACAATCTTTTCAATCTGCGCGCTGCTATTGAAGAACTACATGCGCTGGATGTGCGTGTGATAGGTCGCATAGTGGCGTTCCGCGATCCGATTCTGGCTAAGCATGCTTGGGCGAAGGGTGATCAGGACTGGGTGATCCAAACATCTGATGGCAGACCGTTGAGTAAGTACGGCGGCTTCACTAACTTTCAAAATCCTGGAGTACAAAAATACAACCTTGATATCGCCCGAGAGGCCGCAGAAGCAGGTATCGATGACGTGCTGTGGGATTACATGCGGCGACCAGAGGGTCGTCTTGATGGCATGTATATACCAGGCGTCGGTCTAGATGATCCTTCGCCGATTATCGTTGACTTTCTGCGGCAATCTCAATCCATTCTCAGAGAGTTCGGTGTATTTCAGGGAGTTTCGGTTTTTGGTATTTCGGCCACCAGGGGTGAATTCATCGCTCAAGATGTGGCTGGCATGGCTCAATACGTCGATTACGTGTCGCCGATGGTTTACCCATCTCACTGGTCCCGCGGTGAATACGGGGTCACCCATCCAGAAGCGCAGCCATATGACATTACAAGAGCCTCTTTGGCTGACTTTCAACGCGTCCTAGATGGCACTAACACAGCGTTGGTGCCTTGGCTCCAAGACTTTTCGATGAGAGTCCCTTACGGGCCAGTAGAAGTAAAGGCACAGATAGATGCTGCCGCGTCTCTGGGTATCTATGACTGGCTGCTTTGGGATCCAACTGTTACCTATACAGCCGAGGGGATAGTTCCTGCAAAAAGCTAGGGAACGGAACGAGTGCCTGTCGGTGCTACAAAAACTGTTGGCGGAGCTTGTACTTCTGGACCTTGCCACTCGGAGTCATAGGGAATTCTTCAACAATGACAATGTCTTCGGGCCAGAATTGGCGGGTCATGCCTTGTGCTTCCAAGAATTCAATCAGGGAATCAAGAGTTGGTGGGTTGCCAGAAGGCAGGACAAACGCGCAACCGATTTCTCCTAGGCGTTCATCTGGTTTTCCAACTATCGCTGCGCCCATTACCTGGGGATGGCGCAGAAGAAGGTCTTCTATCTCTTTCACCGGGATGTTTTCACCACCGCGGATAATGATGTCTTTTGAACGACCGGTGATTCGAATCGAACCATCATCATTCATCACTGCCCGATCACCAGTTTCAAACCATGGTCCGTCCCAAGATGCTTCGGTCAACCCTCGACCTTGCACATAACCGGCAAACAGCAATGATCCTTGGCACTGCAAGTCACCTTCAGTTCCAACTACTGGTTGTCGTTGTTCATCAATAACTCGGACGTCGTTACCGGGAAGCGGTCTCCCATCGGTGAGACGCATGGTCAACGAGTCAGAAGGGCGCCCTACGGTCAGTAGGCCGCACTCAGTCATCCCCCAACCGGGCAGGACCACGCAAGGCAGTCGCGCATCTGCGTCTTCTAAGACCGGTTCAGGGACTGCGGCTCCAGCGCAAACAAAGCGTTTCCAACTCGCGAGGTTCCGCTCCTCGACCTGTGGAACTCCTAACACGTCTGCCAAGAAAGGCGTTGCCCCCATGGAGATCTGAATTTGATGCGATTCGATTAAATCAACAAACTCCGCGGGATCCCAAACATCTTGCAATACGACATGTCCCCCCAAGGTAAGGGGAGCCCGAATACCGAAGAGGTACCCCGTTTGGTGGGCGAGTGTTGATGCCATATGGAAGGTGTACCCCGGGCCATCCACCTCCCCTATCGGTGAGGTGACACCTTCGCACACTGTTTCAACGAAACAATCAACAGCCGCATTTAGCGTGTTTTGCGTGTGCATAACTCCTTTAGGTTGGCCTGTTGTTCCTGAAGTGAACATGACTTCACAAACATCATGGCTGCCAGCCCTCAAGAGGTTTACGGCCGCCCGGTCATAGGACGAGAATCGTCCTTGTTCGAGCAGGTCTTGCCAAGTCAAAGCATCAACTGTTGGACGTTCTCCAACAGTCACTATCTCTTTGACCCAAGGACAGCGTTCTCTTAGCTCTGTGTGCATTAGTCCTAGCTCAAAGCCGCGAAATTCTGTCGCCGTGATGACGACAGCCGGCCGCGCCAATTCGCTCATGACTAGGACTTCGTTCGTTCGAAAGATAGGAGCAACTGGGTTAATTACACCACCTATGCGTTCTACAGCAGCCACGGCCACCAAGAATTGGTGCCAGTTGGGCAGTTGGACTTGAACCACAACACCTGGTCTGACACCAAGTTCCAGTAATCCACGACTTGCTTCATCGACTTGTGTAGCTAGATCACTCCACGACGTTTCACCGTAACGGTCCGTGACAGCAATCAGATCCCCGCGTTCTTTAGCCCAGTGGTCAATCATTGAGTCAAAACACCTCTCTGACCAATCGCCTGTCTCCACCATTTCTAAAATTCTTTGCTGGTTAAGCGTCGTTTCAAAGAACTGCTTCGCTAGCTGCATTTCGGGCCTCCTTCATTCTGGTCGGTTGGCACTCATGGTCGAAATCGAGGAAGCACTTCCTGTGCCATGAAACTTTCGGCTTCTTCTACGTAACTCATCGGCGACGCGGCACTCAGGATGATCGTCCGAGCTCCTGCGTCTATATATTCGCGAAGTCGTTCAGCGCAGCGATCGGGGTCACCAGCAATCGCATATTTGTCAATCATTTGAGTGAAGTCTTGGTTGTACTGCTTGGATAATCGCTGGTTCGCGTATTCAACTGCAGTCGCATTGTCTTCGTGGCAGCAAAAGAAAATAAATAGACCTGGATCGACAGGAGATTGATTACCTTCGTCAGATCTGTATTTAGCGATTGCTTGATTCGATTCGGCGAGCATCTCTGGTGTGTACATGTAGGGCAGCCATCCTGTACCGAACCGTGCAGCTCGACGCCATGCGGCGTCCTTTCGACCGGATATCCATATTGGCGGCGATGGTTGTTGCAGAGGTTTGGGCTCCAGTGTTACACCCGATAGTTGGTTAAATTTTCCATCAAAATGAACATCGTCTTCACTAAAAAGAAGCTTCATAATTTCGAGGGCTTCGTTGGTTCGAGCGCCTCGTTCGGAAACTGGAACGCCTGAAGCTTCGAATTCACGAGGCAATTCACCGCCTACTCCGATGCCCATATGGAAGCGACCACCGGATGCGACATCAAGTGCTGCTGCCTGTTTCGCAGCCAGCACTGCTGGATACAAAGGAAGCAGCGTGATTGTTGACATCAACTTAAGCGTTGTGGTCGCGCCTGCCGCTACTGCCAGGGAGATAAAGGCATTCGAACATGGGACATGAAAGAAGACGTGTTCACCTGTGGTGACATAGTCATACCCGAGATTTTCGATTGCCTGTGCTTGCTCTGCCACCTTGTCGGCACGACGCATTGCCAGACCAAATTCAATTTCTGTATCTATCTGCTGTTCATTGGCCACAAAAACCTCGTTTCGTCTGTCATGGACCGTAGCCGTTGGATGCTGGTTGTCTCACAGTCAAAGGACCGGACGCCCATTTCGGGCGCCCGGTCCATCGCTGTCCGTGCGTTGGGGTAGATCGGTAGCTGGCCACTTAACGCAGCGCAGCTTCCCCCCTTTGCTGTTGGCGCCTCCCCCGTGGAAAGCGGCACCAACGGTCACGCCCGGTCAAGGTCATCAGGCCGCACCTGGTTGGCCGAGGACCCCTTCCAGACGATCGCTCAAAGCATATTGTCAGTACTTACTAAACGCAAGTTTAGTAAGTCTCCCTTCACCAGCTCACCCCAGTTTTCAAGACGCGACAGGCTTGTCAGTGGTAGGCCAAGGGGATGGGTAAACACCACATTGATCACGATCGAGTCACTGAGCTGGTTGAACGCTGCTCTCGGGAGGTGGACGAGGGTCTTCTTCCTAGTTGCCAATTTGCCATCGGATTCGAAGGCGAAATTGTCGTAGACCAAACGATCGGGAATGCGAAACCCGAAACTAGATACTGTTTCTTTTCCGCAACCAAACCGTTCGTTGCCGCCGCGGTTTGGCAACTCTTGAGTGAAAATTCTTTGGATCTGAGCACCCCTATTTCGTCACTCATCCCCGAGTTTGCAGAGAACGGGAAAGAACGCATCACTCTGGAGCAGGTGATGCTGCACACCTCCGGCTTTCCTCACGCACCTATGGGCCCCGAGGTGTGGTCAGATTCTGAAAGTCGTCGAAGAAGAATGTCTGAGTGGCGGCTTAACTGGGAACCGGGCAGCCGCTACGAATACCACCCCACGAGCGCCCATTGGGTTCTTGCGGAGGTGATCACGGAAATCACGGGCGATTCACACACCGACGCAGTTCATCAACGTGTATCGGAGCCGCTCGGCATACCGCGGATACTCGGATTTGATTCGGATCAACAAGAGGACATGGCGGAACTCACATTGTGTGAGGGCGAAGCAACTCCAGATGAGCTGGAAGCTGTCTTCGGGGTACGAGAAATGCCTCCAAGCGAAGTGACCGACGAAACGATTATTCGTTTCAACGACCCAGACACACGCGAAGTCGGAGTCCCAGGCGGCGGCGGATATGGCCGCGCCGCAGATCTAGCCCTTTTCTATCAAGCACTTCTGCACAACCCCGACAATTTATGGGAACCGCGCATGCTCACAAATGCCGTTGGTCAGGTACACAATAATTTGCCCGATCCCATGGGGGTTCCAGCCAACCGAGGTTTGGGAGTAATTTTAGCTGGCGACGATGGTCTAACTAATCGAAGAGGACTGGGTCGCACGGTCTCGCCGAACGCCTTCGGACACAACGGCGTTGGAGGCCAAATTGCCTTTTGTGACCCAAGCACCGGTCTGTCGTTTGGCTACACAACTAACGGGTTAGACCGTCACCAAATTCGACAGCCGCGGAGGGGGACCTCCATAGCTAGCCTTGCCGCAAATTGCGCCGTTTAGAAAGGAACTACCAATGAAGTTTGGATTCACTCTCCCCAACAATTTCGGTGTGGCTGACCCTCAACAAGTTGTCCAACTAGGAGTGGCCGCTGAACAACTTGGATTCGACTCGCTATGGGTGAACCACCACGTCATCAACGTCGGGTATGTCCACGACCGTCTGGGTCAAGCCCCGTACCACGATGCGCTGATCACGCTCACTTGGCTTGCGTCTCAAACACAAACTGCCACTCTCGGTACCAGTGTTCTTGTAATGCCGTATCTCCATCCCATGGTTTTAGCAAAGGAGCTCGCAACCTTGGATCACTTGTCCGAGGGGCGAATCACTGTTGGCCTCGGTGTCGGCAGCCTGCCCGAAGAGAACGAAATTTTGGGGTCCGAATATCAAGACCGAGGTCAATACAGCAACGAGTTCATACAGGTATTGCTGGCCCTTTGGACCCAAACAGAAGCAAGTTTCGCGGGCAAGTACTGGACTTTCGAAAATGTCGTGACCTCTCCGAAACCATCACAAAAACCTCATCCGCCAATAGTCATCGGCGGCAACCGCGCTCCAGCTTTACGACGTGTTGCACAACTAGGAGACGGTTGGCATCCACTCGGCCTCTCCCCCGATGCCATATCGGAGCGGCTGACTTTCATCCGGGATGAAGCGGAGTCGTCCGGGCGCTCCATGGATGCGTTTCCAGTCCAGGTCCGTCGCGATTTTGATGGCGTTGACTCTCAACTGATCGAAGCCTACGAAGCGGTTGGGGTTACTGACCTTGTCCTGTCCTGCAACACTGGCGATGTCACGGAAATCGAAAATGTCCTTGGATCTTTTGCCGAGACTTTCATCGACTGATGGCCGCACTGACAGGTGTTCGCGTCATTGATCTAACCGGTGATTCAGGACGATTCGCGACCAAGCTCCTGACGGAGTTCGGTGCTGACGTGGTCAGGGTGACAAACCAAGGTTCCCCGGGACAATCTATGAGAGATGAGAACGGAGGCGTCCTTGACTGGTGGTATGACGGCGGAAAAGAAAGTCACATTATTGACCTAACAACAGAACTCGGCCGCCAGACGTATCGAGCTTTGGCAAAGGAAGCCGATCTAGTAGTCGAGACCACTGACCCTGGAGAGTTAGCCACCTTAGCTATCGACCACACCGACTTAATCAATGACAATCCACGGCTAGTGCAGGTCTCAATAACCCCTTTTGGTCGTACCGGGCCTCGCGCAAATTGGGTGGGTTCTGACTTAACTGCCGCCGCATTAGGTGGCTTCTTATCAGTGGGAGGCTTACCAGAGAAACCCTTAAACGTCTGGGGGCGTCAGGCCTATAACTACGCAGGTTTCATGGCCTCATTATGCGCGCTTTCAGGCTTATTCAGAGTTCGAAGGGACGGCGTCGGCAGGCACTTCGATCTGTCCATTCATGAAACCTTGAGCGGATCTGTTGAGAACATCTTGATGCAGTGGCTCTTCGACGATGTACTTCCGCTGCCCAAAGTAGCTCCGCGCCAAGGAGCACTTCATTGGCTCCATGCATATGACTTGGCCGAATGTCGAACCGGCCACATGATGATCACTCTTACACCAACACCAGATCACGCCTTTCAGATGATGGTCGACGAAGGCTTCGAAGAAGGACATCAGTGGCTCGGATATGACGTGGAAGAAGTACTTGAAGAAATCGACGATGCCATGGACACCATGCGGAAATGGGTTCGGACACACGACGCTATGGATCTATGGGGCAAAGCACAAGAACGACATGTTGCTCTTGGCGCAGTCCATGACATCAATGAGGCCTGCTCGAGCCCACAGTTTGAGCATCGGGGNTTCTTANCCCAAAATCAGNCCTCTTCGGTCGTACAACCNGGGCNTCTGGTCCGTTTTTCTCACACCCCATCGGTTCCTCTTCAACCCCCACCAGAAGCAGAAACTCCGATCGAAACGATCATCGAGCGATGGTCACAAACGGGCCAATCAGTCATTGATGAACCTGTCGAAGAGGCAGAGCCTTCCCTTCCACTAACCGGGGTGCGAGTGCTGGACCTAACTTGGGTATTAGCGGGCCCATTCGCGACTCGGATGTTGGCAGATTTAGGCGCCGACGTCATTCGGGTGCAAAACGAGGAGCACAGCACTCTAGTAAATCGACCCGACTACCCCTACTACTTCGTCTGGGGTCGCGGAAAACGCAGCGCCACTCTCGACATGAAACATCCGGATGCGCTCAAAACCATCCGTAGGTTGATCGAGAATTGTGACGTTCTGATCGAGAACTACAGCGCCGGAGTTTTGGACGGATGGGGTCTCGATTGGGAAACGGTTAAGAAGTGGAACCCTCGACTGATTTATGTGTCGATGTCCGGCTGTGGACACGACGGGCCGTGGAGCCACATCATTTCTTACGCNCCAACTATTCACGCTATTAGCGGAATTACTCATCTNACTAATTTTGATGANCGNGGTGATGTNGGNCCCGGTTTCTCTCTNAATGATCATTTGGCNGGTTTTGCTGCTGCTACCTCAACCATGGCTGCTCTCCTCGCCCGNGACGCTTCCGGCGTCGGGCAACACATCGACATGGCGCAATTAGAGGTGGGGACCTATTCGATTGGTCCTGCNGCTCTCAATTGTCTGTCTAANGGCGTTGTAGCTCANCCNGAAGGNAACCGCGACGGCTTACATGATCACGTCCCCAACGAGGTGTACCCGTCNCTAGANGGTTTCGTAGCGGTCACTGCATCNTGCGACGCCCAATGGNAACGCCTCCGCCAATTNTTANNCACTGANCTCTTCGGNCCTTTAGCAACTGAGGAGGAAAGAAGANTTCANAGAGAAANGATCGACCANGTACTNGGTGACTGGATCAGCGACAAAGAGTCGTCCGCAGTANTGGANCTTCTGCAATCGATAGCGGTTCCTGCAGGAAAGGTCCAGACCGCTCATGACCTNGTCAACGAAGACCCTCAACTCTCCGCAAGGGGCTTCTGGCGCGACACCGAACATCCAATATTCGGTGACCGCGTCGTCGACACGTTTCCCGTCTTAGTAGATGGAATTCGTCCGCCTACAACCTTGCTATCGCCAGCCTATTTAGGGGAACACAACTTCGAAGTGTGGCCAGAACTCGCNGACGTAGAGGNGGAAGCTGTNGCTGAGGGAATAGGTAACGGGCTCTTTAGTTAACNGGGGGCGCTAAACATCGAGATCCACCCANCCNACAACNCGCTTAACGAGGACCTCNATGAAGTCGCTCTCNGTGTTTTCCNATTCAGTGTCTAACAGATCATCNCCNGCAACCATNCGGTGCGCCAGAATCGCCTTGGAAATGGTGACATCTTCTAACAAATCTTCGTAGCTGTAGTTATCTACTCCGGCAGCAACCAGAGTNTCGTGATACCGAGCCAACATCATTTGCTCTTCATCGCGGTGNTCGGGTTCNAANGCGGTGGTAATNAAGTACGCGACTTCCCANCCAGGNCGTCCCCANNCGAGTCCCTGCCAATCAAGCACGGTTGTTCGACCGTCAGAGCGAAACATGAGATTGTCAAGTCGATAATCGCCGTGGCAAAGCGTCCAAGGGTCTCGCTCCAATTGGGAGCATAACTCGGGGAGTCGCTCTTGAACTTCGTCCATCTTCGCGACCATCGTTTCACCGATAAGTGCACCAAAACGTTCAACAAACGCATCACGATTTCTGCGATAACTAGCCTGCACGACTTTCGGCACATGTCCCACGCTCCAGATAATGGGCTGGGAGTCCCTACGTTCTGTCTCATTCCAATTATGGGCGTGGAAACGAGCCAACAAATCGAGTCCAACGATCGTGTCTTGAATGGATCCGCCNGCGACTTGAGTGGGTGGCCGAGCATCATCGATATCTTCCATCATCAATAAATATCTNCGAGAACTCTTCCCNCCTATCAGNANCAGGAGGTCAAGCACNCGGCTTACTGCGGGAACCGGNAGCTTCCGNAANAGGAAGGTAAAGAACGTTTCAAGCCAGGGTGCGGGATTGGGGTCGCATTCTCCNTAAATGAATTCNGGCATCGGAATCCCTAAGCAGTCACTCATTTCGCTGTAGACCCNGATCTCTCGNTCATACACNGCGAGACCTTCGCCAAGAGAACGGTTCTTAGCCACCTTCGATGGNATCTTCANAATCACCGAACTCGGCCCTGNCNTTTCCCCCTGCCAAGTCAAGGTGCATCTATGCANCTCACCTAAGAAACCNACNCCCTCACCAATTGTCTCGGTATCCACNTGNGTCACTACGCCNTCGAATTTGGAGCCAATGGTCGAAGTAAACCATTGAGCGTCAAATTCGTCCGATTGTTGTGGAATGTGATGTCTNNTGCGTCGCGCCATACTGCGATTCTTACTCACACTCAGTTATTGGGCGACCTTTGCTGTATTTCCAATCATTCTGAGCACCGCATCGGACACGATTCGGTCTTCGGTNGCTCGATCGTTCAGGTCTTTCTCTAGCGCGATATTGGTNANAGNCAGNCCTTCGGAAGTAGCNACGGCTATNTGCGCACGGTTATCTCCACGCCGTTGTCGNTCGGTTACCAGGGCAGCGGTACAAGCNACGCCNGCTANCGGTGTGTTTCCCTCCACAAGTTCTTCAGCCCTTCGTAAGCACGCCAGNGCCATCTGTTTTGCTACTTCTTCGGAGACCGCCTGATCTGGTGGGTAACCGATCAAACGTGATAGAGCCGGGAATGAGTACGGGACGAGCGCCTCGATGACCGTTCGTGATGCGCCAGGGACGAGCAGCAGATCTGATATTGAAGCCACTCCGCCTCCTGTTGCGGCGATAACNATTGATAGCGAGGAATCATGGATCTGATCTATCAGTCTTAATCGTTCACTGGCCGTCATCGAATTTGTGGAGACCACTTACATACTCGCTTCGCTTAGTTGTTGAGCGGCTGCCTCTAGACCACCACTTCCTAGTGGCACGCGACACGTTCGCAACGAGGTTTCTATGGCCCCTAAAGCTCCAAGGACCATCGGAACATTGAGATCTCCGAGATGTCCGATCCGAAAGGCGGAACCAGCCAAGGGCCCAATACCTGATCCCATAGTCAAGTTGTACTTTTCCCGTGCCACCTTTATGACTTGGTTCGCGTCNTAATCAGCTGATACGCGAACACANGTCACACTGTCTGANCGTTCGTGTTCGTTTACTGCNTTGAATTCNATCGCGCCCTCNCTACTCCACGCTTCGACTGTTGCTCGAACAGCCGAAGCCAGNTGTTGGTGCCGGTCGGTTACCGCACCAATCCCTCCTTCTTCTTCAAACATGTTCAGGGCTTCGTTTAATCCGAAAAGGTGATGAATCGGAGGCGTCCCACAAAAGATGCGATAACCCTCAACTTCAAGTCGACGTCGCCAATCCCAGTAAAACCTGTGTCGCGAATTCGCGTAAGCCACTTCGACTGCCCGCCCACTAATGCCACTGAAGGCAAGTCCGACGGGCATCATGAGACCCTTTTGGCTGACTGCCAAACACGCGTCAACACCTAGTTCGTCAACATCCAAGGGAGTACAGCCAAAAGACGCGATGGAATCAACGACAAGCAATGCTGAATGGTCTAAATCCTCGAGTACTTTCCTGATCGCCGTTAGGTCAGAGGTAACACCGGTGGACGTTTCTGTATGGGCTACTAGAACACCTTGGATTTTCTTGCCAGCCTCAGTTGACAGAACTTCCCGCAAAGCATCGGGGTCAACACCCCTTTGCCAGCCCGTTTCGAACCAATGGACATCTAGACCATGGGCTTCGCACATTTCGCCCCAGCGGTGGCTGAAATGGCCGCTGTCACACAAAAGCACCGGAGCATCGACNTCAAACAGATTGGTAACTGTTGCTTCCCACGCACCATGACCCGTACTCGTGTACCCAATCAGTGGCCCAGAATTAGCCATGCAGTGGTTAAGTCGATTCAACGAAGAATCCAATAGCGCCCCGAATTCTTCAGTCCCAAAGTCAACGGCCGGGCTAGCCATAGCCCGAAGGATTCGTTCTGGGATATTGGTGGGTCCTGGGTTTTGTATAAAGGTCCGGCCGCTCACTATTTCGAAGGTATCCCGNTTCAGAGCNTTANGNGCGGCGTTTATCNGACTTATCGTCCTTTNAAGACTGGNTCTCGNTTGTCGACGAAGGCCTGCGCAGCTTCTTTATGGTCGTCGGTTTGGCCGCAATGAATGTGGTGTGCCGCCTCCATGTCTAAGCACTCACCCATTTCGCCATTCACCGCCCGGTTGAGATTTTCTTTCATGTATCTGTACGCAACCGTCGGCCCCTCAGCCAATCTCTTGGCGATTGACGTGACTTCCTCCAGTAACGACTCTTCAGAAAAGACTCCGTTGACCAGCCCAAGTCGTTCTGCTTCTGTCATGTCAACTATTTCAGATAAGAAATACAGCTCGCGGGCCTTCGCCGAACCTATTAGTCGACTCATGAAGTAGGTTCCGCCGTAGTCGCCACTAAACCCAACTCGGGCAAATGCTGTTGTAAGTATGGCATTAGGTGAGCCGTACCTCAGATCGCAGGATAGGGCTATCGACAAACCGGCTCCTGCTGCGGGGCCAGGCAGTGCAGCGATTGTCGGTTTGGGGAGTTCATATAACTTGCCAGCCGTATCACGCTGACTACGTCGCTGTAGGTGAACTCGCGCATCGTATTGAAGGGCGCTATTTCCACCTTCGCCTCCAGCCTCAGCCATTCCCTTTACATCACCACCGGCGCAAAAAGCGCCCCCGGCGCCGGTGAGCAGAACTGCTCCCACATCGGTCGCAGTTTCGGCATCGTCAAGCGATGCAACGAGTCCAATTAACATCGCGTCTGACAGAGCGTTTCGTCGTTCTGGACGGTTCAAAGTGATTGTCATCACGCCATCCGCAATTTCGGTGCGAATGTCTTCAGTTCCAGTGTCAAAGGTGCGGTTAGACATGCTGCCTCCAGCTGTTTATTGAAAGATAGATATGACGGAGAAGTATCGCGAAAAATAGCCGTCGATGTCGGGCAGACGAATAAGTAGCTGACTTCTGGCTCAGCCACCTGCTCCTTCAGTGAAACCTAGCTCCACATCTACTTTTCTTATTGATCCGTCGTTAGCTACTACTTCCACTCGCACGGTGCGCCCAATTTCACTATCTCGTACAGCGCCTACAAGGTCTTGAACCGATTCGATTTCTTGACCATCGAATTCGGTAACCACTTCGCCAACCTTTAAGCCTGCAGCATTAGCAGCGCCGTCTTCAACTAGGGCAACAATTACTACCCCTGTCTCTACCCCTTCATAAATGTTGTATTGCTCGCGCGCTGTGTCGTCCAGCATTTCTACGTCGGTGATGTTGACCCCAAGCAACGGACGCTTGGGTACTTCCCCTGTTTGAAGGGTTTCGATTACTGGTCGGGCGTGATCGATCGATATAGCGAACCCGATCCCTTCGGCGTTACCAGCGATCGCCGTGTTTACTCCGATGACTTCGCCCTTAGCATTGACTAACGGGCCGCCTGAATTGCCTGGGTTGATAGCAGCATCGGTTTGTATGAGCCGCGTCAATCGACTGCCAGTTAATTGAAGTTCTCTTTCTAAGGCCGAAACGATGCCAGTAGTAACAGTTGGCGTATCACCAAGTCCTAGAGCATTTCCTATGGCAAGTACTTCGTCTCCAACTTCGACGTCAGCAGACCTTCCGAGTCTCGCCGCTGGGAGGTTTTCGCCCTCGATTTTTAAAACCGCAAGATCTCGAGTTGGGTCCTGCTGTACTAGTTCAGCAGTTTTGAGAGTCCCATCAGAAAGCATGACGTTAATACTCGAAGCGCCTTCTACAACGTGGGCGTTGGTGACTACTTGCCCATCGGAACTGATAATGAAGCCCGTGCCTTGACCTCCTCCGAAAATTCCATCCTCAGATGAGACCTCTATTTGAACCACCGTGGGCGCCACAGCAGCCAAAACCGCCTTGACGTCTAATCGGCCTGCGTCTGTCTTCTCGACCTCTGGGGTCGTGGCCAGGTCTGACACCGTTTCCGCGTCCAGCGCGACTGCTGTCACTGGAGCCTGGTTATCTAAAAGGTCTGCCACCGCTTGGGTAGTGTCAACTTTCTCGGTTACATATATTCGCTGCGGATCACCCAGACTCACAACAATGAGGCCCGCTACCAGAGCACCGACAACTGCTCCAATTACAGCTCCAACAAAAAATCTGCTACCTCTCGGTGCACTTTCGCGATCCACAGAGTCGAGGATATCGGCGCTTTGGGCTTCGGTTGCATCAGTCATCAACTCAGAGTTACGACGACTACTTCACGGTTTTGTTCACAAACATCACTCGATTAGTAGCTCTAACGCGCCAGTAGAAAGCATCTCGACCTGTTCTTTAAAAACCGAGGTGTCTACGTCTTCTTGGTCACCCATCACACCTTTTAGGTACCTGTTCAGGACGCCTTCAACGATGGCTGCCAACCGCCAATAAGAGAAAGCTCGGTAATAACCGACCCCCGACACGTCTCGTCCGGAGGCCATTTCATACCAACTCATGAGTTCCTCCCGAGAAGCGAATCCTCCTGCGAGTGTCGGAGCGCTAGAACCTGCCGGAGCTTCGTCTGGCTCCACCCAGTTGTTCAGTAAATATCCGACATCGGCTAGTGGGTCACCNAAGGTGCACANCTCCCAGTCAAGTACNGCCAGGATGCGGCCAGANCTNGTCAACATGTTTCCGAGCCGATANTCNCCGTGAACGATCGTGGANCCTATNTGTTCCGGTTTCCGGCGNTCCAACAGATCNTGCACCTCCTCCATGGNCTCTAATTCCCGAGTCTTTGATTGCTCCCATTGGCGACTCCATCGNCGCAGCTGTCGNCCTAGATAATCCTCTCTTTTCGCNAGGTCNCCTAACCCGATGTCNTCAGGTTCGATTGCATGAAGCTCTGCCAAGACCTCGACTNCTTGACGNCTCAGGTCCATGCGTTCTGNAACCGGAACAAGAGTTGCTTCNGNGTCGCTGTGCAGGACNTCACCNTCTACATATTCCATTACGTAGAANGGNGCNCCGTTNACCNCATCNTCTTCACATACTCCCAGTGTTGGAGGNACNGGGACGTCGGTGTTNCCTACGGCGCTGATAATGCGNTGNTCTCTGGCCATNTCNTGTGCNGTTGCTAANACGTGACCCAAAGGNGGCCGNCGNAGAACATAAANATTTTCNTCTTGNTCTTCGACNCTGTATGTGAGATTCGAATGNCCTCCAGCGATNAGCTGATATNTAAGTGGTGGGTTGACCCCAGGGACGTGTTNGTNGANCCATNACGCCACGTTCTCAGCGTCAATTCCTTCTGTCACCGCATCACTCATGTTGTTCGTTTCTCGACACGTTCGGGGAACGTTGCCTCAACAACCTTAGTTGTATCGGTAAAATCCTCGGCCGCTCTTACGGCCTAGCAGCCCTGCATCACACATACGGTTGAGCAGAGGAGGTGGCGCATATAGCTGNTCTTTAAACTCTTCGTATAAAGACTCGGCGACCGCCATCGTGGTATCTAAACCAATGAGATCGCACAGAGCCAGAGGACCCATCGGGTGGTTACATCCCAAGACCATGCCCGCATCGATATCTTCAGCGCTCGC
Source organism: Acidimicrobiaceae bacterium (assembly GCA_002708935.1). Taxonomy (GTDB): domain Bacteria; phylum Actinomycetota; class Acidimicrobiia; order Acidimicrobiales; family Poriferisodalaceae; genus MedAcidi-G3. The sequence goes on along the minus strand of PAPO01000013.1, from coordinate 90,201 downwards.
AAACCCTGATTCCATCATTCGAATAGCCGAAAGGATGTATGGAATGAGCANTGCGTTCACGACGAACCCTGCCCGGTCTTGGCTGCTCACGACCCTNTTNCCAAGTTGATCTGACGCGAATTCTTGACAGAGCGCTGCTGTTTTGTCGCCTGTCAACAGCGATGTGATGATCTCCACGAGGCCCATTACCGGAACAGGGTTAAAGAAATGAACACCNATCACTTGTTGAGGCCGATTCGTGGCCATCGCAAGCTTCATAATCGGAATAGACGATGTGTTACTGGCCAAAATTGCTTCGGGATCGTCAACTACATCGTTTAGGCGGCGAAACACTTCGATTTTCGCCTCTTCTTGTTCGATAACCGCTTCAACAACAAATTGGCGATCAGCGAGGCTCGGGAGTTTNGTTGAAAAGGAAATATTTCCCATTACCTGGGCGCGGTCATCTTCGGTAATTTTTTCAGCTCGGACGGCACGGTCGAGACTTTTCTCCATCCGTTCCATACCTGCCTGAAGCGCGCCGTCATTAGCTTCGACAATCTTTACGTCGCATCCACTTCGCGCAGCTACNTCAGCAATGCCGGATCCCATTAAGCCGCAGCCCACAACCCCAAATCGTTCAATAATCACGTTGATAAGAGTACAAGAGCACTGCAGGCTTGTGTCAGGAGATCAGCTATCCCGATATTCCTTAATCGCTCCACTAACAGCTTCGACAACTTCGTCAGCTGTCGCCCCTGGGGTTAACACTCGCGCGATCCCAGCGTCATACATAGACTGAAAATCGCCTTCTGGAACTATCCCTCCAAGAATGACCGGTATATCCGCACCAGCTTCTTTTAGAGCTTCAGTGACCATTGGAAGCAAGGCTTCATGAGCACCAGACAACATCGAAACTCCTATCGCGGACACATCCTCATCNATTGCTGCGGCAACAACGGTTTCAGGAGTTTGAAANAAACCGGTGTATATGACTTCGTACCCNGCATCACGCAAGATCCGTGCGACAATTTTGACCCCTCGATCATGACCGTCAAGTCCTAATTTCGTCACGAGTACGCGCTCTGCCATGAGCGTTGACCCTAGCTCTCTCTTTNGCCAGGGGCGAGTNCAGCTTCTAGCTCATCTGNATAAGCCNCGTCTCTGAAGCAACGGGCTCTCCGAGCCCTCGGGACACGGCNGGCTGNGAAAACAGTNTCTTGACTCTCTATAAAAATTTTTCCNTGGAGTCGAAGTTNNGAACATTGACCCATAGGGTGCTCGCATGACTACCACCACTTCGCTCGCAGCTCGGGCCGTCGATGCATCAAAAATTTATGGATCGGGTGAAACCGCTGTCCGAGCNCTTGATGGATTGTCTGTCGATCTCGCTGCAGGGGAATTCACTGCAATCATGGGCCCATCCGGTTCGGGNAAATCNACTTTGATGCACTGCCTCGCGGGCCTTGACACGCTTAGCTCGGGGAAGGTCTTCGTGGGGGACACGGACATCGGAGAGTTATCCGAGCGCGCTCTTACGCTGTTACGAAGAGACCGCATTGGCTTCGTTTTCCAGGCCTTCAATCTGATTCCGACACTTTCAGCCCGCGAAAACATTGTCTTACCGCAACAACTGGGAGCCGTTGCGCCAGAAAAGTCTTGGTTCGATCAGGTTATTGATGCTGTAGGGCTANCTGATCGACTCAGTCACCGCCCCAATGAACTATCCGGCGGGCAACAACAACGGGTCGCCGTTGCNCGCGCTTTGGCAGGGCAGCCAGAGATCATCTTCGCTGACGAACCGACAGGCAACCTTGATAGCAAAACAGGTGATGAGATTCTTGGCTTCATGCAGAACGCCGTCCGGGANTTAAATCAAACAATCGTCATGGTGACACATGACCCATCAGCAGCTGCTCACGCCGACCGTGTCGTGTTTCTGGCCGATGGAAAGATTGTCGAAGAGTTGGTCGCNCCNTCTGCAGATTTAATATTTGACACCATGAAGGGNCTNGGCGACTGAGGTGTTCAAACTCACCCTGAATTCGCTATTAGCCAGGAAGATACGACTGGCTNTGACCACTTTTGCAGTTGTTTTGGGTGTCTCATTCGTATCGGGCTCGTTCATTCTTGCCGACAGCCTCCGGGCCGTTTTCGACAAAATTGCCATCGAGATAGCTGGACCCGACTGGCTTCAGGTTCGAGGAGTCAAAACAATCGAAGATGACCCTTTCAGCCGACCGACTGTGCCTCAGGCTGTAGTTGATCAAATCAGGTCTACAGAGGGCGTGTATGGCGCCGACGGTGTAATTCAAGGATTCCCGCGAATTTCATTTGGCGAAGAGTTGATCAAACCGCTGGGTGGAGCGCCCACTCTGGCGTTTAATTTTTCCGAAGAACACTCTGAATTAAGCAGCTTTGAAGCTGTTGAGGGGTCCGCTCCCGGCGATGGCGAGGCCATGGTCGATATTGACACGGCGGCGAAGTATGGCATCTCGGTTGGAGATACCATCACTATTCGCTCGTTACAGCCGGAAGAAGATTTTACGGTCAGTGGGATNACCAGGTGGGGGCAAGANAACGGAGGCGGGGCTGTTTTCGTTTTGATCGACACCCCAACCGCTCAGCGGTTATTCAATTATCCGGACTCTTATCTAGCCGTGACGGTCGCTGCGATGCCTGGAGTGGATGAGAACGAGCTAGCGAACAAGTTGACTAATCAGCTGCCGAGCGGTTTCGAAGCGGTCACTAGTGACGTCGTAGCAAACGAATTCAGTGACCAATTCGACATATTTATAACTATTTTTCAGAATGCCCTCCTGGTTTTTGCAGCGGTTGCGCTCATCGTCAGCGCCTTCATTATCAACAACACTTTCGCGATCGTTCTCGGACAACGTATCCGGGAACTTGGGTTGCTGCGCGCAGTNGGAGCAACGGGTCGTCAAATACGTTCTTCGGTCCTAATCGAAGCTCTACTTATAGGCGTTGTTGCTTCTCTGGCTGGNGTCTTCGCTGGTATGGGAATTGCTTGGAGNATCAAAGCACTTATAGCTCAAGTAGGCGATGGATCCGGCCTCCCTGACGGGCCCTTGATCATCGCGACACGAACTTGGATCGCGGCCGCCATTGTGGGCATAGGCGTGACTTTGNTAGCTGCTATTTCGCCAGCCAGAAGAGCATCAAGAATTCCACCCATTGCTGCTCTGAGAGATGACCTAAGCCTTTGGTCGGGGAACAACCGACGCCGCACCGNCGTCGGTCTCCTTTTCGGAGTGGGNGGTCTCTTAGCTACCACCTTCGGAACNACAAGCAACGCTGGCGCCTCAAAACAGCTGGCTCTACTTGCCGCAGGAGCGTTATTGCTCTTCGTTTCAATCTCTCTCTTAAGCACATTGATAGCTAGGCCGGCAGCCCGTCTGTTGGGTTGGCCGATGACACGCTTTGCTCGCGCCTCTGGCAACTTGGCTCGAGAGAACGCCAGCAGAAACCCTCGTAGAACGGCGTCAACTGCCTCAGCTCTGATGGTAGGACTCGCGTTGGTTGGCATGGTGTTAGTCGTAGGTACCAGCTTCAAAAAAACGGTTTCATCGGCCCTCGACTCATCTTTAGGGGCGGAGTTATTCATCGATACAGAAGGACGCAGCTCCTGGGGCTTCAGTCCCCAACTAGTTGAAGACATCAAGGAGATTGACGGCGTGGCGATAGCTGTCGGCTTTCGCGGAGGACCCGGCACCGCCCAAATGAGCGTGGCGGGCGCATCTAAAGATGTGATCGGTACCCAAGAAGAAGGCCTGGGGCGCGTACTAGAGCTCTCNTTGATTGAAGGCACCTATTCAGGTTTATCCAACGATGGTGTCCTAGTTCACGAGGATCCTGCAGAAGATCTGGCTCTGGCTGTCGGTGATGTGGTGTCAGCAACATTCCCAGTAGCTGGTAAGAAAGATTTGCGGGTTGTTGGAATCTTCGACGACGGTTCGATCCTCGGAAACTGGGTCATCGACATGAGCACCTACGAAACCGGTTTTGACCCAGCGCGACAGTCAGATCTTTTCGCTGCAATAAAACTTGAAAAGGGGGTCGAGGTACAAAACATCCGATCACAACTTGACGCTGTTGCCGCCAATTATCCGGAAGCGATTCTCCAAGACCGAACCGAGTACCAAGAAACAATTGAAGGCAGAATCGACACCTTACTGATGACCGTCAACGCACTCGTCGGATTCGCCGTCATCATTGCCGTGTTAGGCATTGTCAACACTTTGATGCTGTCAGTATTCGAAAGAACAAGAGAGATTGGGCTTCTCAGAGCAGTCGGCATGACTCGGCGACAAACACGGCGAATGATCAGATGGGAAGCAGTAATCATCGCCGTGTTCGGCGGGGTATTGGGGATACTTGTTGGAACTTTGCTCGGTTTCATCGCAGTTCAAGCAATGCCCGACTCATTCATCACAGATTTCGGCATTCCGGTCGGCAATTTTGTCATTATTCTCGTCATGTGCATCATTGCTGGCGTCCTAGCTGCAATTCTGCCCGCCCGACGGGCAGCACGACTTAACATCCTCGACGCGATCGCTCACTCCTGATGTCTATGAACCCTCTAAAGCTCAGCGAAGAAGTCCGATCTTTCTTGGACGAACGTCACCTTGCTTCATTGACGCTTCTCCGGCCGGACGGAAGCCCGCACGTAACCGCTGTTGGTTTCACTTGGGATCAGGACAGCCAGTTAGTCCGGGTGATCACATGGGCAGGGTCAATGAAAAGCAAAATCTTGGAGCAAAAACCAAATAGTCGGGCTGTTGTCTGTCAAATCGACGGGGGCCGTTGGCTAAGTCTCGAAGGAACCGCCGTTGTCACTTCTGACGAGGCAAGGTGCAGAGCAGGAACTGAACGTTACGCCAACCGTTACCGCGTGCCCCAAGACCGCCCGGACCGCACTGTCATCGAAATTTCAGTTGACCGGATCCTCGGATACGCCTAATAGAACAACTGAATGTCGTGAAAACTTTCAAATCACGCTCTTAGCAGCTTTAGTCGCACAAGACATCGGGCAGCGGGCGGGCATGAACAACGGCCAAACGCTTGGTTGACCGAGTGAGAGCAACAAAAAGGGCTCGCAAACCTTGCGGCTCTTCATCCAAAATCACCGCTGGCTCAATTACGACGGTCCCATCTAACTCAAGTCCTTTGACCAATTGAACCGGCACTAAGGCAATCTTGGGGTGTAGGGGTCCACTGACGTTTCTACTGGCGGTAGTTGCTCTCCCATAATCAATGCCCTTGGCTTTAAGAGCGGCATCAACTTGGTCAATCAAACTCTGTGGTGCGATGACTGCGACTGAACCACCACCGAGGGCTTCCGATTCCTCTTCAACTAATGACACAGACTGCTCTACTAAATCGTGGCTGGCACTATCGGCACCCCTGCCAACTTGGATTATGCGCGGTGGGCTGCCCACTGAACGAACTGCCCTTGGCGCAGCCAGATCCGGGGCCGCCACCGCAAGGACTTTGTTCGCCAGTTCCAGATTGGGCGCTGGAATGCGATAACTCAAGGTGAGCTCTCGAACACGAGGTTCTTTAGTGAGGGAAGGCAGATGGTTCAGCACTTCGTCCCAGTTCGCCGCTGCTCCAGGGGCTGTTGCCTGAGCGATGTCCCCAACCAACGTCATGGACCCGTTGAGTGAGCGACGAGAAATCATCCGTAACGCCATGGGCGTATGGTCCTGCGTTTCATCGACGACTATGTGACCGAAGGTACGCAGTTCAGGGTCCCGAGCTTTTCGATCTCGGTCGAGCCGAGGGCCAAGTCCTGAATACGCCTCATCAAGCAGTGGCACATCCCCATCGCTCCATCGGTAATCAACGAGAGATTCACCCCGAGGTCGATACAACGTCGCCCATTCTTCATCGGCCAAATCGTCTCCGGCTGCAGACCCTAATAGCGCTTCCGAACCATATAAATCTCTCAACAGCTGGGCTGGGGTCAATACCGGCCAAATCCATTCGAGGGCTTCCAACACTCTCGGATCTCTGCGCAATCGATATTGAACATTCTCAGGATCGGGCTCCGAGTGGTGCGAACTTGCAAGGGCAGTGAAGAATTCTTTCTCTACATACCCGCGTGCCGCGTTATGCCTCCGATACCGCCGTCTAGCTTCACGCACGATTTTTCTGCTTTGAGTAACCGTGATACGGAGCCGCGTGAGGCCAAAACCAACGACCAGATCTTCACGGAGGGCGCGCTCACGATCTTTGATCGCGTGTGCGATTACCGAGACCATGCGCTCGCTTCCCTTCACCGCGGCGGAGCTTGGGCGATCGGGTAGCGTCACTCGGACATCGTCGAAAAGGTCTCCAAGTAGATCCGCCAAAACAGTCAGATAGACACCCGCTTCGCCAAGACTTGGCAGAACCTGTTCGATGTATCGCAAGAAAAGTCGGTTGGGTCCAACTACCAGTACCCCCTGACCTTCAAGAGGGAAACGGTGTGTGTAAAGCAGATATGCAGCCCTATGAAGAGCAACGACTGTTTTGCCGGTTCCCGGGCCGCCTTGAACAATTAGCATCCCCTTAAGTGGGTCACGGATGATTTCATCCTGTTCACCCTGAATAGTGGCGACGATATCTCGCAACTGTCCGTCACGATTCTGATCAAGCGCTGCTAGAAGAGCTCCGTGACCTTGAAATCCTTCGTCAAGTTGATCAAGGTCGAACAACTCATCTTCGATATCTAGTAGCTCACGTCCGCGACTCACAAAATGACGTCGACGAATGAGACCCATGGGGTCACGACCTGTAGCTCGATAGAAAGGTTCAGCTATCGGCGCTCGCCAGTCAACGACAACCGGTTCTTGTCTTTCGTCTGCTACTGCAAGTCTTCCAATGTGAAACCGGTCTTCAGTATCTAGGTCAATTCTGCCGAAAATCAATGAAGCAGACCCCAATTGGAGCTGCCCAAGTCGATTCTGGACACTTCCTTCGATCACATCTCGTTCATATCGCGCCTGGGTGGTTCCTCCGCGCCCCACTTCGACCATTCCGCGTAATTTTTGTGCCCGTTCACGCGCTCGGTCCAGCAGCAAGTGTGCACGATCAATGTGTGCCTGTTCGGCTGCGATTTCGGGGTGTGTCACTCGTAAATCACCGGTTTAGAGAACGAACCAGCATACCGTTCATCGCCGAGATATTTCAGAATGACGCTCGTTTCCAAAAAGTCGCGTTAAGCGACTGACAAACCAAAGACCAGTGGGCTTAAAGGGCCGGTAGCGTCTGAGTTGAAATGTCGATACCAAACGACCACCCGAGCCACGCTCTCTTCGACAGCTCATACTTGCGCGCCTGTAGGCGCCAAGAGGTTGAGCAAGTACCAGTTTGGTTTCAGCGACAAGCCGGTCGTTCTTTACCTGAATATCGAAACATTCGCGGTACCGGCAGCATCCTCGACACAATTGCAAATCCTTCACTCGCGGCTGAGATCACCCTCCAACCGGTCCGCCGTTACGGCGTGGACGCGGCGATCTTGTTTTCTGACATCGTGGTTCCAGTTAACGCGATCGGCTTCAACGTTGATGTCGTTCCGGGCATCGGTCCGACGGTTGACCAACCCTTCAGGGATAAGACTGATCTAAAGCGTCTTCGCATCCTGGAACCAGAAGTTGATACGTCATACGTTTTGGCGACCGTTGAAATATTGGCTGAAGAATTAGAAATTCCACTCATCGGGTTCGCAGGCGCGCCATTCACAATCGCTAGCTACTTAATTGAAGGTCAGCCATCGCGGAACCACGCTCGAACAAAATCACTGATGTACTCAGAACCCAGCGTCTGGCATGACCTAATGGAACGTCTTTCCGATATCGCTATCGCGAGCATGCGGTCGCAAATCCTTGCAGGCGCCAGCGCTGTCCAATTATTCGACTCTTGGGCGGGCGCTCTGTCAGCTGGTGATTACAGGAATTACGTGTTTCCCCACAGCCAACGAGTTTTTAGCGAACTTGAAGATCTTGAAGTCCCTCGAGTTCATTTCGGTGTTGGAACCGGAGAATTGTTGTCACTAATGAGTGAGGCTGGAGCCGATGTTGTGGGCGCTGACTGGCGCGTGCCGATAGACGAGGTACGGCGCAGAGTCGGGCCAGATACTGCTGTACAAGGAAACCTTGATCCCTCTATCTGTTTGGCTGACTGGCCGGTAGTTGAGAGACAGGCTCGCGCGGTGCTGAAAGCAGCCGATGCTCAACCGGGCCACATTTTTAACTTGGGTCACGGAGTATTACCTGAGACTGACCCCGCCATCCTGGAAAACTTGGTCGAGTTGATCCATACCGAAGGCTTGCAACTCGCGTCGTCTGGGTCATGACCAGACAAGTGGTTGTTGTTGGAGGCGGAATCGCAGGCTTGACTGCATTCCGCCAAATTCAGAAACAGCCCGGAGTGGACGCTGTTCTCTTGGAAGCATCCTCGCGCCTCGGCGGCAAAATCAGGACAACAAATTTTTTGGGTCGCCCGGTAGACGAAGGGGCCGATGCATTCATCACTCGGGTGTCCTGGGGGATTGAACTCTGCACAGAACTTGGATTGGATAGCTTTCTAATTAGTCCCGCTACTTCAACCGCTTATGTGTTAGTCGACGGAGTTTTGAGGAAGCTCCCCGAAGGTCTTGTATTGGGAGTTCCAACCAAGCTTCTTCCACTACTACGAAGCCGGATCGTAAGTCCGCTCGCAGCGATACGAGCAGGATTCGATCGTTTCTTACCCGATGATTGGCCAGGCGATGACGAATCAGTCGGTGGACTTATTCGACGAAGGATGGGAGATCAAATAGCAGAGCGCTTAGTTGATCCACTGGTAGGAAGTATCAACGCGGGCGACACTGATCACCTAGACGCAGCTTTAACCACGCCGCAACTCGAAACAGCAGCTCGTCAGAATCGAAGTTTAATAACGGGTCTTAAGGAGCAAGCCAAAGCATCTCCTAAACCACAGACTCCTGTATTTGTAGGTTTTGAAAACGGGATGGGCCAGCTTGTAGAAACCCTCGTGAACAGTGTCAGCGAGGCGGATACTCGGACCAACACGCCTGTGACCGCCATAACTAGAGACACAGACAATTTGGTTGTTTGGACCCAACAAGCATCCATTAAGTGCGACGCTGTCATATTGGCGACCCCTGCTCATCAAGCCGCCCATCTTCTAGCTAGTTGTCAGGCTGCGGCTGACCGCTTGTCATCGATAGAACATGCCTCAGTAGCTTTGGTCACCATGGGGTTCAAGAGGAGCGATATAAGTCACTCCCTGGACGGATCGGGCATGTTGATTCCTAGGGGTGAAGGATTGCTCGCAACAGCTGTGAGCTGGGGAAGCTCCAAATGGCCGCATTGGGCCGACGAAGAACACGTCATCCTAAGAGTTTCTGCAGGAAGAGCAGGCGATACCAGGGCGCTGGCCCTCGATGACAACGAGCTAGTTGAAACGTTGTTGACCGAGGTAGCCAACATCNTGGAAATTGAAGGTGATTTAGTGGAATGGCGAGTATCGCGATGGATCGATGCCTTCCCTCAGTATGCGCCTGGNCACGACCGTCTTGTTGCCGCAATCGAACGTGACCTTAGGTCCGATATGTCCGGATTGTTTTTNGCCGGCGCNGGCTATAAGGGCATCGGGATACCTGCCTGTATCAACCAGGGAAATCAATCTGCCGAAGCAACACTCGACTATCTCAAAACATTATGAACCGACTAGCCCCGGTCGGCCGATTCGTTTTGGGCGCCTTAATCTCCTTATCTCTGCCTCCCTACGGACTATGGGCGCTTTCTCCTATCTGCCTCGGGATTTATTTAAAGTTCTCACGACACGAAAGTTTCCGGCGCCAACTCGTCAACGCGTTCACTCTCTGGATGGGTTATTTCACCGTTGCTTTGACNTGGATGACAGATCTGACGATCCCTGGTTGGGTAGTAGCAACGCCTGTTCAAGCGTTCATCATGGCNGTTCCAATGGCCTTGGTTCCTTGGGCAGGTCGCGGNCGTTCGGGCGCTATTCCTTCGGCGTTGGTCGTCGGTGAATCTATTAGGTGGGTCGTGCCTTTTGGAGGAGTCCCGATGTCTAGTTTGGCCATGGGGCCAATTGANACCTACCTGGTTGATGTCGTAACGGTCGGGGGACCCCTACTCCTCATTGGTGNAATTGGTCTCATCTCCGTCATGGTCGAGGGCGCTTTGCTAACCCAATTTCGCACAGTATTAGGAGCCCTACTCGCGGTTGGTGTTCTGCTCGGAGTTGCTCNGATCGCGCCGGGTGCTTCGCCCGAGGATGTAATCACGGCNAGTGTTGTTCAGGCNGGTGGAGATTTGGGGACCAGAGCAGCTACCAGCGATCAGGTNGCCGTTCTTGACCGACATTTAGCAGCAATCGAAGCAAACCCCGTCGACACGGACTTGATGGTCTGGTCAGAAAGCAGTGTGACCACTTTTGCGCCTCTCGAACAAAGTCGAGAATTATNAATTCTTANTGAACTCGCGACCAACCTCGACACAGTAATNGTCGCTAACTTTTCAGAGATCGACGGCGANAACTTTCGGAACGCCTCCGTCTCGATCGATCCCGGCGTGGGGCTCGTCGACCGATACGACAAAGTACACCTAGTGCCCTTTGGCGAGTACATACCTCTTCGCGGTCTCATCGANAANTTTGCNGACCTATCTCTNATCTCNAGAGAAGCGTTACCGGGCAGCGGCCCNGGCCTAATTCAGTCGCGGTTNGGTCCAATAGGNAACGTTATTTCTTTTGAGGTGTACTTTCCGGAACGAGTGCGNAGTGGTGTNCAATCCGGAGCACGAATCATCACTAATCCAACCCTGGCATCCTCCTACACAAACTCGTTGGTTCCCGAACAGTCTTTNGCTAGCGCCCGGCTCAGGGCTATCGAGTCTGATCGATGGGTTCTGCAAGCATCAACNACCGGTTATTCGGCCATTGTCGCTCCCGATGGACGAGTAGCAGTTCGCAGCGACCTGAAACAACAGACCATCCTGACAAGCCAAGTGCAACTACGAACTGGAGATACGTGGGCCACAAGATTCGGGAAGNTACCGGTTTCTGTACTCGCTGCGATGTTGCTTGGGGGTAGCGCCNTAGCGGGTTCTAGACGTCGAGATTCAGCGTGANCGGACCATCGTTGTAAATCTCTACCTCCATGTGNCTCTGAAATCGNCCNGTAGCAACCCTTGCACCCATGACCTTCAGTGACTCACAGAGCTTTTCAATCAACGGTTCCGCCANGTCCGGCGANGCCGCTTCCACAAACGATGGNCGTCGTCCNTTGGTCGTATCGCTGTAGAGGGTGAACTGACTCACNATCAGAATTTCACCGNTNATCTCGCCGACCGAATAATTCATCCGTTTTTGGTCATCTTCNAAAATTCGTAANTTCCATATTTTGGAGGCCAGCTTTTCTGCAATTACTTCGTCATCATCATGGGTAACGCCTACAAAAACGCAAAGCCCCGGACCGATATTGCCGACAGTTTGCTGCTTAACGGAAACTGAGGCCTTACTTACCNTTTGAATCAGCGCCCTCACATCNTCTCCCTTTTCGGCTTCCCCTAAAANTAACTGCCTCGNCTNAGTAAGCGACTCATAGAGTTACCGACCGGTAGCATTGTTATCCCCCTGCCCCGCAACTTGCGAAGCTCTCTAATGTTCAACGACGCCCCACTACGTATCGCATTCTTGACCTACCGAGGTCACCCCTATACAGGGGGCCAGGGTGTCTATACCCGCCACATGGCNCGAGAATTGGTAGCACTCGGACATGACGTTGAGGTCATTTCCGGGCCNCCTTACCCACATTTGGACCCGGGAATCCGACTAACAAAATTNCCAAGCCTTGATCTATATCGAATGCCGGATCCGTTTCGAATTCCTCGACTCAGCGAATTTAAGGATCGATTCGACGTGTTGGAGTACCTGGTCACATCTGCCGCCACCTTCGCTGAACCACTCACCTTTAGTCTGAGGGCCCACCGAGAATTGATTGGCCGACTCAAAGAATTCGACCTTGTTCATGACAACCAATGTTTGGGCACGGGTATCTTGAAAATTCACGAAGCCGGGCTCCCGGTGTTAGAAACCATCCACCATCCGATCACGGTTGACCGCCGNCTCGAAACCAAACATGCGACAACGCCATGGAAACGTTTCACCAAGAATCGTTTTTATGCCTTNACAANCATGCAAACAAAAGTTGCGAAGAAACTCCCCCGTATTCTCACNGTCTCCTCCAACAGTCATGACGACATAGTTAAAGACCACGGAGTCGANCCNGANCGTCTGCATATCGTCCATGTCGGCGTCGACCCCCAACAATTCCGCCCACTGACAGACGTCGATGTTGTTCCNGGTCGGTTNATGACGACTGCNAGCGCCGATGTGGCTATGAAAGGCCTNGCTTTCTTACTNGAAGCCCTTGCCAAACTTCGAGCAGAAGACGACACAATTCATCTAGTGGTGATCGGCAAACCGAAATATGACTCAAGGGCCACTCAGTTNATAAAAGAACTTGATCTGTCAANCAGNATTGAGTTCNTAACTGGNGTATCNGATCAGCGAATCGTGGAACTTTACAACCAAGCNCAATTAGCTGTTGTTCCGTCACTGTATGAGGGATTTTCTCTTCCCGCGATAGAAGCGATGTCGTGTGGTGTGCCGCTCATAGCTACNACCGGAGGGGCNCTACCTGAGGTGGTNGGGNATGATGGGGTTACTGCACTNCANGTGCCCCCNGGTGACAGCGAAGCCCTCTCCNCAAAAATTANGTGGGGCCTAGCNGAGAAAGACTTGCGNTCAACGGTGGGTGCCGCAGGTAGAGAACGAGTGATACGGAATTTTTCTTGGACGATCACGGCCGAACGAACCGTTGAACATTATCGNGCACTGCTTCANGAAATGAACCGCTGATGCTCACAGTTGACTATGACCTGCTGGGAGCTGAACNCGGNGACCTTGTTTTAGATATGGGCTGTGGGGCTGGGCGTCACGCCTTCGAAACAGTCCGACGCGGGTGCCGCATCGTTGCACTGGATCAAGATCTTCAAGAATTAGTTGACGTTAGAAATACGTTCGCTGCGATGATCAGTGCTGGTGAATTAGATGCCGACGTTGAGGGCCAACCCGTGTCCGCCGACGCTCTACAACTCCCGTTCTCGAATGGAACTTTTGACAGAATCATTTGCTCGGAAGTCCTCGAACACATACCCAATGACAGCGGTGCTATTGACGAGCTAGTCCGCGTCCTACGGCCCGGTGGAAGCATTGCTATAACGGTGCCTGCGTGGATAGCTGAGAAGGTTTGCTGGCAGTTGAGCGACGAGTACCACGCACCCAAAGCAGTCGGCGGACATGTGCGCATCTACCGAAAATCAGAACTTCGATCAAAGATCACGAGCGCGGGTCTGGAGCCAAAAGGGTGGGCCAAGGCTCATTCCCTGCACTCCCCGTATTGGTGGCTCAAATGTGCTGTCGGTCCCACCAACAATCACAACCGGTTGGTGCGGGCATACCACCAATTTCTTGTTTGGGACATCGTTAAAAGACCTCTGGTCACCAGACTGCTTGATCGAATCCTAAACCCTCTCATCGGCAAGTCAGTGGTCCTTTACGCCACTAAACCTAACGCGGAGAACAGCAATGCAGCCTGAATCAACTGGTGCGTTGACCACCGCACAAATCAAGGCAACAGCATCGACAATTGCCGACCAACAGACACCGGACGGCATGATCCTCTGGTTCCCCAACGGACACGCAGATATTTGGAATCACACTGAGGCAGCGATGGCCCTATCGACCGCAGGTTTCGTCGGCGCAGCTGAAAACGCGTATGAGTGGTTAGCTAAAACTCAGCGCGATGATGGAAGTTGGCACCACTACTACCTTGTTAACGGAGTCGAGGACGCCAAAGTCGATACCAACTGCTGCGCCTACGCAGCAACAGGGGTGTGGCACCACTACTTAACGACCGGCGACATCAGCTTCTTAGAAGAAATGTGGCCCGTCGTTAAACAGGCCTTGGATTTTGTTGTAGGTCATCAAACGGCTTCCGGACATATTCCCTGGGCAATTCACACAAGCGGCACACCGTGGTCTTACTCCTTGCTGACCGGAAGCGCATCTATCTACCACTCCTTGCGTTGCGGCTTGGCGACCGCTGCCTACCTCAACCAAGAACAACCTGAGTGGGAGTTCGCAGCGGTTCGCCTTTCCAACCTGTTGCGCAACCATGAAGAACAATTCGAACCAAAACAACGATGGGCGATGGACTGGTACTACCCCGTCCTCACCGGTGCACTAACAGCAGATTTAGCCTCACACCGTATGTCATCGAGATTCGAAGAATTCACCGTCGCAGATCACGGAGTGAGATGTGTCGCTGACCAACCTTGGGTGACGACCGCCGAAACATGCGAATGCGCCATGGCCTATCTCGCTATAGGCGACGAAGCGATGGCGCACAGGTTATTTCAGAGCATCCAGCCGTTACGAGATCGAGATGGTGCCTATTTCACCGGGATGGTGTTCCCCGAAACTATTACTTTCCCAGACGCCGAACGCTCAACCTATTCGAGCGCAGCCGTGGTGCTAGCCGCAGATGCGCTTAGCAACACGTGCGTCGCATCGCGGTTACTAATCGGAGAGGGACTGCCGTCACTCGGTTATTGAAACACACGGAGTTCAAATCGGCAGCCGCAAAATTCTGAGGCTCCCAACGCTCGAGAACTGCTCGAAACCGGCTTCTTCTGTCGCCCGGGAATAAATCTCGTATGGAGGACGTCCACCGTCAGCAGGGTCTTGAAACACATCATGGATAGCTAGAAACCCGCCACCTGCAATCTTCGGAGTCCACTTCTCATAGTCGGCATGAGCCGGAACGGAACCATGGCCCCCGTCGATGAAAAGCATAGAAATAGGGCCTGCCCAGTGCTGCGCCACGGTTTGTGATTCCCCGACAACTGGAACAACTACATGTTCAAGTCCAGCCTCTTCTAGGTTGCGACGCAGCTCAGGTAGAGAGTCGATTCTTCCGGTCTCAGGATCGACAACTTCGGCATCATGATGCTCCCACCCTTGTTGCATCTCTTCAGAACCACGGTGATGATCAACCGTAAAAACCACTGACCCAATTTCGATTGCCGCCGCTGCCAAATAAATCGTCGACTTCCCACAATAAGCACCCACTTCAACAATCGGGCCTAGAGCGGTTATTCCGAGGGCTGCTTCATAGAGGCCGATACCTTCTTCATGGGGCATGAAACCTCGAGCCGAACGCGCAGCGGCTTCCAAATCACTTCTCATAATTACGTCACGATCGTTTGAAGAGAATTTTTTCCAACACAAAAAATTTGCCTAACCATAGAGCTGCGAACGCCACCAGATTGGCCGACATCACCAAAACGGTTGATGCCCACCAAAGGTCGGCAAGGGCGACAAGGGTCGAAGAAATAGCTAGCCCTGCCAGGTTGTACATCCAAAATGGCAGTATTTCATCGCGGACTGAGTGAGAATCCTTCCTCCCCCATACCCAAGATCTGTTCAACAAATAGCCAGGAATAGCCCCAAGACTGACTGCCACAACATTGGCTACCACAGCAGGCCAATTAGTAACCACGAGTCCAAACCACAAACAACTCTGTGTGACGACGACCGCAACCACCGAGACGCCTGAATAACGAAGGAGTTTGACCCGCAGGGTCCTAAGTTGGTTGAACATGCAGTCCAATGTATGAGTTTACGATCTCGCCTATTGGTCTCCGTTGGGCCGATAGAAAGTCACTAGCAGGGCTACCGCGGAACCGACGCCTCCGAGCAACGTCACAGCAAACCACCCGATGCCGCTCATCTGGACTCCTAGCGCGTTGTCTAAAGACCACGATCCAGGGCCTAGCAAAGTAAGTGAGGAGACCGTGGCCGCCAAAACGAAAACATATTCCCATCCGTCTTTTATGATGAAAAATCCGTTCCTGCGGTGTCCAACCCAGCCAGCTGTAACCATGACTCCGACATACCCCATGCCACTTAAGGGCATCAGCAGACCCGCAGCTATAGCAAACCCAAAGATAATCTCGCTGGCCGCCGCTAAGTGGGCGTGGAGCAGTCCAGGTGAGAGCCCTTCACTCTTAAACCATCGACCCACACCGTCAATTCCGCCTCTATATTTTGCGATTCCGTGAAGTGCAAGCGTTATTCCTACGGTTAACCGCACGAGTAGAAGACCTAAGTCAATCGCATTTTGATCCATCATCAACTCCCTGCCGATAACCGTACTCGGCGGCGTTCATTTGTTCCGATTCAATCAGCGGTATTGACTAAGTGATTAGCTGCCATTGAGAAATATTCAAGCATCTGCTTTTGAAGTGCAGCATCGATTTGAGACTCGGCCAAAGCAGCCGTCATATGTTCGTACCAACGGTCTCGCTCAACTGCTCCGACACGAAAGTGTGCATGTCGCATCCGTAGCCTGGGGTGCCCTCTATTTTCCGAATAATCGGTTGGGCCTCCCCAATACTGTGCAAGAAAAAGAGCCAACCAGTACCTAGACGGTTCTAGGTCATCAGGATAGAGAGGGCGTAGCAGCTCATCATCTGCCACTCGGCNATAAAAGCGCTCACACAGTTCATGAAACCACGACATACCCCCTACCAACTCGTAAAGAGTCTGGTCGTCGTTCNTGTCCATCNACTTAGGCCTGGTAACGNTAAATATTAGTTTCGCGGGCAGNGAAACCGAGTCGTTGATAGAGCCNGTTCGCGGCTTTACGTGANGGCCGGGATGTCAAGTCCACTGTTTTAGCGCCTGCCTTCAAAGCAATCTCTATNGCACGTCGNTTGAGGGCCTCACCCACACCTTGGCCTCGGGCCCNTTCATCAACCACNACATCTTCGATCCAAGCTCTCGTACCTGTNGGAATCGGGAACACAACCAGCGTCATCGAACCCACGATCGTGTCGCCGTCCCGGGCCAACAGCAGGGTTGACGCGTCATGATCAAGAATTTCTGAAAGTTGCTCCGCGCTAGGCAAAGACGACGAAGCCGAGAGTTGNGGTATCAACTTGCCAAGTGCTGCAACAACAGTCTCGTCAACGTTGTCACAAATACTGATCTCAATAGCCATAGCTTTACCCTCCTTCACCNTCTTCATGGTACGGATCGGAAGATCCGCAGATAGCCTTTTCGTCGTGGAACACGTCNAGTGGAGCGAACATCCCGTCTTGCAAGATGCGGTGCTCCTCGCAGCTTTCACNGGTTGGAACGACGCCGGGGATGCAGCAACCGAGGCNGTTGGTTATCTGACACGTCGTTACGACTGCCAACGAGTAGCAACAATAGACCCTGAATATTTCTATGACTTCGCGTCCGTNCGTCCAAGTGTCCGACTAGAGGGCGACGACCGTCGCATNGATTGGCCCNTCAACGAGGTGAGGGTTGGCGAACTTGATGACGGCCGGCCACTNGTAACGATTCTCGGTATCGAACCTCGGTTGAGGTGGCGCACTTTTTCTGACGCGCTATTGTCCGTCGCGACTCAACTTTCAGCCTCAACGGTGGTGACTCTCGGNGCCTTGCTGACCGACACNCATCANCAAGCTCCAGTGGATGTGATCGGGGCCTCAAANAACGAGGTAATTAANATTGAGCTGGGNCTNACTCCTTCTCAATATGAGGGACCTACCGGAATAATCGGTGTGCTAAATGATGCTTTCCACCACGGAGGCTTCGACAGCCTCTCATTTTGGGCGGCCGTCCCGTCCTACATCGGCCACAACCCNTCNCCCAAAGCTGCTCTTGCTCTAGTGCAGCAGGTAGTGGATTTCCTTGATATTCCGTTAGGCGCGACCGACCTACAAATTGCAGCTGCTAGTTACGACCGACAGATAAACGAACTAGTTGAAAGCGACCCGAACCTCGCTGAATATGCTCAGCAGTTGCTTGACGANGCNACAGATGATTTGACCGACATGGCCGATAACCCACAGGCAATGATCGACGAGGTCGAAAAGTTTCTTCGCCAACAAGANGAATAATCACTCATCTGAGATTTTTATTNGATTTCCTCTTCCCANGGTCTAGATCGCGGGTCGTCATATCGAACNCCCNTGGTTCGTCCTTCAATCGCAGCGAAGGCATCGTCAACCCAGCTCTCTAGTCCGGCCAGGGGTTCGGGCAGAGCGTCGCGAGCAAACCATCCACAATCGCTGGTTTCTAGAGGGTGCGGTTTTANTTCGCCGCCAACCGCTCGACAGTGAAACACCATCGAGAAAAGAGGGATGCGTGTGAAGCCTTGCCGCATCCCNTCCACAATCGAAATNAGCGAGACAGGTTCGCAATGAATACCTGTTTCTTCGTAAACCTCTTTCATCGCAACTTCAACTGGTGAATAACCAATATCGGCCCAACCAGTCGGATATAGCCACACACCGCTGTCAGCTCGCTGGACAAGAAGAATTTCGTTTTTATCGTTTCCCACAACGGCGCCTACAGCAGCTTTGGGGGTCACGTANCCGGCGACTCCCTGACCCACCATTCGCATCCATTCGGNGGCTAGGGCCTCTGGAGCTATATTTCCGTCAGCCGCAGCACGCATCTCCGAAGCAACTTTAAGGATCTCTTCGTAGCGCTCTCTTTCGTAGAGGCTTTCGGTGAANCCCAATCCGGTCCGAGCGATACCAGCAAGGGTTTCAGCCCAGTTAANTAGGTCTTGGCCTGTCACTGACTCNGACATNCGCGAGAGGTTAGCCGCGCTCTTTGACCATAGTTACTCGACCCTNATCAATGAGTGNCGCAGCGCCGCTTCAATTTCTCGTCTGTGNATGTCATCCAAAGTCGGGCCGTCAGAGCTNGTCACATANAACGTGTCGACAACTTCGTTCGAGATTGTTTGAATCTTTGCTGAACGTATGTCNAGTCCCATNTCAGCGAGAGTCCGCGTCAAATGATAGAGAACTCCAATATGGTCTTCGGTTCGTACTTCGACGATAGTTGCGTCGGTCGCAGATTCAATATCAAAAATGACNNTAGTTGCGACCGGTTTNGCAGCTAANGCGGTNCGTCGTCGGTAGACCCTTGCTCTTTCGGCAATTCGCGCATCTATCGCCAGGTGCCCTTGTAAGCATTGGTGAATATCGTCGGTAACCCTGTCCCAGTCAACTGGAGTGTCAGGTTCCGCAACTCTGAATTGAGAGATCGCCATGCCAGCATCACTTGAGTAGGCGTCTGCCTGCAAGACATCTAAACCGCGCAGAGCAAGAGCCCCTGCCGCCCTACTGAAAATTCCAGCTCGATCTGGCGCGACGATCGTGACCGTNTCACCGGACCCTTGGATAACTGTTTCTTCTTCAGCCATCAACGCTTCAAGTTGGTCCGTGATAAANGACCGNCGCTTACGGCGCGTCGATCCATCAGTGGATATGAAGTCGGCTGTGCCTTCAGCAAGCGTTTCGACTAGGTGCGCTTTCCAATCACCCCATGCGGTAGGGCCGGTTGCGATTGAATCAGCTTCTGTTAAAGCAGCCAATAGCTCTAAGAATTCAACTGTTCGGACCTTCTCAGCCACAGTCCGGATTGTCTGAAGGTCTTCTAGNTCTCGTCGCGTTGCTANGTCAGGCAACAGCAGATGATGCTCNACGAG
This sequence comes from Acidimicrobiaceae bacterium, assembly GCA_002708935.1. Classification (GTDB taxonomy): domain Bacteria; phylum Actinomycetota; class Acidimicrobiia; order Acidimicrobiales; family Poriferisodalaceae; genus MedAcidi-G3. The sequence continues at coordinate 70,544 of PAPO01000013.1, read as the reverse complement.
GCGACTNAACACCTCNGCATCTTCTTTGGGGAACCCGCAACGAGAAGCTATGGGTCCNATAAGACGCATCCCCACTTCTGTGTGATCTCCGGGATAACCCTTGCCCACATCGTGCAATAGTGCTGCCACCAGCAACAGGTCGGGCCGCTGCACGCGATGCGTTAAACGCGCTGCTTCTGCCACTGTTTCCAAGAGATGCCTGTCAACAGTAAAGCGATGGTAAACGTTTCGTTGTGGACGTGATCGATTTGGAGTCCATTCCGGGAGTAAATGAGTCCAGACTTCGAAATAGTCGAGAGATTCAATTACTGGAATCGCTCTNTGTCCACCTTTAAGNAGTTCCACAAATAAATCGCGAGCCCCTTGGGGCCAGGGGTCAGGAAGATCAACTTGGCGCTCTGCAAAAAGGCGCAGTGATTCCCTTGCTATAGGCCTACCTGAGTACATCGCCTGCACTGCTGCGTGCAGTACTAGAAGGGGATCCGTCGAAGGGTCACCCAAGACGACGATTTCATTATCGGTAACTGTAAGACCCGCTACCTCTATTTCGATAGAAATTTCTTCGGTCGATTCTCGGTCTATGTGTCGCCAGGTCTCGTCGCTCAAATANGCAACGGTTCTAGCCGCTGCTGCCACTCGGCCCATCAAAACGTCCGCGTCATGGTCGCCGAGGGCCACGGCGACCGAATCTTGTTCTTCGAGGAGCAATACATCCCCCCGTTTTCCGCTGATCCTATGCAATTCAACACGCGCTTCTAACAAGACCTGATAGGCCTCGGCTAATCGCTCGTGATCATGTGTAGGGACCTCGATCCCGGCCCGAGCTGCCCAATTAATCGCGTGAACATCTCNCAGCCCTCCTCGACCTTCCTTGAGGTCTGGCTCCAGGAGAAACGCGACTTCACCTGAAAGTCGGTGGCGACGGTTTACGTTGCGAACCAATTCATCTAGACGGTGCAAGCCATCTCTCACCCACTGTTGTTCATTGCGGGTCAATAGTTCCCCTAGAAGAGTTGAATCTCCGGCAACGAGGCGTGCATTTAGCAAACTCGTTGCGGTCTCAAGATCTGTTGATGCCAGCCTCAGCGTTTGTTCCACTGATCGCACCGAATGACCTAATTTGAAACCTTCATCCCATAGCGGATACCAAATTCGATCAGCAAGAGCGTCGATATCGTCTCTGTCTTGATGAATCAGCATTAAATCAAGATCACTTGAAGGAGCGAGTTCTGCCCGGCCATATCCACCCAATGCCACCAACGCAACGCCNTCATTGTCTCGGACTTCTCGTGCNTACAGNTCAACTAAGAACTCATCGGTGATCTCCGACAGCGCCTTCGGGATTTCCCGGGCGGAGAGACCTTTGTCGCTAATCACTTTTTCCCGACGCCGAACAAGACTGCTTTCACTCATCGGGCACCCCCAGAAGAGTTGGCAGCCGTTTGAAGAAAANTGAACGTGGTAACGCTTCTGTGCATCCAGCTGCTTTCGCAGCATCCAGAGTTTCGGTGTCTACATGCGGAGCGAAACCGATTACTTGTGACTGCGAAGGAAGATGTTCGAGGACTTGCGATCGTGACAGATCCACTAAAACCAGGTCAGCATCTACAGACTGCAGCTCCTCTAGGGACTGCACAAATTGTACGCTGTCTCCGAAACGACCCCGGTCCATCAAATTGGGAACATAGGCGACTATTTGAGGCATCACGACTTAGTTTCTCGGCGCTGGGCCAGATGAGAATGGGCTTTGGCTGCACCCCAAGCTATTCCTAATTCATGAGCGGCTTGCCCAAAGTCAAGGAAAGCTGTCGGCGTCAACCCGTACACGTCTTCGGGAAACGTGGCTTCCANATACTCGTCTCGCTGAACATGGGGAACGTTNTTTCGCCTCAAAACTTCTGTCGGATACTGAGAAGCGCNNCGAAGAACTGACATCGGATTGACCTGTTGCAACGTGACGTCGGACTCTAACAANTCTCGCACGACCGGCCCTATCTCCNTCCTGCAACTTTCGCCNGCCAGCNGNGCTTCACTCGCCATGGCCTGAGGCCATTCGCCAGTCCATGCTTGATAGATGTTGCGTATCGAATCTTCAACCCAGATGGGCAACGCAATTTCTAATTCTNGAGCAAGCTCCGCCCCGATCTCTTGTAATCGATTCATTGAATCGAACGGTTCAAATTTCCCGAACGGAAACCTTCCAAGTCCANGGTGACGTACTGATAACCAACCGACCGAACAGCTTCCACGATTTCGANNCTGCGGTCCAACGCCATAGGCAACTGAGCNAGGTCNAGNTCCAACCGNGCGATTTCNCCATAATCTCGGACTCGAAGTTGATGAAANCCTAAATCTTTTAGGGCCGATTCAGCACGATCCAACCGCCGCAATAATGGGANACTGACTTGTGTCCCGTANGGGATCCGGGAAGCTAAACATGCCGCCGCTGGCTTATCCCATGTCCGGAGCCCCAACTGTTTACTGTGNTCCCTCACGTCCTTTTTCGAGAATCCAGCTTCAACCAACGGAAACCGNGCGTTGCGTTCTTGAGCTGCAGATTGTCCTGGCCGGTGATCACCGAGATCGTCAGTATTAACTCCCAGCACCACAGTCAGTTCATGCTCGTCAGCGACCGGCTCCACAACATCCATTAACGCTGACTTGCAGTGGTAGCAACGATCACTGTCATTAACTCGATAGGCGGCGTTGTCCATCTCAGTGGTCTCTACAGGCGACCAGTTAAGCCCCCATTCTCGGGCCAACAAAGCACAATCCTCTAACTCGCTTTCAGCAAGACTCGGCGATACCGCCGTATAGCATCGAACAGCCTCAGATCCCAAAGTGTCGTTAGCGACCCAAGCAAGAAAAGCAGAATCCGCGCCCCCGCTGAACGCGACCAGCACGCGTTGTAGCTCTTGAAGGTTCCCTCGGAGCGCTTCAAGGTCAGCCGACATTAGAGCCGATCATTTGGAATAGTGAAGAAACGGTCAGCTCCTTGGGTGATTGTCGGGACGAGGCCCCCAACAGTCGGAAGTATCTGCTCCGCATAGAACGACGCGACAGTGATCTTGTCATTGAGGAAGTCAGAGTCACCTTCGCCTGAGTCGAGCAGTTGACGAGCCACCTGAGCCGATCGCGCCAGATAGTAGGCACCCACAACGACACCAGCTACGCGCATGAAAGGAACTGAACCCGCCGCGGCGTCATTAGGCCGTCCGGCTAGTCGCCCCCCCAACCAGACCGCCGCCTCGCGAAACTGTTCTTTCCCATCCAACAACGCCTGCCCCATAGAGCAAAGACGATCATCTTCAAGCAGTTGTTCCGCTAAGTGACCGATTTCAGAGATGAACTTCTCTAATACCTGACCTCCGCCAAGCGGCAGTTTCCGAAATACCAAATCAGCTGCTTGAATTCCATTTGTGCCCTCATAAATAGGGGCAATGCGGACGTCTCGCCAATGCTGAGCCGCACCCGTCTCCTCGACATAGCCCATTCCTCCATGTGTTTGAACACCTAGGGAGGTCATCTCTACGCCGACGTCCGTACCCCAACCTTTAGATATCGGAGTCAGCAGCGCGGTTATAGCATCCCAATATTCACGCTCGGTTTCATCGTCACTACTGTTCGCAAAATCGATAGCGGCGGCGTTCGCATACATGACACATCGCATCGCCTCAGCGTTCGCTCGCATGGTCATCAGCATCCGTCGAACGTCAGCATGATCGGCTATCGGCGATGAGTCACCGGCTTCAAGCTGAGCTCCGATCGCCTTACCTTGTTTTCTGTCGAGTGAGTACTGACGGGCTTGCTGATACGAACGGTCAGTCAGCGATAGGCCTTGAAGCCCTACCGACAATCGAGCGTTATTCATCATCGTGAACATCGCCCCCATTCCAGTGTTTTCTTCACCGACCATCCAACCCACCGCCCCACTTTCGTCACCGTAAGACATGACACAAGTAGGACTCGCGTGTATTCCAATCTTGTGCTCACTTGAAACGACACGCAGATCGTTTCGTTCGCCAAGGCTCCCATCGTCATTCACCAAAAATTTTGGAACTATGAAGAGACTGATGCCCTTCGTTCCCGGGGGGGCATCGGGAGTTCGAGCCAAAACTAGATGAATGATGTTTTCTGACAGTTCATGTTCACCGTACGTAATAAAAATTTTTGTCCCAGAAACTAGCCACGTCCCATCTTCTTGAGGGACCGCTTTGGTTGTCAGGGCTCCCACATCGGACCCCGCATGGGGCTCAGTGAGGTTCATAGTTCCTGACCATTCCCCACTAACCATCTTGGGAAGATATATCTCTTGCAATGTCTCACTCGCATGGTGAGTAATCGCGTCGATTGCTCCCTGAGTTAGCAATGGGCAAAGGCTGAAAGCCATGTTTGAAGCAGTCATCATTTCTTGAACTGCTAAACCAACGCACCACGGCATCCCACCACCGCCGTGGCTTTCATCTAGAGCTATCCCGTTCCACCCGGCTTCAACAAACCTTGCATAAGCATCTGCAAAGCCCTCGGGGTGAAATATTTGACCGTTCTCAACAACTAGTCCCTCTTGGTCGCCTTTTTGGTTGAGCGGAGCCAGTTGTTCCTCCATGAACCGGGCAGCCTCACCTAAGACACCTTCAACTGTTTCCAGATCGGCATGGTCATAGCCTTTACGATTAGCCAACTCGGGTAGACCCGCGATGTGCTCTAAGACGAACAACATGTCGTCGGTGGGTGCTCTGTAATCAGACATCGTTGCCTCCTAACTACAGGTTATTAGGCCAACAGCCGTTGAGGAATTACAAAGTGTGATGAGAGGATAAAAAGATGCAGCCCAAAAAAATACGAAAGTTGTTAGTGTCCGGTCGAGCCGCAGTTGGTTGGTTATCGGTCTTAGCTCCGAGCGTTATCGGCAAAGCCTGGAGAGTCACCTCTCCCCTTAATAGCGAAACCAAATATATGATCCGTCTATTTGGTATTCGGAACGCTGTCCTCGCCTATCAGCTCTATCAGGCAGATCGACCAGATGCAGAGGCTGAAGAACTTGAAGAAACCCTTCGTCAAGGAATAGCTGTCGACATCTTCGACCTCGCCTTTGTCTTATTTGCTAGAACACCCAAAGGAGCAAAATCTTTCGGGCGATCGATGCCGGCCTTGGCGGCCATTATCGGCATCGCTTTGGGACTATTAGCTAGAGAAAAGTCTGAACTTTCGGAGGGCCTTGATGGTTGAGCAGTCAAATGATTTATCGGTACCGGAAACCCCAACTTTGGTTCTAGCTCCTTGGAGCGGCACTTGGGATACTGACGACCCGGATGCCAATTTCAAAGAAGAGGTCGTTGCCTATGGCCTACTCGATCCGTTAGAAACGCTGGACGGTTTATCAAAGAGGCTCGGGATACCGGTTGGCGGATTAGCTAGGTACGTGCTTGCTAAGTGGGCGACCGGTGGAAGCGAGGGAATGTTGCATGTCGGTGGCACGACAGTCCAACGTATGCACACGACGTGCCAAACTGCTGAAAAGAGTGACACCGTTGAGGCGCGACTTGCTGCTTACGACGAGCTCCGTCAAATTGTCGACTGGTTGCGGGTCCCAATTGAAGACCCGAAGACCTACAACAACTAGACCTCATCCATTCAGCACCTGTGAAGCGACTACGTCCACCTCGTCAAGTAAACCGGTGTAAAAAGCACCGAATTCGCCGTATATCGCAGAGGCCTCGTCGTAACGCATCGTATATACGACCTCTTTAAGGTCATCGAGGTGCTCTGCGAACAGCGTGACGCCCCATTCGTAGTCGTCGACGCCTGTCGAACCAGTCACTACCTGCAGGATCCGCCCACGAAAATTTCTTCCCGATTTGCCGTGTTCGTACATGAGTTCTCGTCGGGTGTCGTAGTCAAGGGTGTACCAATTCCCTTGCTGTTCCCGACGTTTCGACATTGGGTAGAAACAAAAGGCATGCTTGTTTTCTGGTGGAAGCTCCGGATGTAGCCGAGGCATCTTCATTTCTTCTGGCAAGTCTGGTGCGTATTCAGATGTTTCAGTCATTGAGACGTAGCTGTCAGCTACAAGCAATCCAGCTTGCTGAAGTTTACTTTGCAGGCTCCGCAGTCTCCATAGGTCTGGCCCTAGCGCCATAAACCCAATGTCTGCTTTATGTCCGAACAGCGCTACACAAAGAACTTGATGGTCGCCGTCTTGAATTTCTTTGACTGCAGCTATTATTCGCTGCTCGTCAGTCGTGTCAGTGACTTTGCAGAATAGGTGGAGAACACCCCACCCAGCTGATGTCGACACGTAGTGCGGTTGGGTCATGCACTGATTTTAGAGGTCTATTGGCCGATCTCACCGGCGTAGATGTTCATTGAATTCTCGCGGGCGAACCCAATCAACGTCATATTGGCTCTTTTCGCCAGTTCAACGGCTAGCGCGCTCGGGGCAGACACGGCAATAAGAGTTCCAAAACCTCCGGTCCAGGCCTTCTGCACCATTTCGAAGCTCGCGCGTCCACTTACGAAAAGTCCAAGTTGTTTTGCATCAGTTTTCTCTTGAAGAAAACGGTTGCCGATGACCTTGTCAACAGCATTGTGTCGACCGATGTCTTCGCGCACTAGCTCGATCGTGCCGTCAGCACCAAAAACGGCTGCTGCGTGAAGGCCTCCTGTCCGACTGAACATTTCTTGCTGACCTTGAACTTCTTCCAACATTCGATTCAATGCCTGAACGTCAAAGGTGGTTGCCTCACTTATCGGAGTCATCCGTGCAGCCAATTCGGTCAATGTAACTGACCCGCACAGACCACATGATGAGCTGACGTTACCCAGTCGCGGTTGCGGGATGGGAGCTCGCCCGCCAGTCTCCACCGTCACGACATTGTATTCGTAATCTGCAGCTGGACCTTCGCCGCAATATCGGACTCCTGTCACAGGCACATCTTCCAGAAGATTTTCCGTGGCACAAAAACCTACGGCGAGTTCATAGTCGTGACCTGGTGTGCGCATTGTCGTCCCGACCAGGTTTCCATCTAGTCGAATCTCAAGTGGTTCTTCGACTACTACTTCATCCGGGAGTCGCGAGATCGCACCGTTGTGAATCTGCTGAATTATGAACTTTTCAGTTCGACCCCGCCTCATACCGACAGGCTACTGCCGACCTCGGATTTCTTCGCACACTCGTCTGCCTGATTCCCTATTCGGGCTTGACGCGCTCCAGGGATGCTTCAAGGTGGTGGTGCATTGGTTGGCCGACAGCCGCCATCGAAAGGTCGTAGGCCAAGTTATTGTCTTCGATTCGCAAGACACGACGCACTTGTTCAACTGGTTTCGCTGTAGCCGTCATAGCAACCTGTGTCGAGTCAAGATTCACAACACAGGAGTTCGGGTTCGCCGCATAAAACCCATTGTGGACTTCGACGACGCCTGTTGGTTGCGCAACGACCATTTCTAGAGTCCTACCGTCGATGACCCTGAGGAAGCCTTGTTCGGAGTGGAGCGGCTGTCTATCAGATGGGTTTTTTGTACGTTGTGAATATGTGAGAAACGGTTTTCCTACATGGCCAAAGGTAATCTCTTCGAGGTATTCAAATTCTTCAATACCCGGATAGTGGCCAACTCCTGAACCATGCCATTCCCCGACCATGACAGCTAACGGTTGACAAGCTTTATGGAGTGAGGTCTGCACGGTTGTACCAATTCGATACTGTCAAGATTGAATTTAGAGATCTTAGGGGTCGGCTCCAAGAGATTTCGATAGACCGGGATTTCCAAAAGGTTAAGAAGATCAGAAGTCCATGTCTGGCATCGCGGGCATTCCCGCTCCACCCTCTTCTGGCTGTTCGCAGATAACAGCTTCAGTTGTAAGGAACAGAGCAGCGATAGAAGCGGCGTTCTGCAACGCTGACAACGTGACCTTCGCCGCATCTATAACTCCGGCTCCTACAAGGTCTTCATACTCGCCGGTCGCTGCATTCAAACCCTGACTGCCGTCTAGGCCCCGAACACGACTCACGACAACGCCGCCTTCTAAGCCAGCATTTTCAGCGATCTGTTTGAGTGGTCCCTCGAGCGAACGAGCAACCAGATTTGCACCGGTCGCCACATCACCATCGAGAGAACTCGCAGCAGCTTCAACAGCAGCTTGGGCCCGCAAAAGCGTGACGCCTCCACCTGCTACAACCCCCGACTCAATGGCTGCTTTCGTGGTGCTAACAGCATCTTCGATCCGATGCTTTTTCTCTTTCAGTTCTACCTCGGTTGCGGCACCGACTTTCAATACCGCTACGCCACCTGAAAGTTTCGCTAGTCGCTCTTGCAATTTCTCACGGTCATAATCCGAGTCAGTGTTATCAATCTCATTTTTGATCTGCTCAATACGACCCGCTACATCAGCCTCATCACCAGCTCCTTCAATGATGGTCGTCTCATCTTTGGTCACAATTACCCTGCGAGCAGTGCCGAGTAAATCAAGGGTGGTATTTTCAAGCTTCAAACCAACATCTTCGCTAACAACTTGACCTCCAGTAAGAATGGCCATGTCTTGAAGCATCGCTTTTCGCCGGTCCCCAAAGCCGGGAGCTTTAACGGCAACTGACTTAAACGTCCCGCGAATTTTGTTAACAACGATTGTGGCGAGGGCCTCACCTTCTACATCTTCGGCGAGAATGACCATGGGCTTTCCAGCTTGCATCACCTTTTCTAGAACCGGAACCACATCGCGAACCGCCGTGATTTTGCCTTGAACAAATAAGAAATAGGGATCCTCTAGAACGGCTTCTTGACGGTCTGCGTCAGTAACGAAATATGGAGATATGTAGCCCTTGTCGAACCGCATACCTTCAACGAGGTCCATTTCTAAACCAAAGGTTTGACTTTCTTCGACCGTGATAACGCCATCCTTGCCCACTTTTTCGATGGCCTCACTGATGTGGTCGCCGATTTCGCGATCAGCAGCTGAAATAGCGGCTACCTGCGCTATTTGTTCTTTAGATTCAGTAACACTTACAGCCATGCCCTCGATCGCACCTACCGCGGCTTCAACACCAGCTTCAATACCCTTTTTGAGCGACATCGGATTAGCGCCGGCAGCAACATTACGCATACCTTCGTGAACCATTGACCATGCCAGAACTGTCGCTGTCGTAGTGCCATCACCGGCCACATCGTCAGTTTTTTTTGCGACTTCTTTGACTAATTCCGCGCCAATCCGTTCAATTGGGTCTTCGAGCTCGATGTCTTTAGCAATTGACACCCCGTCATTGGTGATAGTTGGAGCGCCCCACTTCTTGTCGAGGACAACATTTCGCCCTTTAGGCCCGAGCGTTACTCGGACAGCGTCTGCAAGCTGGTTCATTCCCGCTTCAAGTGCTTTGCGAGCTTCATCGTCGAACGAGATCATCTTGGCCATCTGAATTTGACTCCGTTGTGTGTGGTTCAGCGCACCCATATCCGAACTAACTGCTAGCTAGTTCTTTGTTGGGCACTAGGTCATTAGCACTCTCACCCAGAGAGTGCTAATAGCCAATCAGCGAACACCCTCCATTTGCAACCTCGGGGCAAAGGATTCTGCATGGAATTGGTGGTTCGACGTGTCCGGATAGTGGCGACACTCGCAGTCTCGGCACCGCGTCAAGCCTGCATTACTTTGATCAAAGGTCGGTGAGTATTTTGGGTCCTAGATTGGTTAGACACCGCTTTGTCTGGTCGTACGCCCGTTCAGGTCCAAAATTTTCGACTAAAGAGTGCACCGTCATACCGTCAGGAAGAACAACACCGGGGTCGCACGACCCGACTACAGCCACGACTGGTATTTGGCACTCTTTGGCCATGGCGGCGACGCCACCCACAACTTTTCCATTAAATGATTCTGTGTCCAGACGGCCTTCTCCAGTGATGACTATGTCAGCAGCAGACACTGCGTCTTCCAACGCAACTTCTTCAGCTATGAGCTCGAAACCGTTCACCAGTTGGGCGCCAATGGCAGCAAGACCCCCCGCCAGGCCACCCGCCGCGCCAGAGTGCTCTAGGTCTGTCACGTCTGTGCCGTACTCTTCGAGATACAGGTCTGATAGTCGTCCGAGGCGTCGCTCCAATAATTCAATCTCTGCTTTGGTCGCTCCTTTTTGGGGTCCGAACACAGATGGTGCCTCAAGAAACTTTGTGTCGACATCACAAGCGACCAAGAGATCGACACCTGAAAACCGAACTAAAGGTTCCATAGCTCGTATGGCCCCTAAACCCCCATCGGTTGAAGCTGACCCTCCGACACCAATGACTATTCGCTTGGCTCCTGCTGTTCTCGCCTCCGAGATCAGTTCCCCTGTACCTGATGTAGTTGCGGACAAGGGGTCATTCCCTTCGGCTCCCCCTGCCACGAGTAGGCCACTAGCTTCTGCCATTTCAACAACCGCTCTGCCCCCAGAAATGCGCCACCTTGCCTCTACGGGATCCCCAAGTGGTCCGCTGACATTAGAAACGCGATTGAATCCACCCAGCGCGGCAAGAGTTCCTTCACCTCCATCGGCTAGGGGTATGAGCACTGTGTCTCTAGCCGCTCCTGAGACACCTTCCGCTATTGCCTGTGCTGCTGCTAGAGCCGTTGCCGTGCCACGGAATTTGTCAGGGCATATGAGAACGCGCAACGGAATTGTGCAGGTTGAATGCCTTACTCGGCACTCGCCTTGTCTATGCCTAAAGCAACGAGAACATCGACATCTTTATCGAACTTATCTCCAAGAGCAGCAACATCCTGCGGCATTTTGTAGACATCGTTCTTAGCGTCCAAGCCCAATAATTCTGCGATATTACCTGCCTCGATAATGTTGCCCGGCTTGTAATGAACGCGGGTGCGGTCTAGCGGCGTCCCTTTCATATTGATCGGGGTTCCGGTAACAAATCCTTTGGTTTTTAGAATGTCGGTAGTCCGTCCGGCGGCACCTCTAACCGTGGTCGAGTTCGCGACCTGAACCGAGACTTGGCTGTTAGGTCGACCTTCAAATCCGACCATGGTCCCAGCATCATCTGCGGCACTACCATCTTCAGGAACCGATGTAGCAACGGTTATCCCCGGAAGAGTGGTTTCTGTCGCGGTTCCCGCGCCGTCATCTGAAGTGTCTGCTTCACTTTCGGCCCCTTGGACCGTGGTCGGTGAGGCAGCCGGAGCGGGCTCGAGGGTAGGCGTGTCCGTGCCGCGCAACAAATAAATACCCACCACTACGGCAGCGATTACCAACAGCGCTCCTCTTATAGCAGCGGCATTGTTAGGTCTTGACATGGGACCGTTCATCGGGCGACCTCCTGGTCAGCTGTACGGCGCGCTGAGTGTTCTTGACGTCGACGATCGCGTATCCGCCTTAATCGTCGTACGAGCAGCGGCTCCGCAGCTAACGCCTCATCTGAGGCGATCAGCCGATCTAACGCAGCCGCATATTCGGGTTCGGTTAGCTGGAATTTTTCGCGCACACCTTGATCCTTCGGTGTCTCTAACTCCCACCATGACTGTTCAAATTCAAGAATGTCTAGGTCACGTTGACTTAGTTTTTGATGAGGCGATTCTTCCAAGTTCACTATTTTCCTTCCCTTGTCACGGAGCCCGAGGTGGGAATCGAACCCACAACCTCCGCTTTACAAGAGCGGTGCTCTAGCCGTTGAGCTACTCGGGCCGTGCACGCCTAGCGTAAACCCCAGCGGGCGGTTGGTGATGTCGTTCAGTGACCGATTTCTCTCTGACGTTTTACTTCATAGATCGTTATAGCTGCTGCATTAGAAACATTCAGTGATTCAAGCTGACCAACTTGGGGTATTGATACAAGTTGGTCGCATCTCTTTTTCGTCAAATGAGACAGTCCTTCACCTTCTGCCCCAAGAACAATCATGAGTGGTTCCGTGGCAACCTGCATCTCATAAATTGAATTTTTCGCGTCGCCGTCAAGTCCTACTATCCATAGGCCTTTCTCTGACATTTCCTTCAAAACTGTCGGTAGGCCTGCGACCAAAGCAATCGGCAGGTGCTCTACAGCGCCCGCAGCTGCCTTCACGGCTGCAGGCGTAAGGCGGACAGCTCTATGGCGGGGGAGCACAATTCCGGTGACTCCTGCGATTTCAGCAGTTCTAAGAATCGCTCCTAAATTTCCGGGGTCGGTGACTCCATCAAGCGCGATAAGTAGAGGGGGGATCCGTGGAGAGCTTGAAGTAAAGGTTTCGATTTCAACCGGTCGAATCGATTCCGCTTGAGCGATGACTCCCTGGTGTGACTCAGTTAAGGCATAATCTTCAAGTTTGCGACGAGTGAGCTGTCGAATGGGAACCCTCCGTTCTTCGCAAAGGTCAGCTATTTCAGCCAAGATCGCTGTGTCGTGAACGTCCTCACTTATGAGGACCTGTTGAGCCCGCCGTGTGCCCGCCCGCAACAGCTCCCGGACTGCTTGTCGTCCTTCAATGTGATCGCCACCCAAGCTGTCTGGTCTATTACGAGACCTACTTTGACTCTTATCGCGGTCGTTTCGGTTTCTATTAGACCCGGGACCTCCTCTCTTGGTGTTACTTACTGACCTGTGGTTTTTGGATTTCTGACTCGCAGTCTGACCTCGCCTGCCACTCGATTGGGCGCGTCCTTGGGGGCGACTCATTTCTTCTCCAGAAGCGCCACAGCTATTGCTACAACACCTTCACCTCGACCTAGAGCACCGATTCCTTCTGTCCGTTTTCCACAAACAGTGACACTGCCACCCGCAGCATCCGACAGATTCTGTTCCATCTGATCTTTGACTGGTGCTATTTGTGGTTGATCGGTGATCACCGTGCAGTCAGCATTCGCAACTGCCCATCCGACCCCATCAATCATGGCCGATACCCGTCGGAGCATTTCGATGCTGTCTGCACCAACTAATTCTTCGCCTGTGTCTGGGAAGACTTGACCTATATCACCTAAGCCAGCTGCCCCCAGGATGGCATCGATAACTGCGTGAGTGACCACGTCAGCGTCGCTATGACCCGCAAGGCCCTTGTGATCGGGAAAATGGACTCCTCCCATGACCAGGGGTCGGTCGTCTTCGGCCCAACCATGGGCATCGTAACCTTGGCCTACGCGCATCATAAGTTGAGTCCCATCAGTTCGGCGGCAACGTTGAGATCGTTCGGAGTTGTTATTTTGATGGCAGCTAGCTCTCCTGCAACGACATTCACAGTCCCACCAATCGCTTCAACGAGCCCTGCATCGTCAGTGGCATCCTCGCCGTGGGCGTGAGCGGCCTCCAGCATCTGCCGTTTAAAGGCTTGCGGGGTCTGGATAGCCATCAGGGTGTCACGGTCTAGTGTTTCCGTGACTTCTTTTCCACTCGGCGTATCTATAACCCGTTTTAGGGTGTCGTGGACGGCAAGCCCTGGGACAGCAGCATCGGCACCTGCCTGGACGGCTTCAATAACAGACCGATACAGGTCAACCGATGCTCCCGGTCGTGCAGCGTCCTGAACAACGACGATTGTCGCCTCCGGCGGGACCATTTGAAGGCCATTGCGTACTGACTCGCTACGACTTTTCCCGCCAGCTACGACAATCTCCGCATTCGGCAGGTCAGTGTCATTGATCATGTCCGGATTAACGACCAGTACGACTCCTTCACAACACGTGCGCGCCGTGGCAACACTCCATTCAACAACTTGTTGATGCCCGAGCATCACGTGTTGTTTGTTCCCTCCAAATCGAGAACCCGAGCCAGCAGCCAAGACGATAGACCATGTGATTTCCACCTCAACACTGTGGCACTTGTGAGAGCTAATTCCGCATTAGTGGCGCGGATTTGAGAGATTCTGCCGCGTTTGGCGCACAAACGATGACCAATTGTCCAGTGATCTGAGGCTTGTTGTTTACTCGGTACTTGTTGCGTCTTCGAGCTCAACGGGCCCCGGGTCAAACCCATCAATTGATCGGAAAACGATTTCGTCGGCGTCTTCGTCGACATCCACCACGACTATTTGGCCAGCATGGAACTCTTTGTAGAGGATGCGTTCAGAGAGCGCGTCTTCAACATGGCGTTGAATCGCACGTCGAAGAGGTCGAGCGCCCAAGGTTGGGTCGTACCCTTTGCGAGCAAGCCAATTCTTGGCCGAATCCGTGAGTTCGAGACCTAGTCCTTGGGCTTTCAGTTGTTCCGAAGTCCGGGTGATCATTAGATCCACAATTTCAGTTACTTCAGCCATAGAAAGTTCATGGAACACAATGGTGTCGTCAACGCGGTTGAGGAATTCCGGTCGGAAATGTGCCTTTAGGGCGTCATTGACGGTTTCCTTCATCCGCTCGTAGCTCACAGCTTCATCAGCTTTGGTGAACCCAACATTTGCTCTACGCAGATCGGCTGTTCCGAGGTTTGAAGTCATAATTAACACGGTGTTACGGAAGTCGACTGAGCGGCCTTGCGCATCAGTCAGTCGCCCCTCTTCGAGGATCTGCAAGAGAGTATTAAAGACATCCGGGTGAGCCTTTTCGACCTCATCAAATAGCACTACCGAAAATGGTCGACGTCGGACCGCTTCGGTGAGCTGACCACCTTCTTCGTAGCCCACATATCCGGGAGGGGACCCGACAAGTCGGCTCACGGTGTGCTTTTCCATGTATTCCGACATATCAAGACTGATCAATGCGTCTTCGTCTCCGAAAAGGAATTCGGCAAGTGTCTTAGCAAGCTCCGTTTTCCCCACGCCGGAAGGTCCAAGGAAGATAAATGAACCACCAGGTCTTTTGGGGTCCTTGAGGCCTGCACGGGTGCGGCGAATTGCTTGACTTACAGCTTTGATTGCGTCTTGCTGGCCTATCACTCGTTTGTGAAGCTCGTCTTCCATCTTCAGAAGCTTCTGTGTTTCTTCTTCTGTGAGTTTGTAGACCGGGATGCCCGTCCAAATCGAAAGCACTTCGGCTATTGCTTCCTCGTCAACCTCATCGAAGAGGTCGACACCTTCGGACTTGATCTGCTCCATTAACTCAGTTCGACGATCCAGCAACTCTTTTTCTTCGTCACGTAGGGAGCCAGCCAGTTCAAAATCTTGGTCTTCGACAGCTTGTTTTTTCTTTTCGACTATCTCAGCAATCTTGTTTTCGATCTCTGTGTAGTCCGGTGGTGTCTCCATGCGTTTAATGCGTAATCGCGAGCCGGCTTCGTCAATGAGGTCTATCGCTTTATCTGGTAGATGTCGGTCAGCGATGTATCGATCTGCCAGATTTGCCGCCGCTACGAGGGCTTGATCTGTGATCGTTACCCTATGGTGAGACTCGTATCGGTCGCGCAGTCCCTTGAGTATTTCTATGGTGTGGCTGAGTGTTGGTTCTTCAACACGTATTGGTTGGAATCGTCGTTCTAAGGCGGCGTCTTTTTCTAGGTACTTTCTGTATTCCTCCAAGGTGGTTGCACCAATTGTTTGTAGTTCGCCACGCGCGAGCATTGGTTTGAGGATTGAAGCGGCGTCTATCGCTCCTTCAGCCGCACCTGCTCCGACCAAGGTATGTAATTCGTCGATGAACAGGATGATGTCGCCTCGGGTTTTAATTTCTTTAAGGACTTTTTTGAGGCGCTCCTCAAAGTCTCCTCGGTATCTAGAACCTGCCACCAGTGCGCCCAAGTCAAGCGTGTAGAGCTGTTTACCTCGCAAGGTATCTGGTACCTCACCGGTAACGATCTTCTGTGCCAAGCCTTCAACTATGGCTGTCTTCCCGACTCCTGGTTCGCCGATGAGTACGGGATTGTTTTTGGTTCTCCGCGAGAGCACCTGCATGACTCGCTCGGTTTCGCGCATCCTGCCTATGACCGGGTCGAGTGCTTTATCTTTTGCATTCTGGGTGAGATTCCTGCCGAACTGATCCAGAATGGCGGACCCACCTTGTGGCCCATCGCCCCGTTCAGCCGAACCTCCAACAGTTTCTTTCCCGGGTTCAGAACCTTCTCCTTGACCCGGTCCGCTGTAGCCAGAAAGTAATTGAATTACTTGTTGTCGAACTCGAGAAAGGTCAGCGCCGAGCTTCACAAGCACCTGTGCGGCAACCCCTTCGCCTTCTCGAATTAGGCCAAGCAAGATGTGTTCAGTTCCGATGTAGTTGTGTCCTAGTTGAAGGGCTTCGCGTAGCGATAACTCAAGGACTTTTTTTGCTCTTGGAGTGAAGGGGATATGACCGCTTGGTGAGGAACCACCTTGACCAATTATTTCCTCGACTTGACTGCGAACTGCTTCGAGAGAAATCCCTAAAGATTCAAGTGCCTTGGCGGCAACTCCTTCGCCTTCGTGAATCAGGCCTAGGAGGATGTGCTCGGTACCGATGTAATTGTGGTTGAGAAGGCGCGCTTCCTCTTGAGCCAGAACAACCACTCGACGAGCTCGATCGGTGAACCTTTCAAACACTGAATCCTCCAGGAGGCAAGTGTGCCCACGGATGACGGGCGTTACTGGAGTGTAACCGGGATAGTGACCATGTCTCGCAGCGGCTTGTGGTCAAATTTCAATTAATTTTAATTTTGGTCGACCGAGCCCATGGTTTCAGGCCAGATCGAGTTGTCGTTTAGCTTTCCAGTTAGGTTGGCATTGTGGTTTCTCTTACTCCTCTTCAGCATCGGGTTGATCCCAACGCGGATTTAAGCCGTGTGGAAGCCGCTCTGCGAGAGGCTGCGACAACCGACGACGACTTTTTGACTGAAGTTGCCTCTCATCTGATACCTGCTGGCGGGAAACGCTTACGGCCGGCTTTCGTAATCGCCGCGGCACTTTCGTTGGACCCGGCGGGTGATAGACCTGAAAGTCTTAGCGATGAAATGGTTCGCGGGGGGGTGGCAGTTGAACTTGTCCATCTAGGGTCGCTCTATCACGACGATGTTATGGATGAGGCCGAGACGCGTCGGGGAATTGAGGCGGTGAATCACCGCTGGGGCAATCTCACAGCAATTCTCGCCGGCGATTTTCTTTTGGCGAAGGCGTCTGAGTTGGCAGCCTCATTGGGAACTGAAGTGGCGGAGTTGTTGGCGGCGACTATTGGTCACTTGTGCGAAGGACAGGTTCGCGAGCTCCAACTGATCTACGACACTAGGAGGAGTGAGGAACAGTATCTCCAAGCTATTTCTGGGAAAACCGCTGCGTTGTATGCAACTTCGTGTCGTATTGGTGGAATTTTGAGCGGAGCTGACCGCTCAGTGGTGGATCAACTTACTGAATTCGGCCACGCGTATGGAATGGCCTTCCAGGTGGTCGACGACATTCTTGATTTGATAGCGACTGATGAAGAGCTCGGTAAACCCTCTGGTAACGACCTGAGAGAAGGCGTCTACACGTTGCCGGTCATTCGGATGATTGCCGATGGTCACCCAGTGAGAGAGTTACTTGGTCAGCAGTTGGATGAGGAAAGTAGGGATACAGCGCGGACGCTAGTTGTAGAAGGACCTGAGATAGCTACTTCTGTGGTGACGGCCCAAGAGTTTGTGGATAACGCCTTAGCTGCACTTGACGGTCTGCCCGCGACCCCAGGGGTGCAGGGCATGCGAGACGCAGCGACCAGTCTGTTGTCGACTCTTGAGCGTTAAGTAGATTTGCGGAGTTTCTGGTGTGGCCGATTGACCGTGAGTACACGGCAGCGACTTTTGAAGCTGGTCGAGGCGTCATATGGGATTGGGGACATCGGACCTATGTGATGGGAATTGTGAACGCTACGCAAGACTCATTTTCCGGCGATGGTATAGCCGGTGAGCTCGATAAGGCAGTGGCGTTGGCAAAGAGCTTCGAAGCCTCCGGGGTCGACATTATTGATGTAGGGGGAGCTTCTTCGCGACCTGGCGCAGATCCGACGCCGGTTTCGGTAGAGAAAAGTCGCGTCGTTCGCGTAATTGAAGCAATTAACGCTGAAGTCGGATTACCGATTTCTGTTGATACGACGTGGACTGCAGTCGCTGAGGCTGCTTTGGATGCAGGAGCGAGCGTTGTTAATGACATTTCTGGATTTCAGTTGGATCCCGATCTTTCCTGTCTGGTCGCAGATCGGGGGGTCGGAGCGGTACTAATGCACAATCAACGTGGGCTCGAACATCATGACGTCATTGATGACATCACTTCCGGGTTCATCACCTCACTATCCGTGTGTGACTCGGCAGGGGTTGACCCCGCCAGATTAATTTTGGATCCCGGGTTTGGGTTCGGCTGGTCCGTTTCGCAGAACTTGGAGATTTTGCGTCGCTTGCCTGAGTTAGTCCATCTCAAGTTTCCGTTACTCATCGGAACTTCGAAGAAGTCTTCAATCGGGACCGTACTTGGATCACGCGTGGGCGAGCGTCTCTTCGGAACCGCAGCGACGGTCGCACACGCAATTTGTGCTGGTATCGACGTGGTGCGGATTCATGACGGTTCTGAAATGCGGGACGTTGTCACTATGTCAGATGCAATAGTGCGACAACGAGGTTCAATCGGCTGACCTGTCTGCTGAGTGGTAGTCACCATCCATGCCTAAATATTCGCTTCCCTCGTTGCGATAAAAAGATTCGACTCCCGCTTCGTTCAGAACCTGCAGCATCGATGGAAGCTCAGCCTCTTCAGCTCGAATACGATCGATAATCCTTCGCGGACCTAGGTGATCCATCATTTCGAATGGGCCGTGAACCCAATTAAATCCCCATCGGATGGCGTTGTCGATATTGAATACGTCATCCGCAATCTCGGGTACCAACGCCGCGGCGTATCTCAGGGTCCCTCCAAACACTTTCCAGGCAAGTTCGCCCTGGGGAGAGTCGTGGAAGACTACTTCTCCCAGTTCAACAGGTATTCCGCCAAGCTGCGCCTCTTGAGCATCACGCCACTCTTCATTGATGAGGTCGAAGCTTTCTTTGCGACGTTCGCCGTCAGCCGTTTTGCTTTGCCGGTAAAAACCTCCACCCACTTTGCGACCTAGTTGGCCTCTGTCATGCATCTGTTGCTCGGTAGATGGGAAGCTTGTGAATTCCTGACCTATATCAGCCTCAGGCAAATTTACTGCCAGGTTCTTTCCTACAAGTTCCATTACATCTAAACCGATTAGATCGATAAGGCCGTACAGGCCCGTTGGGGGAAGTCCGACTGGTGCACCCAAAACAGCGTCTACGGTTTCTTGATTCATCCCTTCAACGAGGTGGGGCTTAGCTAGATGCAGACCAGACAGCATAAAGAAACAGCCGATTCGGTTACCGATGAAATTAACTGTGTCTTTCGCGTGGACTACCCCTTTCCCAAGCCGATCGGTACCAAAGTCTCTGAAGGCGGATATGACTTCTTGGTCTGTGTTTTCACCGGGAACCAATTCGAACAGTCGCATTACTTTGACTGGGTTAAAGAAGTGCGTGATCGCTACATCTGAACGGAAGCGTTCTGGCATTCCTTCAGATATCTGGCGTAGCGGAATTCCTGAAGTGTTGGAAGAAATGACCGATCCGTCTTTTCGAATCTCCTCAAGGCGGCTAAACAAATCTCTTTTCACGGCAAGATCTTCTACAACCGCCTCACAGATCCAGTCATACTCACTGACTGCCTCGAGGTCGGTATCGACCAGGCCTGCAGTAACCAGATGGCGGTTCTCTTCATCAACCTGTTGAAGTGCCGATTCAACAGTTTCTTGATTCATATCGAGAATAAGTACCCGACACCCGGCAGCTGCGCTCGCGGCAGCAATGCCCGCGCCCATCGTGCCAGCACCTATTACTGCCACGGATTC
Source organism: Acidimicrobiaceae bacterium (assembly GCA_002708935.1). Taxonomy (GTDB): domain Bacteria; phylum Actinomycetota; class Acidimicrobiia; order Acidimicrobiales; family Poriferisodalaceae; genus MedAcidi-G3. The sequence continues at coordinate 50,845 of PAPO01000013.1, read as the reverse complement.
AATTGATCGAGTCATGATGCACTCCTATCGGTGTTCGCTGCATTTGTTTGGAATAAAAAAAGGGTCTCTATCGACCGGTAATTTTCCGGCCGATGATTTCTTTCATGATTTCGGTAGTACCGCCATAAATTGTTTGCACTCTGGCGTCTGCGTAAGCCCTCGCTATCGGGTATTCATTCATGAAGCCATACCCGCCGAACAGTTGCAGGCAACGTGTGATAGTTCGAAGCTGCATTTCCGTGCACCACCATTTTGCCTCCGCTGCATCTTCGGCCGTTAATTCGCCTTCATTTAGAGCCTGAATCTGACGATCAACGAACACCCATGCCATGTCAAGTTCGGTTTTCATTTCCGCCAATTCAAACCGTGTGTTTTGGAAGGACGAAATTTTCTGTCCGAAAGCTTCGCGTTCAGTGACATATTCAACCGTCCAATTGAACGCGGCCTGCGCCGACGCTGTTCCTGTGATCGCAATCGACAATCGTTCTTGGGGCAAGTTGTTCACTAAGTTCAAAAAGCCCGAGCCCTCGCCGCCTAGGACATTCTCTTCCGGGACGTATAGGTCGTTGAAGAACAGCTCGGCTGTGTCTTGGCTTTTCATGCCTAGCTTGTCAAGGTTTCTTCCCCGTTCGAAACCCTCCATGCCTTCTTCGACGACCAGCAGTGACATGCCTTTATGTTTTTCTGATGGGTCTGTTTTTACAGCCGTGATTATCAAATCACTGTTAATGCCATTGGTAATAAACGTTTTTGATCCGTTTACCACGTAGCCATTTCCTTCTCGAACCGCACTTGTACCCATCGACGCCAGATCCGATCCAATCGCAGGTTCGGTCATAGCAATCGCGGTCATCAGGTTGCCGTTAACAAGTCCAGGCATCCATCGTTCAGCTTGTTCTTCGTTGCAGTAGTTGATGAAGTAGGGCAGACAGACGTCATTGTGCAACGTGATGCACATTCCCGATCCGACGACGCCCGCAAGTTGAACCTCTTCGTTGATGATTGAGTTATAGCGAAAATCTTGGACTCCGCCTCCCCCATACAGTTCGGGTATGGCCGTTCCTAGAAAGCCATGGGAGCCAGCTTTTTGGAACATTTCTTTATCGACTTTCCCGTTCTGTTCCCACTTTTCGTGGTTCGGGACAATCTCTTTATCAATGAACGATCGAACTGACTCGCGAAACATGTCGTGTTCTTCGTCGAAAATGATGCGGCGCATATCCTGACCGTACTGCCTCAAGGTACCCGCCTGCGAGGCGTCTTGGCGCGGTAGCGTTCGGGGGATGAGCACCTGGGATGCAGTAGCTGAGGCCGCCAAGGCGGCACGTCGTTTAAACCAAGCAATTTCGGGCCGTCATTTACCGGATGAAGCTTTAAAGGAAATTGCTGAAGACATCGAGTCGTTGGCAGCTCGTTTTGAATCCGGTGATGAGAGAAACAAGCTAGATGACATGCTGACTCGCCCTCATTTGGCCGCGATCTACGCGGGCCAATACACGCCCCTTGAACTTGAGGTTGGAGATGAAATCGAATTTGACCCATTCTCGATAGCGGGTGGCGATTTGCATCCCGCATCAATTGGTTTGTCATTTGTGAAGGAGTCAGACGAAAGCGTTGTTTGCACGGGCACTATTGATCCAATGTTCGCTGGCCCTCCAGAACGAGTGCATGGCGGCGTTCAAGCCTTAATCATCGACGAAGTAATGGGCGCCTTGAATCGGATGCGCGGGCGTCAGGCCTACACCGCTTATTTGAAGGTGGACTACATAGGACCTGCACCTTTGGCGGCTCCAGCGAAGTTTAGGGCTTGGGTGCATAACATCGAAGGTCGAAAAATAACGTTGCGAGGTTCAGGTGATGGACCTGACGGTTGTTTCATGGAAGCGGAAGGTTTGTTCATACAGCGCCAGGATCTGCCGGAGGGTTCTGCACCAACGCCGTAGCGATACCTAGATCAAATCACAGGCCCTATGCCTGTTCCGGTCGCAACGTCGGAAACAAAACGACATCTCTAATACTTGTTGCACCGGTAAGAAGCATCGCTAAGCGATCAATGCCTATACCTACACCTCCGGTGGGTGGCAAACCATATTCAAGGGCACGTAGGTAGTCTTCGTCCACAAGCATCGCTTCGTCGTCCCCGTCTGCATTTTGTGCAGCCTGCTCTTCGAATCTGATCCGTTGCTGTTCAGGATCTACGAGTTCGCTGAAACCATTGCAGAGTTCTCTTCCTGCCAATATTGCTTCGAAACGCTCGGCCATACCCGGGTTGGATCTGTGCTCACGAGACAGAGGCGATACTTCGATCGGATAGTCCGTCACGTAGACGGGATCCCATAGCGAACTCTCCGTGGTCTTTTCATAGATTTCCAAGATCAGTTTCCCAGGCCCATAACCATCTTTAATAGGAATTTCATGTTCTGATGCAATCGCGCGCAGTTCCTCGACCGGTGTTTCCAATGTCACTGCCACCCCGATGGATTCCTCAATCAATTCAGTCATAGTTGCTCGCCGCCATGGCTTTGCGACATCGAGTTCTCTATCTCCCACAGCAAGCACCGTTGATCCGGTGATCTCAATTGCTAAGTGTTCAACTAGCTCTTCGACAAGGCGCATTATGTCTTCGTAGTCGGCGTAGGCCTCGTACAGTTCGAGCATTGTGAACTCTGGGTTGTGGCGTGTTGATACCCCCTCGTTACGAAACACACGTCCAATTTCGAATACTTTTTCGAAGCCAGCGACGGTGAGTCGTTTTAGGTACAACTCCGGCGCGATCCTGAGGTATAGATCGAGGTCAAGCGCGTTGTGGTGGGTTGTGAACGGCCTTGCGTTAGCGCCACCCGGTATTGGATGGAAAATGGGCGTCTCAACTTCCATCGCCCCTCGGTCTTCTAAAAAGGAGCGGGTAAGAGAAATCATTCGACTTCTTGTTTTGAAAGCTTCTCGAGCTTCTGGGGTTACCCAAAGGTCTACGTATCGTTGCCGATATCTGGTGTCCGTATCACTAATCCCATGCCATTTGTCTGGGAAAGGTCGGCGGGCTTCGGCTAAGCGAACCCAGGAGTCCACCCGAACACTTAGCTCTCCGCGACGGGTGGTCATGACAACGCCCGTTACTCCCAACCAGTCACCGAGATTCAGATCGCAGAACTCATCAAAGTCTGGGGTGCTTTTGGAGGGTGCAAATAGTTGGATCCGACCCGAACCATCATCAAGGGTGCCGAAAGCCAATTTGCCCTGAACCCGTCTCAGCATGAGTCGTCCAGCGATAGTTACGACATCGTCGGTTTCCTCGCCTGCTACAAGACCAGCATGCTTCGTTATGACACCTTCGACTTTGCTGTCGGGGGCAAATTGGTAGGGGATTTCCGCCATGTCTCCTCAACGAAGTTAAGTTTGTGCAGCACTCCTCTAAATTTTCAGAAGTACTCAAGCTTTATGGTGCTTCATGAATCGCCCCAGCGGTGCGACCAACAGAGAAATAAAGAAGATCTATTTCGAAAGTTTGGCATTCGACATCTCACACCAAGTCATATTTTCAAAAATTGAGACGCAATTTGGTTCTATTCCCGGGATTTGAACAACGTCCAGTCCCCGAGTCGTTCTATCGCTTGGTCAGCAACTGCGAGCTCCCAACCATCCGGGAGTAATTCCGGAGCAAGTTCTGCCAAGGGATAAAGCACGAAAGCTCTCTCATACATTCGTGGATGAGGGATCGTTAGGTCAGGATCTTCGAGCTCGAGTTCACCGTAAAGCAATACATCCGCATCAAGTGTTCGTGGCCCCCAACGTTCCATGCGCACACGACCCGCTGACTCCTCGAGGTCTTGGCAGGTACCAAGCAGATCGTAGGGACTTAGAGTGGTGCGAATTTCGACAACCAGGTTGAGGTACGAATCCTGAATGGGACCTCCAACTGGTGCGGTTTCATATAAGCCTGATACGGCATGTTTCCCAGGAAGGTCATCAACTGCTTTTAATAGCAGATCATGTCGGTCACCCAAGTTGGAACCGAAACCAATGAACGCTCTTATCGGTTCGGAAGATGTTCTCTCATTCATCGGTGTGACGAACAACCTGAACCGCTGCGGTTTTGATATCCAGTGGGATCGGTGGTCGTATTTTCTTGATGGTTATATCCACCGCTGACACCGGTGTTAATAGGAGTAGTTGATCAGCAATTCGTTGCGCCAAGTGCTCCAGTAATTCCGCCTTGGATGACAAACAGATCTCGGTTGCAACTTGTGCCGCTGCTCCATAATCGATGGTGTCGGTAAGGTCATCGGATTTACCTGCTACTGATAGGTCCGCATATATGTCGATGTCGAGTTCTATTGGCTGAGGGCGTTCACGTTCTTCAGGGAGCACTCCTACTATGCAGACAACCCGGAGTCCTCGAAGTTGGATGCAATCACTGTTGGATTGTTGGTTCACTTAGCGGTGTCCTCGTGCTGATGTTCCATTCCGACAGCTATCTCTACAAGCTCTCTGCCATGTGGACCTAATCGTTGCTGAAAGATTCGTTCAGCTAGAGCCGTCACCTGAGGTCCGGTCTGGACCAATCCTGTCCACAAGAGATATGCGGCCATTAAGCCACAAAGGCGCTCTCCTACTTCTTCTTTGTGAACGAGCACTTGCAGTCCTGCGGTCGTGGCGCCCTGAATTTCAGTGAACAACACTTCCATGTATTGAGCTAATTGATCATGGGCCGGCCAAGGCCGATGCCGAAATGGCATGCCCAGTTCTTCGTAATTGTGGAGATTGTGGGAACCCGCGATCAGTGAATAGAGCACATCGAAGTGGTTCTGGCGAACCCAAATGATCTCTTCTTGACGGCGAACACGTCGGTGGTGTTCGCCATAGCCACCGGGGCGCTCACATACGGCAAGGGAATCCTTGATAACCCAGGCGAAGTTCCTGGGCTCAATACCTTCTGCCCACTTTCCCTTCACGGTCCCCTATTCCGCTAGCGCTGAAACACTAATACGATCCAGATATTACTTCCCCAATTTTGATGGGGCCACTGGGAGTTCAGACGTGATTATTCCTCGACCGAAGTGTCGTAGGCCCATATGTCGCCCAGATTTCTATACCGTTGACCGACGTCAAGTCCGTAGCCCACCACCCATACTTGAGGTAGTCGAAAGCCCGCATATTTCACCAGATCATCAAGATCTGCCTGTTGTTCTTCACGGACTAGCAAAGAACAGAACTCTAGGCTCGCCGGGTTTCTAGCCAACAAGGTTTTCCGTAAGTACCGCAAGGTAAGACCGCTGTCGACGATGTCTTCCACAATGATGACGTCTCGTCCTTCAATATCATTGTCAAGATCTTTAATAATCCGCACCACACCGCTATTTCGCGTGGTGCTGCCGTATGAGGAGACTGCCATGAAGTCAAGCTCAACGGGCAGATTGATCGCTCTCGCTAGGTCGGAGGCGAAGATAACTCCTCCCTTTAATACCCCAATCAACAGAGGGACCCGTCCCGCGTAATCATTTGAAATCTCTTGTCCTAGCCCCTGCACTCTTGCTTTGATTTCGTCGCTGGTTACAAGAATTTCAGTCAGAGCGGGGTCGTCTGTCGGGCTCAGATCTGTCACAGGATCGGAACCTAGCCGCTTTCGGGAAGTTCTCCGTGTTCTTGCGGCAAGGTTTCAAGTCTTAATTTTCCATTGGTCCGCCTAACGGATCTTCCACCTGTTATCTCGGTGCCCAAAGCCTCTCCTCGTGCGACTTGAAGAACTCGCTCAACCGATGCCAGATCTGGCGGGTGTTCACCTCTTAGCCATGCCCGAATTGAGCGCCGCGCCAGGGCGGTAGGCGCCGAAGCAAGAGCTGCTGCATCGGTGACATCAATTTCTTGGGCTAGCCGGTCAAGTAAATCCGCGTCCTTGTCCGCGATTTCCCCAGCCCGAATAAGCAACGGCACTACATCGCGTTCAGCCACTTCGTTCAACAACGGGAGAACTTCGTGTCGGACGCGGTTGCGTCGGAATCTCTGATCCTTGTTGGTTGGGTCTTCTACTGGTATCCATTCGAATATTTGGCATACCGATTCTGTGTCTGCTCGTCGAAGTTTGATGATGGGATGGTGTTCGTCTCCCATTCCCGCTAAAGCATCGGGCCCTCCTCCTCGCAGAAGGTGGAGGATGATTGTTTCTGCTTGGTCGTCGGCTGTGTGTCCGGTAAGGACATCATNGGGAAGCGCATCAAANCGCGCNGACCTGGCTCGAGCTTCCAANTTAGGNCCNTNTTCTAAGGACAACGNCACGGATCGGAACTTCGCGCCGACCTGATTGGCNAGTCGTGCAACGCGATCACTNTCANTAGAACTATTTGGGCGCAAACCGTGATCAACGTGGTGCGCAATAAGTTCTTCGCCCGTCATCGAAGCCANAATTAGCANCGCCGATGAGTCAGCTCCGCCTGAAACCGCACAATGNATAGGNCCGTTGCTGGGAAANGTGCACTGGTCAAANAANTGGNGCAGAGCATCNTATNTTCCCATGCATTTACCTCNNCTAAGTGACNGGAACTCGNTNCATCCAAGCCGTNGGATTGCGTATTTCAGCCATAGACGGAAGATGGTCTTGGTCCTGCCAGATGAGNTCAACAGCGCGATCACCACGCTGAGATTCGATTGCAGCGATGAAGTCTTCCCCTGCCTGGTATTGAGCCAGCTTGGCCTCTAGGCCCATCACTTTCTGCATTAGGCGACTGACGCCGGTAGCACTGTTACGACGCTCTTGCATTACTCGGTGGAAACGCTGCGCGTGCGGTACATGTCCAGCTGCGGCTCGAGACATGGTGACATCGCCGTGTCCCTCCACCAAACTCATCATTCCTCCAACAGAGTCCAACAGTTCTTTTTGTCGCTCGCTGGCAAACAGTTGCGCNACTCCCCCGTCAGCCAGCGGATCTTTGCCATTGCGTTTCATTTGGACAAAATCTTGAAGGCCTTGCTTGACTCGATCAGGGTCGGGTTCGACTTCGTCAAGCATTTGGTTCACTAATTCCAAGAAGCGAGGTCGGAGCCAGGAAACTCCTGTGAACTGGGAACGATGGGTTAGTTCATGCAAAGCCAGCCAGAGTCTGAATTGTTTGGGATCAAACGCAAATTTCTTTTCGATCGCCAAGATGTTCGGGCCGACGTAATACACAAAGTCTTGTTCGTCTCGATCTTCATCTTCGGCTAACAACAGGTCGTACTGGCCTAGGACCCGCCGAGACATCCAACCCAACGCAGCTCCTAGTTCTGCTGCCGCAATCTTGCGAGCGATACCACTGGTCGGGTCGGAGTCAGAGGATTCCGCCAACACCGGTCGCAGGAGCCGTCTGAACGAACGAATATTGGCGTCGATCCAGCCTTCGCGGTCAATTACTTTCGCGCGTGCTGAACCCTCAGAGGAAGTCAACCCGGTCTCAGCTCCAACCAGCTCTTCGGCTAACGGGGTGAACTCAGAGAAGTCTCTGTGTAGTGAATCACCTAGGTAAGAACGAGATAGTGGTTCGTCACCAGCTACACGCGACGCTATTCGTTTCGCCAACTCCCAGTCGACGGGTCCATCCGTCATCAGCGAATTCAGCGTTTCGGGTAACGAGGGGCTACGACCTTCATTATGTAGCCCGCTATAAGTTGGACCACTCCTAGGACCGTGCCAATAGCTAAAGGTACAGCCAACCAAAAGTGCCAGACTTGAGCTGCGAGTGCGTTCATAACGTCATCGTACCCAACAGCATCGAATAGACCGCAACTCTTAGCGAAGGTTCACTCAAAATCGCCNATCAAGCTTTGGTCTTGTCGCGAGAGGCTGATGGTAGCGTCGGTTGGGTTAGCGCCCGAGTAGCTCAGTGGTAGAGCGGCTCTCTCGTAAAGAGCAGGTCGTGGGTTCGATTCCCACCTCGGGCTCAATTCAGTGCAGCTGNTGAAACGGTTTTAAACTTTCAAGTTGATGAACAAATTCTGCAGTTGAAGCCGCTCGTTCCCATTTCGTTTCAAATCGTCGGCCGCTGTGTTGAGCGATACCAAAGATCTTGATCCGCTAGACGCGTCGATTGATCCGNTCGTTATGCCCTCACTGATGGCGTTNCCCACAGCTGTCATGCCCATTAATAGCTCGTCTGTGCGGAGTCTNCGCAGTTCTCGCTTGTGCCGAGTTTCAAGCTTTGATCGACCGAGACCTCGTTGACCATACCTTTCGGCTAATTCATCGAGTGCTTCCAGCTCTTGTTCCTGGCGCTTTAGAAGAGGCTCGGCTGACTCGTCAACCAGTTGCAATAAGCGGTCCACAGCCAAGGTAACGGCAGCACCTGTGCCATCAAGATCTGTTCGAAGCTGGGACCATGTCTCCCACCGTTCCAGGGCGGCACTATCAGAAGCAAGCAGCACCGCTCGATCTATGGATGCANCAGCAATGTTCGCTATAGCGCGAGATCGGTCTTCGTCAACACCCAACATTTGGAGGTGTTCTACCAAATCCTCAGTATCAACAGCAGCTAAATCAACTGGTGTGCACCGAGATGCAATGGTCGCCAGCCGGGACGTCACTTCTTCTGCGGTCAAGACGAAATAAGTTGAAGGCGGCGGCTCCTCTAACACCTTGAGTGTCATTCCAACGAACACATCATTAGCTAGCTGAATATCTTCAATAAGGATGATTTGTCGATCACCATCAAAGGGACTCCTGTTTCCGATTATCCGAATCGGCTCCGCTTCTTCCGCCCGGTATTCCGTTCCCTCTCGTTCAACTATCAGCAAATCTGGGTGAGCTTCTGCAAGAGCAAGTCTTCGGTGGTCTTGAGGGTTTTCCCGTTCATGCGCTAGAAGCTCTGCTGCAAAACTAACTGCCAGGTTTCGNAAGCCGGAGCCCTCCGGGCCGTTCAGAAGGTAGGCGTGAGCCGGGTTCACAACAGCGTTTCGGAGCATCGATACAGCTGCTGACTGTCCAACTACTTGACCAAACGCGTCGGTCATGGCAGACCGGCCACTTTGGCAACCCTTGCAGCTACCTCCTCAATCGATCCGGCACCGTCAACAACGACCCATCGATCCGGATCTGCCTCTGCTAGAGCGGTGAACCCCTCTACAACTCGCGTCGCGAAGTCGCCGTCTTCGCTTTCCATTCGGTCACGTTGNTCTCCTAACCGATCATCGGCTGTATCGACAGCAACTGTTAGGAGAACGACAAGGTCGGGGAGCAATCCTCCGCTGGTCCATTCAACGAGGCGCATAAGTTCTTCGATGGACTGTCCACGTCCGTAACCCTGGTACGCAAGCGTTGAACCGTAGGAACGGTCCGTTATGACGTCCCGTCCTTCGGCGAGTGCCGGCTCTACGATTTCAGCTAAGTGCTGTGCTCTATCNGCCGCGAAAAGCAGTGCTTCGGCGCGTTCAGTTGGGGCCGGACCGTTCCCAAGCAACAGGTCTCTGATCGCCAAACCCAAAGCAGTGCCGCCCGGTTCTCGAGTCAACACCGCATCTAGGCGTTGACTTAGAAGCCGGGCTTGCGTTGACTTCCCGCTTGCTTCCCATCCTTCAAATGCTATGTATTTTCCACGTCGGTTCATTGCAACTTCTTATTAGGNGTGCGCAGTGANACCCATGCNAGCCCTGATGCCAGCAACATAAAGAGGCTCGCTAACCATAAGGCACCTCGAACCCCAGGCAGAGCCATGGCCCACGAGCCGATAGTGAGTTCATTGTCGAAGAGAACATCNAAGAGCCAATTNAAGCCATCAGACAAGAACCCACCGACTGTGATTGACAGGAGCAGACAAAAACGAACCAGGGTGTATAGGGCACTAAANACCCTCCCTCGAAGCTGTTCTTCGACATGTTCATGGAGAAGGGTGAATCCCAATACGTATACCGATCCGGCGAAGATCCCCATTGCAAATACGCCGGCCAGATTCCAAAACGTGTTGGAAGTTGATACGGCAAATAACAAACAGCTACCGGCACCAAAGATTGCGGCAATAAACCCGTTGTCTTTGTCCAATCTTCGTTGCATCGCTGACAACATCGATACGCCTACCGAGACACCTAGTCCAAGGGTCACAAGAATGGTCCCGAAACCGGCGTTACCAGCTTTCAAGATGACGTCGTTATAGACCGCTCCGAGAGGAATCAACATCCCGCCACCGATCATCCCAGTCGCCAGTCCGACGAGGACTGCTCGTACTTGGGGGCTGATCGCNATGAAAGCCCATCCTTCACGCAGTTCGCGTATACCTTGAGCGAGATCGATGGGTCCCGCTTTCTTTTCTTCTTTTCGGCGGGGTACAAGCGGGAGNGTTGCTATAAGACATGCCGCTATCAGGAAAGTTACTGAGTCAAGCACAAGTGCCCACTCAACTTGACCGATGGCGCTTCCCCCTAACCATTCAGCAAGCTTCGCGAGGCCAATAAAGGCCCCTGCTGCGAGNGGGAACGTGCCGTACGCCGCCACCAACGAAAGTGAATTAGCCGCCGTTAGCTGCTCTTTGGGCACCAAGTTGGGGACAATGGCTTCCTTCGCGGGTCCCCATAGAGACGTCGCTAATTCAAGGACCAACGATACGAGTACCAGTGCCCACACACGTTCGATGAATGGGATTGCGAGCAGCACCAAGGCTCGAAGAATGTCACAGCCAATCAAAAGTCGTTTCCGATTGACCCTGTCAACTATGACCCCTCCGACGGAGGCTAAAAAGAAGCCGGGAAGCACTCTGGCCACCATGACGAGCGCTATCGCTGACCNGGGCTGGTCGCCGCCGATCCGGCGAGCAATCTCGATAATGGCTAGGAATCCGATCCAATCACCAAATGCACTNACTATCTGAGCAATCCATAGGCGCAGAAACGCGGGNCTTCCAAATACAGGGTGAGACCTGTTCAGAGGCGCAGTGGCATCTTGAGCCTGGGTTACCTCTGGTTCATCCATATGCACAGTTCAGACTCTTCAGGGCTTCCCACGGTTAAAAACTATTCCAACTCAACAACAAGCTTCTGAATTACAGGATATTCAAAAACACTGCTANGAGAGCGGACAGCGAAAAGTCTTAGGCCCGTTTCTCGGCCAATAGCTCTACCGCTCTTTGCTCGGTGAGTGCTTCGACTGAATCCCAACTCTTGAGCGAGGCGTTCGTCTTGCCATCAGTTACATACGGCCCAAATTTTCCATCCTTGAGGAGAATGGGCTGATCACTGTTGGGGTCTTTGCCTAGCTCTTTGAGCGGTGGTTTCGCTGCTCTGCGACCAAACTTTTTAGGCACTGCGAGGAGTTTCAAGCACTCTTCAAGGGTGATCGTCAACAACTGCTCTTCATTTTGCAGATTGCGGCTCTCTCCGTCCTTGAGTAAATAGGGGCCATAGGGACCNTTTTGAACGGTTATTTCGATCCCATCAGCAGGGTCCGTTCCAACGGTGCGTGGCAAGCTCAAGAGCTCGAGTGCTTCCTCGAGAGTGATGCGTTCAAGGGTCATTGTTTGAAAGAGTGACGCTGTTTTTGGTTTCGGTTGATTCTTGAGTTCATCGATGCGGTCTAGTTCGTCGACGAGTTCGATAACGCTGTCAAACACTCGAGANGTTTCAATGAGGGAATTGACGTTGGTGAGACGTTCCTGATTGTCTTCGCGCTGTAAGTCCTTTATNTAACCGGACTGCTCTANACATGACTGCAGCGCNGTAGGNGCGTCTGNTTCGCGNAGATCNACGATTGATTTTCTCANCTTCAGGAATGATCGNATAGCTTTTTGGGCGGCAGGTGACGAACCGGCTTCCTTCGCCCGTTTNAAAGCNTCNANGAGGCTGATCTCTTGAGTNTCGCCGAANTCAANAAGCCGCTTGATNGCGGCNTCGCCAATCCCGCGTTTGGGGTTCTTTATCGCTTGCTTNACCGAGTCNTTGTCAGGGTCNTCGGTCATNCNCCGCATATAGGCNAGCGCNACTTTGAGTTCTTTCTTGTGGAGAGGAAGAGCTGAGGAGTTGNCCTCCGGGTGNCGANGNGGCTGGCATTTTGGGAGGTCGTCCCAAAGACACATATGGNCCGAANGTTCCTGGCCTGGCGATNACTTCTATACCAGTNGCAGGGTCGGGGCCCAGGACGCGTTCTTCGGGTGTCTCTAATAGTTGGATGGCTAAGTCGAGAGTGATTTCATCAGGGGTGATACCGGCAGGTAATGATCGATATTCTTCGCCTCGTTGCACGTATGGAAAGTTCTTGCCCACTTTGGCCACAACGACTTGGCCGTCATTATCAACCCCAATAGGAATCGTGTTGATTTCCACTGGGTCGATGTCGGCAAGACGTTCATCTGATACAAGATTGCGGAGACCCGGCAGTGGCTCCCCTTTTGCGTTAACACCCCCAAAATAAAAGTCATCTAGCCACGGATTAGGTTCGATTTCGCCTATGGATATCTGATCGAGATCATCTTCCATGCTCGCAGTTAGGGCGTAGTCAACCAGATGGGGGAAGTGATTTTCCATGAGACCGACCGTGGCAAAGGCGGTGAGTGCAGGGACCAGTGCCTGGCCTTTTTTCCAAACATAGCCTCGACTTTGGATGGTGCCGAGAATGCTGGCATAGGTGCTGGGTCGTCCCACTCCTAGCTCTTCTAGTTGTCGAACTAGGGTTGCCTCGGTGTAGCGAGCCGGTGGTTTCGTTTGGTGGTCTTTGCTTTCAAGGGACGTAGCAACGACAGTGTCACCCTGCGAGAGGTTGGGGAGTTCTCGTTCTTCTTCGTTTGATTCATCTGACTGCCGCCCGTACACAGCCAGAAAGCCAGGAGAAGTGATTACGGTCCCACTAGTGCCGAATTCATAAGTTTCCGAGCCGGATGGGGAAGCGGCTAAACGAATAGTGACCGTCTGGCCTTCAGCATCGTTCATCTGACTGGCTATCGTGCGACTCCAGATGAGTTGGTATAAGCGGGCCTGATCACTGTCGGCTTTGTCTCCTTTGAAACCAAGGTCGACTGGATTTGGCCATGCGTCTCCTGCGGGACGGATAGCTTCGTGCGCCTCTTGGGCGTTCTTGACCTTCTTGTTGTAGACCCGAGCATCTGCAGGTAGATGGTCCTGCCCAAAGCGATGTCTGATCAGCGTCCGAGCAGCACTAAGGGCATCCGCCGACAGGGTCGTACTGTCGGTCCGCATATAGGTGATGTGCCCTTCTTCATAGAGCTTCTGGGCAGCACCCATTGTTCGTGAGGCGGAGAACCCTAGCCGGCCGCTGGCTTCTTGCTGAAGAGTCGACGTCATGAAGGGTGCCGCTGGTCGCCGTCGGTACGGCTTGGAGTCAACAGACTGAACAGTGAACTCGACCCCCGTAAGTGCCGACGCCAGTTCTTTGCCCTGGTCGGTCGTGACGACGGTTCTGTCAGCTTGACTGAGTTGGCCCTGCGCGTCAAAGTCTCGTCCGGTGGCAACACGAACATCATTGATCTCGGTAAGAGCCGCGTTGAAGGTCGCAGCAGAGGACATCTCAGCTTCCAAGCTCGAATACGCAGCTGTTTGGAACGCGATGCGTTGGCGTTCTCGCTCGACAATCAAGCGGTTAGCGACACTCTGAACTCTGCCAGCAGACAGACCAGGCTTAACTTTTTGCCACATAACAGGCGATACTTTGTATCCGTAGAGTCGATCAAACTTCCGTCGAGCTTCTTGGGCATCAACAAGGCGGTGATCTAACTCTCGGGGGGAAGCGACCGCATCACGGATAGCTTTTTCAGTGATTTCGTGGAACACCATTCGGTACACGGGCACTTGAGGGTTGAGCACTTCGAGGAGATGCCAGGCGATAGCTTCACCTTCTCGGTCTTCATCCGTCGCTAAGTAGAGCCCGTCCGAACTCTTCAGCAGCTTTTTAAGTTTCGCTACTTGTTTCTTTGCCTTCTCGGTAACTACGTAAAGCGCCTTGAAGTCATTGTCGACATCTATACCTAGGTTCGCCCATGGCTCGCCTTTGTAGACGGCAGGTACCTCAGTTGCTTTGGCAGGAAGGTCACGTATATGGCCCACTGAGGCCTCGACCACATAGTCAGAACCGAGGTATCGCTCAATGGTTTTGGCCTTGGCAGGTGATTCAACGATTACTAGCGATTTAGGCACGACGGCAATTAATTCCCTAATTCATGTGGGTCTGTCAAGTTCTTCGATTGCCCAAATAAAGCAACCTCATCCGCGGAAGGTACCGGGCATTACGGCATTTCCAACGCACCATCACTATCAAAATTTTCTCGGTTAGCCACTAGGACAAGGATCACAACAACGGCTGCAACCCCTACCAAAGCGGCAATTAGGGCTCCGAGAAGCTCTTCGATTTGTGGGGTTCCGAGCCCGGTGTTTTCCAGTCCGCCCTGGTCTGAAGGCCATGGCCACAGAACTCTCAGCGAGCCGACCATCAGACCTAGAAGCATCGAAACAACCAGATCGCGGTAGCGATTCAAGAGCCTGTTAAGAACTCGGCTGAAGAGGACTAAGCCTACGAGAGCTCCGACTGCGTACATTCCGAGCACCGAGAGGTCCCGTTGTTCTAACGCAGCAATGAGATGGTCGTACAGGCCCAGCATTAGAAGAACGAATGAGCCGCTGATTCCAGGCAAAATCATTGCGCATATCGCGATCGCACCTGCGCATATCGCGACAAAAGGCGCCGGATTCTCGAGCGAACCCGAACGGATTCCCAGCAGCGTGAATGTGGCGACAGCGCAGATCCCGAATGTCAAGTAGAGCGGTGGCGCCCACTTTCTTACTTCGCGTCGTGTCGCAAACGCGGACGCTGCTATGACTCCAAAAAACGCTGATGACACGATCACAGGTCTTTCGTGAATCTGTGTTCGAAGCCATGAAGCTAAGAGCAGCAGGGCCAGGGTTATACCCAACAAGAGACTTGCGAGAAATGACCATTGGACCGCTCGGAATTGTTGCTTGCATCCAGCTATATCGCCGCGCGCCAAACGGCTAATTCCGCTTGATGCAGTACTGATTTGTTCGATGAGTCGGTCATATATTCCTAATAGGAGAGCGACAGTTCCACCGGAGACACCCGGGATGATGTCTGCGACGCCCATACAAAAGCCACGCAGAATGTGGATGGGGACACGGCGTCTCACATATGGGACCGTACCGCGGCTAGAAGATCCTTCACCCTTCACCATCTAGCTTTCTTTGTCAGTATTGGTTGGTTCAAGAGTGGTGATCAACTCAGTTTTTGTGAATTCGATGGTCAACGCCTCGGACCAAAAACTCGGTAATTCGACCAGGTGCTGCAGCGAGAGCCATGGTGGCCCAAAGACGTTTTGGATGTCGAATTTCTCTTTTCTGTTTGATGACTGCTTGCACAGCGTCTGCAGCAACTTTGTCTGGGCTTACGTCGGTAAGCATTCGTAGTTGCCGCAACCTGCGCTGGGCTTGGTCAAAGGCTGGGTTGTTCGTAACCCGAGTCCACATTTCAGTGTCGACTGGTCCGAGATGCATTGTGGTGACGTTGATGCCCGTCCCATCAGTTTCCATGCGGACAGTCTCAGCGAAACGAGTAAGCCCCGCCTTCGAGGCGCAATACGTGGCAAGGCCCGGGGCTGGAGTAATTGCGGCCATAGACGACGTGTAGAGAAGATGCCCGCGGCCGCGTTCGATCATGCCAGGAAGAACTTGCCGGGTAAGTCGCATCGGTGCCAAAAGGTTCGTTGCAAGCACCTCCTTAATCCGATTTTCGTCGATGTCTTCCGCGAACTCTTCAGTTTCAACACCGGCGTTATTTACCAAAATATCGATTGGTGCGATCTCTGATTCCACACGATCTATGACACCTGCGAGCTGTTCGGGGTCCGACACATCTAGGGGTAGTGGGGAACCATTTAGCTCTTTTGCAAGCCGGTCAATTTCATTGACCGATCTAGCTGCGAGTACTACGTGTGCTCCATGCCGGGCAAATGCTCGGGCTATGGAGGCGCCGATTCCTTTGCTGGCTCCGGTGATCAGTACGCAGGCGTTATTGATGTCCATTAGCTAAGGCTACGCGTCTGCCCACAGTCGCTGGGCGCGACGACGCCTCGGAGACCATCTATGTAAGAGCCTCCGAGGCGTCGTTTAATTATTTAGATAAAGGCGGGGACGAAAACCAGCGAAACGATCGTCATAACTTTGATGAGGATGTTCATCGCTGGACCTGAGGTGTCTTTGAACGGGTCACCGATGGTGTCTCCGACGACTGCAGCTGCGTGGGCATCAGTTCCTTTGCCTCCGTGCGCGCCAGCCTCGATGTATTTCTTGGCATTGTCCCAAGCACCACCGGAGTTCGCCATATAGATGGCGAGGAGGAAGCCTGTGACGACTGCTCCAGCCAGAAAGCCGCCAAGAGCATTGACATCGATAAAACCGATCACAAGCGGCAAGAGAATCGCTAAACCACCTGGGAGCAACATTTCGCGCAACGCGGCCTGGGTGGAGATGTCCACGCAACGTCGACTATCTGGCTTAACCCCTGGTTGTCCTTCACGAAGTCCTGGAATTTCGGCAAATTGTCGTCGAACTTCTACGATCATCGCCTGAGCGGCTCTACCGACTGATGACATCGTCAGTGCCGCAAAGATGAACGGTGTCATCGCGCCAAGGAAAAGTCCGATCGTTACCGCTGTGTCATTGATATCGAGATCGACTTGGGGACCGGCGGTAAGGCTGAAGGATTTGAACAGGGCAAGCGCCGTCACTGCTGCTGAACCAACGGCAAAACCCTTGGCTACCGCCGCGGTGGTGTTACCTAGGGCGTCGAGGCTGTCGGTGACATCGCGAACTTCAGACGGCAGCTCCGCCATTTCGGCGATCCCACCAGCGTTGTCAGCTATAGGACCGTAGGCATCAACAGCGACGATGACTCCTGTAACAGCAAGCATGCCGATCGCTGCTAACGAGACGCCGTAGAGTCCGATGACATCTCCTGCTTGACCGAAGGCTGCTCCGCCGAGCCAGTAAGACAGTCCGATCATGGCAACGACCACCACTACTGATGGCAATGTTGAGAGCTTGCCTTGCGCAATTCCTTCGATGGTGACTGTTGCTGCTCCGGTTTCGGACTGAGCGGCTATTCCTTTCACCGGTTTGTAATGCTCGGAAGTGAAGTATTCCGAAACGAATCCGATGGCCCAGCCCCCAAGCAAACCGCTGATGATAGTTAGGGACAGATAGATGGGTGTTTCGACAATGCCCGTGCCGCTGAACAGCCACTGGGTGCCCACAATGGTGAAAATGATTGTCAGGCCCATAGCTACGTATTGGCCGGTGTGTAGCTGCGTGGAAAGACTCTGTCCTTCTTTTCCTCTTGTCAGCAAGGCTCCGACAATCGAAGCGATCATTCCCAGGGCGCCGATGAGAATCGGGTACATCAACAAAGATTCGTGATCTCCGAATACTTGCAGTTCATCTCCTTGGATGAACACGCCTGAAAATAGGAGCGATACCAACACGATGGGGGCGACAACTGAACCCGCGTAGGACTCGAATAGGTCGGCGCCCATGCCGGCGACGTCGCCAACGTTGTCGCCGACCGCATCCGCGATAGTCGCCGGGTTACGAGGGTCGTCTTCGGGTATGCCTGCTTCAACTTTGCCGACGAGATCACCGCCGACGTCTGCCGCTTTGGTGTAGATACCTCCGCCTATGCGAGCAAACAGCGCAATAGAGCTTGCCCCAAGGCCAAATGCAGCCACGACTTGGAATGCATTGTCGACGCTCAGCCATGTCACCCAAAGGAGGTAGTTGAACGAAATGCCGAGTAGCGCTAGTCCGGCGACAGTGAAGCCCATAACAGCGCCACCCTTGAATGCCAGTGGTAAAGCTTTGGCTGCACCTTCACGCGCAGCGTTAGCTGTTCTGGTGTTCGCTGCAGTTGCGATTCGCATGCCAATAAAGCCTGCGATGGAAGAAAGCACTGCGCCCATCAGATAAGCGAACGACGCCGATGGTCTTCCTTCGATCGGTACTACCAAAAGAAGCACAAACATTACGACCACGAAAGCCGAGACCCATTGGTATTCCCGACGAAGGAACGCCATCGCTCCTTCTCGGATGGCTTGACCGATCTCTTTCATGAGATCGGTGCCCTCATCCGCCTTCATGACTGTCTTTGCGAAGTAGTAAGCAAGTAACAGCGCTAGTGCTGAGGCAATTAGCGCGATATACGGAACCGCTGTCACGATGTCCTCTCAGTTCAGCCCGGTTAGTAGGAGATGCCGCTTCGGTCCGGGCCGACGGAGTCCGAGACGGCGAGGTGCGTTTCGGCACCAGAGGAAAAGCCTACGAAACCCTTGCACGGGGGGCAACTACTTCTGGTGACTGATTAGTTCAATGTCGAATTCTCTTAAGAAGGCAACAAGGCCACTTTGATTCTGGAAGTGGTGGCATTGAAGACCTATAGCTGCTCCACCATGAACGTTTGTCTCGAGGTCGTCTACGAAAAGACAGTTGGCGGGTTCAACCCCTAGACGCGAAACGGCGTGGCGATACGCGAGTGGTTGCGGTTTAGCTACGCCGATTCGGTGTGTGTTAATTACGACATCGAACAGTTCTTCAAGCCCGACTCTTCGGAGGTAGTCCTCGAACCGGTCATGATTGTTGGTCAGAACTCCGAGGCGAAGACGATCCGGTAGTCGTTTGACGAGTTCGACCATTTCCAAGTCGACGCGACCTTCAAATTCAAAGAATCTTTTGACGATGGGACGGATAAATGTTCCGTGGGTTTTCACTAATCTGTGTTCGGTTTCGTCTCGCCATTGGACCCATGTGAGTTCGCCGCGCGTTAACGGCTCGTGTAGTTCTTTGGAGAACGCTGTGGCGAAAATCGTGCCTGCCTCTATTTTTGCCTCGGCTTCGAAGGTCCAGAGGTCGGATTCATCCCACTGACGTATGACACCATCGAAGTCAAATAAGACTGCGTCTATCATTCCGCGGGATCCGACTGCTTTCCGTAACGAAGAAGCAGCAACGCTGCCACGGCGGCTATCAGGGAGGCAACGAGGATACCAATCTTGGCTAGGTCGGTGATGCCTTCACTTTCGAAGGCAAGTCCACCTACAAAGATTGAAACTGTAAATCCGATTCCTGCCGCGAATCCCATGCCGATGAACTGCGGCCAGTTTATTTCTTCTGGAAGGGTTAATCCGAAGCGGGTAGCGAACCAGGTGAAGAGTGTGATTCCTAGTGGTTTTCCAATAACGAGACCCAGCATGATTCCAAGTGTGACGTTGCTCGTTGCGGCATCGGAAATGGTGTTACCGCTCAGTTTTATTCCCGCATTTGCTAGTGCGAAAATCGGAATGATCATAAATGCAGTGAACGGGTGGAGCATGTTCTCCAGTCGTTCAGTGAGAGGCACTGATTCCTGTGCCAAAAACGACGCGTGTCGGACTTCGGCAACATTTGCATCGCTCGGGAGAGCGTCGACGATTTGTTGCGCGTCACGCCGGTTAAGAAGGGGCCTGCCTGGAGTCAGCAGCCCCAACGCTACCCCTGCAATAGTTGCGTGAACGCCGGACTCCAAGGTCGCGTACCAGATGAAAAGACCGAGGGCGGCGTAGACGGGTATCGCCCACACTCGGACACGTTGCAGTATCCATACCGCTATCAATCCGACCGATGCGGTGATTAGCCACCCAGTGTTGAGGTCGCTGCTATAAAAAATGGCGATGACTGCAATTGCTCCGATGTCGTCCACGATCGCCAGGGTGAGCAAGAAGAGTTTGATCTTCGGTGAAACTCGGCTGCCTAACAGCGCGACGACTCCTATGGCGAAGGCTATGTCGGTAGCCATGGGAATTCCCCAACCTCTTGAGGCCTCTCCAGAGGTGTTCAACATTACGTAGAGCAGGGCAGGTACAACCATTCCGCCCATAGCGCCGATAACTGGCAGGGCTGCAGCACGAGGAGAGCGCAGGTCTCCAGTAACCATCTCTCTCTTTATCTCTAGGCCGACGACGAAGAAGAACAGAGCCATCAATCCGTCATTGACGAAATGGCCGACGCTCATGTGTGGAAGGTGCCAGGTCCCTACCGCTAACTCAATTTCGGTATGCCAAAAGTCGTTGTAACTGTCTTCCCAGCCTATGTTTACCCATACCAGTGCTATAGCGGTTGCGACTAAAAGTAGGATGCCTCCCGCTACTTCGCGATCTACGAAGCGTAGAACCGGCCGGGCTACAAACTTCGCGAGGCTGTTATCGCTGCTCGCGAAAGTGGGCCTTTTCAGAAGTGAGTCAGATCCAGCCATGAACTATCAAGGGTAGAGCCACTGTCCCCAATTACCGCCACTCATCGTGATGGAAGGTCACAGAAAGAGCTTTAGGCAAATCTGGGCATCACCTGATCTGTCAATAGATCCATCGATTCGATGATCTGATCGCTGGAATGAATGCCTTGTGGAATTAGAAAGAAGATTTCGTCGAAGCCAAGCCGGCTATGCGCCTCTTCAATTTGTCTGCTGATCGTGTCTGGGCTTCCGACCAACTTCAGGGGCATCCCCTGGCCGAATTGACGGGCCCACTTATCCCAAAACCATTCCATATCTTCAAACTGCTGTTGAGCCTCCAAGTCTGTAGGTGCGCAGACGGTGATGCCTCCCCATGCTGCTTCGTGGCCCTTCGGTTTTTCGATACCGTAGTGAGCTGCTTCAGTTCGGTAGGTCTCCCAAAGCGCCTCACAGAAATCGAGTTTGTCGCTCAAGACAATCGGGGTTCCTCCATATTTCGCCCAAAACACAGCCGTCTTCATTGACATTGTGAAGCCTCCGTATAGAGGTGGGTGCGGTTCTTGTAGCGGGCGGGGCGCTATACCGATCTCATTGATAGTCATGTCTGGGTCTATGCCTGCGCCATAGTCGGAGTAGACGCTGTGATGGTGTGGATTCAAATTGTCGTTCGGGAATTTCCAGAATTCTCCTTCATAGCTGAAGGTCTGGTTCTGCAGTGCAGTCAGCACTACCTCAACAAACTCCTCAAAATATCTTCTGTTGTACTCATCAACATCTGTGTCTTTATTCCAATGACCTACTGCGGACAAGTCCGGCCGAATTTTGAACTGATCAACCCAGCGATGTTGGTAGCCCCTAACAATTCCTACGCCCAGGCGCCCGCCGGTCATGTGATCCAGAGTTGAGATTTGTTCTGCTACTCGTAACGGGTTGTGGGTCGTGGAAACGAAGCCACAGGAAATAACTCGCAGCTGTTCGGTCGCATTCGCCACCCATGAAGCCATCAATCCAAGATCGTTGGACGTTTCGAAGCCTTCGATTTGTAGGTGATGTTCTGGGTGGCCTAGACCGTGCCATCCATTGTGATCTGCATATTTGGCAATGTCGGATATTTCGGCCAGCATCCGCTGGTAGTAGTCATTATTGAGACCTGCTAATCCCGACTCAAGTTCTTCTCGCCGGCCCATAGTGCAATACATGAAGAGATCGAATTTCACAGCTGATCCTCCAAACAGTTTGTTTTAACTGTCGGTAGCAAGTCCATCCACCACTGTGCTCGCAAACATATGTGCCACGTGTTCGATGTGGAATTCGCCGTCGAACCGCCACCATCCGACTACCGAGTTCATCGCTGCAATCGTCATGCGGGCGACGACTCGCGCTTCGACGTCGCTTCGCAGAGAGCCGTCTAATTGGCCTGATTCGATCAACCGCACCCAGCCATTAGCAAATTCACGCAGTGGGACCGCCAGGTTCGCTCTCGTTGCCTCTGGCGACTCTTCGTAGCACCGGATGTTTGCCTTAGTGAAGTCTGAGTCAAGGGTTATGGCGGTGATGTAGGCGACCACTGCAGCCATAAGTCGGTCGTGACCGGATGCTTCTTCGCCTACAGCCTTCAGCGCCGCCCGTATTGCTTCTCGTGCGTGATCCAGACCGACCGCCATTACTTCTTCGACGATCGCGTCTTTTGAATCAAAGTGGTAGTAGAGGCTGCCCGCTTGCATCTTCGCTACGGACGCGATCTCAGTCAACGTTGCTGCCGCATATCCCCGACGCGCAAGAACATCAGCGGCAGCGTCCAAGATTCTGGTGCGCGTACGTTCGCCCTTGCGTATTCGGTCGGGAGCGAGATCGGTCGAACTCATTGGCGTGAATCTAGTATTCCTGAACAGCCTGTGAAGAGTCAGACCTTGGGACACTCACCTGTCGCATCAGAATCGTCCCGTTGAAGAGAGACGCCTTCTGTGTTCCAAGAAATCAACAAGGACGTAGTCACCCAAGTTGTCGGGACTTGTGAAGAACGCTCGTCCGCCGTTCATGTGTGTCATTTTTTCGACGAATTGTCGGAGGTAGTTATTGGGGTCCAGCATGAAAATGTTTATCCGGATGTCTTCTTTGGTCGCTCTAGCAACCTCTTTGAGAGTTGACTCAATCGTTTCAGATGAGGGTGGGTAATTAAAGTACGGTTGACCGCTTGGTCCAATATGCGCTGTTGGTTCACCATCAGTGATCATGATGATTTGTTTGGTGCCGCTTTGGCGGGCCAAGAGCCGTCGGGCGATCATGAACCCGTGTTGCATATTGGTGCCGTACGCGTAATCCCAAGAAACTTCGGGTAGTTGCTGCGCCTTGAATTCGAAAGCTGACTCTGCGAAACCGACGAGCCCTAGGTAGTCGCGGGGGTATTGAGAGCTGATTAGTGAATGCAACGCCATCGTTACTTTCTTCGCCGGAAGAAAGTTGTCGCGCATTGGCATCGACAACGAAAGATCGAGCATGAGGACGGTAGATGCACGTGTTGTCATCTCGGTTCGTTCGATTTCAAAATCATCAGGAGTTAGACGAACTGGGGTGCCTCGACCTGTTCTGCTTATGGCGTTACGAACAGTCTGTTCGATGTTGAGGTTGAAGTTGTCACCGAATTCATAGGGCTTGGTTTCGTATGCTCGTTCGTGCCCGATTCCAGTTCGGTTGATTCTGTGAGAGCCGACTGTGTCGTCCATCAACTTGTCGAATAAATCACCGAGGGCGTTCTGACCTATGGCTCTTAGGGCGCGTGGCGTCAGTTCGAGACGACCTTCTTTGTTCTCGGCGAGACCATTTTCCTCAAGCATTCGGGCCATTTCGCTGAGTCGCTGCAAAGCTTCGGCTGACTCATTTCCCAGAAGCTCTTCGACTCGTTGAGGGTCTACTTCGGCTAGAGCACTTGGATTTGAGGCGTTCTGCAGCATTTGTTGAAGTGCGTCTAGATCCCCAAGTTGCTGCATCAGGTCAGTGGCTTCCGGCATGTTGAGTTGCTCATTGCCGCCAAATTCATAGCTTCGGTCCCAGTTCATATCTGGGAACGCTTCTTGGAGATGTTGGGCAAGTTGCTGTGTTTGCCATTGCAGATCCATATCGTCCATTAATTCAGCGGAGAGTTCCTGTAATTGCTGGCGTTGTTCAGGGGTCATCGAATTCATCATCGCCTGCATAGCTGCCATTCGTTCGGCCATGATTTCGAGGAGTTCGTCTAGGGATTCGGGGTTTTCTGGGAAGAAGTCTCCGTGCCGGTCCATGAAGCCTTCGAAGTCCGGCTCTTCGCCGTTGTTGCGTTGCTCAATCATCTGATTGAGCTCAGACATCATGTCTTTCATCGGTGACAAGTCTTCTGGCTGCATCTCCCCCATTGCTCCGGCCATTTGATCGAACTGACTTTGCGCGATTTCTTTCTTGAGACGCTCAATGAGTTCTTCGAACTGTTCTCGAGCTTCAGGTGAAACGAACTCGTAGTTTTGTAGGCCGCGTACTTTGCCTGCCAGGTCCGGAGGGAGCATGTCTAGTTGGAGGTTCTTGTCGACGGAGGAAGCTTCAGCTATGTCACCCGCTCGCTGATCGCCGGAGTCAACAGCGTCAGCAACATGATCTTCGATTGCATCTCGCTCCTCAGATACGACGTCGTCCAAAGTTTCGTTGATCTCGTCGTATATGCCACCCAGGTCAAACTGGTCCAACATCTCTTCTCGGCGTTCCCGGAGTTGATCGAGCATGTCGCGTAGGCCTTGCATGCGGTTGCCATCTCGGTCTTCGAAGCCCTGTTGCATCAAACGTCGCATGGCTGCGTTGAGGTCGCCGTGGTACAGCAAATCGTCGGTTAGTTCTTTGAATAGGTCTTGGGCGTCGTACTCAAAGCCAACTTGGGTGCCGTCCCATGCTGAATATCGGAAGCGTGTTCCTTCTCGCTTTTTGTTTCTTTTTCTGATCACCATGGTGACTCGTTCTATTTCGGATTGATGTTCAGCCTCGACCTCGGTAGGTGGCCCGCACACCGAGCGCTTCCTTGTTGAGACGTTTAGATAGGTGCAGTCCTTCGAGGATGAGTTCGACGGCACTGGCTAGTTCTGCTGGGTCAGATGAATCGGTAAGTTCGGCAGCGGCTTCGGCAAGAGCAGGGTGGCCGGCGAGTAGGTCAGCGTATTCTCCTGATCCCACATCGTCGCCCGTATGGGCGACTATGCCTTGGTCAAAGCTGTCGACTACGGCGACGAGGTCTTCGGGTGAGAAGCGGCCCTTGAAGACTTCGAGGACGGCTGCATTCAACATTTGTTTGACAATTTGTCCTTCTCGTCCTTCTTCTATGGATTCGATTTCGATTTTTCCACTTGATGAAGCCATTAATGCGTCGAGATCGCTGACTCTCGGTACGACATGGGTTTCGTTGGCTTGCAAGGCGCGGCGGGTGGCGTTCGCGGCAAGAGTTTCGTAGTTAGTGACTGTCATTCTGACCGAGACACCGGATCGTTGATTCACCTGGGGGCTTGATCGGCATATGTGGCTGAAGGTCGCTATTACTTCAGCCATGAATTCTGGAACAACTATGGATAGTCCGGGGGCGTCAAGAGGTACTGCTTCCTGTTCGGCAATGTCAATTTCGGTGTCGATTTCTAGGGGATAATGGGTGCGAATTTGCGCTCCGAATCTGTCCTTGAGCGGTGTGATCATCCGGCCTCTATTGGTGTAGTCCTCGGGGTTCGCTGAAGCGACCAGCAACACGTCAAGTGGCAGTTGCACTTTGTAGCCGCGAATTTGGACATCGCGTTCCTCGAGGACGTTTAGCAGGCCCACCTGAATTCGTTCCGCGAGGTCTGGTAGTTCATTGATCGCGAAGATGCCTCGGTTCGTGCGGGGAACCATCCCGTAGTGCAGGGTGAGTTCGTCGGAAAGGTATCTGCCTTCGGCGACTTTTATTGGGTCGACTTCGCCAATGAGGTCTGCGATTGAAGTGTCCGGGGTGGCGAGCTTCTCTCCATAACGAATGTCTCGGTGTGCCCATGCGAGGGGGGTTTTGTCTCCACGTTTTTTGATGAGGTCTTTTGCATGCTTCGACACCGGGTTGTATGGGTCATCATAAATTTCTGAACCTTCGATGTAGGGCATCCATTCGTCAAGCAGATTGACCAAAGATCGAATCATTCGAGTTTTCGCTTGACCCCGTTCTCCTAAAAAAATCACGTCGTGGCCAGCAAGTACAGCGTTCTCAAGTTGAGGCAAGACAGTGTTTTCGTAGCCGACTACACCTTCAAATAGCGGTTCACTCGCCGCTATACGGGCGACAGCGTTTCGACGCATTTCTTCTTTTACTGGTCGAGATACCCATCCCGACTTCTTCAGTTCCCCGAGGTTCCTTGGCTGAGTCATGGCCGCACCCTAACCGCCGAGGCGCCCTTTGGGTCGCTAAGGCCACTACGGTCGGCAAGATAGTGAGTGAGTTACGAGATACGGGACGAGAGATCTCTCTGTCGGGCACTTGGAAAGTCCGTGCAGCTGAGGAAGCTACGCGACGCCGCGCGGGCGATATTGGTCTGGACGACAGCGATTGGATGGACATTGAGGTTCCGGGTGTCTGGCGTTCATGCGATGTTCTTGCCGACAGAGACGCTGTCTTGTATCGCCGGCATTTCGAACTAGGTGATCTTGCCGAAGGTCACAGGCGTTGGCTGGCTATCGACGGTCTTTGCTACCAGGGTGATGTCTGGTTCGATGGGGCCTATCTAGGAGACACCGAGGGGTATTTCGTCGAACATAATTTTGAGATAACGCAAGCAACGAGGTTCTCCAGTCGGCATCTTCTGGCGATTGAGGCGAATTGTGAAACCCCCTCTGATCGCAATGAAAAGCGCAACATCACGGGAGTTCTACAGCATTCAGACAGTCTTGATCAGAATTTGAATCCGGGTGGCTTGTGGCGAGATGTTCGCATTGAAGAGACCGGCCCGATCAAGATCGATGGTCTCAGAATTTTGGTCCTCGAAGCAGACGATGACCGAGCGATCCTTCGACTCGGTGGAGTGCTTGATAGTGCCAAAACTACGAAGGTTGAAGTTCTGACGCATATTGTCCGAAACGACGATCCCATTGAGCACACGCAAGACATCGTGTTGGCTCGCGGGCGTAATGAGATTGAATGGCACGTGGCAGTGGAGAAACCGGATCTGTGGTGGCCCTCAGCTCTGGGCACTCAACCTCTTTATGACGTGCGGGTAACGGTGAACTTGGATGGGGTATCTAGCGACAGCAAGACTCGCCGCACAGGATTTAGGAACTTTGAACTCAGAAACTGGATTGCTTCAGTTAACGGGGAGCAGATCTTTCTGAAAGGAACCAACTTCGGTCCGTGCAACGCGGACTTGTCAACGATTTCGCAAGACGATTACCGACGTGACTTAGTCCTAGCTAAGAACGCCGGCCTCGATCTAGTGCGAGTCAACGGCCACGTCGCTCACCCTCACCTTTACGAGGAAGCAGACAAGCTCGGGATGCTCATCTTCCAAGATTTTCCTCTTCAATGGGGTCATTCTCGGTCTATACGAACGCAAGCCGTCCGGCAAACTATGGCGCTTGTTCACCAGTTCGGGCACCATCCTTCGATTGTTCTTTGGAACGGACACAACGAGCCCTTCAGTTATGACCATCAGCCGAGGCGACTCAACGATGCTGGCGGCAACGGCACTTACGGATCTTTGACCTCTTTGGGTCATCAGCTCCCGTCGTGGAATCGTTCAATTCTTGATCGATCAGTGAAACGTTCTTTCGAGAAGGTAGACCCGACGAGACCTGCCATTGCACATTCGGGTGTCCCCCCGCATTTCCCCCAACTCGACGGAACTGACTCTCACCTTTGGTTTGGTTGGCGGCATGGAAAAATTTCGGATTTAGCGAAATTGGGCCTGCGGGTGCCGAGGCTTTTACGATTTGTTTCTGAGTTCGGCGCGCAATCGGTTCCTGATGATGAGGAAATGGCGGTTGCTAGCGAAGCGATGAATTTCCCAGACGTGAACAAGGAGGTGTTGTCAGAGAAGTTTGGTGCTCAGTTGGCGTTGATTGAACGCTCTGCACCTATGCATGGCGAAGCCACTTGGGCTGACTGGGTTCGACGCAGCCAGATCCGGCAAGCAGAAGTGATTCGCCACACCATCGAAATATTGAGAACACTGAAATACAAACCCGCTGGGGGGTTTTGCCAGTTTCTTTTCGCTGATGCGCTGCCGTATGTAAGTTGCTCAATTTTGGATCACCGTCGCAAACCCAAGAAAGCTTGGGACACGTTGAGTGCAGCCAACCGCCCGGTAATTGTGGTCGCCGACCTCCATGATGACGAAATGGCTATCGGTAAGAACAAGTGCGTAATACACGTTGTCTCAGATCTCAGACACCGCATTGAGCCTGCGACTTTGACAATAGAGTGGCGCGCCCCCGGACTGGATACCAAGCGTTGGAGCTTCACCGGAGACTTCGAACCGGACAGCGTAACGAAGGTCGCTGAAACTTTTTTGGTGGCAAAGAATCGAGGAACCGCGACTCTGGCACTCGAATTACGGGGACCTGATGTCCACGCGATAAATAGGTATCAAGTAAAGGTTTGCTAACGAGTTCTGCATTTGGCCGTCTGTACCTATACGGTTTCGGGAGCACGTTTGTCCTTTAGGAGGTTGGCCATGGCGGCCACAGCCACGAACCCACAAGGTTCGACTCCGATTTTTCGACGGAAATGGCAGTTGCCATTCCCTTTGAATATCTATCAATCCTCCATCGGCCGGAAATGGGTGATGGCGTTAACTGGGATCGGGTTGCTCGGTTTCGTGATTGTGCACATGATTGGCAACTTTCATATTTACGAAGGCCCAGTTCAGTTACACGAATACGCGGAAACCCTGAGAGGTCTCGGCGGAGGCCTCTTTCCAAGAACTTTCCTTCTCTGGGTTTTGCGACTTGGTTTGGCTGGAATGTTTCTGTTGCATATCCATTCGGCCTACTCCCTGAAAGAGCGAAGTCGAAAAGCAAGCGACAAGGCAGACTTCGTTGGAGGAGAAAAAAAATATGGCAGCAAACGAGACTACGTCGCTGCCAACTATGCCAGCAGAACTATGCGGTGGACCGGGCCTATTGTTCTCCTCTATCTCTTATTCCATCTCGCAGATCTGACTTGGGGTTGGTGGCTAGGAGATGACTACGTTCTAGGCGACCCGTACCACAATGTGGTTGCCAGTCTTTCGAGCTTGCCGGTGGCAATCATTTATGTCGTTGCAAATGTGGCACTGGCGATACACATATTTCATGGCACATGGAGTCTCTTTCAAAGTTTGGGTATCAACAATCCGAAGTACAACGAGCTTCGCCGCACTCTGGCAAAACTTGTTGCTGGAATGATCCTTGTCGGCAATCTCAGTTTCCCGGTCTTAGTTACTGCCGGTCTTATTGACGACGACAACAGAAAATGTGAGGTCGGCGACGTGGCCTGTCTAGAGCACGAAGCGGAGAAGCACTGATGACAATTCTTGATTCGAAGATCCCCGAGGGTTCAATCGCAGAAAAATGGGAAAACCATAAGTTCTCATCGAAATTAGTTAACCCCAATAACAAACGGCGCTTCGAAATCATTGTCGTTGGTACGGGGTTGGCTGGGGCATCAGCTGCGGCCTCTCTGAGTGAACTTGGTTACAGGGTAAAAGCCTTCACATTCCATGATTCGCCGCGGCGTGCTCATTCGATAGCGGCACAAGGCGGTATCAACGGTGCGAAGAACTACACCAACGATGGCGACTCTGTGCACCGGCTCTTTTATGACACGGTGAAGGGCGGGGATTATCGAAGTCGAGAGGCAAATGTTCATCGCCTGGCGGAAGTTTCGGTCAACATCATTGACCAGGCGGCGGCGCAGGGCGTTCCCTTCGCTCGCGAATACGGCGGCCTTTTAGACAATCGTTCCTTCGGCGGGGCGCAGGTCAGTAGAACTTTCTACGCCCGTGGGCAAACGGGACAGCAACTTTTATTGGGCGCCTACCAAGCACTCGCGAAACAGGTTGCTGCTGGGGGTGTGGAGTTACACACCAGAACGGAATTACTTGATGTCGTTCTTAAAGACGGCAGAGCGTGTGGCATCGTCACACGGGACCTCATTAGCGGAGAAGTAGTAAGCCACTCGGGTCATGCCGTCGTATTAGCAACCGGTGGTTACGGCAACGTCTACTACCTCTCCACGAATGCAATGGCATGCAACGTGACCGCTGCATGGCGCGCTCACCGCAAAGGCGCATTCTTCGCCAACCCCTGTTACACCCAAATCCACCCAACATGCATACCGGCGAGCGACGAGTTTCAATCCAAGCTCACTTTGATGTCGGAATCGCTGCGAAACGACGGGCGTATTTGGGTGCCTGATGCATTTGACGACGCTCGCTCACCTGATGAAATTCCCGAAAGTGAACGGGATTACTACCTCGAGCGTAAATACCCAGCCTTTGGCAACCTTGTCCCCAGAGATGTCGCTTCGAGAAACGCAAAGACAGTTGTCGATCAGGGCAAAGGCGTCGGGGCTCTTAAGAACGGTGTCTACCTCGACTTCGCAGCGGTGATCGAACGTGACGGCGAGGATGTTGTCCGCGCTAAATACGGCAACCTCTTCGACATGTACGCAAACATCGCCGGTGAGAACCCCTACCAGGTTCCCATGCGTATCTACCCCGCAATTCACTACACAATGGGCGGTGTATGGGTTGACTACAACCTGATGACCACGATTCCGGGCTGCTATTCCATCGGCGAAGCCAACTTCTCCGATCACGGCGCTAACCGATTGGGCGCATCCGCGCTGATGCAAGGCCTCGCTGATGGGTATTTCGTTCTCCCATACACCATTGGCGATGACCTGGCCGGAAGACTTGGCGAATCAGTCGTACCAACAGACGACCCCGTCTTCGTTGAGGCCGAGGCGGCCGTCGCAAACCAAGTTGACCAATTCATGTCAATTGGCGGCACGCGTTCTGTGGATTGGTTCCATAGAGAGCTAGGAAAAATCGTGTGGGATTACATCGGCATGGAAAGAACTAAAGAGGGTCTCGAAAAGGCGTTAAGTGAAATTCCTGCCCTAGAGGAAGAATTCTGGAAAGACCTTCGTTTACCAGGATCAGCGACGACGTTGAACTCAAGCTTAGAAAAGGCAGGTCGTGTAGCTGACTTCTTTGAACTCGCAAAGCTCATGGCCCGCGACGCACTTGATCGCGAAGAAAGCTGTGGAGGGCATTTCCGGGCCGAACATCAAACCGAAGAAGGTGAAGCTCAACGTGATGACGAAAACTTCGCTCATGTTGCAGCTTGGGAATGGAACGGAACAGATTCAGTTCAAACCCGCCATAAAGAAGAACTCGTATTCGAAAACGTTGCCCTCACCCAAAGGAGCTACAAGTGAGCAAAGAGCTCAACCTTACGCTTCAAGTCTGGCGGCAAAACGGCCCAGATGAGTCCGGCCATTTTGAAACCTACACGGCCGAACAAATCAGCGAAGATATGTCGTTTCTCGAAATGTTGGACATCATCAATGAGCAACTTATCGAAAACGGCGAAGTTCCAATCGAGTTCGACCATGACTGTCGAGAAGGCATCTGCGGCACCTGCAGTCTCATGATCAATGGTCAAGCCCACGGTCACGCAAAAGCAACAACTACTTGCCAGTTGCACATGCGTAAGTTCCAAGACGGGGACACCATCGTGGTTGAACCTTTCAGAGCTCGAGCGTTTCCAGTGGTGCGAGATTTGGTCGTTGACCGGAGTTCTTTCGATCGAATTATCGAAGCTGGCGGTTA
This sequence comes from Acidimicrobiaceae bacterium, assembly GCA_002708935.1. GTDB lineage: Bacteria > Actinomycetota > Acidimicrobiia > Acidimicrobiales > Poriferisodalaceae > MedAcidi-G3. The sequence continues at coordinate 19,783 of PAPO01000013.1, read as the reverse complement.
TATCTCTGTGAATACTGGTGCGGCTTCAGACGCCAACCTGACCCCAGTACCGAAAGAAGCCGCTGACACTTCGTTTGATGCTGCTGCATGCATTGGATGTGGGGCGTGCGTCGCGGCCTGCCCCAATTCGGCAGCGCAACTGTTCACTTCGGCCAAACTGGCGCATCTCAACCTCATTCCTCAAGGCCAGCCGCAACGGTTCGAACGAACCGAAAGTATGGTCGAAACAATGGAATCGTTCTTTGGTTCGTGCACCAATCATGGTGAATGCCACGAAGCGTGCCCAAAGGAGATCAGTCTTGATTTCATCGCATTTATGAATCGTGACTACGTCAAAGCAAAGGTCAAAAACCGCAAGCTTGCAGGCCAAACCTGACTCGACTCTATTTGTGTTGTTCAGCCCACCAAACATCGAGTCGTTCCAGCACTGCCGTCTCACCCAAGTCACCTTCAGCACGTTTCAGTTCGAGCAAAAATCTTAAAGCTCGCCCCACTACTGGACCCGGTTCGATACCCAGATGAGCGATAACACGATCCCCGTCTACTTCGGGGCGCTCAGCCTTGATCGCTTCCTCTCGCGCTAATTCGGCTATTCGTCGTTCCAGATCATTCAGGGCTTCATGCAGAGCTGTGACGCGACGCGGGTTCCGCGACGTGCAGTCACTGCGAACAAGATCGTTGAGATCTCCGAGAAGCGCTCCTCCGTCTCGGGCATAACGACGCACAGCGCTGTCGCTCCACCCGTCTGTGTAGCCCTTAAAGCGGCCCGAAAGAAACACCAGTTGCGCTACATCGGTGGTTAAGTCTTCCTGGTATCCCAATTTCGGCATGCGTTTGCGAGTCATGCGGGCACCGACCGCTTCATGGTGACGAAAGGTGACGCCCCCATGTTCGTAGGATCGAGTTCGGGGTTTTCCGACATCATGAAATAACGCGGCTAAGCGAACTCTCAGCCTTGGAGGACTTTGACTTGTGACCGCGATGGTGTGCGTCAAAACGTCTTTGTGTCGATGAATGGGGTCTTGTTCCAAACGAAGCGCAGGCAATTCAGGTAGGTACTCATCGGCCCATCCGGAGTCCACGAGGTGCCATAGGCCCTCAGTTGGATCTTCCTCAACCAAAACAGCGTTGAGCTGAGCTGAAGGATTGGTGTCAGTCATGCGATTGGTACAGACTCCGTCGGACTAGATTCCTTCCATGGTGCCATGCGGTGCCAATAGAACCACCTACGAATCCAACTGAACCATCTGACATGACCCGCTCGTTCGTTCATCTCCACACTCACACAGAGTTTTCCATGCTCGATGGAGCAGCACGAATACCAGATGCCGTGGCTGCCGCTGTAAATGATGGACAACCGGCCTTAGGGATCACCGATCACGGCAACATGTACGGCGTCCTTGACTTCTACAAAGGGTGCAACCAACACGGCATCAAACCCGTGATCGGCACTGAGGCCTATATGGCTTTGGAAAGCCGAGAAGAACGTCCGGCGCGCCGAGGCAGACGAATGGACGACTCCGGTGGTGACACCGACGACGGAGCCAAGCTGTATTACCACCTCACATTGCTCGCGGAGAACAACACCGGATACCGCAACCTGCTCCAACTGTCGAGTCGAGCATTTCTCGAGGGCTACTACTACAAGCCTCGAATGGACTGGGAACTGTTCGAACAACACAGCGAAGGTCTCATAGCTACAACGGGTTGTTTGGGCAGCGTCGTACAACAAGCACTTCTTAGAGGCAACTATCAGCAAGCCCTTGACAGGGCAGCACGTTTACAAGACATCTTCGGACGCGACAACTTGTTCGTCGAACTACAGGACCACGAAATACCCGAACAACGTCAATGCAACCCTCAACTCCTTGAAATAGCACGAACGTTAAAAGCGCCACTACTCGCGACGAACGATGCCCATTACACACACCAACACGACGCTATTTCGCACGATGCTCTNTTATGCGTCCANACCGGTTCACAAATGAGNGATCCCGATCGGTTCAAATTCCACGGTGANCAGCATTATCTGAAAACNGCACACGAAATGCGAGACCTTTTCGATGAACTACCNGAAAGCTGCGACAACACCCTTTGGATAGCTGAACGCGCCGACGTCAACATCGAATTCGGGAACGTCTCCTTACCTCACTTTCCTCTCCCACCGCAGTTCACCACCGACAACGAATACCTCCAACANCTTGCTTTCGANGGCGCAAAACGGCGTTGGGGTAAGCAACTACCAGACGANATAGTTGACCGGTTGGGGTACGAACTNCGCGTNATCGCCGANATGGANTTCTCCGCGTATTTCCTCATCACATGGGACCTCATCCGTCATGCCCGCGACAACGGAATCCGGGTCGGTCCCGGACGGGGCTCAGCTGCGGGATGCGCAGTCGCTTACTGCCTACAAATCACNGANCTCGACCCNATCAAATACGACCTGCTTTTTGAACGTTTCCTGAACCCGGGCCGAAANTCNATGCCTGATATCGACATGGACTTCGACGACCGNCACCGGGACGAAATGATTCGCTACACCGCCGAAACCTANGGCCGTGANCANGTGGCACAAATCATCACCTTCTCGACTATCAAAGCTCGAGCAGCTGTTCGGGATGCAGCTCGAGTTCTCGGCTACCCCTATGCCGTTGGCGACAAAGTAGCGAANGCNATGCCGCCGCTAGTAATGGGCCGCGATACCCCGCTATGGGCTTGTTTCGACCAAGAAGAACAGTATGTCGATGGNTACAAAGCGGCATCAGAACTCCGCCAAATGTACGGCTCGGATCCTGATGTCAAAAAAGTCGTCGATGTCGCCAAGGGCCTAGAAGGTCTCCGTCGCCAAGATTCAATTCATGCTGCGGCTGTCGTCATCACCCGGGACCCGTTAACCGAGTACTTACCGATTCAACGAAAACCAGAATCCGGAGTTGACCCNCAAGACGCACCAGTCGTTACCCAATTCGAGATGAACGGCGTCGAAGAACTCGGGCTGCTCAAGATGGACTTCTTGGGATTACGCACACTGTCGATCATCGACGAAGCTTTGAAACTGATCGAAGTCACAACTGNAACCAAAATTGATCTCGAACANATCCCTCTCGATGACAAAGAAACTTTCAAACTCCTGCAAGCCGGCGATTCCTTGGGAGTTTTCCAACTCGAGTCCGCGCCGATGCGCAGTTTGATGCGCAGTCTCACCCCAACNGGATTTGACGACGTCGCTGCTCTGGTTGCCTTGTACCGCCCCGGGCCGATGGCAGCCAACATGCANAACGATTACGCCGATCGAAAAAACGGACGAAANCCCCTGGATTTACCNCACGAAGATTTGGGCGAAATACTGGACGANACGTACGGCCTGATGATTTACCAAGAATCAGTNATGCGTGTAGCTCAACGNATCGCCGGGTACACCTTGGCTGAAGCAGANGACCTCCGGAAAGCGTGCGGAAAGAAAGANCGGGNACTCATTGCCNAACAACGGGTCAAATTNGTTGAAGGCACAGTGGCAACCGGCTACGCNGAGGACCTCGGTACCCGCCTGTTCGACATCATCGAACCATTCGCGGATTACGCGTTCAACAAAAGTCATGCCTTCGGGTACGGCTTGATCTCATATCANACCGCNTTTTTNAAGGCGAACCATCGNGTCGAATTCATGGCAGCAGTTCTCACNGGNGTGAAACATAACTTGGACAAAGCGGGTATGTACCTNAANGACTGNCGCCAAGCAGGNATCGTGGTCGAGGTCCCCGATGTCAACCGCAGCGAAGTTGATTTCTCCTCTCGAGANGGNCGAATTCCCTTTGGCCTATCNGCAGTGCGCAANGTCGGTGAGGGAGTTGTAAGTCCGATCGTTGAAGAGCGAGCAGCCAACGGGGCGTACGAAGACTTTTACGACTTCTGCGACCGAGTCCCCATCTCGGTGTTAAATAAACGCTCCCTAGAGGCTCTCATTAAGGCTGGGGCCTTCGAATCATGTGGCCATTCACGCCAAGGGCTCTTGTTGGTCGCCGAACAGATCGTGGACCAAGTCNTCAATCGNCGTCGCGAAGCAGACATGGGAATTCAGACCTTGTTTGGGGAACTAGANGANAGTTCGGGTGGGTTTGATGANCGGGTCGACGTCCCNGAAGACGAAGTTGACGAAAAGACNAAGCTGGCNTGGGAGAAAGANATGCTTGGCCTTTATGTCTCAAGTCATCCCCTNTANGGCGTNGATGCTTCNCTGAGACGNGCTACCGACTGCGCTATTGCTGATGCGGNTAGTCAACCTNCCTACGAAGATGGTCGGGATCCNTTNATCACNCTCGGCGGGGTCGTCTCGAATCTGCAACGCAAGTTCACTCGCGGCGGTGACGCGATGGCNGTGTTCGATCTTGAGGATCTTCAAAGCTCCATAGAGGTAACCGTGTTCCCTAGAACAATGGCCGAATACGGCCATCAGCTCGATGACGACGCTGTGCTGTTGGTAGGTGGAAGGATCGATACGCGAGATGANGAACCAAAGTTCATCGCAAACAGGCTCAACTACTTCGAACCGGCAAAGGGGCCATCAGAGTTACGTCTGACTGTGCCCTCTCATCAGATCAGCGACAAACTTGTTGACGCACTAAAAGAATTGCTTTCACAACACCCCGGTGACACAGCAGTCTTTTTGCACCTTGGCAAACAAACAGTNCAGCTACCTGACAGNTTTCGAGTTGATCCAAGTAACGGATTAGCNGGAGAGTTGCGGGTNCTTCTNGGCCCAGAAGCCGTCCTAGCCTNNTNGCNGATTTTCTGNCCTNTNNAGAAAATTTCGCTTCNANCATGTTGGTAGTGGACCTNTTTGGCTGTCATGCTGTGGGTNCATCCCCCGGGGGTAACNATGTCCGATGGTGACACGCGCAAAGTAAATGAGAAGGTTCTTAAAGATCCTGCCGCGCAATGGAAGCCAATGGAAAAGTTCCGGTCCTTTGAACGCGCCGACCAGATTTGGGTGTTTATAGGGATCGGGCTGCTGATTTTAACNCTGAATATCGTTTTCGGNTTCGGGAATTCAGGCGGCACTGTCGGTTAATACNTCAGGGTCAGTGCTCAGAACCCCGTACGATTTGTGGATATGAGTTCCGACGTAACAATCGTTCTTCCAGACGGCACTGAACGGGTGCTCGNTCCAGACGCAACTGGNGCTGATCTTGCNGACCAATTGGGGGGACGAGCCGCGAAAGACGCACTCATCGCTGTNGCCGACGGCACNCAACTCGACCTCAACCAGCCACTCCCCGATGGNGCNANTGTCACCTTGGTCTTCCCGGCCTCAGATGAAGGTTTAGAGGTCTTNCGTCANTCNACTGCNCATGTNCTAGCCCAGGCGGTGCTTGCGTTATATCCGGGAGCGACCTTTAGTATCGGACCCCCCATTGAAGACGGTTTCTATTACGACTTCGATTTACCTGATGGCCAAACATTCAGCGATGAGGACCTCGAANAGATCTCTTCGAAGATGAAAGAGATNGTCGNNCGNAAGCAGCCTTTCNTNCGCAGCGANGTGGAACGNGANGAGGCAAACCGTTTGTTCGCTGATCATCCTTACAAACTTGANATNCTCGACGGTGAAGCNGATGACCCAATGTCGGGTCCCNACGATGGGGTAATTACTACATATCGAAACACCGACGAGTTCGTGGATNTATGTCGAGGTCCNCATGTCCCCGACACTGGATATTTGGGTCATTTCGAACTGATGCGAGTNGCCGGCGCATATTGGCGTGGNGACGAAACCCGTCAAATGCTCCAANGAATTTACGGGACTGCGTGGGCNTCNAAGAAAGATCTCAAAGCNCACNTGGANCGACTTGAGGAAGCGGCGAAAAGGGANCANAGGAANCTTGCGTCNGATCTGGACTTGTTGAGTTTCCCATCAGAACTCGGTGGCGGTTTAGCGGTCTGGCATCCCAAGGGTGCGATTATTCGCAAAATTATGGAGGATTACAGCCGTCAACGTCACGAAGAGGGTGGCTACCAGTTCGTNTACACCCCTCATTTAGCGAACGAACGCCTGTTTCAGACTTCGGGTCATCTCGANTTTTATGCCGACGGNATGTACCCNCCGATGGAAATGGATAACGGGACCTATTACCCAAAACCTATGAACTGTCCGATGCACTGCCTGATTTTCGGTCACGGGCANCGCAGCTACAAAGAANTGCCGTTGCGCTTNTTTGAACTCGGCACTGTNTACCGTTACGAACGCTCAGGNACGCTCCACGGGTTGATGCGAATTCGGGGTTTCACCCAAGATGACAGTCATCTGTACGTCGCTCCCGAACAGCTGGCGGACGAGATCGCGTCCCTCCTGGATTTCGTTCTGTCGGTGCTACGAGCATTCGGTTTTGACGAATTTACTTTCAACTTGTCTACGAAAGATCCGGAAAAGTATGTCGGATCCGACGATATTTGGGACGAGGCAACTGCGGCATTGAAAGAAGCTCTCGAACGTCATGGGTTGGAGTATGCGGTGAAAGATGGTGACGCCGCTTTTTATGGACCCAAAATTGATATCGACGTGAAGGACGCGATCGGAAGGTCCTGGCAGCTTTCTACTATTCAATGTGATTTCAATCTTCCTGAGCGATTTGATCTTCAGTACGTGGGGGCAGACGGTGAGCGTCACCAGCCGATCATGTTGCACAGAGCACTGTTCGGATCAATTGAACGCTTCTTTGGTGTGCTGATAGAGCACTACAGTGGAGCGTTTCCAACATGGTTATCGCCAGTACAAGTGCAGGTACTGGGTGTCCGTGCAGATCATGATTCCTTCGCGGCAGAGATCGTTGCGCGTCTTCAATCGGAAGGGCTTCGAGCAGAGATGGTCGAAGCTGACGAGCCTCTCGGAGCTCGCATCAGAAAAGGCAAGCTTGAGAAGTTGCCATATATTTTAGTAGTCGGTGATGCAGATGTTGAGAACGACACCGCGGGAGTCAACCCGCGAGGTGGTGAGGTGCAGCGCGACGTACCCATCGGTGACTTTATACATACAATTTCGTCGGAAGTGACCGAAAAAGCGGCTGGTCCGACCCTCGGCTAGACGATCTACATACTGGCCAACCAACAAGTACCCTTTTAGGTAATTCACTAGATCGCTGGACTGCAGAAGGTTCTTAGGCACTTGAGACGAAGTTTCGCCATTTTCATGTTCGTCGCGGCCATAGCTGTCGGATCCAGCGCGCTTCCAGCAGCAGCTAATGAAGATGTTCCGTTGATCGCCGATGTCGACATCGAAACGCTCCTAGAACAAGAACTCAATAACTTGAACGTCGACGACTTCTACCTCCTGGAACACCTCATCGACATCGACATAAAGGTAAAAGCCCAACAAACACGAATGGATGCCGTACGCGATGAAGCCAATCGGATCTTCGCAAGCTTCGGCGTAATCGAAACTCAAATTCTTCTCGACCGGCAACAATCAGAAACTGTGCTGGACAAAGCATTCGAAAAAGTAGTGCGCACCTACACTGCTCCAGAAGAATCTGATCCGATCCGAACTCCGAAGCCTGTCGATCCACCAAAAGACGTTCTCCTCGGGGCGGCAACCAGAGGCGACCTCGACGGTGTAGGAATGATTACGCCAGCCGCAATCTTCCAGCCTTCGGACACGTGGGACCCACCCCAACAAGATTTCGAAGGACCTTCGGTGCTGGTTCTGTTGCTGCAGGAACTCGAACGTAGCCAGGCCAACCAAGCCGAACTTCGCGAAACACTTCGCGATGAGATCGTTGCCTTAGGCAATCAACTCGAGAACATCGAAGAGTCTGAAGCCGATCTGGATGCAGCGATTCGTGGACTGCGAGCCGAATTGGTAGCAATCCAGGCACAAGAAATCGAGTGGGACTCTGACAGCATTACCCCCGAGACGATCATTCTTCCTTCTCCAGCCCCAATTACTTCAGGATGGGGCCGCCGGTGGCATCCGATCTTGAGGAAGATGCGAATGCACTACGGCACTGACTTCGATGCTGACCGGGGAAGTCCGGTCTGGGCTGCTCACCAAGGAGTGGTTGAAACAGCTACCTACATGAAAGACTTCGGGCGCGTGATCGTGCTGAACCATGGTGATGGTTTCAGCACCTTGTATGCCCACCTCAACAAAATTCGTGTCAAGTACGGCGAAACAGTCCGTCAAGGTCAACGAATCGGTGATGTTGGTTCATCTGGTTTATCCACCGGTCCTCATCTGCATTTTGAGATGCGGATCGATCATGTGTTACGGAATCCGAAGAAGTACCTTCCCTACTAATGGATGCTCTCCAATTTTCTCGCAAAGAGGTTCGTTACGTCGCTGCCATGGCGGCGTCACGTCTCAAACCCGGCGCGGGTGCATCTGTTGGACCGTTGAAATTAACTCAAATTGACCCACCTGAACTTCCCGGAGACGGATGGGAACACGTCACGACTCGTCTGGCGGGTATCTGCGGCTCAGATCTAGCAACCATTGACGGTCATGCCTCGCGCTATTTCGAAGCATTAGTTTCTTTCCCTTTCATTCCCGGTCATGAAGTAGTGGGCGAAACAGCTGACGGGACTCGGGTTGTGCTTGAACCTGTTCTTGGGCCCGAAACTCGAGGTGAGGTGCCCGCTTGGCCTGGTGCTGCTCAAGCTGACGGTAACGACTACGGGCATCTGGCGTCAGGCACTCTCGAACCCGGGTTGCAGACTGGCTCTTGCGCCAGCACAGGTGGCGGTTGGTCAGAGATCTTTGCTGCCCATGAAAGCCAACTTCACCCGGTCGCCGACGAGTTGACTGATGAGGCAGCTGTAATGATCGAACCAGCTGCCGCCGGCATTCACGCAGCGCTACGAGGCAACGTTCCTGACGGTGGAACCGTTGCAGTGATCGGCGCCGGGACGATGGGTCTCACAGCTATTGCAGCGTTACGTAAGTTCACCAAGGTTGACGCAATTGTGGTCGCGGCCCGATACCCGCACCAACACAAAACAGCACGTCTTCTCGGCGCGGATCTCACAGTTGTGCCCGACGAGCTTGGTAGAGCTATTCGCAGAGCAGCAGGAACTCGTGTCATCGGGTCAACATTGGGGTCTGGTGTTGATGTGCTCATCGACGCTGTCGGGTCGTCGAACTCGTTGACTGATGCCATTGCTTTTACTCGGCCACGTGGGCGTGTAGTGCTATTAGGTATGCCAAACCAGGTTGACATGAATCTTACGGCTTTGTGGCACAGGGAAACCGAGCTCGTTGGCGCGTACTGCTACGGCACTGAACATGGACACGGCGATAGCCACACCTTTGAATTAGCTACCGAAATGGTCGCGGAGTTTGACCTGGGGCGACTGGTGAGTGAGCTGTACCCACTGTCGGAATATCGGACTGCTATCGAGCACGCAGCTCAGGCAGGCCCTCGAGGTCTGATCAAAATCGCTTTTGATCTGCGTGCCACTACTTAATCAAGCAGCTCAGAAACCAACGTCCGGACCTTGAGATCAATTTGGTCTCTCACTCGACGAACAAATTCGATTGCTTGACCTGCCGGGTCTTCCAGCGGCCAGTCTTCGTACCTGACACCAGGGAATACAGGGCATGCATCTCCACATCCCATGGTGACAACCACATCAGACTGCTCCACAACAAGTGGATCAAGTTTTTTGGGTTCAAGTTGTGAGATCTCAATTCCCCACTCTCGGAGCGCTTGCGCCGCTATCGGATTGATCTGTTCACCCGGCGCGGAGCCTGCGGATTTCACTTTGATTCGTCCCATCGAATGGTGTTGAAGTAATGCCGCAGCCATTTGGCTTCTTCCAGCATTGTGAACACAAACAAACAAGACGGAAGGCGTATTGGTCATCTCGGGTGAGTCACCCGCATTACTGCGACAGCTAAGAGGCACCCAATGAATTGGCACAGAATGAACATCGGCGCATTGGCAGGGTTGATCCCGGCGAACGTGTCAGAGAACGTGCGGGCCACGGTGACAGCTGGGTTGGCGAAACTTGTTGAGGATGTGAAGAAGTAGGCCCCGGCAATGTAGGCGGCAACCGAGATCGCCACCCAGTGGTCTTTACGTGATCGTACGACCCCAATGATCACCATCACTAGGCCGAAGGTCGCGATTATTTCTGAAAGCCACAAGGAGGGATCTGAGCGGTCCTTGGTCGACCAGTAGATGGCGTCCAGTTCGAAAATGATGTTGGCAGCAATGACGCCCAGGATGCCGCCTGCTGTTTGCACGACCACGTAGCTAAGGGCGGTCTTGTTGTCGAGGTCCCCTTCAAGTCGAGCCCATAAGGTAACTACCGGGTTGAATTGGGCACCTGACACTCGTCCAAAGGTAAGAATGAGGCAGGTTAAAGCTCCAGCTGTTGCGAAACTATTGGCTAAGAGCTGGATCCCTACGTCGTCGCTGAGATTTTCTGCCATGATGCCGGACCCGACAACGGCAAGCAGAAGAAAGAAGGTTCCAACGAACTCCGCTGTGAGACGACGAGTTAGGTCGATAGGCACCGCCTTATTCTTCCATCGGTGAGCAACGAATGGGCAACAAAACGGTGAACGATTTGGGTGATTGTTGCTGGATTATTGGAGTGTTTCTGCCATTTCGTGGGCGAGATAGGTGAGAATGATGTCTGCCCCGGCTCTTTTTATTGCGGTGAGATGTTCGAGTGCCATCAATGGGCCGTCGATCCAACCGTTTTGAGCTGCAGCTTTTAGCATCGCGTATTCACCTGACACGTGATAGGCAGCGAGTGGTACGTCGAATTGGGTTCGTGCTTGGGCAATGACGTCTAGGTAAGCGAGTGCTGGCTTCACCATGACGACGTCTGCACCTTCCGCGATATCCAGCCGAATTTCTTCCATAGCTTCTCGACCGTTCGCTGGGTCTTGCTGGTAACTCTTTCGGTTTCCGCCACCTGTGATGGTGACGTCAACCGCTTCTCGGAACGGCCCATATTCAGCTGAAGCGAATTTTGCTGAATAGGCAAGTATTGGAAGGAGTTCGTGGCCGTTGGCATCCAATGCTTGTCTGATAGCGCCCACTTGTCCATCCATCATCCCCGATGGGGCGACCATGTCAGCGCCAGCTTCAGCTTGAGCTAAGGCAACTTTTTGGTAGAGCTCTAAAGTGGCATCGTTATCAACTCCCCCATCTGGGGTGAGAACTCCGCAGTGCCCATGGTCGGTGTACTCGTCGACGCATAGATCTGCGATAGTGACGATGCTGTCGCCATGGTCATCTCGAAGGTTTTTTAATGCAACTTGGACGACTCCATCGGGATTCCAGGCCTCGGAACCTGTCGAATCTTTTCGGGTCGGCAATCCAAATAGGACCACACCTGGAACTCCCAGTCCTACAAGTTCCTTTACCTCAGCTCGGAGAGACTCCTGTGTGTGCTGCATGATCCCTGGCAGCGACGTAATTGGTTGCGGTTCATCAACGTCTTCTCGAACGAACAGAGGGGCGATTAGATCATCTACGGCCACGCGAGTTTCAGCGACAAGTCGACGCAACGATGGAGTCTGGCGTAGGCGGCGCAACCGACGATCGGGAAAGTTCACGCCTACAGCCTACGGGCCAAACGACAGTCAATTCACTCAGAAAGATGGCCTCGCCAACGTTGGCCTGAGAAATCGGGTTCAACGGTCAGGACGGTAGTGCCGACGCGGATGGGGATACAGCTGCCAGTAGGCCTGTCGACTAGACCAAGGGTGCTACCCCAGCTTCTGCTGCGCCACCCCTCAACATTGAGATCAATAACTTCTTGATCGATTAGTACTTCGCCGGCAACTGAGCACCGCTGGCGGAACCCGGCATCGGTTGGTTCTGGGTTGTTGACTCGTTCCCATTCGAGGTCAAGACCAACGCCAGTGCGATCTCCCCATTGGTCACCCATGGCATCTTCAACTGTTTCCAGCGAGACACCGAAAGCCTCCAGGCCAACGCTCCAATGTTCCAACGGTGTTTCGCAGACATGTTGGGCCCATATGCCTTCAGCTCGGAACTCCAAGTATTGACTTAGCTCACGAATCTGAATTTTCGGATCGACGACAAGCACCAGTGGGCGGTGAACACCAATGAGTGCTGTGACATACCACCCAGACCGTGACGCCGAGTCGTACGTGAAGTGTGTCCATCCACCGAGATCATGGGCTGGTGACCAAAAGTCGAACTGCCACTGTTCAACAACAGATCCTCCTCGTTGATGAGGGAGGTCATCGATGGGGTCGATAGGCACAACNNGNAGCGTAGGCTCAGTTCCGTGGAGTTTCTCAGTGANGAGTGGTANGCAGCAGCCAACNNTGCGTTNNNACANCTNGATGTNGNAGATACNNANNTATNTGTGGCTTATGTGTCAGANAAATCTTCCCACTGCATTGTCCTCGCTGATGGAGGGGNNTCGGTAAGCCGTGAGGTGGACTCTGCTGATATAACGCTGCGACAGGCCACCGATACGACTGATGCGTTGCGTCAGGGCTCTCTGAGCGCTCTAACAGCGCTTCAAGAGGGCTTGATAGCAGTTGAGGGTGACGTGGGGCGTCTCGTCGCCGCTAAAGAGGTCCTGACAGCTATCGACGAGATTCTCAGTGGTTTGACGCCATCTGATCCTTCATAACCGCTCCCAAAAGCATTTACACGGCTCGATGACTAGTGTCCGTTCATGACAAATCTTGGACTTTCTGCCGACGAACTTTTAAAAACCACCCGAGCGGTACGAAAACGACTCGACTTCGACCGTCCGGTGTCAGACGACCTGTTACGGGAATGCGTCGAGTCCGCTATCCAGGCCCCAACCGGTTCAAACGTTCAAGGATGGCATTTCATGCTGGTCACTGAACGAGACAAAATTGAAAAAATCGGTGCCATCTATAAGAAGGCATTCGAGTGGTACAAAGACTCCCCCGTCTATGCGGGTCGGGTCATTGCCGGAATCAGCGAAGAACGCGACGCTCAACAAGCTCGGGTAGCAACTTCAGCTGACTATCTCGCCGAGAACATGCACCGCAGTCCAGCGCTTTTTATTCCATGCATGAACGGTCGCAACGAAACTGCTGGTGCTGCTGGCTCAATCATCCCCGCTGCCTGGAGCTTTATGCTTGCTGCGCGTGAACGTGGACTCGGAACCTGTTGGACAACCCTTCATCTCATGCACGAACAAGANGCGGCAGATGTATTGGGTATTCCCTTCGATGACGTGCAGCAGTGGGCGTTAAGTCCAGTCGCATACACAACGGGTACCGACTTTAAACCAGCATCGCGACCCGACGTTGAGACCGTGATCAGTTGGAACAACTGGTCAGGCTGAGATTAGGAGAGAGATATGTCTGATTTGTTTGANCTCACCGGCAAAGTGGCGGTNGTCACAGGCGGNAGTCGAGGTATGGGTCGCGAAATGGTGTTGGCCTTCGCTCAACACGGAGCTGACGTGGTCATCGCCTCTCGCAAAATTGATGCCTGTGAAGAATTAGCCGAAGAAGTTCGCGACACAACTGGCAGGCGAGCACTACCTGTTGCATGTCATGTGGGCTATTGGGACCAGTGCGACGATCTGTGCGAGACCGTGTACAGCGAATTCGGGCGATGCGACGTTTTGGTCAACAACGCAGGCCTATCACCGCTCTATCCATCTCTTTACGAAGTGACCGAAGATCTCTACACCAAGGTTCTCGATGTCAACCTGAAAGGACCTTTCCGCCTCTCCGCAGCGTTCGGCAAGCGCATGTTCGACAGCGACGGCGGATCCATCATCAACGTCAGTTCGGTGGCAGCAATAGAACCCACGCCAAACGAAACAGCGTACGGCGCGGCGAAAGCTGGTATGCACGCCATCACCAAGTCTTTCGCACGCGAATACGGACCAAAGGTGCGTGTGAACTGCATCATGCCCGGCCCATTTCTCACCGATATCTCCAAGGCGTGGGATATGGAGGCGTTTAACGCTAAAGCCGAGACAGAAATCGCCTTACGGCGGGGTGGCGAAGCTGACGAAATTGTCGGAGCGGCACTGTATTTCGCGAGCGCGGCATCGAGCTACACCACCGGGGCAATACTCAAGGTCGATGGTGGCGCTGGCTGGGCCGCGGGCTGACCAACAACAGGCTTTGATTATTAGGAGGCATCATGACGTGGAACTTTGAAACTGACCCCGAATTTCAGGAACAACTTGATTGGATTGATGATTTTGTTCGCGAGGAAATCGAACCCCTTGATTTCATCATCACCTCGCCGTACGACCTGACGGACCCCGTTCGTAACGAAATCATTAGACCCCTCCAACAACAGGTACAAGAGCGTGAACTTTGGGCGTGTCACCTCGGTCCTGATCTTGGAGGCCCCGGCTACGGTCAAGTGAAACTCGCGTTAATGAACGAAATTTTGGGTCGTGCTCGCTGTGCCCCAACAGTTTTCGGTACTCAGGCTCCAGACACCGGGAACAGCGAAATTTTGGCCCATTTCGGAACACCTGAACAAAAGGAACAGTTTCTGGAACCGCTGCTCCGCAATGAAATCGTGTCGTGTTATTCGATGACCGAACCGCAAGGTGGGGCAGACCCCAAGGTATTCCAAACCACCGCCATCCAAGATGGTGACGAGTGGGTTATCAACGGCGAAAAATGGTTTTCTTCCAACGCCCGTTATTCGACATTTCTGATCGTGATGGTCGTCACAGATCCGGACAATCCGCCGTATCAACAACAATCAATGTTCCTGGTCCCAACCAACACCCCTGGAGTGGAAATCATTCGCAATGTCGGTTTGGGCTATGAATCAGAAGTTGAGGATCACGGTTCTCATGCCTATGTGCGTTATGACAACGTTCGAGTTCCGAAAGAAAACCTTTTAGGGCCTCGTGGTGGCGGTTTTATCGTCGCTCAAACTCGGCTGGGGGGTGGACGCATTCACCACGCAATGCGAACCAGTGGTCGGGTGCAACGAATTTTCGACATGATGTGCGAACGGGCAATCAGTCGCACCACACAAGGTGAACTGCTGTCGAGAAAGCAGATGGTGCAGGAGATGATTGCTGATTCGTGGCTCGAGATGGAAATGTTTCGACTTTTCGTATTACGGACCGCATGGCGAATCGACAAATATCAGGACTACAAAAAGGTGCGCAAAGACATATCGGGAGTGAAAGCAGCAATGCCTGGGGTGTATCGCAATATTGCGACTCGTGCCTTACAAATTCANGGTTCTCTAGGAGTTTCGTGGGAGATGCCGTTCACCAAAGAGGTGATGGAGTCGTTCCATATGGGTTTGGCNGANGGNCCAACTGAAGTGCACAAAGTTCAGGTGGCTCGCAGAGTGCTGGATGACTATGTGCCGTGCGATGATCTGTTTCCTAGCGCTCACTTACCAAAAAAACGTGAAGATGCGTTGGCGAAATACGCTGACGTTCTTGAACGCCATCTCGAAACGCAGTAGGAGTCTGAGCGTTTCGTTGAGCAGAATCAGTAGTTCGCGGACTATGTTCGCCTGAGTGATTGGCTAAGGGGTAGTTGTGGGACGTTTAACAGAATTAAGCAGATCCGTCGAGGGCCGAGTAGTGCTCGTGACAGGGGCCGGTGGCGGTCAAGGACGCTCGACTGCTCATCTCTTCGCAGATGAAGGTGCTCACGTAGCAGTAACGGACTTAGGTCAGGCAGAAGTAGATGCTGTTGTGGCTGAAATTACTGGGGCTGGTGGTTCTGCTTCTGGTTGGACTATGGATGTCGCTAACGCTGACCGGGTGCAACAAGTCACTGACGAAGTCGCAGATACGTTCGGTGGCATCGATTATTTGATCAATAATGCGGGTATTTCGCGTTTCGCACCGATTGATGCTGAGAACTACGAGGATGAGTGGGCTATTTCTGTAGAAGTGTTGTTAACCGCTCATACCCGAACCATTCGGGCTGCTCTGCCATATTTGCGTCAAAGTGATGCTGCTCGCATCGTGAATATCGCTTCTACGGAAGGCTGGGGTGCAACNAAGTTTGGCTCTCCTTACACCGCNGCGAAGCACGGCGTGATTGGTCTCACGAAGTCTTTGGCGGTGGAGCTCGGCAGAGAGGCCATCACTGTTAACTGCATCTGTCCTGGACCGATCGANACACCGATGGTNGCTGATATTCCTGCTGAGGACAAAATCATTTTCGCGAAACGACGCACCGCTCTTGGTCGCTACGCCCAGCCTGAAGAAGTAGCGCACGGAACACTGAATTTCTGTTTGCCGGCAAGCCAGTACATGACTGGTGCGGTANTGCCCGTTGACGGAGGGCTACTTATCAAAAACGCTTAGCTGCANCCCACAGACGGGTACAGCCACATGCTCCACTTCGCCTGAGGTTCGGCGCCGAGTCGNTTGGCGTTNCNNCANNTGGNCAANATGTCGTCGGTTGCGACAACGTACCTGCCGCACGGCTTATCGCCGTTGGCTATGTTGAGCCGTTGGTGGCGAATTTCAGGTAATTCCAGTCGGTACAGCCATAGGGCGTAACTTTTTGTGGACGCATCGTGGGCCAANCATTGCGCCGATTCGGGAACAAGTCCGGCGGTGGTGACTTGTCCGTCGGCGATACGACCGACTCGGTGAAGGTGCTGGTGGTTGGTTACTGTCGACGACACGGCTAGTGCGATGAGAACAACGAGTGGCATCANCACTGATCTTCGTGCACACAACACNCCGAAGATTCCTAAACCCGCTGCTATTAGCAAAGTTGGGAGGAGTTCGNCATTGAAGATTCGCCATATAGNTCCCATGCCGAGCGTCATGATTCGTCGAGCTTGTTGGTGCACCTCGTCACCTGCGAGGACTACCACTACAAAGCTGACCGTTATCGATGTTGCGGCTAATCCGACGGTGAGACGAGTCACTGGCCTGCGAGCCAGCATGACCAACCCCACGATTGTTAATGGCACCACCCAAGGGGCTATGTATCTGCCGTAGAGCAACGTGTCAGTCCGGTCGCTCCCGGCGAGCACCCATCCTCCCAGCACGATCATTCCAGCTGCGCTTAATCCAAGAAAGGTGATGGCTGCTGGTTCGGTCCGCTTCCACAAGCCTCGCAGGCCAGCAAACAGTCCTACTGCTGCTAGACCGACTGAAGTTGCGCTTAACGCGATCCATTGACCCGCGAGCGTTTGGATTGGTCCCGGACCGTCTCCGATACTTCCGGCAACATCTAATCGTTGCCACGGCCACGACTCCGTCACATGCAACAACAGAGCACTCGCTGCTGTTGCCGGGATAAGTCCTGCTGTTAGAGCTCGAAGGCGTCGAGATATTCCGGCGACAAGGACAATGGCGATGATTAACACGGTGACCCGTGGGTGTACTGCAAGTGCAAGGCCAGCGATTAAGCCTGCGATTGGCCATCTTTCGTATCGAAGCAACAACGCAATCGCTAGGAGGATTGCAACCAAAAGGGTCTCTGGCCACGCTATGCGAGAAGCTGTGGACAGCGACGGGTGCACTGCCGCTACCAGACCACAAGTTACCGGCACCCAGGATGGCCCTCCAAAGCTTCTTGCAAGTTTGGCCGCTCCCACCACGCAGCACCCTGCAAGAACCGCGTTCAATATAAGTGCCGCTGTGTGTAACGCAGCTCCATCGAGGTGACTGACAGGGGTCAGAAGCAGGCCATAGCCAGGAAAAAAGTTACTGGATTCAGGCAGCACTCCACCTGATACCCATTGAGGAAAACTGAGGTATGCCGATACATCGGGGACTGCGACCGGTCCGCCATGGAAAAAAGCCACGATGCAATGTGTTGCTGTCGTGGCTAGTGCAAGAGCCGCAACGTAGTTGTCGCGACCAGTTTCTCTCACGTCGAATCAGGTGAAAGGGTGACGATTAGTTGTTGCCCGGGCACGGTCGGTTCCACCGTCTCAACTTCATAGGTGGTCGGTGGCGCAGTTGTTGGTGCAACAGTGGCAGGCGGCGCTGTGGTTGACGTAGTAGTTGTGGCTACCGGCACGGTAGTGGTCGTGGGTTCACTCGGAGCCGTCACAGTTGTGGTCGTCTGAACGGCTGCGTCTGCAGCCGTGTCAGGGGGGGTGGTCGTCAACGTTTCGTTTTCTGCTTGAATCGTTGCCGTTGGTTCTCTCGGATCGTCTTCACCGTCTTGTCCAGTACCCGAAGCCCCGCAGCCGCTCATCCCAACTGCCATCAACATGCTGCCAACGAACAGTGTCCAGTTTTTCGCGCGCATTCTGAGCATTTCGATAAGCACCTGGAAGAGAACGACGGGGCAACAGTAGCCCGGTCTGCATCGACTCCGGTGTCACAGGGCTTGATTCAGTTGCAGTGGTGTGCGGGGAGACAGAAAAGGCCTCTTCCGCCCGATAAAAGCTGAAGAGGGCCCCGGCTGATGCCGGGACCCTCTTTTCAGTTATTTACGTTTGAGGTCAAAGACCTCAGTCAACTTACGGAGTTGCCAACGCTTTCTCTGCCGCAACCATCACGTTGCCTGCAAGGTCAACAATGCCTCCGTCAGCAGCAAGGTCATAGTGGATGGTGTCCACATTGCCCGTCGGTGCTGTGAGGTGGGTAGCGCCCGTAAGAGTCCAAGTAGACGTCAAGGTACTGCCAACAACGGTGTTGGTAGCAGAGTCAACCTGGCCAGAGTTGTCGCCAGCGACGTCGTACTCAATATCGACGGTACCGCCAATAGTGACCGGCTCACTGAAGGTCGTAGTGGCCGTCAGACGAGTCGTACCACCAGCAAGCACTGTTGCCGATTGGACTGGCAGTGTTACCGCGTTGTTGGTGACAGTGACATCCACCAAAGTCTTGACAGTCGCATGCGCGTCCATCGCTGCTTTAATCGCTGCTGGTGTAGCAGCGGCGACAGCGCTGGAGTTGACGTCATGGCTGATCAAGATGACCTTGGTGCTAGCCGTGTAGCTGATCGCAACAGCAGCGTTGTTATCGGCCACCTGAATCCCATAGGCGTTTCCGCCGATACCCGCAGTCTTTGCACGGACCGTGATGGCGTCATTGGTACCTGTCGTGGTCTGCGATGCAGCCGCTGACTGGGTCTGGTCAAGCTGTTCTGTAGTGGTGTCCGCGGAGGACATGGTGAAGTAACGGTTGCAGTCGTTGTCAGCATTAAACGCCGCGATTGCTTCCGCCACCGTCTGCGAGTTCGCTGTATCTAGACCGATCGATATCGCTGTATCGGAACCAGTACAGGTTTCTGCGCCACCGGAAGCAGTAATTGCAACGGTTTGGACGTTTTGGAACGTGTTGGCTTCAACTGCTGTCAAGACAAGGTTGGTGTCAACACCACCGGTCATGGCCGCCGAAGCGATGTTCTTATAACCGGCGTGGTCCGAGATCGTACCGCCGCAAGTTGTACACGAGAAGACAAGCTTGTCGTTGCAGTCCGAATCAGCGTTCAAGGTAGCAATCGTCTGGGTACCCGTTCTACCGTCCCTGTACGTGATTGTGTACGTGTCCGGGGTTGTGGCGGTGTTAACCGCACAGTTCGTCGGGTTACCGAGGGCACCGACCACAATCAGGAAGTTTGTTCCTGTTGTTGCCAAATTCGGCTTGGTCTTAATGATGATCGCCTCACCACCATCAGTGTGAGTCACTGATGCTTGGGTACCGAGACCGACAAGTGTCTTCACGGTGTGTGTACCACCAACCTCAAGTTCAGCCGATGCAAGTCCGGTGAGGGTGTAGGTCGGGAGACCAACAACGGTGGGCTTGGTGGTGTCAGTAATCACTGTTCCAGTCATTGCCGCGTTGTTGTTTCCTGCCAGGTCCTCGAAGATGTCCTTCGGAATGA
>PAPO01000012.1 GCA_002708935.1 Acidimicrobiaceae bacterium | reverse complement strand
TTGGAGGACAAGGACTCGGGCAGCAGGATTGTCTCGGATTGCCGTGATCGCTTCGATCAACCCGTCTCTCATCTCTAGGTCGTAAATGTTGAGCGGCGGATTCGATATCTGCACCGTTGCTACACCTGAATCCGAAAAAGAGAGGCTTACTTTGTCAATCATGACAGTCCTCTGAAAGCAACTGCGGACCGGTCTAATGAAATACGACAGAACTGTGGGGCGTCTCTCATGGCTTGACTCAACGCGACCGCGCAAGCTTCCAGTCCTGCGATCGGGTCGAGATAGGAGAACGCTGGTGTTAGTGGTCGACCTGACCTCCATCCCAAACCTGAAGCGGCGTGCACTCCTGTGCCGTACGCAACCCAATCACTTTCTGGCGTATCGGAAGCGAACGCCGTGATGGAAAGAAGTGGGATATCCGGGTTGATGGAGCGAAGTCGTTCGCACGTAATGCCGAGATTCTCGTTCGCCCTCGGTGAAAGCGATGTGACAACTAGGTCTGCGGAGCGCACGAGTTGATGAAATTCGCCTCCTTCAGAGCAATATCGAAGATCAATATCGGCGAATTCTTTGGAACGGTTCAGTTCGACGAACATCGGAGCGTTGCCTGAACCGTCATCGCCGTCTCCGTAGCGGAGGCCATCGGGCCGGGAGGACGGTTCGATCTTGATCACTGAAGCTCCGGCCCTGGCAAGTATTTCAGTACATAGGGGCCCAGCCCACATTGACGTCAAGTCGATGATCTTTAGAGTTCTCGGTTCAACGAAGTCTGTGCAATGGCCGACATCGTTGGGGCTCAACGGCACCGGATTTTCTCGGTACGGGGTAACGGGAAGTCTCCAAACCTGCGCTCTTCGTGCCACTGATTCAGGATCTTCGTCTCCTTCAATAACGTCCCTGAATCTGCTCCATGTCCCGCCGTCTTCGGGTCCCAAATCTAGGCACAGGAACCCATCGCCCCAGCTCGTTGCAGCATCGGGGCGGGTCGGATTGTTTGCCAGTTGCTCCGGCATTGCAATCCAATCCTGAACAGCGTCGATGACGTCGTTATTCATTCGCTTAGCGATGACCGCAGCGAGTTCCAACCCTCTCTCATTCAGATTTTCGGGTAGCCAGTAGTCGTTCATCGCCCAGAAAAATCAGGTGGTCGTTTTGCGAAAAACGCAGCCAAACCTTCGGCCCGATCTTCGGTAGCTGCCAATTGATGATTTAAGTCACCCTCAAGACGCAGGCCATCTCGTAACGGAAGTTCGCTTCCACGATGAATGGCCTCTTTAGCCATTTCTAACGCCAAAGGACCGCGCGTCAACAGGGTGTCCGCGATGCTGGTCGCTTCGCCTGCTGCATCATCGGCTATGGAATGAATCAAACCCCAGTCTTGGGCGGTATCCGCATCAAGTTCTGTACCTAAGAACAGCATCGCCGAAGCACGGCCAGCTGAGATTGCCCGCGGCAGTCGCTGAGTGCCACCCCAAGCTGGAAGCGAACCGTCCACTGCATCGCTGAGCGAATAACGACTGTCGGGTGTTCCCACACGTATGTCACATGCAAGGGCGATTTCTAAGCCAACAGATGAGCATTGACCCGATAGAGAAACAACCAATGGGATACGCAACCTGGCAAGAGCTGTGGCAGGGTCAGGTGAAACTGCAGAGCGGTCAAAATTCTCGACCACACCGGAACAGAAGTCTTCGCCTTGGGACGAAATCACTAGCACCCGAATATCACGATCTTCTTGAAGTCGTTCGCAGGTTTGCGTGATATCAAACGCAGTGCGCGTCTCAAGGAGTCCGCCGGGCAGAGTCATAATGACGACACGTCCCTCAGCGGAGGAGGCAACAGTGACCGAGTCGGCCTGCAGAGCGGTCCTCCCTTTTCGTTAGACGCCGATGAGTTAGTCGGCGGACTTCGTTTTCTTGGGTTCNTGCAGTTGCATGTCTTTACCGTTGCACTGCANTGTGATCTCACCTGGNTTNGTGACTAGCACTTCGATTCCGGTGTCTTCGTCCTGATAGCGCTTTCCAACCTTCAGACCTTCACCGCCAGCACTGTGTGTGATGTCGCCTTCTCCGCCTTTAGTCACGATGACTTGAACGCCACCGTCAAAGTCGAGACGGTCACCTGCTTTGGTTGACACTGTGTGTACCCCCATTTCGATGGAACTTTCAGAGAAAGCTACCGTACATCAAGCCACTTTTTTGCACCTCATCGAGAACTCATCCGCCAGAATAGGAATATGAAGACAGCTTTAGTCATTGGCGGGACAGGTCCAACCGGGCCATATGTTGTGAACGGGCTACTAGACCGGGGCTTTCAGGTCACAATTCTTCACACTGGGCGGCATGAAACTGATCTCATCGGTCCCGAAGTGGAACACATACATACCGATCCTTTCAACGCGGCTCAAACGTCTGAGGACATAGGGAACAGAACCTTTGATCTTGCCGTGGTGATGTACGGAAGACTGAGAGACCTCGCGAACTTGCTTCGGGGAAAGGTCGGGCACTTTGTGTCGATCGGTGGCGCCGGTGTTTATCGGGGTTTCGCAAATCCCGACGACTTGTTCCCACAAGGAATGTCCGTGCCGCTGCAACACGACGCTGAGCTCGTAAACGACCAGGAATCGTTTGTGAAATTACGTCGGATGCGCGAGACGGAAGAAGCGGTCTTCGACGCTCATCCGGACGCGATACATCTGCGGTACCCCCAGTTGTACGGTCCACGTCATTTACTGCCTCGAGAGTGGCCCATAGTGCGTCGCGTGCTTGACCGTCGCCCTTTTCTTATTGTTCCCGACGGAGGTTTGACAGTGAAGAGTCAGGCCTGGGTTGAAAACGCCGCTCATGCCACACTCCTCGCTGCCGATCAACCACGCGCGGGGATTGGCAATATTTACAACGTGGCAGATGAGGAGTTGTTCAGCATTCGTCAAATAGCGGAGATCATTGCCGACGAATTCGGTCACGAGTGGGAAATTATTTCGTTGCCTCATGAGGTGGCTACCTCTACTCGTCCCATGTTGACAAGTTGGTCAAGTTCTCACAGGGTTCTTGATATCGGACCGACCATTAGAGACTTGGGATACAGCGATGTTGTGAGCCCTAAGGAGGCTTGGCGGCGTGCTGCGCGTTGGCTCGCTGATAACCCGCTTGAGCGGGGCGGAGATATCGAGTCTTATCTTCAAGACCCATTCGAATATGACAGCGAAGACCGTCAGTACGAAATCTGGGCTGAGTGTCGACTTAAGCTCAATCAAATTGACTGGCGTGTCGAACCGGGATATTCCTCAGCTTATGTTGGGCGTTTTCCGAATCCAGCTGACAACTAACCCAGGACGTTGCGATCTCGCAAGTCCTGGATTTCGTCGTCGCTGAAGCCCAATAATGATGACAAGACCTGTTCGGTGTGTTCACCAAGCATTGGTGCCGGGGATCGAACCCCATTTGGGCCGTCACGGAGAAGCCATGGAATGCCGGTGTGCGCAAGGGTCCCGACTACCGGGTGTTCCAATCGTTCGACAAACCCTCGAGAGTTGAGGTGGGGGTCGGTTTCTAGTGACTGCACGTCGAGTGAAGGCATCGCAGGGATGTCCTCGCTTTGAAGGATGTGAGTTAGTTCCCATTTGTCGTGGCGACTCGTCCATGCTTCGATGAGAGCGTCGAGTTCGTTCTCAAACTGTTTCCGGGACGTCTCAGATGCAAATTTGGGGTCATCGAGATCCAATAGAGCAGCCATTTTTTTCCACTGCTGTTCGGTGGCACAACTGATGGCTACCCAATCGTCCTCTCCTTGGCAGCGGTAAAGATTGTGTGGCGCCATGATCGGATCTCTATTTCCGCAAAAATCTGGTTGTTGCCCGGTGAGGATTTGTTGGGTCCATCCTTCGACGGCGCTAGAAGCAGTTGCCTCCCATAATGAGGTGTCAATGAACTGGCCTTCTCCGGTCCGACGTCTGGCGATTAGTGCGGCGATCAATAGATGTGCTGTAGCTATACCTGCAGCGGGATCTCCAAGAGATACGCCCACTTCTTCAGGTTTTCCGCCTTCATACCCAGTCATTGAGGACAGTCCCGAGAGAGGGGCAGTGGTTGGGCCGTATCCCAAATAGTCGCGATAGGGCCCGTAATTGCCGTAGCCGCTTATGGCACCGACGATCACGTCAGGTCGCAGTTGCACGAGGTCGTCGTATCCGAGGCCGAACTTTTCCATTACTCCGGTCGCATAGTTTGAGACAACTAGGTCACAACTGGTCGCAATTCTTTTCGCTATGGCTCGGCCATCTGAGGTCGATAGGTCCAAAGTGATACTTTTCTTCCCTTGTCCCCACTGGTTGAAGTAACCGTTGCTATCAACAGAAACTTCATGATCGACAGAAAACAGTGGGAGACGGCGACCTAAATCTGGTGCTTGTTTTGATTCAACCTTTATTACTTCGGCACCCAAATGAGCTAGGTGCATAGTGCAAAAAGGTCCAGCCCAAACCCAAGTGAAATCGGCGACGGTCACTCCTTCTAGGGGTCGGGAACGTGACTGTTCGACCAACTGATCAGCGGTCCGAGGTTCTACGAAGGTGGCGTCTTGATGTTCTCCTAAAGCTGGAGCTGGTTCACGCACAGACCACCAACTCTTAGCTAGACGTGCCACAGGACCAGGAAGCGTGATCGTTCCCAGGCCCGGCTGGTCCACTTCTACGAGAAACCCGCGCTCACGCAAATGCGGGTCTTCGAGCATTTGTTCGATGGTGTTCACAGGGGCAAATCCGATTCGATTGCCCTGTCCTAGATGGAATAGGTCCATAACCCGTTGCGGAGCTGCCCATTCCCCCAACCACATATGAAGCAGATCTTCAGCGTCAAACCGTCCGGCTTGAGTGTCGAAGATCTCCATCTGCGCCCATTCTGGTGAACCCATGACTTCTTTGAGTCGTGCCCATTGATCATCTTCAACACACACTATGAAGATCCGACCATCGGCAACCTCAAAGATCCGCCATGGATTCAGAATCCGGGTTCCAGCTCGACCCGGGATCTCGTTGAGGTAACTCCAACTAATAAACCCAGCTTCGAGCATGCTCGATATGTACGCCATGCCAGCCAGGTCGAGGTGTTCTCCCTCACCGGTGCAAAGCGAGCGGTCAAGAGCCCCGAGAGCGATAGTCGCGGCCGCGAACCCAATTTGAAAACCTGCTTGCTGGCCCGCCGGTTTCAAAGGCGGCAGATCTATTTCGTCTGAACANCCTGGGGTCATCCAACCCCAACCACCACCGTGAATCAGCTGTAAATCCTCTGCACACCACTTCGAATAGGGGCCAGTACGACCAAAAGGAGTAACCGAAACTGTGACCAGCGAGGGGTGCCGTCGGGCTAGGTCGTCTTCGTGTAAACCAACGAGGTCGGCAGCGCCGGGCGGCAAATCATGAACCAGTAGGTCAGCTTCTGCAAGCAGCTCATGCATTCGAGCCGTATCTGAAGGTTCACTAAAGTCAATAATCACGCTGCGCTTGTTCAGGTTGAGGTGCGTGAAGAGACCGCTTTGAGAAGGATCCGGTACTCCCGGAAATGGGCCACGTCGCCTCGACCGATCTCCCTCAGGCGGTTCAAGTTTGACTACCTCAGCTCCCAAATCAGCAATTAAGCGTGTCGCCCACGGAACCGCAATCATTTGTCCGACTTCGACTACTCGGATGCCTTCCAGCCCTCGCATGTCCCCCCTCAAACATCTACTCGTGCATGCGTCGATAAAGCATGCCTTATTGCAGGGATTTATGCACGGAGTGACGCTCACCCACCAGATGTGATGCACTGTCTAGACCGGGCCAAGGGGAAATCATGGAAAACCGCACTTACGAAGAACGTCACAACGATGCACTTGAGATTTTTGATGGATTTATGGGTGGCACTGTTGCTGAACCTGAACGCGGCGCTCGCTCCTTCCGTCGACAGCATGGAGCTCTGGGGAGCTTCGCTTTTGACGTCGTGATGGGTGACGTATGGGCTCGCCCTCAGCTCAGCCGTCGTGATCGAAGTCTCATCGTTATTTCGGTGTTAGCCACAATCGGCAGTACTGAGGAACTCTCCCTTCATACTCAAGTTGGCCTAAATAACGGCCTGACACGAACTGAAATCGAAGAATTAGTCCTGCATGTGGCTGCGTACGCTGGTTTTCCAATGGCGATGCAGGCAAGCCGCGTTGTCACTGATCGTTTTTGTCAGATCGACGGAGTTGACCGTCTCCCTGAACGAACCGGTGCTGAAGACCTTGATGACACTGAAAGGCGACTCCGAGCTCACGATGTCAGAAAATCACTCACAGGCGGTCGGTGTGCCGACGACGTCGATGCCGACTATGCCGCCATGGTTGAACATCTAGGCGATGTGGGGATGATCGCCTACCACTGGGCGTTCGGTGATTTATGGTCACGAGATGAACTGAATCGCCGAGATCGAAGTCTCATCGTGATCGCCATACTCACCGTTTTGAGTCGCATCGATGAACTTGCCTTTCATGTTCCCGCCGGCCTGAATCATGGTTTGAGTCGCGAAGAAATCGAAGAAATCATGGTTCAAATGACTATTTATGGAGGGATACCCAGAGCAGTCGAAGGTATCCAAGCTACAAGACGAGCTTTCGAGAAGATCGATGCTCGAAACGCTAAGAGTTCTTAGTCCGAACCGAAGTTGCCGAAACGGCCTTGGGCATCCGCTGTCCTAATTGCGCGTGCTGACGCGTCTCCATCGAATTCTGATAGGTCGCCCATGCGACTCATTTGGCTATATCCGCGCATCTGATACTTCGACATTTGCACCGACATTGCAGGTAGGGAAAGGATTCGTTCTGTCCAGCGGTCAACAGCGGCGTCAAGTTCACCTTCACCTTCCACTACTTCGTGAACGAGACCCCACTCTGCTGCTTTTGTCCCGTCGATCCGTTCGGAGGTCAGGATCATCTGCCGAGCGCGGGCTGCCCCAATTTCATGGATCAGTCGCGGAGTTGCACCCCAAGGGAGTGGGACCCCTAGTTCGACTTCTGGAACATAAAAGAGCGCATCAGAGGTCGACACTCGAAAGTCACACGACGTGGCGAAGCAGCATCCACCTCCAATGGCATGGCCATGGATCCGACCGATAGTTACCACTTCACAATCTTCAATAGCTCTAGCGGCTCGTCGACCTAGCTGCCCCAAGTATCGGGCCTCCAGGTCGTTCGTGGGGTCCGGGACCTGTTCTTTTCGATCAGCCCCCGCGCAAAAAGACTTTCCTCGGCCACCTAACACAGCGACTCGGAATTCCGACTGACTATTCAACGCTGTGAACAAGTCCCCTACTTCTTCAACCATTTGTTGGTTGTGGGCGTTACGTGATTCCGGTCGGTTAAACCAGATACGAACTACTTCCCCATCGGGTTCCAACTGGAGTGTCTCTAAGTTGAGTTGAAAGGCCATATGCACAGTCTTACTCAAAGTTGGTCTCGGCGAGCCGTGAACTTCGATTCTTCTAACTGCGTGACGACTATTACTGATGTTTTTGAGGTTTCGCAGCAAATAGCGGAGCCGAGTATCCGAGAGCAGCGACAACCGCAGCGAAGATGAAGGTTGTTCTGAGCCTGCCAAGAGACAAATCAGCGCCGGCGAACGCCAACATTGACTGGATACCCAGAATCATCCCCATCCACATGACCGTCTGATTCATACCGTTGGCAATTCCTAAATCAGCGTCGTCAACAGAGTTAGCGACCATCGTCTGATATGCCGGAGATCCGATCCCAGCAGAAACACCTGACAAAACAAGTCCGACCATGATGAACGCCAGTCCATATTTCGCTGGGTTACTCCCATACGCAAAGGCCAGCATGGAAAAAATCATTGCGGTCGAACCAATAACCATTGGCACCCGCATCCCTGCCTTGGTGACCAGACTGCCGCCAAGGGGGGAGGCAATCGCGAAGACTCCTGGTCTGGGGACCATCAGCAATGCTGCGGCACCAACTGAATACCCATAAGGTCCTTGCAAAACACTCGGAATAACAACGAATGCGCCCATGTAGGCGAACTGACTGCAAGCCGCTGATCCCAATGGCAAAGCAAAAGTGGGTTTGGTGAATAGCCGGACATCCAACAGTGGGTTGGTGACTCGTTTTTCCCACAGCACAAAAATCGCGTACAGCGGCAAGCTGCAGGCCGCCAAAAGCAAGATCGGTAGGTCCGTAATCACCGATCCNCCGCTTTGGGTGACCTGCGGTATCCGTGTGATTGCCAGGAGCACAAACAGTGTCGCAGCGGCAAGGAAGAACGCTCCCAACCAGTCAATCGATGTGCGTTCTCCCTTGGGGATTGGTTTGACAACGAAAATGGCGAGGATTGTCGCTAATCCCCCGATGACACCAAAAATGGCGAACACTGATCTCCAACCAAGAATGTCCAGGAGCGGGCCTCCACCCACGACTCCAAGGGTGGGCGCGCCGGTCATAGCAAATTGGAACCAGCCAACGGCTTTTGCTCTCTGTTCAACCCCAAAGGCGTGCATCAATAAGGCCATACCGTTGGGCATGAGCAACGCTCCGCTGGTGCCGAACAGAACTCGGACCGCGATGAATGTACCGATGTTCCACACCCAGTAGTTGGCAATCATGGTCACGGTCATTCCGACCAACCCGACGATGAAGGTATTTCGGTGACCGTATATATCGCCGAGCTTGCCTCCTGCAGGGGTGCCTACCGCCATGGCAAGCATGAGTCCAGTCAGTACCCAGCCTGCGGTGGCCGTTGTGGTGTTTAAGTCCTCAGCGATACTTGGAAGGGCGGCTGTGACCAAAGTCATCAAGGAACCAAAGCCAAGCACGGAGAGGCCGATGACCCATAACAGCAGCCACCGATAACCCGGTCGTTGGAGTTTTTCTTCTTCGTCTACTTCTCGCGGTTCGATGCGCCAGACATTGGGTTGAAGAGCTGACGGTGCGAGGTTCACTTCCCACAAGTATGTAGGTATTCGGCAACTTTTCTACAGAATCTTAGATTTTTATATTTTCTTAGAATCTGACTGTAACTACCTAGTTAGGTGCTGATCGTCGAGCATCGCTCGTGCTTGGTTGATAGCGATTTCACCCATTTCGGGATGGGTCAGAATCCAAAATTTGTCGTTGATTACCGCGTCGAGAACCATGGGCCCTACTTCGGCCGGATCCATGCCATTTGCCAATGTTCGAGTGAGGAACTCCCAGAATTTCTGTCCTTGTTCGGAGTCAACGTGGTTAGCCGCGTCATCAGGGTCTCTGTTACGTTCGCTGTCCACGATCTTGGTGTTGATCGGTCCGGGGCAAAGAACCGATGCGCGAACTTTTGATTCTCGCCATCGGAGATCTCGCTCAAGGGATGCCATTAACGCGACGACTCCGTGTTTCGCGACGTTGTATGCACCCAAGGAAGCCCCCGCATACAACCCGGCCATCGAAGCGGTCGAATTGATGTGGCCTTCACCTTGTTCTTCAATGAGAGGGAGGAAGGTTTCGACGCCGTATATCGGTCCCCACAAGTCAATATCCAACGTCCATTTCCAGTCGGCAATCGATGTGTTCCCTACCGGAGCTCCGACCCCAACTCCAGCGTTATTACAAAGCACATGGACTGCTCCGAACTCTTTGAGGGTTGCATCGGCGAGAGCTTGCACGTCACTCAGTTTGGAGACATCGGTGCGGACCCCAATTGCCTTATGTCCACCTGCTGAGAGCTCATTGACAGCTGCTTCGAGAGCGGCCTCCTCTATGTCCGCCAAAACCACGGCCATACCTGAGTCAGCGAATGTCTGAGCCATTGCAAGGCCCATACCGCTGGCCGCGCCAGTAACAACGGCGACTTTGCCCTTCACATCCATGGCCCACTCCCCCTGTAACTAGTCACCCGGTTAGATATTTACGAGAAGTCGATAACTGTTCGATTTCCGACGCGTTGACGCATCTGTTCGTAACCCTCATTGATTTGATCAAGATGGATATGGCTGGAAATCATTTCATCAAGCATGAGACGGCCATCGAGGTACATGTCGACGTATCGGGGCATATCAACTCGGAATGAGTTCGAACCCATCATCGACCCTTGCAGCCGCTTTTCCATCATGAAAACTTCATAACCCGGGATTTCGATTTTCTCCCCAAAGGGCATCATGCCGACGATAACTGTCGTGCCACCCAACTTGGATGCTGACCATGCTTGTTCGCAAGTGGCCTTCAGTCCGATGCATTCGAATGCGTAGTCAACTCCGCCTTTGGTCATTTCATGGATTGCGGCGACGGCATCAGTCTCTGCGCCGTTCACAGTGTCGGTAGCTCCAACCGATCGAGCGGTTTCTAACTTATCCGCAGTCACATCAACTGAAATAATTCGTCCGGCCCCCGCTATTCGAGCACCCTGAACGGCTGAAAGACCGATCCCACCAGCCCCAAAGACGGCGACAGTCGACCCGGGTTCGATTTTCGCAGTTTTGAAGACAGCCCCAACTCCGGTCGTCACCCCGCATCCGATTAAGGCGGCGCGATCCAGCGGCATATCTTCGCGAATAGCAACGACCGCATTTTGGTGTACCAACATTTCTTCGGCGAAGCCACCAAGTCGAGCGAACTGTGCGACCGCTGTGCCGTCATCTTTGCTTAATCTTGGCGTTGACTCATCTGGTCTATTGACTGCAGAGTGGTTTCGGCACAGGTTGGGACGACCGGTCAAACACAGGTTGCAGTTGCCGCAAAATACGGACAGACAGGTAATGACGTGGTCACCTGGTTTCACGTACGAAACGTCGGCACCGACAGCTTGAACGATCCCAGCGCTTTCATGACCCATCACCGCCGGCAATTGAGTTTGCCAGGCCGCATCCATAAAGTGCAGATCGCTATGGCAAAGGCCAGCGTTGACTACTTGAACTAGAACTTCATTTAGTCCCGGCTTGTCTATAGAGATGTCTTCAATCTCTAGCTCACCTGGAATCTGATTTAGAACGGCGGCTTTCATGATCCCTGTCCCCCTCGAGAGTTTGGAAGGGATCGTAGTCAAGGTATGGCCTTCTGTCATAAGAGTCTTGCTGACCGCTGTGAATATCAACAATGCGACGCCTCTTTGGAGAGCCGATTCAGACTTTAAACCTCGGCGGATCTACCCATCCTGAGGACCTCTCGATGTGTGGAAACCCATGCGACAAGACAGATGAGACCCGACAACGCCATCAACACAACAGCAGAGGAGGCCCCCAAGCGTTCAGCAATTTCCCCGAGCAAAAACGTTCCTACCGGTAGAGCTCCGATGGCCATGCTCAACAAACCCATTGCCCGTCCACGCATATCGCTATCGACAGTTGTAAGCACCAAGGTTGACTGCGTAGCACCGAAAAACCCTGATCCCACAGCCGCTATGAACAAGGCACTCGCAGCCATTGCCACGGAACCGCTCGTAGCAAAGGGAATGAGCATTGTCATCCCGAATGCGACACCACCGATGTATACGAGTCCACGACGTTTGGGTTCCCAGAGTCCAATGATGAATGACCCAGTCATCATGCCAAAGCCGGTCATGGCAGCAATAAATCCAATCTGGCTTGGGGTCGCCCCAATTCGGTCGCCGATTCTTTGAACCGCTGGGAAGTACGAAAACAAGAAGAAGTTAGCGAGGAAGGTGACGCCGAGGATGCTGCGTAAACCAAGGTTGGTTCGCGCCAACGACAACCCGGCTCTTAGCTCGGTGAATGTTGATGACTCGGGTCGCGACGACTGAGTTCCGGCATTATTTTTAGGTACCCAATGCAAAGTTATGAACCCGACGAGCAGCAAACCTGCTACAACGAAGAACGCTTCGCCTACTCCAAAACTTTGAGCGACACTGCCGCCAATGAGGTTTCCTACGGCTACCCCACTGGCGAGGGCGAACGCCTCGTAGGCCATCGCGTTATCGAGTCTCTGTGTTCCCACCACTTCGAATACGAGAGCTCTACGACTGGTCATATCGCCCACCCATCCAATGCCCGCGAACAGTAAGAAGGGGTAGATCATCCATACCGATAATTGGCCGGTTACCTCAAGTAGTCCGACGAGCACGACCATTGGAACTAGCGCAGCCAACTGCCATTGGATGGTTCGCAATCGATCAAACCGGTCCGCGAAGACCCCACCTAAAGCACCACCCAATAGGAGTGGAGCCCACATGGTTGTGCCTGTCAGTTGGACCATGCGTGGTGAGTCGGTCATGTCATTGATCCAAAAAGCCGACAAGAAAGCTATGCCCCACCTGGCCCAATGCCAGCACATTCCCGCAAACAGAAGCGGTAAGAAACCTTGCACAGCTATCGCGCTTCTGTCCCGTCGTGAACCTGACAGGGTTCGCTGAGGCTGCTGCATCGCCGGAGCCTAGGTTTCACCGTGACGGAATGCTCGCTCCTTTGCGGAACCGCCTACCATCTTTGTCATGGGGACTACTTCGCAAGTGTGTGTGATTCNTGGTGATGATGCAGCGCCAGAGGCCATGTACGCCTCATTGCGCGTACTTGATTCCCTGGATCTACCTATCGAGTGGGACTGCACACCAGCGGGCAAAGAGTTGTTGGACCTCGGGGTCGACGAACGGGAAGAACTGTTTCAGGCTCGGATCGACGCGGCGGACACAGCGCTGTTCGGCGCGAGTAATGGCACTTCACCTGGAGCCAGATATATGCGATGGGGCAAGTTGACTTTCGCCAATGTGCGACCTATCCGATGGCAAACGGGGTTCAGATCACCTTTGAAGGACCCGGAAGACGTTGACTACATAATTGTCCGGGAGAACCTCGAAGACATGTACGTCGGCGTAATGGGCAACGCGAAAGACTTACTTGATGCCGGCCTGTCGGACCCGCGGTCTCGTCTCCCCGCAGGCGCCGCTGAAGGCAGATTCGCGGCCAAGATCATTACGCGTCCCGGCACAGAACAAGTAGCGAGATTTGCGTGTGACTTGGCTCTGCAACGATCTGGAAAATTGACGGTCTCTGCCAAGACAAACATGCTCCCGGCGACTGATCGTTGGTTTTGCGAAATCGTCAAAGAAGTGACCCAGGATTATCCGGGAGTTCAGTTCGAAGAATTCATAGTGGATGATATGGCCCATCGTTTGGTCGTCAGGCCCGACGAACTTGATGTCCTGCTTCTCCCCAACCTTTATGGAGATATCTTGTCCGATTTGGGCGCTGGCACAATAGGTGGGCTTGGACTCGCACCGTCGGGGTGTTACGGGCATGACTTCGCGTATTTCGAATCAGCTCACGGCACCGCACCCGATATAGCTGACATGGGCATTATCAACCCCACTGCGACTCTATTGTCGGCAGCCATGATGCTTCGCTACTTGAACTTTGGTTCTGCTGCGGATCGCTTGGAAACTTCGATTGCGGACGTATATCTTGCTGGCTCCGACCTGACACCAGATCAGGGTGGCGACGCCAGCACGGAAAGATTCGCCGACGCTGTGATTGGAGCACTGTGACAAACGCTGATGAACATTTACCTCGAGGGATCCCCGAAGATCTTCCCAGTGACGGTCAACCCGATGGTCCTGTCAGCTTTTATATAGACCAACTCCGCCCTTGGGGGGTCGCTGCCTACTCAGCAGCAGGGATGTCGCCCGACGACGCAAGCACGGTCGTTGATAACCAGCTTTGGTCAGATTTGCGGGGCGTCGATACCCATGGTTTCCAGCGGGTGAGTTGGTACGTGAACTGGTTTCGGGACGGATCAACAGACCCCAAAGCGCAACTCCAAATCGTTAATGAGACTCCCGCGGTCGTAGTGGCGGACGGGAGTCACGGGTTAGGACAGCTGGTTATTACGCGATTCATGGAACGTCTGATTGAGGTCGCTTCGAGCAGTGGAATGGTCGCTGGTGTCATCCGTAATTCTAACGACTGGGGTTGCGGGGCTAATTATCCATACAAGGCTGCTGAAGCTGGTTTTGTCTGCTTTGGCACCACAACCAGCGTTCCGAACCTCGCTCCTTTTGGGAGCCGAAGGAAATTGTTCGGAAACAATCCGATTGTGTGGACATTTCCACGGAGAGATAACCCACCAATTGTTCTGGACATGGCAATGACTCCTGTTGCTCTAGGGAAAGTGCTTCGGGCTCGATCAGAAGGCACAGACATTCCGGAGGCATGGGGTTTCCTTGATCGGGATGGAAACCCAACAGTTGACCCAGACGTCGCTATGAAAGGGATAGTTCCCGCAATCGGCGGGTACAAGGGCATTGGCATGATCACTGCGTCCAATGTGTTGGCAGGTATTCTTTCCGGCTCCGCTCATACAGGGGATGTCGCGGTTGGCCGGCGAGGGCAGTTCTTCTTACTGATGGACCCAAATATTTTCCGGGACCGCGACGACTACTACGACGACATCGAAAACATGGTTGATCAAATCCGTTCAGCGGGTGAAGAGGATGTACTCCCCGGCCAACAGGTCTACCTACCAGGCGAAATAGAGCAACAGACGATGGACCGTCGGGCTAAGGAGGGCGTTGTCGCCTATCCGGGTTCTGTGGTGAGAGCACTTCGTCAAGTCGGAGAAGACGTAGGAGTGCCATTCGATTGTGAAGCAATCCTCTGACTTCGGGACAGAGATCTCAATCGTCTTTGCCTCGTTGATGGGCTGGAAGAGGAAGCTGGATCGGGGCAAGAAATTCCATATCGATGTCGAGAACTGTTGGTCCCTGGCGATCCAGAGCCCTGGCTAAGGCAGGTTCAAATTGGTCAACGCCTTCAACTCGTTCGGCCTCGACTCCCAT
This sequence comes from Acidimicrobiaceae bacterium, assembly GCA_002708935.1. Lineage (GTDB taxonomy): Bacteria > Actinomycetota > Acidimicrobiia > Acidimicrobiales > Poriferisodalaceae > MedAcidi-G3. The sequence goes on along the minus strand of PAPO01000012.1, from coordinate 74,187 downwards.
ACCTTTTGCTACCGCAACAAAATCTACTTTCGGCAACTCTGTTCCGTGTTTGTGTCCCAGGACATTGTCTTGGATAATCCTCAAAACGTTGTATCCCGAGTCGTTGAACACCAGGACGATCACCGGAATTTGATGTTCGGCACATGCCGACAATTCTCCTATGGAAAGTTGTAGGCCTCCATCGCCTTGCACCACGAGGGCATGGCAACCACTCCCGAGTGCCGCACCCATCGCAAGTGGCAACCCCGGACCTATCGCAACAGCTGCGGGTCGTACCGAAGTTCTGGTGCGCACAATTTGAAGCAACCGATTTCCCCACGTGTAGTTGGGGACGGTTGAATCGCGCACTATTGGACATTCATCGGGCAATAAACGCCGAATGATCGACACAATTTGGCTGTGGTCCGCGCCAATTTCTTCATTCACCGCTTGTTCGTCTGCGGCTCGGATCTTTCGACAGCGGTCCACGAACTGCGCGTCAACGTTTCCGTGTTCTATTCGGTCAAGCGTGCCCTCTAAGGCGAGCTTGGCGTCGCCGACGACAGCTACCGCCGCGGGGTAATTACGACCGATCACCCCGGGGTCGATGTCGATATGAATCAGGTTTTTCGGTATAGGTAACGTCCAGACCCTTGTTGCGTAATTCTGAAAGCGAGTGCCAACTGCAAACACGAGATCTGCCTCTTCAAAAATTTCCATTCCGAGAACTCTGTCAGTTCGAAAACCAAGACTTAACTCATGCATCTCGGAGATCGAACCGCGTCCTTCGATGGTGGTGACGACCGGAGCGCCCAATCGCTCAGCAAGCATCGTGAGCTGCTCAGATGCCCCGGAAATGTTCACGCCCCCACCAGCCCAGATAATTGGCCGCTCAGCTTTTTGAAGGAGTTCTGCGGCCTGGTCTAACAACGTGGCGTCTGGGGGTAAGCGATCTGTCTCGGGTGAACCACAGATTTCCACTTCAGCTGTTCGATATTGAAGGTCAATCGGGATTTCTATAGCGCCCGGCTGAGGTCGACCTCGTCTTATGTCGTCAACAACGCCTACTAGATCTTTACTGATGTCTTCCGTGTATCGAACTGAAGCAACGGCCCTGCAGACGCTTCGAAGCATGTCGGGCTGTTTTTCGTATTCATGCAAGAAGCCCTTACCCTTGCCGCGAAACCTGGACTCGATCTGGCCAGTAATCATCAGAAGTTGAGACGAGACAAAAGCTGCTTCGTATATTCCGGCTACCGCATTCACAGCACCCGGACCAGTCGAAGTAAGGATCACACCGAGATGTCCCGTCACCCGTGAATAGGCATCTGCTGCATGCGCGGCGGCTTGTTCATGGCGGACATTCGTTACTTCGATATCTGGGTGAAGTGACAAAGCGTCGTAAATCGGCAGGTTATGCACGCTTACGATTCCAAAAACTCTAGTGACACCTAAAGAAACGAGTGTCTCAGCGACTGCCTGGCCACCTGTGATCATCGACATAAGGGCACCGTAGCTTCCGGGAGTCGCTTTTTACAGCAAACGATCTCTATCGGTTCTTATATCTCTTCCAGTTTTCCGGCGTTTAGATCACCTTCTCTTCGCAGGGATAGCCATGACCACGAGATTTAGGGGCAGGTCGACGAGTCCGGCCTAGGATTAACCTCGATATGTCGACAGAGCTTTCAGTGATTGAATCCCGAATTCGCAATGCAGGCGAGCTCGCGAATGTCGATGGAGAGTTAATCGAGCTGATAGCCAAACCAATCCGAGTGCTCGAAATGAGCTTGATTCTTCGACACGACGACGGCAGACATTCATTATTTTCGGCGTGGCGAGCCCACCATTCTGATGTCCTTGCTGTTGACGGCATGAAGGGTGGATTCCGCATTTCTCCCGACGTCAATCGTGACGAGACCGTTGCTTTATCTGCTGGCATGACTCTGAAAACTGCTCTTGTCGGGCTTCCTCTCGGTGGCGCAAAAGGAGGCATTTGCGCAGATCCGAAGACCCTTACTTCAAGGGAGATAGACCGCTTAGTCCGACTTTATGCGCGAGAACTCAACCCCCATCTAGGAGAGACAGGAAACCTCACCGACATTCCTGCACCTGACCTCAATACAAATCCACACCACATGGCTATTTTTGCCGACGAGATCTCCCGCATTCGCGGTGGTCTGGTTGCTGGATGCGTAACCGGTAAACCCGTGGAACTCGGGGGTATTCCCGGTCGCCTGTCCTCTACCGGCTTCGGCGTCGCTGCAGTGGCCGAGTTAGCAGCAGGTAGTTTGGATGGCCTTTTCGTAGCTCAAGAAGGATTCGGAAATGTCGGTCGTTACGCCGCTCGAACAGCACACCAACGAGGAGCTATCTATATCGCTATCTATGACATAGGTCTGGGTGGATGTTTGTATTCGCCGTCAGGCATAAACATTCCGGAGCTTACGGAAATAATTGATGCACACGGCCCAAAGGCCTTCGAGGTTTACGCCACTGAGCACGGTGCGAAGTTCGGCGATTTTTCTTGGAGAGACGAACACCTATCTGCGAACGGAAAAATCGATTTGTTTCTNCCCTGCGCTGCTTCNCAAACCGTTACNGCACAGGCCGCCAAGAAGATGGTGGACATGGGACTCAAGTATGTCTCTGAAGGCGCCAACAATCCGACCAGTCCCGAGGCCGACCAGCAGTTCCTGGCGGGCGGCGTGACTGTTATTCCAGATGTTCTAGCTAACGCCGGTGGCGTCGCTGGCTCCTATATGGANATGAGCAAAGCGGCTTCTATGTCGATTCCAACNGANGACGAGACCCTAGAAGCCGTGCGCGGCATCCTCACTAAGGCCTGGGAGCAAGTACATGCAGCTTGTGAAAGCTACGGCGTAGATAGCCTCCGACTTGCCGGTGACGCCCTAGCTGTCTCCAAGATCGCTGCTGCTCATCAGGTGCGCGGCTGGTAGCCGCAAAAATTCTGATTTATGTGAGAGCTNGAAGTCCACCAATNCAATNNTTCATTNCNACGNCTTTTTATTTTGCNTTGGCTCCGCAGATAATCAGGACACAATTTTCGNTGTCAGAAACTTGTGCTNGACCAGTGNTCANAGCCGCGTAACCTGCTGCCGCTGCTGGTTCAGATAGAACATCGAATTGGTCGAGCAAAGAGATTTGAGCCGNTTCCACTTCTTCGTCACTCACGATGCAACTCTCNGCCTTGGAGGCANCAAGTGCTCGCCACCCNATGTTTCCCAAACGGCGTGCACCCAANGAGTCAGCAGCGAGNCCCGAAACATTGACATCAACAAGTTCACCAGCGGCTAGGGACTGGGCGTACGTCTGTGTTCCNTCGGTTTCNACCACGATNAGACGNTTCGAATTGTTCCACCAAGTCGCTAGTCCGCCTGCAAGTCCTCCCCCNCCGCAAGCAACAACAACTGTTGTGNCNTGGGGGACTTGAGCATCTATTTCCATCGCTACAGTGCCGGCGCCCAACACAATTTCTGGTTGATCGTATGCATGNAACTCNACACATTGACGTCCTGTTTGGAAGANCCGTTGCGCTTCCAGAGTCTCTTGATACTCACTTCCCACCACATGAGTTACNGCTCCNTATTCTTTAAGCCTCTCGAGCTTTGACGGCGAGATGATTGAAGGAACAAAAATATTTGCCTGGTGACCCAGTACTTGGGCGGCCCACGCCACCGCTGCTCCATGGTTCCCTCCAGATGCNGCNACTACACCGTCGGCACCAACATCTGAACACAACATGGCATTCATCGCNCCACGCGCTTTAAACGATCCGCTGTGTTGCTCGCTTTCAAGCTTGAGGGTCAAGCGAGACGCTATTGAGACAACGTCGGTATGGACAACTTTCCCTTGTAAGCGCCTTGCAGCTGCTCTTATTTCATCCCTATTGAGTTTCACACCTCAGGCCAGTTGTCATCAGCAATGAATTTCTGGACACGCTCGACNTATTCGCTTCTGTCATATATTCCGTATAGCGCGTGTTTCATTCGAACCGGGTCTCCAAAGAAGAACTGTTCATACAGGGCTTGNCGACCTCCAAAGCCCGAAATGGTCATATCCCANGCNAGACGNAATAGGCGAAGGCGTTCTTCAGCTGAACCATTCTTTCCTTGGAGGAACTTGCTGATATCGGCTCCGCGTTCACCTTTTCGGTCGGCTTCACTCGGCACCAGGATTAAGCCACTTGANGAACANAATTGGAGTATCTCTATTAGACGCTTGTGGACNGCGGGGTAATGGTTACGAGCNGCGTCTAGGGGTCCGCGGGCCGGTGTCATTACNCCATATTTGTTGATGCTCGCTTCTTCTTCTGAAGCGAGCTTCAGAGCTTTCATTATTTCTAGTGTGATTATTACTTCGGCAACCATCTCTTGTACATGCGGATAGTGCCCGGTGCCGATCATGTCGATGACTGATTGGAGGGTTCCCAAAATGGCTTCGGTTTTAGCAATTTTTAGATTCACTACTTGGTGGGCCATATGTAGCACCGCACCNGTCTGGGCATAGGCCTGGTTTGCTCTGTCGATATCCCGAATTAGGAAAACTCGATCCCAGGGAACTATCACGTCGTCGAATATGACCATGGCGTCTAATTCGTCGAAACGCGAACCAAGTGGATGGTCTGCATGGCTACGNCCTTGGTCCAATGGCTCTCTGCATTGGAAAGACAAACCGGGCGTGTCATTGGGCAACGAAAAACCGAGCGCGTATGGTCGCATCTCATCGCCACCCTGTATGACTGTTGAAGGGAATATTAAAATCTCATCCGATATTGGCAACGTGGCGAGCATTCGCGCACCGCGCACCAAGATTCCCTCAGCAGTCTCTTCCACCAAACCCAATGCGATGTAGGGGTCATCAAGTTCATTCGCCTGTTTAGATTTGTCTATCTGCGGATTTGTAAGCGCGTGGGTCAGAGCCAGGTCATTTTCTCGCACGTATTCGAAGTAGTTCTTTATATTTTCACCGAAGCGTTCATCAACTTCAGCGAAATAACTCGCTGCCATCCCAGCCGCCATGACATTGACATTCATGTAGTCGGGCGATCGGCCCATATGACCCAAGCTGGCGTCTGCCCATACTTTGTGCATTTCGGATCGCTGACGTAGATCGTCTTTGCTTTCCGGGACGATGAAGCTTCGACCCACNAGGTCACCCGAAGATGGTGACTTTACGGTCATGATGTCTACAAGATCGTCTCGGTACTGAAGGTCGTACAGCGCTGCCAAGGAACGTACTGCGTTGTGTGTGCGGGGATGACTGGTCGGGTCTTCAACAAGTTGGCCTTCGAGCCAAAGGTTTGGAGGACGATTCTTTAAGCGGTCGATCACTTCTTTGCCAGTGCGTGCGGGCATCCCTTATTCCTAGCTGTCACTTCCAGCGATTTGGCCGAATATCGAATACTCTAACCGATTATCGGTTAACCTGTCACCGAATATGGTGTCGAAGCCCTCCCCCAATTCAAGTCGTTCTCAGACACTTGACCGCGGTCTCAAGGCCTTGCGTCTCATCGCAACTTCCAACAAACCCATGACNATCGACGAAGTCGCAATGCAACTCAAATTGGGACGTTCAGTCACCTACCGAATGATCCGCACACTTGAAGACCATCATCTGGTCCATCGCGATCCTTCGGGTCGACTAAGCGGCGGAACTCAGCTGGTCGCACTGGCTGGNAGTGTCGAAAATGACATANAAACAGTCGCAGCCCCAATCTTGACTGAACTGGCAAACANCCTCGCCATGACCTCCTTTCTCGTCGTCTCTGACGGTCAAGAAGCNGTCACCGTTCAAGTAGTGGAGCCGACAGCCACAGCAGCTCATGTTGCCTACCGGCCTGGAACTCGCCACCCACTTGACCGNGGAGCGCCGGGTATCGCTTTGCTCGCAGGACTTGAGCCGCAACCCGGCGAACGCAGAGAGNTTGCAAAGGCTCGCAACTCCGGCTGGGCCTATTCAGAGGGAGAAGTAATCGAAGGCATGGCCTCTATTGCGGCCCCAGTGTCAACAAGTGCTGNGGTGACCANAGCAGCAGTCGCAGTCGTGCACCTAGCACTCAGCCTCGATTCCGATGACGTAGCGCCACTAGTGATGAAAGCCGCTAATACCCTGAGCTCAAAACTCCCTTAACTTGTCACCGAATCCGCGTACACGAGAGGGAAGAGATTGTCATCGTCAGGATATTCTCCACTTTGAACTTCGGTATCTTGATCCGTCACGGTCGGATCGCTACCAGGGTGCGGATACCAAGTCACGTCATCTCCAAGCCATCTAGTGGAGAGCGCCGTGCGACGATTGTTTCCAGCNTTGCCTGGAGCTCCNTGNAAAATCCATGCTGAAAAGAAAATGGCGTCGCCCGGTTCGACATCAAAGCCAACGATGTCATAGCTATCTCGATCNGCAGCCACATCAGGCGCTGGCTCGCCGTCGAAATCAGTAGTCCAATTCTTCGCACCATCGAACGCTTCGGGAGCGAAATAGGAACCCCAAGCATGGGAACCACGAACGAACTCCAACGAACTTTCCGCCACCGTAACTTCGCTCACGGACACCCAAGCTGAGCAGATCTGTTTACCCCAAAAGGGCCAGTACGGAATATCTTGATGCCACGGAGTCGGCGCTTCCGTCTTAGGTTCTTTGACCAACAGGTGATCAAAATACAGTCGAGCAGTTGATGACCCCATCAACGCTGCTGCCATAGGGGCTACACCTGATTCGTGGACATAACGATTGANGACCGAGTCGGTCTTCCAGCGATATCGGCTCGTAAATAANCGGTTTGTTTTCGCTCCAGGGTTGGTATCGGTTACCCATTGACCAGGAGCCGCAAGTTCTTCGTCCGCCATGACCGCTATCTCAGACAACCACTCGCCTGAAACCGCCCCTGGGATCTTCACAACGCCGTCAGATCGATAGGCCGCTCGGATCTCTTCGGTCACCTTCGGATGAGATGGCATCATAAGCAAGGTCCTCGTTCTACAAGAGGCTTACCACGTTAACTTTCGACTTCAGGCCGGTAAAGGCGAANCTGCATANTTAAGAGGGTTACATTAAGCCAATTGCAGCCATAGAAGATCGGAATGGAAGCATGAAAGTAGGCTTTATCGGACTCGGCAACGTTGGTGCNAAACTTGCCGGAAGCATTCTGCGCAACGGGTTCGACCTAACGGTACGGGACTTGGATTCGTCTGCGANGGAAGAGTTTTCTCGGTNNGGCGCCCAGGTCGCTCCCTCACCAAAAGCATTGGCTGAACACTGTGACGTAATCATCACATGCCTCCCCAGTCCGGCAGTCAGCGCCTCAGTGATGGAAGAGGAAAACGGGGTGCTTGCCGGGTTATCCGAAGGAAAGATCTGGATCGAGATGAGCACCACCGATGAGCAAGAGGTGATCCGGATCGCAGAAAACGTTCATCAAAAGGGTGCTTTCACTGCTGATTGTCCAGTCTCAGGTGGCTGCCATAGGGCTGCGACAGGGAATATCGCGATCTTTGCCGGCTGCGACCGAACAGTTTTCGACAATATTTTTCCTTTGCTCTCAGCTATGGGTCGACAAGTCCTGCACACCGGNCCGCTCGGGACNGCTTCGGTTCTCAAAGTCGTAACGAACTACTTGGCGACCGCGAATCTGGTTTCAATTTGTGAAGCGCTGGTCACCACANAGGCAACGGGNCTCGATCTCGCAACAGCGTACGAAGCTATAAGAATCAGCTCGGGCAATTCTTTTGTCCATGAAACAGAGAGCCAGGTGATACTGAANGGCAGCCGCGACATTAACTTCACCATGGATCTCGTACTGAAGGACATTTCGCTGTTCCAAGAAATCGCCGAACGTGTCCAAGTCCCACTTGAAATTTCCCCTCTCTTGATCAGCATTTTCCAAGATGCTCAAGACCGCTACGGATCACGAGAATGGTCCCCGAACGTGATTAAACGTCTTGAGGATGCAACAGGCCTTGTTGTCCAAGCAGCAGGCTTCCCACCAGAAATACTCGACGACGAACCCGAAGCTCCTGGCCAAGAAGTTGTAGTCGCAAAAAATTAGACACCTCATCCCNTCAGCAAGGCGATCTAATCTGGGTTAATGCCAACCGAATTGTCAGAANAGGCTTTACGNCTCTTACCGTCGAAAGAAGAGGCNCCCAAGTGCTCCTCCCATTCGCGACTGATCAGCGCNGATCCATGNGGAACTGCGTTGTCAGTTGAGGCTNTCATTCTTGTTGAAACTCCTCTCCCCTGGCCCAANCCNGCTCTNNNTCACCCATTACTCGAAGGCTTGAGTTCAACTATGGAAACCTCACTTGGGTTGACCCGAGTCTTGGCAGTGGTTCCCAACAACNACGANCCGGGCATCGGTGTACTCATATACCAACGTGACGAAATCGGAGCGAAGAGTTGGGCTTTNAGACCTCAAAACCCTTCNGACCTTGCCCAATTTGCGTCCGATATCGTCACTATGACCCCAGATCAACTAGCGACAACACCGGGATNTCTAGATCCCCCCGACTTGGCAGTATTGATTTGCACACAGGGCAGCCATGACATTTGCTGCGGGAGTGAAGGAACGAAACTGGCAGACGAACTNGAACAACGCGCTCCCGGTCTCAACGTTTTTCGCGTCAGNCATACAGGTGGCCACCGGTTCGCTCCTACAGCTATGACGCTCCCTGATGGGCGGATGTGGGCCTATTTGGACGCGGATACGACTCTGTCAATTCTTGAACTTACGGGGGAGCCTTCAACATTAAGTGCTCAATGTCGCGGGTGGTGGGGTGCTCCTTCAGGGCCCGGTCAAGTGGCCGAGCGCGCCGTATTCCAACAAATGGGTTGGGATCTGGACAACCTGCCTCGAGAAGTAACAGTTACTCCCTCAAAAGCCGGCTGGACGGTCAACCTCTTGATAGCACTCGAAGAGTGGTCCGTGGAGGTGCTCCGCGGACGGGAAATACCAACAATTGCGTGCCGGTCCGACGGTGGACTCCCCGCCAAACCGAACTACGAATACACNGTGAGNAAAATCAGCTCACCCCGAGAATTCATTTCCTANGTTCAGCGAAACGAAAATTCGATGGTGCCCAGGTCTCGATAATCAACTTTGAAATCATCACCCACTCGACAATCGACAGGNCGCGTGAACGACCCACTCAAGACGATCTGGCCCGGCTCCAAGGCAACACCNNGNTCGAAGTAGCGTTTNGCTAGCCACGAAATTCCCAAAGCCGGNTGTCCCAATACCGCTGACGCAACACCTGACTCCTCGATATCGCCGTTGCGATGACATACCGCAGCCACCCAAGGCAGATCAANATCGTTCGGGNCTACTCGCGAGTCACCCAAGATGATTCCAGCGTCGGCTGCATTGTCAGAAATAGTGTCGGTAACCGATCGGGTAACTCCGGTTCGNGGATGTTTTCGGTACGAGCGAGCATCAATCAATTCGACGGCTGGNACTACAGCTTCAGTTGAACCGAGTACTTCGTCGACGGTCACGTCAGGCCCTTCGATTGGGCTGCCGATGACGAATGCGAGTTCTACTTCGATCTTAGGGTCGCAAAAATTGGCGACTTCCAATCGGCAACCATTTTCGAACACCATGTCGTCTAGTAAATAGCCAGAGTCAGGCTCATCGATGTTCATTGCGAGCTGCATAGCCCGAGACGTGAGCCCAATCTTGTGGCCTACCAGTTCGCGGCCACGCTCCAATTCGATCTCCAACCAACGGTTTTGAATAGCGTAGGCATCGTCGATCGTCATTTGAGGATGTTCAACAGTCACAGGTTCAATTTGGTTCGCTGTCCGGCGAGCCTCATCGTGACGATAAGCCTGGTNGTCAATTTCACTGTCATCCATGCTTCTCAAGTGTTNCCCACTCCCAATTTTCCTATGCCGTGCGCGTCGTAGGCCACCGCAACATTCTTAGTTTCCATATAGAAATCAAAGCTGTAGTCACCTCCGTCTCGGCCAATACCGCTTCGTTTCGTGCCTCCAAATGGTGTCGGTAGATGCCTGACATTCTGGGAGTTAACCCAAATCATGCCCGCGTCAAGCGCTTCAGCGACGCGGTGTGCTCTTCCGACATCTTGAGTCCACAGATANCCGGCAAGCCCGTAGTCAACATCGTTTGCTATCTCAACTGCTTCAGTTTCAGTCGAAAACGGGATNACTGTGAGGGCCGGTCCAAAGATTTCTTCCTGGCTAACCCTCATAGAGTTGTCAGCCTCCACAAACAACATNGGATTGACAAAATTGGAGTTCTNGTCGAATTCGTAATCGCCCGTGANGACCGTGGCNCCGTCTTCGATCGCTGNATCTACATATGAGCGCACTTTGTCGCAATGAACGGGATGAATTAAAGGCCCAATCTCGGTATTTGGATCAAGTGGATCTCCAACCACAAGCCCCTTCACCCGTTGAGTCAATTTCTCAACAAACCAGTCATGAATCGTGTCGTGCACCAACAGACGACTACTTGAGGTGCACCGTTCACCATTGAGGCTGTAAATCATAAAAACAACCGCATCTAGCGAACGTTCCAAATNNGCGTCATCGAAAACGATCACCGGGTTCTTGCCACCTAACTCAAAATGGACACGCTTTAAGGTNGGCGCCCCTTGAGCTTGAATCAGTGAGCCAGTCGAAGATTCGCCCACAAAAGCAATNGCGCGAACGGCTGGGTGCNCGGTCAATGCCTTGCCGGCTATTTCACCTATTCCGTGGACGACGTTCAAGACTCCCTCTGGNACTCCTGCCTCATGCACGATTTCGCCCAGGATCGCAGCTGTCAGAGGGCTCCATTCGGCAGGTTTGTGAACNACCGTGCAACCTGACGCGAGGGCNGGCGCGATTTTCCAAGTTGACAACATGAACGGCGTGTTCCATGGAGTNATCACTCCTACAGGGCCAATCGCGCGTCGCGACGAATAATTCAAATGAGTCGCAGTGGGCATTGACTTGCCATCAAGTGCCCCTGGTGCCGCNTCAGCAAAGTACCGGAAATTTTCGGCGCCGCGGANCGCTGCTGAGCTCATAAAACGGATTGGCTGACCAGTGTCAACTGACTCGACAGCAGCGATCTCATCAGCTCGTTCCACTATGAGGTCAGCGACTCGATGCAGGATTTGTTTTCGTTCGCCAGCAGGCGCCGAAACCCACCCATTAAAAGCTTCGGCTGCAGCTTCAGCCGCTAGCCCAATTTCGTCAGGACCAGCGGCGGCAACTNGTCCCANGAATCTGCCATCGGTCGGTGAAAAATTGTCAAANGTGNCNTGAGAAGCACTACCGACGTGCTGNCCGTTNATTATGTGCAACAGGGGGNTNGAGGAATACCTCGCCAGCGCTTCTTCAGATGTAGACCGNTTCTCATCAAAGGTTCGAGCCGAACTCACTGCAACTCCTCGTAATGGTCTCTAATAGAATTTTCGTTGACTCGCATAGCTGCGTCTATCGGTTGAACCTCAACCGATATTGCTATTGGTNGCTCTCGGGTCACCTTGNCAAGNGAGCTTCGGACTGCTTCAGNCAAGAGATCACGCACTTCNATGAGCGGTGTCTGCCCGCGGTCTCCATTCAAACGAGCAATCACTGCCACGAACATGTTTGCGCTATNGCCGTTNGCAATCAGGTAGTCCTCGCGTTTTATCGCCCGAGTNCTCAAACCAGCTAACGGGACTGAAGGATGTGATGCGGCTGCACCATGAACACTCTGAAGCACCTCTCCCACATCGANGTGTTCTTCAAGGTTCGCCGAATATTCAACGAAGATGTGAGGCATGTAATCGCTTCCCCTCAAGGGCACAAGACTGGTCAACTTATATGCGTAACATGTTACCAACTGTCGATAGAGGGCTTTCTNATGAGATTCGTGACCTGTCGTTTTGAAGGAAGAACTACTTGGGGCGCCGTAACCGAAGATCAAAGTGGAGTCATCGATCTCGGGAGACGGTTCCCGGATCTTCCCGACCTGAGCNCTGCACTCGANACTGGCNGACTAACCGANGCTCAAGAGGCCGCTGGTTGGTCTGATGCCGACTTCGNTTTGGCAGACGTAGATTTTGAGCGGACGATTCCCCGNCCTGGNAAAATTTTCTGNATCGGNGTCAATTACGGCGGACGAAACGCTGAGTACACAGATTCAACTTCAAGTAATAAACCAAGTGTCTTTGTGCGATTTCCTGAATCCTTGACCGGACATGAACAGCCACTTATTCGACCACCTGAAAGCGTGCAACTTGACTACGAAGGCGAAATCGTTGCCGTCATCGGACGGCAAGGTCGTCGAATCCCTCAGGGCCAGGCNCGTCAATACATTGCGGGACTAACACTGGGCAACGAAGGAACTATCCGCGACTGGCTACGTCACGCNAAGTTCAATGTGACTCAAGGGAAGAACTGGCAAAGTTCAGGGTCAATGGGGCCGTGGCTGGTCACACTNGACGAAATCGGAGACTTCGAAGACCTTCGTCTCCAAACNNATGTAAACGGACAATTACGCCAANATGACACTGTCGCATCAATGGCTTTCCCAATCGAGTTCCAAATCGAATATCTGTCAACATTCATAACTCTGGAACCCGGCGACGTGATCTACACCGGAACCCCNACCGGGGCAGGCGCTCGCCTTGATCCNCCTCAGTGGCTAGAGCCCGGAGACGTGATTCGAGTCTCAGTCGAGGAGATAGGGACTCTAGANAACACCGTTGAAGACGAGGGACNCTCTTGAGTCGTTCACTTCGACCATTTGAGCAATCGTTGCCCATGGCACTGATGCGTGCACGTGAAACCGTGATGCGTGAATTTCGGCCTCGTCTAGCGCTACACGATCTAACCGAACAACAGTGGCGGGTAATGCGAGCATTGAACGGACAAGAAACACCTCTTACTACGCGCGAACTCAGTGAGATGACATTNCTATTNAGTCCGTCACTTTCGCGTATTACGGCAAATCTGGCTACNCGTGGTCTCCTGAATCGCGAAGCAAATCCATCGGATCAGCGAAGCAGTCTTCTNAGCCTCTCCCGAGATGGAGAGGAGCTGCTCGCGGTCATGGCNGCCGACAGCGAAGCCGGCTACCNCGCTATTGAGCAAGGTTTCGGATCGGACCGTTTAAAGCTCCTCTATNACCTCCTTGATGACTTAGCTGCGACGCGAATAGCGAAAGACACCTAAGGTTGCCAACGTTCGACTGACCCTGGGGGAATGGCCGTGACCGCACCATTGGATGGCATACGCGTAATCGAATTCGCGAATTTCGCGGCNGCTCCNTCTGCCACCGCGATCATGGCTGACNTAGGAGCAGAGGTGATAAAGGTCGAGGCCATTGGGGGTGACCCAATCAGAGGCCTCATGAAGCAGGCNACGGTTGCCGAGGGGGACCACAATCCAGATCACCCGTTCCAATTCATTAACAGAGGCAAGAAAGGAATAGAACTGAACCTGGATAGTCAATCCGGCACCGATATTGCTCGCCGNCTAGTGGCCGAATGNGACGTAGTGGTTATGAATTTGTTGAAAGAGCGAAGACAAAGATTCGGCCTTGACGNTGATGACCTCTTCTCGATCAAACCGGATCTAGTGATCGGTTTGCTATCTGGGTACGGCGAGGTNGGCGATGAGANAAACCGTCCCGGTTACGACGTCACCGCTTTCTTTTCGCGTTCAGGTGTTTTCGGCGGNGGTACTGCGCCAGGGGGCTCTCCCCCACACGCACGGCCCGGGTCCGGGGACCATACAACCTCTCTCGCATTATTTGGAGCGGTAATGACTGGCTTACGCTCTCGTGACGTAACCGGCGAAGGTCAAGTAGTTGAAGCTTCATTGTTACGAACTGCGACCTGGACCATCAGCCTTGATTTGGTTACGTCCTTGGTCGACGGTAAACCCGCATACGACCGACCTAGAGAAAAAGGTTTGTCGGCGATGTTGGAAGCTTTCCAAGCGTCTGACGGCAGATGGCTGCAATTCGCTATGCCTGATATCGGAGATGCTTGGCAACGTTTCTGCATTGCGTTAGATAGGGAGGACCTCCTAGATCGAGACGAGTTTTCTACCGGTCGACTTCGCTATCAAAACATGAACGAACTCCTCTCGACTTTGGATGAAAGCATCGGTTCCAAACCAGCCGATCATTGGATCCCGCGACTCGACGAACACAAATGCATCTGGGCGCCGATCAATGACTCCGCCTCGGCGGTCCAAGATCCTCAGGTCCGGGCAACCGGCGCGTTTGAAACTATTGCTCATCCGGTGGCCGGTGACTTTGAGACTGTAGCGGCACCGTTTCGAATGCATGACTCACCGGAAGTGCGAGTGAAGGGCCCCGCTCCAGAAAAAGGGCAACACACGACTGAGGTACTGCAGGACTTACTCAAGCTAAGTGACAAAGAAATCGCAGAGTTGGAATCAGATGGTGTCGTTCGCCGCGGTTAAGTCCGACGCCTAGCATCGTTGTGATGGCTGAACTTAACTACCAATCCGGATTCGGAAATCAGTTCGAGACTGAGGCCGAGTCCGGCGTTTTGCCCCTTGGTCAAAACTCGCCCCAAAAAGTTAAAGGTGGCCTGTACACCGAGCAGATCACTGGAACTGCCTTTACGGCCCCGCGTAGCTCAATGCGAAGAAGTTGGGTGTACCGAATCCGACCTTCGGTTCAACACCTGACTAACTTGCAACCGATCGATCCCGGGCTAATTCGCACCGGTGCAGATCGAGAAGGGTCACCCACTGCGACTCAACTTCGTTGGGATCCGTTTCCTTCAATTTTATCCGATTCAAATTGGCTAACGGGCCTCACAACGGTTGCTACGAACGGAAACAGCGAACTTCAAACCGGCGGAGCTGTGCATCATTTCGCGGCTACCCAATCCATGGGCGATACCGCCTTCGTCAATACTGACGGTGAGCTGATGCTCGTTCCGTACATGGGACGCCTATTGCTGCAGACCGAAATGGGACACCTTGAGATCAGTCCAGGCCACATCGCAGTAATTCCTCGCGGAATAAAATTTTCTGTCGACTTACTGGATGAAATGGCACGCGGCTACGTCTGTGAAAACTACGGAGCCGCCTTCAGCCTTCCAGAACACGGGCTGGTCGGTGTAGACGCCAATGCCCTGCCCCGAGATTTCGAGTATCCAGTAGCCAGATATGACGACGATCATCAGCCAACAAAGCTTGTTGCCAAAATCAGTGGTGCTTTATTTGCCAACGACTTGAAACACTCGCCATTCGATGTTGTTGCGTGGCACGGAAATTTGGCTCCCTACCGCTATGAACTGCGGCGCTTCTGCGCGTTAGGACCAGTGATCTTTGATCACCCTGACCCATCTATTTGGACACTTCTATCCTCACCTTCAGACACTCCCGGAACTGCAAACCTTGACTTCATCCTCTTTCGAGAACACTGGCGAGTAGCAGAAAACACCTTCAGGCCACCTTGGTTTCATTCGAATGTAATGAGTGAGTTAATGGCTCTAATTGAAGGTGTCTACGACGCCAAGGCGGAGGGCTTCGTTCCTGGCGGAATTTCGATTCATAATTCGTTCATTCCTCATGGCCCTGACAGCGACGCCTTCAAATCAGCCACAGAAGCTGATCTGACACCTACTAAAGGACCAGACTCCTTAGCTGTTATGTGGGAGTCCCGTTACCGTTGGGTACCGACATCGTGGGCTATGGCATTGTCTGAACTACAAGATGACTACCCCGAGAGGTGGAGCGAACTTAAGAGCGGATGGCGCTAAGCGAACACTCCACCTGAGGTTGCTAATGGGGCCCGATCGAGAGCAAATAAATCATCATTTGTATCCGGATCGAACGGCGCCGTGTTACCTGTAATTGATCGTGCAACCATGGCTCCAATCCCAGGGGCAAGTTTGAATCCATGGCCGCTAAAACCATTGGCTAGCCAAAGCCCTTCAACTTCGCTTGGTCCCACGATCGGGTGACTGTCCTGTTCGTTAATCGTGTACAAGCCGCACAGCCCGGTCGTGGTTCCGGCATGTTTGACTCCTGGAGCGCGATGTTGAAATGCAGCCAGCGTCGTCTCAACACAGTTTCGATCTGGATTCACTTCAAAATGGTCGGGGTCGCTAGTCGGTTCCATGAACTCCGGGATTTCAGGCGACACAAGAAGAATCTGACTACCGCCTCTTTCAATGCGATAACACCCATCGGTGCTCCCGTCGAAGGTGATCGGTAGCCGAGAATCAGAAGCAGACCACTCTCTTAAGATCAGTTGGATCCGAGTTGGGGTAAGAGTCCAACGCTTTTGGGCGCCGGCCATTTCGTTTATCCGGTTACACCAAGGCCCTGCGGCGTTAACCACTAGATCGCTATGAATTTCATCACCGTTGTCTAAACGAACACCGATCACGCGGTCCCGCTTCGCGAGCACATCAACCACCCCTGTGCCAAACATCACTTCCACGCCTTGCGTCCGAGCAGCCGCTACTAGATCAACATTTGCCCCAGCTGGATCAGCTATACCGGCTTCATTCTCAAACAGGAACGAACTGCCCTGGCGACATCGGTGTTGCTCCAAGTCACCGAAGTCAATCGGTTCGACACAGAGATCCAGTTCCGGCCATCGTTTCAATACTTCCGCTCGGCCAAGAATTTCTGCCGAGACTCCGTTAGTGCGAAGTCGTTCATACTCAGCCTTTAATTCGCTTTGCGTGCGGTCAAAGACCCACAACGCCCCGAACTGGGTGTAGTCACTAATAGGGTCATCCAGCCCGGTGAAATCACCCCAAGATCGATACGCCAATTGGCTGCAGTAGGCCAATCGGACAACCTCGGGAACTGTGTAACGACAACGGGATATAGCAACCGAAGCACCCGTGGATCCCGTGGCTGGCCCATCGGCCTTATCTACAACCATTACCTTCATATCGCTTCGTCGAGCAATTTGGTAAGCGACGGCCGACCCAATAATCCCACCACCAATCACGACTACATCAAACGCAGCAGACGACCGTCGGTTCATAACTGAAGTCTTACCCAGATCTCCGTCCGCGGCCACAAGTCCTTAGTTTTTGGTTGCTTAGCTCTCATGAACGAACCCAACCTCTGGTGAAGTTCAGTTCACCCATTCCCGAGAACTAGTTCGATTTGCTCTACGACCTCGTCGATCGATCGCCCATCGGTCTCCACTTGTTGAAACCGGCTGTACGCCACTACTCGTTCTTCATAAAGCCGCTGCAGCTTCGTTTCATCTGCACCTGCGAGTAACGGACGCACGGCACCGCCTTGGTCCGCGGTATACCTTCGCTGAATCTCTTGAATAGAAGCAGCAAGACAAAAAACTTGGCCATTTAAGCTCAGCGTGTCTGCACAAAATTGATCCAACATCATCCGACCGCCTGTGGCGATCACCAGTCCCTCCTGAGCTTCAAGGTCTTTGGCGACAGTACGTTCCATTTCCCGGAACGCGTCTTCTCCCCGGGTAGCGAAAATTTGTTCTATAGATCCGTGTTTTTCAACGATGAGGTCGTCCGTATCTATAAAGGCCAAAGAACGTTTCGATGCAAGCAACCGTCCCACACTGGATTTTCCACTTGCCATAAAGCCAGTCAGCACAACGTTGGGTTTCTTGTTAGCCACGCTCTATAGCGTACGACTATCTTCCTACTGAGGATCTGATGATTTCGACTGGCACCCTGTTGGTGTGTCCATTGCCGAGTATTTGATAGCTCTTGCCTTCTTGGCTATCGGCTGTGGGGTCCAGGCCACTCTAGGCATAGGGGCTGGTCTAGTCGCCGGTCCGGCGTTAACGGTCATCGACCCGGACCTCTTACCTGGACCCATGTTGGCCATGGCGATGGTCGTGAACATTCGAAACGCTGTGGCGGATCGGCAATCAACCCATCTTGTCGCTTGGAAAAGAGCTCTTATAGGTGCTCCCATCGGCTTGGGTATCGGAGTGTTCATTCTGGCTTATACCGACGCCAAGGCTCTCTCTTTGCTCGTGAGCTCTTTTGTTCTTGCCGCGGTTGCACTGCAACTAAGCGGACTGAAACCTCCGTCGGGAATTACCTCTGACTACGTCGCTGGGGCCGCTACGGCTTTTTCTTCAACCGTTGCGGCACTGCCTGGCCCTATGTTCGTCATTTTCCACGGGCACCGGACACCCGGAACGGTTAGGGGAACATTGGCGAGCTTCATGTTGTTAGTCACTCCTGTAATTCTCATATTCCTCGCCTTCGACGGAAGGTTCGGATTTCGCCATTTGGTGCTCGCTGCGGTGCTCATGCCTGGCACGTTTTTAGGTCTGATCTTAGGTAAAGCACTTAGACCAAAGATTTCTCTTGATCGGTTTCGAGGACTGATTCTGAGCGTGGCGTCACTCAGCGCAGTGGTCGTAATCGTCCGCACGATAGCCCTCTGAGTTCTAATAAAGTTCTCCGCGTTTCCCCGCAGCTAGTTCTTCTTCGTCCCAGTACCCAATAGGAATGCCTCGCTTAGCTGTGCTCCCAGGTTCGCTATTGGCAGTGATCATTTGATCCGTAACCGTCGTGTCATGTCGACGACTCCGAAACCAGGAAAAAAGCTGCTCGTGCAACTCGGAAACAACCGACTGGAGAGCCGGATCAGAAATACAGTCGTTCTGCTCATCGGGATCATCTTCAAGGTCATACAAAAGATTGGGGCCTATCTCACTCAATACGTACTTGTACCTGTCGTTTCGAAGCATCGTGGCTCGACGCTTTCTAGGTTCATTCAGGTCGCCGACGTAATGAGACATCTCCAAGAATCCCCAATCTGCTTCACACACAACAAAGTCCCGTTCGGTTCCATGCCCGCCGCGTAGTAACGGCACCAATGACTCCCCCTCCAGCCACTGCGTTCGACTGTCGTTCTCTCCTCCCAATGCTTCAACGAACGTAGGAACTAGGTCTATTGCCTCTACCAGTTCGTTTGACACTGTGCCCCGGGTGACATCTGCCTGTGAGCGCGGATCCACAACGATCATTGGAACTCTGACTACTTCTTCATTTATCCAGTCTTTTTCTCCCATCCAATGGTCGCCCATGTACTCGCCGTGATCGGAGGTGAACACAATCAATGTGTCCTTACTTCTGCCCAAGCGGTCCATCTCGCTGAACAATCGACCGAGATGATCGTCAATCTGTTTGATCATTCCAAGATAGGTAGGTAAGACCAATTGTCTGGCTTCGGGCTTTGACATGGCCTTCCCGATCCGTGATCTGTGAAGTGCGCGAATGACCGGATGGGTGGTTTCTAGTTCGGCATCGGTCCTATTGGGCGTCGGCATTTCTTCTCCCGCATACATAGCGTGGTAGGGGTCTGACGCAACATAGGGCCAATGAGGTTTGATGTAGCTCAGATGCAGGCACCAACGATCGTCGCCGGCCTTTTTGATGTAGTCAATTGCCCGATCTGTCATGTAGGCGGTTTCTGACAGCTCGTCTGGGACCACCGCCGGAAACGGCGCTGATCTCAAAAGCCACCCAGAACACAGCTCCCCGTTTTCATCGATCACACTATTCGCGACCGTATGCCATGGGTTATCCCCTACAAACCCTTTCGAACGTAGGAAATCGTTGTAAGGCAGATCCGTTCGCACCCGTTCATCTGGATGCAGACCATCGTCGTGTTCTTCGGGCGCAAACCCGCACTCCGATAGGAAAAGCCACTCCGGCGAATTAACTGGTATCGCCAGTCGGCTTCGAGCTTCTTCATCAGCTCGCATATGGGTTTTCCCCACCAACACCGCCGGTACTCCAAGTTCTCGAAGGTGGTCTCCCATCGTCTTTTGGGTGACTTCGAGCGGGACCTGATTCCATCGTGCCCCATGGCTAACCACATAGCGTCCCGTGTAATAACTCATCCGTGATGACCCGCACACCGCCCCATTCACGAAAGCTTGATCGAAGCGAACACCTCTATCGGCCAGAGCATCAATATTTGGGGTCTCTAGGAACGGATGCCCAACACACCCAAGTGAATCCCATCGGAGTTGGTCACACATAATGAATAAAACGTTTTGTACCGGTGACTCGTCTCCCTTTTCCTCGCTCCGAGCCATCAGGTACGAACCTCAATCAGATCCCTGTTGAGGTCATCTATGGAACCGACACCTGACAACGCCATTGTGTGTTCTACACCCGCGCGGAGAAATTCCAATACCCAATCGACGCCCCGTTCGCCCGCCGCTCCTAAGGCATAAAAGTAGGCCCTGCCAATCATGCAAGCATCGGCGCCCATAGCAACAGCCTTTACAATGTCACTACCTCTCCTCACGCCGCCATCACAAATGACGGCGGTACGGTCGCCGACTGCGTCAGCTACGGGTGCGACGAGGTCAATTGGTGATGGAGCGTAGTCAAGTTGACGACCTCCATGGTTAGAGAGAATCACCCCATCTAATTTCATGTCGGCAGCTATTTCTGCGTCTTCAACCGTTTGTACGCCTTTGATCATGATCATGCCGGGCCAATTGTCTCGAAACCATTCGATGTCGCTCCAGGAAAGGGCCGGGTCAAATTGGCTATTGATGTAGTCGGACAAAGTGACCGGGGTCGACCCGTCCCCGACTGCGGAACTTCCTTTGACATTCGCGAATTGGATTGGTTCAGCTCGCAGAAAGTCCGAAGTCCATCTGGGATGGCGGATCCCATCGATGATGGTTTCCAAACCAACTTTCGGAGGCAGACTGAATCCTCGTCGGACGTCACGTTCTCGACGACCTAGAACAGCAGTGTCGACGGTAATCATGATGCCCTCGTATCCCGAGGCAGCGGCTCGGTCCAACATCTCTTTAAGGAGTGGTTTGTCACGCCAGACGTACACCTGAAACCACTTTCTTCCATCATTAACTTCAGCGACTTCCTCAATAGATCGTGTACCCATCGTCGATAATGAATACGGGATTCCTGCCCTCTGCGCTGCCCGAGCTACCGCCAATTCGCCTTGGCTGTGAGCAATGCGATCAAAGCCGGTAGGGGCAATCATCACTGGGAACGGTATTTGGCCGCCTAATAGTGTCGTCGTTGTACTAATCGCGGCGACGTCTCTCAGGACCCTAGGCCGGAAGAAGTAATTCTTGAACGACGAAACGTTGTTAACTGCAGTCACTTCATCTTGGGCTGCTCCGTCGATGTAGTCGAAACAACCTGCCGGCATGCGCTTCTTGGCCATGGTTCTCAGGTCACCAACATCCGCTGCTTTTGACAGTTTCCTTAAGGTTCGATCACGTTCATATGTCCGGAATCGAACAACAGATCGCAATGTGCTGAACATTCCCATAGGAAGCCTCCGGCCTTGATTCGCTTCCATCACCCTAGAATCTGAAACGGTGAGCCTGTACTACGTGCAGAAGTTTCTGTTTGAACTCAACCGCGATGAGGATTTTCAGTCCCGATACGCGGCTGATAGACGCGGCGCGCTCACAGGTTTCGACCTGTCAGACGAAGAACAGCGTGCTCTAACCGAGCCTGACATCGGGTTGCTCTTTCACCTCGGAGTCAACGGCCAAATCTTGATGCATTTCGCCGCGCTTCATTCGATTGAATGGCAAGACTACTTACAACAGATGCGAGATGGATTGGATAAACACGGGCCGGTTCGTGAGGGCGTCTACGCGGTAACCGGATACGAAGGCGTTCAAACCCACTCAGACCGGCTCGGCCAAACAAGCAACATAGAGAACGGGAGATAGACAATGCCTTTGGTATTCGCCGGTGTTTGCAGCCATGCTCCTGGAATAGTGGGGCGCGCGGACCAGGCCGACGTTGCAGCTAAGGACCGCCTTTACGGAGCCTTCGACGACATGCGTCGCCAACTTGAAGCAAGTGAACCCGACGCTCTGATCGTCGTCGCTGCTGAACATTTCGCCAACTTCTTCATGAACAACATGCCGAGCTTCGCCATGGGCATGGCCGATTACTACGAAGGACCTATCGAAAACCCGGAATGGCTCGGCATCGAAAAGACAAGAATTCCCGGCAACCGATCATTGTCAGAACGTCTAATCCAAAAAGTGATGGAACGAAGTGACGTGAGTTACGCCGAAGAGTGGAAATTCGACCACGGAATTATGGTGCCATTACATTTTTTGACCCCGAACTATGACTTGCCGGTAGTGCCTGCCAATATCAACTGCCAAGGCCCCCCATTAGCTCCCCTCCATCGAGCTTGGGCATTTGGTGAAGCATTAAGACAAGCAGCCGACTCAGTCCCCGAAAGAATTGCTCTAATTGGGACTGGCGGGATTAGCCATTGGCCAGCGACACCTGATAGCGGAAAAATCAACGAGGAGTGGGACCGTCGCTTTTTAGATCAATGGTCACGCTGCGACAAAGACGCAATGCTGTCTTATAGCGACAACCAGTCGTACCTGGATGCCGGGCAAGGCGCTTTCGAAATCCGCACATTTATAACTATCTCTGCAGCCACAGAAGGCGTCGAGGGGACTGTGCACTTCTATGAACCAATCCCTATTTTCGCGGTCGGTTGTACGATCGCCACAGTCAACCTTTGAGTGTCTTCAACTATCTTTGAATATCTGAACGAACTGACAACTTAGTTCCGAGAAAAGGCAGACCAAGATAACCATGCCCAGCACACACGAATTACTCGAGCGTTACCGCGCCGTCATGCCTTCGTTCGTCACTCCACTGTATGAGACACCAATTTCAATAGATCGAGGTGACGGCGGCTACGTGTGGGATCTTGAAGGCAACAGATATTTAGACTTTTTCGGCGGCATCTTGACCACAATGATTGGGCACTCGGTCCCAGAAGTTGTCGCAGCTATTCAAGAGCAAGCTTCGAAGGTGATGCACACCTCAACTATGTATCTCAATGAACAGGTGGTGTCATTCGCTGAGGAAGTTGCCGCAACATCGGGAATTCCCGACGCAAGAGTCCTTTTCACCACTTCCGGCTCAGAAGCAAACGACACGGCGATACTGCTCGCGACTAATTACCGTCAATCAAACCAGTTGTTGGCTATGCGGAACAGCTATCACGGTCGATCGCTGACAACTCAAGCTGTTACATCTCATCGCAGTTGGCTGACAAGTAGCTACAGCGGTCTTGATGTTCACTTCGTTCAAGGTCCGTACCGCCTTAGAAGCCCATTTAGAGAGTTGGATGATGAAGCGTTTACCCAGGCATGTGTCTCCGATTTAGTGCAGCTTCTCGACATGACCGATGCGGGGGGATTTGCCGCTCTGATAGCCGAACCCATTCAAGGGGTTGGGGGGTTCGCGACGCCGCCTGATGGCTTTTTCGGCGCGATGCATAAAGTGTTGGCTGCTCACGATGTGTTGTTCATCAGTGACGAAGTTCAAACCGGTTGGGGAAGAACCGGTGACCATTTCTGGGGATACGAGGCCCATGGGATCGTCCCCGACATTCTTACTTTCGCAAAGGGAGTGGGCAATGGCATCACTCTGGCCGGGTGCGTAGCCAGAGCAGACGTTGCGAATGCAATTGACCGCACTCTTTTCACAACCTTCGGCGGTAACCCGTTGTCAGTAGCAGCTGGCAGCGCCACTCTCAAATACGTAAAGGACCACGACCTGCAATCGAACGCTGCTGCTCGCGGTCGTCAGATGACCGATCTTCTGAGCGGGCCATGCGAGTCCACGGACTGGGTCGCCGAACTACGGGGCAAAGGGCTTATGCAAGCTATTGAGTGCGTCCAACCCGGAAGCATTGAACCAAACGCCTCAGCTGCCGCCAGTTTGATTGAGGCCTGCAAGGACAACGGCTTGCTGGTAGGCAAAGGTGGACTTTACGGGAACGTAATTCGCTTAACGCCGATGCTTAACGTGACCGAAGCAGAGATGAACGAAGGATGCGACATCATCATTTCAGCGTTGAATTCGGTTACTGGTTAATCATTTCCACATAGGCCCGAACCATAGATTCTAAGTCGACATCGGCCGGTAGACCAAGTTCGCGCCCTCGAGAGTCATCAAGCTGTGCGGGCCAGCTCTGGACTAACTGGTCGGTTGCGGCATCGTATTCGAGACTGACTAGGGCTCGAGCTTCAGACCCCCCAACGACTTCCAGCACATTTAACATCTCGGCGACAGTCGCACTCAGCCCTGGGACTCCCACAGCACGGTCCTGACCTAATAAAGCACCGTCGATTTCAGCCAACATCCGGATACAGGTAGCAGTGTTCTGTGCTGAGCCCACAACCATGACAGTTTCTTCAGACACAGGAACAACGCTGGGGATTCCGGCAAGCGGCTCTCGAAACATTCCAGAAGCGAACCCCGAAGCGGCGGCGTTCGGAACACCTGGCCTGACTATGACAGTCGGCAATCTTGCCGAACGACCATCGATATGGCCTTTTCGTGTTGCGTCATTGATCAGAAGTTCTCCAATTGCCTTGGTTGTCCCATAGGTGCCCGAGGGAGTTTGTTTCACAAGATCCCCCACTTCGCCGCCAGCCGTCGCGCCTCCGAAAACTGCCAAAGTGCTCGCAAACACAACTTTGTGAAGATGTTCTGATCGACGACACTCTTCCAGAAGCCTGAGCATGCCCCCAATATTTTGGTCGATCGCGTGCTCCCAATCAGCTTCCGCTCCTGCACTAACCACCGACGCCAAATGAAAAATAGTGCAGGGGTCTTCTTTCAAAAGTTCAGGCAAAAACTGGTCATGCGCGAGGTCTCCTTGCACCATACGACAGCCAGGTATTTCGGCTTCAGCCACATCTACCGCGACAATGTCTTCTACTCCTTCTTCTTGGAGTCCCTGTATGAGGAGCCGTCCCAAAAAGCCGGCGCCGCCAGTCACAATTACCCGCATCTTTCCCTTTCCGCTTTGTTCTCGACTTAGCTAACTCTGATGTTTTTGATTACCGGTCGAATTCGGAACTGCTAAGAGAACTCAATCGACACTTTGAGAGCTTGATCTTCGTGGGGTTCGTGAGCNAGGTGCATNGCCTCATCGATTTTTTCGACCGGAAAGATGTGGCTGAGCAGCGGAGCAACATCAATTGCNCCACTGGCAATCAAATCNAGTGCCTCTCGAAACGANACCGCATCAGTTTCATCCTGAGCGCCGTATGTACTAGCCGCGCTNAGACGTTTCCGAAAGAACTTGTGAAATCTCATCTCAATGTCNGAATCAACGCTGGGTANACCGAACCACATNATTTGGCCGTCCATTCGAACATGATCGACTGATTCTCGAAAAGTTTCCGGNCGGCCNACGGCCTCGACAAGATAATCAACTCCCTTGCCGGTTGTTAAGTCACGAACAGCTGANGATAAATCNTTATNTCCAGCGTTGACACAAACATCAGCCCCATAGGANCTCGCTACAGCTAGTCGTGTGTCGGAAAGNTCAGAGACAANGACCTGNGCGGCACCGGCTCGCTTCAGTAGGTAGGTCCAAAACAAGCCTGCTGATCCTTGGCCCATCACTGCGACGGTCTCCCCAGCAACATCNCGNGGATGTTNTTTCATCGCGTAAATCACCGTTCCAAGTTGCTGAGCCATGAGCAGATGCGATCTTGGTAGGTCACAGTCCGGCAGAGGCACACAATAGTTAGCTCCCACCCGTTGGTATTCGTTGAAGCATTCACCAACGGGNGGATTGGGAAAAGTTAGGACATGCTGACCTTCGTNCAGGCCCGANACTTTCGATTCGACTATCTGGCCTATCCCCTCATGACCTGGATACCCATGTGGGCAGGGAAAAGCATGGTTTAAGCCTGCTCCCATCATCACTACATGAAGGTCACTGCCACAAATTGATGCCATTTCGCTTTTGATCANNACTTGGCTATCTGANATNTCGGGTANCTCAATTTCCTCGCAGATCATTTGACCTACATCGACCATTCGGGTCGCGCGCATTGTTGCCATACCTCGACTCTAGGTCTTCTGGTCGTGGTGTCGTCNCAAGATCGGCGGCGGACAGAAAATGGTGGCCTCTTAGAAATTTCCGTATGAGGGAGCATCTGAGTCAAGGAACTGGCATGGTGACGGGAGATGCATGACGATAATCCCCCTGGGATCTTCCGCGGTTGGCTGGTCTTAGCAGGCTTGTTCATCACGATGGCCGTCACATCGGGACTCGGCTTCTACGCGCAAGGAGTTGTTCTGGATGCGCTTGTCGTCGAACAAGGCTTCAGCGTTAGTGTCGCCGGGGCTGGCACTGGCATTTTCTTTGCTACTTCTGGAATAGCCGGCTATTTCGCGGGCGGTCTTCTTTCAAAATTTGATGCCCGGCTGGTCATGACCATCGGGTCGCTCATCGGGGCGATGGGGTTAGCACTTCTGGGACAAGTTCGAAACGAAACTCAAATGGTCATCGTTATGATCATCTTCGGAATCGGTTTCGCTCTCACAAGCCTNGTTCCGGGTTCCACAATTGTGACCCGCTGGTTCGTNCGCAAACGTTCAGTCGCTTTNTCTATTGCGTCGTCGGGCTTGTCNCTTGGTGGGATAGCCATAACNCCGGTCATAGCGACAATCATCGACGCCGACTCTCTTGTCTATTGGGCTCCTCGAATAGCAGTCGCNTTCCTCNTCGGTATGTTGCCTGCCGTCTGGTTTTTNATTCATCCGGCGCCAGAACCTCTCGGCCTTCGNCCCGATGGAGATCCNCCGTTAACTCCGGGAGCTCCTCCCCCAGCAACCCAAGGTATCGATTTCAAACAAGCCGTCCGGTCGCGTTATTTCATTCTGNTTTCAGTGACGTTCATCATNGTTATGGCNGCTCAGGTAGGNGCNATTCAACACACCTTCAAAATGACAAAGGACAGGATTGATATAGAAACGGCCCGCACCACTCTGATGGTTTTGAGTGGGACAAGCGTTGTAGCTCGAATCGTCGGAGGCCTCGTTGCCTTAAAAGTGTCCGTAACTCGACTCACTGCGTTTCTGATGGGTGTTCAATCCTTGGGTATAGCCATTTTGGCTGTTAGCGACACCACATTCATGGTTCTGTTGGGTGCNGTGATATTGGGAACGTCNATGGGCAANCTACTTATGTTCCATCCGTTACTNCTCGCNGATGCGTTCGGCATCAAGGACTACGCCCGGATNTATGGCATGGGTTCACTNCTCATGATTATTGGGGTGGGAACCGGGCCCTTNNTNGTGGGCTTCCTTCGCGATGTCTCGAGCTATAGNACCGCCTTTGGAGTGCTCACTGTNCTCGCNNTTNCAGGNCTCGTCTTNCTAGCTGCGGCGGGTAAACCNCCAAGCGATCAAACTGCAACGACCANAGNTGATCTCNANANCGNGANTCAGAAANAACGNGGANCCGTCNANCNANGCACCCNGGACGCTAACTCCGCCACATCGAATTGAACAACCATCAACTCCTCNGAATCGAAGGGTCGCNGTTATCGANCGCGGATCTGNCATGAGCGACGACACCTTCGAAGTGNCGGAATCTGNGGNTAAAAAGATTCCCCTTAAATCATCTGAATGAAGCCATNCTGNTTCAGCGNNAGACNAAAATCCTGCTCACTGAATTATTGCCCGATTAGCATTCGATTCTCTNGAGCGGCACCCAGACTCANCTGTCNTGTCCTCTCCGATCNACCTAGGAGCCAACANTGACCATCGACTTCAGNCTTTCACCTGAACTTGAGGAAATTCGTCTCCGAATCAGGGACTTCATCAATACGGAAGTGANACCCGTAGAAGAAATAATTGANAGCGAAAAACTTGANNAAACTGACAGGGACCAATACGTCTCTCATCTGNTCGGCATGCGCAAGAAGGCATTTGCCGAAGGGCTATGGCTNCCTCATATGCCCAAGGACTGGGGAGGGATGGGCCTCGGACATGTNGAGTTGGCNATGGTTCAAGCAGANGCNGCTAAGTCNCATTACGGNCCTTGGGTNCTGAACTGTCAGGCGCCAGATGAAGGCAACATGCACACGCTTTTGCACTGGGGCACTGAGGAACAACTTGACAAATATCTGAAACCCCTCTGCGAAGGGCGAGCAACCTCTTGTTTCGCCATGACTGAACCAGACGTCGCCGGTTCTGATCCAACGTTGATTCAGACCAGNGGATANCAAGATGGNAATGAGTGGGTGATCAATGGCCATAAATGGTTCATCTCCAACGCACANAGAGCGAACTTCGCGATNTTGGTCGTACGAACCGAAGAGAACCCCGANATNCCTCAGGCAGCAAACTCNGCNTTCATCATCGACTTGCCTCATGTNGGNTGGAACGAAGTTCGTGAGATCGAAACNATGCACGGNGGTACGGGNCACAGCGAAATCCTCGTCGAAGATTTACGNGTTCATGAAAGTCAGATGTTGGGNGGTCGTGGACAAGGGCACTTACTCGGNCAGTATCGATTGGGGCCGGCTCGTCTNGCTCATTGCATGCGATGGATAGCACAAGCAGAGACCGCCCTAGACATGATGGTTGATCGCTCCCTGAACCGTTTTGCTCANGGGTCGNTGCTAGCNGAAAAACAAGGNATCCAATGGATGATCGCTGACAGCACGATGGAGCTGTACCAAGCAAAACTTATGGTTTTACACGCCGCTTACAAGATCGACCGAAAGGAAGACTTCAAGGCCGAAGTATCAATGGCAAAGCATTTCGTCGCGAACATGCTTGGACGGATAATCGACCGCTCCATACAAGTTCATGGAGCGCTCGGCTACTCAACTGACACACCACTAGCTCACATGTACCAGCATGCTCGCTGGGCACGCTTTGCTGATGGAGCGGACGAAGTTCACCAGATGAGAATCGCTCAACGGACGATTGCGGCATGGAATGACGAAGGTTCAACACGCACCGCTACCGGCGACCTCCCAATTTGATTTCTAGAGAGCTGCGCCAATAGTTGCGGCCGCCGCAGCTGACCCAGAAGAACCCATCGGAGAACCCATCTTTGTCAGGGCNGCTTCGATGGTTCCAAGCGTGCCNAGAATCATCGGTGGGTTGAGGTGACCCATATGNCCAATCCTGATCGCTCGATCTGCGAACTCATCTAACCCNACGCCCAATGTNAGACCGGCTTCACTCTCAGCAATACGGCGTAACTCGCTGGCATCTATTTCTCCGGTCAGGACAGTCGTCACAGAATTAGAACGTGATTGCGGGTCAACGACATTGAATGAGAAACCATTTGGAGCCTGCCAGGCATCAACAGCCGCTCGAACGGCGTCNGCCAAAACACGGTGCCGCCTCCAAACATTCTCAAGGCCTTCTTCGAAAAGCATGTCCAAAGATTCGCGCATCGCCCAAAGATGTTGGATGGGAGGAGTTCCGCAATAAATCTTGTAGTGCTGTTCGGGATTGGTTCGCGGTTCCCAGTCGAAGTATCCGGTTCGNAAATCAGCAGTCTTATGGGCAAGCAANGCTTTCTCGCTTGCGAAAACGAACCCAAGTCCTGGAGGAACCATCAGCCCTTTTTGTGTNGCTGCGACTGTGATGTCAGCACCCCATTCATCGTGCTCATAGGGTTCACAACCAAGAGAAGCAATGCAGTCAACCATTAACAGGGCNGGGTGGTTCGCTGCGTCTATCGCTGCGCGGATCGCTTGAATATCATTTCGAACCGATGTTGCTGTGTCGACTTGAACGACCATAACGGCTGCGATCTCTCTCGACAGNTCAGCTTTGAGGCGTTCTTCGAGCGCTTCGGGGCTCACAGGGTATGGGTCCTCCCCGGGCAAGATCTCTGTTTTGACGCCTGATACTGCCGCCATNTCTCCCCACCCAATNGCGAANGTGCCAGATTCGAGAACAAGTACTTTGTCTCCNCGCGACAGCGTGTTGCTAATGGCCATTTCCCATGCCCCATGACCGTTCGAAACGCTTATATACACCGGCTGTTCTGTTCGGGCNATTTTTCGTANATCATCCTGAACGCTGTAGGAAACCTCAACGAGATCTCCCTCGTAAATATTTGGCATCGCCCGATGCATCGCTGCCAATACTCGATCTGGGATCACTGACGGTCCGGGTATCGAAACCATAGGGCGACCATGACTCAACGACATTTTCTTACCTCAACTACAAGCCAAATGTTCCTCGCGTCTTGGAAGGGTACCTCTANTNGGGACAACATCTACGAAGAAGGTCNTGTTCACGCCAGNGCTCTGTGGGTCCTAGTGTGTGGTTACGACCGCGGATATGGATCAGGGGGATGCGGTGACTGACGCTCTACTTCATGGTTTCAGTTTGCCTAGCAAAGCTGAGGCAGACTTCATCAACATTGTCAGCGCGAAAGATTGCACCTTGGTAGACGACCAGGGNAAGCAATACATCGACGCTATGGCGAGCTTATGGCTNTGCCAGATNGGTCACGGAAACGCGAAGGTGATTAACGCAATCAAAGATCAATTAGATCATCTGCAGACATATAACACCTTTGACCCGTTCACCAACCCAACGGCTGCTGAGGCTGCTGAGGCGATACGCAGAGTTAGCCCTCACCCGAACGGAAGAGTTTTTCTAGGTTGTTCAGGTTCGGAAGCTGTAGACACGGCTTTGAAACTCTCGCGTATGTTTCATCAACGACGAGGTGACGCCGATAGGCAAATCATTGTCAGGAGAACTGCGGGGTACCACGGGGTAAACGTNGGTGGAACAAGCGTCCAAGGAATCGAACCTAATCGTGTTGGCTGGGGTGACTTGTTGCCTCACGTAATTGAGATTCCCAANGATGACATTGAGGAGGCCGCAAGCCTGTTCGCNCAACATGGTTCACGGATCGCTGCTGTCATTTGCGAACCTGTCCAAGGAGCTGGTGGGGTGATAACACCNCCTGATGGTTATCTCCCTGGGCTGCGCCGTCTNTGTGANCAACATGGCTCNTTACTNATTTTCGACGAAGTCATTTGNGGATTCGGAAGAACTGGNCAGTGGTTTGCCAGCCAAACGTTTGACGTCACCCCAGATATGTTGACGTTTGCAAAAGGCGTTACATCTGGCTACTTACCNCTCTCAGGGGTCATTGTTTCCGAGGAACTTAACGAGGAGATGATTAGCGACGAGNCNGCAAAACTGATGCANGGCTACACCTATTCGGGTCACCCCACAGCCGCTGCAGCTGCCATCGCAAACCTCGAAGTAATTGAATCCGAGGGTCTCGTAGCTGAAGCCCAACGCATAGGCAGGCAAATGGAAGCCGGCTTCAATGCCCTTCTTGGTGACGACATCATCAAAAGCTTCCGTGGCATCGGCGCAATCTGGGCCTGCGAAATCGGTGAAGACGCCATACCGGCAAGAGACGCAATGATCGCCGGTGGAATCGTGTGCCGGGGAATCGGCCAAGCACTTGCGTTCTGTCCGCCACTGATCATCACCGATGACGAGATAGGAACAATCTTTGACACCCTCAGCGATGTCCTAAAACAAGGTTGACTTCCGTAATCCTTTTGAAAGCCAGAGATTACCGAGCTTCGTCCGCGATGCGTTCATGATGATGAATTACTTCATCGATCACGAATCGCAAGAATTTTTCTGAAAATTCAGGGTCAAGTCCTGCCTCTTCGGCGAGTTTTCGCAGCCGCTTAATCTGTTCTTGTTCGCGCTCAGGNTCAGCTGGGGGCATTCCCACCTCTGCCTTGTGGCTTCCCACNGCCTTAGTGATACGAAATCGCTCAGCCAACATATGNATAAGAGCGGCATCGATATTGTCGATACTTTGGCGAAACTGAGAAAGTTGGTTATCGCTCATCCCCTGAATTTCTAGTCGCTAGGAAACTATTTGGCATTGGTTTAATCAAGATCCCCCTTCCATTAGCGAAGAAGGCGGACCTGGTGCTAGGCCATAGCGGTGACTGAAACCAAGATCCGAATCGCNACAGCNGAGGANGCGGACACCATCGTTAGCTTCATTCAGGCGTTGGCAGAGTATGAGCGNGAACCNGATGCCGTTGAAGCAACATCAGACTCCATAGCCCAGCAGTTATCGTCGCAACCGCCGCCATTTGAATGTCTACTAGCCGAGGTTGGGAANGAAGTTCGCGGTTTCGCTCTCTTCTTNCACAACTATTCAACTTGGCGAGGAAAGCAAGGCNTTTATCTCGAAGATCTGTTCGTTCCTGACNAACATAGGGGCAGCGGTATCGGAAAGTTACTGCTCGCAACGTTGGCTCGTATCGCAGTAGANCGCGACTGTCCNCGCCTCGAATGGCAGGTCCTAGATTGGAATCAACCGTCAATCGACTTNTACGAAGCCTTGGGNACCAAGGTGATGCGCGATTGGCTTCCTTGCAGACTGGAAAACCAAGAGCTCAGCGAACTAGCCGCNCAAGGAACTACGGTCGCGAACCATAATGAGTGATGANTACAACCTAAGAGGAAAAGTAGCGGTCGTTGGAGTTGGAGAAACCACCTATTACAAACATGGTCAATCNGGCGACCCAGAATTNGTTCTTGTTCTAAAAGCGATCCTCGCTGCATGTGAAGACGCNGGNATCAGNCCNAAGGAAATTGACGGATTTTGTTCTTATTCCAACGACCGAAATGATCCTCCACGTCTAGCTAATGCGCTTGGTATCCCTGAACTTCGTTATTCGAACATGCAGTGGACGAGCGGNGGCGGNGGCGCGGCGGCAGCTGTACAAAANGCAGCCGGNGCGATTGTCGCNGGNTCCGCAGACGTNGTTGTNGCCTACCGCGGCTTGGCGCAAGGTCAATTCGGACGTTTCGGCCGCAGCGGTGGCTCTCGNCCNGTAAGCGGCCCTGCCGCGTACACCTTGCCGTANGGAATGATGAGCGCCGCGCAAATGTACGCNATGCGAACTACTCGATTCATGCATGAACACGGAGTTGGAAGAAGTTCCATGCGAGCGATCGCTATGGCCTGTTACCACCACGCGCAAAATAATCCGCGAGCGGTGATGCATGGTCGGACCTTNGACGAGGAGACTTACGANTCTTCNCGTTGGATTACCGANCCATATCGACTGTTCGACTGCTGCCTCGAAAATGACGGGGCAGCGGCAATCATNGTTACGAGGACCGACCGCGCAAAGGACTTAGCCAAAACTCCTGCTCTGGTCCTAGCTGCTCAGCAAAGTGGGGGGCACCGGTCAGGTGCTACGGCAGAAAACGCTACGGATTACGTCACCTCAAGCTTCAAACCGGCCGTGAAATACCTATACCAACAAGCTGGCATCACTGCGGACGACATAGATGTCGTGCAGAGCTACGAGAACTTCACGGGCGGCGTCGTGATGAGCTTGATCGAACATGGACTCTGCACTTATGAAAACGCTGATGAAGTACTGACCTTCGACAACTTGCGAGCAGATGGAGGTGCTCTGCCGCTCAATACCAGTGGCGGAAACCTCGCTGAGTGTTATATGCACGGGCTTGGATTGCAGGTGGAAGCTGTCCGTCAGGTTCGGGGAGAGTCGTCCAATCAAGTGCCTGACGCAAAGGTCGCCTTAGCAAATGCGGGACCAATGGTTGCGGTCGCTTCAACAGCTATTTACGGGACTGAGGAGACTCTGGGATGAGCCGATCGACTACTGAACCGCACCTTCCTGGGTTGCGACAGCCTGCGGCATCGAACGATGGTCTCGACGCTCCCTTCTGGGAAGGCGCTCAAGCCCACGAACTCCGAGTTCAACAATGCCTTGACTGTGGTCTCCACCAGTGGGGCCCAGAGTGGATGTGTCATCAATGCAATTCAATGGAAATTGAGTGGGTGACGGTTGATCCCGTGGGCCAGATTTACAGCTGGCAACGCCCACATCATCCGGTACATCGCGCCCTGTCTGATCGTGGTCCCTACATAATTGTTTTGGTTGAGTTACCTCATGCCAGCAACATACGTATGGTCGGGAACCTGCTCGGCGACCCTATGCAAGAAGTTGAGATTGGCGCACCTGTTTCGGTTGTGTTTGAAGATCGTGAGGGTGACCCAGATTTCACTCTTGTCCAATGGGAAGTTTCGCCAATCAACTGACATCAAACGCAGACCAAACTCCCAAGGCAGACTTGTCAAAGACTATGAGGCGGCTGACCCATGCCAGCCGCCTCATAGTCTTTNACCTTTTGAACTCCANNGGAGTATCAACCAGTTATGGCATCCAATGTTTCTTCGCTCGGCGCGAAATAGAAAGAGCCTGAAGCTGGATTCGAANAATCGGTCATCGCATCGCGAACACCGTTAGCGTCATCTAAGCCATACATCCNGCGCATCCGCTCTCGCAGCGGTGCCTGATCNTTGCAGAACGCCATGAAATACAGTCCCACGGTNCCATCGTGGAAGGCATANGGCGTNGAGCGTCGCGCTATTTCATTNCGCTTTGGGGAACCTTCGTTGCCATGATTTCCATCTTCACGAAGTTCAACNTGGCTGAGGTGNCTGTACGCCTCCTGAGTATCGGTCTTTTCGATACCCGGGAATTTTTTACGNCCAAAGTTCTTTTCTTGCTGGTCATCGGACANGGCATTCCATGCGTCGAGGTCATGAACCCANCGTTGAGCAATGATGTGACTNCCACCTGCTCCNGGNTCCCCGTCAGCAACAACTGCAACAGCNGGTTGGTCTTCNTCGGCTGGGTTGCCNGTNCCGTCCTTAAATCCAGTCATGTCGAGTGANTCACCGTAGATAAACGTGGGTGTTTCGCGTGCAACAGCCATATGNCCTTCNAGCGCGGTACGTGCGTCGTACTGAGCTTTCCAAATTTTGTCTTTGTCGTCNTGATTAAGCCACAAAAGCAATTCTTCTTGAGTGCCTTTGGCCTGGCGACCTGATCCGTCATCGGANTCAATTGTTACGTANGCCTGAAAATCGTCAGGGACGTCGTCGGTTAGGTCAGGCAAAAGCCCGGGACCGAATCCGAGNGTCAGATTTATGTCATCGGAAGCGCATGCGGCTCGAAGATCTGCGATCGCTGATTTGATCGCGNCTAAGTCCGCTCCTTCTGTGCGGCTGAGATGCACATACCACTGGTTTTGACCCATTCCATTAAAAATGGCTCGNTGAGGTGTTGCCATCNTCACTCCTTCGTGCTGTTGAGCGTTGTACTGGATCGTAGGATACTTTCNCTATCCCCGTCATCNCTCAACAAACAAATCTTTCCTGAACCTTTTGTCTGACTATGAGAGGATTGTGCATGGCCGCTTANANNACTGAACTNCCTATTCGGGCTGACCTNGATGAGGCGCACGCTNAGATAGCCGCGCGGTGGGCTACCACTGGAAGTTGGTGGTCCGGGGTTGAACGGTTAGCGATCGTNGAAGAGGTTCGCAGGGCAAGAGATTCCGCGGAACTTCCNCCTTGGGAATCACCNAGCCANATAGAAGGACTGGTTTCTGAAGATCATGTGTTACCCGATGCCGCCGTTGATGCGATTTGGCGCATTACGAGCCACCCCGGAACTCTTACAGCTGAGTGGCATGCATCCATTTTGGGACGCGGTGTCCATCCTGAGGCCTATGTAGAACTCGTGGCNGTAGTGGCCCAAGCAAACGCNNTTGACCGGTTTGCTGANGCACTGAATTTAGANCGCGTNGAACTNCCTACGCCCTCTGCTTCTGNGCCACNNAAAATCAGTGAAGCCGCNTTGCAAGTCACCTCTCATTGGGTACCCACCGCAAAAATCAAAGGCCCNAATGTTNTGAAAGCACTGAGCGCNGTNCCATTCGAAAANGAATCATTAAGTCTCTTGTCCTCAGCNCAGTACNTGCNNTTCGGNGATCTACTNTCAGATCTTGTNTCAAAACAAAACTCACTCACTCGAATGCAAGTTGAAGTGTTAGCCGCGCGNACATCGAAACTCAACGAGTGTTTTTACTGAACTACGAGTCACGCTTTTCTGCTCGGTCTGAGTGGAATGAGTCAAGATGCTCAAGTCAGTTTCGAAGCCGTGGGNGACTCAGANTCTGGTGATGGCGGNGTTGAA
This sequence comes from Acidimicrobiaceae bacterium, assembly GCA_002708935.1. GTDB lineage: Bacteria > Actinomycetota > Acidimicrobiia > Acidimicrobiales > Poriferisodalaceae > MedAcidi-G3. The sequence goes on along the minus strand of PAPO01000012.1, from coordinate 38,345 downwards.
CATGGGGCCTTGTTGTCTCGTTTGTGTGAAGCCATGTTCGAAGAAGACGACNACCAACTGGCNTCCGTGAAGGANGANGTGATNGAGATCGCGGGAGCNGATGTTTTNATCGATGCAGTCGCNGTTTCGGCGAACTTCTACATGATGACGCGNATCGCCGACGGCACCGGCACCCCATTNGATGCTGGCACAGTGGAGCCATCCGCTGAAATTCGCGAACTCGTGGGTGTTAACACGTTCACTTCTCGCCGCGAAGCTCAGGTGANAACTGATTATCGAACCTGACTCTGATCGTCAGTGCCAAACCAATTAACGCTANTAANCCTGACATCCCTATAACAGCAGCGAAGGTGGGGACAAANACTTCCGGGAGCGNGACATCTTCGANGTTNAGATTCTTTGACCGTCGATCGCGGAAACCAACAAACGCTGTGTTCCATACGGCAAGGCCGGCNACGAGACCCGCTGTTCGNACCATTTGCGTCATACCNCCCGCGACGCCCTGTTGTGAGCGGGGNATTGAGGCCATGACNAAGCTCATGTTNGGGACNTGAAAACTTCCAAGGCCNACTCCAGCCAANNCCAGTACGNCAACNAGCANGANCAGTGGGCTGTTTGCGTCAGTTCTNCTGAACAGCAATAGGCCAAGGCCCTGACAAGCAAGTCCGAATCGGGTCAGATTCAACAGACCNAAACGTTCAATCATCCGNCCNGCAGCCCACGCNGACAACGCNGTACTNGTTGGCGCGATTCCGAGGATNAGCCCACCNGAGATTGGTCCATGTCCTCTGATATCTACAAGCATGTACGGGCCAAGAAACCAAATGCTGAAGATCGAAGCGTTGGCGATGGCATTCAACAAATTTGCTCGCCCGAAGCCAGGNCTTCGAAAAAGCGATAGATCTACCAATGGGAGCGTCGCCCTATTCTCGACGAAGCAAAACACAATNAGCATCGCTAANGCTAAGGACCCCAAGATCAGNGTCCGTGGTGTTATCCAACCCCANGTCAAACCGCGACTGGCNACGAAGAGNGTCAAGCCCAAGCCNATAGCNAACGTCGCTGCTCCAACAAGGTCGAGGGGTTGCCGACCTCTACTTTGTGTCTGTTTGTGCAACCCGGTAATCAAAGCGGTTACCAGAAGAACACCCATGTAAGGGATTCGAAAAAAGTAGACACACGGCCAGTCCCATTTTTGGAGCAACAGCCCCCCCAATGGCGCCCCNANCGCTAGCCCACTGGCGCTGAGCATCGAATAAATACCTAGGGCTCGAGGTTGACGTTCCTCGGTCACCGAGAGAGTTACTAGGGCTGGGGCGGTTCCTAAGATGAGCGCCATTGCTGCGCCCTGGCTGACTCGNGCTAAGAGGAATAANGCGAANGAAGGAGCGAGGCCGCAAGCCNCNAAGGCAGCTCCTTGGGTGACTATCCCAACAACCATTATTCGACCGTGGCCGTACCTATCTCCCAATCGCCCGGCGGGAAGCAATAGAACTGAGTAGGTCAGAACGAAGCTAACNACNACCCATTGGATCTGAGAAACATCAATNTCGAAGGCCGCAGTGATAGCTGGGAANGCGATGTTGACCGATGTGTCAAGGCCACTGAGNAACCCACCCAAGCAGGCNACTATGAANGGNCCACGAGTCTTCACTAAATCAGCTCTCGGCTGCCGCCTTCATACCTTGAAGAGTTGCAGTAATGCTCTCTCTCGCATTGGCAGCTCGGNATTGCACTTCCTCNTCACCATTCTCAATCATCAAAGGAGAGAGNTTCATCAGTGCCCATGACTCAGTCAATGTGGTGCCGGNATCNTTAGGTTCTAGGTCATAGCGCCAGTGAATGAGGTTCATTGCNGTACCACCTGTNACAAAGGCAAAGGTCTGATTCTCTTTNCGGTCGATGATCTCAACCAGCGCCTTCCATTCATCCTCACCGCGGCGATTNATGCCAACGAATTCGTCGCCCACTGCGCCCGTGCCGGGAATTCCTTCCTCATTTTTTCGCCAGTAACCCCCGGTGTTTTCTGAACTCCACTCGCCGTAACGTTCCATATCTGTCACTAACGACCAGACTGTCTCNGGGGACGCGTTTATTTCGATTGATTCGCTGTGGCTCATGATTGGTTCACTCATGGTGGAGAGTCTGACAGGCCAAAGCCTTATCCGCTAACGAGACTTCATACAAACTCGGCCAAGAATTCGAGCAGGAGTTGGTTCGTTTCTTCCATCGCTTCAAGCTGCACCCAATGTCCAGGCCCTTCGATTACGTGCACCGAACGTAAATCTTCNAACAGTTCAGCTCCNGTCCTGCCGCCGGTCATCCGNCGCACCGGGTCTTCGGATCCGGTAATAAAAATTGAGGGTTGACTGATTTTTCGTCCGTCGAGCTCAGCCGTGTCACTAAGGAAGTAAGGGATATTCCGGTACCAATTCAGACCACCACGAAAACCTGACTCCGCATAGGCATCCACGTAATAGTCAAGATCTTCGTCTGTCATCCAGTCCGGAAGTTCTGCTGGAGGCGCGGGAGCTGCTTCGAGCATTGTTTTCTTTCCCTGTTGATCTACAGACGGACCAGAGTCACCTGAGGCTGACATATGCACAGTTAGCAGTGACTTGCGAATATCCTCCTCAAAGTGTGCTTCGGCGCCTCCTATGTTTTCGCAGAAAAACGCCCAATAAAAGAAGTTGTCTCCCCAAAACTCCTGAGTGCACCAAGCTGGGTCTAAGTTCCGTCCGTAGGGCACCGACATACCGACNACGGCGCGGACACGTTCGGGATANAGCAGCGCCACGTTCCATCCCACAAGCGCTCCCCAGTCATGGATCATCAACGCGTATTCGTCATATCCAAGTGCCGTTGCTAGGCCGTCAATATCTGCCGCCAAGTCACGAATGCGATANTCNNCAACGTTGGGCGGGCAGTCGCTATACCCATAACCGCGTTGGTCGGGTACACATACCTTCCATCCTTGAGCGATGAGTGGATCGATTTGGTGACGCCACAGGTACCAACATTGCGGCCAGCCATGCATCAAAATGATGAGAGGCCCCTCCCCTTCCACAACACAACGCAGCCTTACTCCGTTGGTTTCAAGTACCTCAAAATGCCTATCNGCTAATCCCACGGGACTCTCTTTNCTCGTCAGGCACAAGCTTCGCACAACTACTCTGCTGCAATGACCTATGAATCGATCCTCTACGAAGTTGACCAAGGCGTTGCCCTTCTAACGTTGAACNGGCCGGAACGTCTCAATGCCTGGAACACCAAAATGGCTGCCGAGATTGGTTCAGTGCTCTCCGACGCAGAAACAGACGACCAGGTGCGCGCAGTGGTCATCACAGGTTCGGGACGGGCATTCTGTGCCGGACAAGANCTTTCGGAAGGCGAGGAGACCTTTGCCGACAAACCTGACGCAAACCCNCATGAGCAAGGCACCCCAGCGACGATGCCTTGGGACGTATCAAANCCCGTTGTTGCTGCNATAAANGGCCACGCAGTCGGTGTCGGTCTTACTTTCCCACTTACATGTGACGTGCGGTTCGTAGCNCAAGACGCNAAACTCCAGTTCGCATTTGTNCGGAGAGGCATCGCCCCGGAATTGGGTTCGACCAAATTGTTGACTCGAATGGTTGGTTTACAGGTTGCTAGCGANCTNTTGATGTCCGGCCGATTCTTTTCTGGCACAGAAGCTGAACAAATTGGCTTNGCAGCNCAAGCCCTTCCGACCGATCAGGTGTTGGAAACGGCTCTGAATTGGGCGCGAGATGTTGCTGCAAATACGGCCCCGGTGTCGGTAGCTGTCACAAAAAAAATGATGTGGGAAAACCTACGTCCGGAAATCGACGAGACGTTCCGCAAAGAACTGCGTCTCATCCCTTGGCTCGGAAGCCAACCAGATGCGGCCGAAGGCGTGATGCACTTTATTGAAAAGCGGCAGCCATCATGGTCGGGAAGCGTGCTTCAAGACATGCCCGACTTGGAGTCCTAGAGAACTGATCTGTGCCGCAATCAGCAGTCACCAGTCAGCGGTCAGATCAACACGAGAACGGTTACTAGGACAACCGCCACACCAGCCAACGCTCCACCAAGACCGATGAACACGGCGATCATCGCTGGAACCAGAGAATTGTCGTCTTCCACGGAATCTCCTCAGCCCTACTGAACGAATCCACACCATAGCCGATCTCTGATCTGAGTCCATTCGCGATACATGGACCTGCCTTCTTGTGGAATTATTCGGTTCAGCGATCCAACTCGAAGGGGAGTCTGAAAGTGGATTTTGACTACAACGAAAAGACACTTGAGCATAAAGAAAAGCTCGAAGCGTTCATGCAGGAGCACGTGTACCCAGCNGAAGCCGAACATCACGCGTTCATTGAAGATCCCGCCAACATGTGGCAACAACCCCCAGTCGTTGAAGATTTGAAAAGCAAAGCTCAAGATGCCGGCATTTGGAACTGGTTCTTGCCTGCTGAGTACAGCGAATGGAGCCCGGGTTTCACGAATCTAGAGTTCGCCCCACTCGCGGAAGTCATGGGTCGGGTCCCATGGTCGTTTGAGGTATTCAACTGTTCAGCCCCCGATCGAGGGAACATGGAGGTACTCGCGAAATATGGGACCCCGGAGCAGCAGGATCAGTGGCTAAGGCCTTTGATGGAAGGGCGGATCCGGTCCACCTACGGCATGACCGAACCTCAGGTCGCATCTTCCGACGCTACGAACATGGAGCTGCAGATAGATCGTGACGGTGACAACTACGTCCTCAACGGTCGGAAGTGGTGGAGCAGCAACATCTACCACCCGCTCTGCGAATTCGTTATCACGATGGGTGTTTCAAACCCNGACAACCCTCGACATCAGCGACACTCCATGGTCATAGTCCCTAAGGACACTCCCGGGCTCGAAATCGTTCGCCCATTNTCGGTGTTCGGTAACTTCCATTCCCCAGCAGGTCACGGCGAACTCGCGTATCACGACGTCCGTGTACCGGTAGACAACATCATCTTGGGCGAAGGGAGAGGCTTTGAAATTGCTCAGGGTCGGCTAGGGCCTGGACGTTTCCAATACGCGATGACCAATGTCGGGATGGCGCAAAGAATGCTCGATCTGATGTGCACCCGAGCTGAGCAACGCGAAGCTTTCGGCAGCAAACTCAGAGACTTCTCTTCAGTTCGCCAAGACATCGCTCGGGCACGTTGCGCTATTGAACAAGCTCGACTGTTGGTACTTAAGGCCGCCGCAGAAATGGACAGATCGGGAGCTAAGGGCGCCCGTGATTACATTTCGATGGTGAAAATCGTNGGACCGAAACTCGCCCATGACGTAGCTGAACGAGCCATGCAGATCTTCGGCGGTAAGGGAGTCAGCGGCGACACACCCATCGCCGAAATGTACGTCATGGGACGACTAATGCGGATCGCCGATGGACCAGACGAGGTTCACATGAACCAGCTAGCCAAATTGACCATGGCCCAGGCAGAGATAGCCCGCCAAAACGGTCAAGGCGGTGTCGACTGGTACGGCGACTGAGCCACAAAGGACACGATGACAGAATTCATAATTGACGGCGCGACCACCGCTTCCTCGGCTGACGGGTGCGCGTCTGAAGCAGTGACGTTTGAACAAATGGGACTGGACGCTGCCTGGACTTTTGAGGCCTCTCACGATCCTTTTCTGCCACTGGCGCTCGCTGCTCAACAAACAGACAACATTCAACTTGGCACNGCTATAGCCGTCGCTTTTGCTCGTAATCCCATGACGTGTGCTGTNACGGCGTGGGACTTNCAGCGNCTNTCAAACGGCCGCTTCATCTTGGGANTGGGAACTCAGATAAAGCCACATATCACGAAGCGCTACAGCGAAAGCTGGTCGCAGCCCGCCGCGAGAATGAAAGAATATATTGCTGCCCTGCACGCTATTTGGGACAACTTTCAGACAGGCGAAAAGCTCGACTTTCGCGGCGAGTTTTATACCCACACCCTGATGACTCCGTTCTTCAGTCCAGGTCCACTCGACGTAGATCGGCCTCAGATTTATGTGGCTGGGGTTGGTCCGAAGATGGTCGAGACAATCGGCGAATCGGCGGACGGATTTTTCGTTCATCCGTTCCACACACCTGACCATATGGAAGCNGAAACCCTTCCCGTGTTACGAAACGCTGCCGAATCAGCGGGTCGCACAGCCACGGACGTGACGGTGGCGTGTCTCACGATTGTTGCNATGGGCCGCGACGACGCAGAAGTGCAAGATGCGCGTAGCAAAGCGGCAGCACAACTGGCCTTTTATGGTTCAACTCCTGCTTATGCCGGTGTTTTAGATTTNCACGGTTACGAGAATCTGCAACCCGAACTGAATCAGCTCTCAAAGCAGGGCGACTGGAAAAAAATGACAAGCAGGATTGATGACGAACTCGTTGATCTGCTTTGTGTTTCGGGGACTCCTCAACAAGTCGGGGCCAAACTCAAAGAGCGAAACCAGTTCGCTGACCGGTCCACCATGATGTTCTATGGAGCACCACCAGACCCGGACGCCATTGCTGACACCGTTAAAGCAGCTCGCAGNTAAGTCAAACCCGCCGCTGACGCGAACGTCCGCATTTCTCGTTCTATGTCACCCATCGGTTGATAAGCGATCTCTGTTATCCCCTGTGNNTCNAGTTCATCTATACGATCTTTGACCTCGGCTTCNGGCAGAGTGAACGGTGAAAGNAACATCGAATCNCCGACAACGACTTCACGGTCNATGTCGTTGAGATGTGTCANGTGNCCTGNNTGGACATGNAGGTGACGTTCATCTTCAGGGACTTGTTCGACCAGTTCTCTGAATTGTTGCGCGTTGGGCAGTGTTTCTAAACGTTGNTCGTTCTGTTCTANGAACGCGTGGTANGCGACNCTCACCCATGGNCCNGCNGTTTCNATNACGCGNGGAGAGTCAACCGTTTCATCTCCACTCATAACTGCTCCGCTTGTCAACAANATNACGTCGTCAAGTTTTTCGTAGTTGGCATCGGGACGAGGTCGCGAAGTGAAAACACCNCACCCTATTTCAGCTGCAGNATTCAGTCCTCTGGGACCGTTAACACCCAGAATCCATGGCACTTCAATCGGTCGATCTGGTGCCTGGCTATCCCAGTGCAGCATTGCAGCCGACTTGCCATCAACAATGATNGTCTCGCCTCTCAATAGGGCTCGTACTTGTTCAATCATNTCTGGGAATTCGNCCCATTTNAGNGGTTTTTGNCCCATNGCNCGNCGNCCNGTGAACCCGGTTCCGGCGCCGATGATCACNCGCTCCTCNCCCACTAAATCNACNAGNGTNGCTATGGCAGACGCGGTCACCATTGGGTGACGCAGAGACGGGATCAGAACTCCTGGACCGAGTTTGATTCGGTCGGTGCGTTTCGCCGCCAACGCCAGAATCATCCACACGTCTAACTGAAGGGCTGGAGTGTCATACACCCAGGCCGTTTCGTAACCAAGTTGTTCAGCAAGTTCGATATGGGTGGGGGTTTCGGGAATGGGCGGAAAAGCAACAGAGATCCTCATACCCGTATTTCATCACGAACCGGCTATGAGGATCTCTTTCGAATAAATTCCTATGCGATCCGACGAGTCAAGGTCTGCCAAGTTGCTGCAGGGTCAAAAACTTCCTGAGCCTCCGCTTGGAGGGGGCTATCCCCAACCATGGACCATACTTCTGGATTCTGGCGTTCTTCGTACTGTGCCAATGAGTCGTAGTAAAGGAGAAGCGCGAAAGTGACACCGCCCTCACCAAGGGTTGTCATCAGACCAGCAGAGGGGGTACCGGCGATACCCGTAACCATGCTGCAGAACTGCTGAGATAAATCTATCCCTCGGCTTACCTTGTCGAACGCAGACCTATTCAAAGTATTGACGAGAAATTCTGAAGGTTCTGCTGGCATATTTTCGGACCCAGCGATAGGGCTCATCATCCAATCTTGTGCTGGTTCGGCATACATGGCCGTAATATCTTTCGCCAACGACAGGTAGCCATCGTCGGAAAGCAGCGCCATTTGGGTATCCAAAAAGCTGCTCATATCCTCTATGCGCGAACTCACCGCAACGGCTCCAACCGGGGCTCCAGTCATGACTTGCCAGCCGTACCACGGCACGTCCGTGTTCGAGTTCATGTAACCGACGGCCTCGGAAACTTTAGCCATCCCTTCGTAGACACACTCTGGCTTGAACTGCATTACCCGCTGAAAGATTTTCATTTCTCCCACCACACCTTTCATTTCTTTGAGATCTGGACACCCTAGCCAGAACTCCTTGACTGTGGCCAAATGTCACTGACTGGTCCATCGACTTTCTCTTAGAACGCCTATCCCCTAGCCAATGCCAGCTTAAATAAATACCGTCGTTGTGGATCAACGCCGACCAAAGTCACCGGTCCACGAATCTCCGCCGAAGACCAGGCCGTTGGTTAGTGAACCCGTTCGGTTTAGATGGCGATGTCATAGAGCGTGTAGTCGCTCAGCACGCTCGCAATGGTCTCAGGTCCGTAGCGGTACTCGTCTTCGACCTCGGCGAAGGGTGCGTACCGGTAGCGCCGCTCGTCAGGACGCGCTTGTTGTCGGGCGTCCAATGCCACTTGCACCACCGCTGAGCGACGCCGGATGTGCTCTGCGTCGTAGACCTTGTCTCCGCCCTTTTTTTCATCGAGTGTGATGTTGAGCCCACCCGAAACACCCAACACTGACGAGTGGGGATAGAAGCCGAAAGTGATGGATACGCGCGGGTCCGGCGAGGTATTGGCAAACGAGCCATGCAGCATCTGTCGGCTAACGATGGTCACATCGCCCGCGTCGGCCACTAGTGGGATCGCATTGGGTAGGCGCTCGCCGCCTTCGTTCGCTGCCACGAGGGCTCGAATATCGATGCGGCCCTCAGTGTGGCTCCCGGGCACAATCCACAAGGCATTAGCGGGGGTAGTGGGATACAGCTGCACTTGGAAGTTGAAACCGTGGATACCTGGATGCCAGTTGGGGTTATCCCAGTGGGTTGCGCCATCCTGATGCCATGCAACCGACCCACCCATTCCGGGCTTCTTCACGAAGATGGAGTCGTTGTAGGGCACGAAGTCCGGTCCGTTGATGGCCTCAGCGATACTTAAGAGGTCCGGGTGCCCATACAGGCGAAGGGCCGCAGGCATTGACGTGCACATCTGCAGGAGCAGATGAACCACATGGTCAGGAGCGTTGTCATCGGGGGTAGGTTCAGTCATTTTGACCGGATGGCGCCCGCTCAAGAGTTTGGTGCCACCCCAAGGATCAGACAACGGTTTGATGAAAATGTACGGACTGATCGGGTAGTCGAGCCCGAGTGCGGGGCGGCCTTGCGCGTCGGTATCAGAGTCGGGGGGAGACGGGGCGCGCTCGATGGTGTCCTCGACGGCGTTGCGTAGTTCGGTGACTTCGTCGTCATCGATAACGCCTTCGAAAATGTAGAAGCCGTTGGTCGCGAACTCGGCGAGGATGTCCTGGTGCAGGTTGCCCTCCGCGTCGAAGCGCACCGGCCCGCGGCTACCGAGCGCGACAGCAGCATCGCTGCGCTCGGCTAAGTAGTTCGCCATCGCAGCGGCATGATCGCCTGCCGAGAGTTCTGTGAGTGCCATCTCTTCCCCCCTGGTGTCCCTGTCCCCCATTCTATTGAGTTTGGGAACACCAGTGAGCGCCAAATCTAACGACCGTTGCATCTCCACTGGGCAAAGGTCAGTAGACCATGCAAAGATTCAGCCATGAGCGACCCAGTTATCGTCACCGAAGACCTTGGCAGAGTACGAGTGATCACCATCAATCGTCCTCAAGCCTTGAATTCCATGAACAACGCCGTATTCGCAGGAATTCGAGACGCTCTCGCAGAGGCCGAGGTGGACTCCGGAATTGCGGTCACTGTCATAACAGGGGAAGGACGAGCATTTTCAGCAGGTCAAGATCTTCAGGAAATGCAAGATGGTCTATCTGGAGATGGCGGAGACCATCAGTTCCCAGCAATGTTGAAGCAGTTAACCGAGTTTAAGAAACCTCTGATCGCAGCTGTGAACGGTCTTGGTGTCGGGATTGGAATGACATTTCTGGCCCATTGCGACCTCGTTCTGATGTCAACTGCAGCTCGGCTCCGCACCCCATTCCCCCAGCTCGGGTTGGCTCCAGAAGCCGGTAGTAGTTACACATTTGCCACCCGAATGGGTTGGCAAAACGCGGCTTACGTTCTCATGTCTGGGCGTTGGTTTTCCGCGGAGGAATGCCTTGAAATGGGTCTTGTTTGGAAAGTCTGCGAACCAGAAAGTCTGATGTCAGACGCGATAGCTGTAGCAGGTGAGTTGGCTGCGAATCCCATACCTTCCCTAGTTGCAACAAAAGAGTTACTGATGGGAGCTGGCCGGCCTGATGAAGCTTGGGCCGCTCACAAACGCGAGAACGGTGCGTATGCCACGCTCATGGGCGCACCTGCAAATACTGAAGCCGTGGCGGCATTCGTAGAGAAGCGAGATCCAGACTTTTCTTCTATCCCTGGGATTTAATTCGCTACTGGGAGTCCCGCGACCATCTGGGTGGGCGACTACTAATAATCGCTTCTGTTTCTAGGTCATCTAGTTGAGACGCACTCAACCCGAGTATTTCGTTCAAGACTTCACGGTTGTCTTGTCCTCGATAACCAACTCGAGGTTTCACACCAGCTTCAACACCACGAAACCGCCACGGTGACTGAGGGACGGTGATCATTTCTCCCCTCCCGGTATCGATATCAACGAAAGCTTCTCGTTCTTTCGCCCATTCAGTCGCCGCTAATTCTGGGACGGATCGCACTTCGGCGGCAATCACTCCTCGCGGACCGATGGCCGCTTCGACCGCAGCGGCGTCATCAAAGGTTGCGACAAACTCAGCAAGAATTTCCGTTAAGGCTTCACGGTTCGCTACCCGGTCTTCAATGACTGCAAACCGAGGATCTTGCGCAAGGTCAGGCCTATTCAACGCTTCCACGAGGTATCGAAAGCCGTCATTTGTGGTGATGTCAGTCGTGATACTCACATAACGACCATTCGCCATACGAAGTACTGGCGACCAATTTTGGCCACCCTTGAACCCGACCATCGGGTCCTGTCCCGACATTTCAATGGCTGCAAGGTCATTCACCATCAAGGTGCTCTCAGCCATGGACACTTCAACTTTTTGTCCTTCACCAGTGCGATCCCTCAGATGAAGCGCTGCCAACACAGCTCCTAACGCGTGCAGGCCAGTGCAGGTATCGGAGTGCGACATGGGATCATTTCGCGGTTCTTCTTTGCGTCGCCGCGCCACCATCTCCGTAACACCCGCCTCTGCATGAATTGCCGAGGCAAATGCTCCTTGATCTGAGCGCGAGTTGTCGTGTCCCCAACCACTTACCGAAGCCATGACGATCTTCGGGTTAACGGCCCGCAATTGATCAAAATCGATACCTAATCGGTCCATAACGCCGGGCCTGTAATTCTCCAACACGATGTCGGCGTGTTGAACAAGTTGAAGGAAAAGTTCTCGACCCGGGTCGGAATACAGATCAACTGAAATGCATTCTTTGCCTGCGTTGTATTGAACGAAGTAAGGCGACAAACCATCAACTCGTGGCACAAGCAACCGGGTTAAATCGCCGTCGGGCGGTTCAACTTTGATGACGCGGGCTCCAAGATCACTTAGGAGTCGCCCGCAAATTGGCCCTGCTAACGCTCTGGTCAAATCCAGCACCATTAAATCCGAAAGCGGCTTTTCCATAGGTGCGAAAGCTAGCGTCCCAAGGGGTGGCCGTGCTTGGTGTTAGCCATGCACGAACCGTTGTCCTGAACGGTCGAAAGGATCCGACCCGAGATTCAGAAACTCCTCCCTCAGCTGGTCCCAAAGTTTCAGCCGCTCCCAATTAGGTGAGCATGGCATTTCGTCATGGTCAAGGAACGGGTTAGGTAACAGGACAGTCATGAGCTGTTCGTCCGCCCCGTTAAAAAACCTCAGCCCCCAAGACACGGGCGCTTCTTCTCTGAGTACCCGGTATAGCTCGGCGCGCTGACACGGTCGGATCGCTGCCACCTCAGGCTGAGTGGGGTTCGAAGGGTCACCTATTGTCGGTCCAATACATATGTGCATGTGCCACTGATCGAAATCGATCGTCGCGTAACCATCCAGCACAGTGATTCGCGGAGCGCAAGGTGCTTTGATTTCATAGGCCGCTCCCTGCACGATCGGCCCGAATTGCACCATCTCCCAGTTTTCGAACACTTTCTCTAACAGACGAAGAAGAGTGTCTTGGTCAGTCGACAGAGGAAAACTTTCGACCAGTCCGTTTCCTGGTTCGTCTGCTATCTGGCTGACGGACTTCATCAAGGATTAGACCTTGATCCCATACAATTCGGCAGCGTTGTCTTGAAGGATTTTCTTCTGCACCTCGGGAGCCATTTGGCCGATCGCTTCTCTCACACGCTCAACGCTGTGTGGATACAAGCAGGTCGGATGTGGAATGTCCGTCTCGAACATGATCCTGTCCGGCCCTATGTGCTCTACCGCAGGGGCCAGAGTTTTGGATTCGAACCAAAAACAACCATAGAACTGGCGTCTGAAGTATTCGGAGGGCTTCATTGACAGGTGAGCCAAATGTTCCGGCGCTGTTTCGCCGCACTGGTAATCAAGTGCATCTAACAAAAACGGAATCCATCCAACACCTGACTCGACTGAAACGAAGTTCAGGTTGGGGTATCGCTCCGGCACATCGCTCACGAGGAGGTTCACCATCCAGCGCAACTGGCCAAGAAAAATTGCTGCACCACCGAGGCTTATTTTGACGTCTCCAGGCCAAGTGTCGTATGGAACGGATCCGGACCAGTTGATATCACCCTCGGAAGCTCCGATATGGAAGTTGATTGGCATCTCCAGCGCTTCGCAGATTTCCCAAAATGGACGCCATTCGGGTTGAGCGAAATTGGGCATGCCTGAGTCGTGAGGATTGGAACACATCACGATTCCTTTGGCCCCGTTTTTTTGCATTCGGTCAACTTCGGCGACACAAGCTTCAATATCCCACCAGGGAACGAGAGCCATAGGAAGAATCCGTCCGCCCGAACGCTGCTGTAGATCGCTCATCCAGTCGTTGTAAATCTCGACACAAGCAATACGTAATCCTTCATCTTCAACACGAAGAAAATTTTGGTTTCCGAATCCACCAACATTTGGATAGACAATCCCGTGGCTGATGCCCATCTGGTCCATTAAGTCCAGACGCGCGTCGCAGTCGTAACTGGCGGCGTGGACCATGTCGATGTCGGCTTTGAGGAACCGCAGTCCGAGCATCTTTTCGCCGTCCGGCATGATTGCGCTGACCGCTGAATCGCCTGCTATCGGTATGTCACCATTGACAACCCATTTTCGACGGCCGTTGTGTTCTTTTATCTGAGGCACCAGGGCTTTGTATTTGGCTGGCGCCAAACTGGTCCACAAATCATGTGGTTCTGACCAGTGGGTATCAGAATCGATGATGCTGATCCCTGGAAAAATCTCGCTTAGTGCCGACATTGCCTTGCCCCTTGTTGTCCAACCCCTCTCGAAGAACCCTAGTTTCTCGCGGCCAGTCAGACCGGTTCGAGCTCAAATACCGTTGGTCGCCGGGGTGTCGTTCCATTACCAGTTGCCATTTCAGGTTCAGGTGGTGGGGTTAGTTGACCGGCCCCGAAGTCAACGGGTTTGGTTGATGCTGTGAGTAAAACGACGGCGCCAAGCGATGCCATTACGAACACTGCCCCTACAGGCACAATTCGCAGGGTCGACAGATCGGCTAGGAACCCTACGATCGGCGGTCCTATCAGGCTGCCAAAGCCCGAGTAGAAGAAAAGCATTCCTGTAACTGCGCCGATACCCACCAGACCGAAATAGAAGGCAACAACATCACCAGCCAAGGCAACAAAGCCGCCGTACGTCAATCCGAGCAGTGCCGCAAAAATGACGAGCAGGTAGTAACGACCATTCGCGATGATCCAGAAAAAGTATGCGACTGGTTGTGCCATGAGTGCTATCTGCAGCAGCCGCACAGACCCAAGTTTTCCTGCGACTGCAGTGAGTAGCAGCCTGCCCAAAATACTTGATGCACCCACGACACTCATCAACAAAGCGGCCTTGGAAGGTGTGATGCCATCGTCCTCAGCGAATTTGATGACAAACGCGAAGGAACCCATCAACGCCATCGACATGAGACCAAATGCAACGGAAATGGTTTTGAATTCTCTGGTCCGCATGACGTTTCGGACATGTCCTCCGGCGATTCCCGGGGCCTGCGATGGTGACCGCCGGACCATGACCAAGCCAATTAAAAAACCAACAGCGGATATCACGGCCAGTATCCGGTAGCTATTGCGCCAACCCTCTGCATCGATGATCGCCTTAGCAAACGGGACTAACAAAAGTGTTCCGAATCCCGAGCCAGTAGCGGCGACTCCTTGGGCCAGGGCCCTGTATTTCACAAAGAAGGTTGCGACGGTTGAAAACAATGGGGAGCAGAAAATACCTCCGCCAAGTCCGCATCCGATTCCGTACACGATGTAGCCCTGCCATATCGCTGTCACGAATGAGGTAGCTACCAGACCGGCGCAAAACATNGCTCCACCAACTGCTAGCAANGGGCGCGGGCCNTAACGGTCGGCCCAGCGACCCGATATTGCTCCCATTCCGAAGAANAGGAACATNGAGAGACCAAACACAATAGAGGTGGGTCCAAGTTTTGTATTGAACTCTTTCCCCATCGAACTTACAAAGGCACCGAAGGTGTACAGAACGCCGAAGGCAACTCCGTTAGCTATGGACGCGCCGACGGCAACGGCCCAGGCTCGTGGGNTNTCAAAATGATCCGTCGCGTCAGTCATGTTCGTCGCCATCGTATGGCAGCTATTAGGTTTCGTCGCTTCAAATCAACTCTTAGGTGCGGTCCAAGGTGTGTGGTAGCAAGCAACGCTCTCCCCTAACGTGGGCTGTCACCCGCATGTTCATTGAGTAAGGAGATCCGATGGAGGAACCCCAAGGGCTATTGAAGATCAACTCGGTTGGATCTCTGGGACCCGGCGACCGACTTTTAGTTCTGCTCCACGGATTTGGTGCTGATGAAAATGACTTGGCGCCNCTAGTGCAACACATTGATCCCGACGGNCGTTTCACTTCAGTTTGTTTTCGAGCTCCGATCGACTTGGTGCCGTTTGGTGCTGCTTGGTATGAACGAGATGATGATGGGAAAGTTGACGCCGAAACCTTCAAGTCGTCGGTCCGNTCGATCGACCACACAATCGATGCAGTGTGTGCCGCCGGTAATTTTGTTCGATCAGAGGTAGTTCTCATCGGTTTCTCCCAAGGGTGCGCTATGACCCTGGCNGTAGGCCTNTGGGAAGAGATCGCGATTGCGCCTTCAGCTATGGCCTGTCTTTCAGGGATGCTCCAGAACATCCCTGATTTTGACTACAACCTGTCGGCAGTTTCGGACATTCTGATACAACATGGCACCCTCGACCCGATGGTTGACATTGAACGTGGTCGCCGTATTCGTGATGTATTAACAGAAGCTGGTCATGAACCTCATTACGCTGAGTACCCGATGGGTCACGAAATATCGAATGCTTCATTGTTTGATCTGAGGGACTGGTTGTCGACGATATAAATCAGAACGCCTTCAGATCAAAGATCGTCGGCCTACGACTTTCAGGCAATTCTGGTCGTCGATCTAGGCTGGTTACCGCTTCCTCAGATTGTTGACGTTGATAGATGCTTTCTGGTCTGACACGCAGGAATAGTGTCATCAACACNGCTCCGCTCAGAACCGAAATGGTCACAGCTGCTGACGCCCCCACAACTTCGGCGATTTCCCCTACGGCAAGCATGCCTAGCGGCAGTACTCCAATCGCGCTGCTTAGTAATCCCAAAGCGCGGCCTCGACGCTCTTCGGAAACTGCATCCATCACGAGGATCGCTTGCGTTGATCCGAAGAACCCCATGCCTACTGCAGCGAAGGCGAGAAACATCGCTGATGGGAGGTACCAAGGTAAGAGCGCGAACCCGACCATAAANGTGAANGCAANATAGGAGCCCACTACATAGATCAGTCCGCGCCGTCGAGGCTTGTAACGAGCCACTCCTAGCGANCCCACAAACATTCCGATACCCAACATTGCTGCTAAAAGACCTAAGAGCGCTGGGCCGACTCCGAACTTGCCACCTACGACCTGCAGTAAGGGACTTGAAGAGAAAAAGAAAAAGTTGACGAATGCGGTTACACCGAGAATGGACAGAAGGCTTTTCTCAGTGCGGAGCATTTTGACGCCTTCTATCAATGCTGATACTCCAGCAGCGGCAGATTGATTGCGCTGTGTAATTGAGGGAACCATGCTGAAAGTTGTCAACGAGATGATTTGGAGAGCGCCCATAACCACTAGGGCCCAACCCACACCCGCAGCCTGAATAAGTGACCCGCCAGCTAACGCACCAAACGCCAGCGCTATCGCTGTTCCACTNGACTCCANCGCCAANGCATTATCGATTTTCTCTGGCCCGACAACGTCATAGATGATNACNCGACGTCCGACCATGTCGAAGACCCAGCCAACACCAGTGACGAACAAAACCGGATAGATCATCCAAAGTTGAAGCCTGCCGCTAATTTCAACCCATCCCAAGATCGCCAGTCCGGGGATAGTCACAAAGAATTGTCCGATGACGATGCGTCTGCGATCAAANCGGTCNGATACCCATCCGCCGACCACNCCGCCAAGNAAAAGCGGGGACCAAAGAGCTACGCCNGCAAGNTGNACCATTCGAGCAGATCCNGTNAGATCNTTCGCTATGAACGGACCCAGGAAAGNGACNCCCCAACGCGAAAGACTCCACGTCCATCCNGACGCNAATATCAGCGGGAAGTGACGAACTTTAAGNGCGTCGAAGGTTGTNGTCACCTANCGGTGCATACCGCCGTCAACAGTGAACTCTTGACCGGAGCAGTAGCTNGAATCGTCNGAAGCTAAGAACAGTGCTACNGCAGCAACTTCTTTNGGTTCAGCTTCNCGTCCCANAGGTATCGCCCGGACCATTCGGTCNTTATCGAACTCNGNNGTCATATCGGTNTTGATTAGTCCNGGATGNATGGAGTTAACCCGCACGTTGTGNCGNCCGAGTTCAAGCGCGGCGATTTTACTCATGCCACGAACCGCCCACTTCGTCGCNCCNTACGCCATTGANGCAAACGTTGCTTCTANCCCGGCTACGGAGCTGATGTTCACAATTGAACCCGCCCCTTGTTCAATCATCTGCGGTGCGACAGCTCTCATTCCATAGAACACCCCGGTCTGGTTTATCGCGACTGTTTGATCCCAGATTTCATCGCTGGTGTTGACAAGACGAGCGCCTCGAAGAATTCCTGCGTTATTAACCAAAGCATCGATTCGNCCGTGGCGAGCTACCACATCNGAAACGACGGCTTCCCAAGCTGCGGCNGATGANACNTCGTGAGACAAGAATTCGATTCCCAGTGTTCCTGCCGTTTTGCCACCTTCNTCTTCNAGAACATCTGTNATNACTACCTGTGCACCTTCGTCCCGAAACATTTCTGCTTCAGCTGCACCCTGGCCCCNAGCACCGCCTGTGATGATTGCTACCTTGCCGTCTAACCGTCCCATCGCTCCCCTATTCAGAAATCGTCTTTGGCAACACTAGCTACGACACNGNTCAGGAATCTCTCTTCTTGCTAGCTCAGTTGCTCTTTAGGTCCCTAGGGTGGAGGTTGTGAATCTCGAAAGTGTCGTAGATGGTCTGCACTCGGTGGGCCCGGCTTGGGAGAAAAAGTCGGCCTTAGCTGATGAGGCTGGCTGCATTGATCCCGAGAATGCCGCTGATATTAAGGCCATCGGAGCTGCCCGTCTTCTCCAACCAACCGACTTTGGTGGAGCGCAATCATCGATCGAAGATCACATGCGCGCTGTTGCGGTAGCTGGCGAATACTGCATGGCAACATCTTGGTGTCTTGCTGTTTGGAGCGCNCATGGGTGGATGCTTGCCCAAATGCCNACCGAAGGCCGNCANGAAATTTGGTCCGACCCGACNAATCTCATCAGCGCGTCCATCGTGCCTAAGACACAATTCCGACAAGAAGGAANTGATGTCATTGTGTCCGGCCGGTTTGGCTTCGGCTCCGGNTGNGATCACGCCCCTTGGTTGAGCGTCGGTGGGTTACTGCCAGGCGATCAGCCCACTCCGGTAATTTGTGCATTACCGGCGGAAGACGTGATCATCGATCACAACTCGTGGAATGTGGTCGGACTTCGCGGCACGGGAAGCAAAGATCTGGTCGTAGCTGACGAGGTAGCNGTCCCTGCACATCGTGTGTTACATGTGACCGAAACCACGGCACGTNAGGCACCCGGCCAATTGCACTACGGCGGCCCTCTGTANACATGCCCATGGAGAACTACCGCGATTCTCGTACTCGCCGCACCNGTGATTGGNGCCGCAAAAGCAGCTGTTCGTCGATTCCAGGAACGTATTGACGATCATTTTCTCGTTGCCCTATCCAGTGTTCAGAGAAATGATCCCGCCGCCGGCTATCGACTCGCCGAATCGACTGCAGAAATTCAGGCCGCAGAGTTACTGATATACGACGCTGCTGCTCGATTAGANCACCTGGGNGGCGTCGACGAGGTAGACCCGGTACTCAATGCGTCAATAATTCGCGACTGCGGCTGGGGAGTAAGAGCCTTGGCCAACGCNGTNGANCGCCTGTACGANGCAAGCGGAGCGAACGCCATGAGAGCCGACGAGCCCATCCAGCGTCTCTGGCGCGATGTGAATGCTGCCCGCTCCCANGCAATCTTGACGTGGGACCATGCNGCGAATATGTACAGCANNGCNCTTCTAGATTCGATTTAGTCGTCCAAATTAGGAAGCACTTCATCGCGAATTAGTGCGTCAGACTCAGCGGCGGTTTCACGATTAGTCCCCATGGTGGCNCCGACGAATATCAGNTTGTCCAAACCCAATCGACTGAGCGCCACAATTCGATCNATGCAAGTCTCGGGAGCCCCAACTATCGCGTAACTGTCAACAAACTCCGGCGTCAATACCGACGCTTGTTGGCTGTCAGCGCGCGTATGACTGTTCATGTCGTAGTTGTCATGCAGGTCGTTCATNACTTTGCGTTGCGCATCCGAAACGGGACCTACCACCTCACCGTGCATTACCGAGAATCGAGCGAATGTCGACAGCCCTCCGCGGACAAGATCTCGAGCNCGTTCCAGATCTGTGTGACAGACCACNTTGACGTANGCACCGTATTTCAGNTCGTCNGGATCAAGCCCTGCGTGGCTACGAGCATNGCGGGCNGTTTCCATNCCCCAACTGATGCGGTCCGGGTCAGCTCCCAATGCAAACATAATNCNTTCGGCGTGCCTTGCGGCTGCCCCAATTACTTTGGGACCGGTCGCCGACACCTCAACAGGNACCTTNCCCACGGANCCCGGCAGCCAAGCGATTTTGCTAGTGCCGGCGGTNTCGGCTAATTCCAGTTCGTCNACAGGAGGAGCTAACGCTTCTCCAAAATTTAAACTCTCAAACGGTATTTCCTCNCCGCGAAGATAGGTCTGCAAGGCCGACAGGTACCGTTCGAAATCTTTAACTCGAGCGGGCGCCCTTCCTAAATGCGCAAGNGCTGANTCTCCACGACCGATCCCTAGTTGCACCCGATCNGGGGCGAGCCGATTCACACTGGCCGCAGCTCCCGCAGTAACTGCGGGATGCCGTGTCACCGGATTAGTTACCCCCGAACTGACTTGCAAGACTTCTGTCGCCTGAACNGCTGTAGTCATAGCGACATAAACATCACCAGACAGATTCTGNGAA
Source organism: Acidimicrobiaceae bacterium (assembly GCA_002708935.1). GTDB lineage: Bacteria > Actinomycetota > Acidimicrobiia > Acidimicrobiales > Poriferisodalaceae > MedAcidi-G3. The sequence goes on along the minus strand of PAPO01000012.1, from coordinate 18,439 downwards.
TCGACGAAGGAAACACCATCGAATCCTTGCTCTTCNAGTTGAAGCGCCGTCCGACTNGAGTCGGGNCGGGCGACCATCTGTTGAAAAATTCTTGCCATACGCCGACCGTAGCCTNGCTGACNTGTGAGATGTCGTCCGATCCGTCTGTGGATTGGACTCGAAGCGGCTAGCGCCCCGCGGACTACGCTCTTNGCGTGGTCACTGCCCCAAACTGTGACAAAGGTGACCTTATCTATACGAAAGAAGTACTTCGATGAAGATCGGTTTGTTCACCCCGTTACGTTCACCAGTCGCAACCCCAGAATTCTTGCGAGATTTTGGGCAAAAGGCCGAAGAGATAGGTGTTCATTCATTCTGGCTTGGTGAGCACGTCGTCATATTTGACCAATACGAGTCTCAATATCCGGGTTCCTCTGACGGCGTATTCAGATTTCCNGANGGCTCTGGGCTNATGGANATGGTCAGCAGCATCGGCTTCTTAGCGGCCTGCACATCAACTCTNCGNTTGGGAACAGGAATCTGCATCCTCCCCCAAAACAACCCCGTCTATGCGGCGAAGGAATATGCCACTCTCGACTTCTTNTCGAATGGTCGTCTCGATTTCGGAGTCGGCGTCGGCTGGAGCTGGGAGGAGTTCGAGGCATGCGGGGCCCCTTGGCCGAATCGAGGGAANCGGTGCGANGAATANCTCGAAGTCATCANTACCTTATGGAACGACGAACTNAGTTCGTTCTCGGGCGACATGTATGACCTGCCCGAATGNCGCATGCATCCCAAACCCGTCCAAAAAGGTGGCATCCCGATCTGCATCGGAGGACATTCCGANGCAGCTCTTCGCCGCACAGCTCGCTACGGNCAGGGCTGGTATGGCATCAATCTGTCTCCCNAGGAGAGCAGCCAGATGGTCTCNANATTGGCGACCTTTCTNGAGGCAGAAGGTCGTTCGATTGATGAGCTTGAAATCCACGTNGGCGCTGTAAACGACCAAATGGACGCATCAATGGTCGAAGCCTATGCAGAAGCTGGNGTAACTCAGTTACTGATTCCGTTCTTACGGCAGGGAAACAAACACCTTGATGCAAATCTCGAAACCATCGCNCCATTCATAGAAGTTTCTCGAAGCATCAGTTAGATTCGTNATTCTTTTNNTCGTCTAGATNCTCGNCGGCTTCGAGTTCGCGGGCTGTCATATCCCGTGNTGCAGTTTCAACTGGCTTCACTTCCGGCAATTCGTCACCAGATACACCTAGCTCACTGAAGCGCCGAAGAGTTGGAAGCACTCTGCTTTCCACGCTGCCTACCATCTCGTTGTATGCCTTCGTTGCCATTTCCAATCCACGACCTGTCTTGGCCATTGCCGTTAACGTCGTCCCGACACGATGGTGCAGCTCCCGACCATGCTCTTCCACCTTTTTGGCGTTTTCGGCCAATTGAGTTGTTTGCCAACCACGCGCAATCGTCAAGAGCAGTGCCATCAAACTCATAGGAGATGCAATAACGACTCGTTGACGCATCGCTTCGTCTACTAGACCAGGTTCAGCCCTCAAGGCATCAGCCAAAAAGGACTCTCCTGGAACAAACATCACAACAAAGTCAGGTGCGTCATCGAAGAGCGCCCAGTACCGCTTATCAGCAAGTGCTTTTACGTGCGCCTGCACGGCTTTGACATGCCCCTTTAGTTCGGCTTCCCTGGCCGCGGCGTCATCGAGTTCTTGCATTCGTAGATAAGCAGATAGCGGAACTTTGGAATCGACGACCAGAAAAGCCCCATTAGGAAGCCTTACTGTCAAGTCTGGCCGCAGCACACCATCGTCATTTGCTGCTGAAACCTGTTCGGAGAAGTCACAAAACGAGGCCATACCCGAGAGGTCGATAATGTTCCGTAACTGATTTTCTCCCCACGCACCTCGAGCTGACGGGGACTTCAAAGCACCGGCAAGCGCTCCGGTTCGAGTGTTTAATTCGCTGATTTGATGCATCAAGTTTTCGTTCAAAGCATCGAAAGAACCCTTGTTCTTCTCATAACTGGATTTCAAATCACCCACCGAAGTCTTCAGTTGGTCCATTTGTTCCGATACGGGCTGTAAAAGATTTTTCGTCTGCTCTTCTAAGGTTCGGGTTCGTTCGTCGATGAGTTGGCCTGCTAGTTCATTGTTGGTTTTGAGCGCTGACTGCGCTGCCTTACTGACTTGAGCATCAACTGCCTCTTTAACAGCAGTTACTAACCCCTCAGTGTCTACCCGCAGGTCAGGTTGTGAAGTATCAGTCTTGACTAACCGAGCCCGAAGTTGACTGAAGAGGTAACCGACGAAGAGAGCAAGGAGGACCACCACTGCAACAAGAATGGAGTTCATGACCTACATGTTGACATTAAGGAGGGACATCAAGCATTGATCTGTCAATCAATTATTCCTGCCTGTCGCAGCAGGTCTAGCTGCTCTTTCGTAACCCCAACTTCAGCCAAAATTTCGTCGGTGTGCTGATTTGGGGAGGGAGCGCCGTGTCGCACGCTTACCGGGGTTCGACTGAACTTCGCTGCCGGGCCGGTTAACGGGGCCGAAGACCCATCGAGCAACTCTGTCTGTTGCAATAAGTCTCGGTCAAGCACATGTGGGTCTTGGGCTGCATCAGCGAAGGTGTTCACCACAGAAATAACAATTCCGGCGGCATCGATCGTAGAGACGACCTCTTCTTGTGGGCGGTCCCGGCACCAATCAGCCACCAGCGAATCAACTTCATCTCTGTGAGCTACCCGGTCCTCATTCGTCAGGTATCGAGGGTCTCGACCTAACTCCGGACATCCGAGTACTTCAGTAAGTCTCACCCAGTGAGAGTCGAGTATCAGGGCCAAGAAGACATGGCCATCAGCACATTGATAGCAATTCGTTGGCGCACACACTCTGACTTCACTTCCCCACCTCTCAAGCGAATCGCCAGTCGCTCCCAATGTGAGGTACCCATTTGATTGGTAGATGATCGAATCTAAGAGGGAGACATCAACGTGCTGACCCTCACCCGTAGCATCTCGATGCCGCAGCGCTGCGAGAGCAGCCAAAGCACCGTGTAGACCCGCAAGATCATCGGCTAAGAAGGTTGGAGCTTTGGACGGCGGACCATCTTTTGAGCCGTTTAACGCCATCCATCCGCTATGGGCGAGAGCACCCGGATCGTATCCCGGGCGTTGAGATTCAGGTCCGAATTGCCCCCAACCACTTACCGATAGGTACACGATGTCCGGTTTTGCCTTTCGGCAGTCGTCGTAGCCAACTCCCCATCCCGCAAGCGTCCCGGGCTTAAAATTCTCGATAACCATGTCAGCAGAGGCAACAAGGGTCAGGAAGGTTTCTGCACCTGAGGGTTCTCGAAGGTCAATCGCCACGCTTCGTTTATTGCGATTCACTGTCTCTTCGCCGAACGAACGTGATGTGCCACGGATCAGAGGTTTCCAGGGCAGCCCTTCATCACCAGGCATCGCTACCCTGATCACATCAGCGCCGTAATCCGCAAGGAGACACGCTGCCATGGGGCCCGCCCAAGCCGTCGTTGCATCGACAACTCTGATACTCGCTAACGGCCCAGGGAGATCATGGCGAGCATCTTTATAAAACTCTTCCTTCTTCATGAACTGCAGCGTAGAGATTTTCAAACGTGCCGTGCAGCGCGGAGTAGTCCCGATCTTCTAGGGTCGATTTCAATTCGACGATAGGAAGTCCATGAAGTTCGGTATCCACTTACCAGACGCAGGGCGGGATCCAAGCCGAGAGGCGATGATTCAGGTCGCCACAACCGCCGAGGACCTTGGCTATGCATCGCTGTGGTCAAGTGACCATATTGCTTGGCCCGATCCCGCTACTTTGAAATCGAAGTATCCGTATGCCGACGACAACAGTGGCTTCCCTCCGGCTGGAAGCGCATGGCTGGATTGCATCGGGACACTCCAATTTGTTGCTGGAATCACTGAAAGAGTGCTCCTCGGAACCACAGTTTTGATACTCGGTTATCGCGGGGCCGTACAGCAAGCAAAAAGTTGGGCCACTCTTGATCATCTATCCAATGGCCGAGCGATCATGGGCGTAGGGGTGGGTTGGATGAAAGAAGAATTTGAGGCAGTCAACCGGCCCTGGGACCAACGAGGTTTAAGAGCTGACGAAACACTCGAAGTATTCGAAACTTTATTCAGCGAAGGGTTGTCCAGTTACGACGGGTCTTGGACAAAGTTTCACGACATTGGTTTCAGCCCCACCCCCGTCGACAACCACATCCCCGTGTGGGTGGGGGGTCACTCGCCAGCCGCGTTCAAACGAACCGCCGTATACGGCGACGCATTTCACTCCGCTTTCGCTCACCCAGATTTACTCTCCGAACAGTGGACGGCGGTCAAAAGGGAATGTGATCGCTTAAGTCGCGATAGCAAAGAATTGGAACTAACCAGTCTTTTCAGACTCAACTTTGACGGCGGTGACCTCGCGCAAGGTGAGATCGGCGGAGATACAGAACAAATTATTGATCAGATTGGCCAGTACTCCGACGTCGGATTAACCCACGCCGCATTTTTTGTTTTAGGGCGAGGGAACGAGGGACGACTAGAAGCGATCAACCGTTTTGCTGAAGAGGTTGCTCCTCATTTCAAAACTGACTCATAAATCCCAATTCGGAAATTACGTAATCAATCATCAATCCAAGTTTCTGAAGGTACTCCTAAGCCGTCAGCTATTCGGTTGGCGTAGGCGTAGTAGGCGGTGACTTCAGCTATGTCCAGGACGTCTCGGTCACTGAATTCCACTGCACGCAACTGGTCGACATCGCCAGACGTCATTTGTGAAGGAGTATGAGTGAGTTTCGTCGCATAGATCAGCATTGCTTTTCTTTTTTCACTGAGCGGAGCGGAACGCCAGTCCTGCTCTATTGCCGCGAGTAGGGCATCGTCTTTCAGTAGCCGGCGCAGACCACGCCGATGATGCTTTATTCAGTAATGGCACTCGTTTTCAAGGCTCACCACGAGAGCAATCAGCTCCCGCTCAACTTTCCGCAAACCCCGAGTACCCGCCATAGCTGATCTGTAGACCCCATCATGAGCAGCTAACCCTCTCGGATTAAGAGAATGGATCGACATGATGTAATCAATGCGGCCGTAGTTCTTATCGACAACTCGGCCGTACAGACTGTCGAGGGCCTCATCTTCAGACCATTCTTCATCTGGGACAATTTCAATCCATGCCATGCCACTATCGTGCCCTGTTCACGGCAACTACGGTGGCCAAAAGCGAAACCTTGCCTAGAAAGCATTCATGACTCAAACTCCGACATCAATTATTCAGGCATGTCACGAAGCCTCGGATCTCGAAGTGCGCCCTGATTTAACGACTGCCCACGCCTATGTATGGGAGAAGCTCGCTGCTCCGGGGACATGGTGGAATGGCGCCGAGCGACTAGCGATTGCCGAGGTTGTCCGCGCAGCTTTAGACGACGCTGATCCGATTCCGCCTTGGGAAAGCGCCTCGTCTATGGGGCGCATTCCAACAGACCCTGTCATTGGTACCGAGCTACAAGACGCTGTTTACCGCCTTGCCCGACATGCAGGAACATTGACTGAGGACTGGTACCTGACTATGCGCGATGCCACGGGTGTTACTCCTCAACAATGGGTAGAAGTGATCGAAGTAGCTATGAGCGTCGCTTCGGTTCTTCGATTTGCACAGTTGGCAGGCCTCGAACGCCCAGAATTCCCAGCGGCTCTCAACGGAGAGCCTTCCAGACAAGATCAGCCGTCGAAACCCGCGAAACATCATTGGGTACCGGTTGTCCATCTTGAAGATATGACACCGGAACTCGCACCGTTTTACGAAGGACTTCCCGCCGTCGCTCCAGTAATACGAGCCTTGAGTTCAGTACCGGCTGCCATGGATACCTTGGCCACTCTTTCCAGCGCTCAATACATACCGACGCGCGAGATGGTCGACCTAAATTGGAGCAGAGGCACTTTGTCTCGACGGCAAATCGAGTTTGTGGCCGGGCGACTATCAGCTCTTCGGGAGTGCTTCTACTGAACTGCTGCCCACTCAATGATGCTCCGTGCGAGCAGCTCCGCAAACGACCTCGAAGTAGATCTGTCCCAAGTGCGCGGTGACGCTAGTGAAAACGACGCCGTGCCACATGCACCAGCATTGGCAGCTTTGGTCGACGCCTCAATCAATGACCTCGATGCGCTGCCCGCTGCCCGTTCAGCTTTAGTTGAAGCGACGGACACAGCGACAATGCTTGACGCCTCCGCTGTAGTAGCGAACTTTGAAATGATGACCAGAATCGCGGATGGAACAGGTACTCGTCATCCATCTGATCGACTCGATTCGATGTCGGACATAAGCACTGCGCTGGACCTTAATCAGTTCGTTTCCGCACGGGTCTAACCCGCGAAACAAACTGACTTAATCGTCCCCCCATTCACGTGGCTCGTCACCGAAGTACGTCGTTCTCGCCACCCGAGAGTTATCACTCTTACCCATATATCCAACAGCAACATGATCCATGTGTTGAATAGCGCGACCCATTGGCATTGCCTGCGCGTTGATTGAAGCTTTTGTAACCGTCACCGGTACCGGAGGCTGTTTCACTACCTCAGCGGCAAGTTCTTCAGCGGCTGGCATCAACCCATCGTCATCGTTGACCGTTGCCGTGAAATAACCAAATTCATTTAGTTCCGTCATCTCATAGGTGCGACCAAGTATCAGCATTTCTTTGGCTTTGTGAGGTCCAACAAGATTGACCAACGCGGGAAGTGAGTGCCAGGTCAGATTGAACCCAATGCTGACTTCATTCAGAGTTAGTTTCACGGTCGGGCTGCCAAGTCTGAAATCACATGCTGCTGGCAGCACCGCGCCGCCTCCAATCATGTACCCGTGACATAACGCGATAGTGATCGGATTCATATGCATGAGCGTGTCGTACATCATCGCCCCCTGTTTCGATCCCAACATTGCGTCTTGGGGAGTTGTCCGGGGTTGTTTCAGATCGGCGCCTGAACACAAAGATTTGCCTTCACCCCGAACAATTACAACTCGAACTGATGCGTCAGCATCAAGTAGTCGGGCAGCTTCGTGTGTGTCTGCAACTAGTTGAGCATTCACGGCGTTGTGAACTTCTGGACGGTTCAGCACGAGATGACGAACAGCTCCGCTGCCGTCAATTTTGACAGTCTCAAATTCCATTTTGAGAGTCTTCCAGAGAGTTGTCGGCTTCGCTCAACCTCCGCCTTCTAGTATTCGTCACGAACGAAATTTCGGAGGAAAGCGTAATGAGCTACGAAGGGTTCGATTTAACTGGCAAGGTCGCTGTGATCACCGGAGGAAATGGGGGCATTGGTCTCGGTTTTGCTCGGGCTCTAGCCGCCGCAGGGGCCGACGTGAGTGTCTGGGGAACAAACCCTGAAAAAAACGCTGCAGCCGAACAAGAACTTCAAGCAATTAATCCTTCCGCATCATCAGTTCAATGCAACGTTGCGAATGAGGACGAGGTAGAAGAATGCATGGCGTCAGTGGTAGAAAAATATGGCCGGATTGACGGTTGTTTCCCCAATGCCGGTATCGGGACACAAAACCAAAAACCGTTCTTTGAGCACTCCAACGACGACTGGTTTTCTGTACTTGACGTCAATCTCAACGGTGTCTTTTACANCCTGCGNGCCGCTAGTCGACAAATGGTTGCNCAGGGTGAAGGTGGCTCTCTCGTGCTCACCTCAAGCGGTACCGCTATCCAGGGTTCGCCTAAGGGTCAGGCGTACGCTGCATCNAAAGGCGCGATGTTGGCGATGATGATGGGNCTTTCNGTTGAAATGGCTCGTTACAAAATCACTGCGAACGCAGTCATACCCGGCTGGATAGAGACAGATATGACATCCGGGTTGTTTGGCTGGGACAAGTTCGTGGACAACGTGATGCCCCGAATTCCCATGCGCCGGTGGGGACAACCAGACGACTTCGGCGCTATCGCCGTTTATTTGATGAGCGACGCCAGCAGGTGGCATACCGGTGATGTCATAAAGATCGACGGCGGATTCAGCATTTTCTAGTGGAAAGTCACAGATTGCTTTCTCAACAGTCGCTGTTTCAAGGCCCTTCTGTCGAAGAATTCGAGTTACCTGGAGCTGATCTCACTCTTCACAAATCTGTGTGGGTGCAACCTGACGGTGACCTGCTGTGTCANCANTTAGTCGAGGANCTCGAGTGGAGCCAAGACAAAATTTCAATGTTCGGGCAAGTACACGATGTCCCAAGGCTGAACGCCTGGTANGGAGATCGGGACTGCTCCTACAGTTGGTCAGGGATTCAGATGAGCCCGATGGAATGGACTCCGACTCTGAGCAGTATTCGACAACGCGTCATCGAATTAGCTGGTGAGGAATTCAACTCGGTATTAGCGAATCTGTATCGAGATGGTTCCGACAAAGTTGATTGGCACGCAGATGACGAACAGGTATTGGGGCTTACTCCGGTNATCGCTTCGGTGAGTTTTGGTGCTTCNCGCAAGTTCCGNCTNCGACGCAAAGATCGGTCCCTNACAGCCACGGACATAGTCCTAGATTCTGGGGACGTTCTCGTAATGCGCGGCCCGACGCAACAACTTTGGGAGCACCAAGTGCCCCGCTCGAAAGTGGTGAAAGAGCCCCGCGTGAACCTGACGTTTAGGAAAGTGCGAGTAGCGGCGTGAAAATCGCTCTATCCCCTTAGCGTTACCAACAGTGACTNCGCGAACTTCGATCCCTTGGAGATACTTACGTCTAGCTGTTGGTCTTGTCTTCTTCGGCGTCGGNTTGGGGCTTGTNGTTCTCGGAGATTTTGGTCTACCACCCTGGGANATTTTGCATCANGGNCTNGCNGAACANACCTTCTTGACATTCGGCACNGCNATGATTGTTATCGGGATAGTGCTACTGATCGCTCTNGTAATACTCAAAGAACCNTTGGGNGTTGGAACACTCGCAAACGTGTTGGTCATTGGGTTGGTCGTCGACGCGACCATAAGCATCGGAGGNGACCCATCCAATTCGGTNATAAGAGCCTTGTGCACGGCTCTTGGGCCAATTGTCGTTGCANTNGGCTCAGGATTTTATATCGGGGCCCGGTTCGGGCCTGGNCCACGCGANGGACTGATGACGGCACTCGATAGGCGTGGTGTTGCTATTTGGAAAGCTCGAACCTTAATTGAAGGTGCTGCGCTGGCNTGTGGNCTAGTGATGGGAGGGACCATCGGGTGGGGAACAGTTTGGTTTGTCGTCGTTATCGGNCCAGCNGTCCAATTCTTCTTGCGNANGCTCGACACGGAGCCAACCAACACTGGGACATAGATTCNTCTAATTCGGNTGTGGATATGANGATCANGGAGTCGTCAACTGAAAATTGGNTCGAACGCACTTGAGGGAAGCGAGTCATNCCAGTTCTCGGANTTAAAAAGTTCTNNAGCTAAGCGTCCGAGNTCGTCGCTGCTCTTGGCGGCTGCNCCGCANCCTCCTAGGGCCACGGCGACACCGCTTTCGACCCAACCGATGTAGGGGTGNTCCGTTGAAGTGTTGGTTACTACACAAGGTTTCTGNGCCCANCTGATGATCTCTACACCGGGCAATAGGCCGAGTANTGAGTTCTTTANNGCTTCTACNTCGATCGGGTCACCNTCGCTTTGAAACCATTGAGTCAACGCNTCTTGGGTAACTGGCTCGGAGNCACGTAAATTTCCGCCGATTTTGAGTGCTATTCGCCCATCNGGATAGCGGACTGGGGGCACCCAGTAGATCTCTTCAAGTCTGTTATCTGGTGGNTCAACACATATCAGGCTTGGCAGATCGCCATCGATGGACATTTCTGCGGTGACAGTTGTTCGAGGCATGCGCCTGAGGTCAAGCGGTCGATTGAGAAGTTCTGNACCAAAGGCTCCTGTNGTNACAAGTACCCGTTCAGCGGTCAATGATCCGCAATNTCCATCAATCTGGTATCCATCAAGGNNCTNGGTCAGTGTTGACGCAGATTCTCTGATGACCANNCCGTGTGCTTGCTCCACAAGGTTGGTTTGAGCGTTCACTAGGCGCCNNGGATTGATGTATCCGGCGGGGGCACCTTCATAGAGAACGGGGTGCCCGTTCGTCAGAGAAATCCCTGTCTCTGCTGCTACCCAGTCAGTATCAACTGCATGGGCCTTGCCTCCGGCTAACTCAGAATTTTCAAGCCATTCCGAAATCCTCGGCGACGAGCTAACTAGCCCACACGTCGAATGGAATTCAATGCCCGATCGGTTAGCAATATCTGCGTAACGAGCTATCGAACGAGCAGCCAACTCGGACCAGACACGGGTTCGCCCGGCGATCCGTGTAATTCGNCCTTCATCGGGGTGACTACAAAACGGCCCTTGACTGGTTCGTCGGTCAGGTGGTTCATCAGGACCGATGACAACAACTTTGTGTCCTGCCTCTGCCAAATGACGCGCNGCAGCAGAGCCAATGAGGCCCCGACCAATGACTGCTACTTCGTACGAGGCAGGCACCTTTGTTAGCTAAGAACAGCTTGTGCCCGAATTTCCACGACCGCTCCAGGCATGGCAAGTTCTGTGCATCCAATAGCAGTCCACGCCGGGTAAGGNTCGCTGATCATCTCATCCTTGACCGCTATGAATTCTCTGAGGTGCTCTCGCATCCCTATGTGGTAACTCGTCAGTTCGACGATATTGGACAGATCTCCTCCGGCCTCGGTCAGAATCGCTTCAATGTGTTGGAAAGCGAGCCGGAATTGTTCAGTGAAGTCTTCTGGACATTTGCCNGAAGCGTCGCTGCCTACTTGTCCTGACATCAGCAACAAGTTGCCGGTCTTTACGCCCGGAGCAAAGTGAAAATTGTCGTACATGGCCTGCTGTGAGGCTGGAATTATGCGTTCAGTCATCGNTGCAGAGTAGCTGCGGCAGGGCTCTTAACTCCACACGAACGGTTCTTTTCNCCGAACATGGCTTNNAGACCGCCCTCCCATAGTTTNGCTACTACGACGTGGTTTCAGAGATCAGCTCAAAAATGGGTTCATAGGCGTGNACCCCNGCTGCTTCNTTTCTTTGNGCCACTCGCATCATCACGATCTGGTCTGCGACACCCTCATAGTCACTGACGCGTCGGGCACATTCTGACGGTGTTCCGCTAATGGTCATGGTGTCGATGATCTCTTCGGGCATCAACTTCATCGCTTCGGAAGTATTTCCTTTGGGCATGAGGTCCGCGAGCATGTCGGCTGCTTCGACGAANCCNTGTTGACGTATTTGGGAGTCGTAGTAGGGNTGAGGAACAGGGTGAAACAATCCACANACTGCAGCTTTGGCGGCATCACGAGCTGCTTCGGAATCCTCGTTCACGCTGACAAGAGCTCCCATTGGAAACGCGAGTTCGGAGCCATCTCTCCCCACCGATTCCGCAGCANCAACCGCGTTNGGTCGGACTGTGTCNCGCATGAAGTCCGCCGACGCCATGATGCCCACCCCAATCCCATCACTTACTTCTGCTGCTAGTTGCATCATGTTCGGTCCCGAGGCTGAGAGATAGATCGGNACNGAGTCCCGCAGAGGAGGGAAACTTGCNCTCCACTTGGCCACNTGGTGCACAGGTCCGTCATAGGTCACGCGGGTCCCTACGGGGGCTGCGGCTACTTGACGAACTATTTGAACAAAGTCACGCATCGCNGCNAGCGGTTTCGAGGAATCGACGCCCATATACCAATCATTGAANTGAAGNTTTCCGGTACCTACTCCCATCACGAAACGCCCACCACTCATTTCGTCCAANTCTCTTGCAGTGAGTCCCGTCAACCAAGGNGANCTTGCAAAAGCATTCATAACGTAGGTTCCNACTTCAATNGACTCAGTCGCAGCAATCACNGCTGANGCTTGNGTGACAGCACTTCGGCCTGCTTCNGCCAGCATCACCGACCCTGCACCTACTGCNTCCATTTCGCGTGCGACAGTTACGACAGTTTCAAAACTTTGTTCAAATCCAAGTAGGGGCCCTAAACGCATCTGCAGTCCAATCACANGTTGGAGTCATGACCGTAGCGNCCATCACCTAGCCAAGGTCGGGTTGCAGAGCCTAACGTCNTAGCGACAAAGGAATGAGATGACAGCTCTCAAAGAACTACGCGTCCTTGACATGACTCAATACGAGGCCGGGCCTTCGTGCACTCAAGCNCTCGCCTGGTTCGGCGCCGATGTAGTCAAGGTNGANCCGCCCGGTCGCGGTGATCCGGGCCGTGGAGGAGACATCATTCCTCAGAACTATTTTTTGCAATGGAACAGCAACAAACGCTCCGTCGCAATCGACCTCACTCAGGAACAAGGGAGACAACTTCTGCTCGAAATGGCTCCTCACTACGATGTCTTTGTCGAAAATTACGGCCCTGGAGTCGTTGATCGACTCAATCTCGGGTATGACGTGATCCGGGAAGTAAACCCATCAATTATTTATGCCTCAGTTAAAGGTTTTGGCTCCACGGGTCCATATGCNGATCGCAAATGCTTCGACGGAGTCGCTCAAGCAATGGCCGGAGCGTTATCGATAACNGGAAAACCCGANGATGAGCCGCTCCTGCCNGGNCCCACGACCGGGGATTCGGGCACNGGGGTTCAACTCGGTATGGCAATTCTCGCTGCCTACATTCAAAGACTTCATACCGGTGACGGGCAATATGTCGAGATCGCAATGCAGGAAGCGATGACGTACTACATGCGNACNNGNATGGCTATGGCCCCTGGTTGGAATGACGNGCCCGTATCTCGNATAGGCAACGGTTCTCGAGCAGTAAACAACCTGTACCCATGCAAGGGCNNCGGTGCCAACGATTACGTGATGATCATGGCGATTACACCAAAGATGTGGGTCAATCTGTGTTCCGCNATGGGGAAACCAGAACTGGCAAATGACCCCAGATTCGTTCGAAGCCGCGATCGACTCAAAAATGATGAAGCGCTGCGAAATGAAATATCAGCGTGGACGCAATCGCTNACGAAACAAGAAGTCGCGAANATNCTNGCAGCCCAAGATGTTCCTGGCGGACCTGTTCTCGACACCAGCGAACTTTTGGACGATCCTCATTTNAAGGAACGCGGGTTCGTGACCAACATCGAGCATCCTGATCGTGGTGAAGTACCAATCATGGGGTGGGCGCCTCGACTATCGGCGAGTTCCGTGNATTTGGTANGGGCCCCAAACTTNGGAGAACACACCACAGAAATTCTTCAACAAGATCTGCAACTAGACGCGGAGACGATCCATGACCTAGTCGACAAGTCAATTATTGGAGGAACCTGATGACGAGACCTACCGCTCCCGGTGTTCATTTAGTTGTGGGAGGCTTTCCACCAGGCTCCACCGCCGGACATGACATGCACTATGCCCGAATAGAAATACTCCGTTTCCTTGACGAGGTGGATCACGTGCAGCCCACTATTTCGTCAAACTTTGCTGACTTAAAGACCTGGCTTCCAACTAGTCAACTACTCATCACTTACACATCTGGTCCGTTTCCCTCCAATGCCGAACTTGCCCATTTGAATTCTTGGTTGGAAGGCGGAGGTCGCTGGTTAGCTCTGCACGGCACGAGTGGAGGAAAAGCCGAACCAATCGACGGTGATCGCCGGAGACGTCGTATGGTCAAAATGCCTCATCATGAGGCACTCGGAGCNTTCTTCCTTAANCACCCTCCGATTCGAANGTTCGAAGTCAACGTCCACGGCGAGCATCCAATAGTGCGCGATATGCCGCACTCGTTCGAAACCACGGACGAGTTGTATTTCATCGAAGTTCTCGACCCAGACGCACAAATCTTGCTGAGTACTGAACTCCCTGTCGATCCCGACCCAGCTTTCGGTTTCGAGGTCGATTCAGATACCTCATTGCTCAAAGGCGGCCGTAAACGAGCGTTGGGTCTTGTATGTGAACGGGGAAGGGGTGCCGTTGCCTACATTGCTCTCGGTCACACCCATTCGCCCGCAACTAATGGACAGCCGTATGTTGATAGTTCAGTGGCTTCGGACCAGACCACCCCACTGACCTTTCGGGGTTCCTGGGAAACCGACGGGTTTCGCAGCCTCCTACGCAACGGAATCAAGTGGGGAGTGTCAACTCAAGCATGAACACGGCGTCACGTGCGATGCTGTGTTGGAAAGAGGTCGACCTATAGGGTCCACCAAGTTAACGTCACCATTCTCTGACCGAGCCGGATGGCCGGTTACTTGCATAAATAAGGAGACCAAGAATGCTCGGACACGACGCAGTCGCCCAAGCCCTTGTTGATCATGGAGTCGATACTGTCTTCGGCGTTCTCGGAGACGGCAACCTATTCATCGGCGAAAACCTGCAACGACAACATGACGTCAACCTCGTAGGTGCTACCCATGAAGCTAACGCTGTTTGTATGGCCGAAGGTTGGGCCAAAGCTACGGGTCGGCTGGGAGTAGCAACCGTCACCCATGGACCTGGGCTGACAAACACGATTACTGCCCTGGTAGAGGGGGTAAAGAACGAGACGCCCATGCTGTTAGTAGCTGGGGACACTCCGGTCGAAAATGAACAACACCTTCAAAATCTTGACCAACACGCATTGGTCGTAGCAACGGGAGCAGGGTTTCAACCGGTTAGAAATGTCGAAACAATCGCCGAAGACGTATCAACCGCTGTGCGGCGAGCCCACGCTGAACGGCGACCAATTGTGGTGAATGTTCCGTTGAACATTGAATGGGACGAAGTTGACTATGAACCACGGCCAGCTCTCAACTCCCCACCGGTTCGTTTAGCTCCTGACCCTGACCAGCTCGAATCAGCCCTCGGCATCATCGCCTCTTCCGCGCGGCCCGTCATATTGGCCGGCCGTGGCGCCGTGTTATCTGGGGCACGAGAAGTTCTCATTGAGCTCGGCGATGCGCTCGGCGCACCATTGGCAACTTCGCTATTAGGTACCGGGTTCTTTAGCGATCAACCGTTCAACCTCGGTATCCACGGGACCCTTAGCCACGAAGTCGCAGGCGAAACACTCGCGATGGCTGACTGTCTGATCGTATTCGGAGCTTCACTTAACTTTTTCACAACCGATTATCAGAGCTTGCTGGCAGGTAAGCGAGTTGTGCATGTGAATCTTGACCCAAGTCACATCGATCGACATGCGACCGTTGCTGCGGGGGTAGTAGGCGATGCAACAGTCGTTGCTGAAGCGATGATCGCACTCTTGAGAGAAGCTGAGCATCAGCCGTCTTCTTTCCGGACAGCAGACCTCGAAAAGAAGCTTCAGGAATTCGACCTATCCGATTCATACGAAGACAAGAGTTACGACGGAGCAGTCGATCCACGGACGTTGACTAGACAACTTGATGCCGGCCTGCCTCAAGACCGACAGGTCGTCGTCGACGCAGGAAGGTTCATGCTTGACGCTCTCACGATGTCCGTACCGAATCCGCGTGATCTAGTCACCAGCCACGGATTCGGAGCTATCGGATTAGGTATGTCCACTGCGATCGGAGCAGCTGTAGCGCACCCAACTCGTCCGACGGTGCTGTGCATCGGCGACGGCGGCTACATGATGGGTGGCCTTACCGAACTTTCTACCGCGGTACACCTCGGCCTTGACCTCATAGTGATTGTCTACAACGACGGGAGTTACGGGGCCGAACATATTCAGCTCGTAACCAAAGGTATGGATCCCGCGGCGTCACTTCATGAATGGCCAGACTTCTGTGCTGTAGCTGAGAGCATGGGTTGCGATACAGCGAAAATTACGTCTCTCGACGATATAGACGCTGCGCTTGAAGTCGTGAAGAACCGTCAACCTGGCAGGCCCGTATTAATCGAAGCTTCTACCGATCCCGATGTGGTCTCCGCCATCTACGGGCACCACAGATGAGTGATGTCACCATCGACTTATTGGATACTTACATTGGAATGCCTGACACCATGCAAGGCGGCTACGTCGCTGGCCTAGCTGCCGGCGAATCCAATGGCCCCATCAGGGTTCATATCCGCAAAGCCATGCATCCTGGAGAGTCACTCGTTCGCAGTATCGAAGACGACGGCGCGTTGATACACCGAGACGGAGAACTGGTGATGTCGGCTTCTCTAGGTCCGCTCCACGTTGCTCCGCGTTCACCGATAGCAAGAGACGCCATCGACGCAGCCATGGAACGGCCAATGGCGTGGGAGCCGCCTTACCCGAAGTGCATCGGTTGTGGGCATGAAGTTGACGGTCTAGGGGTCCGAATTCGACCGCTAGGCGACGGCAGTCACGTTGTTGCCATCTGGACGCCCGCTCCTCATTGGGCCGACCAAAACGGAGTCATTCCACGAGAATTCATTTGGACCGCATTCGACTGTGTCACAGCGTATGTACTGTTCGTGGACCCACCCGAAAAGTCTGGCGGCGGTGCCGTAACTGGCAACATCGCGGCAGAGTTCTTTGGCGAAGTGCGCGTCGGTGAAACATATGCTTTTCAGTCCTGGCGAGAGCGCGACGACGACCGGAGCATTATCTGCGGCGGCGCGTTATATGGACCAGCTGGATTGGTTGCTGTAGCAGATCAAGAGATGATTCGAACCAAAGACTGGGGATTTCAAGTACCGTCCGAACCTCTCGCCATATAAGTCACTGTCAAAACCTAAGAGGATTAAGTGATGGTTGAATCAGTCGAACAACACTACGGAAACGCTGGAATTGTTGACCGGATCATTGGAGCGTTGACGCAATCGGGTTTCGACATGGAGAACCTCGATCCTGATGTTTTGGCTGGGGCCGACGAGTTTCACATAGGTGGACGCGAGGGCACCGTACATGTTGCATCCGCCATCAATCTTGCTGATGGAGATGCGCTACTGGATGTGGGTTGTGGCATCGGAGGAGCGGCCCGGTATCTGGCCCATACCACAGGAGCATCGGTCACCGGGGTCGACTTAACACCCGAATTTATTGAAGCTGCTATCAAGCTGTCTGATTTGGTCGGTATGGGCGGTCAGGTCGACTTCAAAGTGGGCTCAGCGACAGAGCTACCCTTCATGGACAACATGTTTGATGCAGTAACGATGCTTCACGTCGGTATGAACATCGAAGACAAGAGCCAACTGATGCGCGAATTAGTGAGGGTTTGTCGCTCTCAAGGAACCGTCGTGATCTATGACGTGATCGCCACTGGAACAGGTGATCTTCCTTATCCAATGCCTTGGTCCCCTACCCCCGAGTTCAGCTTTCCTGAGCCTGTTGGAACCTACGAGGAGGCGGCGGCAGCAGCCGGTCTGGAGCATCTCGGAAGCTCCGACCACTATGACCTGGCATTGAAGTTCTTCAACGAACCCCCTGCTACCCCACCTCCTGTATCACTGGGCCACCTGATGGGCCCTCGTATGTTGGAGATGAGAGACAACGCGGCTGATGCTGTGAACCAAAAACTAATTAGTCCTGTTCTTATGACGTTCAGGGTTTCTTGAGATCAAAGTATTTTCTCGGTATTAACGCCTCTGACATCCATTTCGAAAGTAAGTCCTTCGATAGGAGGGCGAGCTAAGTACCAGTGCAAACCAGATCCAACGGCTGTTCCGATGCGCTCCACCAGCGTGTCGCCAGCCTGACCGAACCAGTCTTGGTCGCAGTACACGTCGATGACTGAACAGTCGGACCATTGGACTCCGATGGAGGACATCCGAGCTTCCATCTCTTCGCAGACTTGTTCAACTCGCATTCTCCAAGCGTCCTTCCCGTCAAGGTCTTTTGCCACGATGCTGCTGGGTTGAAGGTCGCTTTGATCCATCAGGTCCCCTGCTCCGGCAACTACAAACGACGAAGTTTGCTTCTCTGACGCCTCCGTTACGTAGCTGAAGGCATGAAGCGTGGTTTCTTCTGGTGGATGATCGACAGGGGCAACATTCGTTCTGGCAATGGGATTGTCATCTCCGTTGAGGAGACCCCAGTCGTCCAGAATTGACCTGTATTCGTCGTTGAACTCGATAAAGCCCTCAAAAGAGTGGGGACGTGGACATCGAAGCTCAATGGCGCATAGCGCTGTTCGGTCTACGCCATTACTTTCTGTAATTGCCTGAATACGATCGAAGCCCTCGCGCCAGGGGACTGCTTCTGCCAGCGTGACGTGAACTATCTCGCTCCCTGGAGACGCCACTACTCCACCTGAATATGGGTCAATCCCTGGAACGTATGAGAATGGAGCTACTGGGCTGCGGCAGAGATTCATATCGTCCTCTCAGAAATTGGATTCCTATTCTGTCACTCCAGTGGCAGGTCGTTCTCTCTTTGTCCTGAAGGAATATTTGGTGCATCAGAGACCTTTTGGCGACTACGGTCCTGCGTATGGGAGAAATGGTTTCATTTGCAAGTAACGGACATGACGCCAGAGGACATTTGGCGATACCCGACAGCGGTTCAGGACCGGCAGTCAT
>PAPO01000011.1 GCA_002708935.1 Acidimicrobiaceae bacterium | reverse complement strand
TGAGTCACATCCGAGTCGAACTCAACATGTCCCATGCAGCGATGGGTGCCGCTCTCGGAGCCTGGCCATTTGTTTACCTGGCGGTGTCAGCGATAGCCGGAAAACTGATAGATCGTTACGGGCTTCGCGTCGGTTTAACAGCGGGTTCAGTATTAATAGGCGCCTCGGGTCTGCTTCGCGCCGTCGCACAATCTGGGTCAAGTTTGTGGCTAGCAGTAGCGGTTTTCGGGCTCGGGGGCCCGTTCATTTCCGTGGGAGCCCCCAAGCTCGTTACCGAATGGTTCTCCGCAGACGAGCGAGGACTTGCAGTCGGTTTGTACAGCACCGCTTCATCGCTCGGGGCCATCACAGCACTGGTCATAGCCGACCCATTACGCGTCGCCACCGGCGATTGGCGCTGGGTGATGGTGATCTTTGGAACGGTATCTCTGACCAGCGGACTGTTATGGGTAGTGGTGAGCAGCCTGAATCCCGTCGACCAGAAACCTGATCTCACTAACGAACAATATGACGGATTGTGGCGCGACCAAACTGTCCGACGAATTTTGTTTCTGGCGTTCACAATTTTTTTCGTCGGCCACGCCCTCAACGGATGGATGCCCGAAATACTGCGCACCGGACCCTGGTCAACTCGCGGTGCTGCGTGGTTAACTGCCGGAGGAATAACAGTGGGCGTCATCGGATCATTGATCATCCCCGGCCGCGTCAACCCGCACAAACGCCCACAGTTCCTCACGATTATGTTCATTGCAATGGGAATATCTGTCTGGGCTTTGACGGTCTCTTCCCAAACGCTCCATGTTCTGGCTATAGCAGTCATAGGGATCGTCAGAGTGTCGAGTGTCCCAATGGCGATGCTGCTGTTGATGTCGAGTCGATCAGTCCCCGACGCCCGAATGGGAGTCGCAGGCGGACTTTTCTTTACCGCAGGCGAACTTGGGGGAGTGTCAGGCCCGTGGATTATTGGGATTGCTCGCCAAAACTCCGCTGACTTCGGATCGTCGGTCGCCATATTGTCACTGATGGCCGCTATTTCGGCGTTTGCTTGCTGGCGATTTTGGAGATCAGGATTCTTAGATCATGCATAACCAACCTTGTCGCAACCGAGTTACGAAATGACACCGGACAACCCACAGCACAGATGGGACGCCATATATGGCGAACACCGCACACCCGCAGAACCCGACCCGTTTATAACAACCTCGGAATTTCTCCTAACACCACCGGCTAGGGCAGTGGATTTCGCGGGAGGAACCGGGGCCACGGCACTTTGGTTAGCAGCCAATGGCTTCGACGTTTCGCTAGTGGAAATATCTCAGGTAGCTCTAGAAATAGCAGAACGAGAGGCAGTCCGAAGAGGACTCAGGCTGTCGACGATCCATCACAACCTCGAATCATCCAACCAACTGGCCCGTAGCTGGGACATGGCGATGTGCTGCAACTTTCTCGACCGGCCGTTCTATTCGCTGTTGCGCGAGTATGTCGACCCGAACGGAGTGCTGTTCGTCAAGGTAGCTACAGCCACCAATTTGGAGCGCCACAACAAACCCAGTCGCCGCTACCTTGTCGCAAATGGGGAACTCCCAGACCTACTTCCAGGATTCGAACCACTCTCTTACGTCGAAGACTGGTTCGATGACCGGCATGAAGCCCGAATGATCTGCCGACGCAGCGCCGACTGACGGGTCATTGAACAGAAATTAAATCCACGACGAAGATGAGATGTTCGTCGGGCCCTATCACACCACCCGCACCAGCACTCCCGTAGGCCAAAGCCGGCGGAATAGTGAGTTGGCGACGCCCACCGACGCGCATTCCCACAACCCCCTGGTCCCAACCTGAAATAACTTGCCCACCTCCGAGTTTGAAACTGAAGGTTTGACCGCGGTTCCAGGAAGCATCGAACTCGTTACCTGTGTTCCATGACACTCCGACGTAATGCACTTCAGCGACGTGGCCAGCTTGGGCTTGGTCACCGTCTCCGCTGATGATGTCAACAATGCCTAATTGTTTCCCAGTCGGGTCTCCATCGGGAACGTCTACTTGGGGCTTTTCACTCATGCCAGCAGCGTAAGCGGCAACTGATGCAGAAGAAAGTCAGTCCAACCCTTCGAGGAAGGTCAGCATCGCGGAACTGACCTCTGATGCGCATTCCTGTTGAAGCCAATGCCCGGCACCCTCAATGATTTCGCAGTGACGCAAATCACCCAAAGCCTGCTGCATGGCGCTGATCGCTTCAGGGGTGTTCCCCGCGATCAGATCTGTTGAACCACCCATATAGAACGAAGGCTGTTCGATGGTTGACCCAAGGAAAGGACCCGTAATCGCGGGCAGCCTGTTGATATTTCGATACCAATTCAAGCCCCCTCGGAAACCTGTTCGAGTTATCTCCTCAACATAGAAGTGCAGGTCATCCTCAGTGAGCCACGGAGGTAACTCATCAGGTGACACGAGCTGGTCCGTCATAGCTTCACCAGCCGGGAAGTGACCATCGAACGGTTCGCTGATATCACCATTGCGGAGCGCATCACCACTGATGGCATACAAGAAACCGCGCATCGTCTTATAAATATCAGCTTCGAGGTCCGCTTCTGCTTTACCTGGTTCCTGGAAGAACAACCGGTAGTAATCCCGGTCAGGTCCCGCTGCTTGCGCCATGAGCCCGTTGAGGTCAATACCTTCAGGCAAAGCCCCTATCGGACCTGTATAGGGCACACTCAAACAAGCCACAGCACGGAACAAATCTGGACGCATCAGGGCCGCAAACCAGGCAACTGGCGCACCCCAATCATGACCGGCAACGACGACCGGTCCCTGATTCAAGTGATTGGCGACCGCAACGACATCCCCGACGAGGTGATTGATGTCGTAGGCATCTATTGCTTGCGGCGCACTCGTCTTTCCATAGCCACGCATCGACATGGCAACAGCCTGATATCCGGCCTGGGCTAGAGCATCTATTTGGTGACGCCACGAGTACCAGCTTTCAGGGAAGCCATGACACATTACGACCGCCGGACCCTCCCCTTTGGTGACGTAATGGATTTGTATTCCGTTACCTTCGATGACGTGTTCTTCGAGATCGCTAATCATGAAGAGAGTTTGTCACCACTTGCACCTGTCATCGCAATCTAGGGTGCAGTTATGAGCGAACTGAGATTTGATGGCCGAGTCGCGTTGGTAACTGGTGCAGGAGGTGGATTGGGTCGCGAACACGCAATCCTGCTTGCGTCGCGGGGTGCAGCAGTCATGGTGAACGATCTGGGGTCACCAACTATGGGAGGCCAAGACCACGATCCAAGCCCAGCTGAAGCGGTTGTCGAAGAAATACAGTCCGCCGGTGGCATAGCAGCAGCAAACAGCGATTCTGTAGCCACCCGCGAAGGTGCCGAATCGATGGTTGCCAGCACCTTGGAAGAATTCGGTCAACTCGACATCGTGATCAACAACGCCGGAATTATCCGCAACCGAACATTCCTGAACATCAACGAATACGAATTCGAACCTGTCATTGATGTTCACGTCAAAGGATGTTTCTTTGTGACTCGTCCTGCGTATGAACACATGAAATCAGTTGGCTATGGGCGAATCGTCAACACCAGCTCCGGATCCGGATTGTTCGGATCGTTCGGCCAGTCTGCCTATTCTGCGGCCAAAGCAGCTATTTACGGGTTCACCCGAACACTTGCGATCGAAGGAGTTCGATACGGCATACATGTCAACGCGATAGCCCCAGGGGCCCTGACTCGAATGACCGGAGATGTTCTCGGCGACGACGGCGAAATTGCTGACATGACAGGCCTCACCGGGGAAGACCTCATGATGCAGTTAGGTCCACAACAGGTTGCACCCGCTGTGGTGTATCTGGCACACGAATCATGTTCCCTTAACGGTGAAACGCTTTCTGCGTCGGGAGGCAGAGTGGGTCGCGCGTTCATGGGAGTAACCAAGGGAATATACGAAGAGGACCTGACCCTTGAATCGGTTGCTGAACGCATCGACGAAATATGTGACGAAGACAACTATCTCGTTCCCGTCAACGTTGACCAAGAAATGCAGCTGTTACTCGAACATCTCAACACCGAAGACAGCTAAGAGTCGACCGATCAAGCGGTGAGTGCCGCTAACGCTGCTTCGTACTCTGCTTGTTCTAAGCCGTGCGGGTACGCACACACCAAATCAATTCCGGCTTCAGCCCACGCGTTCAATTGCTCTTTTGCGTGACCGAGATCATCGCTGCGTAAACAAGTACCGGCAACCACATCTTCAGGCGTCATCAACCCCTGACGTACGAAATGATGATGGTAATTAGCCATGGCGTCATAATTCACAGCGTCTGTATGTAAAGCCTCATAAGGGCTGAGACGCACATATAGAACTGTGTAAGGAGTGCGCCCATTCGCTTGCCCAGCGTTCTTGGCTAAGTCAACGGTTTCTTGTGCGTGTTGTGGGGTTAACCAGTTCAAGACCAGACCGTCGGAACGAGCTGCTCCTAACTCGACCATTTTGGGACCGAGTGCGCCAACTAATACGGGGAAGCCCTGGCCGAAGGTCACACCGAAGCGTGCTTGACCCATCAACTCGTCACATGCCACTTCTGTCCAACGTAACGGCGAAGTTGGGAACGGAACTCCAAGACGATCTGCTGCTTCGCGATGTGACACCCCGATTCCCAAAGAAAATCTTCCTTCTGACTGTTCTTGAAGAGTTGCTGCGGATAGAGCGAGATGAGGTAGCGACCGAAATGGTGCCGCAGCGACACCCACTGCTCCACCGACATGTTCTGTTTCGGCGAACATCGCGGCGAGACTTATCCATGGACTTCTTCCCGCTAACCCACCTTCTGGGGTGCGATTACCTGTTTCGGGGAGATAGATCGAAGAATATCCGTGGTCTTCAGCGAACTTCCCCAACTTCACCACTTGGGCCACTGGTAGATCCCGCATACAGATACCTAATTCCATAACCCCTACCTTCGAACGGTGTTCACCACTGAATCTATGGGAGATCCTGTTATCTGAGCGAGTCTGAACAAAACGAAACTCCATCTGTAGATAGAACGTCTCCTTGATGGGACTACGATCTCCCTCACATCGTTTTTTAAGAAGGCGACGCCCATGGCAGACCCAATTGATAAAGACCCGAATTACTGGGTGCTATCCATTGACGATGACCCATTCCTTCGCCTCGGCCTCGAAAACGCGTTAGGCCAAACAAAAGACATTGAGTTCTCGTCAGCCTCATCCAAGACCGAAGGAATGAAACTTTTCGTTGACATGTGGAATAACTCAAGTGAGGACCCAAGTCGCAAACCGAGCCTGATCCTGTTAGATCAAGATCTACAGGACGGCGAAAAGGGAACCGATCTCTTAAGCGACATCGTCGGCTTCTGTGGAGGCACCCCGCAAGACGCGGTTAAAGTTTGCATGCTTTCGGCCAGCCAACGACAACGAGACTGGGTTAAAGCATTCGAACTTGGAGCTATCGGTTGGATCGACAAAGCTGCCGTTACTGAGCTCGACAAATTCCCGAGCAGAGTGCGTGACATCATCAACAACCGGCAAGTCGAATGGGAAGGCACCCAAGCGCAATACATCATGCGGGTGCAGCAAAACAGAGACCAACGACCGGTACTGACACCAAGGATGAAACAAGTTCTTGTTGAAACCGCCCGCCAAGGCGACTTGAAAGCCGCAGCCGCCGAGATCGGCATCGCCTACAACACTGCAAGAGCGACGCTCGGGACTGTCTTCGAAAAACTCGGTGCCAAGAACCAGGCATCGGCGGTTGCCACGGCGATTCACTATGAACTGATAACTGCCGAAGAGTGTCTAGCGGTGATCTAAGAGATGAACTGCCTGCTTGTCGCGACAACCACCAATTGGAACGAAACGACATGGGGACAGGTGCTATTAGCTGCGGTTCTAATATTGTTTGTCAACTCACTGTTCTTTCTTTGCCGACGACTACTTCGTATCCGACAGTTGCGAAAGTTAGAAGTCATTCCAAAGGTAAGAGGTCTATCTCTGTCCGATATGGACGAGAAGCACTTTCAGTTGCAGGTAGCGGCAGCGCCTCAACTTTTGGTTGAATCCGGTTTGCGATTGGTGGTAGCGGTGCAAGGGCCAGACGAAAGAAAGCGCCAAGTTGTGACCGAACCAACTCCCGTTCCCCAAAACACTTTGGTGATACCCCGAGACTTGGCGCCTATCGGGTCGACCTTATGGGTGAACTGGGTGCTCGGTGATCGAGTTGGACCTGGAGCGTCTATTCGGGTATCGCGAACCCTTTAAAGTCACGCGAAGAAAGTGCAACTCTAAGTCTCGAGGTCATTTCAGCGAATTCAGATACCTGGCGCGGTCTTTGTCAGAGAAATCAGCAGGCACATGAGTGTGCTCATTGATTCCAACCTGCCAATGAGTGTCCTTATCTACCCACACGCCGTCGCGTTTGATCAATAGAAGGTTACAGACATCGCATCGCACCCCTCGTCGCCCAAACAGCAATCCGAAGATCCAAATCCCGATAGCACCCCGAAATAGCCAACTCAGAAGACCCGGGCCGGCTATAGACGCCGCCGCGGCTGCTGCAGCGACCGCTGCAACAAGAGCTGCTGCGGCGATAGCAGCTGGAGGTAAATCACCTATGGCGTCTATGAGTCCATTCCCGTCATCAAGATCGTCTTCGTCGACGTTGTCGCCAGGGGTTGGAGAAGGTTCAGACTCTCCGACATCGTCATCTCCGCCGTCAGGGCCGTCTGACCCGTCATCGGGGGTGTTTTCTGGCTGGGATGGTGCTGGTGGGGTGCTGTTCACCCCGAGGCCCCCTTCATCCACGTCATCTATGCCGTTACCGTCAGCGTCTGTGTCCTCCCCATCGGGGATTCCGTCGCCGTCGGTGTCAGGGTTCGATGTGTCCGGGTCGGATCCGTCGATCAGTCCGTCCCCATCGACATCAGGGTTGTTTGGGTCTGAGTCTTCACCGTCAGGGAGCCCATCACCATCACAATCAGGTGTGTCCGCACAGCCAGGGGCCTCCTCTGAGTCTGGGATGCCGTCATCGTTGCTGTCGGTGTTAGGCAGAGGATTCGGTGCGTCAGGTTGCGGATCATCCTGAGGTTTATCTTCATCGTCGGGTTCGATTACTGGAGGTGGATCTGGAGCTGGAGGGTTGTCTGGTTCCACAGGCTCAGGGGCGATCACCTCAGGTATGGGATCAGCTTCAACATTATTGTTGACGTCTGTACACGACGGATCTTGGATACAGGCCGGGCTGGTTTCAGAGTTGTCCGGTACCCCGTCACCATCACAGTCTGCTACCAGGATGCACGCAAAGATCTCGTTGCCGTCGTTGATACCGTCATCATCACAATCAGGGTCTTCGACACAACCATCGAGTTCGTCGACGTTGAGGATGCCGTCCCCATCCAAATCAGGGTTTGGCGGTGGAGGCAACAGGTCATCGTTTGCGTTGACAACGGTCACGAACTGGTTGACGACCGCTGCGTACTCATAGGACGAGTTGTCCCAATCAACATCAAGGTTCACATAACTGGTGACGTCACCATCAGGTACGTCGTCATCGAGACCGGTGGCGGTTACTCGCTTCGGGTTGTCCCAGTCATTTGGACCGAACTCCAAAACAGTTTTGTTGACCGAAATTTCGGTGGGATCAGTGATCGCGACAACGATGAACACGGGAGCTGTTGGTTGTCTGTTCAACACAACGGTGAATTTGTCCTTCATGCCCGTCTCATCTGTGAAGATTTCACAGTTACACGGGATGCCATTCTTGGAGACCGTGAACCCGGCATCACCACCGGTGTCGGATGGACATACCTGTTTGAACTCAGGGTAGAACTGCGGGTTCGTTGATCCGGATGGGTGGGCGAACGTCAAATACACGTCCACCTCGGTGTCGGAGTCTCCGCTATCCAGATCCCAGGTGTGCCCGTCAATCTCTGTAGCCGGAAGGTATTTGGCAGGGGAGTCGTCTGAGTTGGGGTTGTAGGTGAACATGTTTTGCCGGAAATAGAAGCCGACAGGACGATCAGCCGAACTGTCTATGTCGTCGACTCCGTCGTCCCAACCAACAACTTTGAAGTGGGGGGCAGCTATCGCGTCAGTGGAGAAACCGGTTCTGTCGAGTTGGTAGCCGTCCTGCCATAAAATGTTGTAGTTGGGCAACATCAGATCACCTGCGCTGTGGTTTGCGCGAATGAACTCACCTGGGGTCATACCCGACGCTGCCAGGTCGGCTTTGTTGACCATGTATTGACGGACAGCGATCCCTGGTTGGGGATCAACTTCCCACCGACCACCTATACACAGCGGAGTGTTCCACGCCACTTCGCCCCCGTAATCGATGTAGAAAACATCGTCGTCGTCTTGGGTCAATGGTCCTTTGATGAGGCTGTAACCGTCAGGAACAACGTTGGGGTCCTCTGGTGGTGGTCCCCCAGCAAGGTTGCAGTTGCGGTCGTATTGCGCGACATATGAATCGGAGTTGTTTCTTGGAGCGAAACTTGTGTGTACGTAAGGAGAATCACTACTGGCGGGACCGGCAACTGTTGATCCGTAGCTGACCTTGCCATGGGTCCGCCCCGACACGTAGATGTTGTCATCGGGACCGTACCGAACATCCTCCGCCCAGGCCATCGACTTTGAGTTGCCGGGAAGGTCATGGGTCTTTACGTCGTGAATTGTTGTGCACTTCTCTTTGAGGTCGGCAGTGTCAACAGTCATCATCCAGCCCGCAGCCCCGTATCGCAGCCCGCCTACCGCTGCGTGTTCTCCGGGGCCGCTGCCATGGCGATAGAAACCGGTGTTGGCTAGTGCCAGCTCTGAACCGTCGCTGTTGATAGCGATCTGTCCGCCGAGTTCCCTTTCGTTGTGAACATCAAACGAGGCGACGTTCTTGTAGTTGCCGTGTTTGTCGGTATGCAACAAATAGGTGTCGTTGTTGACGTCGTTTTTGTTGGTGAAATCAGCACAAGTCCGAAGGGCACCGGCGTCGTCGTAACATCCCTCATGGAGATCAGGGTCTAACAGGAGGTTCCCACGGCCGATCTGAGTACCGTCGGAATTCCAACCCGGTCGGGTGAACGTGTTGGCCGGATAGTCCTCAGAGTTCGCGGGGATCGTTGGTGCGTAGTAATGGTCGTTCTTCTCGGAGTATTTGTCCCAGGTACCCACAATGAACAGGTCATCGTTGGTGGGATCTACAACCAGTTCTCTGGCGTTGTTGTATTGGGAGGTGGACCCGAACTCTCGACCCCACATGAAGTCCCCGTCAGCGGACATTTTGATCATATTTGATCTGGCGCCAAAATCAGCACCCCCGATGTGACCTTGCTGACCCCCACTGCTGGCTTGTGCTCCGTCACGAGAACGATCATCACAGTCATAGGCAATGGTGTCGCCACCCACCTTGTCGTTGTAACCACCGACACCGACAACAGAACCATCTGACAAGAACTTGACGTCAGCAACGTGGGAGATCTGGCTGTCAATGCAATGGTTCCACCAATATCTCCATTCGGTCGCCCCAGTTTCGGCGTTGAGTTTGGCTAGGAACGGAGACTGTGATTTTGAGTACACCAGTCCCGCTTGGTGTTCGGGCAAGCTCCACTCGGTGCCTTGCATCATTCGGCCCCAACCCTTCCACCTACCTGAAACAACGACGGAACCCTTGTTGTCCACGTCGACTGAGTCCAAGTAGGAGTGGTTGCTGGCGTGGAGCATTCGGTACCATTTGGTTCGCCCGTCTTTGTCGATGGCGACGATGAGACCGTCGGTGTTCTTATCCACGGCTATCTCAACAACACAGTCACCTCTGAGGGCGCAGAACCCGTTGATGTCGTCATTGGTGTGGGCTCTCTTGTTGGTCCAGTATCCGACGGCGTACGTGGTTCCCTCGTCGTCGACCTCGATGTCGTGTATCCAACCAAACGAATCTGTTCCGTCCACTCCAGGAGCATCTGGGTTTCCTGAGGTAGGTTTGCTGCCTCGTTTCATCTCCCACACCCATTCTGTTTCCCCCGTGGGCGACACCTTGGAGACAGACCACGCTTTCATGTTCTGCCTGTCGGGGTATTCACTGACCGGATAACTGAAAGATCCTCCTTGGACACCCAAATCACCGGTACCGGCGTGGTTGGTGGCGGCATACACATATCCGTCAGCGTCCACAGCTACCGCAGCCGTGTACGTTCCCCACTGTGTTTGGCCGACATGGAACACCGCCGCATCCTCGAAGTCAATGGCGCCCGCGGCTGTAGCTGGGACAAACCCAACCGTTAAGCCGAGGGTTATCGTTGCGAGCATCGCTCGAATGAAGCGCTTCACGAATGGTTCAGTGATCATTTCTCGAAATCCTATGGGTTCTTAATGGACCGAAATTGATGGTTGGCCCTTTGTGGATGGTCGATGATCAACTTATGGAAGTTTGTTCGGAAGCTACATAGTGCGAACGCTGCTAGTTGCCTAGTGCAAATGCGCCCCTCGGCCTGTTTTTTCAACCTAGGTTGGCTTTGTTCTCGCCGCGCACTGGTACTAACGCTTGTTGCAATAGAACCGTTCATCTCGCTGCACTTTTTGGAAATCAGTAATTGACGCATGCTTGCCTTTTAAAAGTCATGAGCTTCTCCCTGCGCGCGACCAGCTAGGAGCGCGAGGGCCGCACCCTGGGTCCTGAACACACAGAGCCAACTCAGCGTTATCGCCTAACCCGTCTCCATCGCAGTCAGCCATCAAGATGCACGCCAACAGCTCCGAGGCGTCACCGACGCCGTCTCCGTCACAGTCAGGGTTGTGGACGCATTGGGCGAGTTCGTCTTTGTCGTAGAGACCGTCTTTGTCGCTGTCGAGAGGGTCGGCTCTGCAGGAAGGATCTTGGATACAGATCCTGTTTTGTTCATCTACATCGTTGACCCCGTCACCGTCGCAGTCGGCCATCAACATGCAGGCCCATACCTCAGCTCCGTCACCGATCTTGTCGTCGTCGCAGTCCGGATCAGTGATGCACTGAACCAATTCATCTCGGTCCAAGAGTCCGTCAAAGTCGCAGTCAGGCAGCACTGCACAGCCCGGTTTTTCGTCGGCATTCGGGATTCCGTCAAGGTCCCAGTCATATTCAATAGGGTCCTGAGGGCCTGTTTGATCGTTGTCTTTGACAACGAAGCCAACTGTTTGATTCGCGAGGGGGTCATACATGTTGTCAGAGGCTGCGTCGTTCACAGCTGTGGTCAACGTCACGCTTTGGTTGCCGTCGCTGTCGCTGTCGTCAACGGCGGTCAAGGTGATCGACTGGGTGACTGACCAGTTACCGGCAGTGAACGTCACGGTGACAGAACCAACTGTGAGCTCAGTGTCATCCGACGTTGATATGTCGATCATGACGTTGGTGGTTGGAGCTGTTCGCAGGACCACGGTCAAGGTGACAGTTGCTCCTTCGTTGACGTTGGTGGCGCTGGCGCCCACCGTGAACGCTGCGTGGTCGTTGTCGGTGTTGGCGACCGTAAATGCTTGATCTGCCACGTTGTCGAACTCGTTACTGGAGCTACCATCCACCACAGCGATAGTGATCGTGGAGTTCACGTTCCCGTCGTCAACGTCGTCGTTCACCCCAGTCAGAGTCACTGTTTGTCCGCTACTCCAGTTACTGGCGGTGAACGTCACTGTGCTCGACCCGGTTGTTACCTCACCGGTATCAGAAGAAACCACCGACAGAACAACGTCTGCGGCGGGTTTGGCGGTGAGAACCAATGTGAACGTGTCCGTGGCGCCATCTTCGGTGACTGTGGTCGCGCCACCAGATTGCGTAATAGTGAAGCCCGCGGAGTCATTGTCGGTGTTGGTAGCTGAAACGGTTTGGTTCGCTGCATTGTCGAACGCATCATCGCTGGAACCGTCAACAACCGCGAGAGTGATTGTCACACCGACATTCCCGTCATCAAGATCGTCATTCACACCCGTGACGGTCACTGTTTGCGCTGAGTTCCAGTTCCCGTTCGTGAATGTCAACGAGCTCTTGTCAACTGTCGCTTCGCTGGTGTCACCGGACGTCACTGAGATCACGACATCATTGGTGGGCTGGGCGGTGAGAGCAACACTGAACGTGTCAGTTGACCCGGACTCAGCGACGGTGGTAGCACCGCCTGATTGAGTAACAGTAAATCCAGCGGAGTCGTTGTCGGCGGTGGTGTTCTGCACGACAACATCAGATACTGGGTCATAGGTGTTGTCTGATTGAGCGTCAATTACTGACAGGGTGATGTTGTGGGTGATGCTGCCATCGACACTTCCATCGTTCACACCAGTAACAGTCACCGTTTGTGGGGTGTTCCAGTTGTTGGTCGTAAATGCCAGTTCACTTGTCGAGACTGTTGCTTCCCCGGTATCAGCAGAGGTAACAGAGATATCCACGTCAGTCGCAGGGTCGGTAGTGAGTGCCACAGTGAATGAGTCAGTGGTTCCTGATTCAGACACAGAGGTCGTGGTTTTCGACAGGGTTATCGCCGCGGTGTCATTGTCAACAATGTTGTACGCAAATGTCCCCGTTGTTCGATACACCGACCACACCACTGTTGACCCGAACGTGGTGCCTTCCTCCAAGTCGTTGTTGGCGATGGACAAGGTCACATTTTGAGCTGTGTTGTAGTTGTCGTTGGTGAACGTGATTGAGCTGGGACTAAACGACGCTCCCGCATACGGGCTGGAGAAGGAAACTGTTTCTGAAGTGACTGGTGGGGCCCCGAGCTTCACATCAAAGGTCGCTGATGAGCCCTCAGGGATGGTTGGGGTGCCTTGTGTGTGTTGAGGATCGTTTAACCCAACCGCTTGAATAGACACGCGTGATTCGTCACCTGGGTTCTTATCGAGTTCGTGGCGAGCTGCGAATCCGAAGTAGAGGCGGTCGTCACCAGTGCATGCGGTTCCGGTTTCCCCGTTCGGTACCTCGCTGTCATCTGACCAACGCAGTTTTCCGTCTGAGCCCCAGACATACCTTTGTAGCGCCTGCCCACTGGCGCCAAAGTCCATGTTGGATAGGCCTACCCAGTTCTTGTTGGCGAATTGGTGTCGCCAAAACGTCGTATTGCCATCGTGATCAATTTGAGAACCGATCCAGACTTGACTCGCCCACACCCCTGCTTGACCCAGTGACCGAATGTAGTTACCGACATCACCCCCGTGATTTGTGAGAGCTGTCGGGTCGATGCAGTACCAGCGCAACCCGACCCCATTTTTCGGATCAATAAGGTATTGCTCGCCGGGCTGCATGTAATCGAGGTGGACAACTTCGGCTGGGAACCCTTTAAGGGTCAAGCCATCGACCGCTCCATTGATGTGATCCCAACCGATTGTGACATTGTGGTCATCATCCCAAATCACCAAGTTCTTTTGCACAGACATGATGCCGTACATGTCGTCAGACGCGGCGTCGTTGACCGTCGCGATGATCGCTCCGTTCTCATAACCCTCAATGACGTTGTCCTGAACCGGTACAACAGTGAATGTTTGGGCGGTGTTCCAGTTGCCGTTCGTGAACGTGGCTTGAGTGACGGTGTTCCCACCGGAGTCTTTGATGACGAGGTCGGTTCCCAATGTGGTGTTGATCGCAGAGCGGTCGTCGTTACCAACCCACGCCCCAATCGTGAAATCAAACACAACATTGGTCGGTGGTTGGGCTCCGAGAACGAGGCTGAAGGTTCGGTCGGTTCCGTTGACATCGAAGTCGGTTGGTTTCTCATGATTCGTGTTCCTAGTATCACCATCTTGATAACCACCAGGAACAGCTGTCACACCTGCGTCTTCGTGGGTGGCGATAGTGCTGTTCTCATCGTCGCCTCTGAATTTGCCGTTCGCCGTCATCGTGATAGCGGGAGTTGCCGAAGAAGAGACGATTTGGACCAAGAAGTTGTCCGCGTCGGAAGCTTGGGCTGTGGAGCCTGCGACAAGCATGTTGCCGTTTGAGGCTTGAACGACCGACCAGGCCACTTCTCCGAAATCACTGCCGCTGTCATACAGAGCTAAACCGTCTCCAGAGAACGTGGTGTCCAAAGCCCCTGCGGTTGTGTATCTGGCTACTGAGACGTCGAGATCGGTGTTTGCGTTGGAGTTACCGGCAGCAAAGATCTTCCCGTCGGCCTGGATGACTAGGTCTCGGAAGATTTCAGAGCCACCGCCGTGGTCCTGGCAGATCTTTCCGTCCCCAGAGAACGTGGTGTCCAATGCCCCCGCGGAGGTGAACCTGGCAACCGCGCCGTCACCTGTGTTCCCGCAGCTTCCAACTACAACGATTTTGCCGTTGGACTGTAACTCCACACCGAAACCATTGTCTTGGTTCGAAAAGTCGGTGCGAACCCAACCGTCGCCGCCACCAAAGGAGGTGTCTAACGCTCCTGCTGTGGTGAACCTTGCCACCACAATGTCGCCATCAGTGTGTCCCCAGTCGCTTGTTCCGACCGCGACGATTTTGCCGTCGGTTTGGATAGCGATGTCTTGGAAAACGTCGTCTTGATCGAAACTGAGTTGATATTTGCCATCACTGGAGAACGAAGTGTCCCAGGTGCCGTCGGTGTTGATGCGTCCGATGATTGCGTCGTAGTCAGTGTTGGTGTTCTTCAGATAGCCGGCGATAACGATTTTCCCGTCAGCGTCTAATGCTCCGGCTCGACACCATTCGTGTTTCGTTGAACTGAATTGGGCAACAAACTTGCCGTCGCCTGAGAATGAGGTGTCTTTGCCGTCGTTAAAGTCGCTTGCAGTGTTCTTCCAGTCAGTGGTGTTGTGTGTGCGATACACCACACAGTCGAAGTCAGAACCTGCGTTCGCGTCGGCGTATCCAACGGCCACATACTTGCCGTTGGCGTCGATCATGATTTCTGTCATGACATCTGCTTTAGAGCTGAAATACTGGGATGTGGCACAGTTCCCATCGAATTTCTCTGCGTTGGTGCAGGTACCAGCGGCGGTGTAACGAATCATTTGCCACGAATACTTGTTGGGTTGCCCGTTGTTGTTCCAATAACCGCCGGTAATGACCTTTCCGTTGGCGTCAATCGCTACATCAACGATTCCGTCTTCACCAGAAGCATGGGAATCGACGACGATCCAGCCGTCGTCGCTAAATGATGTGTCTAGGTCGCCGTCGGCTGCAGCAGCTGGTGTTGGCGCGATCAAGGCAATCGATGTGAACGAAATCACTGTCGC
Organism: Acidimicrobiaceae bacterium; assembly: GCA_002708935.1. GTDB lineage: Bacteria > Actinomycetota > Acidimicrobiia > Acidimicrobiales > Poriferisodalaceae > MedAcidi-G3. The sequence goes on along the minus strand of PAPO01000011.1, from coordinate 25,959 downwards.
TAACGCGACACGTAACAGGCGAGACAGCACCTTCATGTTTGTGTATCTCGCATGTTCTGAGCTCGTTCAGTTTCTTCAGTGAACTGTTCGTCACTTAAGAATCCACACGCCCACGAGAACATCGCTCCCCTGAAGTAGGTCAAAGGGACCTGAAACGAGTCGGCGGGTAATCCCTGTTTGTCGAGGATCGATTCGGGGAGGATCGCGGGAGGAATCCATGCCTTTTCAGCTGACTGCACTCCTGCGTACAGAATTACTTGACGGTTCACCGCTGAGTCAGAGGTGAACTCTTTGACAGCTGCTCTCGCGTATTCGACAGCGAAGTCCTCGGCGTCGAAATCCAGACCGTCGATTACTTTGGTCATCGTTGCTTCAGCGATGGCGTACACAACATCTCTGGGATAGGAGAAATACCTATAGGCGGTTGGTCGGGCGTATTTGGCTTCTTCGGCCATCCCAGCGATAGTGAGATCATGGATAGAACCTCGGCGAATGATGTTGCGCGCACCATCCAGAAGCTCTTTCAGGACGTCCTCTTTGGCTTCGCTCGCTGCCACTTACTCCTGCTACCCCCTGGGAGACAGTTGTCTCTCGTATCGGAGGCTAGCGAAATTGGCTGAGTGACCGGATACCAAGCCCAGATTTGTCAGGGGTTCTTCCCAGGAGGCCGTGGTGTCTGGTTATTTGGCGTCATGGAATGGCATCTGTGTCAGGTTGCAAGTTGTACGGCAATCGAATGGTGGCGACAGTTCCCGAACCAAATTCAGAGTCATAACGGAGCTGTCCACCTGAACGTTGCACCAGTTTTCTGGAGAGTTGTATTCCCAGCCCAGTGCCGGAAGCTGCGGTTTTAGCGGCCTCGGCCCGCCAGAAAGGTTGGCCCGACTCTAAGGCCTCTAGATCTGACTTCGTCATACCTAAACCGTTAGGGGTGTCATCGACGACGATTTCGAAATAAGCATCGTCTATGCGGTGTAACAGCACCGCAATTGTGGCCTGTTTGCCTACTTGACGGTATTTCGCCGCGTTCGACACCACATTTCGGACTACTTGTCTGATTCGGTCCCGATCCAACGTCGCTGTGATGGTGCGATCCGGAATTGAACGCAATGAGAGAACATCAGGGTTAGCGGCGAACTCTTCGACAATTTCTTCCACTATTTCGTGCACGGGTACGTCAGGCGTTGTAGCTAGCTCAAAGGCGTCGTTTTCTAGTTTGGCGGTGTCGAACATGTCTCGGACGAGATCAGACATGTGAAGTAAATGGCGTTCAGCGTTTCTTAATGTTGCATGCACCCCGTCTGGAAGGTCATCTCTTCGAGTGACGACGTTCAAGCTCATTGCTGCCGCATTGAGTGGGCCGCGAAGCTCGTGTGACGCGTCTCCTAACCATTTCTGGCGTTGAAGTAACAACTGTTCTAACTGACGGCTTTGTTCTGCGTAGTTCTCCGATGCGGCCTCTTCTTTGTCGGTCATACCAGGGCCTGCTGAATTGCAGTTTCAAGCGCGACAAGGTCGCCCTTGCTGACGAGGCGCACTTCATCAGGCAGGTTGTCCGTTGTCCCCGACAACATGATGAAGTTCGATTTTGGAATTCCGCTTTGGACAGCGGCTTCGAATATGTTGAGTCCGGCGCCTGCATGAGGAATCGAATAATCAGAAACGATGAGTGAGAAGGTGTGGGTGGTAATGAGATTGAGTGCTTCTTGCACGCTGGTAGCGGTGCGTATATCGGCGCTTGGCCGGATCGCCGCCATCCAAGTCGCAAAAACATCAAGCTGCCCTTTGTCGTCATCGACTAGAAGAATCACATGGTCTTGCTTAGATCTGATTTTGTTGCGACCGAACATCGTGTTCCTAACAGGGGTGTTAAACAACGATAGAGGTGCCCTTGCGTGGTTGCGGACCTAAAGACCAATTCGGTTTCTTACTATTTTGGTTATTTCGAACAGAGCCAAACAGCGGCACGTAACTTCAAAATCACCTCTCTTGAGGCCTCGAAGTTGAAGTCTTCAAAGTAATGCGTATGTAAATCATCGGAATGAATGCTGAATGCAACAACGAACGCATCGGCCAATAGTTCAGCCGGATCGGCACCTCCGTGAGTAAAGGATTGGAGGAGCAGTTCTTTAACTGACACTTCTGCTTGTTGTGGGAAATAGCAGTCGTCAAACAGGTTGTGAACGACGGCGTGACCTACTTCGTGAAGGACTACGTCTGGGACCTTGCCCGTTCGTACCGCCTGAGAAGAAATCCAGATGGTGTTTGCCCATTCATGTCCATGTGTGTCGTCGCTATCCCAGCCATGCGGATCGTAGGTTCCATAGGCGCAGCTGCCTAGCTCTTTGGTTGTCCAGGGATGGCAGCCGTTAACAAATTCGGTGCCTTTGAGAGCGGGTTGGAGTGCTTCTGGGATTGTATTGACTACCCGTAACACCTCTTTCTGGTGTTGCCCGTCAATTATCTGGTGCCCTGAGACTGCTTCGTGCAGCAACCGGAACTCCACCTTGTTGGTGGATGGGTTGCTTATAGATCGAGTGTCTGCCTCTCCTCTGGGAGTCACGATGATCAAGATCAGTAACGCCATGACAAGCAGTGACGCCAGGAGGGCAAGTATTTTTGAAGCTGTGAACATGCAACTAATCGTAAGAAACCCTTATTTCAAGGGATATGGCGCATTCGTAGGTTGTCGTCTAACGCAAATGCATTAGTAAGAACGAAGACGGGTAACGACGGACGAGTAGGTTGAATTTGTGGGGGACTCTCGGTCAACTCTGGTTCACGACGTCCGAAATCAACTTTCTGCGATGCTGATGTTGATCAGCTTGCTAGAAAAGGTCGAACTCACCAGTGATATTCACGTTCGCTTGTCCACTAGTGCCGCAGAGCTTCGAACGGTATTGGCTGAACCTGATCTCGCGTCAGGAACTCATCATGACCTCGACACGGTTTTAGATGCTTTTTTAGAAGTGTTGACAGACGTTGAGAAAACCCAGCTACCCGAAGAGTTTGTTTCATTACGGGCGGACGTTGTTGCCCGTATACCTATGACCAGTGCGCTCTGGGCGTCATTGACGCAACTGTGAGGTAGCACGAGCGCGTTTAAGGACCGCCTCCCAAAAATGTTCTGACCTAAGGAGAGCAGTGCATTTGCACTAGTTCTATACACGCGATCGCCCCATATGGCGGCAAGACCATCACTCATACGTTGATGGTCGAGCAACCACATGGGAGAAGTCATGAGACTCATTCGATCAACATCCGACACAAAATCAGCCAGCAGCTTGTGGTCCCTTTGGACTCTGACAGTTGCCCAAACAGCCGCCGCAGCGTTCCTCGCTCTCGTGGCCTTCTCGATTATCTCAGCGGTATTCGCCACAGGAGCTGAAGCCCGCATCAATATGATCCCAACCAATTCCGTCAACAACAACTGGGGTCTTGCGATCAGCAGCAACCCAAACCTCAGCACAACCCCTCCTGCCGGTGCTCCTACCTTTCAGTGGGGAGCTGGCAGCGACAACGGTTTAGAGATAAGCGGAGGCCCATTGCAGATCTGTGGAGGCCCCACCCTTCCCAGCTGTGACGAGATGGGTTTCAACTTCCCTGACGCCACAGCCCCTACCGTCAACGGTTTCGCCCCCGACACAGATGACGACACGGATGCAGATACCGATACCGACAGCGATGCAGATTCCGGTGATCCAATCGAATTGCAGATCTGCCCAGCTAGCGGCGGCGGCGACGGGTGCCCTCCCCCAGCAACAGCACTTCCAATTTGTTTCGTTAACTGCGACACCGACGACTCAGACACCGATGACTCCGACACTGACACCGACAGCGATGACTCAGATGTCGAGGAAACTCCTGAGAGCGAAGAAACCCCAGAGAACGAAGAAGCTCCAGAGGTAGAGGAAGCCCCTGAAACCGAAGAAGCTCCAGAAACTGAAGAGGCTCCAGAGGTAGACGAAGCTCCTGGGACTGACGATGATCCTGAGGCCGAGAGCACCCCTGAAGAAGAGACCCCATTGGTTCCCCAGGAATCAGACCCCACCCCAGAGGTCGACGTCACTCCTGGAACCCCAGAGTCAACACCTGACGAAGACTCCATTGTTCCTGACTGTGATGTCTGCGAAGACCCTGGACCAGACCCAATCATCGAAGAGCCAGTAAGCGAAGAGCCAGTAACCGAAGAGCCAGTGATCGTAGTGATAATCGATGACACTCCAGCTCCTCCAGTAATCGTCGCGCCAGCTCCACCGGTTGCTGAAGGGGAAACAGAGATCGAACTTCCTGGGGAATCCATCACCGAAGAAGCAGTTGTCGCAGAGACGCCAGTCGTCGAAAAAGCACCGGTTGAAGAAACACCAGCTGCTACTCCGGCGCCAGTTGAAGAAGCTGCGGTCGTTGAAGAAACCCCGGCCGAGATCGTGATCGACGAAATCATCTTTGAGCGCACCACAGTTCCTGAATCTCAGGTTCCGTTCCCTACCCCAGCTGCTCCCTCTGCTGGAACTCTCGTCAATGAACTATTCAGTCAACCTCCAGCTCAACCACGAGCAACCCCTAACCCAGTTGAAGTTGCCGCCCCTGTTACAGCTTCGATCAACATCGAACCGTCAGGTGCAGCTACAAACAACGCGGTTCTAGTCCTACTTGTCGCAGCACCCGTCCTCACAATCGGATTCTGGGTCTTTCTTGCTGGTGGTATCCGCAACGACAAAGAAGAGGAATTGCACTCCAACGTGTGAGATCCACTTCGCGTTCTCAGTCCTCGACAGGAAATTGATAAGTAGACGCATGAGAAGCTGAAAGCCCCGGCCTGGGAAACTAGGTCGGGGCTGTAGCTGTGTGTCAGGGTTAGGTAGAGTCGCTGGATGGTAGTTGCAAGTGTCTCCGCTCGGAAGCAATTCGACCGTGACGGTTTCGTCGTAATAGAGAATGTTTTTGATCTAACAACTCTCGGAAACTTCAGTGCAGCGGTGGACATCGGTGTTAATGCGCGACTTGCTGGAGACAGTCGAACAGTTGCAGACAAGTCCGAATACGAACGGAACTTCATCCAGTGCATGAATTTATGGGAAGACAACCCGGACATAAGGGCATTCACATTTCACCAAGAACTAGCTGAACTTGCTGCGTCACTACTAGGGGCAGAGAGGCTTCGGCTATGGAGTGATCAAGCGCTTTACAAGGAATCAGGTGGGACGCCCACACCCCAACATCAAGATTTTCCGCTTTGGCCAATTGATCGACCTCGTCAAATCACTGCTTGGATTCCTTTTGATGGATCAACATTCGACGGCGGTGCAATGGGTTACTCACCTGGTTCACACAAGAAGGGAATCGTGTCCTTCGATAACGACTCCCGCAATATCCGCCCATCAGCACACAAAGATGATCCGGCCTTTCCACTGATCGCCCACACCGAGATGGCGGAGCCGGTATGGGTCCAACTTCAACCTGGCTCAGTTGCATTTCACCACTCAATGACCTTGCACCAAGCCCAAGCCAACTCGAGCGGTCGCACGCGACGAGTGTTTACCGTCGCATACTTTGAGGACGGATGTAAGCGGTCCACGGCGCACAACCACCAAGTAGTTGATCGCCAAGAAACCGGTGTTGGGCAAACAATCAATGGACCCGTGACACCTATGGCGTGGCCCCTGCCCGAAGGTCAGTTACCAGACACGCCCTTGAACGCAACACCTCCGCCGCTCACCGGCTATCAATGATGGTGGGAATCGAGGCCCGAAGATAAGGGCGTTTAGTATTGGGAGCAACAACTCCCTAGATACTGCTTAAAGGCCGTCGACGATTAGCACCGGGCCGTGGGAGTTGNCGAGACGGTGAGGCAAGATCTCCTGATATTCAGGTGAGTTCTTCCATGCCATTGCTGCCTCAGCGTCTGGGAACTCCAATATCACCGCTATCGAGTTCGGGTCGTCTTCTGAATAATGAATTTCACCCATCCGCACCAAGTACCGACCACCATGGTTAGTGACTGTCTCTTCCACCTTCTCCAGGTACGGACCCATACCGTCTGGATTGTCTACTTCGAGCATTCCCATCAAATAGGCCTTCGACATGACCCACCTCTTTCACTAGGACAGTGAACTTAGTGGATTACCAGATACAGCGTCAGTGCTAGGTCGTGACTTACACCTTTCTGAGACAAGCCCCCAGACCAAGCTGTGCCCTACCTTTCTTATGAGAAGTGCGAGGACAAGGGTGCTTGTGGTAGTACGCCGCGGCCTACTGATTAACCGATTGTTGCCTCAGCGAACGCACGGATCTCGCGCAGCGGATCCGGTCCGGCCGGGTTGTAAATGATCTCAGTCGTTCCTGACTCGCCGGCCTCGGAGACGCGCTCACGTATATACCCAGCGTCGCCTACCCATGACCGATTCCACTCAAAGTCACCTCGTGTGGCATCCACCAAAATTCTGTCTCGATCGGTCAGGTGAGTGGCATGACCTTCATGCACCGCTAGATGCAACGCATCAGCGGGGCGGTCAATTTCTAACTGCTCCAAGTAGGCCGGACCACCCGGCACCGCTCGCAGGCGTTCCGGTGAAGCCTCCCAAGATGAATGGTGAGACATCACCCACCAAGGTCCCGCCGCATCAATCACTCGATCAGAGTTGGGGTCTTCGCCAGACGCGAGGACTGTGCCATGCACCATCTGCACAAAAGTGTTCCATGAGCCATCGCCTGGGCTGAGTGTCATTACACCATCTGCGATGTCGCGAGTGATTCCCTGACCTTTCGGTCCCAGTGCCGACAAAATGATGGGAACTTCGACGGGTCGAGCGGCCGCCATATCGGGGTGGTGGATCATCTGACAAGGGCTGCCATCAATTTCCACGACCTCGCCCGCAAGCAGCGACTTGAGCTGTTGAACGTATTGAGACATTCGAGCCCACGGAACCGCCTTTTGTCCGAGCACGCGACGCGCAGTAAACCCCGTGCCCAAGCCGATGGTGAGCCGCCCAGGCCACATTCGTTCCATCGTCAGAATTGCCGATGCTGTAGTCATGACGTGTCGGAGGTTCGGCACAAGCACCGCAGTGCCGAGCCCGATGCGGTCGGTGCGTTGCGCAACAAGGCCCATGGTTAGCCAGACGTCTTCCCAGATTGCAGCCGAGTCATAGAGCCATAAACGCTCGTAACCAACTTTTTCGGCGAGATCTGCTGCATCGAGAGCCAGAGGCCCCGGTGCAAACCCCAATGAGATCGATGGATCGCTCATTTGGCCCCTCTCAAGTTCCCCACAGCAACCAAATCGTATATTTCTCTGCCTGTAGCTGCCTAAACGCGGCGATGGAGATCATCGCAACTATCGCGGAAAACTCTGTTTTGGCTAGTAGATGACGGTGATCTGAGCCACTGCAATAAGAATCAGAATCACCGCATTAAGCACGCGATACATAGCGAACGGCGCCTTTTGGGCGTCTTGACCTGCTTTGGTTGATGCAATTTCATCAGGCATCGAGTCACGCAGACCCATTGCCGTTTGCATCCCAAAGTCGAAGGTCAACATCCCGTAGAGACCGGTACCGATAACGCCCATGGTCAATGGGAACTGGATTGCATTGACATCGGCAAACGCAATTATTGCCAACAAAGCTGTACTGGCCAGCATGTAAGTGAAGCCGTTCATCCTGATGGAAGCGGCGTTCGATTCACTCATGCCGACAAATGTTTCTGAATTCATGGAGATCATCCTTCCCTAGTGATTCTTTCTAAAGCATTGCCTGTGTAGATGGTGAGGTAAACAACGACCGGGCTTTTCATATTTATACGTCTGTCGATGTCAAGCGGTCGGGGTTGAGGAGAGAGTCAGTAGAAGTTGGTGTTTGCTGACGCCGCATGCCTTTGGATGGATGATCAATCGAAGCATGCCGCGAGCGTTTGCCGTTACATAACTCCCATAGGCCAAACACCGCAGACACTGTTAGTGAAAGGAAAAAGATGCTCATATCTCAATGGCCCACTGGTCGGTGGTTTCTGCGAGTGCTTGTCGACACACCAGAATCCAGAAGCGGCTTAGGTCGCGATTGAGTTGAGACAGCTGTTCGTGATGCACAGAAGTTAAAGCTTGAGGTCGAGGAGAAGCCATATCTCACATTCGCGCAGGGGTGAGACAACGGACGATGAGATCACTCTGAATTCTTCTAAACGATTTTCGATTTTGACGGATGTTCCTATGGTGAACGACGTAGGCTTTTCTTGGTGCGTCGACAGATACCAGTCGTACTGTCCACAGTGCGCGAGATCCTCCCAGTTGAAGGGACTCCCAATGCCCCGTTTGTTGCCGAGCCGACTTCTGCTCGAGCGCCACTCGAGGCGGTCTCACCGCGCGCATGGCGAGCATTGTGGGTTGCGTCGNTGGCAACNGTGCTTGTNGGGTTCAACAGCACCGCAACAAATATTGCCCTTGATGACATCCAATCTGGTTTTGTTGGAGCGACGGCAGCCGATGTGGGTTGGGGTGTCGTCGGTTTCTTCATCGGAACGGCCGCATTTTTGCCACTGGCCGGACGTCTTGCGGACCGAATAGGTCGTAAACGGATCTTCCAGCTGGGATTGCTGGTATTTGCTTTATCCGCTGTGTTCTCCGCGACCGCGGGCACGGTAATCACCCTCAACCTCAGCCGAGTTCTGCAAGCGTTCGCCGGAGCGGCAATCTTGCCGTCNTCTTTGGCNTTGGTGTTACCGCTGTTCCCTGAGTCGAGACGGACTACAGCGGTGGGACTTTGGTCTGCGGCTGGTCCGCTTGGGGCCGGAGTTGCTCCTGGAGTTGCTGCGCTCATTCTCGCTAGTTCTGGTTGGCGAATCGTGTATTTAGTGAGTGCACCAGTCGCGCTATTGATGTTTTGGGCTGGGCAGTCGTTATTGAAAGAGTTACCTACCCCACCTGATCAACAAAAACTTGACCTTGTGGGCGCGGCCGCGGGGACAGTGGCCATCGGCGCGGTGGTGACGGCCATTATGCAAGGTCGGGTATGGGGGTACACGTCTGCGCTTACATCTGTGGTGGCGGCAGTGGGTGTTCTTTCTTTTGTGCTGTTCGTAGCAAACTCCTTCCGTCACCCAGAACCTCTGTTGAATTTGCACCTGTTGAGACGACGTGGGGTGATGGTCGCCAATACGGTCAATTTTCTTGTAGGGATCACTTCGCAATCAATCTGGATTGTCTGGCCTTTGTTCATGAAGAACGTCTGGAATTTTTCAACCCTGCAAGTAGGGATGGGAGTGACTCTGGGACCGATCGCAGCGGGGTTCTCAACGTTGACCTTCAGTCGTCTCGCGGACCGGATTGGCTCTATTGGTCTGTGTCGTCTCGGAGCGGCTTTGCAGGCATTTGCGGTGTTTTGGCATTTCACGCAACTCGGCGCTGACATCAATTTTTGGTCGGCTTTCGCCCCGGGAATCATGCTCTACGGACTTGGATGGGGAATGAGTATCCCATTGCTCAACGGGGTTGCCCTGGAATGGGTTGAAGAACAGTATTACGGCGAAACCAACGGACTTTTCAGTACCNTGCGCTACGTCGCTGCTGCTATTGGTACAGCTGCGGTGTTCGCGTTGCTTACCGTGAACGCGGGCGTGGAAGCGCTGCCGTACTATGACCGGATTTTGGGATTCTTCCTAGCGGCTTCTGTGTTAGGAGCTTCAGCTATGTGGATCAAGATAGGAAAGTCACCCAAGCTGAGCAAGATGTCGAGTTAACGTATTTATTCGCAATCTGAACGTGGGTGAAGCACATTGGAGTCATGACGGTAGCGACAGTTCTCTCGATGTTTGCATGGCTGACATTGTTGGTGAATGCGGTAACGCTGCTGCTGATCATTTCTTTAGTTCGGAGGAACGTCACTACATCCGCGCTGCCCAGCGCTTTTAGGGTGGCGGCAAGTCGACTAGCGGTCGGCGTAACTGTCGCTGCGAGTCTCGGATCGTTGTACTTGTCAGAAGTAGGGGATTTGACTCCGTGCAGGTGGTGTTGGATCCAACGCATAGCGATGTACCCCCTGGCGTTTGTGCTCCTTATCGGCTGGTTCACCGGTGACCGTCTCGTGCGACGCTATGCCGTGCCGATGGCGGTCCTCGGTTTAGCGGCTTCGATATGGCATTACCTGCTGCAGCAGGTTCCGGTTTTGTCCGATGCGGAGTCGTGCAGTCTGACGACACCTTGCTCGGTTACTTATATCGAAAAGTTTGGTTTCATATCGATCCCGTGGATGGCGGGCTCGGTGTTCCTACTGACAGTCATATTGCTGACAGGCTTCCGCTCGACAGATAGTCGTATTGGATGAGGGTTCATGAAACCCTTCGCCGCTGGCTCATTGATGCTGCGGATGCTGCGATCGAGTATGCAGCTCGGGATGAAATTGACGAAGGTGCACGCAAATTTCGTGAGGCGATCGAAACGGCTGCCGTAGTCGCTTATGAAAGCCAAATACTGCCGGTATTGGGGAATTTGAATCGGATTGGAAACTCAGAACGAGCCCAGCAATTTGTGGAATTAGCTCCCTCTCTGCGGTGGGTCCCGTCTCACCGGTGGGACGATCAAGGCACAGAACGAGCGCTATGTGTGGTGTCTGAGGCATTTGAATTGCCTGGAATTGAGGCGGGCATCATGTANGTGGACCAAGGATGNACNTACCCGTTGCACAATCATCCTCCTCAGGAGTTGTATCTCATTGTGTCAGGGACGGCGCGTTGGCGGTTCGGGGGTGCGGAGGAATTAGTTGAGATAGAGCCGAACATGACTCTCTATAACAACCCATCTGATTTTCATACNGTTGAAGCTGGAGATACTCCGCTNGTAGCGATGTACGTTCTTTGGGGCGATGGTGTTCGAAGTTGAATGACTGAACGTGTGGTCGCAGCGCCCCCGGCAGGACTCGAACCTGCGACGCACGGTTTAGGAAACCGACGCTCTATCCCCTGAGCTACGGGGGCGAATAGATCACCACCTTGAGGTCTTAATGACTTAAGGAAGCTTTTGTGTCTTCGCAGGCTACCTATGCTTGACCAGTTCGGATTGTTGAAATGTATTGAAACCCAGGGATCTGACTTATGCCGGGTTCTTTAGGTTGAGTTCCGCCGCTGATAGTTCTGCAATGCCACTTCGACCATTGGTCGTCGCTTCTCGTCAGTCTGTTCGATGTAACTTCCGGGATCCTTTTCGCCCATTCGAGCAAGCACATACATCGAATGCGCGGCTTGGGTGTGGGCCGTGAAACCCTGTGTTTCCTCAGCGTGGTTAACCGCCATCTTCATCATCCGCAACTGGAAGGGATCATTCTTGGCGACTCTTTGAGCCCATTCGGTGGTGTAACCGACGAGATCGGTGACTGGAAGCACTCGGTTCACCAGGCCGAGTTCACATGCCTCGTCGGCATCGATGAAGCGGCTTTCAAACAACAGTTCTTTCACTTTCCTCGGATGAAGATCCCATGGCATGCAGAAGTATTGGAAGTGGCTCCCTAGAAACATGGCGTTACTTGACGCAAAAATGCAATCCATTGCGGATGCGATCATCCAGCCGCCAAATATGCAGTAACCCTGCACAGCCGCCACTGTGGGTTTCGAAATCTCACGCCACCGCTTGGTGTTGGCGTAAAACTGTTCCCACGTGCGGTCGTACCAGCCTCTGATACCGGGGTCCCAAGGTCTTTCTTTACGATCAGCAAGCTCCTCAGGTGTTCCTAAGTCGTGACCTGCTGAGAAATGGTCGCCGGCACCGAAAAGACATATGACGTTTACTTCCGGGTCTTGGGCTGCGCCCATAAATGCTTCATCAAGTTCTTCGAGTAGAAGCCGACTTTGTGCGTTTCGATANTCAGGCCGGTCGACGGTGACGTGCGCNACTCGATCTANTACCTCATAGCGGATATACCGNCCAACCTNANCTTGGTGTGTTTCAGTCATAGCACCGTAGTAGCACGCCGCTGAGGCATGCATTGGACAGAGGGGGGAGCAATGGCCACGGTTGACCTAAACGAACATGTGCTCTGAATCCAGGCCCACTGAAATATGAGGTTGAGGCGAGATCCTTCGAAGATCTAGCTTGCTGTAGGTCACCTCGAGAAAAGAGCCACATGTCAGATGAGTCTCCTGGGGAGACCATGATGTTGCCTATTGAAGGCGCGGCGGCTCTACGTCAGATTTTGGGAATCTTGTCAGACCACGACGTCGAAGATTCCGATGGGCGGCTCGATGCTCTAGATCGACGGTTGGTGCTTGCGTGGAACAGCCACGAATGGGCTTCGATGTCAGCGACCGAACGAGGTGTTCCGATGTCACGAGCAGATGCCCAATTGTTAGTTCGAGGGCTCCGGTTTACTGAGATGATGAGCGCTCACCTTCCGTTTTTTGATCAAGTGTGTGCTGTCAGCGATTGGATAACGACCGAATTGGAAGAGATCTTTCCTGAACTGGGTTAATTCTGATGGATCATGCCATTCAGTTTTTGTGACGACTCGGGGTCAGAGCCGATCTTCGAACGACCGGAACTTAGTGTGATCATAAGTTGCACCGCATCGGTCGAGAGCCGCTTTCCATGCAGGGCTGCACTTCATAGCCCAACGAAGCGACCCGATGAGCCGCCGACCAGCGAAAATAGCTCCCCTGGATGAAGTTGCGTGCGTCAACTGGTCGAAGTTGTTGGGTAAAGTCGCTACCGCTGCCGCCCTTATGACCTTGTAGCCGACGAGTTGGCCTGTGTTCAACGGTGGGTTGCGTAAGAAATTCCATGCTTGGTGGAGAGCGTCTGACTCAGCTAGGCCGGGGTGATCAACGATCCAAGACCGGAGGTCTTCAGCAGTTTGGGGGAGTTCAACAACACCTAAAAGCGCTCCGATTTTGGCTTGTTCCTGGACAAATTGGTCAGCTTCGTCACGTTCCAAGGGACGACAGAAGGTTTGATATGCCTCGAGAAAAGAATCGGTCAGAGTGTTGTGCACCCACGCGGCTAGTGGCGGTTGGTTAGCTGAGTATGACAATCCACGCTCTGAAACGCCGTTAACGGGTGCATGTGCTTTGACCACCATCTGCACTGCTGATTGCACTTCGGGCATCGACCCGTAGTTGACAGTGGTAACGAAAAGAGATGTTCGGTTGAGACGACCCAGAGGATCGGACTTGTATGCGGAGTGATCCGCCACGCCTGCAGCAACTTCGGGGTGCAATGCCTGCAGGAGAAGAGCCCGCACTCCTCCGGCAAAGCTCGACACGTCACCCATTACTTTCCAGCTGACACTGTCAGGACCAAATAGGCCCGGGTCGTTTGGGTGTAGGTGGGTGTCAGCTAGTGGTTGCTTGCCTTCGGAGAACAACTTGACCACGCTGGCAGTCAATCTTTCCTGCAGAGTCATGACGATTCAATCTTGTCAGCAAGCCCATCAACGGCGGGCGAGGCACCATCGATCCACCAACGATTGTCCGATTGGATCAAGAAGTAGATGAGAGTGATGGCGGGCTCTCCACCGAACCGGACCTCAACTGTCGCTGTTCCGTCGGTTATTCGACAACGACCGAACGCCACCGACCAATCTTCCAAGAGAAATGGAAAACTTGATTCGATCATTTCCTGAAAACCAGCGACATCGACTGAATTTCTAAATGATGTCGACGCGTGCTCTCGTGCTTCTTCGAACGCGCCAACCCTTAATAAATCGATTTGCATCAAGATCCGAGTGTGAACCTCCGCTTGGTAGGGGTCCATGCATATGACGGTTTCGTTTGGATTCGTCGTCGTAGTCGCAGGCTCNGCCGGCGCAGTGGTTGCAGGGGCGGAGACTTGCTGAAATGAAGTCGAAGCGCAACATGTCAGTGACGCAAGCGCCGAGATGGCCGCTATTAGTGGCCTACGACTAGCGGGGGTCAAGGTGGAATTGTGTGACACGGGCTCTCCCGAATCTCGCATCGTGTGTCATCAGTCAGGTTGTTATCAAGATAGACGGTTCNAAAAGGGGGNAAGCCTNCGGGACAGCTANAGAAGGTGACTCCCANANGCTGACCCGAAGGCTTTNAAGAGGTGGGGGNACCTCNNNAANNCTAATTTAGTACTAAATAATCTGAGTCNGCAACTTNGNTGCCGANAAATNTTGAATTTCTGACGACTTCTNCAAACGGNCACGCCGCNAGCTNGNGAACGGTTACCGTGCTNTGTGAGGTCGCATAACAGGAGATTTACCTGTGAGGTCCATCGCGAATATNTTGNCGCCAAACAAATCCTTGGTTAAGCGGACCTTGAAGTGGNTTGTGATCGTNAACGCTGTGCTNGCCGCAGCNGGGATNGTTATCGGTGGAAGCACAGAATTCGTNGCGCGGGTCCATGGGACNAGCTTTTTNCTGGTGATCACAGCTGCCAGTTTGGTCAGTATCGAGCTNGGNAAATTTAGGNCCCANCTGANNNTGNTNTGGCCCATTGGATCTGGTTCTTCGCTCCTTATGGGTCTGGTAGTNATCNCGCTNATTTGGGGAGCANCGCCGCCCGATGTGTTGGGTCGCCCTATAGGAACAGTNGCCGTNGCGGCAGTGGCGATCACCTATTGCGCGATCATTTCTGTNATCGCCGAACGAGCNACGNTACGAGCTATCTGCTGGATTGGTGCGCTTGTTTATAGTTGCTACGTCTGGGCACTNATCTGGCTTGATTTTGACGNAATGCCGGGNCGAATCCTCGCGCTATTAGCTGTCTTGCAGTCGGCTTGTTCGCTNCTCGCNGTNATCGATTTCATTGCGGCNCGTCGNGCAGCGCGAGACNACGCTGTTGCTCCTCACCNAGCNGCCNNGTATTGCCCATATTGTGGGTCTNCTGAACTNTCTANCTCTANGGGTGACANGAAATGCAATGCGTGTGGCCAGAGTTTCCGACTTTTGAGTTAATTGGTCTCTGGNCCCGAGGTGAGATCTAGGTCNGGTATGAGNGGCGCTGCCTGGTGACCGACCATCTTCCAAGTCCCCNCGACACGTTTAAATACGTTNACAGCAGCGACGGCCGATAGCGACGATCCAAGAAGGTTCTCTTCAACGAATACCCAAGCAGCNTGGTCGTTTCCATGGAAGCGAACGTTGGAGGTCAAAAACTGGGGGAGTCCAGGNCCTGAGAAAATCTGTTCGAAAGACACCCGAATTTGATCCCATCCGAAAATTGTCGGCCAGCCGGGGTGTGTGCACCACACCTCCTCGGAGTTAACCCAAAGATCAGACATCCCTTGAATGTCCGCTGCTTCAAAATGGGCATAAAAAGAACTGTTGACTGCTTCTAACTCAGACGAGTTGTCCATATTGCCTTGTGGGTTTCAGCCGATTAGCGAACAAATATTTCGAGTTGCTCCTTTGTTGATCACCGCGAGTCGGTGATCAACAAAGGAGTCAAAGACGTTACGCGTAAAGAGCCGAAATTTGTAGCACGGCCATGATCACTATCACAAGCGCGTTGAAGCCACGAAATATTGNGAAGGGAGCTTTAGCAAAGTTTTGTCCCATATTGCTGCTGGCAACTTCGCTGTCCATGTCCTGCATCCCAGCGCCAACATCGGCCAGTACGCCGTCAAACCACAGAAGAGTCCACAGAGANCCAAGTACTACCCAGGCNGCGANGGCNAGTTGCACAGCGCCGGTNTCTGCNGTTTCTCCTCCCCANATGATGAATGNGAAGACTCCCAGTACNGANAAGACGTACGGCAAGATGATCGCCTGAGCGTCNTTACCGCGCATGGCCATTAGCTGAACCCAAGTGTTTTGTTGCATCAGTGGTTTACTCCTTATGTTTCAGTCATTTTGCGACTGGTCCCAACCGAATGANCACAATNTAGAACGANNNCCTNCNGNCTNGGTGCACCGAGNAGNAGATTCTCGGNNAGTGCANCTCNNNNAANGCCGGTCNACGTTTCAGNGGTTGGNNNTGTGTAGGTTGGGTTAGTCGNCGATGATTGACTCGTNGAACNCAATGTCCCTTCACTCGAATGGTCCTTAGNTATGGATTTCCAAGACGAGCNGCANCCANNTCNATCNCNGCCGNCCGAATCGGAGTTTGTNGTGATCGGTGCNGGATTGGCNGGNCTGNCNGCNGCNCTTACNNTGCATCGNNNNGGNCGAGAAGTNGTNNTTCTTGANCNTGGNGNCGCNGTCGGTGGNCGAGTNCGAACNGANTTNGACAGNGGNTTTNNGNTNGATCGNGGCTTNCAAGTCCTNNTNACCGCTTATCCNGAAATAGCNAATTACCTTNANNTNNCNGCTCTTNANCTCCGCCCGTTTNCNCGNGGNGTGAANGTGNGGGANGNNGATTCNTTTACNGAGCTGTTGGACCCACGAAGCTCNCNGAGNGCNNTTCTTNCAGGCTTNCGNACACNGNTNTTGACNCCGANNGATCGCNTNCGNNTNNTNAAGCTANCCNTCAGNCTTTTGAGATCGGANACCGGNATTCTTGANCGTGNTGATGATCTNNCNGTNGGNGANTTTNTGAANACGCAGAANTTTTCGGATANGTCNATAGANAAGCTNTGGGAGCCGCTGCTNTCNGGAATTCAANTGACATCNTCNCTTGAGGGTTCNGCGCGACTNGCNTGTCTCATCATTCGTTGTCTNGTTGNGGGTCCGGCGGCNGTNCCNGCNAANGGNATGCAAGAAATNCCNGANCAAATGGCGGCNCGACTACCNGGNGACTCGATACATCTGCNCNCAGCAGTGGAACAGATAAATGGTTCAACAGTTTTTCTCGNTGGCGGGCAAAAAATTGCCGCNCGANGGATCGTTATAGCAACCGAAGAACCATCGNCGGCTCGCTTACTCAATGNNACGNCGCGTNCNGGTAGATCGCAGTGGCACGCGTATTTCTCNGCAGTNGAACCGCCTAATNACAGCAAGGCAATTCATCTTCTTCCNTCNGCTGANGGNCCATGCAGGAATATCGCAATTATGAGCAACGTGGCTCCGGAGTACGCGCCNCAAGGNTCGGTNNTGNTTGTGNCNGCGGGTCCGACNACACAACNCGANNCNCCTCTCNCTGAGGNACAACAACAGTTGNCTCGAANCTTNGGAAGNCAATGTGAATCNTGGNAACTCATCAAACACGGANTTNTTGAGCACGCTCAGCCAGTGTTTGTNCCTGGNGCAGCCTTCCGACGGCNCACTCCGCNNACCGAAGAAGTAGTGATNGCCGGTGATCATCGAACCACCCCGTCNATACAAGGNGCCATGGTGTCNGGNCGAATTGCNGCNGAANCNGCNATTAGTGGNGGATANNGNNCTANNCNNCGGGGGTTTCCCANTATTTAGCGCTAAANTCACTNTCNNCGGCGGAGGTTGATGGAGTGAGTNATCNNAATCAAANNGAACTCGTNGACACCACAGCCCCNGGANCTNTGCCTTTNGTNGACTTTGCCATTTCGGATTTCGCNGAACTAGTAGCAGCNACACANCAACTTCAAATGACAGGNCNTTGGGNTGTTCGAACCCCAGCGGGNCCATTGGTNTTTGGNTANGACCAAACNCGNGAGATNCTCCGNGANCCTGCNTGGATNACGGTGCTCTCGGGNGTTANNTCNCTCCAATCTGAGGANCGTGACGACATCAANTTTGAGAGTCTNATCGATCNCGCACGCGANATGNTGCCNGGCGCCGGNGACCANGTNCAGATGCGACCGAATNTGTTGTCNGTNGAAGGNGANGANCATCGNCGNNTNCGNCGNCTNGTNAGCNCTTCNTTCACNCCNGCGAGTAGNGANNCNNTGCGACCGTTCATGNGAANGCANGCGGANCGNCTCCTNGANCCCTTAGTNGAAAGAGGCGGCGGCGATTTCGTNGCTGANTTCTGTAGGCCNTANCCGATACCAGTGATCTGNGAGNTNTTNGGNATCGANGANGNTGANCANGANCGNTTCGGNAGATGGGCTGACACAATTTTTTCTGGACTAGACGCTGANGCTGACGCGGTNCTNGGNCGACTTGAAGANATAACCANNGCNCAACGNGAGCTTGATANNTACGCCACNGGNCTNGTNGCNGAACGGAAGGGATGCCCACACGCNGACCTAGTCACCGATTTGGTCCAAGCNTCNTATNAAGAGGACCGCCTAAGTGTTGACGAGCTAGTAGCCATGATTGAGGCCATCNTNTTGGCNGGTACTGATACGACCAGNAACCANNTGGGGTCCCTNCTGGCAGTGTTGGCAAGCCAACCAGAGCANTATCAGCGTGTCCGCGAGGACAGATNGCTAGTNCCGGCGGTNGTNGAAGAATCGCTGCGNTANATAGGAGCTGTTCGAACCACAGCNCGAGTGGCGAGCGAAGACCGAGTCGTNGACGGNATGTTTTTCCCGGCAGGAACCACAGTNCTATTAGGGCTACACGCNGCNGGNTTAGGTCAGCCAGATNATGGGTTTCGATTTGATATCGANCGAGATGATCGGNCGCCNCACATAGCTTTTGGNTTAGGNGCACATCACTGTTTAGGCGCAGCTCTGGCTCGNGCAGAGTTACAAGAAGCACTCAATGCCTTCTTAGACGTTGTTCCCGCNTACCGACTNGCAGCCCCGGTCACATGGAAGCCACTGTCAATGGGAATTTGGGGNCCCGAGAAGCTCGAATTTGAGATTCTNGANTCCCCTTCACAAGTCTTGAACGAACAAATCGGCTCGAGTCTNGANAACGAATTNGCAACACTCACCNCGATNNCGGCACCTGACTCCGAAAACCTTTGGATTCAAGACGCTCANNCTGTCCGAANCACNATCGTTGCCGGGGTCCCTCGTTTAGTCAACGAACCTTCATTCCCNCCAGTNATACGACTTGCACACACNACGCTCCGTTTCGGNTGGGCTCTTGTCAGTTGGAAGATATTCGACCGCCGGCTCGATCAACAGTCGCGAACTGANTCNTTATACCGAAGGCTTCGGGTCGCCGCTGAGCGCTTAGGGCCAACCTACATAAAACTNGCACAGCTCATCTCTGCCGCNGANGGCGTGTTCCCTCAAGCCCTCGTAGATGAATGTTCGCGTTGCAGNGATCAAGCAAAGCCTTCAAANTGGNGNNAAATACGTCGGATCCTTCGACGCGATCTAGGCCCGTTAGATAGGTCATTTGCGTCGTTCGAANAANAACCNTTTGCNGCNGCCTCAATAGCNCAAGTNCATAANGCNGAACTNCAGGANGGNTCCGANGTCGTNGTNAAAGTTCANCGACCATCNATCCANAAGAAAGTGGTGCGTGATCTACGAGTGNTNGCNTGGGTAGCNCCNCGNCTNGTTGGNCGTATCCCNGTATCNGCGCTCGCTAACCCGCCNGCATTGGTGCAACTGTTTGCCGANACNATNTCCGAAGAGTTGGATTTCCGATTNGAGGTCGCGAATCTCTNNGAGATCCGNNGAGCNCTNGCAACNGGAGAGCGCGGAAGGTGGGCAGCCCCTNATCCAGNGCTTGANATGACGACAACTCGGGTCATCGTCATGTCCCGNGTATCGGGNGTTCCCNTGACNCGNCTNGACTCNGANCAGATCAGCGANCAGNANACACGANCTCTGTTCAGAAGCATGGTNGANGGNCTCTTNGAGGGCGCCGCGTTGCACGGAATCTTTCATGGNGANTTNCACGCNGGAAACNTGTTNGTNGACGATNANGGNGTNATNGGGCTGGTNGATTNNGGNATGGTNGGAAGACTGGACCATGATCGGCGCATTTCGTTTCTNCGNTACATCACNGGNCTNATGTCAGGTGANGTCCGNACNCAAGTCCTNGCNGTGCGCGACTTGGGNGCGTTCCCACCTGANNCTGANGTTGANGACNTGATNNAAAATNTGCAGTTAGANCGNGTTGACTTTGANCCGCTGCAACTGACCGAAGAACAGTTCGTCGCCGAATTTCAGACACTCCTCAAAGAANTGCTGGCCAGTGGNGCGCGAATTCCNAAAGAACTNATGCTGTTTGTAAANAACTTCGCGTACTTAGCGTCTTTCGTTCAAAAATTGGANCCTGAGATGGACNTGTTAGGAGAATTCTCTGCTATCAGCGCTGGTTTCCTTACCAAACACGGCTTTCGAGTATCAGCAGAACTTGGGCTCGCCATCCAAGATTTAGAAGTTTCCGAGTCATCGTTCCGACGCGCAGCAGGAATCAGAGATGACGTTGAAGTACTGACCTGGCGAGATCTGTCTAACCGTAGAGAAGTGATGCAACGTCGACTCCTGAATGCCGACAAAGCCAATCAACCTGACCTTGAGGGCGCGACGTAATGAACGAAGCGATTGAAATGCTCAGTTTGAACAAGGCCGCCGAACGTCTCGGACTTCACTACATGACTGTCTACAAATATGTGCGTTCAGGCAAGTTACCGGCCCGAAAAAGCGGCGGTAGTTGGGAAGTCTCAATCAAAGATTTGAACTCTTTGTCGTCCGTTGAGCGGGCACCGTCGGGACGAGGCCACCGGTCGCTAGGAAGTAAATCCGGGCCGTTTCTTCAGGCCTTACTCGCGGGAGACGCACCTGGATCTTGGTTAATAGTTCAAGGTGCTTTCGATAGCGGTGCCAGCGTCGAGGAAGTCGTATGTGAAGTCATCGTCCCGGCGCTTCGAGCAGTAGGCGAGGAGTGGGCCGACGGCCGCTTGGAGGTCTATGAAGAACACAGAGCATCAAGTGTTGTCTTATCGATATTGGGACGGATGCAAGGACTGCCGCAGCGTCGAGGCAAAAAACTTGGAAGTGTTCTTATTGCTTGTCCGCCTCAGGAAACCCACGGACTACCGGCTGCTATTTGTGCCGAGTTGGTTCGAAGTCGTGGATATCACCCTGTGAATCTTGGGCCTGACTGCCCAATTGACACGATCGTTCAAGCCGCTCGTTCGACCGACGAACTAATGGCCATTGTGCTGAGCACCGTCAGTTCAACATCACCAAGTGTGCTGGCCGAAACCGTCGAGGCGATACATGGGTCCTTGCCGGAAACTCCCGTGATGGTCGGCGGAGTATGGACAGACTTACCGGACAAGGTGTTGTCGCTTGACGGTTTCTCGTCAGTATTGGACCACCTAGAACAAATCCACGGCCCCTAACGGTTCATCAGTACTCGTTACTTTGCTGAAGGAGTAGTTAAGTGAGTAGACGAATTTCTATTTCGGGCACTGTGACGGGACTCGTATTGATAGCAGTTGTTTCCATTTGCGGTGCGGATGGATTGTGGGTTGAGTTTTGGTTGCCGCCGGTCGTCATTTGTGCCTTAGCGGCGGTCTTGGCTCAATGGATTGCCTTTGGATTGGCCTGGAGATTGAAGTCGGAACAATTTTTTGACTTGCTTGGGTCGACAACGTTCGCGATCGTTGTGTTAATTGCGGTGCTGTGCTCGCGTTCTCGCCTTGGGCTTTTGGACATTGCATTGACGTTTGCTGTTTGTCTCTGGGCATTCAGACTGGGTTCTTTCTTGGTAGTCCGAGTCCGATCGGTCGGGTCCGATCGACGCTTTAACGAAATGAAGAAAGATTTCTCTTGGTTTTTGATGACATGGACTTTGCAGGCAACGTGGGTAGTTGTGACGACAGCCCCAGTTGTGACGGTGATTGGCGATGGTAATAGCCAACCATTCGGCCCTGTCGAAATAGTGGGCCTTCTAGCTTGGGTTGTGGGTTTTTTGATCGAAATAGTTGCGGACGAACAGAAGAAGAGATTCAGACTTTCAGGCAACGACACATATATTCGAACCGGTCTGTGGAACCGATCACGCCACCCTAACTATTTTGGTGAAATCCTTCTGTGGAGTGGTTTAACGCTCGCGGCCTTCCCCTCGCTGGCAGGATTTCAGCTAGTGACTCTTATCTCTCCATTGTTTGTGTGGACTTTGCTCACGAAAATTTCTGGGGTTCCGATGTTGGAGGGAAAAGCCGAGCACAAGTGGGGTGATGACCCCTCCTACATTGACTACAAGTCGAAAACTCCGTTGTTGATTCCGCGTTTAAGGTGACGCTTGCTGCTCGTTCGTTGCGACCCATTTGTCAATCTCGATCCACTGAGTGTCTAGCCAGTGCACAAGTTCCTCTTCGGTCCACTCCGACGAAAGTTCAGTTCTAGGGATCAGGGTCAGTTTGAATCGGAGCTCTTTTATAAGGGGCACAGCATCGCGCAGTTGCCGAAGAGAAGCGATATCACCGATGCCGACGTGATTGCAGAACACAATGTTGGCGTCTGACGCCGAGAGCGCTGCGAGGGTTCCGGCTGGGCGTATTGGCAAAACGGACTGCAGCCGACCTGTTGACGCTGCCCGCGACGGCGTCTTCTGGGCGACCGTATGGACAGCTTTAGCTAACTTCAATGCTGAGAACCTCGTTCCCTCGGGAAAGATCACTAAAGCTTCATCATCGGCTAATCCGCTTGCTAAAAGACCGATGTTGACTAGTTCTTCTCGATTGTCTAGCGAGTCTCGATCGACGAAATAGTTAGGAATTCGATGCCCGACAATGTCGAGGCACGGATCACCTAAGAGTTGTTTCTTCAGCACAAACCGCAGACGTCGACCCTCGTTTGACAAGAGGGCCGCAGTCAATAACGCGTCCCCTTGACTTCCGTGGCGAGCCAAAATAATCAGGGGACCTTTTGAATGTAAGCAACCTATCCCTTCGGTGCTCCATCGAAGTCCGATTGTGCGTTGTGCTCCGCTGGTAAGACCGCGGGCCCATAGATATTGGAGCCGGCTATGCCATCTTCGACACTTGAGACTGGCCAGCTGTCGGAGGGGTCCGAAAGCCAACCACAAAAGAAAGGCTGCTGTTACTCCGAGTACCTCCATTGCGAGCCACCAGGCACCGAACAAGATCAAACGTGTGTTGGAGAAGTTTCGGTCGCGCACGGCGTCATATATGCAGGACAACACCAACAAGGCAGGGAGGAGTAACCACACCAGAAAGAAGACGACGAATAGCGCAGAAACTGTCTTGCCGCGACGAGACCACTTGGCTGCAGCGGTTGACTCTCCGACTGAAAATACAAAGTTTGGTTGCCGCCCTGTTGCTGCAGTGGTCATGGATGAATGATTATCAGTTGAGAGGACGTATCGCCCAGTCCGCCGTCACGATTGGCCGCAAGTCGCCGACGCGAAGGTCTCTTCTGAAGACCGGCCCGAGGTCACAAATGCGTTGATCGTGACGTCGCGAAGTAGCCAGTGCCCTTCTGGCACAAAATGCAGGCACTTATGTAGCGGGATTTAAGCCTCGGTTTTCGGCAAGGCCAGATAGGGCTTTGGATACAGCCCTCCTTGCGCTTTCTGCTGAAACTCCTAGTAGGTCACCAATTTCACGGAACGTCCGCTCGACGCCGTCATCCAGCCCAAATCGGTACCGCAACATCGCTTCAGTTTTCGCGGGCATTTGCCCCAAGACTTCATTGATCGCTTTGGTGTCGTGCCAACTCCCGACCAGGTCCTCAGGGGAGTGGTCGTCAGAGGCGATCAGGGAGTGAAGGTTTCGGTCTTCATGAACCACTAGGGGACTATCTAACGAGGACATTTGAGTAAGGGCGTGAATTCGACTCATTTCTTTGGACAAATCGGGTGAATTCACGTCAGCCTCACGCAATTGGCGACGCAAAGCGCTATGGGTGTCGGCAGGGATTCTAATGAGGTTGCTGTGCTGGTCGATTAGGCGGTTAATTGCTTGTCGGATCCAGAAGGTGCCATATGTAGAAAACTTGAAACCTTTTCTCCCATCGAATTTTTGGATGGCGTGTTCTAAACCGACGTTGCCCTCTTGGATTAGGTCCTCGAGTTCCAGCGAGCCTGTCACCGGGTATTTCTTGGCCACGCTTACGACTAGCCGCAGGTTCCCAAGAATGAAGCGCTCTTTGGCTCGTTCAGCTCGTTTCACTGTTCGTTCGAGTCTCTCCAATTCGTCCAAATCTCGGTATTGGCTCTGCTCCATACGCTCTGAAGCTTCCCGACCGGCTCGAATTTGTTCAGAGAGAGTGACTTCCTCCTTTTTGGTGAGCAGGGGGTGTCTGCCAATTTCGTTTAGGTAGAGGGTCAAAGTGTCGTTCAGTCCCTTAGGCATAGTGATGAAAGTGTTCCTTTGAACGGAGAATCCAGCAGGGATATGTCGCCCTGCCAGTGTGATCCTAACAACATCTCTAATTTAGTGCTAAATATCTTCGATCGCAGGAAATATTGACGAAAACCGACAATGGAGGCTCGAGATTGCCAACATCGACCCGTCGGGTGGCCGTGGCACTCCCTGAACAAAGTTCGCGTCTTCGCCCTCGGTTTCGGTTAATGGGACATGGAAGTGCGTTCGGATCAATTATTTAGCGTCAGATCTGTAACACTTACCGGATGCGTCCAAATCGCTTAAAAGCTGACCTAGCAAATGGCGAAACTCGATACGGAACCATGATCTTCGAGTTCTTGAGCGCAGGTTTGCCTCAGGTACTTCAAAACGCGGGCTCAAGCTTTGTCTTCTATGACATGGAACACAGTGGATTCTCTATGGAGCAGATGAAATTCCAACTAGCTCTTTGCCGAGGTCTCGACATAGTTCCTCTTGTGCGTCCGCCCGACACCTCTTACCAGTACACCGCAACTTTGCTGGACATAGGAGCAATGGGGATGCTCTTCCAAATGTGTGAAACAGCCGAACAAGCTGAGGAGTTCGTCAAATGGACTCGATACCCACCATCTGGTCATCGTGGGGCAATGTTTGGGGGAGCTCACGACGATTACAGTTCCGATTCGGTGCCCGACATCATCGCGGGGGCCCATGAACGCACCATGGTGTGCGTCCTAATCGAGTCAGCTAAAGGCATAGCTAATGCTGAAGAGATCATGTCGGTCCCTGGAGTGGATGTTGCACATCTTGGCCATGGCGATCTTTCGTTGTCCCTCGAAGTACCAGGAGACACAGCACATCCGACTATGCAAAAAGGGATTGACGCCATCTTGGAAGCTTGTGAGACTCACGGAAAAACTGCAGCCTGCCTTGCCGGTTCGGTGGACACTGGGATTGACTGGGTAAAACGTGGATTTCGAATGGTCAGTTACAGCTATGACATAGGTTTGATGACGGCTGCGTTGCAGAGCGGAATCGAACAAATCCGTTTAGGAGTTAATGAAGATGGATCTCACTGAAGCTCAGTGTCAAGAATTTCGAGACCGCGGATGGATCGTTCTTAGTGATGTATTTGGACCAGAAGAAGTTGAACATTTAAGTGGTGCGGCACTGGATGTTCTTGAACGACCGGGCCCCGAAGTCGGCCGCGAAGCCGATGGCTCACCCCACGTTTCTTGGGGTATGCACCTTTTCAATGAAGAGCTTGCTGTTTTGTGCCGCCATGAAAACCTCATTAACCCAAGTCGAACTTTGTTGGGTAACGAGGTTTATGTTCATCAGTCACGAATCAACATCAAACAGACAAATGGTTCGATTGTTGCATGGCATCAAGACTTCGGTACCTACCACCGCGTTGATGGGGTCCCACATCCCAAGGGTGTCATGATCGCAGTCTTCCTAGATGACGTCACTGAAGTGAACGCTCCGCTCCTAGCGATCCCGGGGTCTCACAAAGAAGGTCTTGTATCGACTGCTTCCGTGGACCCATCATCGCCAGATTTCGAGCAGGTTTCGAAGTACAGGTATGACATTACCGATCAGACTATGGCCAGTTTGGTTGACCAGTACGGGCTAGAGACGATCACAGCGTCCGCAGGATCTGTGCTGTTCATGGATATGACCGTGGTTCACGGTTCAACTGTCAATATCAGCCCTCTGAGAAGGCTGCTGTTGTACGTCAATGTCTGCCCTGTCGACAACAGGGGAGAAACATACGAACGACCCGAGTATTACGCTGCCCGCGATTTTGCTCCGATCGTTCCGGTTAGTTCAGAGGAATTTCAGCTCGCTGGACAGACATGAGTTTGGAATTCGAACAGTTCGATAAGCAGTTCGGTGCCCGGATCCAAGGATTAGATGAGAACCGGGTG
>PAPO01000010.1 GCA_002708935.1 Acidimicrobiaceae bacterium | reverse complement strand
ATGTGTACGTGTTCTGCCTACATGAGGCCGTGCCTGCAACCAATAAAACTGTGGTCGACCCGTCTCAATGGCGTTTCTGGGTGGTCCCCACTTCTGCGCTGAATAGTGAACTTGGTTCACAGAAATCTGTTGGCGTGAGAACGCTTAGCGGGCTTTCTGAGTCGGTGACCTTCTCCGAGATCAAGACCGCTGTCGAGCAATTCTTGAGTGGTGAAGAAGACCATTACGAATCTGCTCTTACTGCGACTAAGCAAGCTAAAAACGTTATCGCTCGATGCATGAGTTGTAAGGAAAAACACAAGGTCACTGTGCATGTGGCTGCGCATGACAGATACTTTTGGTTCGATCATCCTTTGGATGAGGTGTGGCCGACAATGACAGAAGCGCAGTCACGTGTGCTTATCGCTGACAAGGAACGCAACTTCGGACATAGTGAGGGTCATAACTCTTACGAATGTCTGAAGTGTGAGGATCGTCGTTCACGCTTGTAGAACAAGCGCATCAACGAAGAAGCTGAGCCTGTAAGCGTCAATCTGTGGGTCTGTATCTATACATGTGGGCACGATGCCTGGGGGCACCCCCACAGGGGAGAGGGTAGGTCTCGTCTGATGATGTCGACGCGGCAGCTCTGGCGTACGCCCACTGAAGTGAGTGACAGTTGTTGAGGGCCACCACCTTTCCAAATAGATGTATGGGGGACTTCTAGCTGAAAAAGCTTCTTCTCAACAACTGCCTCTCACTGAGGTCATACTATATAGGAATGAGAACCATTCTCAATAATGAGTACTGGAAAGTTGTCTTACGAGTCGGAAGCAACGCAATGTTGGGGTGAGAGTTTCAGCGCCACATCAGTCACTATGTGAATCTGTCGCACCTCCGGCGACGATTCCCCAGCGGACCCGCGCCCAGAAGCGCTCGTGGAAGAAATAGAGCACCAATTTTGAGAAGACTTCTAAACCACCTATGGAAATCGCTGTTGCCAGGCTGCCGGTGAATATGAGCCCGAGGGCCATGGTGTCCAAACTTGCCAAGATTCGATACGTCGCGGTCTTGGTGGCTGACCGCCGCCGACCGTCTCGGTGGTGGCCGTCCTCATCTAGTTCGCGGTCCCACGACAACCGCAACCAGAGCCGTTCATGCAAAAAGTAGAGGGTCAGCTTCGTCACGACTTCGGTTATGGCGATGGCTGCCGCTGTTTTTGCTCTGTCGCCGGCGCTGGCCTCTTCGAGGCCGAAGAGCGGGCCGAGATAGCTGAGGATCACGAAAGACAGGACCAGTGTGTCAAGGGTGCCAAGAACGCGCCAAGAGATCGCCTTCGCTATCGAGCGAGAAGCGCGTATTTCTGGCGGGTTTGGAGGATCGAGGCGGGGGTCTTCAGGGCCGAAGATTGGGCGTTCAGGTTGCTCCCTCATGATCACCTCCGTGTTCGGATCAGCTTACGTTGTCAGAAGCTTACGAAGTGAAGCGGTTGTCTGTGTTGTTGCTGGTGAGCTTTATATGGGGGGGTAGCGATATCTGTTCGAGACTGAAAGGTCCGATTTGTCACTTATTGAGCGGACCAACCGCCGTCGACCATAAGTGTTGTGCCGCTGACGAGCGCTGCGGCTGGTGATGAAAGAAATACGACAGCGCCAACGACATCTGTGATTTGACCGAATCGACCCATAGGTATTCGAGAAAGCAGGTCACCTCCGATTTCAGGGTCGTTGAGTCGGTCATGGGTTAATGGCGTGTCGATCGCTGTAGGGCCTACTGCCGCTACACGTATTCCAAATGGTGCGAGTTCAACGGCAGTGGATTTGGTGAATCCTTCGATGAAATGTTTTGTCGCGGAGTAGATGCTGTTATTGGCTCGTCCATTAACTCCAAAGGTGGACGACATATTCACAATCACTCCCGACTTTTGTCTGGCCATGATCTCTGCCGCCGCTTGGGCTACTAGAACTGCTCCTCGACAATTGACTTGCAGCATGTCATCTAAGTCGTCTTCCGATAAATCAAGGAGGCTCGAGGGTCTTAGAATTCCTGCGTTGTTTACCAGGATGTCTAAACGATCTATTTCTCCGATGTGACGTCGGATAGCGGTGCCGTCGCTTACGTCGCACACAATTTTTTGGGCGCTACGCCCAACTTCTTCTATCTGGGCGACTACTTCATCAAGTTCTGATTCAGTGCGACTCATTACGAACACATCAGCGCCAGCTTCGGCTAACGCAATTGCGCAACCTTTTCCGATGCCTCTGCCGGCGCCGGTGACTAGCGCTATTTGTCCATCAACTCGCATGGAGGGCAGTACAGGCTCACTCATGGGCGGAACCTTAATGGCCCTCATTCGTCTTCTGACGAGCATCAAATCTTGGTTGTTGCTTGTAGTGACTGGGCTCAGCCAGCAACTTTGTTCTTTTCGGTTTTGATTTGTCCACCTCGGATCAAGCGACCGGGCATCTCTCCGGTGTGAATCCCATTTTCGTAGGTAACGACTCCGCCGCATATTGTCGCCATGTATCCGTCGGCTTTTTGGATGAGCCGCTTTCCCCCCGCGGGTAAGTCAAAGACCATCTCTGGGTCATGGAGACGAACTTTGTCGTAGTCGATGACGTTGAGATCNGCCTTGTATCCCTTGGAAATGACACCTCGATCGGTTAATCCATANACGTGTGCCGTATCTTGNGTCATTTTNTGCACNACAAATTCAAGCGATAGTTGTGGTCCTTTGGTCCGGTCTCGCGTGCCGTAAGCAAGCATGTAGGTCGGNACGCTCGCGTCACACAGCACNCCGACGTGCGCNCCNCCGTCTGANAAGCCAAAAACGGATTGCTCACGAGAAATAAAATCGAACTGGGGCTGGACCGTGTAGTCGTACTCACCAAACAAATAGAGGATTGGGCGACCATCAGCCATCGCGTCCATCAAAGCCTCGCGCACGGAAATACCATCGCGGGCCGCCCTTCCTTCAAGGGAATCTTCATACCCCGGTTCGTAGGACAGATCCTCAGGTAAGACGAACATCTTGTCCCAAGATGAAATCATTTTGTTCGTGTCTCGGTCGCGAGCAAGTTTCGGNTCGTCAGCAAGTACTTGGGATCTAAATTCNGCAGACCTCAGGGCGTCCTTTTGTTCTTCGACGGGTAANTCCCTNATGGCGTNGTAGGACGGAAATTGCCGCATGGGATTGACAGTCCCCTCAAGNGTCATCAAGATCGACGCCAAACGAGCTCCNGCTTGGGGTCGAATCTCCACACCTTCGGACTGAAGNCGCTCAGCGAGTTTCCAAATTTCGTCACCGGTTTCAGGGGTAACCAAAGTAGTTAGCGGCCGCCCTGTGGTTCTCGCCATATGTTCAATCCATTGCAACTCATCTTCATTTTTTAAATGATCGGAAATGATTTCTATAGCGCCATGGTCGACATGTGAGAAGGCCTCTGCGATGGCGAGCATTTCATCGCTGCTGGCGTTGGTTCCGGGCACTAGATTGCCTGCCTTGTCGCGATGCCCATAAAACCGGCTCGTGCTGAAACCGACTGCTCCNGCTTCGAGTGCCTCTTTTGTGATGCGACTCATTTCTTGCATGTCTTCGGCCGTTGCATCGTCGTAACAGCGCTCACCCATAACAAAATGCCGAATCGCAACGTGCGGTGCNTGAGCTGCGATATCGATCGCGTAAGGAGTGTCNATCACNTCCAGATACTCAGCNAATGTCTCCCAACCCCATGGAATTCCTTCGTGGAGCGCTGTTCCNGGTATATCTTCGACNCTTTCCATGAGTTCCACTAGTTGGTTTTCAGTGCCCGGACGGACCGGCGCGAAACCCACGCCACAGTTTCCCATCACAATCGTGGTGACTCCATGCCACGATGAAGGCGTGACTTCCTTGTCCCAGCAAACCTGGCCGTCAAAATGAGTGTGGATGTCGACGAACCCTGGTGTGACCAGTTGGCCTTCAGCGTCGATTTCTCTTTGAGCTGAACCTGGNGCGTCGCCAACTTCAACGATTTGACCGTCAGAAATTGCTACATCGCCAACGAATGCTGGTTTACCGGTTCCGTCGATAATGGTTCCGTTTCGAATGACTAGGTCGTAGTCCATTCCGATCCCCCTAGATACGCGTGTTCAACTAATCGGCTTTGTAGATAAAGCGCTGCCGACAGGTTATGCAATTTGTGAGGCTGGAGTGTTTAACTCTCCCAACTCGTAGCCGTCTGACTCTTTGCTGGAATCAGACTGCTACGGCTTCGAAACCNNGTGATTCCCTCGGACCAGCNGCCGTGTGTGAGCGCTATGGAGCAGGTTCTATTTAACGCGGAAGCGCTTTGAGGGCCGAGACAACGATTCATTGTCTCTTTAGTTAGACAGTCCNTCNTTGACTTTGCTAGCCGCAGCGTTAGCCACGACGCTAAGTGGAAANCCCGCGTACTGACTAACAAAGATTGGTATCTCAGTTAAGTCACTTTCACTTAGGTCGCCCATGGCGATCCCCGCGCCGAACTGTAATTTCAAGATGGCGTCGTTGCCTTGGGCGGCAACGATACCCAGGATTAGCAGGCGACGATCGCGGGTGCTGAGACCCTGTCGTGTCCAGTATTCGGAAAAGAGATTTTCCATGGCCATTCGTTCAAATTCATCGGGATCCTNGGAGGCCTGTCTCGGATAAACCTCTTCGAATTTGGCTGCACCTGCTTGGTATCTTTCTGATTGCATATNGACGTTTCCCCTTTGNTACGTATGTTCTTNGTGTCATCAGTCTGACACTTCGAGGCGGCGCGAGATCTTCTCGACCAACAAGTGAACCAGCGGTCGAAAAAGCGATTCGTGCATNGCCCCTACATGTTGNTAGCTAAGGTCGAGGGAGAGCCGAGGGGGAGGCACTGCATGAACACCACTGAAACCAAGCNGGAGAAAATGAGCGCTGCGGAGATCCGCGGAGGTCTCACGCACCCTGTCATTGACTCCGATGCTCATTGGCTTGAATTCGGGCCTCTCATTCAGGAACGGATGTACGAGATTGGGGGAGAAAAAGCGTTAGCNGGNTTTACCGGNACTCAAGAGATCGTCCCGATTCAAGAGNTGGGACCCGATGGAAGAGCGCATATGGGTTATGGGCATCCAGGATTTTGGATGTTGCCAATGAAAAACACACGCGACCGTGCGACCGCGATGATGCCTGCTCTTCTCGCAGATCGAATGGNAGAATTCGGTCTTGACTACTGCGTCATGTATCCGACCGGCGGNTTCGCGNCAGCCATGCAAAATGATGATGACGTGAGGAAGGCAGCCTGTCGAGCNTTCAACATCTTCAGTGCCGAATATTTCGCNGATNACAGCGATGTAATGACCCCGGTCGCGGTGATTCCCATGCACACTCCCGACGAGGCCATTGAGGAAATTATCTACATTCGAGAATCGTTNGAGTTGAAAGCCTGCCTCTTCAGTGGGATGGTTCCNCGACCCGTTCCCGCAGCGGAAGAAGGTGACCCTAANGCCCATAGGCTCGGCTCGGTCACCTACGACGTTTTCGGCATAGACAGCCCCTACGACTACGACCCGGTTTGGGAAGCATGTCTGGAGTACGGCGTTTCACCGACTTTTCACTCCGGAGGACGGGGCTACGCGCTGCGTCGCTCACCAACCAATTTCACCTATAACCATATTGGTCATTTCGCGTCGACAGCAGAGGCTATCTGCAAAGCCATGTTCCTCGGCGGCGTTACTCGTCGGTTTCCTCATTTACGAATGGGATTCCTTGAAGGCGGCACGGCGTGGGCTTGTCAACTCTACGCAGACTTGATTGAACATTGGGAGAAACGCAATAGGACCGCTTTGGAGTACAACGATCCTGCCAACCTTGATCACAACTTGATGATCGATTTGGCCTCAGAATTCGGTCCTGAGGGGATGGCTGAGATGATGGCCGATCGAGATTCTGCTTTGTTTGCGGCACTTAACACAGCTGCGTCGACGAACGACGGCGGTCAGGTAGAACTNGATGACTACGCTCCGTGCGAGATCGAAAGAGAAGAAGACATTGCTGATCTCTTTGTACCCAATTTCTACTTTGGNTGCGAAGCCGATGATCGACTAAACGCGACGGCGTTTAACACTGAGGTCAACCCAATGGGGGCACGAATCAATGCTTTGTTCTCATCGGACATCGGGCATTTCGATGTCATCCACATGAACCGAGTGCTACCCCACGCGTGGGAGTTAGTTGACGATGGGGTCATGGATCTCGATGATTTCCGCGAGTTCACCTTCGCTAACCCAGCCCGGTTCTGGACTTCCAACAACTCGGACTTTTTTGCGGGAACTAACGTCGAAACTCAAGTAGCTGCGCTATTCAAATAACGGTCAATAGCTATAGGGCCGGCTGTAACCAGTCATCGCATCTGGTGCGATAAACATCCCTGGACAATCGCTAGTTGTTGGCGCTAGCCACTACACCGTCGTCGTGGAGTTTTCCGACTTCAACAGAAGTCATTCCTAAGACCTCAAGAAGAATCTCGTCCGTGTGCTCGCCCAAGCGAGGCGCGACGGTTGGGTCTCCGCGATCGATTTCAGAAAATGATAGGGGTGAACCTGGAGCGAGTACCCGTCCGACACCTGGCTGATCGATACGCCGAAACATTGGATTTTCAGCAGTAGCTCGACGGTCCTCGTTCACGAGTTGAACAAAGGTTTGATACGGACCCCAACAGACACCTTTAGCGTCAAAGATTTCAGCGATCTCGTCGAGATCATGTGATTCTATGAACGGTGCCATAAAAGAGGCGATGGCGTCTCGAGCATCCCATCGGTCCCCTTCTTTGCTTAAGTCAACACCGAGAGCCTCCTCTATCGACGGTAAGTGTCCAACGATATTTGTCGCTTCAGCGAGGCTCTGCCACTGGCGTTTACTTATGGCCACAACCATTATCCGTCTGTCGTCTTTGGTAGCAAAGTCCCTGCCGAATGCTCCGTAAAGGTCATTACCAACGGGAACTCTGTCTTCTTTCGTCAATTGTGCTTGCGCCATGTAACCAAGATTGGCGACCATCGCGAACGCGACGTCTGTTAACGAAATTTTAGAGAGCTGGCCAATTCCAGTTCGCTGCCGGTATCTTTCTGCTGCCAACAAGCCAACAGCAGC
Source organism: Acidimicrobiaceae bacterium (assembly GCA_002708935.1). Classification (GTDB taxonomy): domain Bacteria; phylum Actinomycetota; class Acidimicrobiia; order Acidimicrobiales; family Poriferisodalaceae; genus MedAcidi-G3. The sequence continues at coordinate 38,454 of PAPO01000010.1, read as the reverse complement.
GGTTAACCCGGTTGCCGTGTCCCAGGCTGGCAACACGTGATTGGTTGGCATCGTTGAACCGGTCGGTCCCGTAGCCATAGCGAACCCAGAGGATGGGTTTACGGTGTAGTCCACAGCGGTTGATTCATCAGGATTTCCGATGATGTTCATGTAGATCAGATCTTCCCTTTCGGCGCGCAACCGGTCGTAGGAAAGCCAGCTGGATTCAGGGAAGTTAGATAGGAATATTCCGTTTTCTTCACCCGGTTCGGTTATTAACTGTGTAACTAAGTCTCTTCCGGTGTCGCTTCGCAGATCGACTTGGATAGAGCGTTTGCCTTTGTTTAGACCGGCCCAAAAAAGACTTACACCTTCTTCTGTTACAGGCCATCTTTGATAGTCAAGACCACCGCCGATGGCATCGAAACGAATGACATCCGCTCCAAGTTGAGCGAGAGTCATTCCCCCGAGAGGAGCCGCAACGAACGCTGAACCTTCAACGATGCGTAATCCCTGCAGTACTGGTGTCATAGTTGGCCTCTATTCGCTGTCCCTCACTCCTGTCGAGATCAATGACTGGATTCTGGTAAAAACTTCCATTTTCGAGATTTTCCTAAGGAGCGAACACAATTGGTGTCCATACCAGAATGTCACTACCGACCGATCCTTGCTCGTCCACCGTCGCACCACGTATTTCGAACCTCATGAGTCGGCCTCTCTTTAGCGGAAGAATTTCTTTCAGCTCGTGCCTGAATTCCAACAAATCACCCTCGAATGCGGGGCCTACGTGGTCACAGCCATCCCAGGCAACAATTGTTGCTATGCCGGGGAGCAGGCGACTCAACGAAGCTTGAGCCAGCCCTTGAACATGGCCTCCGTAAACGAGACGTTTCCCGTAGATACTTGCCGAAGCGTCTCTATGAACGAACGCTTGATTAAAAGTCATTCGAGCGAGAGAGGGAGCAAGGTCAACGTGGTCCCTCATAGCGTCAGCCTTGGACACTCCTACCTCCCACGAAGTGGTTGCTAGGCCACCTAGATCCCAATCTGGGACAAGCGTCGCTAGCTCTTCGAGAGGAGCGGGGTCTGATGGTCCGGGAATCTCAGATGAATGACCTGGTGAACCCGACCTGCTTGCCACCAACGCGCATCTTTCATATTGAACTACGGGACCATTCTCTGTTGAGGTTTCTATCCCTAACCAAACTTTTCCTCGATGCTGACCGTCTTTCGGTTTGGCGTCTGACAACCCAAGGACAGTCGTGGTGGTCGTAATCGTTTCGCCCACTTCAACGGGTCTTAGAATGCGAACTGACCGGTAGTAGAGGTTCGCTATTGCTTTTCTCGTTGCATTCGTTGTCTGTCCGATAGCGAACTGCATAACCAATCCAGGATTCACAAGCGCCTTAGCGGAACCGCTGACTCCTTGGTAAGCACCTCTGTCCGCTGACGCAAAGTGTTGATCACCAGTGATCATTCTGTAAGCCACGTTGTCAGCTTCGGTCACAGTGACTGCAGGCAACGGTGGGATTGTCATGCCTGCTTCGAAATCGTCATAGTAGGGGCCGTCGTTGTCCACGATGTTTCCTTCTCCGGAGAAATAGATGATTAGAGACTATGCCTAGCTTTCAATAGATGAAGCGGCCACGCAAAGTATGAGGAGTCAAACCTCTCATATTTGTAATAGGCGTCCATCGGCACCCTTGTCCCAGTCCCGCATCATCAACGGCTACGTCGTCTACAACCGGCAAGGTTCAGCGCGGGAGATCAGCCTCGAACGCGAACACAAGTCGATGCCTCAAGGCCACAACAGCAAACCCCGTTTTCTGGCCAACATGGACGGCGGAAGTTTCGCTAGCTCACTGTGGTAAGTAGTCGCAACAACTGATGTCAGATCCCTCAGTCAAGATGGTCAAAGTGCCACACTCGATCACAATGCCTGACGATGAGTTCCTCTCCGACGAGTTCTTCTCCTCAAAGTCCGACAAAGACTTGTCTGCGATGATGCATCTCATCATTGGAGAACAGCAAAAGAGAGCGTTAGAAGGATCTGAACCAGACGCCCTCCTTGAGCAAGGCTTCAAAGACGGATTCAAACCAAATGGTCTTCCACACGACCCCTGGATCGTCGATGGGATCCTTATCTGTCCCGGTGCAGTAAACGACCGAAGCGCAACGTCTCACGACTGTGGATTCGTTGCCTTCGACGAACACTGGTGCTGGGAACACCCGGACATTGTCCTCGACGACGTCAGATACATCGACGGCCCGAAACGACGTCAACGTTCCGTGTCGCTCGTGCCAGTATTCGAGGGACTGGAATTCGACCTGGTCATATCCCGATCATCGGCAGGCCAGCACAAAATGCGATCAGCCACAGCGTTCCGAGTCATAGACGGCTGTCTTGAAGTAGTGCGTAACAGAGCACCTAAGAAGAGATCAGGTCTACGCCACTAAACCAATATTTAATCCACGATGAGGCCGCCGAATACAACCGTTCGCTGTTGCTTCCTCTGTGCGCGAGACTTAGCTAGCGATATGTCTTCAGAACAAGCTTCAACTCGACTTCCGGTCATTGATGTTGAACCGGTTCTTGCCGGCTCGTCTGGAGCAATCGAAGCGACTGCTGAACAATTGCGCGAAGCGTTGGAGAATGTCGGCTTTTTATCGATAGTCGGTCATGGGATCGAGTGGCAAACAATTCGAGAGATGTACGACTGGACAGCTTCGTACCATGAGCTTGTCGACGAAGCAAAGTTCGGACATGAGATGACTTCGACCCTTATGGGCTATGTGGGACTTGGCGGCGCACAACGAGGCGACCGACCATTCGCCCTTAACGCAGCGTTTTTTATGGGGCGACCCGGTTCGAAGCGCAACCAGTTTCCTACCGAAGAGGCCTTGCCTGGTTTCAGAAACGCTGCTGAAAACTATTACCGGACTTTAGAGCGATTGTGTCATCAACTTTTGCCGCTTTATGCGGTCGCGGCAGATATGCCGCCAGCGTTCTTCGAGACGTTCTTTGATCCTGCTTTAGCGACGCTTCGAATGAGTCACTACCCGCCCATTGATGCTGAACCTGATCAGTGGGGGATTGATCCGCACAGCGATGCCGGTTTTATGACCTTGTTACCCGCTAACGAGGTCAGTGGTCTCTCGATTGAATCTGATGACGGGTGGTTCGCTGTTGATCAAGAGCAGGAATCTTTTGTCGTTAACGCCGGTGACACATTAAGGGCATGGAGTAACAATCGATTTCGTTCCACGAAACATCGGGCTCTCAACAAAAGCGAGGGAAACCGTTACGCGATCCCGTTCTTTTTCGATCCTCGACCTGACACCATTATTGAAGCGCTAGCTGGTTGCATAGACGAAGATCGACCGTTAGCGGTGAAGCCCTATCGATACGGCGATTATCTCCAGAGTTTCATGCGAGACGGCTACATCCCAGCAGCTAACTAAGGATTCTGTTCAACTGAAGATCGAGTTAATTTAGTTGTACTGATCCTTGAACTCAGATAGCTGATCAAGCTTAGGAATCACGGTGTCAGCATCAGCTGGGGGCAGTGTAAATACGATTCGGTTACACCCGGCTTCGATCAGACTGTCAACGATCTCCGCTTTGGGAGGCGTTCCGAACTGTCCGAAGTCAAACGATTCCGGGTCGCGACCAGCATCAGCTGCCATTTGTTTCAGCGTGGTTATTTGTTCAGCGAAGTCGTACCTTCCGCTGATGGGCATAAAACCGTCACAGTATTCGACTATGTCTTTCATAGTTTTCGGACCAGCCGCGCCGCCCAAAATGATCGGAGGATGTGGTTTCTGGGTTGGCTTAGGCCATTGCCAACTCGAACTGAATTCCACATGATCACCATGAAATTCTGCTTCGTCGTTTGTCCATATTTCCTTCATGGCCAAAATTCGTTCGCGCATCACATCTCTGCGTTCTGTGAATTTGACGCCGTGATGATGAAGCTCTTCTTTGTTCCACCCGTAGCCAATACCAAAAAGAAAACGACCGTCAGTTAGCGCATCAACTGTTGACACATTTTTCGCTAACCAGATCGGGTCACGCTGCGGGACAAGAGTGATACCGGTACCGAGTTTGATCTTGCTAGTGACGGCACCAGCCATACCTAACGCAACGAACTGGTCGTGTGTGCGCCAGTACTCCTCGGGAAGTGGCGGCGCTTTGGGGTTAAGGCCCCAAGGTGTTTCCCGGCTCGTTGGAATGTGGCTGTGCTCTGGAAACCAGATCGACTCGAAGTCCCTATCTTCGGCCTCTTTAGCCAAGGTCATAGGATTGATTGCTTTGTCGGTGGGGAACATGTTTATGCCGAAATCAGTCATGGTTTGATCATAACCACGTCAACAAGTTGGGTGCTCGGCCGAGTCCGGAAAGCTGACAATGTTTTTCAGGTGCGCAAATAAAAACGAAATGAGCCCTCATGAAGTTGAGGGCTCATTCAAAGTCGGCTGTCTGGTTACCTTCTAAAAGGTAATCAGCGAAACTGCTAGGCGTCGTGACTATCTAGATAGGTGACCTGCAGGTTGCCTGCCAATACGGGGGCAAGTAGCTCGGGAAGACCAGTGTCCATGCGCCATTTGAGGTAGGCCTGATGATTTTCTTTGACCGCGAACTTCTCCCAGAGAACGACGGTGTCTGGGTTGTTGTCGTCGCTGTAAACCTCAACTGATTCGCAACCTTCGAAGGCACGAGTATCGGCGAGAGCTCCGCGGAGAATTTCGATTAATTCGGGTCCCTTGCCTTCTTGGCAGGGGAATACGACGTGAATAGTCTGAGACATCTTTGACTTCCTTAGTAAGTGGTGGTCAGTACGTGGATCCGAAGCTCAGCACCTCTGCCTACATTCGTCAACTTGTAGGTCAACGAATTATCTTTAATGAGTAAGGGTTTCGCAGACGAAACCACGTATCTACCTTCTAGGTGTTGAGGCAGCAATAATTTCGACCTCGATATCCCCGACCACTAAGGGGGCGCCGACGGTCGTGCGACAAGGGTACGGCGCCTCGAACACGTCGAGGAATACGTCGTTCCAAATGGCGAATTCTGAAACGTCGGTCAGTTGTGCGTTGACCTTGATCACGTGGTCTAGGGAAAGACCCATGTCATCAAGCATGGCGCCGAAGTTTTCTAATGCGACTCTGGCTTGCGTAGCGATATCGCCGCCAGTTACTTCAAATGTCTCAAGATTGATTGCAGTCATACCGCTGAAGAAGTACAAGTCGCCGACTTGGATCGCAGTCGAGTTTTTAATGTTGAACTCTTCGAGTGCAGCGGCGGCCGAAGGAGAGGAATGGATGATGGTCATGTCGACACCATAGACCTGTGGGATCGGTGACCAACGGTGAAAGTAACGTTACGTCTCTTGGTAGTCGAACACCTTGGTACGTTCGTGACAGGTCAAAGAAGGTATTTGTGAGTGACTCAAAACATGGTGAAGGCATAGATCGAACTGAGGAATGGGCGCGGCTGCGCCGGGAGTATCTGCGAGGACGAGATGACCGGGGTGCTTCTTCTGCGCAGGGAGTGCACCACCTTGCTCTTTTGAGTTCTGATGTTGAGCGAACGATTGCGTTTTATCAAGGAATTCTTGAGTTCCCGATGACTGAACTGTTCGAGAATCGCGATTATCAAGGCTCAACGCACTTCTTTTTCGACGTTGGCAACGGTAATGCCTTAGCGTTTTTTGATTTCCCTGGACTGAATCTTGGTCCTTACGCTGAATTGTTGGGTTCCATGCATCATCTCGCAATTTCAGTTACACCGGAAAAGCAGGCTTACTTGAGGTCGAAGCTTGAAGCAGCCGACGTTGAAGTCACCTTTGAGCATGGAAATTCGATTTATTTCAGTGGACCTGATGGTGAGCGCTTAGAGCTACTGGCTGAGTCATTGGGCGAAATGAACGGTAAACCGGTTCTCTAATTTGGGTGGGAAGTACTGCCTCGGCAGGTGGTGTCGAAAGAGCTTTAAGGTGGGGTCATGGCCGAAACACAAGATGATTCCAGTTCTGAATCGGTAAATGAGGTTCGGACCCTGCTTGGCCTTGTTGGGATCGAGCTGGCAGGGCCAGACCTCGCGTCGCTTGGGCGAATATTCCCTCAGTTCCGTCAAAAAGTTGATCGCATGTACGAGATAGATACGGGTGATGAAGTAACGGCGGCGGTTTTCAGAGCGGACATGGATTCCTGATCGTGACAAATAACTCAATTAGACAACTTGGAACCAATTTGCGGGATGGGAGCACCACTAGTCGCGAAATTGTTGAGCGGGCGTTAAAAGCCTCAGACCATCTAGATCCCATTTTGGGAACCTATCTGAACCGCTTCGACGAGACGGCTCTCGAAGCAGCTGACCAAGCCGATAGTGAAATGCAGTCGGGTTTAGATCGCGGGCCTCTGCATGGAATTCCTTTAGGCATCAAGGACATTATTTCGACTGATGAAGGACCGACATCGGCTCAGTCGTTGGTACAGGACCCATCGTGGGGAGACCAGGGTGACGGTCCACTTCTTCGACGTCTCCGTGAAGCCGGAGCCGTAGTGATGGGAAAGACAACGACGATGGAATATGCCATCGGTTTCCCGGATTTCGATAAACCGTTCCCGGTGCCTAGAAACCCATGGAATGTCGAACGTTGGACAGGGGGTTCAAGTTCGGGCACCGCAAATGGTGTTGCTTCAGGGCAGTTCGCCGGTGGCCTGGGCACAGATACCGGAGGAAGTGTTCGTTTGCCCTCTGCTTATTGCGGAATTACGGGGTTCAAGCAAACCTTTGGGTTGGTTCCGAAGAGTGGCTGCATTCCTCTCGGACTTAGTTATGACCACATCGGTCCGATGGCCAACTCTGTATGGGATTGCGCTGCGATGCTCACGGTTATGGCCGGTTACGACGCAAGCGATCGAACGACTGTGCAAAGGCCGCCCTGCAACTATGTCGACAGCTTGACTGAAGATACGGAGTTCGGAAAAGTTGGAGTAATCACAAACAGCGCTCTGGTGGGGGCTAGCTCCGACCAGATGATGGCGGTGTTCGACGATGCGGTCACTGACTTAGGTTCCGCGGGGATGAACATTGTTTCCTTCGAAGTTCCTCACTACGAGGCTCTCCATGACGGGGCATTTATGGCTCTGCAGGCGGAAGCATTTTCTTGGCATCGCGATCAACTGCAAGATCGATGGAGTGATTATGGACGGCCCACAAGGCTAACTATCGCTCGAGGGGCACTGTTCTCAGCTGGTGATTTGGTGCAGGTTGAACGTGTACGCGAAGTTGCGCGTAAAGCGGTGTTAGCTCAAATGGAAGAACTCGGTGTTGAAATACTTGTCAGCCCCACTACCGGGTATGCGGCGACTCCGTTTACAGGGGCTGATAGGAGCGCCACTTCATTGGCAGCGATGCATACGCCAGCCTGGAATTCCACTGGGTTCCCGGCGTTATCTGTCCCCATGGGATTTGATCAGGATGGACTACCTTGCGGCCTACAAATCATTGGGCGCCCATTCCAAGACCATGTTGTGTTGCAGCTAGGTCACCGGTATCAGGAACTCACTGAATGGCATAAGCAAGTGCCCGTGCATCACGCAGACTTATTGTCGAATAATTGAGGATTTCGGCAAACCTACGAATTAGATCCGGCCATTTGACCTTCATCGGTTAGGTAAATGGAATTTTTAGGTTCAGCGAACAAATCTTCTACAGCTGGCACAAATTCCTCTAAAGCCATCGAGTCGTAGCTTGGGTCAAAAGCGGTTTGGTCGAACTCTTGGCAGAATTCGACTGTGAGATCGTAGGCGGGGTGACCCTCAAATTGATCCCGCATATTGCGGTCAAGTCCGAGGTGATGAAAAAAGTTGTAGCCCTGAAAGATCCCGTGTTTCTCGACCATCCAAAGGTGATCTTCGGCGACGAAGGGTTTCAGGATTGCCACGGCTATGTCGGGGTGGTTGTATGAACCGAGGGTGTCGCCGATGTCGTGAAGAAGAGCACAAACGACGTATTCATCTGATTTGTTTGCTCGGTACGCGCGTGTTGCTGTTTGCAGTGAATGTTCCATTCGGTCTACGGAGAACCCGCCGTTGTCACCTTCCAACAACTTGAGGTGGTCTAGTACGCGACTTGCGACGTCGCTAGCTAATTGTTGGTTGTGTGCGGCGATGATTTTCCAGTCCAAAGCCGTTCCTTCGGTCATTGCGCCAAAGGTCGCGGACTGTTCCAGCAGATCTTTACTGTCGACGGTAGTGCTCATTTGGTCCTCTTTTTCGGTGCTGCCTCAATGGTAACCGGTCTGAGGTGCACAGTTTTCTCCCGGAAGTTTCGGTTAGTGGAGCTTGGCTTTGGTGCTGATGTTGCGGGTAGATAGGCTGACCGATAGAACAGTATTAAGTAACCTAAACATGATCGAAGGGTGAGACATGGAACTCAGCTCCAACTTAGGCCGGTTTTATATCAATGGAGAGTGGGTTGAACCGTCTACGGACGCCACCGTTGAGGTCATAAATCCGGCAACTGAAGCGCCAATAGCTTCTATCGCAATGGGTACCCCAGCCGATGTAGATGCTGCGGTTGAAGCTGCGCAGGCGGCCTTCGATAGCTACTCACAAACGTCAATTGAGTATCGCGTTGAGTTGTTGAATCGGATTACCGGGCTTCTGAGTGCCCGATCAGAAGATCTTGCAAACTTAATTTCTGCTGAGATGGGGGCCCCGAAAGGTCTCGCTAAGGCAGCTCAGGCGCCAACTGGAGTAGCTCACTTCGCGACGATGGCTCAGATCCTGGGCTCCTATGAGTTCGAAGAACAGATGGGTAAATCCTTGATTGCAAAAGAACCGGTTGGGGTTGTAGGGATGATCACGCCTTGGAACTGGCCTCTCAATCAGATTGCTTGCAAGGTAGCGCCCGCTCTTGCCGCTGGTTGCACAATGGTGCTGAAGCCCTCGGAGGTTGCCCCACTCAACGCTATCTTGTTCGCTGAATTGCTAGATGAAGCTGAAGTTCCCGCCGGTGTCTTTAATTTAGTTAATGGCGATGGGCCGTCGGTAGGAGCGCACCTATCAGCACATCCTGGAGTTGACATGATGTCGTTTACCGGCTCCACGCGAGCAGGAGTTGAGGTAGCCCGAAACGCGGCTCCGACCGTAAAGCGAGTAGCTCAAGAGCTTGGTGGAAAATCCGCGAACATCATTCTGGACGACGCTGACATGGCCGAAGCTGTAGGTCGTGATGCGTTTGGAATGTGCACCAATTCCGGTCAGTCATGCAACGCTGCTACCCGGATGTTTGTCCCGTTTAGCCGCATGGAAGAAGCTGCGGCTATAGCCAAAGGCTCAATGGAGTCGGTGGCAGTCGGAGACCCGGTCAGCGATGGAACAATTATTGGACCAGTGGTTTCTGAAGTGCAGTGGAACAAAATCCAAGCGTTAATTGAGGCCGGCATTGAGGAAGGGGCCACCTTGGTCACAGGTGGAACTGGTCGCCCGGAAGGTTTGGACAGCGGATATTTCGTCCGGCCGACGCTCTTCACCAATGTTACGAATGACATGCGAATCGCCCAAGAAGAGATTTTCGGACCGGTACTAGTAATGATCGGGTATGAAGACGATGACGATGCAGTGCGTATGGCAAACGAAACACTTTACGGACTCTCAGGATATGTGTCGGGCAGCCAAGATAGGGCAATGTCGGTAGCTAGGAGAATACGTAGCGGCAACGTTCACGTAAACGGAGCGGGCCCCGACTTCAACGCGCCGTTTGGCGGTTACAAGCAGTCAGGTAACGGCCGCGAATGGGGTCAACATGGCTTTGAAGAGTTCCTAGAAACTAAAGCCATCATGGGGGCTGGCTAAGTTTCATAGTCCCGAGATTGGCGTTGCTTCAGAAGCGAAGCGCGTATCAAAAGCTAGATGAAGACGAGATCTGAGCGATACTGACTAGGTGGGGCTTCCCCAAACTCTGGTTGTATGCGCGTTGTTGGCTGTCTCCTGCTCGACCGCAGGCGAAATAGACGCCACCAACCAACTCGGCGGATCGTCAACAAAGACGACCGCCACGACGCGCCTTGAGAAAGCTGCCACAGATACTTCAGTGAAGACCACAGCGGTCGCGACAACAGTTGACGTGGCCGACAACGTTAACGATTTCGAACTGACGGTGGTAGCGCCGGCGCTTGTCAACAGCTATTCACAGTTCGAGGTTTCAGTTGTCTCGCAGGAAGAGATAAGTGAGATCCGAGTCGTTTCTGATGGGTTCATTGTGTTGGCTTCAACAGAACAATCGCTCACGCTCGTAAGTCCCATCGTTCAACGAAACGAAACAATCGACTACTCAGTTGATGTCATCACCGTAGATGGACGTTCAAAGAGGGTTGGCCTCCAAATCGAAGTGGCCCTGTACGAGCATGACGTCTCACGTAGCAGACATCTCAAGCCGAATGACTTAGAGGGCACGAGTACCGAAGATTACGCCGTTTTCAATTTTGGTTTTGAAACCATTTTCGTTAATGAGCGTTACAACGAAACTTATTGCTACCCAACTGTGGATGACTGTGATGAGCGAGACGGCTCATTTACCGCTGATGCACACAACATGATGGTCGGAGACTTCAACGGAGATGGCTACCAGGACCTAGTGGTCGGTTGGGCCATTTTCCCGCACACGATGACCCACCAAGAGCGAAGCACAGTGAGGGTGTACCTCAACGACGGAACAGGTCGACTTGTAGCAGACCCATCGATTTACTCTGCGGGTGGGCCGCCGGAACGCAACATGGTCTACCGGCTTGTTGTTGACGACTTCAACCTTGATGGGGTCGACGATATCTTCGCCGGCTCGCAAGGTTTACTGAAACTTCTCCCAACCGGAGAGAGAATCAATGACATGGACCCGCACGTTCTACTGCTATCTCGGGATGGCGAACTCTTTGATGCCTCGGACACCATCGACTATCGCGGTAACAGATTTTTTGCCCATGATGCTTCGTCGGGGGATATAAACGGTGATGGGTTCCCAGATATCTTGGCTGCACGAACTTTGTTTTTAAATGACGGCGGCGCAGGCTTTGTGAATTCATTCCAAGATCTGCCTGAGGGGTTGCGCAGGAATGATCACTACGTGATGTCGTCCCTGCTTGATGATTTCAATGGTGACGGGTTGGCCGACCCGGTCCTTTTTTGGGGTGACGAACCGGATTCTTTGAACCCTCGACCCGCACAGATAGGTATCAGTGACGAGCAAAAGCCGAGCGCTCAATGGGAGGTCCACAGTCTGCCCACTGGACGTTTCGGATCTGGAACCACCAAATTTAATCATGCAGCTACCGCAGATATTGACGGCGACGGAGATGTAGACATTGTCATTGGAACAACGAGATCAAATCCTTATTACGTCGGAAGATTCATGCAAATCCTCCGCAACGACGGCTCAGGGAATTTCACCGATGTCAGCCAAGACGCAATGGGTGAACAACCACGGGCGTTGAATTACGAAGATCCGGAAGTTGAGGTGCAGTGCACAGTGTGGGGAGAAGGCCAAGTAGTCCTTCTCGATATTGATGCCGACGGCGACATCGACATTACGGACCGAACCCACGGCGGCGCGAACGGCGCAAAAGACGCGTGTCCTGGCATAGAAATTTATTTGAATGATGGGGACGGCAGTTTTTCGCGTGAAGTCTCGAGCCAACTAGCGTGGGTTCGCCAGCACCAAATTCCTGGCTTCGTAGCCTTGACGCCCGCCGGCCATCAGATTGGTAATGCCATCCCGATAGACCTTGATGGTCGCTTCGGTATTGATTACGTCGCGCAAATACGTTCGCCATGGGGAGGAACTTTTGCGTTCCTCTACCAGATCATGTCGGTGAGGTAGGTCGACGATAGCTGTCTAGGTTGGAACGCTTAGATGAGCTCAGAAGGACGCAGTTGTTGCTCCATACATTTGGTCCTTAGTCTCCTCACGCAAAAACTCGAGTTCCTCAATCAGAGCTTTCCTGCCTGCTTCGGCTTCGGGGTCCTCTGGGTAGTAAGCCAATTCCGATGCGGGATCCCCGGCGACGCGCGTGCCGATCAGATACCTAGGTTTGCTGTAGTCATAAGGACGTGCCCGATGAAGAGCTCGTCTGTTGTCCCACAGCAATGTATCTCCGACAACCCAATTGTGGCTGTAGACCCGTGAATCATCCCCGACGACATGTTCGATAAGAGATCGGATCAACTTCCGACTTTCCTCACGGTTAAGCCCGGGGATTCCAAAAGCATGCCGTCCCACGAACAAGTTGGGTTTGCCTGTCTCAGGATGAATCTTGACCATAGGCCGCAAGTAAGCCTCTCCGTGGTACACCTCCCCGTACAGGCCATCTCCATTCGTGTCGGGGAAGTCCCCGAGNTCGTTTGCTTGGGAAAAGTTTGTCGAATGGAATGCGCTCAACCCAGCNACTATTTCCTTGGTGGCGTCGTCAAGAGCTTCGTAGCCGGATCGCAGGTCGGCTAACTCGGTTTGTCCACCTTCATCTGGGACAATGACCGCAGACAGCATTGCCACCCTGCTCGCTATTGGTTTGTANGTCGAGTCAGTGTGCCAGGCTTCGTTGCCGACATTGGTTCGCATTAATTGAGACTGAAGGTCATAAATCTTGCCGAAACTGCCGTCCTCATGTTTCTTCTGGTTTGCCATAGGAGCCCCACCAAACTCNAGGTCNCCGAAACGTTTCCCAAAAGCGATGCTGCTTTCCTCGTCNAGGTGTTGATCTGGGAATAGCAAGAAGCCGTGTTCNAGNAAGGCTGCGTGCAGNTCACTGAACTCATCGTCGCTCAAATTTTTGAGATCTACACCAGTAGCAGTAGCACCGAAAGCTTTGTTGGCCATTGGAACGATTGTCACGTCACTCATCTTGTTCCCCGAGTCCCTTGTTAACAACAGGCTAGCCAACTAGCGAGGNCTGAGAGTGGGAACCTGATATGGCAGCGACTAAGAACAAGCGAGTTCGACAGATCCNTAATCACCTACCGAGAACTTCACCTGGTCATCAGCTTGCGGGAAATAAGTGATGACGGTACTGCCGGTCATAACAAATTCACCTGCCCGAATGGACTGGCCTCGCTCGTTGAGATGATTNGCGAGCCAGGCGACNGCTTCAAAGGGATGACCTAATGCGTCACCGGTTTGACCAGACCCAAGCACTTCGCCGTTGACTTCCANNACCGTTGGNGTGTTTACGAGGTCAAGGTCTTGCCAAGTAACAAAGGGAGAACCCAAAACGACTCCGGCGTTCCAAGCATTTTCAGATACTGAATCGAACGGGTTGAGTTGGTCGTAGTCAGCATCTCGATCTTCGATCAATTCAAAGGCTGGGTAACACTTGTCGACCGCCGCCCCAANGCTTTCTCTNGTGTGAGGNGTNNNTCCTGCACNCAAGTCAGAGCCAAGCTGNACAGCGATTTCNCATTCGAGACCGAGGTGTCGGTGTTCGCCAAGAACCACTTGTCCCGGCGAAGGTTGAACTCGACTATCGAAAACAGCCCCNGANANAGGGTGATCCACGCCACAGAACTCCTGCATTGCTTTGCTTGTNAGCGCTACTTTCCANGCGANTATCTGTTCACCGCGNCCAACCATGATGTCGATGAAGGCCTCTTGCACGAGGTACGCGTTNTCCAGAGAGGGGTCATCGACCCTGTCTGCCAGNGTGTGGTGNTGTGCTTTGGTCTCGAGTTCNTCTATGAATGATGNTGCTATCTCAATTCGTTCNTGCTCGTTCACGAGCATCCTCCCTNATCGCCCTTAGTTGATTGTTGCACTGAATTATCCGGTGCGCGGCAATGTCGAATCTCAAGACCGATTTGGACTCAAAGACAACGCGGTCAATAAAGTGCCTCGACTGCTGCTAGGTCAGCGATTCTGTCCCCGTCNTAACCCAACATGTCGCTTAGTACTTCAAATGTGTGTTCACCAATNGGGGGCCCNCCCCACAGAGCTGTGGACGGGGTTCGGCTCANCTGATANTGCGAACCTTCCACAACGGTCTCACCCGCGTATGCCTGAGGTACACGGCGGAAATGATTCCGATGGGCCAACTGGGGATCAATGATCGCATCAGCGGAATCAGATACGACATGAGCAGTTACCCCATGAGTTTGTAGCAGTTCTTGCAGTTCAAAACGGTCTTGGGAAGCGGTCCAGTTTCCGATGGTCGTGTCATCAAGATCTTCATTTCCGATCAGTTCAGAAAGTGTCTTTTCGGCTTCTGAGTNTTGACACACGAGNGCGATCCANTTGTCGTCACCTTGAACTGGGTACACACCATGAACGTTGTACCGCTCACTGGAGTTCGCTGAACGTTGAGCAGTGCGTCCATTGACTTCTTGGTCTAAAAGAGCTGGACCGAGAAGGTGCAGTGCAGATTCATGTTGGCTGAGGTCTATATAAGATCCCTCACCTGTTCGTCGTNGATGGTCNAGCGCTGCGACGAGAGCTGTGACNGTGAAGCGTGGAGCNGTGTAGTCGGTGTAGGCAAGAAATGGCCCAGTAGGGGGCCGNTCCGGCCATCCNGTAATTTCGTAGAATCCACTTAACGCTCCTGCGAGATTGCCGAAACCCGGGTACATGTTCATAGGACCGGTTTGTCCCATCAGACAACTTGACAACATCACGATTTCGGGTTTGCGCTGCTTTATAGATGCGTAGTCNAGCCCCCAATTTGCCATGGCTTTGGGAGTNAAGGCTTCGATTACGACGTCAGCCCANTCGATCAAGTCCCAGACCACTGTGTGAGCTTCTTCGANAGATAAGTCAAGGCTGATCAAGTGCTTTCCGGCGTTAGCCGAGTGATACTGCGCTGTGTTGTCTGGGTGGGTTTCATCATTCACNAATGGGCCAGCGTTGCGAATCACNTCGATTCGTCCTTCAGATTCGATCCTGACGACTGTTGCTCCGTGGTCGGCGAGGTTTCGTGTNGCCATAGGCGCAGCTATTGCCCAAGTAAAGTCCAGAACGTTTATTCCNTCTAACGGTCTATTTGTTGGGGCTGGATNTACAGGCGGAGGGCTCGCAGGNNNACGACCNNGTTGTTCAAGTACCTCTTGTGTATGTTCACCCAGCTTGGGAGGCGGGCCGAGGTCCTTGAGTTCGACGCTTCCCTTAGCGAAACGGCCCGGAAACNTGTGTCCCAGNTGAGGAACCTCTTCAAAAAATTCTCGGGCCGCCAGGTGCTCAGATTCGACGATGTCTTTTGTGGTTGCAACTGGAGCGATGAGAAGTCGTTTTTCGTTGTTGCCGACCATTAACTCAGCCTTGGTTTTAGTTGCGGTGAANGCTGCGATGGCGTCTTGAGCTCGATACAGATCCTCNGGGTCGGCNTGNCCTGAAAAGATCATCATGAAGAAATCGACCCAGTTCAGNTCGCGTGTTGCTTCATCGCAGAAGCCTTCTTCATGCACCCAATTCATGAGTCGCTGACTGTACGGACCCAGCATNTCTCCGAACATGAACGTAATTGACACGAAACCGTCTATCGCGGGGTAGACGGTCCTAATGACGTACTCGCCGGCCTTTATTCCACCACCAGCNCGCGCCATGGGNGGCGCGCCGACAGCGCTNGTCATCAACATGGTCTGTGTGCATTGAGTTACNGCTTGNTGNGCNGANACGTCGATATGTTGACCCCAGCCCGAGGCGCTCCTCTCAAATAGGGCAATGGTTGTAGCCTCGGCTGCCTCTAGGGCACCGTGTANCCATCCTTGCGGTACGGCNCCAACCTGTATAGGAGCGCGATCAGGGTCTCCTGTAAGTCCGAGTTGTCCACCAGCCGCCAGCAGTGTCAGGTCTGTTGCTAACCACTTACTTTTAGGACCCGTCGCGCCAAAGGGNGAGAGGCTGACCGTCAACAGNGACGGNTTATCNGCTCTCAACTTTTCTAGGTCGAGTTCTTCGAAGGCTCCACAATCAAGGACAACATCTGCTGTTNCCGCTAGGCGTTCAATNTCCTCGACTCCTCCGATGACNGATTTCTTACCTCGGTTCCANGCCCAATGCGTTAAAGACTTCTCANCGTCCTCNTCNTCATGGGCGAACGGCCCNACCTGTCGCGAGTGGGTCCCTCCTNCGGGCTCNATAGCTACAACCTCTGCNCCTAACTGAGCTAACAGCAGTCCTGTCAAATTNGAACGTTCNTCTGTGAGATCGAGAATCCGGTATGGCGAAAGCATGTCCGCCATTCTGCCCGTTTAATGAGCGGCGCGTGAGATGATGCTAGATCTGTCAGGGGAGGTAGGAAAGATGGANAGCGACGACNAGCGTTTGAACATGTTGCGAGAATCCATCCGCCTGACCGAAGAAATTCTTTCNGAAGCGAACCAGAATCNGAGAGCACAGTTGGANCCGACNGTNCANGCGAAACTGATACATGNNCGCGATTGGAGAANGAGGTATCTGAGNCACTTAGAAGANGGTGGACCGNTNCTTGAAGCTGGCGATGAATGGGCGATGCATCATGGCCACGATTTAGCNATCGAATGGGGATATGAGACNTGGGATGANAATCGAATCGGNCTGCGATGNAGAAGTTGTGANGATTGGATTCANCTGTATGACGTTGACCGNAACNCCTCGGCTGCACCTACNGTCGCCGATNTGTATTTAGAGCATGAAACCCACACNGTGGTNTCTTGGCGANAGGGCCTAGACGCTGGCATNGAGTGNGTCACNTGTGGAGCTGTGAATGACANNGGGTTTNCATTACTTGAGGCACCGGTCAGCGCATGGTTNGACGANGTTTGGAANGGGTGAGCAATACAAAATTTAAAGATCCAAAGTTTGTGCGCCGGGTGGGACTCGAACCCACACGCCCGAAGACACCGGCACCTAAAGCCGGCGCGTCTGCCAGTTCCGCCACCGGCGCTCTGCTTCAACTTATCGGGCAAAAGTGTCGACCATTCAAGTGTTAAGCCCGGCACCTGAAAAGTTCCGAGGACGAGAACAGTTCCTCAATATCGGAAGTCAAGGACATTCCGATGCCCAGAGCTGGGGACTACCAGCGCAACCAAGTTGTATGGTCGCTGGATCTACTGCTGGACGTAAAACTAAAAGCGGGGTTTAGTTATGCAGGTCACGAGAATATTTACCGGGGAAGACGGTAGGTCACATTTCGAAGATCTTGAAATTCCAAGAACTGACCTTGGCCCACCCTTAGGGGAGATCAGCGCTTCAGTTCCGAGTGTCTCCTCTTTTTTCCGATCGACTCGAACTGACGGCGACGAGGATGTGTATGACTACCATTGTGCGCCTCAAAGACAGTTTGTTATCCACTTGAAGGGTGCGGTCGAGATTGAGGTCGGCGATGGAACTATGCGCCGATTCGGAGTGGGTGATGTCTTGTTAGCTGATGACACTACCGGCCAAGGCCACATCAGCAGGGGAGTGGAGACGCCCCGAGAACAGGTCTTCATAGTGGTGCCCGACGACCTTGACATGGAGCCTTGGCGGACTTAGCGGCGTCCGGCTTCCTTATTTTCGAGGAGTACTAAGATCAAGATGCCGAAGGAGGAAGAATGCTCAGATTGACGTTTTTGATTCGCCGTAAACAAGGCATGACTAGAGAAGCCATGCAGAGATATTGGCTTGAAGAGCACGGTCCGCTCGTTGCTAGTCACTCACAAACTTTGAGCATGCTTCGGTACGTGCAGGTCCACACCACCGATGATGATCATGGTCGCCTTACTGGTCGACGCGGCGAGATGGAAGAGCCCTATGACGGTGTCGCAGAAGTTTGGTGGGATTCTAAAGAAGCCATGGTGGAAGCGACGCGATCGGAAGAAGGTCGTCAAATCGATCAGATTCTCAGATCTGACGAAGAGCAGTTCATGGATTTAGAGCACTCTGTTGCTTGGTTCAACTACGAATACCCACAGGTAAACCCGACTCCAGAAAATATTGTGGCGACTGAACGTTCGAGTTTGGTGAAGTTGTACTTCCCCTTACGGAAAATCGAATCTCTGAGTGTCGAAGAAGCCCAGTGGTATTGGCGAACACATCACGGACCAGTTATTCGACGTCAAGCCCATGGATCGGGAATATTGCGTTATCAACAGGTTCACCGCGATGAACCAGAATTGACCGCTGGGATTAATGGTTCTCGAGGATCAACTGTTGAGCCGTATCTCGGCCATGCTGAAGTCTGGATGGACCGGACCGCGATGGGGAACCCGACTCCAGAAAATAAGGCTGCCTCAAAGCGTGCATATGAGGATGAAGCCAACTTTATAGATTTCGCGCGTTCGTCAATGTTTCTGACAAAAGAGCATGTGATTATTGATCGGCGTTGATTTCGTCGTCGACTAACGACTTCACTCCTTCGACGACGCTTTGCATATTGGCCTTGTGGATGAGTCTTCGTTGGAACAACACTTCGTTCTCCTTGGAGGGGTCCTCTTGAGCCCGGGGCGCCGTCCCGTTGTTTTCCTTTCCGATGACCATTGAGAACCGCAAACGGGTCCCTGGGCCTTGTTCCGCAAGTTCGAAACGCCAGATCGCTCCGGGTTTTTCCTGATCAGTTGTGCACCACTCGAATTCCTGTTTCTCGATCCACCGCGTGACGATGCATTCGGTCTCCCATTCTCGTACTCCTGGTATCGAGTTTTGGCCCTTGAACTTTGAACCGACTCCCACCTCACCGTCGGTAATCCAGTCCGCGCCGACGAATTCATCAGAAAAGAGCGCTGGCATATTGATGTCGGAAACAACTTCCCATACGGCTTTGGGGCGAGCGTCGGTGTCTATCTCTGCGACTACCCCAGGGCCATCAGCGATTCGTGATGAACCGTCAATGCTTGGCTGTTCGCGAGTGAACCCCCATTGGTCGAAGTAGGTGATGTTTGACGCTGGTCGTCGGACAGCGGGAGAGAAATCGTGACCGATGGTGTGGGCGACGGGAAAACAAACGAGGGTTGTCACCCCGTCAGGGATTCCTAGAAGCTCGGCAACTTCAGAAGGTTTCTCGTTCAGCATCGTCGCGTACGCGGTTCCCAATCCTCTGGATCGAAGGGCCAAATTAAAACTCCACGCGGAGGGGATAGCGCTGTCAAACAATCCTGGACGGCCGCTGTTGTCGTGGATGCCCCAGATGGCACACATCACTAGTGCAGGGGCTTTGGAGAAATTTTCGACGAGGTATGCACTTGAACTTACGATGTGTTCTTTGGGGTGACCTGTCCCATCGAGTCGTCCGCGCGCTTTGAGGAAGAGAGTTCCGACTTCGGCGTACAACACTCCTAGCTGATCTTTAAGACTTTGGTCTCGGATGATCAGCCAACGACGACTCGCGTCGTTACCGCCGGTGGGTGCTTGTTCTGCTAAATCAATGCACTCAAAAAGTAGTTCGTCAGTGACTTCTCGAGTGAAGTCCAAACGTTTTCGAACCGCCCGGGTTGTCGTCAACAAGCGGTCGATTTGAGCAAGGTCGAAACCTGATTCTGAAAGATCGTCATTCATGCAACGAATCTACGCTTATATCTCTCAGTTGTGCTCAGTGCGGCCGCACTGAGAAAACTGAAGGAGGAACTAGTGGACGCGGATCTGACTGTGGTGGCATCTGTTCCGAGATTTGCGTCCCAGGTTTTGGTAAACGAAGCGCTCCGACGATCCCTAGTAGAGCGCACGCAGCTGATAACAACAGCACCCAGAGAAACGTTGAAGTCCAATCCGCGAGTACTCCACCGACTTGGGGAGAGACCATTTGCGCTACTCCAAAAGCGAGAGTTGCCGCGCTGAAACCGGGCCCGTAATCTTCGGCCGACGCGTTTTCAACGAAGTACATGGTGAGGCTGACAGGAATGGACGCAAAGATCATCCCGATCACCACCGAAGATGCAAGTGTGGGAAGTATCCAGCCAGGCAGGATCGTTACCACTAGAACGCTCCAAAGACCGAAGGCGCAACCAAGAGTCGCTCGAGTCCCAAATGCGGAAACCGATTTCGCGACAATGGGGCCACCGAACACCATCCCAAGTCCGATCAAGGTGAACGACAGAGACGCATTGCTGGCCGACCAGCCGTTATCGCCCTCTAATCGGCTACTCATGAACGCCAAAACGAGCAGGTACATGAAGCCGAAGGTTGTGTACATGGCTGTCACGGGTCTCCAGCCAGGTACGCGACGTAAGGCATCGAACCCACCGACGCTGCCCTTAGGTGAAAGCTGTTCCTGAGCGTGTCTAACAACAGCAACGGTTCCGACTGCTACCAGTAGTCCAATGATTGTTTGGACTACGTACACGTTGCGCCAGCCTTCGTCTCCCCACAGCCTTCGAACCCAGCCAGCTAATTGACTGGTGAACACGATGCTGAGAGCCATCCCTGACGAGAGAAGTCCGATAGCTGTGCCCCGTTTTTCGGGTGGAAAGGCGGCGCTGGCAACAACCGGGGTTGGAATCCAGACCCACGCCCCACCAAAGCCGCTGCAGAACATGCCAAACATCAAGACAAGGGCATTGGGAGCAACAGCGGATACCAGTTGGCCTGCCACGGCGATGAGAAGGCCGACCTTCATAATGGTCAGCAATCTGATGCGGGATGAAGCGATAGCGACTGCGAGAGTGCCAACGAGATAGGCGGTGACGTTCGCAGTAGCTATGGAACCAGCAACGGTATTCGATAACCCCAGATCTGAACGCATCGCAGGCAATACGACACCCAAGGTAAATCGACCGAATCCTTGAGCTACACCGGCGCTCGCTGCCGCAAACGCGACGGCGATCCAGGCGCGAGCAGTCACCCCTAGAGGCTATCAATTTGATAGTGACGGGAAGTTTGGAGGTGCCCAGAAAGCAGTGTCGATCCAGGGATCTGAATCTGGTTTCCGCAAAGCAGGCGCGACCCCGTCACGGTTGCCTAACATCTCTAGCGTGTAGACAGGAGAACAACATGGCGATCAGCATCGATCCCGACACAGGTCTCAAGATTTTCGATACCCGCGCAGCCAAAGCAAGCGACAAGATTCAGGGGCAGGGTTACGAAGTAAATCCCAATGCCTCCCTGAAAACCCTTCCCGAGGTTTCCACCGACGCAAAATTCGACGCTGTTGAACAGGCAAAATATCGAGAATTTAAGGAGCAGCGTCGCGGGGCAGCTGACTACATGGCAATGGAAGGAGAATTCGCCAAATACCTTGAGGACCACTACTCCGAATCTCCGGTTCAACGCGATTCCCTGACCGACGAATGCGAGATCGTTGTAGTAGGTGCCGGTTTCGCTGGACTACTGCTGTGGTACCGCCTCAAAGAAGCAGGTTTTCAAGACGTCAGATTCTGCGAAAAAGGCGGCGATGTAGGTGGTACCTGGTACTGGAACCGTTACCCCGGCATCGCATGTGACGTTGAGTCCTACAGTTACTTCCCCCTGTTGGAGGAAATGGAATATTTCCCGACAATGAAGTTCGCGTCGGGCTTCGAGATCCTTGAGTACTGCCAATCCATGGCAACCAAGTTCGGTTTCTATGACAAGTGCCTCTTCCACACAACAGTTGAAAGTACAGACTGGGACGAAGAAACAAGGCGCTGGACCGTAAGTACCGATCGCGGCGACGCTATGCGAGCTCGTTACGTCATCTTGGCTAACGGTATTCTGACCACCCCTAAACTGGCTCGAATTGATGGTATGGAAACCTTTGAGGGGGACTCATTTCATACCTCCCGTTGGCGTTATGACGTTGACCTAGAAGGAAAGACAGTGGGAATCATTGGAACGGGCGCTACTGCGGTTCAAGCTGTTCCAGAACTCGCCAAAGTTGTTGGTGAGTTATATGTCTTTCAACGCACGCCCTCGTCAATTGACGTGCGAGATCAGCGAGTAACTGCGTCTCAAGAAATTGAAGACTGGAAAGAAGAACCTGGTTGGGCGCGCGCTCGGCGAAAGCGATTCTCGAAAATTTCAGCGGGCCGTTCGGCGATCCAAGCTAACGATGATTACCTCGCCGGGAGAGTCGAGCACTTCAAAGAACGCAAAGAGCATGCACGCAAACTCACGCCCGAAGAAATGGTTGAAAAGCAGTTAGATTCGAACTTCCGCATCATGGAACAGATACGGGCCAGAGTCGATGCAATAGTCGAAGACCCCAAGACGGCTGAGGCGCTAAAGCCCTATTACCCTTATGGTTGTAAGCGTCCGACCTTTCACGATGAATATCTACCGACTTTCAACTTGCCGCACGTTCATCTCGTAGATACTGCCCCCATTGGGGTCACAAATATCAACGAAAACGGGGTCGTGCATCAAAATGAGGAATACCCGCTCGATGTTTTGATCTATGCAACGGGATTCCAATGGATGGCAACGTCAACGTTCAACATGGTCACCGGTCGAGGTGGTCAAACAATGAAAAACAAGTGGGAAACTGAAGGAACTAAGACGTTCCTCGGAATCCATAGCAATGGTTTTCCTAATCTGTTCATCATGACTGGACCACAGGGCGGAGGTGGCAGTTTCAATTTCACCGATGCCATCGAGACTCATGCCGATTACATCGTGTGGATGCTTTCAAAGATGCGAGATGAAGGCCACCAAGTAGTGGATATCACCGAAGAGTCTGAATTGACGTATGCCGAGCACTGCAGACAGGCTGATATAGCGACTGCGCCGCTCCGTGATTGCTTGTCCTATTACAACGGCCACGGGGATTCTGAACCGGGAAGCCTGGCCTATTACGGGGGAGGCAACTGGCACAAGTTTCGTGTCCGAGCCCAGGAAACCCTTGACACCTATTTGTTTGAATCTGTCTGACTAACTATTTGAGGTGCGGTATTACCTCAGAAGCGAGACGTTCGAGGTTTCGAGCCATAAATTCAGGGTCAATTCCTGGTGGCAGCCCCGAAGTTGCTATATCGGTTATGCCGTATAGGCGAATGAATTCTGATAGTTCTTTGGTTACTTCTTCGGCGTTTCCGATGATGACGTTTTGAGGGATGCCCCCTTCGCTGCCCCAACCGTAATCGTCGGGTGTTTCAGCCATGAATGTCCCGTAAACACCCATACGGAAACGTTCCGCCTCTCGTATGGTTGGCCAGTCTTTCTCAACGTCATCGGTGACATAAACAGATCTAATTATTCCCACCCGGTAGTCGTCAGGGTCTCGACCGTCAGCTTCGACGGCCTCCCTCCATGGATCGAGGACCTCTTCTCTGCGGCCTTGGGGAAGCAAATTTGTTCCGAAACGAGCAGCTCGTAACGCCCCCGGTTCTTTCATGGCTGCTATCCATAACGGCGGTCCTCCTAGCTGTACTGGCTTGGGGTAAACGTTTATGTCCGAAAGTTGATAGCGCTTGCCCGCATAACTGAAGGGCTCATCACTCCAAGAGAGGCGCAGTATCTCGATCGCTTCATCGGTCATTGAGACGCGATTCCGCAGCGGAACACCGAATGCTTCGAATTCTTTAGGCACGTAGCCCATGCCGATGCCGAACTCCATTCGCCCTTGGGAGATGTGATCAAGTACAGCAAGTTCTTCAGCGAGTCTCACAGGGTGGTACAGGGGCAATAGGGCAATGTCATTAGAGATGCGAATCTGTTTGGTTCGAGCAGCTATCGCTCCAGCCAAAGGTTGAAAGGCCGGCAAGTAACCGTCTTCGAGAAAATGATGTTCAGTAAACCAAACATGGTCAAAGCCGAGATTGTCAGCTAGGACAGCCTGTTCGATTGTTGCCGAATAGACGTCGGTCATTGACATATTGCCGCCGGGTATATGACGGCAGTCATACATGATTCCAAATCGAAGTGGTTTGGGCATCGATTACTCCCCGTTTCGTGCCGTTCTGTGGACCGTAGCCGTTTCTGACAAGCTAAGTTTCCCCCATGCAGATTGAACGGGATACCCGTGGGGCTGAACTAGGTCCCAACCAGTACGAGGATGCAGAGGGATACATCGCTCCTTTGCCAGCCGGACATGGACCTAGATCCAACCCTTTGGGGGTATTCCCTACAGGACCAGAAGTAGGTGAACGACTTCCAGATGTTGTTGCCGTGAATTCAGAGGGCTCAACTGTTGACCTACATACTGACCGGGACGGAAAACCAGTCGTTCTGGTCTTTACGCGATCAGCAGTTTGGTGACCTCCGTGCCGTACCCAGCTGGTCGAGCTGGAAAAGGGAATGGATGACTTCGAGGCTGCCGGGGCGAAGCTGTATGTCCTCAGCTATGACGAAGTTGATGCACTGGCTGACTACAAGAACGCTCATGGCGCTACCTTCACCATGCTCTCGGATCCTGATAGCGAAGTCATTCGGTCTTTTGGAATTCTTAACACAACCATCGCTGAGGANGACCACCCGTGGCANGGCATTCCTTATCCCGGTGTGTACGTGACCNATGCGGACGGAATNATCACCCAAAAGTTCTTCGAAAATAATTTCACNGTTCGTCCNGGAGCCGAACAACTAGTCGCTGCNGTCNAGGGTGAAGANGTTTTGTTGGCNGAAAGGCCAGCAANGGATCAGGAAGTGGAAGTCGAGNTCGAGTTTGAAGGTAACGACCTTCCGNTNGGTATTACGAGGCAAATAGTTGCTCGNTTTTCAGTGCCAACAGGTATGCATCTNTACCANGANCCGGTTCCTGAAGGTTTAGTTGCAGCGTCGATTGAAATAGATGATGAANTCGAAGGGATTTTGTCGTACACNCTGGTCGCCCCTGCGACTCAGCCTCTCACCTTGGGCACCGATGGACACACTCTTGAGGTCTATGAAGGAAACGTCGTGTTGCGTCTACCGATCGCCCAAAATGGCCGAGCCATTACGAAAGATGACGATGGCCGCTGGGTGTCGATTAGCGGCCGAGTNCGTTGGCAGGCTTGCGATGACGAGACATGTTTAATGCCTGGCGAAAAGGCNTTCAGTTTCCGTGTGCCATCAGCATTTACGGTGATGGCAGATATGGGCCCAGGTGAGGGCCGGGTGCCCTCGATGAANGGGGCTACACACTTCAAAAAGATGACGGATCGGCGCAAGACANCATCTTGAACTTCTGACTNCAAAAGGNACNNCAATCAAACGGACTCNNAGAGTGACCTAGGCTGGGTNNATGGCAGACCTTCTTTACTTCGNTGCTGACGCAGATAGCAACGAAATTCTGAAAGCGCTCCGCGAGGATGGCGCNTGTGTACTCGTAGACGTNATGGGTGAAGATCTCAGGTCGCGAGTCGGTGAAGAGTTNCAGCCGTTTATCGATGCCACNCCAACGGGCCGTGATGACTTCACTGGACGACTCACGGGTCGGACAGGAGCTCTTGTCGCCCGAAGCGAAGTATCTCGAGAACTGGTCATGCACCCAACGATTACAGGGCTTGCAAACGATTTCCTTGGGCCGTACACCGACAAAATTCAGTTGCACCTCACNCAAATCATCAATATTCAACCCGGGCAAGGTGCTCAGCCTCGCCACCGTGACCGACTTGCCTGGGGTGGTTATCTACCACCGGAAATTGAGCCCCAGTTCAATACGATTTGGGCGTTGACAGACTTCACCGAAGAAAATGGAGCTACACGAGTAGTGCCTGGNTCCGTTGGNTGGCCTGATGATCGCAAACCAACGGATGAGGAAACAGTCCAAGCNGCAATGACCGCCGGNTCGGTATTGCTGTACTCAGGNTCAGTGATACATGGTGGAGGAAAGAATTTTTCTGAGACGGATAGAACCGGTGTCAACATTACTTATTGTCTCGGATGGTTNCGCACCGAAGANAACCAGTATTTGTCATGCCCACCCGAAGTAGCTAAGGACCTCGACGANGATCTACAAGAGATGCTTGGGTACACGATGGGNACTTACGCTCTGGGTTACTACAGCGACCCTNAGGGTGTATCCGACATCAATGACTTGAGGCCGCCTGAGTTTGTTCTTGGTCGCTCGCCGAACGAAAGCGCTAGTAGCGCAGCCCTTATCACTGATTAATTTGGTNTTNTCGCTTGAGAGCGTTGCANTACGTTACGAGTAATCGTCGATANNTCNGGGTCNTCTAGGCCGTAGGCCCAGTCGGTNCACCCGACAGTGAANACAGCNCCTTNACCTCGGTTGAANGTTCCCATNACGGCGTAGCCGTGCNCAAAGCGGGACCTGTTCTGGCTNGTGTCACCGCCTCCGATCCGTTCAGCCACCCAATTTAATTCGCCGACATAACTNTCATGTAGTTGGTGAGGAAGGTCGCNCGTCTCCCATAATCGGGCGGGAGCGGTTCCAAGGACCTCTATCGGTTGAGGAAAAGCNGCNGACTTGGTAGCGATGGGAANACCGTCCTNTAGAGACANTTCGCAACCNTCACACTCGTATCCGACAACCACTGGTTGAGCTCCGACGATGTCTCCNGCGCGGAGGTCCACACCNGNAAATGCCCAGTGNTGNGGCTTCCAGATGCTGTATCCGCCGGAACCTCGTGGGGCGTTACTGCAGTGCGCGTAGCCTCCGCGNGTNAAACTCACNCCTGTCATCAAAGATTCAGGCCGCCGGGTTANGGGGTCACTCCACATGGTGGAGACCAAATGCTCGTCGGAAGTCCCCAATACTGGGTCTTCGAATAGATTTTGCTTAAAGCTGNTCATCGTCTCNTTGGAATCATCGAATCGGACTTGCCAAAAGGCCGTATTTCCTGAGAAGAAGGAGGCGAAGCCGCCNCTGTCGACCCAATCTTCGAGGTGGTCGCGCATCTCCGCTGACCAATATTCATCGTGTCCGACACTTAGATATGTGGAATATGGTGAAAGTAANGTCGCATCGGNGTGCAAATCGAGGCTGGTGGCGTAATCNATGTCGAANCCTTGCTNTTCGGCCCATCGAACGAAGAGAACTTCCCAGTTCGCGAATCCGGCCGCGCAAGACCAGATCGAATATTCNGAAAAATGGTNGNGCCGCTCCTCATCGGTGAGTTCNTCTATGCGTGCGACGCGGTANCGGTGGGGATCGGGTTTTTCNAAAAAACCNTGAGGAAGTGGTCTTTTCAAAGAGCTATAGGTGCCNCCGGTGTAGTAGCTGGGNCCACCCCAAGTGTTNTAGGCAGCCCANGTNGAAGTGCTCAACACCAAAAGGTTGGTGCTGGGNNCGGTGGCCTTCACGACAAAGAANGCAANTGCTTGTTCGCCGNTCTGGTCGGTCAGTTTGACTANATAAAAGCCNGATTTCCAAGATGCCTNAATCTNNATGGGCATNGTTTCTTNCCANGAGCATCCTTTGGTGGANGCATCTGCNGGGGTGGGCTGATCGGTGACAGCGACGTCCTCGAANCGTGCNACAGTGAGATCTGTTGCNCCCACTCTTACTAGTTCTATGTCGCAAAAGTCGACNTCTGAGCTGATAGCGAGAGCAANAGTNTCTCCNGCNANGGCGGATTGGGGCCAGCAGTAAGCTGCGATCATCTCCGTCGCCCCGTGCTNGGTGGNTCAAGNATCCAACTTGATGTTAAGAGTCCCNTCATGGTGATTGCGCCGATGAGAAATGCCGGACCNGCGCCGAGCCACGAATAGAGGGGGGCAGCAGANANAGCGCCGATCATTGATGCAGCGGAGCCCATTGCTTCNCCTAATCCCTGAGCGGCAGCCGCGTCGTCNTTAGGCGCTGCGTCAGAGACCGCNGCTTGGGANCCCGGTGACTGTATTGCTTCCATAATCCCGTNAGGCATAGCNGCAATGAACAGAACTGGCACTGNNGTGATCCAACCGTAGGAGGCCATTANAGGGACGGTGGCGAATGCTGAAAGCAGAGAAGTTATTCGAGGGCTATAACGGTCGGAAAGTGAACCTGCCCAACGAGCGATGATCAACATTGGCAATGCGAATCCGGTTAATGAGAGCGAGATCACCATGGTGGAAGCTCCCAAATTGTCCANGTGNGGTGCCCAGAGTGGTTCGAACACGCCGANTGAGTACCTAAACGANACAACAACTAAGAGNGCAGCGACCATTTCACGGACGCGGATCAGACGCCGCAAGACCCGCTTGTCGTCGCGGAGCAGATTTTTGGCTGCAGGTATCACGAGCCTGTAAATCGAAGCGTAAGTTGCTGCCGTCAAAGCTCCCAAGATTATGAACGGCGTCTTGACGTTGAAAGCCACCGTGAGGGCGCCTGCTAAAGGTGGCCCGAAGACGAATCCNGCTAAATATGCGCCGTAAAAGGCNCCNAGCTGTCGACCTTGATCNTCACCTGCATTGACGATTATGTAGCGGCGGCTTGCGGGCACAATCATCCCCACNCCGGNTCCAAGAANCANGCGTGCAATCACAAATTGCCAGAGTTGATCGGCNAGACCGAACCAGAGGAGACCTATTGCAGATGCAGCGACTCCGGCACGCATTAATAGCCCCCCNTACCCTCTGTCGGCGTANCTNGAAAGCCACAACTGGGTAACGAGTGCNCCGATAAACGCNGATCCAGCAATCCAACCGAGATTGCGTTCGGCNATGCCGTATTCGTTGTGGATTTCTGCGAGGAGTGCAAANACTGANGAGACTCCAGCCATAGTGGTTCCGGCGACGAGGTACAGGCTTCGCATCGATTAAANACCTAAACGNTGTAGCCAGGTGGGGGTCCAAAAGCTCCACTGAGATCNGGNGGTCCCTGATANAACCAAGTCAACTTCCTGCTGGAAAATTTCCANCCGTCGTNGTCCCTCCGGTAGGTGTCATCGTAATGAGCAAGATAAAACAATGCTTTNCCTGATTTAGCCTTCGCGAACTCACACATGTACCAACGGCCTTCGCCCGTATCGTTAGTTANGGTCGCGGTNCCATTGAAGGTCAGNTGATTTACAGCTTCGAAGAGCGCCATCGATTTTTGCATTGCTGCCNGTAGCTCCTCGTGTCCTTGCACNGGTCCACGACCNATATCCCANAGGCCGTCGCTAGTCCAAAGTTNAAGCCACCCCTNNTGGTCATTGGTGCAAACTCGATCACAATAGGTGTGAACNAGNTGTCTAATTGGCTCTATTTCGTTCATCGGCGGCAGGCTACTTTGGGCCCGTTAGGTAATGGTCGAGAGTTTCGTGAAAGTGACGGATACGACTTTCTTGGTAAGCCGCCAATGTCACCGTTCCCCGTTTGTTGGTTTGTAAACCTTTTTGAATTCGAATCAGATTGTCGGTGTCCTGNTCAACCACCATGCCTGCCCCTCCNAGCGCCGCGGCTTCGCTCCAGGAGTCGTGGAGACCAAGTTTTGTGATGGGGGAGGGCAGTGGCGGAGATCCTTCGTCAGGTTTCGCGAATAGCAACATGATTTCCATGATCGAAGTGTGTGGATCGTTGCCGTTGGGTCGGAAGCGGTAACAGATCGGGACACCTTGCCCTCCCCAAGGCACAAGATTTGGGAAGAGGAAGTACTCGATGGCATCNAGCACTTCAGAGGTTGAGAGCATGGACATATCAGCCTGAGAAGACGCACCAAGTTTNTCTCTNGCGCGGTCGGCGAGAAGATCTCGGACTCGGTCACCNGTTTGAGGAACTATGGGATCGCCTCCGTGNAAAGGCACATCACGTTGCATTTTGCGGATCGTTTCNTCCGCTGGAACATCTCCGAGGTTGGGACTTGGTGTTCCTTCCAGAGTGATCATTCTGTTGACGTGGCGGGAGCCAGGAAAAATGTCNTATTGNGTGTTCGCGTCGGCGACGTANGCAGCTGTCTGGGGATGNGTGACNCCNATGTGGTAACTCTCGATGAAGGCTTCCAGTGCCAGCTTCCAATTGCAGGGCATCACCTTCTCTACGTGGGCTGCTTTCCATCGGTCATCCAANGGAAAATCTCGGAATTCATCGTCGAGCACTTCGATGTAGCTTTCGAATGGCTCACATTCATCGTCAAAGTTGATGAANACAAATCCNCCCCAGAACGCAATCTGGGCAGTTGGCANACAGAACTCNCTGGGTTTGAGATCTGGGAAATCCCAACTNTTCGGTACATGGACGAGCTTGCCTTGCAGATCCCANGTAAATCCATGAAANGGACACCNAAATCTCTGAACATTTCCNCCCTCACTNCGNAGCTGGGTCCCTCGATGAAGACACGAATTTATGTANGCAGTTATGTCGTGGGCGCCCTCGCCNGTTCGGACGACGATTNCTGACTCGGTGGCGATCTCATAAACAATGTGGTCACCCACCTNTGCTANTTCTTCTGANCGGCAGGCCATTTGCCAGACCTTGCGCCAGACGTGTTCAACTTCNAAGTCATGCCACTCTTGNGTGAGATACCGGTCNACGGGTATCTCACGATTATCGGTAAATANTGGNGGGTATTCACGAAGGAGCACCTCCGGTGGAGCGATAGCGTCATCTCGCAGGACATCTTGGACAGTAGGTCCGGGCGCACGCCCTTTAGCAGTCCCCTCCATGCTCATAACCTAGCTTTCGACAGTAATCAGTGAGACGTAAACCATTAACGCCTCATATTGAGTGATGCGGTGTGATCGTTCGAGTCTTCGGTCAACGGACCTCCGTANATTTCTGTNTCGAACCAGTCAACAAANGCAGTCTCTCTNGCGGGCTTCCATAGCGACCAAGCTGCCTTNGCTCCGGGGCTTTGCATCAGTCCTAACTTGAGCAAGTTCACTCGCATATCTAGCTGATCTTGGGTNGCTAACCCATTTNCTTGTTGTTCGTAGGTATCGAATAAGTCGACCAGCATCGTGTTCGTCCATAACGTGACCCGCCATTGATCTTCGTTCGTCAATTCTTGNGACGAAAAGTCTTTGGCNAGGAAAGCAACGAATTCCTCGTTCTGGGTNGATGACAGATAACGCTCATANAGTCGGTTAGTCAGGGTATGGCTGAATTGTGCCTTTGTGAGCTTCACGTTNAGCTGAGCTTCTCTAGCNAAATAAATCAGTGAGAGGGGCAAAAGAGCACCTTCNATTATTTGTGCGATTGTTCCTAGGTCGTCGAGCACCGGGNTCTCCTTTAGTAGGGCGTCCAACAAGCTAGACCGCNACCAAATTGCGCTGAGCCGCTATCCGNGTAGTGACNCTCCGACCTTGNCGACGTAGGTNCGCGNCAAGTGGAGCCAAANGNGNTGAGGAATGACCGNTGAAGATNAGAAGCAGACTGTTTTGTCGTTTTTCGNCGNTTTTCGGCGAGANGGCCTTGCCATAGGCGAAACTGAANATCNAGNAAGGATCGAACGNTTTATCCGAGAAAAACTTCGNTCCNCGNTGAAAGGTGNCGAAAGTGTCAACAGANATGAATATGGAAGAAATCCAAGAGTACGCGGGCAACATGTTAGGTCACATGGTCGGTGCGGCCACTGTTGTTTGTAGCGACTTGGCTCACAAGCTTGGCTTCTACGGCCTNTTAGCNGGAACCGGAGGNATGAGTGCCGCCGATCTATCCCAGGCAGCTGGAACCAATGAACGATTGACNCGAGAGCTACTCGANCAACAGGCTTCGGCNGGAGTGCTGNCATACGACGNAGAAGCCGANACCTACGCACTNAGCGATGCGGGAGCAATGGTTATGGCTGAACAGCACTCACCGGCTTGGTTAGCGGGTGGCCTAGGGGCNGTGCGAGCCATGTATGTGGGGTTAGACCAAGTTGAAGCTGCGTTTCGTGGTGATGGAGGNGTACCTTGGGGNGATCATCACCCNTGCTTGTTTGACGGGACNCTTGAGTTCTTTCGGCCGTGNTANGAACACCACCTNGTACAAGAGTTCATTCCGGCCCTAGAAGGNGGTGAANAGAGAATTAAAAGNGGCGCTGTTGTTGCTGATGTGGGATGCGGCGCTGGNCTNTCCACGTTGACTATGGCNGCNGCTTTTCCTGACAGCACATTTGTTGGTATTGACTTTCATGGACCATCTATTGAGATGGCTAAAGCTGCTGCTGAGGAGCAAGGCCTTTCTAATGTCCGCTTTGAGGTGGAAAGTGCCACCAGTTATCAAGGAAGTTACGACCTGGTCTGCTTTTTCGATTGCATGCATGACATGGGAGACCCCGTTGGAATTGCTGAGCACGCAAAATCTCAGTTAGGAGAGAATGGTTCGGTCATGCTCATAGAGCCGTTTGCTTTTGATTCACGACAGGAAAACCATGCAGGTCTGGGAGGTGCCTTCTATGGCTTCTCCAGTTTCTTCTGCACGCCTTGTTCGCTGTCCCAAGAAGTTGGCCGGGGAATGGGAGCTCAAGCTGGTGAACCTGGAATGCGAGCAGTCTTTGATGAGGCTGGATATGGCAACTTCCAGCGTATTTCAGAAACTCCTACCAACATTGTGTACGAAGCATTCGCGTAGTTGAGCAAAGTTGTTCCAGATTGCTCTACGGTGCGAAGTATGACTTCGCACCCATATTTTGATCCAGAGGTACAGCGGGCCCTTGAAGGTCAACCCAGCCTTGGGACTGTCAATTCTGAAACCCTTGCAAACGCGCGGAACTCGCGGCTTCTGCGTAATGAGGGAATCAGACTTTCCGAGGACGTCGAACGCGTCGACCATTATGTGTCAGGACCTGACGGTAACGAAGTAAGAGTTCGGGTCCACAACACCAAGAATTCCCAAGAATTGCAACCGGCGCTGTACTGGACTCATGGCGGCGGGTACGTATTGGGTAGCCCTGAGCAAGATGATGATCGTTTCGATCGGTGGTGTCCACGTTTCGGTCTAGTGGGCGCAGTTGTGCAGTACCGCTTGGCTCCCGAATATCCCTACCCAAGTGGTCTCGAGGATTCCTATGCAGGACTGAAGTGGTTGAAAGAAAATGGGGAGTCAGTCGGGGTTGACGTGAACCGAATCGGCATCGGCGGTCCAAGTGCGGGCGGCGGGATGGCAGCTGCACTTGCCTTGCTCGTTCGCGACCGAGGTGAATTCGAGATCGACTATCAGCTCCTCATTTATCCAATGATTGATGACACCAGAGCGACCACAACCGCTGGGTGGCAGGTCCCCATATGGGACCCGGAATCAAATTATTTCGGGTGGAGTTCCTATCTTGGTGAGTTGTTCGGAACCGATGCCGTCCCCAGCCATGCTGCCCCAGCCAGGGAGCCGGACCTAAGCAACCTGCCGCCCGCTTTCGTCATGACGGGAAGCCTCGACGGATTCGCGGACGAAGACATCGAATATGCGAAAAGACTCAATCATGCTGGTGTGCCTGTCGAGCTTCACGTTTACCCCGGCGCTCCGCACGGATTTGATGGTTTTGCAGCTCAAACCGCGGTCGCGAAACAGGCGCGGTCCGATATCAACAGTTTTCTCGCGAGGATGCTGAAATCCGACTAGTTATTACGACTTTACGTAGAACGACTCTCGTGCCTGAGATGGCGGGACGATAGGGATTTCGTCGTCGGCGAGTGGGGCCATCCACTGCTTTCTTTCGAGCGCCGCTTCGATGAAGGGAGCCAGTTCGGCGTCCTTGTCTGCGACTCGTTGATCCCTGTGAGGAGCAAAGTGGGGAAGAACCTCTTCGCCAAACAGTTCGAGACTTTCGCAAATGTCTTGATGTCGATTCTTGCCGCCTTGCTGCAAGAAGATCACCTGATCAACACCAGCTGATTCGAATTGTTTCACCAAAGCTGTGTAGTCCTCAGGAGTTCCGATACCGGGGGCACCGATAGTGGGTAAGTCAGGTCCTCTGAGCTCTTCGTACTCTCCCCATAGGTTGCTGCGACCTGGCCGCGTTTCGTTGGCGACAAGGGCGTTAACTGCGTACCGGAAGAACTGGAAGCCGTCGATGCCGCGACGCATTGCTTCATCAGCATCTTTGTGGAGGCTGAAACCAGCCACCATCGCCAAATTGGCGTTCACGGTGTGCCCTAGCGGCACGCATTCTTCGCTTTTGATGATGTCGTAGTAAGTGTTTGCCCAGGTTGTTGCTTCGTCGGGGTCGACGAAACTAAACGCGAGTGCGCCTAAACCATTTCGTGCCGCGACTTCAATAGTGGACCGGTTCGTGCATGCTATCCACATAGGAGGATGAGGCTTTTGCATAGGTTTGGGCACAACGTTGCGGCAAGGCATTGAGAAACCTTCGCCCTCGAAACCTGGATAGGGTTCCATCACCATCATGTTTGCCACTTGCTCGGCGGCCTCTAACGACAGTTCTCGCTTGCGTTTGGCGTTGATTTCGTAGCCTCGAAGCTCTAGGCGAGTTGCTCCCTCTCCGATACCGAATTCAACCCGCCCTCTCGAAATTAGGTCCAGCATGGCGACTGTTTCGGCGGTGCGAGACGGATGGTTGTAGTTGGGGATCACTTGTCGAATACCTAAGCCAATTCGGATGCGCTCGGTTTTTGCAGCTAGAGACGCAAGAAACACATCCGAAGCAGAGCAGTGGGAATATTCCTCAAGAAAATGATGCTCCACTGCCCAAGCATGATCGATACCAATCTTGTCAGCTAAAACGATTTGCTCCGTTGCTTCCTCAATGAGACGTAACTCTGCTTCTTCGTCCCAAGGCTTTGGTAGTTGCAACTCGTACAACATCCCGAACTTCATAGCTGGCCCTCCTCTGAGGCTTCCACGACACTCCAAGCACGATCCTAAGGCATTCAGGTATCGGATGATTGGCTGAGTAGTCGACCTTCAGGATTTAGCTAACAAAAGACTTGTTGAGATTCCTTTGGCCACTAGGGACTGTTCTTGCCAGACTTCCGTCTCAACAGATGCAAGTCCGCCAGAAATTTCGCGGCATATCGCGACAGCAACGAGATTGTCATCAGTGACAGGTCCGCAAAATCGAAGCGACAAATCAGGGTTGGGGTGTGGAACCCAATTGCCTTTAGGGATGGCGGCGTCGACAGGAGGGCCGACTGAAAGGTCAGCTGCTAGACAAGAGCCTTCGCTACCGTCGTGAGTTGCGTCCCACGGAATCGTGACGAGGGTCGCAATTGAGGTATCGACGCGAGCAGCTCTTGGGTGGGCAGTGTCGATGATAGGAACTTCGACGCCCTCTGGTTTTCGCCAGGGTTTAGCGCTAGCCGACAAGTCTGACGAAGGGGGTCCTAAAAGCCCGTCGTCGTAGTTAGTTGCTTCTATGTCAGTTCGCAGGGTTTCGGGGGCAGCGAAGGCAACGCGTGCTTCAGTTGTCGGTTTTCCGGAAGCATCGCTGAATTCGACTCTAAGAATTGTGAGGCTTCGACCAGACGACAGGGTTGTGACATGGACTGTCGCTTGGGTGGTTGATAAACCGCGGAGGAAGTGAATATCGATGCCCGCTGCAACCCGGCCAGATTCAACTGTTCGGCCCAATGCAATAGATGCGGCGGCCAAGGCGCCTCCAGTAACCCCCCCGAAGGCACCGTGAATGTCGGTGGGTAATTGCAGGCGCCAGGCATCATCGTGAAAAGAAGCGCCAAAGTATTCCAAGGGTGTCATCACACTCCGCCTTTCCCCTCAACAGATATCCCTAAAGCGTAGGCGCTGTCGTTCTCACAACTGACTTGTTGGAAGTAGCGTGCTGTCATGGATCGCAACAACACTTCGACGAAACAACAGATGGCGAGACTAAATAAGTTGGCTGAAATGTCTGAGGGTAAACCCTTAGTGATGTTGAACATCAACAGGTATCGGCCCGAAGTTAACTTCCCTGTCGGGCAAAGCTACCTCTCATATATGGAGGCCATAACTCATTCGGTCGAAGCTATTGGCGGTTCTGTTCTATGGCGAGCGGAGGTGCAGGGGTCCGTTGTCGGCAGCCTTGAAGGTTTTCACGAATTGCTAGCTGTGTGGTATCCGAGCCATAAAGCGTTTCTCGACCTACCTAATGCAGACGGTGCGAAGGAGATGTTTCGCTACCGAAAGACCTGTGTGGAGGAAGCCCACATTCTTGAGTTGCCAGAGATCAGCTAAACGAGGGTTTAAGCCCAGATGGCTAGTGGACCGCCATGATTTGGAGCTCACCAATTGGTGTGGTTGCTTGACCTGCTGAAAATTAGCGGCCGTGGAACTTAGGTTGCCGTTTCTCCATAAAGGCGAGTGGTCCTTCGGTAGCGTCTTCTGTCTGGGTCAACGCCTCTCCGGCCTCAGTTTCGAGAAGTAGAGCTTTTGACTCCTCTAGATCCGCTGACTTTCGAACCACCTGTCGAGCTGCTTGGACAGCCAATGGAGCATTCGACGCCACAGTTTGAGCAATATCTAACGCTGTAGTCAAAGTCTCCGATGCTGGAACTAGGCGGTTGAATAATCCTGATTCGGCTAGATCGTCACTAATAATGGGTTTCGCACAAAGCAACATTTCCATTGCCAAGGCACTCGGCAGGTGTCGACGAAGTAGGGCAGTGCCGCCCATGCCCGGAATGAGTCCTAAGGCAACCTCAGACAGACCCAGCTTTACTCCTTGAGCAACCACCCGAAGGTCACAAGCGAGCAATAATTCCATACCGCCGGCAATAGCATGTCCGTTGACTGCTGCGACGATCGGTATGCCAATGTCGTGGCCAACGAGAGTTGCTCTGCGTAACAGATCTCTATCGGCTTTTATTGCCTCCTCAAACTCGTCTGCTGGCTCTCGGGTTCCTGTGATGAGCGGGATCGTGGTACCCAGATCGAAACCAGAACAAAAAGTCGAATCACCCGCTCCTGTAAGCACCACAACCCGAACATTCGGATCCTCTTTGACCTGTTCCCAGATTTGGGTGAGCCTCACTATGAGTTCTGGGTTAAGTGAATTCCGAGAATCAGGACGGTTCAGGGTCAACAGTCCGACGTGCCCGTCGAGTTCGTATGTGAGCACGCTCATATCAGATCCCTATGTCCCGCAAGTTGTAATCACGAAGATGAGATTTTGTTTCATCGCTCCAAATGAATTGATCTTCAAGGCCTCTGAACGGTTCGTAAACATAGCGATCCTCGTTAGGGAAATGTTGCGAACGAGCATCGATACCCCAGGCGATGGCCTTTGAGCGTTCAAAGATGTATTCCTCGTCGTACTCAGAGATGGGATTATGTACGCCTCCACTTCGTATGCCGAGAACCGAGGATCGGCGATGAAATCCGAAGTTAATGGTCACCCGGACTTTTGAGCTGGTGTTGGCGAAAGAGCCATGAATCGCCTGGCGACTTGTCATGGCTACATCTCCCGGATCGCAGATCATAGGCACTGCTTGAGGGAGTCGATCTGAACCAGCCTCCTCGACCATCTTCTTTATGTTGACTTTGCCCATACGGTTCGAGCCTGGGACAACCCAGAGGCCGTTCGTCGCATCGCAACCGTATAGCTGAGCCATGAAATTGAATCCATGAGTGTGGTCGTCTAGTTCAGGGCTATCCCAATGGGTCCAACCGTCTTGATGCCAAGCGACGGAACCACCTAGACCCGGCTGCTTGACCCACACAGCTTCGTTAAAGGGTGTGAAATCGGGCCCGTTGACGGCTTCAGCAACTTTAAGTAGTTCAGGGTGTCCGTAAAGGCGCAGACATGCGTCCGAAAACTGAAGTGAACCTAAAAATAATTGAACAACATGATCTGGGGCCTCGACAGGCGGAGCAGGCTCATTCATTTTTGCTTCATGACGACCGTAGGAAGCATCGGTTCCACCGAGAGGGTCTGAAAGAGGGCGAACCCAACTGATGTTTCTAGCTTTAAGACCTGCGCCTAAAGCCGGATTGCCGTATTTGTCGACCTCCGCGTCTTTACTGACCGGTGATCTTTCGAGCATCGCCGCAACATCAGCCTCGATTTCTTTGAGCTCTTGCTCTTCTAGAACGTCAGTGAAGACATAAAAGCCGTTTCGACTGTACGAGTCGATAATTTCAGGATGTAAACGTCCGTCAACTCCGAATCGGATTGGCCCTCGATTATCTAATTCGAGGGCGCGGGCCGTACCGCGTTCTCGATAGGCGACCATGTCGCTCTCATCGGCTCCGTAGTCAACGATTGGAACCTGAACTAACGGAAGTTTCGTATCCACCATGCCCCCTGACGCCAGTTCTTTCTTTTACGTGATGACTCCTAGTACAGCACGCCTAGAGGTTGGAATGCCTCACCATCCGTATTGCTGTACGGTCCGTCTATGCGCCTAGTTGAGAATTACATCGGTGGCTTGCTTAAGTATGCGCACTTCCATGGCCGAGCCAGCCGATCTGAATATTGGTGGTTTGCTGCCGGGAACTTGATGCTTGGGGCGATGTTTTGGATCCTCGGTAATTTAGGTTCACCGTTGGGAAGTCTCAGCATTTTGTATGCGATCGCGGTCCTCGTTCCTAACTTGTCGATAACGGTTCGACGTCTTCATGACATAGGACGAAGTGGCTGGTGGCTACCGCTTGGGATAGTTCCCACGCCGCTTGTCTTTCTCATCATCTTTTTCATGTGTCAGAGAGGCCAGATCGAAGCTAATCGGTACGGCCCGGCCTCAGAGCGGTAGTTAGAAAAGTTTCCCTACCATCTCTTCGGGGACAACGATTTCATCGAATTCTTCAGCCGTGAGATGTCCCAGCGTCACCGCTTCATCTCTGAGCGTTGTTCCGTTGGCGTGCGCTGTTTGGGCGATTTCAGCAGCCTTGTAATAGCCGATCTTGGT
>PAPO01000009.1 GCA_002708935.1 Acidimicrobiaceae bacterium | reverse complement strand
CCGCGGACTCAATCGAGCTGCCCCCTCCTACCCATATTGGGAGAGGATCCTGAAGTGGTCGCGGTTGGGTTGTGTAGTTATGAAACGGGGGTCGGAATTCCCCCGACCAATCCAACTGTTCGTTTCGTAGTGCGTCGACCAGCAGACTGACCCGCTCTTCGTACATTGGTCGTGAAAGCCCGGGATCTTGCCCGAACGCGTCATAGGTGTGTTCGTACAGATTGCCGCGACCAACGACCAGTTCTACTCGACCTCCCGAAAGGACATCCAGCGTTGCGTAATCCTCGGCGAGGCGAATCGGGTCGTTATTCGCGCCCAGTGCGACAGCAGTTCCAAGTCGAATTTCTGAGGTTCGTTCGGCGATTGCGGCCAGAACCACCGGTGGAGCAGAAACCACGTAGTCACAAAAGTGGTGCTCGCCGAGCGACGCACTCCAAAACCCTGCTTGTTCTGCCGTCACCGCTCCTTCGACCAACATTCGGTGACGGTCAGCCTGGGACATAATTTGGCCCGTAATAGGATCTTGCAAAAGATCCCCCATCGACGCCCACCCTATTTTCATGACTTGCGCCTAGCCGTTCTTCGGTCTTGTTTGATGGTCGTAACTCTATATCTCAGGGTTTCAGCTATGCGGCGCCCGCAACGACAACAATGACTTTCTCGAACTAGTTTCATTTTCGCTCACCTAAAATGTCGTAGATCGGTGCGAGGATTAGAAGCGAACGATCGAGAGTAAAGGGACAACAGGGGAGTCGACCCGGTGCAAACATTTCTATTNATNNTGATGCTNTTGGCCGTTAGTGCCTGCGGNGT
Organism: Acidimicrobiaceae bacterium; assembly: GCA_002708935.1. Lineage (GTDB taxonomy): Bacteria > Actinomycetota > Acidimicrobiia > Acidimicrobiales > Poriferisodalaceae > MedAcidi-G3. Next base: position 24,214 of record PAPO01000009.1, on the reverse strand, counting down.
NATCCCTTGGCTCCAAGGCCGCGAGGNGCGGCGCAAACNTCAACAAGATTGAGGGCCCACCTCAAGACCACCGGTATCGNCTGCTGTCCACCCAAATGGTCTATTAGTCGTCTAGGTGCTGAGAAGAGCCGGATTTTTGTTCGGTCGCTGCGACGACGAACTCAAATGAATCAGACATTCTGGGCCCTCAAGGACCGTGAGTCCTGAGAAATGGATGCCGTTAGGCTCCGCCGGTGTCTGTGGTTGGAACAGTTGGCCAAATCGGAGCAGCCCTTTGGATCCTTAATGTTTGGATCCTTAGATTCAACAAAGAAACCGAATACCGGGGCGGCGAAGCAAAAAACCTGCCCGAAGAATTCGATGTCTACGGGTTTCCTAAAAGCACCGTCTATCTGGTTGGGGCTGCGAAAGTTTCCTTGGCTGTGTTGNTGATCGTTGGGCTTTGGGTAGACCTGATCGCTCAGCCCGCTGCAGTTGTTCTGGCTATTTTGATGCTGGGAGCTATCGGAATGCACTTTCGTGTCGGTGATCGCCCCAAGAAAGCTGCACCGGCGATTAGCGTTTTGTTGCTTTGCATTTTGGCAATTGCATTTGTTTGAAGGGCGTTGCTGTCTCAATGACAAAAAGCCGCATTGATACGAAGGTGTATTGGGTACTCGGACATCTTATTGACCTTGTACATATGCCGTTCGTGATAGCGCTAGTGCTCTGGGGTTCCGCCCGATTCACTGGCGAGTTATACGTTTCGATCGTAGTCACAACAGTTGCTTTACAGATCGGACTCATGGGATGTCCATGCCTTGCTTTAACGGCAAAGCTCAAACAACTGCATGACCCAAACTACGTCAGCCGTTGGTCGCTGACGGTGTTTCTGTACCGCAAGTACGGTCCGAGAGTTGGTATCGCTGTTTTCGTATTCTTTACCACTCTGGGTCTCGCCCTAAACAGGTTCCTATTTTCATAGAATTTCGGGAGATCAAGCAACTACACAACCTCAGATGCGAAGTTGACCGGGCTTAAAATCAGTCGGCATGATTCACAAGGAAGCGCTGTCTTAAGATGGAGTTGTGACATCAATGAGCCCAGAAGCGGCCAAAGAAGATGCTGCGCAATGGTTCGCGCAATATTGGGATCAAGACATGCCTCTCGGCGATTGGTGGCAACTTNTAGCAGACTCTGGATGGGCNTTCCCNTCATGGCCAGAAGGGTTCGGTGGAAGAGACCTATCTTCTGCAGCGACAAAGGCNGCGTTACAAGCTCGACGCGAAGCCGGGGCGTTTGGCCCACCAAACGGCGTGTCAACTTTTCTTGCCGCTCCTACGATCATGCATTACGGGACCGAAGAACAACAGGCAAAATACCTCCCGCGCATAGTGAACGGCCGCGACATTTGGTGCCAACTATTTTCAGAACCCGGCGCAGGATCAGACATGGCTGGCTTGGCAACAAGAGCAAGTCGNGACGGCGATGAATGGGTAGTCAACGGCCAAAANGTATGGAACTCAGGGGCACAATGGGCGAAATACGGGATCCTCATAGCTCGAACTGACCCACAACAACCGAAGCATCGCGGTATCACATACTTCCTCATTGACATGGACCAAGAGGGTGTCGATGTGAGGCCGCTCAGAGAGATGACAGGAGACGCCGCATTCAATGAAGTCTTCTTAAACGACGCCCGAATTGCTGAAAGCGACCGTTTAGGAGACCTAGGTGATGGGTGGCGCGTCGCCATGACAACACTCTCACACGAACGTGACCCCGATAACGCCGGAATGGGAGAAACAGCGGCGTTCGGTGCGATCGACCTGAATATGAGCGTTCGTCAATACAGTGAGACAGTTTCATCGAAAAACGATGGNTTCTCTCTTGCCTTGAGCGGAGGAGTCACAAAGGTTCTCGACGATGTGACAGCGCAATTCGACGCCACAAAAGATCCACAAGTCCGACAGACATTGGCAAGAATTCTCGAAATGCGTCGAACCTCCAAATGGTCTGGCATGCGCGCTGCAGCGAAAATCAAATCAGGAGGTCAGCCAGGTCCTGAAGTTTCCACCCTCAAACTTCTTGGGTCCGATATGGGACGAGAAATTCGCGATGTCGGACTCGAATCGATGGGAGCGCACGGGATGCTTTACGGCGAAGACGCCCCAACTGACGGTCTTTTCCACGCCTATTCAATGTTCACTCCCGCTCAATCAATAGCGGGCGGCAGTGACGAAGTTCAGAGAAATATTGTCGGGGAAAGAGTGCTCGGATTGCCGAGAGAACCGGGTGAGAAAGAACAACGCGAATTACCTTGGTCCGAACTTCCACGCAGTTGACTTCCCGCCACATTTCTTTGAGTGGCCAGTAGTGGCCGACTTCTCATTCGGACCGAGCGGAATCGAACCCAAGGCGCGGAGGTTGCCGAACTAGGATCAGATGAATGAGCGGTATTGACCTCAATGATCCCGCCAGTGTTGAGAACCCACACGCCTACTGGTCGCGCTTCCGTGACCTGGGACCGGTCCAATGGAGTAACGCTCACCGGGCATGGGTAATTCTTGGTCATGTAGAACTCAGCGAAGCCTTTCGTGATGGGAAGTTACTTTCAGCCGACAGAGTCACGCCCCTGGAACGGGTTGCACAACATCGCCCGTCAAGCTTCGCGAAAGTGGTTGAACTTTTAGGCGGCTGGATGGTGTTTCGCGACCCACCGCTCCACACACACCTCCGAGATCCGTTACGCAATGTGTTCACACCAAGGCGAGTCGCGAACCTTCAACAGACTGTCAGTCGAGTTGTCGAAGAAATCGTTGACGGCTTGACCGGAGAGATCGACGTCCGAAAAGACTTCGCCGGACCACTCCCTGCATGGGTGATCGCAGAGGTTCTCGGAGTTCGAGCTGAAGAAAGAGACCGGTTTCAAGGTTGGTCCGATGACTTGGCGACAATCGTGTTTGCCACCGATCCACATGTGACAGCACCTCAGCAAGCGACCGCAGCGGCCGGAGAATTCAGCGAGTTCTTTCAACAGCTGATCGACCGCGAACGTTCTGACCCTTCCGGGACCTTGATGACCCTGCTGGTGGAGGGAGCAGGCGACGAATTGTCTGATCTTGAACTAGTTGGCGCTTGCACCCTCATTTTGTTCGCCGGTCACGAAACAACAACGTCGCTGCTTATGAACACGATGGGTTTACTAGCGAGTCGACCTGAGCTGGTCGAGCAACTACGAGTGAGCGACAAAGAAACAGCTCTCGAAGAGTTTCTTCGCGTGCTTGGGCCGACGCGGAGCATGTACAGAAAGGTCGCCGTCGCGCACGAAAGAGGAGGACGGACTCTTGAAGTGGGTGACAACGTCCTACTGTGCGTCGCTGCCGCAAACCACGACCCTGATTTTTTTGTCAACCCAGGACAGCTAATGCTGGACCGTGACCCCAATCCGCATCTGACCTTTGGATGGGGTCTCCATCACTGCCTGGGAGCCCACTTAGCCCGCCTTGAAGCGCGCCTCGCTCTCGACGCTTTGCTGACCAGATACCAGACCTTCGAGTCTCTGGGACCGGTCCCACCAATCGAAGGAACAGTCATCTCGTCGATCCAGGAGCCGTTCCATCTGCGGCTCTCATAAGCAGATGTAGTGGACGACAAAGGTTCTAGTAATCAATCGCAGGCACTAGGTCTCCGATCGGCTAGATAGAGACCGTCCGATTTCTCGGATGGTTCAGCTCCAGGGTCTTTCGAAACGTTGCTTCCAAGGCGGATCATCTAGTTCGATAGGTGTTCCGTCATCAATCTCGGGTTGAGTGTCCGATGTTGGGCGCCTTCCTGCCCACATACCAAGACCGAAGACAGCTAGTGCGAGCAGTAAACAGGAACTCATGGGCACAGTCTGGCAGGCCTATGCACCCGACACTCCCGTAGTCAGTGAATTTAGTGACGGAATTTTGTCTAATTCCTTTGGTGGTGCTTCTCATCATGGGACTTTCTTGTGGCGGGCCCGCCGCCAGATGTGGCATTGCCACATAAGTTTCTGGTGGGCGAGATCAAGTGAGTCACCTCAAGCTGCTGAAGGCCGCCCCGAAGGGCGGCCTTGCATTCTTGGAACAAACTGTGTTTATCCCAGTTTGGCTTGGAACATGGCCCGAATCTCAGCGTCGTTTTGAACTGGAGTGATCTCGGAGCTAATGAGGGAACCCCAGTTAAATAGCCATGCTTGGACATCAGTGACTGTTGGTGAATCGCAAATTGCCCAGCCCTGTTCGCCGGCAAAGTCGTGCCAGCGACCGAGCATATTGACGTCACCACTATCGGCGTCATCGTCCGCTTCTGTCATCTGTCCAAAATTTGTAGCTGCTTCCATTTTTGTGTCGGAAGTAAGTTTCCAATGAATCATGTATAAGGCCATGTTTGCCACCTTGGTTGTTGTTGCCCTAGCGGAAGACCCTAACAAAAGACAAAGGACCGCCCCGAGGTCGATGAACCCGCCTGGGACCCACGTCGTCTAGAAGGTCCAGGGATACTGCTGTATCTGACTGTAGGAGGTCTCTTGTTTCAATAAACGGGTTCTGGTGCTGTCATCTGTCGCAGCGTCCACTGCTGTTAAGGCCATCGCTACCGCTCCATCAAGTGCGGCTTGATCGGCGACAGGTGTTCGACAGTAGGCAGCGAACTCGGGTTGATGATTCACTGCTGACCCGGAGTCGAGTCCCAACATCGGATGGATTGTCGGCATGAGGAGCGACACGTTGGCCATGTCGGTGGACCCTGCGCCCTTACGAGGTGTCGTGTCAAAGGTTCGGCCAAGGGTTTCAGCGTTTTTCCGGTATTTGTCGACGAGGTCGAGATCGTGGACGAACTCTGAATAGGGCGGTCCCAATGACTCGATTTCCAAGGTGGCTCCTGTTGCTGTTGCTCCCGCTTCGAAACAGGCTCTGATCCGAGGTTCAAGTCGAGACAGCGCTTCAAGGTCTGTTGACCGGTAGAAGTAGCGTGCGGAGGCGCTGCCGGGAACAATGTTGGCAGCTTCTCCTCCCTTGGTGACGATGCCATGCACTTGGTCGGCAGGATCGAGATGCTGTCGTAGGAGACCCAATCCGACTTGGGCCACGGTTATAGCGTCTGCCGCATTGACACCCATATGAGGTGTCACAGATGCGTGTGCGGTTCGACCATGAAAGTGGAAGTCGCATTGAGAGATGGCGAGTGTGGGAAACTGGTCGGCCTCAGTGGGTGCGGGGTGAACCATCATTGCCAGATTTGTGCCATCGAAAGCACCTCTCTCCAGCATCAAAATCTTGCCTCCTCCTTGCTCTTCGGCAGGAGTTCCGAGTACTCGAACGGTAAGCCCCAGATCGTCCGCCACGTTTTGGAGCGCAAGACCGGCCCCGACTCCGGCGGCCGCGATGATGTTGTGACCGCAGGCGTGACCAATATCGGGCAGTGCATCAAGTTCGGCGCAGATGGTGACAGTTAAATCGCCTGTTCCGTAGGTGGCGCTCCACGCCGTTGGTAAATCAGTGATCTCAGTTTCGACTTCGAACCCGGCCTCAGCCAACATCTGTGATGTCATCGCAGCTGTTTCATATTCCTCAAAGGCGACCTCTGGGTTGTTCCACACTTGATGAGAAAGATCAACGATGGTGTCAGCTGCCGCAGCTACCTCAGCAGCGACATTTTTTTTGGGGTCGACGGTCATGTGGTGAGCTTAGATGGCTAACAAACAGACCGGTCGACCTCGTCGGACCAGTGTGACTGTGGTCCAAGTTTTCTCGTCTGGTTTATTGAGATGACGGGGCGTTGTATGCCTGAAGCAACGCGGCGGTGTCGTTGTATTCCCGCATTTCTATGATCTTTCCGTCAACCACAGTGTTCACGTGAACCCAATCCATCTCATATGGCTGATCGTTGTGTAAGAAATGTCCGCTTTCGCTTCCAATGACAATCACTCGGTCATTGTCGTTGACTATCTCGTGGGCTTTGAGGTGCCCAAGTCTGATGTTGTTCTGAATCAAACTCACATATTCGTCCGCGCCTGCGGGCCCTACATAGATCCCTCCGAACGGAATTGGCTCAGGTAGCAGGTTGATCAATTTTCCTTCGTCACTGAAAACACTGGTATCTGCGCCATATAGAAACGCTTTTACGACTTTCTCGTTTGCTGGCATAAGTTCCCCCTTGAGAAAACTCTCTCACAAGTTGAACGGTCCCCGCCCCACCGGCGGCTGGACTAGTTGGCGGCGTCGATAGCCGCTTGGCAAGCGCGGTTGAAGTCTTCGCCATTCTCAAACTGGAGACGGTACTTCAGAGACTCGTCGTTACCGGAGGGGATAGCGAGAAATGGTGGCTCAAGATCCGTAATTTCTGGCCCAGGTGTTTCACTTGAAGCCCGTATGTAATCCCCAACAAAGGAGATACCAAGCGATGACGCAGCCTCGCCGTGAGCCTCTGCGTGTTCGGAACACCAGGTCCGTTGAACGTCGGTCAGGCCGGTTTCTGATGGTGTGAAACTTGAGCTATTGCCGCAACCCAGAACAGCCAAAGTGAACACATAAAAGGTGACGACTCGTAGGTGGATCCGACGCATTTGACCAANCTAGANCGGCGCCAACAAAGAACCGAGGACCTCAGTTGGTTTACCTAGGTCCAGCNCTCGGTAGTGGCTATCATCAAAGTAGTGACCNCTGAAGATCGTTCGNCCGAACTAACCAAAGTTTCNTCTACNGCATGGAAGATTCTTGTTGCGACGTGCCTAACAAACTTTGTGATCGGGATTGACCTATCAATCACTAATGTCGCTATCCCTAATATTCAGGAGAGTTTCTCGTCTGCGAGCACAGCGGACATTTCCTGGTCTCTAACTTTTTACATGCTCACCTATGCAGGCGCTTTGATCGTAAGTGGACGCTTCGCGGACCGTTTTGGACGTGTTCGAGTACTCAACGGCGGCTTCATCTGTTTGGTTGTCGGGACGGCTCTGCTAGTTCTTGCACCTACTGTTTCGTTATTGATTGCCGCTCGAGGCGTTATTGGTATCGGGGCGGCAATGGCAGCTCCTGCATCTCTGGGCATAGCGATAGCTGCCTGGCCCGCTGAACGTCGCGCAACTGCGGTAACGATTTGGAGTTCGACGTTGGCTCTTTCTTCGGTCGTTGGTCCAATAATCGGTGGTTTCGTTATCGAACTCAGTTCTTGGCGTTGGGCATTCGCTCTTAACATCCCGATCGGCATCGGTGCTCTGATCTGGGGTGCGCGCGTATTACCTGAGAGTGACCGCGACCCCGCAGCGCAGCGCCCAGACCTCGTCGGTTCGGTCCTCATTACCGCAACCACAGCGGGGTTAGCCCTGTTGATCGTTAAAGGAAGCGAATGGGGATGGGCATCGCCAGGGATCCTTGGCTTGGTCGCCTGCACGATTATTGGAGTGACGTTTCTCAGCTTCCGCATCACTCAGCATGCAGATCCAGTTCTGCCCCGGGCATTGCTGGCAATACATTCGTTCCGAATAGCGATCCTCGCACTGTTTTTGTTTGGGCTTGGGTTTTTCTCATCAATGTTGACGGTCGTTCTCTATCTGACCGAAATCGCGAATTACTCAACAGTCAGGACGGGTTTCGGAATAAGCGTCCTAGCCGGCATGGCTTTCACAACTGCTCTTTTCTCTGGTCGGTTGGCGGACCGTTTCGGGCATCGTCGGGTAACTGTTCCCGGTATGTGTTGTTTCATCCTGGGGTGCCTGTGGCTGTACCAAAACGCTGGTAATAACCCGACGTTTTATATTGACGTGTTTCCCGCTTTGTTGTTGATGGGACTCGGAATAGGTTCGGGTCCGACACTGTTAGCGGCAGCGGCTGTAACTGAAGTCGACCCAATTGATTTCAGTGTGGCAGGTGCCGTTACCCAAACAGCTCGGCAATTGTCGGGCGCCATCGGTATTTCTGTTGCTGTCGCCATTATCGGAAGTACCGCAGACGCAAGCTCGTTTAAGTCCACGTTTCTGTATTTGGCTGTAGTTGTTGCATTGGCCGTTGCGACAGCCTTGAAGCTTCCAGCGGTAAAACGCTAGAAGCTGACGTCTAGCTATTCGGTAGCTGCCGCAATCTTGAGTCTTGATGCTGGTCCAGTGTTGATGGCGTTGTGCCAGTTCGCAAAGAGTAGGGTCATCTGGGTGACCGAGGTCCCAGCCATTACCACCTTCGACCGAAACGTTTCGGCAGCAGCACTTGTCGCAGAGCTTGACTCGAACGGTTGCGTCATCGTTGAACACCATGTTGATGACGTTCGCATGCAACAACTTCATTCAGAACTCCAGCCCTACCTCGACACAGCGCCGTTGGGTCGTACGGAGTTTGCGGGAAGGACCTCAAGGCGACGTAACGGATTGCTCACTAAATCAGAGACGTGTTGTGAGCTGGCGATAGACCCGTTACTGCTCGCGGTGTGCGATGGGGTGCTTGGCCCCAACTGTGTGAACTACAGGTTGCACGTCACGATGCTCGTCGAACTGATGCCGGGGGAGGTGCGCCAAGAGATACATCGCGATGGTGAGATCTACCCGATCCGGCACCCAGCGCCGCCCATGACCCTCGCCGCGTTCTGGGCCTACACCGATTTCACCGAAGAAAACGGTGCCACCCTCGTCGCCCCTGGCTCACACCGCTGGCCACAAGAACGCACACCCGAAGCCCATGAGCTTGTGCAAGCGGTGATGCCGAAAGGTTCCCTCTTGTTGTACACGAGCAGTGTTTGGCACGGAAGTGAGGCAAATCATACAGACGCTGTGCGCACCGGAATGGGGCTCCACTACAGCCTCGGTTGGCTTCGCCAGGAGGAAAATCAGGTGCTTTCTTCACCGCCGGAGGTTGCACGGCATTTCCCTGAACAGTTGCAACGTCTCATCGGTTACGACTTTGGGGGCCCATATCTGGGTTTTGTGGAGCAGGGCAACCCGATCGGGTTGCTACGCGACGGTGACGATGGTGACTTTGCGCGTACCGAACCAAAATTGAATGCCCAAAGGGAAACCATTGAGCTTCTTTCGTTGAGCACAGTAAGCGATGACGATTAGTAACTGAGGTGTCATCATCTCGCTTCTGGATGGCCGCCACTACATTTGGTTCCGTGCANGTAACAGACACTGTCTTGTCAGAGTCGGTGGGTGGGACCCCACTGGTGCGACTCAATAATGTTGTTCNTAATGGATGCGGGACGGTGTGGCTCAAGNTGGAGTCNGTNAACCCGACGGGAAGTTACAAGGACCGCATGGCGGTTGCGGTTCTCGGACGAGCNATTCAAAGGGGTGACGTCCAACCNGGNGACAGGGTCGTNGANTNCACAGNTGGAAGCACCGGCACAGCNCTNGCTTTNGTTGCTGCCCGNCTCGGTTTGAGGTTTNTNGCAGTTTCGTCCGACGCGTTNTCGGAGGCGAAGTTGAGTTCGATGCGTGCATATGGNGCAGAAGTCATTGTTGANGAAAGTGAAGGNGGAGCGATCACACCTGAATTNATNGGTCGCATGAAGAGCNGNGCACAANAACTNGNTTNNNAGGANGNCTGNTTTTANACCGATCAGTTTGGTTCCCNNGACGTGTTAGTGGGGTATGAACCAATGGGTGTNGAGATNNCTGANCAGACTGGCGGGATGGTCGACGTCATTTGTGCTGGGGTTGGNACGGGNGGAGCNCTTATGGGAGCCGTCAACGGGCTTGATGGTAANGGAGTTCATCCAGATGTGATCGCGCTCGAACCAGCACAATCTCCNCTATTGACGACCGGTGTGGGAGGCCCACATCGAGTTGAAGGTATAGGAGTCGGTTTCGAACCACCGTTCCTTGACCGTGAACGTTGCACAGAAATTCGGACGGTGGACGAGACCGCAGCTATGGAAATGTGCCGACGATTAGCNGTNGAGGAAGGCTTGCTNTGNGGNANTTCTACCGGCCTTAACGTGTGCGCCGCTGTCGAACTCGCCAACGAACTGGGNCCAGATTCATCAGTCGTGACCTTTAACTGCGATAGCGGTTTGAAGTATCTCGAAAGCGGTCTCTTCGATCGATCCACCTAAATCACTGATGGGATTCAACCAGTCAGGTTTCAATCCCGCCAACTACCTCTATTGCATCCATTTCGATACACCCAACGCATCGGTGTTAACGCTCAGCGCCACCCCGTAGCCGTCGTAACGGTCAATGAGACTCTCGAACTGTTCCGCGGCGCTGTTCCCTCTGATCTCAGACGCAGGTTTTGCGTAGAACTTGAGGCGGTTCAGATCTATCTCTTCGGACTGGAGTTCCTCTTCGAATACGTCGATGGAGTAAACATCGGTGTCACGGCCGCCCCAGATCCAAAGCCAGACATCTCCGCCTGGGGGAGCGTCAGGTGGAATAACACGAGAGAGTGTCGTCACGGCTTGAAGTCTCTCCGNAGGAGATGACAGGTCAAACGGGTAGCGGTACCTGTATTGGAGGGCTAAATCTCCGTCGACGAGTCGCCGCCGCATAACTGTTTCAATGATCTTGTCGCATGCGTCTTCTAAGGCTTGCAACCCCTGAATACAGAAACCCTTATTTTCGTTGGTGTCCTCTTCAGATGGTCGAACCCCCATAAGCGGGATCGCCTTACCTCGCACATCACCGAAATAGGTATTGTCCCCGGCGGNGATCAGCTCGGCTCCACGGTCTATGACCGCGTCAGCGCCCGACTCGTCGCGGGTTCGGAGAAGTTCATCAGCGAAAGAACCAAGCAATCGAATAGTGGAGCGTGCAGCAATTATTTGGTTCTGCAATGTTGGGTCTTGGTCCGTGGACAGTTGGGAGGCGTAGTTGAGGAGATCTTCGCTGGGTGGAAACGACCCGAACAGAGTCGACGGGTCGTCTCTGGTTTCTTGCCACGCCTTTTCGTCATCAACTGGGGGAGGTTCCATAGGTGTGGGGTCGGGGACCAGTACCGCTGAAGTTATCCAGTTCGGCGGCATCATCAGAGCGCACGGACTTCCATGTTTAAAAGGGTGATCTTGCTGACTGAACAGGGAATCGCGGAGCACGAACATTCCGTTAGTTATTTGAATCAGAGTTCGCCATCTGCCCGCGACTTCTTCAGCTGTCGGTAACTGCGGTTCTGCGGTCTCGGTGGCTGTTCTCATTTCAGGGTTGTTGCCTTCATATCGCAGGTTGTCGAATAAGAAGTCAGAGGTGTGGTCTGCTCGCGGGATCACATTCCGGTAGCGACTATCCGCGGTCTCGATTTCGACGTCGTTTTGTGCGGAGATGGCCTGACATTGTTGCTGAACCACTACAGGTTGGATCTGTGACTCTGCTGAAGTGACTGTCGCGTCGCCGGCCTGCTCTTCGGAAGCGATGATCGTGACAGCAGGAGTTGGCGGGTTCGCGGTNACCTGGTCGGTGTCGGAGGTCCGTGAAACCACGATGCCGACGATCGCGGCGACAGCAATCATCGCCGCCCACACAGCCACCAGTTTGCGGCCCACCAATTTCGGGGTAGTGGTTAGTTCTGTGGCTCCTTTGGACTCAATAAATTCGGTGAGGTCCGATACCGATGGACGATTACGAGGGTCTTGTTGCAGACAGAGCGATAACGCCTCTTTGAGTGGACTAGCAAGATCATCTACGTCAGGTTCTTCCGATGAGATTCGATACATGAGCGCGTCGTTGCGACCTGTACCGAATGGGTGCCGTCCGGTGGCTGCGAATGCCATGACGAGGCCGAAGTTGAAAATATCGGTTGCTTCTGTAACGTCTTCGTCTCTGATTTGTTCGGGGGAGATCCAGGCAGCAGTGCCGACGAAAGCGCCTGTTTGGGTGAGGCTGGTTTGTTCAGCGATGACACTGATACCGAAATCTAAAACTTTGACACCATCTGGACCCACGATCACGTTCGATGGTTTGAGATCGCGGTGAACAACCCCCGCGGCGTGAATGTCACCCAAAGCGTCTATGAGACCTTCAGCTACCGACCACAGCGAAGCTGCTTGAAGTGGCCCTTCGTCTTTGACCAGATCATCGAGGGTTACCCCTTCAAGTCGCTCCATGACTAGATACGTCTGATCGTCATCAATAACGACGTCAAGAACTTGCACGGTGCGATCACCTTCAACTCGCCGCAAAGCTTCAGCCTCTCTGGCGAGGCGACGGCGCAAAGCCGGATCGTCGGACAGTTCAGGTCGTAGAACCTTTAACGCCACAGGAGAACCATCAGCAGCGGTAGCGGCGTAGACGACACCAAAACCACCGCTACCAAGCCGTGCCTCGAGNGTGTATTCGTCAATGAAGCTCGGGTCAGAGTCTCTTAGGGCCTCCCAATTCGGATAACGAGACTGTGACATTGGAACTTTGGGTCCTTCGACGGTGCGATCTGACAGTTGNTGTGGCAGAGAACAAAGCTGCCTGTCAATCTATAGAAGAAGCCGAAACAGTGAGGGCGCGCGTGTCTTTCGAAATCACATATCGTGACCCAAGCAACGGCGAACTGCACCAACTAGCGGTCAACAAGTCTGTTTCGGCTGGACGTGAGCCTTCCGACGATGGGCTGGTTCTGTCAGCAGGTTTACGTGATTCAACAATTTCTGGTGACGCGGTTCGAATTAGTGAACGANTTGANGCAAGTGAGCTANTTNTNGANAACACNAGNNGGTACGNGNCNATAGANGTNCANCGAGATATCGGTTCTAGTTCCCTGGCGCGAACCGACAAGCTCATTGTCTCCGACTCAGAGTTCACCGTTGTTGTGCCTGGCAAGTTTTTTGAACATTCACTCGACATTAAGTTCGCTGGAACAGAACTAGCCCNTCCGGAATCAGGNGNCACCCAAAACTTTGTGCCAGCCGACTTCGANNTNCCGGACGAACGACGGGAAGTTCTCGCTCATCTCTGCGCACCAATGTTCTACCCCAGTCGTTTCAGCAGCGGAAACTCAGCGACCGACATATCAGCCCGCATTCAACGACGAGGTGGTGCTGTCACAGCCAAAGAGGTCAACAACAAAATTCAGCGCACCAAAGAAAGCATTGAAGAACAATGCCTCACCGAATTAAACAACAGGGAAGAGCTCGCTGCCTTTTTGGTTACCCACAAACTCATCACAAAACAAGACGTACGCGACTTCGTACTTGACCAATAAAGGGTCTATGAATCCCAGCTGTTACTTAACGCCCCTGAGTCGCAGATACGGTCCAACTCTTCTTCCACGTTCAGCACCAATTCTTGTTCTGATCTGGTGATGAGACGGTAGACCTCAGGGAAGAAATTCGGGTTGTTGAGCTCGCATTCTTGCTCTCTGACAATGTTCATCCACAATGGGATGCACATTCCACGGTCTTCCCCGAAGGCTTCACTGCACTGCCAGCCTGCTTTNAGTTCCCGTTTGTCGCAATTCAATCCTTTCCAGGCCCCGTCTTCGAGTTGCAGGTCTTGAGTTCCCGGATCAGTTAGAGGCTCACCGAGATGAAGGAGCCGGGTGGTGGCTTCAGCAATCCCAGGACCCTGTTCGATGACTTCCAGAACTTCGATTTGTAGGTCTGAGGGCTCTAAGCCGAACAAGATGGTGTAGGCCCGCACATTCGCCATTTCCGCGACCACATATTCGGGGCGGGTCACCCAGCTTTGACTTTCCTTATCCCATTCCTCTAACCGGCATGGCTTGGCCACATATGGCCAAGCGTCGTTGTTTCCGAGACGAAACTGATCGAACGCTGCAGTGATGTCTGCAGCNACTGCATCGGGATCGAACGGAAGCACTGAGCCAGATGTTGTTGAGGTAATAGCTTCGGCTGCGATCCGGTGGTCACAAATATTTTCAAGATGTTCTGGATCGTTGAACGAGAACTCTTCCGACGCAGTCATCAGCTGATAGAGCTGCCCAAAAAATTCATGGTTGCTGAGATCGCATTCGTAGTCCTCGATAAGGGTGTTGTCCCATAAGGGCAGACACATGTGACGGTGTTCCCCGAAGGCTTCACTGCACTGCCAGCCTGCTTTTAGTTCCCGTTTGTCGCAATCAAGGAACCTCCACCTCCAGTGACCCGATTTCGCGTATAAGAAAGTTGTTTCTTCCCACGTCAGCGTCCGAGTTTTTGGTTCAGAGACCGCTGCTCCCAAATACAAGAACTGAGTGGTCGCTTCAGCGAAGCCAGGAGATGTTTCGACGATGTCGAGAATGTCGATTTTCAGGTTGTATGGCGGCAACCCCTTGTCGGTGAGATAGGCCCGCAGGTTTGCCGCTTCTGCGACTAAGAGTTCACGATTCAGTCCGTCGCGACATTGTTCTGAGTAAAGCCGCCACGCGTCGTTTTGGCCAAGCCGAAAATTCTCAAAGTTCTCAATCAGTAATTCCTCTACCGCGTCCAGGTCGAACGGTGGGGGCTTGAGGGCGTCTTCGCAATAAGAGTTCAAAGGCTTTTCGCGACAGGGAGCGAGTGCTTCTTCGCGAGTCAGACCAAGATCCGTAAGATCGTCGAAGGTGAGATCAACGGTGGGAGGTGGGGGATTCGAATTGGTAATCGAGGCCGAAGATTCAGTAGTAGTAGTCGACGGTGGGGGAGTTGACCCTTGACAGGCAGTCATCAACAAGACACATGTGATCGCTAACCGCGAATACCACCTAGAACCCCAACCTANACCGGACACAGCACTGTTGTTCATAGGGCAACTATCGGTGAACGTTCCCGCGTTGGAAATGAGGAACCTTCCTCATTTCCGATTGGCGAATAGTCATCGAAGATTTAGTTGTGACAAAAATTTGGGTAACGAAGCTCTTGGCTATTTGCCTCTTGGGAACAGTATCGGCGTGTGGTGGCACCACCGTCCTTGATGAACCTGTCGCCTCTGGACCACCAGAAACAGCTCAAGCGGTCAAAGTATCTAGTTCCTCGCAAACAGTTGAAACGATTGAGATTCCTTTTACTGAGCAAGGAATCGACACGGAAATACCTGAGAAACCGTTGACGCTTGACGACTTCCCAGACGCAATCATTGATGCCTTCTTCAACTATCAACCCTCCGAAAAAGTTCTGTCTCTCGAAGAAATCCGGCGGGCACGTGACAAAGACGAAATGGCGTCGATGGCCAAATCGATCGGTTTCACCGTCGAACAAATCATGGAATACACCTCACCAGAACCGAACTACGGCGAAAGGCCCCTCTCAAATGCAGTAGAGGAAGCCTTCGGACGCCAAGAATCATGTGCCGGGCAGCCGATGGAGCCGTGGGACAGCTGTTCCCCGGACGGATCCAAAATTCTGACCGACACCGGCAGGCGTTCCGGCTGTGACAGTGATCTTCTGGTCATTCGACGCGACGGTTCAACCGAACGACTTACCGACAACGAGTTCTACATGGACCGACCCCTTGGCTGGTCCCAAGATGGTCAAGAGATTTTCTTCACCCGCGTCCGCGATTGGGCCAGTTCTTGCGCATATTCCATTGAGGAACTTTGGGCTATTAGCTCCGATGGAACCAACGAACACCGCGTAGGGGGCTTTGGGTCTGATTACTTTAATTCTTGGCGTGCATCCCCAGATGTTGAAAACGAGGTGGAGCAGGAACACCTTCAGATAAATGACCCGGAAGGTCAGGGTTACATGTCGTGGCGCACTTACCGCCGCTGCTGTCCGGGTGGACCGCGGGTTGAAATCGCCCACGGGGATTTCAACCTCCCGGATGCTCACATGACGATTGACCAAGGATGGAGACTTTATGGGACCCCGTTGCGCAAAAGCTGGGGCGAAGTCGACTACTGGAAGCGAGGAGCGATCCGCGAAGCAGTTGACGCAGCAGCAGCGGTAGCGGAAGAAGTCTCCACTTTGGATGTCGTCCGGTTCGGAACCGGATCTATGTTGAACGGAATCGCCTTAGACGGCTTCTATCTCGCGGGAACTAATGGCCCCACCCGAGCGTTTGTATTCATCGGCGGAGGAGGCAAACAAGGGATTTTTGAGCCCGTAGCGATCTATATGTCAGTACTTGATTGTGGAGGAATCGGTGGCGTCCCCCAAGCACTGCTCAAATGGGTTCTCGGCGTTCTTCAAGATTTCGAAAAAGACGCCGACAACCGTCAGATGCAGGTATGGCCCTACTGGAATGGAAGCTATTCCCTTGACGACCAGTGGGGTTCTCGAGCCGCTCACGTCCTCGCTCCTTTGGATTGGGAACCTGAGTTTCAGGATGGATGCGGTTCAGGGTCGACAACTACTTGGCGTAAACACAGCAACCCGGAATCCAACGACCGAATCCGAGTACACACCGGAGTGAACCGGAGCGACTGGTTCGAAACCGACGGCGTCAAAGATTCCATCAACCCCCTCTACCTTCCGGAGGGAGCGACCGTTACACGGCTCAGCCGCACAGTATTCGTGTACGAAATCCAAGACGATATGAACGTCGTGGGCGTATGGAGAGTGTTAGGTGACGACGACGCCTACACAGAAGCCACGTTGTACCTGGAACATCGCGACACCAGTTTCATGAATGCTTTCGTCACCCACCAACTCCAAGTCGTCGCTGGAACAGACCTCAACTACCGAGTCGCCGAATGATTGCCCGACTGATGTGTTCACTTATAACGATTGTGATGCTGACAGTCGCATGCGGCTATTCGGTGAACGGGGAAGAACAGTCTCTGGGTTCGGGAATCATCTATATGGCCGATGATCCAAAACAGTGGCATTCCATTACCGCCGAAGGTTCTCATAAGCAACTGTTTAACGCCGCGAGATTCGGCGTCCGGCCGAAGTTGAAGTGGTCTCCAGATGCAACCAAATTGTTGATCGGGTCCTCCGGGAGCGTTTACACATCTACCTTGCGTATGCAGTCGGAGGGTGAACCCCCATTTCTCTTGCTGCCGCAGGGCTATCTTGCAGCAGACAAGCCCTCTTGGTCTCCTGATAGTGAGCGGGTCGTGGTAACGGCTCGGTTCTGGCATGACATGGCCGTTGATCGACCTCGAGGCGGAACCAGCAACTCTCCAGATTGGAGAACTGCGCTGCTGATGGTGAACGCCGATGGATCCAATCTCCGCCAGATCGCGGGACCGTACGTCCTCAATGACAACATGTCGACGTTCGGCTACGGGGTCGAAAGTGGCGGCTGGTCACCCGATGGTTCCCGACTTGTCTATTGGACTACCGAGTGGCGGCATCGTTTGTATGGCTGCAACGTTCCCTGGTCCCCTGTCGTTGTCCCCGAAGTCGAGTACTGCCCGTACATGTTTTGGCGTAGTCGGGTGTATCTGATGGACGGCGAAGGTGTGAGTCGTCAATTGATCCTCAACGTCGACGGACTCATCGAAACATTGTCCTGGTCGCCTGACGGTGAGTGGTTTCTCCTCAGCATGAGGCGTGACGACGATGAAGTTATTAGGGAACATTCGGTTCTGTATCGGATGCGGTCAGACGGTACCGACCTGCAACAATTGACTCATCCCAATCATCCGACGCATGTAGATGAAAGTCCGGCTTTATCGCCGGATGGCAGCACGTTGTGGTTTTTGAGTAACAGATCTGAAGGGTGCGAAGCGAGGGGCTCTTTTCAATGCCGTTGGCTCAGCAACCGTCACGTCTATGTCATGAAGGCGGATGGGTCCGAGACCACCGCGGTGACCGAAGAGGAGGGCAGCAAGATCACTAGGGTTTACTGGTCTCCCGATAGCCAATATCTAGCCAGTAACTCCTATGAAGCAGGCTGTTGGAAGATCTTCCTTCACCACATCGAAAGCTCAACTAAAAACGATTTAGGGTGTCTCGGAACACTGGTCGCATGGTTGGAACCGCAGGCTCTCGACGGCGTACACACTTGGTTTCACGACCCCTCCTAAACCGGCTACGACTTGTACTTATGATTCCGCGACCAGGGTGAGAACGGTGGTGAACTGTTCAAGTCCAAGAATGGGTGGGCTGTGACGTAATAGGTTTGTTTCCGCTAAGCGTTATTGGGGGAGTCCTTCAGTAGGGCGGACAGTAGGAGGTCAGTGATGGAGTTCGGTGCAGTGTTTCCCACATGTGAGATCGGCAACGACCCCACACAAATTCGTGCTTGGGCACAAGCCGCAGAAGACCTTGGTTATCGATACATCGTGACGTATGACCATGTTTTGGGCGCGGAACATGAAGGTAGAGAACCAAAACTCACGGGCCCGTACACCCAGGACCATCCGTTCCATGAACCCTTCGTACTTTTCGGTTTCTTGGCAGGTGTCACTAGTTCGATTGAGTTCGAAACGTCAGTCATCATTCTCCCTCAACGACAGACGGTCCTCGCAGCCAAGCAGGCAGCCGAGGTTGANNTTCTNTCTGGNGGGCGTTTACGTCTGGGAGTAGGTACCGGTTGGAACCANGTCGAATACGAATCATTNGGAATTCCATGGGCGGGACGGGGNCGCCTNTTCGACGAACAGATAGANCTACTACGCCGNCTTTGGACCGAAGAAATANTCGACGTTGACACTTCCCACCACCGCATAGAAAGAGCCGGNATCGCTCCACGACCACAGAAACCGATACCAGTGTGGCTTGGCGGCACCTCCGAAGTAGCNATGCGACGNGCNGCTCGCATCGGCGANGGATTCACATTTGCTAGCGCNGGGAAAAGCACNGTTGANCTCGCCAACCAACTCAGAGAGATGATCTCCGAAGAAGGCCGNGAACCGTCAACCTTTCCGATCGAGTTCAACATGCCCTACGGCCTTGGCCCAGAGAAGTGGGGTGGTCTAACCGACCAAGCTCGAAACGCCTCAATCTCCCACCTATGCGTTAACACCATGAGCGTCACATCAGCCTGGTCGGGGACACCTCCCTCTGGTCTTGAAACAGCCGACGACCACATCGCCGGTTTAGAAAGATTCATTACCGCTGTCACCTGATTCCGCGAAGACAAGAGCCACATAAATTTCGACGTTGCGCCTTTCGCCGTGACTTCGACTTCGATGACGCTCACACGGATACTGCGAGCACCGTTTAACTGACCGGTGTTTCAGACGCGCGTTAGCGTGGCATATGACAACGTCACGACGCACCGATGAATATCAGTCCTTTCAGTACCTCAAAGAAGGACCTGACTACCAGCATTACGATCTAGCACGCGAACTTGATCGTGTTCCACCAACAGAAGTACCGCTGACAGACAGTGAAGAAGAACAGGTCGATCGACTCACACGCGAATTCGTTTTGGTGTCAATGCATGACCACCCAAATCGATTCCCAGACGACATCAGTGAGACACCGAGCTATGTCAAAGATGGACACATTTCCACCGCCTATGAAGGCCTCGCTCACTCAAGTTGGGACTGCGTATTCGACAACCTCCTTGACGGAATCTGCACCATCGAATCATCGAGCGGCTGGAAATGGACTGAAGTTCTACACGACATCGGTATGAGACTGTGCGACATTGCCCACCAAGACTTCGTCGTACCCGCGACCTCGGTATCAGACATTCTTGAAGCTCGGGACCGCGGCAAGGTGGCGTGGGTCGCGACCCTCGAAGGTGCAGCCCCGATTGAAAATGAGCTTGACCGGCTCGACATCCTCTACGGCTTCGGGGTGCGTTCAATCGGTGTGACCTATAACGAGGCCAACCACCTCGGTTGCGGCCTACGCGAAAACAATGACTCAGGGTTAACAAACTTTGGACGCAGAGCCATACGACGCATGAATCAACTTGGGATGCTCATCGATTGTTCGCACTGTGGTGACCAGACAACACTCGACGCGATAGCAGCCAGTGAGAAACCTATTGTGTTAAGCCACATTGGAGCACGAGCGTTGTGGAACACCAATCGAATGGCCCCAGACGACGTGCTCCAAGCATGCGCCGAAAAGGGTGGAGTAATAGGTATCGAAGCAGCGCCCCACACCACTCTCACCACAAGTCACCCAACCCACGACATCGAGTCCGTGATGGAGCACTTCGAATACATTGTTGACCTCGTGGGAATCGACCATGTCGGATTCGGTGCAGACACAACCTATGGCGATCATGTGGGGATTCATCAACTGTATGCAGCTGCTTTCACATTCGACGAGTTGGATCCGACCCAAGAAACTCAGACACCACCCGAGTTCGAACATGTTGACTACGCGAAAGGCCTTGAGAACCCCACCGAGTCGTCACACAACCTTGTCCGCTGGTTAGTCAAACACGGGTACAGCGACGACAAAATAGAAAAAGTCATGGGCGCAAACGCCTTGCGAGTACTCAACGCCGCTTGGGTCTAGTTTCGTGTTTAGACGACGTCACCCGTAGATTGTTCCTCGTAGGTGAAACGGCCTTTAAATGAGACACTTCTCGCCTCAGGTAGGGTCAGCGCAAAACCTAAGAAAAGCACCACCCAAGCCAACCCCGGAACAACGAGTAGGACCCTGACGTCAACTACTTCAGCGATCTGGCCGAAACCTAAATTCAAGAGAGCCATGTGTCCCGCGGCGATCATGATGTAGAACGACATAACCCTGCCGCGAAACTTGTCTGCCACAACCCCTTGCACAAGCGTCGCCGATAGTGCCATATAACCGGCTTGGCTGAGGCCAGCGAGAACAGCTGCCGGGAGCACAAGGTTTCGGCTCGTAGCGACTCCCAACAACACAATCGACAGCCCCGATGCAATGCCAGTCGCAACGAAACTGGCAGCTCGCGTAGATGCTTTATGGATCTGAGAAACCCCCAGGGTCCCTACCAAGGCACCTCCACCTAGTGCAATAAGAATCGACCCGTACAAACCCTCTGAGCCGCCGACCTTGTCAGATAACGCGGGCAGCATCGCATCAAAGGCCATCGTCAAGGAACAGTGAACACCAACCATCCCTATCACCGTCAATAGTCGGCGGTCAGCTCCTATGTAGCGGAGGACAGCTTTCAAGTCTGCACTCAATGTCATAACAGCGGCAGCCACCGCTCCCTTGGGTCCTTGGTCTCCTGTAAGTCCCGTTTCGGTCGCCATGCGCGAAGCTTCGTTGACTTCGCTTCCCACTTGGAATGCGCAAAGCAAAGCAACCGCTAAAAGAACTGCTGCCACCGCGAACACAGCGCTTACACCCAATGTGCTTAGGAAGGCAGCCCCAAAGAGCGGGCCCGCCAATCGAGATCCATGCTGGGATAGACCACTTAAGGCCACTGCGTTGGTCAAGTGCGGTCGCGGAACCGAAGTCGCGACCAGAGCTTGACGAGTCGGCACAGTAATCGCTTGGGCAGACCCTGTAGCAAACGCCAACACACCTACGTGCCAAACCTGGGCGAGATCCAAAGCAGTGGCGAAAGCTAAAACTGTGGCACCCAAAACTCCGAACATCCCACCAGCTATCAACACTCGTCGGCGCTGTATCCGATCAGCCATAGCCCCTGCAATAGGGCCAACCACCACGAACGGAATGAAACTTGCAAAAGTGACCCAACCCACTGCTGCGGTGGAACCACCACTTAAGTCATGCACCAACCACCCTCGCGCCAACACAAGGGCCCAGCGTGAGCCGGTGCTAAAGAACCCGTTAGCGAAAAGCCAACGAAACTGCACCGACCGCATGGCAGGAAACCGACCTATTGAATGTTCTGTCGATTTCCCCACTCGGCAAAGCTAGCCCGTCATTGCGTCATGGGCCCATCGAACCTCCGTTTCTGCGTCAAGCCCAGGGAGGGCGCATCCGGAATATCATTGAGATATGGCTGATTTTCATGTCAATGGAGAGCGATTGTGGAACACCCTCCATCACCTCGCAGAAATCGGGGCAACAGAAGCAGGAGGCGTAGCGAGGGTCGCGTTGACCGACGCAGACAAAGCCGGTCGAGATCAATTCGTTGAATGGGTCAACGAACTTGAATGTTCAGTGCACATTGATCGGATGGGCAACCTTTTCGCTCGCCGAGAAGGCACGGACCCAAACCGTGATCCAGTTGTTATAGGAAGTCACTTAGATAGCCAACCAACCGGAGGTAAGTTCGATGGTGCCTACGGGGTAATGGTTGGACTCGAAATCTTGCGTGTACTCGCCGACCACGAACACATCACCGAAGCACCCATCGAAGTGGTTTCTTGGACCAACGAGGAAGGTGCACGGTTCCCTCCAGCAATGCTGGGTTCAGGTGTCTTTGGCGGTGAATTCTCACTAGAGGATGGCCTAGGAGCTACAGCACAAGATGGGACGGTATTGGTAGACGAACTGACCAGGATCGGTTACTCAGGAAGCGACCCTTGCGGGAGTCGACCCGTTGGCTATTACCTGGAACCGCACATAGAGCAGGGACCTATTCTTGAGGCAAGCGACATTTCTGTTGGAATCGTGACTGGGGTCCAAGGAATCCGCTGGTACGACGTGTCGATACGAGGAGTCGAGTCGCACGCAGGAACAACTCCAATGGACCGCCGCTCTGACGCAATGCTCAGTGCAGCTCGACTCATTACAGCCGTTGACGAGATCGCCAAAAGCCGGTCCGAAGGGCGTTCCACAGTTGGAGTCATTGCCTCCACACCCGGTTCGAGAAATACCGTGGCCGGCACTGTCGATTTGAGCGTTGATCTCCGACATCCAGATCCTGAAGAACTTTCACGAATGAACGACGAGTTGGTTCAATTCGCGAAGTCTATGAATCCTCCGGCGTCTGTTAAACAAATTTGGTACTCGCCACCAGTGGAATTCGATGGAGACATTGTGAACGCAATCCGAGACAGCGCCAGCCAAGGCGGTTTCGAATCTGCCGACATCGTGTCGGGAGCTGGTCATGACGCTGTCTACATCAACCGTGTCGCGCCAACCGGAATGCTGTTCATCCCCTGCGAAGACGGACTTTCACACAACGAAGCGGAAAACATCACCCAAGAACACTCGACGATCGGCGCGGAAGTGACCCTGCAAGCAGCGCTCCGTCTCGCAGACAGAGACACAGCAACAGGGCACTGACCGTTCACCCCGGCGACAAGACACGAAAAACCCGCCGTCATGAGGGGTTAGCCACCTGACTGGATTCTGGCCAGGCCAAGTGAAGTAATGTTGTGTTGAGGGGAGGCAGAAATGGTGGTGGAACGGCTACATCATGTTGCGTATCGGTGCACCGATGCGAAAGAGACGGTCGACTTTTATGAAAGATTCTTGGACCTCAAGCTCGCTACTTCGATTGCTGAAAATGTTGTTCCTTCTACCGGTGAACGGTATCCACACATACACGTCTTCCTCGAAATGGCTGATGGCGGTTCGGTAGCCTTCTTCGAGTTACCTGAATCAGATGAAATGGTCCCCGACCCAAACACCCCAGACTGGGTTCAGCACCTCGCGTTGAAGGTAGAAAACTACGAAGCGCTCATGTCTTATAAAGACCGCCTGGAACAAGGTGGACAAGAGGTGCTCGGACCCATCGACCATTCGTTTTGCAAATCAATTTATTTTCACGACCCCAGTGGTCACAGGCTCGAATTGACCACTGATGCTGAAGATGACGAGCTTCGTGCCAAGTTGCTGTCCTCGGCTCACTCAATCTTGGATCACTGGGATCAACATCGAGTGGCCCCTGAGGTTGACGCGCTCCACCTGACGGCAAGAGATGGCTGACTAGCAGTCAACACGAAAGCAAGCTGCCGTTAAAGACTCAGATTCAACGTCTAGGCGTCGAAATTTAGGTGACGCACCGCCAGTGTTCTAAGGTCCACGAATTAGAAGGCGAAGATTCGAGCGACCTGCCCGAATCGAAACTTAAAAGGTGGAAAACAATGCCGGCAGCAGAACTTATTCACATGGCTACGATCAACGTCCAGGTTGGCCCAATGATCGAGGTAGGAAAAGGTCATAAGGGGACGCGGGTAACAGCGAATGTTCCTAGCCTCACAGTAACTAGCGACCGTTTGAATGCGACACTCGCCACTGATGACGCAGCCGATTGGCTGACAGTTGGTGACGATGGAACAGCGCTTCTCGATGTGCGATTCACTCTTGAGACAGACGATGGGGCATTTATCTATGTCGAGTATCAGGGCCGAGGCGATATGGCCACCGGTTTGATCGCAACCGCCCCAACATTCCAAACCGGAGATGAGAGGTATTCGTGGCTTAACAGTGTTCAAGCTGTCGCTGCTGGCCAACTGAACGGTGAGACTGGTGAACTAGTCTATGAACTTTACGAAGTTCAAGTATCAGCCTGAACAGGCAACTTCGAACTAACTCCTAAGGTGGGAAAGATATGCCAGTAGCAGAAGTAAACGGTCAGAAGATCAATTATGCGGACTCAGGTGGAGATGGCCAGTCG
>PAPO01000008.1 GCA_002708935.1 Acidimicrobiaceae bacterium | reverse complement strand
CGCGCCGGCGCGATAGACAGCGCCGCCGCCGACAAAGCAAGCAGATTCGTGGAATGGTGCGACACCTACGCTTTGCCTCTCATCTCGTTCGTTGACAACCCCGGTTACATGGTCGGCCCCGACGCAGAACGAGAGGGAATTGCACGCCACCATGCACGTCCTCTGTCAGCCATTCACCACCGAACGGTGCCCCTATATACGGTTCAACTGAGAAAGGCATACGGTCTCGGNCCTTTCGCNATGTCGGGCTACGGTGCCAGCCGCAACATGCCCGAACTGCGCGTTGCCTGGCCAACGGTCGAGAGNGGCGGGATGAGTCTCGAAGGCGCCGCNTATNTGGTCAAGCGAAAGGAAATTCGCGATGCNGCAGACGCCGTCACAGCAAGAACAATNCGAGACCAGTACGCAGAGGAAATGCGAGATGTCGCCTCAGGGGTGCGCGCNGGACGNACATTTTCTTTCGATGATGTGATCTTGCCTGAAGAAACCCGACCGCTCATAGCGTCGATGCTTCGGCGATCACACCGCTCCTTACCTCCCACAAAAGTTCACCACATCGACACCCGGTGACATCTGATGCGCGACTACTTGATCAACAAACTCCGTTCAGCTAAAGCACTCAGANTGGACGCGTCGCGTCCTCAATCAGTTGAAAAGGTCCACTCAACGGATCANCTCACGGCCCGTGAACGCACAGCCCTGCTTCTCGATCCCGGTTCCGAAGTGGAATTCGGAGCGATAGCCGCCAGAGACGGCGACGGCGACTGGGTACCGGAAAAAGGCGGCGTTGACTTCATCGGAACAATAGACGGCAAAACAGTTATTACCTCTTCAACCGACTACACCGATCGCGGTGGCGGCTACGGCGCGGCCCGACTCGAGCATCTCNTNTCGCTCGCCCACCAACAGCGTTGGCCGATCGCCTTTTTCGTCGACGGTGGAGGTAGCCGAGCGCGACATCCGAGAGCGGGTCTCGGTCATTTGGAACTCAGCGGACAAATCGGTCGTTTTACCTTGTTCGACGGAATGGCAGAGCTATCGGGGTGGGTTCCAACCGTAGCGATCGTGTCCGGTCCGTCTTTTGCAGGGCATGCAAGCCTCGCAGGATTTTCTGACATCGTCATCACCACCCGCGGCTCAGCTATAGGAATGGGCGGACCGCCCATGGTTGAGGCCGCTCTCGGTTTAACTCTCACTCCTCAAGAACTTGCCGGGGTAGAAATGCATGAGAAAACCGGTGGCATAGACCTTCTCGTCGATGACGAACCCACAGCTATTGGGCTAGCGAAACAGTACCTGAGCTATCTCTGGGATCATCCCAGCGGAGACCCGCACCCGTCCTCAGAGAAGGTCGCCGATTTGGTTCCAGAATCAGGCCCATATGACATCTATCCGGTGATCCACGCACTCGTCGACAAAGACTCTGTTTTCGAACTGCGTCCACAGTTCGCAGCAAGCGTTGTAACAGCTGTGGCACGAATTGATGGCAGAACCATTGGGNTTNTGGCAAGCAATCCAAATATTGATTCGGGGATTATCAGCGAGGCTGCCGCCACCAAAATCGGACGCTTCATAGAACTGTGCGACGCATATGAGTATCCGATCGTCTCGCTGATCGATAGCCCATATACCGCGTTGGATACCGAAACGGGACTTCGGCCTGGGGTNAGTCGATGGCACACTCGAGTCCTTCAAACTCACCAACAGCGCACGGTGCCAATAGCTTCAATCCAGGTACGAAAAGCTGGGGGATTCAGCGCACACGTCATGGCAGGTTCACCTACTGGCCACAGCGTGCCCTTGTGGCAGGTTGCTTGGCCGACAGCAGAACTTGGGGTCGAGGACCCCTTCACGGCAACAAGAAATTTCAATTCTTTCGATGACATCATCGAACCCGACGAAACTCGCGTTGGTCTGTCGCGACTCCTCCACCATCTCCCAACATCAGCCGAACGCCGTTCAGCGATAAGTAGCAAGAAACATATAATCGACACCTGGTAATCGGAAAACAGNTTNAGNTACGNNNNGCATNCACCGCTGCCCTGCCCAGACCGTGAGTGGCAGAATGTACCCATGAGTTCGATATTGGGCGAATCTCCCGGCGAATACGCGTCCTCATGGATCTCTCTTAACCGTTCACACGGTCACTGGACCTCAGAAACGTTCGGCGATTATCTGCGCATACATGCTTCGAAGCGTCCGACCCAATTAGCGGTAGTCGACAACGGCGAAACAATTTCGTGGGCCGACCTATTGAACGAAGTTGAACGAATCAGCGCCGGCTTAGCTGAGTTNGGCATCGGACACGGTGACGCCGTTGCTGTTCAATTGGTGAACTCCATAGAGCTCGCAGTGTCAATTCTCGCCATTTGGGAACTTGGAGCCATATATCAACCTCTGAATCCGGTCTACCGCAAAGCCGAATGCACAGCACTTATAGGCGCTGTTGAACCTGAGGCTGTGATTGCATCCAACAAAACTGAAGAGTTCGATCATCCAGGGCTACTCGACGAAGTCATCGCTGACCTCGACATTTCTCCACACAAAGTGATTGTCGGGTCGAACAGAACAAACTGGACATCTTTC
Source organism: Acidimicrobiaceae bacterium (assembly GCA_002708935.1). Lineage (GTDB taxonomy): Bacteria > Actinomycetota > Acidimicrobiia > Acidimicrobiales > Poriferisodalaceae > MedAcidi-G3. Next base: position 12,500 of record PAPO01000008.1, on the reverse strand, counting down.
CAAGACCTGAACGGGCCTACACCCAAATTTTCAAGGGATTCACTTGACCCCGCGATCTTTGGAACCACTTCGGGCACGACAGGTACACCCAAGATTTACATCCACATTCAAGCAACACAGATTTTCGAAGCAAAAATCCTGTCTGAGGGACTTGAGCTGGGATCTGAGGATGTGATGTTGGCCGCTGCTCCCATCACCCACCGAGGTGCCTTAATGGTTGGCTTAATGACTTCTCTGATATCGGGGTCTCGCCTGGTGATGGGTGATGGCCGAAACNTAACTGCGCTCGCTGAAATCATCGAACAACAAAACGTGACCAGCTTCATGGGGATTCCGACGATCGTCTCTGACCTACTGCACCATCACCAAAACGTCGACTTTGATGCCACATCACTGCGAGTAGTGATCGCTTCGGGCGCTCCAGTCACCGACGATCTTTTGAAACGATTTCAAGNCCAATGGCCAAANGCTGTTGTCGCCACAGGCTATGGACTTAGCGAAACCGGNTGGTGCACGTATCTACGCATTGGNGATCCTGTAGAGAAAATTTACACGTCNGGTCGACTCGCACCTGCAACCAAAATCGAGATCCGCGACCCACAAGGGACAGTGCTCCAACCGCGCGAAATTGGGGAAGTCCACATCAAAGGACCGATGACCTGTGCCGGATATTTGGACAACGAAACAGCTACCCGACAAGCCCTCGACGACAACGGATGGTTCGCTAGCGGAGACCTGGCCTACCTCGACGACGACGGGTACATAGTCCCTGTCGGACGCTCCAAACACACAATTATTCGAGGCGGCTTAAACATTTACGCCGAAGAAATCGAGATGATGCTCCAAGAGCATCCGGCAATAAAAGAGGTCGCAGTGGTGGCGTACCCAGATAATCGAATGGGTGAGCGGGCATGTGCATGCGNTTCGCTTCAACCAGGCNAAACCTTTGATCTACATGACCTTCGAGCTTTTTTTGGGGCGCTGGACACAGCGCGGTACACCTGGCCCGAGCGAGTCGAAATACTCGATGCGCTCCCCCGTAACCCAATAGGAAAAATTGATCGGCTTTCTATCGCCAAGCTCATTTAAAAAGGGGCGTGCCTCGTCGCTGTAGATCCTGAGATCTCATCAACGATTTGACCTTCCCCATTTCGATCATCATTCCAGCAAATCGAACGTTGCGACTGTTACGACGCTAACTTCAAGGCGACTCTTACCCAGGCCTTACTGAAGGTCGAAAGTGAACACATGGCGCAAGAAATAAAGTTCCAGGACGGCGAATCCTACGAGCAGTGGATGGGCATCTGGAGTCAGCTAATTGGTGACCAATTCCTGGAGTGGCTTTCCCCACAACCCAACGCGACATGGATNGATNTCGGGTGCGGCAACGGAACCTTCACCGAACAGATCTACAACGCACACGCCCCCAAAGAAATTCAAGCCCTGGACCCATCGCCGGAGCAGATCCACTTCGCGCTCCAGCGAATCCAAAGTGAGAACGTGTCATTCCAAGTCGGGGACGCCATGAATCTCCCATTTGAAGCCGACCGTTTTAATTACGCGACCATGGCCCTCGTCTTGTTCTTCGTACCCGATCCCGCCGTCGGAGTCAGAGAAATGGTCAGGGTGACTGAACCGGGCGGCAGTATCTCTGCATATGTTTGGGATATCCCCGAAGGTGGACTACCCGTTGAAGCCATAAGCGCCCAACTTCGACAGCTAGACATCCCCTACCCAATAGCCCCTTCTGCTGAGGTCTCGCGCATAGGTCGCCTCGAGGAAACCTGGGTAGAAGCAGGGTTAGAGAGCGTCGAAACCATACAGATCTCTGTCCATCGCACTTTCGACAATTTCCAACAGTTTTGGGATATCACAACCCTTTCACCGTCAATCGGGCCAATAGTTAAGTCCCAACCAGAAATCAGCGATCGAGTGAAACTAATGACCCAAGAAGCCCTAGAAGTAAACGACACAGAACCCGTCACCATCAATGGCTTCGCGAACGCAGTCAAAGGAACTCGTTAGCCCTACTCGTCCAGCGACCATATAGCGGAGTCGCCCATTACTCCCTCAAAGCGCGGCGCCATAGGAATCGCACCCATATGTGTGACCAAAACCCTCAAGCGGATTACGATCTCAACGAAATGGGCTACCAAGAGTTGGTAAATGGGACTAGCAGATCGAAATTTTGAAATCATTCACACCAATGGCGTGAATCTGAGGTGCGTTGTCGAAGGTGATGGCCCTCTAATCATCCTCATGCACGGATGGCCACAGTGCTGGTACCTATGGCGCCACCAGATAGACCCCCTAATAGAACAAGGTTGGAAAGTTTGCGTACCGGATCAGCGCGGCTATGGGATGTCGGACTGTCCGCCAGATGTCCACGACTACAAAATCAAGACACTTTGCGCCGACATTGACGGGCTAGCGACGGCACTTGGTTACGACGAATACGCTCTGATGATCCATGACTGGGGTGCTATCGCGGGCTGGAACGTAGCTCTGCTTTATCCAGATCGTGTCCGCGCTGTGGTCGGTCTGTCAGTTCCCTACGCTCGTTGGACAGAGCCTGAATGGTGCACTCAGGAGTACTGGGGGGATCAGTTCTTTTATTGGGCTCACTTCTGTGAGGAAGAAGGGCTCGCCGAACGACTGCTTGAAGAGGACATCCGTCTATCACTGAAGACCATGCACATTCACACTTCTGGTGATCGTGGGAAAGGCGCTACACCCAAACAGGAAGGTGTTCGAAGTCTTCTCGAGGCCGTAACCGCTCCGCCGGATGAACTTCCCGCGTGGATGACCGAAGAGGACCTCGACTACTACGTTCAAATGTACGAAATCTCTGGATTCCGAGGCGGAATCAATTGGTACCGGAATATACCCACTCTCCATTCAGACACCAAAGAACTCGAGAACGCCAAGATCACACAACCAGCTATTTTCGTCCAAGGTTCCCGAGACATCGTCGAGCACATGGTCAGCCGAGATTCTCAACTCGAAAACTTCGACGACCTACGTGCCACCCATGTCTTAGACGGCATCGGTCACTGGGTCCAGGTCGAGGCGGCAGAAGAGTTGAACCGGATCTGCCTCGATTTCCTTGCCGACTTCGTCTAAGTCACCCAAAACAACAGGCTGCCCCAAAGGGCGGCCTATGCCGGCGTCGACTAAACGTTAGCTATTTCATAAAAACGACCTGGCCGATGGCTCCGTGGACAGTCTCACACGGGGCATCAGGACCAAGCGCGTCAACTCCGAAGAGTTCTTCGAACTCAGGGTCCGCAAAAAATATGTCAGTTGCCTTTCCATACTCTTCATAAGAGGGGTAGCCGAAAGTGTGGTGAAAGGTATTGAACCCTCCCCCTGCACCTGGTCCCGCTAGCTCTTGAACAAGTGTGTGATACGACGGACGGACATCAAGTCGCGTCAATATCCCATCAAATTTCTCCATAAGTGAAACGAAATCTTCGACCCGACCTGGCTTCACCTTCCAAGTATCTGTCCATACGTGTGCTGGCATTTGCCCACCCTCCCTCGGTGCTGATTGGCGACGAACCTAGCTCAAAACGACAAATGACCGCCCAAAGGGTGGCCCTTTGCTCAACTACATGATTTAAGTGTTCTCGGCGATGTAATTCTGAAAGTCAGAAAGTTTTTGACCAACGGAGAATTCGACAAGATTGCCGTCGGGGTCGGTGGCCACACACAGGTATCCGGTACGGCAATAACCTCTGAGCGGTGGAGGCTCGAACCTACGGCCCCTGCTCGTAAGAAATAAACCGAGTCCTTGTCCGATGAGCCTTGCGGCCTATTTGTGGCAAACCGCTTCAAGCATTATTCCGTCTGGGTCCGTCCAAAAAGAGGCGTAATACGGTGGCGGATAGTCAGGCCATTCCTGCGGTAAGTGAATGATTTCTGAGCCAAGATCGCGAGCCACAACAGTTACTTCATCGACCTTGAGTCTCGTTGGCACCATGAAGGCAAGATGCTGCAGTCCTGCAGATTCAGGATGGTAAGCGTCCTGACCTGCGTAAAAAAATAGGTATGTACCCCTCTTATTGTCGGCAGGTCTAAATGCGAATTGATCTTCATCGGTGAGGAACGGCTCATGACTCAACAGAGGCATGAGGACGCTGTAATAGGAGTACGACGCTTCTAGGTTCGAAACGTTGATGCCTATGTGGCCTACTGGCATCTTCTAATCCCCCTTCCTTGGACCAACTGACCCTGTCGCAAGGACAGTAATCGGCAGATCAGTGTCATCTCCTTTCAATCCCTGAACACTGTCCGAAATCGCTCTCACCGATCTCATAGGTGATTGACTCTTCTTGATCTGAGAAAGTTTCACATAGCCGAAAATTGACACCCAGATTGAGGGCAGTGACGAAAGCTCTACAAGATTGTTTTGCCGATGATTCGTCCCATGACTGTTGCGTTCGCCGCAGCCATGTTTGCCTGCACCTTCGGATCAGCCATATTTGTAGCTGAAGCCTGCATCATTAGGTTCATATCGTCGCACCAGGTCAACGCATAGTAGGGGGCAACATTTTGAGTTGCACCGGCTGCAATCGTCTCTGCGAACAACATCCCAGTTGCACCCGCAGACATGTTTGCCCATGCGTCGCCGATGTTCGAATCTATGGTTGCATCATCTACGGAATCGCCAGAGATCAGAAGACCAGATCCCCAGGATCCAGAACGTTCACCACGTTCGGCAACCACTCGCAAAAGGCTTCGTCGAACGAGTTGAGTTCCCGAGCGTTTCATGAGGTCGATCTGTTCACTCGTTTGATAGAGGCCTTCCCAGACACCTAAAGCGGTGTTGATATCAGGGCAGTCGAACTGGACTTGGACAAGACCGGCCTGATCGCCGCCCATGACCATTTGCGAACCTCGGACATCAGTAGCCCCAAGCCCTATCGCGATCTCTTTAATTTTCGCTGATCCAGAGATCAACTCTCCGAGATCGGCTGTGGTTACGGTCGCCGCTGTGATAAATGACATTACTTCCCACCTAATTTGTGAAGTCCAAACCCANATGCTCNGACACCACAGTTCTAATTTCTAAACGTCCNNNCAGCAAGGCAACTACTGTTNCTTCGATGGATGAACTACCCGGTTGCGCCCTCCTAGTGGGAAGCCTGAGGGCCTCATCTTTAAACAAAATCGCTGCTCGAACGGCCAGTGAATACCTGGCCTACATGTGTTCAGTTCGCTGGCCGGACCTTGGCAATCTTCCCTTGTTCAATGAAGACCTCGAAGATCCTGAGCCACCAGCAGTTACTTCTCTAAAGGACGACGTCAGGAATAGTGAACTCGTAATAATTTTCACCCCGGAGTACAACTACGGCATTCCTGGTGGCCTCAAGAACGCTATTGACTGGCTTTCTCGACCGATACGAAATGGCTGTCTCATAGGGCGTTATGTCGCTATCGCAAGCGTCGGCCCGCCTTCNTTAACTGGAGACAACGTGCAGCAAAATCTCACTCAGACCTGCGGAGCGCTGACCGAGCACCTATACCCCAATTCACTGCGTATTCCCCTTGCCCGAGACACCGCAACGGACGACTTGGGAGACGCAGCAACCATCGACTTATATGACTGGCTTGATGGTGTACTTGATTTCACAAGGCGTAGCTGAAACGAACAAACAGCCGCCCCGGAGGGCGNCTGTTTACTAACCNCCGAGAATCACACCAGTCTTTTGGTAACCATTCGACCATGCACCACAACTTCGTTATCAGCGAAGTTTTGCTGCACTTTCGGGTCTGCGAGACTCTGCGCCGAAGCAGCCGCATAAGCATCGAGATCATCGGTCCAGCCCACAAGAGCCCANGGNGATGGACTCGCGCCTGCGGCCCANGCTTGCATNAGACGCATTCCGTTAGCAGCCGAGGAAATATGTTTCCACCCATCGCCCATCTGCGAGTCAGCTACTTCGTCGCTAACTTGACCCCCGCTCATCATCAGCATTGAACCGTACTGACCTTCCGTAGTGCCTCTCTCGGCGACGATACGCATCAAGCTCCGACTAACTACTTGGACACCGGAGTCCTTCATAAGAGCAACAACATCAGCATCCGCATTAACGGCCTCGGAAACAGCCATCGCTGCACTGATACTTGGAACTTCAAAAATAGCTGCGCACAGGCCAGCCCTATCACCGCCCATGATGATTTGGTTGACCCTAAANCCGGTCGCTCCTGCGTTCATGGCAACTTCTTTAGGACGCCCTGCCACACCGGCCACAAAGGCACCCAAATCTGCTATCTGAGCCGTTACCCCAGTTGCAAAAGACATTTCTCNACCTTTCCAAACATTGATTAAACGGCGACCCTAGTCGCGACTGCCCAACTGAAACTGATTGCTCTTCGATACTTAACTCTCATCATGGTGAGCAAACATAGACTCACGAAATACGGCTTTGGGATCCACATTGGCGCTACAGGGCTTGATGCTTAACACAGACAAAATAATCCGGATCGACCTGAAACCAGTCGGAGAGCACCGCCTACCTACTTATTCGAACCCTGTCGTACTCACCCGACTGGACCAACTCGACGGTTAGGCCTAGGGCAGTGACACTATCCCCCACACGAAGAAGAGCATCAGGCCAACTGATTCCGGCGATGCGTCCTAATGATCGACCCTCAGGCACTTGAACGTGAAGCGGTCCCTGATGCTGACCGACTGAAGTGTCAACCGTATAAACCAGAATCCCAGCATGATCACCGAGCCTCCAATCGACTCCCAGACCCCGCCGAGACTCTACGACCACGGCCGTGTGCTCATCAAGACTGATAATGGCTGTCCGGAAGCCGGTTCCAGGTAGAACCAGTGGCCTGAGTGTGAACTCAACGGAGCTGACTGAGGCAGCTGATCGGCAGTAAACCGATTCAGGTTCAAGCCATCCAATGAGCCATCGATTCCACGCCGTCATGGACTTTGCCGCGCCCTGGTAGGAAGACATCACCCCCCACTCCCCCATGGGCAAGCTCTCTAACATGTCTCCTGTAGCAGGCGAAACGTAGAGGTCGAGCGGACCTAAAGTGTGACCTATTTCGTGCGCTAGTAAAAAGGCATGGTTATAACGCGTTCTATGAGTACTAGGACCACCATGGGCAAACATCACCTTGCCCTCATCGGTACCGAAAGCACCGTAAAGGTCGAAGTGGCCCCATCCTCCGATATTGATGAGCGCATTACTGGGAGTTGCCTTTGGCAGGTAAAAGAAAATTGCCGCGACACCTGTGAAGTCCAGGTCGGGATCGACCAGCTCGATAATTTCCTCTGAGAGCGCCACACCCCAGGGATTTCTTGAGCCCCCTGGATTACCAACAGTGGGGTCGTACTCGACCGATGGCTTGGACAAACGGGTGAAAACGTCACTGAGTACCCACTCCACTTCGAAATTCCCGTCGGACACTTCTCTGTAGTAGTCAGAAGTCTCTCGGGCCGCTTGCGCGGCCTCCTCTATCTCAAAGGGCTTACCTGGGGCATCTGGGAAGTCGATGGGTATTAGTGCATATTTCGTCGTCCCTTCCGGGGAAACATTTTCACTAGGTCGCGGAAAGCCGACTCGCACCGGGTCATATGGACCGCGCCACAAATCCTTTAACTCACAGAGAGAAGTATCCTCGCTAGGTTCAGTTGGCGGCATGTACGGAACAGAAGGTTCCGAGTCGCTCTCTTCGCTAGCATCTTCAAGCGGTATCGAGGTAGTTGTTTGGTCAGGAACCAACACCGTCTTTGAAGCAGGTACCGCTGGAGCGGTCGTCGTCGTGGGTGCCGCAGTCGTCGTAGGTGCCGCAGTCGTCGTGGCGGTATTTCGTTGCCCTAACACTTCTAATTCGGAGGAACTCGATCCCCCGCAGGCCGATCCAAGCAGCACCACAATCAACAAAACGTTCCTCAACGGCATCCTCACAGTCTCCCATCCCTCATTGAGGCCAGCGGCCATGGAACTGGAAGTTGGGTTTCGCACTGTCAGGGTGGGCGCTACAGGACGCATATCTGTACATGACAAACAGCTAATCGGACAAGGACAGTGACCTCCCCGAAGGGAGAGCAATGTCGTGTCTAGCTAGTAACGCGAATTTTCAGAACAATCGTTTCCCAAGCACGCGCCCGATTGGCGTGATGTCTTGGTCGGCCATCATGGCTTGAATGTTCGGATCGGCGAGGTTCTTGAGAGAGGCCTCAAGGATGGCGTCGAGAGAATCGCCGGACTGGAAGAGAATTCGAACCCCTGTCATTTCAGCTCCCGCAGTGATCCGGAGCTGTGCCATTCCATTCGCGCCCTCAGAGAGGTTTGCCCAAACTACGTCGGCATTCGCCTCAAGGGTGGCTTGGTCCCGAAGTGGGCCTCGGGCATAGAAGCCTGAAGAATATGCGCCCGTTCGTTCCCCCCGTTCAACTTCCATGGTCATGAGACTGCGTCGAAGGAGCGTTACGCCGAAGTTCTGCATGAGGTCCCCATAGCCTGGATCAGCTTCGAGTTCTTCAGCCGCTGCGGCGAAGGCATCAACACTGTCCCATTCCCCGGTTACATTCACGGTTCCAGCCGCCTCACCACCGAGGATGATCCGCTGGCCTTGCACATCAGACGCGCCGACACCCCGCATTTTGTCAATCATTGTGTTGTTCATGTGATCGACGAAGCCGTTGAGATCAGCGACCCTCATAACGCTTGCTTGCCATACAGACATAAATCACCTTTGTTCATTGCGTGTCGACCCCACGTGACCGACTACTAAGCGGGGACGCTAGTGGGAAACAAATAGGCGAGTCGACTCACCTCACACTGTTTGCGGTTTCACATTCTGAATAAGGAGCTACAGGGCTATAACCGATCCGCCAGCTGAATTACCCGTTTACTGCGATCTAAAGTCGATAACGGAACAAGCTGGAAGCAACGGTCGACTTACGCTGTGGCACCTTGCGCGTCCATGATCCAGTCGATCACGTCATTGCCGTCTCTTGTGCCCCATACTCCCACAGCGCCACGAGAGCCACTGGTCGGGACTGGGTCCACTCGTCGCCATTCAGTTGCTACGACTCTGTGGGCAATCAGCCAACGATCGTCTCGCTTTTCGAAACGGTCCACGTAACGAATACCAAATACATCGTCTTTGCCCTCTGTTTCTGCTGTCCCTTCTCTGCGGTGGTAGGCCACGGCATAGGTTTCCGCCCGTGCTGAGTCCCCATCAATTTCGTCAACGAGAACGTTGCCCATGAAGTGCATNGTTGCAGTCCAGCGCGGCAAAAAGTCTTTACACATCTCAACGAACTCGTCGACGCTGCCTTTGAAGGCACCATGGTCGTCGTATGCGTCGGGGTGGTAGCAGGACTTCACTGACTCGAAATCGAGTCGGTCGATGCCGCGCGCATAGCGGTACACAACATCGGTAATTTCCTGTTTGGCTAAAAGAGTCTCAAGATCCATACATGAGAGTCTTGCAGATTCCGAAGAACGGAGTGTCAGCCGCGTCGCTACGGCACTTGCATCTCAGGCCATGAATTGGCGGAGTTCCCTTTCGACGTCATTTCTTCTCACTCGACGTTCACTCGTTAAATTTCGTGACAGCAGGGAACTCAGCTATGGGTCATGGCTGCTTAAACGGGTGATCTGCGCGCCAATCGTTAGCTGCCTTTTCGAGAGTCGTGAACCCCACGTCGCGTTCTTCGATCTCATCGAGGAGTTGTTCAAGCATGAGCATCCGATTACCGCGACCGATGACTTGTGGGTGCATGGTGTAGGTCAGTACACCGCCAGGCTCGTGAGCAAGGGCCCAATCGAGGTCACCAAGCCATGTTTCCAACACTGCAGATGGTGGTGTCAGGTTGCCGCCCTGTGGGGGGATGTATTCGAACCATGGGAAGTCGTCGAGATGCCATGCCCAGGGAAACTCGACAAGGTCGACTTCTGTTCCCCATTCGACGCCTTCGCCTTTTACCCATCGGTCGTCAAGCCTGCAGCGGTAGGGCCGGACGTCGTGTCCCATTAGTGACGAGTCGTACGAAAATCCCGCGTCGATCAGAAGCTCAAAGGTACTGCTGGTTACGTAGCCGCCAGGTGAGCGCCATCCAACAGGTCGCTGTCCGGTCAGATTCTCCAAGATTGCCAATCCTTCTTCGAGGACTCGGCGTTCGTCGTTGCGTTCGAGTCGTGCAGGATTTTCATGGTGGTTGCCGTGGTGGCCGACCTCGTGGCCACCGTCAACAATCTCCTTTAGAAGATCTGGGTAGGTTGACGCCGTCAATCCGGGAACGAAAAAGGTGGCATGTATAGATCGTGACCCGAGAAGTTTCAGTATCCGACGCGCACCCACGACACCAAACTCACCTCGACTGAACGCTGTGTGGTCCTGTCTGCTCATCCACAGCGAGATGGTGTCGACATCGAAGGTCAGACTGACGCGGGAACGATCGGCCATCGCTCCATCATTGCATCTAGAAGCTGAACTCCGCTGAACTAGCTCACTTCTGTGGAATCGTTCTTAGATGTCGGGCTGCGGGTTGGAGTGATCAATGATGTTCAAATCAGGACGCGTCGACCGTCATGACGAGGCAAGATGAAGTCATGACAGATCATCTTGAGGCTCATCTAACCGCTGCTCCAATGGCGTCTGGTCCCACAGGGCCACTTCAAGGACTGCGAATACTCGACGTCACCCACGCGCTTGCCGGACCGTTTGCAGCCATGCTCTTGGCCGACATGGGGGCCGATGTGATCAAGGTCGAGCCACCGCAAGGGGAAATGACTCGATATCAGGGTCCTTGGAGTCGTGATGATGAGGAACGATTTTATTCCGGAAACTATTCGATGCGAAATCGCAACAAACGCTCGATTTGCCTTGACCTGACTACCGATAGCGACCGCGAGGTATTCCTTTCACTTGTCGAAACAGCCGATGGTCTAATCGAAAACATGCGAGCTGGGGTGATGGATCACCTCGGAGTGGGTTGGGAGGTGTGTCACGAACGCAACCCGAAGCTGGTGTATGCAGCAATCCGAGGATTTGGTGATACGCGCATTGCCCCCAGTCCTTACGCTGACTGGCCCGCTTACGATCTCATCGCTCAAGCAATGGGGGGCGTCATTGCCGCGACCGGCGAAGATGAAGACCACATCATGAAAGTTGGGCCACCAATTGGAGACACGGTGCCCGGAACCATGGCGTCACTCGGCATGCTGGCAGCTTTATGGCGAGCTCGCGACACCGGTAAGGGCCAATTTATTGATGTTGCGATGGTTGATGTGATGATGGCCATGTCCGAAACAAGTCAGATGGTCTGGTCGTACATGGGTCGTCCAATGCGTCCGATGGGTAACGGCGTCGACGGACTTAGCCCCTATGACGTGTACCCCACCAAGGATGGGCATTGCGTTATTGCCACTCCAACCCAACCGCACTTCGAACTGCTGTGCCGACTCATCGGCCACGACGAACTCATTGAGGACGAACGAACAAGCAGTAACCGCCGGAGGGTGAACAACAAAGAATACGTCGACGAGGTCATTGGTGGTTGGGCCGCAAGCTGCACTACTGCCGAAGTGGTAGATACGCTCGGCAATCAAGTACCGGTGGGGCCTGTTTATGATCCGTCGGACTGGGTTGAGGACCCTCATGTGTTGGCCCGCGAAATGCTGGTGCGACTAGAGCACGAGCACCATCGCCCCACTGTTGTGTTAAATACCCCTATCAAGTTCAGTGACGATCCAGCAGGTATATATCGGGGGACACCGCGGCTTGACCAGCACGGCGACGAGATCCGAGCTGAACTAGCAGCAGAAGACAAAAACGACCAATAACTTAAGTGAGAGAACCATCTGCTATGAGGCCGCTGCAGGACTCGCACCTGCCAGTCGGCTTCCCCAATGGGCCGTGCTGTTCAGATGACGCAAGCGGTGCTGAGTTGGCGCATGAGCCGGCGCTCGGTTGGGTCCCACGCGTCACGCCGATGCATAGTTCCGAGTGTGTCGAACATAACCAAATCGCCGACCTGCCAATCATGGCCATAGACCCGAGCGGGCTGGGTTGCATGTAAATGCAACTGTTTGAGCAGCGCACTGCTTTCAGCGCGCTCCATTCCCACTATTTGACGGGTTATACCCCTTGACACATACAAGATCTCATCGCCAGTGTCGGGATGACACACCACCACTGGATGTTCAGCCTCAGGAATGTCTGGACGGTCAATGCCGGCTGCTTCGTCGCGCTCGATTTTGGCCGCAAAATTTTTGTCAGGTTCGGCCATGTAGTCAGCGATGCTGTGCGTGGCTCGCAGGCCGGGGAGGCGAGTCTGTAGCCCCGGGTCGAGAGTTGCGTAGGCGTCATACATGTCAGTGAAGTAGGTCCGGGGTGGTTCGGTTGGAAGCTCCACCGCGTTGAGAAAACTTGTCTTCGCGGGTGTTGCTGCATAGGAATAGTCGGCGTGCCACTCAAGGTCGGTGGCGCCCTCCACTCCTAAACGGTCGCCGTCCTCGCCA
>PAPO01000007.1 GCA_002708935.1 Acidimicrobiaceae bacterium | reverse complement strand
TCGACAGCGACGGGGTTGAGGTTGGCTCCCTCCACCCAGGCTTGTGCAGCTTCTTGGGTTAGGCCGACCGCTGGGTTGACATGGATTTTGCTTATTGCGTCAGGATTTTCTACCGCAACTGTTTCTATTTCGACACCTCCTTCTGCGGAAAGCATTCCTAGGTGTTGTTTTGCTGACCGGTCGAGCGTGAAACTGGCGTAATACTCTTCAGAGATATCGCTGGCTTTTTCAATCCATAGTCGTTGGACGATGTGGCCGTTGATGTCCAACCCCAAGATGTTGTTTGCGTGTTCTTGAACATCTTCGATGGTTGCCGCGAATTTGACGCCACCTGCCTTTCCGCGGCCTCCTGTGTGGACTTGAGCTTTCACCATTACTGGTGTTCCGAGGCGTTCTGCTGCATCGACTGCCTCTTGCACAGTGAACGCGACTTCGCCGTCAGAGACGGGCATGCCGAACTGTTTGAAGAACTGTTTGCCTTGGTATTCGAAGAGGTCCACGAGGGGGCTCCTGTCTGGGCTGTGCGTAAGGAGATGAGGTTGCCCTACGAATTCGACATACTAGGTGTATCGGAGAGGTAAACGTCTAGTGAAAGTGGTGTTTCGGTGAGCGAATTTGAAACGGGTACTGATGTGATGTTGGCAAGGTACGAGGGTCGGGTTGCGGTGTTGACCTTTAATCGGCCCGAAGCTCGTAACGCGTTACATCCTGAAACGTATGGGGCGTTTGAAAAGTTGTTGCCCCAATTGGCTGATGATCCCCAAGTCGGAGCGTTGATGTTGACTGGTGCTGGCGGCGCTTTTTGTGCTGGTGGCGATGTAAAGGGCATGAATGCCCGCAACTCTGGTGGAGCTCCGTCCCAAGCCAGTTTGGAGTCAAATGTCGATGATTTGCGGCAACGTCAGCGAACGGTGTCTGCGGCGTTACAAAATTTTCCCAAAGTGACGGTAGCTGCGATTGATGGTGCAGCTGCTGGTGCCGGGTTGTCAATCGCGTTGGCGTGCGATCTGAGAGTTGCTTCTCCTCGAGCTATTTTCACTACTGCCTTTGCCAAGGTCGGCTTTTCAGGTGATTTTGGGGGTAGTTGGTTTTTAACCCAGTTGGTGGGTGCCGCGAAAGCTCGAGAACTGTATTTAACCGCAGATCGTTTTGACGCTTCTGAGGCGTTGTCNTTGAATATCGTGAACAAAGTCCTTGAGGACGAAGATTTCGANTCCGCTGCTGTGACNTATGCGNCTCGTTTCGCTGAGGGNCCGTTGGTGGCGCAGCGNTACATCAAAGAGAATCTGAATCGGGCGTTGGGGTCTGATTTGTTGACCTGCCTCGATGCTGAAGCGATGGCGATGAGTCGTTGCCGTTCCACTGATGATCACAAGGAGGCAGTAGCAGCGTTCGTTGAGAAACGGTCGCCGTTATTTACCGGACGCTAAGTCTCAGCTTGGCGGCTTTTCTAGGTTGGCCCATCCCACGAGGAGGGTTTTCTCGCCGATGTCAACGAAGTTGACGGTGACTTCCGCGTTGTCTCCNGAGCCGGCAAGTTTGAGTATCACTCCGTCCCCAAATTTCGGGTGATGAACATCGTCACCTTCTTTGAAATTTATGGATGATTCGGTGGGTTGTTGGTTCCCAGCAGCGATCGCTTTTTCGATGATCCGTTCTCGGGCCCGTTCCCGACGTTCAGCTCGTTTATCTTCATCAACTTCGATGGGTGCTGTAGCTGAAACTGTTGTTCGTCCAGCTTTGTGTACTCCTTTTGGGCTCCGGTCATCAACAAGTTCGTCGGGTATTTCGCGGAGGAACCGGCTTGGCGTGTTGTATTGCTGTTGACCGTATATCCAACGGCTTTCGGCCAGTGTGAGGTACAGCTGCTCTTCGGCTCGGGTTATTCCTACATATGCGAGCCGTCGTTCTTCTTCAAGTTGGTCGGGGTCACCGAGCGACATGAATGATGGGAAAATGCCGTCTTCCATACCGACGATGAACACAAGCGGGAATTCGAGACCTTTGGCGGTGTGGAGCGTCATGAGGGTGACCTCTGACTGGTCGTCAAGTTCGTCTGTGGGTGAGACAAGTGAGACTTGTTCGAGGAATTCGTCGCAGGTTTCGTAAGCCTCGGCTGAACCGATGAGTTCTGCGAGATTCTCGAGTCGCCCTTCTGCNTCTATTGAACGNTCNTCTCGTAATTCTTCGATGTANCCGGAGCGTTCTAGAGCGAGTTGCAAGATTTCTGCCGGTCCATCCGAGACGCGATTTGAAAGCTGTCGGATCAGTTCTGTGAAGTTAGCGAGTCCTTTCTTTGCAGGGCCGCTGATTCCTACTTCTGGCCAGTTGTTGAGCGCTTCGTTGAATGGCACCGCGTTGCTGTTGGCGTATTGGTCGAGNNTGGCGANGCTGCTGTCGCCTATGCCNCGTTTAGGTACGTTGAGGACCCGTTTGAGTGAGACTTCGTCNGTGGGGTTGACGATGGCTCGNAGGTAGGCNAGCGCGTCCTTNACTTCTCGTCGGTCATAGAAGCGNGTNCCNCCGACGACTCGATATGGGAGGGAGGCNNCTGCGAGGCGTTCTTCGATNATTCGNCTTTGTGCGTTCGCTCTGTAGAAGATCGCGACGTCGCTCCATCTGAGGCCTCCCTGTTCGTGGCGTCGTTGCAGCTCACCGATAATCCAGGCCGCTTCGTCGACTTCGTCGTCGGCTCGGTACAGGATGACCTTGTCTCCTGTTGATTTATCGGTCCATAGTTCTTTGGGTTTTCGTCCGAAGTTGTTGGANATGACGGAGTTCGCTGCGTCGAGGATGNTTTGTGTGGATCGATAGTTCTGGTCGAGCACGACGACGCNGGTATCGGGGAANGCTTTTTCGAATTCAAGAATGTTTCGTATGTCGGCGCCGCGGAATGCGTATACGGACTGGTCGCTGTCACCAACCACGAAGACGTTTCGATGTTTGTCTCCCAGTTTGAGAACAATGTCATTTTGGGCGGGGTTAGTGTCTTGGTATTCATCTACTAGGACATGCTGGAATCGTTCTTGGTAGTGGGTGAGAGCGTCGGGGTGATTGTTGAAGAGTTCAACGGTGACGGTGAGGAGGTCATCGAAATCCATAGCGCCTGCTGTGCGGAGGCGTCGTTGGTATTCGTTGTAGATCTCTGCGACTTTCCGATCGAAAATGCCGTCGGCTCTGTNAAGTGCTGTGTCGGTGGATATGAGTTCNTTTTTGAGGTTNGAGATNTGTGCCTGAACGCTTCGGGCGACGAATTTTTTGTTGTCGAGCCCTAGGTCGCGTACAACATATCCGGTGAGGCGGATCGCGTCGGCTTGGTCATAGATTGAGAATGCGCTCGGATATCCAAGTTGTTCAGCGTCACGTCGGAGGATGCGGACACATGCCGAGTGGAAGGTGGACACCCACATTTTTTCTGCNACNGGACCCACCAGCGCTGCGACTCGGTCTTTCATTTCTTGGGCTGCTTTGTTGGTGAACGTGATGGCGAGGATTTGGAATGGGTTGATGTTGTCTTCTTGAATGAGGTGGGCAATGCGGTGGGTGAGGACCCGTGTTTTCCCTGAACCTGCGCCAGCGACGACGAGCATTGGTCCATCTCTGTGGATCACGGCGTCGTGTTGTGCGGGATTGAGGTCGTGGAGGATGTCGTTGGCGTTCATCACGAAGTTCAGGTGGTGTAGTCGGCGTTGATACGAACGTATCCGTCTGTCAGGTCACATCCGTACGCTGTGAAGGTTCCGTCACTGATGCCGAGATCCGCGGTGATGTGGACTTCGTCGCCCGCGAGATAGGTCTCCAGTTCGGTGAGTGTTTGTGGGGTGGCTGGGGTGGGGTACACCTCTTGTTTGCCGAATTGGATGGCGACGTTGTGTTGGTCGATGTCGACGTCATCGCATTTTCCGATGGCCATGGCNACGCGACCCCAATTTGGGTCACAGCCGTGGACTGCGGTTTTGACGAGTGGGGAGTTTACGATGGCCTTCGCTACTCGTCGTGCTTGTTCGTTGTCGCGTGCTGACGTGACGTTCACAACGATGAGTGTTTCGGCGCCTTCTCCGTCTGCGGCGAGTTGCCGGGTGAGATTAAGGCATACCTCTGACAAGGCTGTTTCGAATTGGTTTTCGTCGACGGGCCCAGCTTGTCCGGACGCTAAGACGATGGCCATGTCGCTGGTTGAGGTGTCGGTGTCGACGCTGAGAGCGTTGAAGGTGTGATGGACAACTCGACGAAAGGTTTGGTCAAGGGTGTCCGGGGTGATTTCTGCGTCGGTGGTGATTATCGCAATCATCGTCGCCATGTCCGGTTCGATCATGCCGACCCCCTTTGCGATCCCGACGATGGTTGCTGGTCCAACAGAAGCTGAAGCAACCTTTGGGTGGGTGTCGGTTGTCATGATTGCTGTAGCGGCGAGTTCGGCTGATTGTTCAGAGAACGGTTCGTTGAGTTGGGTGAGGTGTGTTCGGATTTTGTCCATTGGGTAACGGACACCGATAACTCCGGTTGAGCCGATAATAATNTCGGTCGGGTCTGCGTTTACCGTTGCTGCAACCAGTTCTGTGAGTTCTTTGGCGTCGGCGTAACCAGTTTCGCCGGTCGCCACGTTGGCATTTTTGGAGACGACAGCGACGGCTCTCGCTGTGCCACTAGTGATGTTGTGTCTGCAGATTTCTATATTGGGTCCNGCGAAGCGGCTNTGNGTGAAAACNCCNGCNANTGTNGTCNNNGGNNNGCAGNTGAGCAGCATGAGGTCGTTNGTGTCGTCNTTGACGCCCATGTTGCCTACGTGNAGGNTGAATCCTTGNGGGAAGTCNGTCATCTNNTCATTCCCATTCGATNGTGCCAGGAGGTTTTGAGGTGATGTCATATACCACCCGATTTACGCCTTCGACTTCGTTGATGATTCGCGATGACATGTTTTCGAGTATGTCGTAGGGCAGTCGGGCCCAGTCGGCTGTCATTGCGTCTTCACTGGTAACTGCGCGAATAATGATCGGTCGGGCATAGGTGCGTTCGTCACCCATGACCCCGACACTGCGGATATCTGCGAGGACTGCGAACGCCTGCCATATTTCTCGTTCTAATCCAGCGTGCAGGATTTCTTCTCTGACTATTGCGTCTGCATGTTGGAGCAGTGCAACTGCTTCGGGGGTTACTTCTCCGACGATGCGGACTCCCAAGCCCGGTCCGGGGAATGGTTGTCTCCAAACGATTTCGTCTGGAAGTCCTAGTTCGGTGCCTACTGTTCGCACTTCGTCTTTGAACAGGGTGCGCAGGGGTTCGACGAGTTCGAATTCCATGTCGTCTGGGAGTCCACCTACATTGTGGTGGCTTTTTATTTTGGCTGCGTCGCTCGTCCCTGATTCGATGACGTCGGGGTAGAGGGTCCCTTGGACGAGGAACTGGGCGTCGGTAATGCCGCCTTGGGCCTTTTCGAAGATTCGGATGAACTTTTCGCCGATTACTTTTCTCTTGTCTTCAGGGTCAGTGATTCCTTGAAGTGCTTCGAGGAAAGCGTCGGCAGCACGTTCATGAATTAGCTCTATCCCTTGGGTCCGTTGGAATGTTTCAACGACCTGGTCGCCTTCTCCGAGACGCATCAGCCCGGTGTCAACAAAAACACAGACGAGTTGAGATCCGATGGCTTTATGGACCAGAGCTGCGGCAACCGCGCTGTCGACGCCTCCTGATAGGCCGCAAATCGCTCGTCCTTTACCTATTTGTTTGCGGATCGCGTCGACGCTTTCTTCGATGACGTTGGTCATGGTCCAGTCGGCTCGACATTCGGCGATGTCGATGAGGAATCGTTCTAAAAGCTCCTGGCCGTGTGGTGTGTGGACGACTTCTGGGTGGTATTGAACCCCGTATATGTGGTTGTCGACATTTTCGATGACGGCTGCGGGGGCGTCGTTGGTTGATGCCGTGATGCTGAAACCTTCAGGTGGTTGGGTTACGGCATCGAAGTGTGACATCCATACCGAATCACCGCTTGCCACGTCTTGAGGCAGGAGTTGTGACGGTTGTGTGTTCCGGTGAAGTTCGGTTCTGCCGTATTCACCGCGGCCGCTCCGGTCGACTGTTCCTCCGAGCTGGTGTGCGATGAGTTGTGATCCGTAGCAGATCCCCAGGATCGGGATACCTAGTTCATACACTCCGTCGTCGATTGTTGGTGCTCCCTCAACGTGGACTGATTTAGGGCCACCGGACAAGATGATTGCTGCCGGGGCACGGCGTGTGATTTCTTCAGCAGTGATGGTGTTCGGCACAATTTCGCTGTACACACGCGCTTCGCGAACTCGGCGAGCTATGAGTTGAGCATATTGGGCGCCAAAATCGACGACCAGAACTGTTTCGTGGGCGTTATCGACCTGGACCATGCGCGATTCGTCCGCTCGGGAAGTAATCGACTGTAGCGGTCATTGATCCGGTATCACGGTTTATTTTGGTTCTTCCGCGTCTTGGAAGGCGGTCGTTAAGAGCTGGTGGAGCAGGTTTGCTGTTGCTCCCCAGATGGTGTCTCCATAAAGTTCGAAGAAATAAACAGGCCGTTCTTCGGTCGAACCGGGCCATGCCCACCGTTCTTCTCGATAAACCCCAGGGACCAATAATTCAGATAGTGGAACGTTCAAGATTTTGTCCACCTCATCTGGGTTGGCGATCAGTGCAGGTTTGTGTGGGAGGCGCGCGACATAGGGCACTATGCGTGCTTGGGATGAGAACGTCGTGAGGTGGTCGAGCTCACCTATTTTTCGTACCAGTGCACTGTCTAGGTGTACTTCTTCGCGTGCCTCTCGGCAGGCTGTTTCCCACAGTGATTCTCCTGGGTCTTGGCCTCCTCCTGGGAAACTGATTTCACCGCTGTGGGAGCGCATCTTTTGTGTCCGGCGGGTCAAGATAACTGTCGGCTCAGGGTCGTCGTACAGTGCTATGAGAACGGCTGAGTGTCGTTTCGGTGGGGGAGCCCCTGTTCGCTGATAACCGATTGGTCGAGTAGCTAAGCGTCGTTCGAGAGCGTCCAAACGGATTTGGGTCGAACTGGGCCAAGGAGCGGGGTCGCCGAGACTCCAGCGGTCCGGTCGTGGAATGTGTTGAGGACCGCCTCGTTCGGTTTCAGTCACGACTTGCAACCTAGGAGATTTCCTCGGAAAACGCATCGGGGCGGACCCGAAGGTCCGCCCCGATACACATGAGTTATTTGGATTACATCATGCCGGGCATGCCGCCGCCCATGCCTCCCATGGCGGCAGCTGCTGCAGCAGGATCCATTCCTTCTTCCGGTTTGTCAGTGACAAGTGTTTCTGTCGTCAGCAACAGTGCAGCGATTGACGCCGCATTCTGGAGTGCTGCGCGAGTCACTTTTGCCGGGTCAATTACTCCAGCGGCGACAAGGTCTTCGAATTCGCCTGTTGCGGCGTTAAAGCCGTTATTGCCGCCCGCTGTTTCAACCTGTTGGACAACGACAGCGCCTTCATGACCGGCGTTAGCCGCAATCTGTCGAGTAGGGGCGTCCAAGGCACGGAATACCATGCTGGCACCTGTCGCTTCATCGCCATCCAGTGAGAGGGCGTCGATAGCTCCTCTGGATCGAAGCAATGCTGTGCCTCCACCGGGGACGATGCCCTCTTCTATGGCTGCTCGAGNAGCTGAGACAGCGTCCTCTATACGGNGCTTCTTCTCTTTGAGCTCAACTTCTGTCGCCGCACCAACTTGGATGACTGCGACGCCACCAGCAAGTTTGGCGAGACGTTCCTGAAGCTTCTCTCGATCCCAGTCGCTGTCAGTTTCGTCGATTTCGCGTTTGATCTGGCTGACGCGTCCTTCGACGTCTGAACTGTCGCCTGCACCTTCGACGAGGGTTGTTTCGTCTTTGGTGATGATGACCTTTCGGGCTTGACCAAGAAGGTCGACGCTTGTGTTCTCAAGTTTGAGGCCTACCTCTTCTGAGATGACCTGGCCGCCGGTAAGGACCGCCATATCTTGGAGCATGGCTTTGCGTCGTTCACCGAAACCTGGCGCTTTAACGGCCACAGAGGTGAATGTTCCGCGGATCTTGTTGACGACGAGAGTGGCGAGAGCTTCGCCTTCAACGTCTTCAGCAATGATCAAGAGCGGTTTTCCACCCTGCATGACCTTTTCAAGCACCGGNACAAGTTCTTGGACNGATGAGATTTTTCCATTGACGAACAGGATNTGTGGTTCGTCGAGGACTGCTTCTTGACGGTCGGGGTCAGTTACGAAGTANGGCGACAGGAAACCTTTGTCGAATTGCATNCCTTCTGTGAACTCAAGGTCGACTCCGAAAGTGTTCGATTCTTCGACTGAGATCACTCCGTCTTTGCCGACTTTGTCGAAGGCTTCAGCAAGGATTTCACCGATTGCGGGGTCAGCTGAGGAAATCCCAGCAACAGATGCAATCTTTCCTTTGTCCGAGGATACGTCTTCGGACATTTCGCCGATCTCTTCAACGGCGCATGCGACTGCTGCCTCGATGCCCTTCTTCAGCGACATAGGGTTAGCGCCTGCAGCGACGTTGCGGAGACCTTCGCGAACCATTGCCTGTGCCAGGACTGTGGCAGTGGTGGTGCCATCGCCTGCAACATCGTTGGTTTTGGTTGCGACCTCTTTGACAAGTTGGGCACCCATATTTTCGAATGGGTCCTCGAGTTCTACTTCTCGAGCAATGCTGACACCGTCATTGGTGATAGTTGGAGCGCCGAATGACTTTTCGAGCACCACGTTGCGGCCCTTTGGACCCAACGTCACCTTTACAGCGTCTGCGAGTTGGTTAACGCCTGCCTCAAGGCCGCGTCGTGCTTCTTCACTGAATTTGAGAATTTTTGCCATTGTTCAGACTCAGCTCACTATCGCGAGCACATCGCGTGCACTTAGGATTAATAGATCTTCGCCGCCTGATGTGATTTCGGTGCCACCGTATTTGCTGTATATGACGGTGTCGCCGGCGTTCACGTCGACAGGAATGAGTTCTCCGGTTGAATCGGATCGCTTTCCCGGACCTACCGCGAGGACTTCACCCTGTTGGGGTTTTTCCTGGGCTGTATCGGGAATAACAAGACCGCTAGCAGTGGTCTCCTCAGCGACGCCGGGTCGCACAACAATGCGATCCTCGAGTGGCTGCAGGTTCATCAGCTGTTCGCCTCCATAGCTTGTGTAATTAGGGCCCATGGGAGCATTAGCACTCTCACATGGGGAGTGCTAACGATATGGCGGTTAGCTGCCGAGAAACAACCTGTCGGGGCAACGTTTCTCAGAATTTTTCACAAATTTTGCTGATTAATCGATAAATGGAAGTCGGAGATTCGGATCTGCTCCCAGGTCGAGGGGTGATTCTCCGTCATTTTGCATTCGCCACCAGGCCGTTGCTGCCACCATCGCAGCGTTATCTGTGCACATTGCTCGGGAGGGCAGGAATCCTTGAATGCCGTCTTCGACGCATATATCCAGCGTTTTCTCCCTAAGTTCGCTGTTTGCGGCTACCCCGCCAGCTAGNCAAATGCCTTTCGCTCCTACCTCTTGTGCGGCACGTCGGGCCTTATGGGTGAGAACATCAACAGCTGCTGCCTGGAATGACGCGGCTATGTCCGCTGTTTCCACACCGGGGTTTTGTCGAACGTGATTCACGACTGCGGTTTTCAGTCCTGAGAATGAAAAGTTGAGACCTTCGTTGCGCATCGGGGGCGTAAATTTGACTGCGTCGGGGTCTCCTTGCTTACTTAAATCATCGATAGCGGGACCTCCTGGGTACCCCAGGCCCAAATATCTGGCCACTTTGTCAAATGCTTCTCCCGCTGCGTCGTCCACTGTCGCGCCCAGGAGCCGGTATTGCCCATGGTCTTGGAATTCGATGAGCATGGTGTGTCCACCGCTCACGAGCATGACGACCAGCGGGAATTCTATTTCTGGTTCTTCTAGCAGAGCTGCATATAAGTGAGCTTCGTGGTGGTTGATGCCAATGAAGGGAACATTCCAACCGAGGGATAGTGCTTTGGCTGCTGATACGCCTATCAGAAGACTGCCGATGAGCCCCGGTCCGTGAGTCGCAGATACGACGTCGATGTCTTCGTCGTTGATTCCTGCTTCCACCAATGCTTCAGCAATGACGGGTGTAAGTAACGATTCGTGGGCTCGTCCAGCAATTTCAGGAACGACTCCGCCATAACGTGCGTGGAGATCTACTTGGCTGCTGACGACGTTGGCAAGGACCTGGTTTCCGTCGACGACGACGGCGGCTGCGGTTTCGTCGCACGAAGTTTCAATTCCTAGGATCACAGTCATTCTTGCCCCCAGTCGGTGGTGCCTGGTATCTCAGTTTCGATTTGGTTGAGAAGTGCGGTGTGATCCGCGTGTTGTATGTCATGGCACCACATCACCAGTGCGTCTTCTCCGTTGTCGCCGTAGTAACCAGCTCGAACTCCGGCGGGCGCATAGCCGAATCGTCTATACAGCTTTTGGGCGCGTTCATTTGATACTCGAACTTCGAGCGTCATTGCGGTGATGTTATGGCGGAGGCTGCCACGGTGGACAGCCAGCATTAGTCGATTGGCGATGCCGTGGCTTTGTGCTTTCGGGTCGACGGCTACCGAGGTGATATGCCCTTCGTCGTGGACGATCATTGCTCCTCCGTAGCCTGCGACTCGGCTGTTCTGGTAGGCGACGTAGTAGACCCGTTTGTCTCGCCGTCGCAGTTCGTCGTGGTACATCGACGCGGACCATGGTTTTGTGTAGACCTGTTTGTCGATGTTGCGGATCGCTCGAACATGTCGCTTTCTCATTTGTTCAATAACTATGTGCGTTTCATCGGTGATCATGAGCGTTCTCGTTGTTGCCAGTTGATCCGGGCATCGGGAGCCCTGAGGTACAGGGGTGTGACCTCAGACGGAGAAACGAATTCTTCGCGCAACGCCCGCGGGTGAGCGAGTTCTACGAGAGATCCCGCGTTGGGGTATCTGAACCCTTCTTGACCAATTTCGACACCTCGAAGATTTTCGAAGGTTTCTGCGTAACGTTGTGCTCCGTCACCTACGACTAAGCAATCTTCGGCGTTGGCGTTGAGTTGGTTGGCCACGTTGTCGGGCTGGTCGACATGGGGTTCAGAGATTCGTTGGATGCCCCCAGCAGTTCTGCGGTACGTGGCGTAGAAGATTTCTCCGCGGCGGGCGTCGACTGTTGACACAATGAGTCGGTCCGAAAATCGGGCAGGGAAGGCCGCAAGGTCGAGGCTGGATATCCCGATCATGGGTACTTTGCATGCGTGGGCTATTGCTTTGGCGGTAGCGAGGCCTACCCGGAGCCCGGTGAACAAACCTGGGCCAATATCGACGGCTACGACTCCGATCTCTTGAACGTCGATCTTGGTTTGCGCGCATAAGAATTGGATCGCTGGAGCAAGAGTTTCAGCATGACGTCGGTCTCTAGCCGTATGGAATGAGGCTATGACTCCTTCGTGACCCCCTATNGCGACTCCTACTTGTGGAGTGGCNGTTTCTATGCCGAGTACGAGCANGTTAGAGATCCCCCGTTTCGGCTGTGGTCCAGTCTTTCCAAGCCTCTTCTAGTTTTTGTTTTCTCGACACCCAGGAGGGTCCTATGGGTTCAATTTCGAGGACGCGCGCATCGTCGATGTCTTCTAGGTGTCCAAGTTGGATTCGTATACGCAAAAAGTCTCTTGGGAGTTCTGGCACGACAACTTCGCCCCATTCGATGCAGATTGTTGCGTGGTCTTCCAGGAGTTCTGGTAGGTCAAGGTCGAGGACTTCTGCAAGGTTGTCGAGGCGATAGACGTCAAGGTGGTGCAGACGCAGGCGGCCCTCGTAGCTAGCAGCCAAGGTGAACGTGGGACTTGTGACCTGTTCGGTGACTCCGAGCGCTGCTGCGAGGCCTTGAACGAAAGCGGTTTTCCCGGCTCCTAGGTCTCCCGAGAGGAGAATGACATCTCCTGGCAGCAAGATCGGTTCGAGAGCGGCGGCTACTTGCCTCGTGGCTTCTACGGAACGGGTTCGGACATGCATCATGGGCGCTAGTTCTGAGTGTACGACTGGTTACGGGTGCCATCGACGCGGTACTCGCGCTGTTATCGCTGTCAAGATCTCATACGGGATGGTGTCAGACCAGCGAGCCAGGTCCTCCACTGTGATCTGATGAGTGCCCGACGATCCGATGAGGACTGCTTGGTCGCCGTTGTAGGCACTGGTGGCTCTAATGTCGACCATTGTTTGGTCCATGCANACTTTGCCGACGACGTTGTGCAGGTTGTCGTTGATAATCACCTGTGCTTTGTTCGACAGTGCACGTCGGTATCCATCCGCGTATCCGACCGGCAGGGTTACCACTCTGGTGGACTTCTCCGGTGCCCAGGTGCCGCCGTAACTGACGGGATTTCCCGCTTCTACCACTTTGAAGTAGATAACTTCACTCCGCCATGACAGCACGGGTTGAAGTTCGATTTGGTGGGTCGTGTCCGTTGTGGGGGCGACTCCGTACATCAGTAATCCGGGTCGGACGAGGTCTAGGTGAGATTCCGGGAGAGCCATGACCGCGGCTGAGTTCGCTATGTGGCGTTTAGGACTGGGCAGGCTATGTCGCGAGTAAAACTCGAGTGCCTCAAGGAATCGTTCGAGTTGTAGTCGCGCAAAGGCAAGGTCGGGATCATCAGCTGATGCGAAGTGGGTGAAGACCCCTTCCACGTTGACTGATGGGCATTGAAGTGATGCTTCGAAAAGGGTGTCGGCGTTGTAGTGGTGAACGCCGATGCGTTCCATTCCAGTGTCAATCTTGAGATGGACTGTCGCTGTTGTGTTTGCGGTTTTTGCTGCTTCGTTTATTTGGTGGAGNTTGTCTACTGATGGCGCTGTGAANGTCAGGTTGTGTTCGAGGAATAANGGTATTTGTCGCGCTACTGCGCCTCCAAGTACATGNATNGGGGTTGTAATTCCGCCTTGTCGGAGNGCGATACCTTCTTCGACNTATGCNACNCCTAGGCAGGAGGTGTTGAGNTCTTGGAGTTTNTGGGCGACCTGAATGAGGCCGTGACCNTACGCGTCTGCTTTCACAATTGGCATCACTTGGGNATTCCCAACGTGTGCTTGTACAGCTTTGTAATTGTGTTCTAAAGCGGCGAGATTGATGTCACACCATGTGGGGCGCTCGGTGTCGTTCATGTGGAGAACATCACTGATCGCGCGGATTGAAGTAGTGAAGGAAGGTCGCTGGCTGTCATACCGGGGTGAGCGAGTTGGGCTGCCTGTCCATGCCAGTGGGCTGCTGCAGCTGCTGCTAGGTGGGCTGGTGTATTTCGGATCAGTGCTCCAATGATTCCCGTTAGTACGTCACCCGTACCTGCGGTGGCTAGCCGCTGGTTGGCGTTACGAACGAAGATTAGGTCGCCTTGTGAATCGCTAACGAGTGTTGTTGGACCTTTGAGGAGCACGACGCTGTTCTGAGCGGCGCTTCGGACCGCGTCGCACCGATCTACAGCTGGCGGCGACCCGGTGAGCTTTTCAAATTCACGGTCGTGAGGGGTGAGCACTGTGGGAAATGTACGACGCTTTAGGACTGAGGGGTGGGTTGCTAGGGCTGTAAGGCCGTCGGCGTCGACGATGGTTGGAATGGGCGCTCGTTCTATAAGTTCAGCGGTCGTGGCGAGGGTATGTGGTTCAGTGCCCAATCCAGGGCCGATGAGAAGGGCAGCGAAACGTTCTAGGTCCTTTAATACTTCTGGCAGCCAGTCGTCATCAGGGAGTTGTCGTGTCACCACTTCAGTCGGCATATCACGTGGCCGGATATCTGTGGTGGGCGAAGAGGCGACCACCATTCCCGCTCCTGCTCGTAACGCTCCGCTCGCGGCTAGTTGTGCGGCGCCGGTCATCCCAGGTGATCCTGCGATGAGGCGCACCGCGTTTGTCCATTTGTGGTCTGTGGCTGTTCGTTGGGAGAGGGGTGCTAACAGATCTTGGTCAGTGATCAGGTTGGATCGAGATCGAGTGATCCCAAGACCCAGGTCCGCTATTTCTATATTTCCAGCTCGACTTGCGCCTGGTTCGAGGAGAAGCCCTGGCTTTAGAGCCCCAAAGGTAATGGTTTGTTGGGCTTGCAGTGATCCGCGGTCCTCACCAGTGAGCCCATCAACACCAGAAGGGATATCTACAGCCAATACCGGGCATTGAGGCTGGGGTGGTGGTTCCCAGCTGTCTCGCAGTCCTGTGCCGTAGGCCGCGTCGATAACGAGGTCGGCGTCAGGGAGAACGTCGGGGCCGGGAGTATTGAGTTTGCATCGAACACCGCGTCGCTGAAGTAGTTGTGCGGCGACTCGACCATCTTGGCCGTTATTGCCTTTGCCAGCAATGATGGTCACTCTCCGTCCGTAGCTGCCACCCAACATTCGCAGCGCTGCAGTTGCGACGGCGTAGCCGGCACGTTGGATGAGTACTTCTTTGGATTCTGTTGCTTGCGCGTCGATGACGTTCATTTCTGCAGGCGTCACAACGGGTAACACAGTGCTCTATTCCGCTATGACGAGCGCTTCAGCCGTCGACGATGTGTGGCTCAGCGAGATGTGCCACCGACGAACTCCCGTATGGGCAGCGAGTTGAGCCGCTGAGCCGTGAAGTTGTACGCCAGGTCGCCCGGTCATGTCTTTGGTAATTTCTATTTCGCGAAAGCGAATCTTTCCTAACCCGACTCCTAGAGCTTTCATTACTGCTTCTTTTGCAGCAAAACGGACCGCAAGTCGTTCAGTCGGGTCGATGGCAGTGTTGCAGTACGACAACTCATTTTTTGTGAAAAGGCGTTCACTAATTTTGTTACGCCGGTGGAGCACAGTTCGAAATCGTTGCACGTCTACTAAATCGATACCGATCCCAATCATGATGTCCAGTGCTCCGCTAGAACATAGACGGGCCGGGTCAGAAGGTCGATGACGTTGACAGTAGAGAGGATGTCGTCGCGAAAGGATGGGTGGGATTCAGTTACCGCGTCTTCAAGCGCACCGTATCTGCCTCTATACCCTTGCAGCACAGCCCTCATCGATGGGCTGGGCAGGTAGTCGTGGAATCGACAGTGGAGCAGGGTGAGCCCGGTTGTTTGGTTATCTTTCACTTCCGGGATATGGATCACGCTGCGGCCGTCGCTGCCGACGCCGACCATGATTTCTTTTTCGAAAGCAGCTCGGTGTTTGCCGCCTCTCAGGATTGGGTTGGCATCAGTTCTGGAGGCGATGCCGGACGCGATACCTCCGCGATCGACAACTTGGATCGTTGCGTCTTCTGTGACGTCTCCTTCGATTCGGTAACGGGTCCAGCCGGTAACTTCAGCTACTGAAGCATCTAGAGCCACCAAGGTTCGCAATTCTCGGTAGGAAAGGCGGTCTCGCGGAGTTCCTGCCTCTAGGGCGGCCTTTGCGAGGGTTGATTGAAGCAGTGTTTCGTCAGACCGGGATATGCCTACAGTCACTGTTTTTGCTTGATGTTTGATTGCGTCAACTGGTCGAGTGAGTTCGTCTATCGCTTTGGTGAGCGCCGCATTGAGATCATCAATGACAACTCCTGGTCGGCCGACCTTGCCAACTTCTATCTGGTAGCTGTCTAGAGATGCGATACCCATTGCGTATCTGAGAACGGTGACCACCTTCGCTGCAGTACTCGCTTCGAGGTGCCCGTCGTAACTGGAGCCTCGCAACCCATCGAGAAATTGACCGCCAGGAATCGCCAGGTCGTCTTTTAGTCGTTCGAAGGCGCCGTCTTCGAGTGTTCCGTCGGCAATGATGGTTTCAAGTGTTGATCGCATTTGACGCAATGGCAGAGCTTGATTGTCGATCGCCAGTGCTGCCTCATACCCAAATAGGTGGCCGACAATGGTTGCGAGGATGAAGTCGAGAGCGGGGTGTAGTTGGGGAACTGTAAGAAGTTCCGCGGCTGCTTCAAAACGCGATTCGTTTTGGCTAGCTACAACAACCGGAATTGCCTTGTGAGCACGATATATGGCCACTTCTTTGGCCACATCGTCGATGTTTGACCCACTGAGACCGGCGGCACAAACAAAAACAAGCGGTTCAGATGACAGGTCTATGTGTTTCTTGTCTTCAGTTCCGTCTTCTGGGATTGCTTTGTAGCAGAGTTCGGAAAGCTTGATCCTAATTTCGTTAGCTGCAATTCGGTTGGGACCGTTTCCTACTACTGCCCAATATCGTTTTTGGGGCGCGTGGCGTTGGGCAGCGATCGCTATGGACGGGCGGGTTGTTAAAACCTGTTCCATGGATTTCGGGAGTTGGCGTAAGGCGCTGAGTATCTCGGTTTGGTTTCGAGCTGTGTCGATTAGGTTTGCTAACGCGCTGCTGAGCAGGACACCGGCAACGACCTGTGCATAAAAGGCCTTGGTGGAGGCAACCGACATTTCAACATCTCGACCGTCCGATGTATAGAGAACGCCGTGAGATTTATCGGTGAGGTCGCTACCTCGACGGTTAACGATGGCGATAACGTGACCACCTCTTTGACGAATTAGGTCAACGGTACGGTTGGTGTCTGTTGTGGTACCCGACTGGCTGACTGCAACGACCAACGTGTCCGACATATCGGCTGCCATAGAAAATCCACTTAGTTCAGTGGCAAGTTGAGCTTCGACTGTTAGTTCTTGGTCTTTTATTAATGGACTCAGAAATTGGGGAATTGTTCGCGCAGCTACTGCAGCGGTTCCTTGGCCGATCGCAATGATTCTTTTTATTTGTTTATTCGCAAACGCATTCTGAATCGCAGCGGGGATGGTCTCGGTACCGAGGTGGACCAGCAGCTTGCCATCGGTTTCGATGATTCTTCCGCGGAGGGTTTTGTGAACTGATTCGGGTGCTTCTTGGATTTCCTTTAAGAGAAAATGAGGTGCGTCACCTCGGTCGATGTCTCGTGTGGTGATATCGGCGGTTGTTATTTCGTCTGTTCGGACGGGTAGTTCAGTTCCGTCGTAGGCCAGGCGGGTTACACCCTGCAGGTCCCCGGCCTTTGTTGCGTCCAGTTGAATGATTTGGCCGGCGCTAGATATCGGGTTCCGGGAGTCTGCTGGTTTCTCCCCGTCCATTCGGATCCATTGAGAGGCGTCTTCGACCACCCCATATGGTTCGCTGGCGACTATGTATGAGTTGTCTGCTATCCCCACGTATATGGCTTGACCACTTCCTCTCAGTGCGAGTGACAGTTTGTGGGGTTGGTCGGCATTGTGGCTAGCGATAGCCATTGAACCCTCGAAGGTCGAAACCGTGGCACGGAAAGCCTCGAGGTCATTCGAATTGGATGTGAGTTGTTTGCTGATGAGGGTTGGTACGACTTTGGCGTCGGTCGTGATTTCTGGGGACACATCTAGGTTCTGGAGTTCCGCCAGGTCCATGTAATTGTCTATGTCTCCGTTGAGGACAGCTGACACGTAGGGCTTGTCGCTGTTGTTGATTTCTTGTGAGTCAACGGGGTGCGCGTTTGCTTCGGATATGACACCGACACTTGCCCATCGTGTGTGTCCTAGGACGGTGACTTGAGATTCGGGTCCAGCTATGGCTTCTTGAAGCAGTTCGTCACTGCGTATTGCTGCCCTGATGATGGTGGTGTTGTCTCCGAGGTCACCAATTTCTGCCGCGTTCTTGTACACAAAAGCTATGTGTTGTCCGCAGTCGCGAATTGCTCCCGATCGGAGAATCACATCGTTGAAACGGGGTCCTTGGAGTGCACTGGGTGGGAGGTTGTGGTTCGTTACAAAAACTTCGATGCCTGCTGAGTCTCTTCCGCGAACCTCCAGTCGGTCTAATGCTGAGAGAGCGGTCTGGATTGACATCAGCCCTGGGAGAGAACTGGGTTCCGGTGTTCCTCCGGCGAGATCAAGAACGGCTTCGGCTGTTCGCAGACGATCGTGTTCTATCGCCCAGAGCGAATCGCGCACCTCTAGCAGCGATGAGTTCAGATGTTCTAGGTCGATGGCAAGGTGGTCAAGGTGTTGGTCGATTGCCGTGAGGGCATCGTTAGCTCTAAGGATTTCCCCCTCAATCGCTAATGCCGAGGATCGGTCGAAGACAAGCATGCCGATCCCTGGGACACTTCGCAGTTCTCGGTCCGTTGCNGCTAATAGATCTGCAGTNTGTGTTATNTGNGCANNCATATTTTCTGGATCNTNNATGGCGGATCGGAGAAAAGTGACTGCTGAACTNAGGCGCGTAAGGNTGATGTCCGGGTTGAGAATTTCTCGATGTTCCGGTCCGCGAAGGACGGCGATNATGCCGCACATACTGTTGAGGGTAGCGGCGGTGTGGCTNGTGTTATTCGCGGTCTAGCTGATACTGGCTTGAACGACGTCTGCTAAACGCTGCGCCTCGCTTTGGGCCAGGCTCTCGTCCGTTGCTTCTACCATGACTCGGATCACAGCTTCCGTGCCGCTCGCTCGGACCAGGACTCGTCCATTGTTCGCTAGTCGCGCNTGGGTCAGTTCGATTTCTTGTTGTATCTCTGCTGTTATTTCAGCTGATTTCGAGGNGACAGGAACGTTGAGGAGCACTTGAGGGGTCTGGTGCATCGCGTTGTTTGCGAGTTCTGCGCTGTTTTTGNCGCTCCGAAGCATGAGGTCNGTGAGGAGCGCTCCGCTCAGGAGACCATCACCGGTTGTTGCGTGGTNTCGAAATATGAGGTGCCCAGACTGTTCGCCTCCTAGGACCGCATCGCCTGCGTCCAGTCGGGTCAGAATGTTTCGGTCCCCTACNGGTACTTCAATGGTGGCTATGTCNGCCTGCTGCATGGCTTGTNGTACACCAAAGTTCGACATCACTGTGATGACGACGCTTTTATTGACCAGCAGTTCGCGTTGATCAAGGTCGNTTGCGAATAGGCACAGTTGTCTNTCTCCATCGATNAGCNCGCCATTGGACGCAACGGCGATNAGGCGGTCTGCGTCCCCGTCTAACGCGAGCCCTAAATCAGCNCCAGNTGATTTGACTGTCTCAGNCAACATTTGAGGGCTNGTTGAACCNCACCCCTGATTGATGTTTCGTCCATCGGGTTCATTGTTAATGANNTCAACTCGGGCACCGAGTTCACGAAAGAGCGGCTCGGCGATGTGAGAAGCGGATCCATTCGCACAATCGANAACAAGATGTGCTCCTTCAAGTGTTCTGTCTTCCAAGGCGTCGATGATCGAGTTGATCCATGCGGCAGTCGGGTCGGCATGTTGCGTNGGNTCCNNGCTTTGNTGTGTTGTGACCGGTGNGTCCGCTAGGAGTTCGTTCAACCGTTTTTCGATCNTCNATTGTTCTTCGTCGCGAAGTTTTCGGCCTCCGGGAGCAAAGATNTTNACACCGTTGTCAGTCCAGAGGTTGTGGGACGCCGAAACTACNACGCCNCCNGAGTTTTCNACGTTCGACAAATACGCGACGACGGGNGTCGGGATTACTCCGNCGTTGACTGCGGTCANTCCATTGTTGCTAATAGCCGACNNGANTGCTTCAGANAACGCGGGCCCTGATTCTCGGGTGTCGCGTCCNATGATCCACCGGTCAGCAGGTAGTACTTCNCTCGCGGCTGTTGCGAGACACGTCACAAATCTTTGGTTGAGTATNTCGGGCGCGGGGCCACGAACGCCATCGGTGCCGAATGACAGTGTCATGTCGACTCCTTCAAGATTTACCGCTTGGAGTACTGCGGTGCCTTACGAGCTTTCTTGAGGCCATACTTCTTGCTCTCTTTAGCTCGAGCGTCCCTGGTGAGCAGTCCAGCAGCTTTGAGCACAGGGCGTTGNTCCGGATCTAGTTCGATGAGGGCTCGNGCGATTCCGAGTCTGAGAGCGCCGGCTTGACCTGCCGGACCGCCTCCGTCGAGGGTCGCGTCTATGTCATATGCCTCAACCTGTTCCANGAGACGGAGAGGTTCGGTGACCAACAGCCGGTGGACTGAAGAAGTGAAATAGTCATCGAAGGACCGTTTGTTGCAGGTAATCACGCCGGTGCCNGGTCGAAGTCGAACTCGAGCGACGGCTTCTTTGCGTCTGCCTGTTGTCTGGGTAAGTGGAGCGGTCATTTATCTGTTGTTCTCAAGCTTTCGCTATGGCGTTTTCTATGGTCAGGACTTCTGGTTGCTGCGCGGAATGTGGGTGTTCTGAACCGGCATACACCTTCAACTTGGTGAGCATTTGAGCCCCGAGACGGTTGCTGGGGAGCATGCCTTTGATGGTTCTGCGAATGGCGTCTTCGGGTTGCCGTTCGAGTAAGTCAGCGTATGTTTGCGACTTAAGCCCACCGGGGTACCCCGAGTGGCGATGGACTAACTTTTTTTCGGCTTTTTCGTTAGTGAGGACGACCTTGGCGGCGTTAAGGATGATCACGTGGTCGCCACAGTCAAGATGCGGGGCAAAGGTGGGCTTGTGCTTCCCACGGAGAATACGGGCTACTTCAGTCGCCATTCGACCAAGTACAAGGTTCTCGGCGTCCACAACGAACCATTGGCGTTGGATTTCGCTCGCTTTGGGGGAATAGGTACGCACTCTGCGTCAACCTCTCAAGTTTTCTGAAACANCATTGTTTCCAGTTTGACCCGGCGCAGGTGTGAAGTGGCCGAGGTTTAAGGCTACGGGCGTATGGTTCAAACGGCAAACGTCAACAACGAGTGATTTCTTGTTTATTGATCTTGTTCGCTGGGTTCTCCGTAGGTCACATGTTTCAACGTCANCCCGTGAGGGGGAGCTATCGGTGGTGCAGCAGCCCTACTTTTTGCTTCTATGACNGCTTCGAACGCTTCAGGTTCAAGTTTTCCTAGGCCAACAGCTACACAAAAGCCNGTAAGCGANCTNACCATCTGGTGACAAAAGGCGTTCGCNGCTATTTCAAATTGNATTCGTTGTTGTGTCTGGGGAACCCACCGTGACGAGNGGATGTTTCGAACCANAGGTTGTTCCAGTTGCCCTTTGGGGCGNCGGCAGAAAGACGTGAAGTCGTGTTCACCTAGAAACAAACGCGCAGCGCGACTCATTGCATCAACNTNGAGNGGCTCNGNTATNTGCCATTCNATGTCACCGCGAAGTGGGTCAGCTAGAGGGGAGTTCAGAATGTAGTAGTGGTACATGCGTTCAGTTGCGGAGAATCGCGCATTGAAATCATCAGCTACTGGNGTCACTGCCTGTATCCGGATATCGGNACTACACATGCCGTTNAGGGCAACTCTGAGACGTTCACAGTCAAGACGAGGNCTNCTGCTNCAGAAAGAGACGACTTGACCCATCGCGTGAACACCNGCNTCTGTTCGACCTGCAACNGTCAACTCGATCGGTTCGCCAAGTANTTGCTCAAGNGCTGTNCGNAGCTCCCCACCAACGGTTCGAACNTCTGGATTTTCGGCAAAACCCCGAAATCCAGTCCCCTTGTAGGCAAGGTCGATTCGGACAGTTTGGGCGAAGGTCACCACTAGGACGGTAGTTTCATATTCGTAGGGGAGGGTATAGATGTTTGATGTTGTTATCCGAAACGGACTTGTCGTTGACGGCACGGGGAGCCCTGGACAGACCGCNGACGTNGCTATACGTGACGGACGCATAGTNGCTATCGGAGAANTATCCGACAANGGCAACCATGAAATCGATGCAGAAGGCTTAGTCGTAGCTCCTGGTTTTGTTGATGTTCATACACACTTCGACGCGCAAGTCTTTTGGGACACAACGTTGTCACCATCTCCGTTGCACGGTGTCACCACGGTCATAAGTGGCAATTGTGGGTTCACCATCGCCCCGTTNGAACCAGAACATGGCGATTACATGATGCGAATGCTGGCCAGAGTCGAAGGAATGCCTCTCGCTTCGCTTCAACAAGGGGTGCCTTGGAATTGGAGGACGTTCGGCGAGTACCTTGACGCCATCGACGGCAGTTTGATGCCCAACGCTGGATTTCTNGTNGGCCACAGCGCATTNCGTCGAACTGTCATGGGTGAACGATCAGTGGGCGAATTNGCCTCCGACGATGAACTANNAGCCATGAAAGAACTTTTGGCTGAAAGCATCGCTGCCGGTGGACTGGGATTCAGTTCTTCTTGGGCGAAGACGCATAACGATGCNGCCGGTGATGCTGTGCCGTCCCGTCACGCTTCAGAAACCGAGCTCGTGGAACTGTGTTCCGTGCTGAAAGACACGTCTGCAGTAGCTCTCGAATTCATACCGACNATCGAGAGATTNGACGACGAGGTNTACCANTTACTCACAG
Organism: Acidimicrobiaceae bacterium; assembly: GCA_002708935.1. GTDB lineage: Bacteria > Actinomycetota > Acidimicrobiia > Acidimicrobiales > Poriferisodalaceae > MedAcidi-G3. The sequence goes on along the minus strand of PAPO01000007.1, from coordinate 29,773 downwards.
ACATGTCAGTCGCCGCGGACAGGCCACTTAACTGGAANGTNATTTTCGCCAACGCTCGNCAAGCCGATGTGATCCAAGAAAAGTTGCGAGCCTCAGATTTTGCTGCTGAACAAGGTGGTCGAGTCATAGCGTTGACAGCCCCTATGCCTGCTGAAAGCAGACTGTCTTTTGAAAGTGGTTTCCTGCTNGACACGTTGCATGGCTGGTCAGAACCTATGGCTCTATCGAACNAGGAAAAGCTGGCGTTGCTATCCGATCCTGANCGTCGCANCGAATTGAACGAAAACGCTCAAAAGCCAAGNGCGTTTCGTGGCGTTGCCCGTTGGGAACGTCTCACTGTTGGGGAAGTAACGAAACAGGATTTAAAGCATCTTGAAGGTCGCTCCATNGGTGACATCGCTGAGGAATTGGGGAAGACCCCNTGGGAAGCCNTATGCGAAATAGTCGTTGAAGATGATCTGAAAACCGGCCTGTACCCACCAGCGGCGGGCGACAACGAAGAGTCTTGGGCTCTCCGACAGGCCCTGTGGAACGATGAGCGTTGTCTCATAGGAGCGTCCGATGCCGGCGCTCACTTGGATTTCTTGGCGACATTCAACTATTCGACTTATCTGCTTGCAGCAGCTCGAGATAGAAACCTACTGAGCCTAGAAAGTGCTGTACAAAAGCTCACCGATGCTCCAGCACGNTTATACGGGCTCAAAGATCGTGGCCGTATNGAAGAGGGCTGGTGCGCTGATTTNGTCATCTTTGATGCAAACGAAGTCGCTCCGGCTGAAATTGAAGTCCGCGAAGATCTCCCCGGAGGCGCCTGGCGGCTGTACAGCGAAGCTGTAGGCGTGCACCATGTGTTCATTAATGGTGAACAAGCAGTGCTCGATGGACAGTTCACCGATGCCCGACCAGGAACATTGCTCCGTTCTGGTCGCGATACTGAATCGGTGACAGCAGCTGGATAGTGCTATTAGTGGTCTCTGCCNTCAGGGTCGAGAATNGTAATGAGTTCCTCGATATCGAACTCCGGTTGCTGAGAAGGACCAATTAGACGCGCTTCCGCTTTTTCAAGACGATCTACGGTGCTCTTAATAGCGGAGACCGCNGAGNCNGGAATCACNACAGCGCCATGCTGGTCCGCATGGATGAGGTCACCNGGCNATACAACCATGCCGTGAACTTCCACCTGAATCGCATATTCGACAACATGGACCCACCCATGGGAAGGGCCTAAAGAACCAGCTAAAGCCCCGAATCCCTCGGCCCACATATCAACATCTCGTATNGAGCCGTTTGTTACNACTCCAACTGAGCCCAGACCTTTGTGAAGGTTGCTGTTTACTTCGCCCCAGTGGGCACCAAAGCCAACTGGNTCGTCAATGTCCTCTATAACCGTGACGGTGGGTGCCGGCCCTTCGGCTATGTGTCTGAAATAGTCGATGCGCATCGCCATATCATCNGCCTTGTTTCGGCCCGACGGTCTGGTTGCCCTGATTTTNGCTGTCCGCGCGTACCCGACCATCGGGGGCAAGGACGGGTCATGGCAGATAAATGGCTCTGTTGTGAAACCTTCNACGCGACGCTCGGGGGCAATAAGTTCTATCGCGTTACAGATAGTCGGGGTGTCGAACCCTCGAAGNGTTTCNAGTTCCGTTAATTCCGGCATAACCGAATTCTAGGTGTGGGTTTAGACCAATTCGATGAGCGCCATGGGAGCATTGTCACCGTGGCGCGGACCTAACTTGAGAATTCGGGTATACCCGCCCGGCCGATCTTCGTATCGGGGTCCAATCTCATCGACCAGCTTNTGGGCCATCTCTTGATCTCCATTAAGACTGGATACAAGTTGGCGATGTCGNTGGAGGCTGTTCGAGCCAGCGCTGGCCTTTTTNGCCTTCGTAATCAGCTTTTCTGCATACGGGCGAAGTGCCTTAGCTTTAGCTTCAGTTGTTTCGATGGCTTCAGCTGCNAATAACGATGCAGCCAAGTTNGCCATCATTGAACGTTGGTGACTTGAACTGCCACCGAGTCGGCGACCCTTTTTCGGAGTTGGCATCAGGATGCTCCTATTGGACCGTCGGGGTCATGCCTTTGAGAGCTAGCCCGCGCTCATCAAGCTTTTGGACNACCTCGTCAAGCGATTTTTGACCGAAATTTGTGATCGCCATCAGGTCATCAATGCTCTTTTCNAGGAGTTCACCAATGCTGTTGACTTGGCCACGTTTAAGGCAATTTCGTGGCCGCTCACTCAAATCTAGGTCTTCGATCGGNAACTCAAGTTCAGGTGACGATGTCTCGACGATGGCGATTTCCTGGATTTCTAACCCGAGAGGTTCTTCACTCATGTCAGCTATAAGNCCGACGAGGCTGCGCAGNGTATCTCCTGCGGAGGCAAGCGCATCTCTTGGGCTCATGGCTCCATCAGTGTCAATGTCTAATATCAGTCGATCATAGTTTGTTGATTGTTCAACTCTGGTTGGTTCTACTTCCAGGGAAACTCGTCGTACNGGACTGAACAGTGCGTCGATNGGGATCACACCAATAGTTGAACTGCTGTCTTGATTTTCTGATGACAGGTAGCCGCGTCCTTCTTGGACAGTGATNTCCATTGAGAGGCGNCCGCCCTTACTTAAGGTCGCTACGTGAAGNTCNGGGTTAACACATTCGACGTCGTTTCCCCAGTCGACCTCACCAGCAGTGAGATCGCATGGACCTGACACATCGAGTCGAACTGCTACAGGTTCATCGCTGTGGCAGATCAAGACAACGTCTTTGAGGTTGAGAATTAGGTCGGTGACGTCTTCGACCACACCCTCGATGGTCGCAAACTCGTGCAGAGCTGCTTCTCCGTCGAATTTGACTTGAGTGATAGCCGCACCNGGCACCGACGACAGCAGGGTGCGTCGCAGGGAATTGCCGATTGTGTGACCGAAACCTGGTTCAAGAGGACCGATAGCAAATCGCTGCCGATTATCTTGCTCGTCTCCGAGGGCTTCAACTGTTGGGCGCTGCATGGTGAGCATGCTCACGATATCTCCATTGGGCCAGGGGTGGGTTACTTGCTGTACANCTCAACNATGAGCTGTTCGCGAACTGGGATTTCAATTTGTTCACGGGTTGGAACCTCTCGAACAGTGACCTGTTGGCCATTGTCGCCAGCGTCGAGCCACATCGGGGCAGCGCGATCNAGGACGTCGAGATTCCATCGGATAGTGACCATTTCACGAGCCTTGGGCCGTAATTCGATCACATCACCTTTACGGGCACGGAAGCTGGGCACGTTGACCCGGCGACCGTTGACGTTCATATGTCCATGACTTACGAACTGACGTGCCTGCGGGCGGGTTGCTGCCCAGCCGGCTCGATAAACGATGTTGTCGAGCCTGAGCTCCAGAAGGCGGAGAAGGTTTTCACCTGTAACGCCTCGTTGTCTTGCCGCTTCGTCATATGTATTTCGGAACTGTTTTTCTGTGATGCCGTAGGTAAATCGAGCCTTCTGTTTTTCCTGTAGCTGAACAAGGAACTCGGAGTTCTGGCTGCGTCTACGTCCACGGCCATGTTCACCTGGTGGGTANGGTCGATTTTCGAGGGCTTTGGTCTCACCCGCGGTNCCCCAAACGTTTATCCCTAATCGTCGAGAAACTCGTGCTTTGGGTCCTGTGTAACGCGACATGTGTCAGACCCTCCGTCGCTTGGGTGGTCGACATCCGTTGTGCGGCACAGGGGTCATATCTTTGATGCCGGTAACTTCTATACCGGCGTTCTGGATTGAGCGAATCGCTGTTTCCCGTCCCGACCCGGGGCCCTTGACNTGCACATCGACTCGCCGAACGCCATGNTCCATNGCCTTGCGTGCAGCTTCTTCCGCTGCCTGTTGCGCAGCGAACGGTGTTGACTTCCGTGAGCCTTTGAATCCGACATTGCCAGCAGAAGCCCAGGAGACCACATTTCCTTTTTGGTCGCTGAAACTAATAATGGTGTTGTTGAACGAACTCTTAATATGCGCGACGCCGTGGCCGATATTCTTTCGTTCTTTGCGGCGCGGACGCCGTGCTGCTGGTTGAGGATCCGACATGTTCTTCTTTCAGTCTTTTTCTTTGCCGGCGATCACTTNAGGACCTTCTTTTTNCCAGCGACTGTCTTTCTTGGTCCCTTTCGGGTGCGAGCGTTTGTATGGGTTCGTTGCCCTCTGACCGGTAGNCCTCNTCGGTGACGAATTCCTTGGAAGCACCCAATTTCAATTTTGCGTTTGATGTCTTGCGCTACGTCGCGGCGGAGNTCACCTTCGACGGTGTAGTTCTCATCTATGAAGTTTCGTACTTTGACAATTTCTTCGTCAGTTAGGTCGCGGACACGGGTGGCTCGACCAATGTTCAACGCTTCACATATGTCTGAGGACCTAGTGCGTCCAACTCCGTAGATGTAAGTGAGGGCGACCTCGACTCGTTTTTCTCTTGGTATATCAACACCTGCGATACGGGCCATAGTTCAGAAACTCCTATCCCTGTCGCTGCTTGTGGCGCGGGTTGGGACAAATCACGCGAATTCGACCATGACGACGAATGACTCGGCACTTGTCACAGATCTTTTTGACGCTGGGGCGGACCTTCATTGGGATACCTGGTGCTGGGGTCGCNGGTGAAATACAAACCTGAAAATGCGACCGATTGCGGACGCGGCGTTATTGGATCGACCAACAAGCCGAAGGAAGAGCATACCGGGCGAGGCTTCAGGCACCAATCTCCACGGCATAGTCAGTCTCGATTTTCGATCGCGCTAATAATTCGACTTTGAACCTCTTGTTCGCTTCCTAACCCGTCTACGGCNGCTAGNACTTCTCGCGAAGAGAAGAAATCTAACAGCGGNGCTGTTTCTTCTTGATATAGCTGCAGCCGTCGTTGGATAGCTTCGGGAGTGTCGTCATCTCGACCGCGAGCAAGCATTCGCTGTGTAACCACGTCGTCCGGCACTTCAATATCGATAGCAAGGTCGATGCCCTGAGGCGCGAGCATTTCCACCAGTCCCTGTGCTTGTGCGTCGGTCCGAGGGAACCCGTCAAGTAGGAATCCGTGTTCAGCATCTGGTTGAGCCAGCCGTTCTTCAACNATGCCAAGAATGAGATCATCNGAAACTAGATCNCCTGCGTCCATGATCGCTTTGGCTTTTAGACCTAGTTCAGTGCCTTCAGATACTGAGGCGCGAAGCATGTCCCCNGTGGAAATATGNGGTATTCCNAAGTGCTCAACGAGCAACGCGCATTGGGTGCCTTTGCCNGCTCCTTGTTTNCCGAGNATCACGAGTCGGGTCATTAGATATGCCTTGACTACTTAAGAAAGCCTTCGTAGTTGCGTTGGAGCAACTGGCTGTCTACTTGTTTCATCGTTTCGAGAGCGACGCCTGCGGCAATGAGGATCGACACGCCACCAAAGCCGATTGACGCTCCGCCGCCACCCATNGNNCCCAAGTCACTTGTTAGGGAGAGNAGGACNGTNGGAATGAGCGCAACNAGNGCGATAAATAANGCNCCCGGCAANGTAATGCGGTTAAGGATCTTGGANAGGTANCGCTCAGTTTGAGGTCCTGGTCGTACCCCAGGTATGAAGCCNCCNTGNTTGCGAATATTGTCCGCCTGACGCACAGGGTCNAAAGAAATCGCNGTGTAGAANTANGCGAAACCNACGATCAGCATGCCGAAGAAGAGNATGTAAACAATGCTGTCTGGTTGNGTGAGNTAGTCATTCACGAAGGTTTGCAGCCATNCCCAGTTCGCCACGTTCGATANCAAGATCGGTAGNAACAGGATCGAACTTGCAAATATGACAGGGATGACGCCGGACTGATTGACCTTGAGNGGGATGTANGTGTTTTGTCCGCCATACATTTTCCGCCCCACTTGGCGTTTGGAGAATTGAACCGGGATACGACGCTGGCCTTGTTCGATAAAGACGATCGCGACCATCATTGCAATCGCTACGAAGATGGCGGCTCCTAAATAGAAATTCCCTTCAACGGCTCGCAGGCGAGCTCCGTCAAACGGGATTGTTGATACAACCGAAGCAAAAATCAGAAGGGACATGCCATTACCGACGCCTCGTTGGCTTATGAGTTCACCCATCCACATAAGTAGTGCAGTGCCAGCCGTTAGCGAAATAATCACGAGTGCCACGCGGGGGAATGTGAAATCTGGGATGACGATGACTGCGCTGGTATTGCCCAGCGCCGTTCCCTGGCCGCGACCAAATATGAAGGTGATTCCAGTTGCCTGGATGAACGCTATTGCAAGTGTCAAATATCGGGTGTACTGGGTGATCTTTTTCTGACCCACCGCTCCCTGTTGTTGCAGTTGCTCTAAGCGAGGGATCGCAACGGTCAAAATTTGTATGATGATCGACGCGGTGATGTACGGCATGATCCCAAGGGCGAAGATAGCGAAATTCGTCAGCGCTCCGCCTGAGAAAAGATTGAGCAGGGCGAGCACTCCACCTGTTTGGTCCGCTTGTTCTCGAAGCGACAAGATCGCGTCGAAATCAATCCCCGGCACTGGGACTTGGGAGCCAAGTCGGTAAGCGCCAAGGATGGCCATGGTGAACAGGATCTTCAGTCGAAGATCTGGAACACGAAAGATGTTGCGCATACTCCCGAGCAAGGTAAACCCCGTTTATCGGTTGGTGTGCTGGTTGCCGCGAGCTGGAGGTCGCGGTCCCTTAAATGTAGGCGGCAGAATCTCTACAGTGCCGCCTGCATCTGTTATCGCCGATTCTGCACTCTTTGATACGGCATGGGCCTTCACGGTTACTGGACGATCGATCTCTCCTCGACCAAGGATCTTCACCATCGCACCTTTCGATACGAGACCTTTTTTGTAGAGCACTTCCGGGTCAATGTCGTCGAGTTGTGAGTCGACAATGGTGTCTAGGTTGATCGGTTGGTATTCGACCCTAAAAGGGTTGGTGAAACCTTTCATTTTGGGGAGTCGACGTTGGAGCGGCAGTTGGCCACCTTCGTACCAAACTGGCACTTTGCTGCGTGCTTTGGTTCCCTTGGTTCCTCGGCCTGCTGTCTTGCCGCCTTTCCCAGCGATGCCCCGGCCGACGCGCTTGGGCCGTTTCTTTGACCCCGGAGCTGGTTGTAAGTCGTGTGGTTTTAGCATGGCTATTCGTTCAGCTTTCCTCTACATCAATGAGGTGGGCGACCTTGTGAATCATTCCTCGAATTTCAGGTCTATCGGGCAAGGTATTCGTCTTTCCTATTCGTCCTAACCCCAAGGCTCGGAGAGTTCCACGGTGCTTGGGTTTCGAACCGATCGCAGAGCGAATTTGTTTAACTGTTAGGTCATTCATGAAGATACCTCAGCAGCAGGTTTCGGCTGGTGGGCTTGTCGTTCTGATTCGCGATAGGCGGCTAAGAGAGCTGCAGGGATGCACTCCTCCGCCGATAGGCCCCGTAGTTCAGCTATTTCGTCAGGTCGCTTTAGGCCTTGAAGTCCAACAATGGTCGCCTTGGCCACATTGATGTGGTTAGAAGATCCAAGCGATTTTGCCAAAACGTCACTAATTCCCGCTTCTTCGAGAATGGCCCGCGCTGCACCTCCAGCGATCACTCCGGTACCTGGAGCTGCGGGTTTCAGCAGCACACGACCTGCTCCCATTTCACCGAGAATGGGGTGAACGATTGTTGATCCTGCGAGCGGTACGCGAAATAAGTTCTTCTTGGCTTCCTCGGTCCCTTTTTGGATCGCGAGAGGAACCTCTTTTGCTTTGCCATACCCGAGACCAACTTGGCCAGCTCCGTCACCGATAACCACAAGCGCCGTGAACGAGAAGCGTCGACCGCCTTTCACCACCTTGGCTACGCGGTTAATGTCGATCACACGTGATTCACGCAGCCCGTCATCTCCGCTGTTTCGCGGGTTGTCATCTCGGCGCCGGTCGTCTCGACGGCGATTACCTCGATCGTCGTTACGGCGATTTTGATTATCGTTGGCATCAGTCATGATCAGCTCCTAAAACTTCAATCCGGCGTCGCGTGCTGCGTCGGCGAGGGCCGCTACACGGCCGTGATACTTGTTTCCTCCGCGGTCGAAAACCACGGAGTCGATACCAGCTGCCTGGGCTCGTTCAGCAAGCAGACCGCCTACTTTGCCTGCAGCTTCTTTATTGCTAGTCGTAGTACCTCGTAACTCGACTTCCGAGGTCGAGGCGGCTGCAACGGTGCGGCCATTCTCATCGTCAATGATTTGAGCTGAGATATGCCGGTTAGACCTGAAGACACTTAGCCGAGGTCGACTAGTGGTTCCGGTGACCTTCTTGCGAACTCGGCGTTGTCGGCGTTGGCGCTGTGCGCTGCGTGATGTCATTTCAATACCTACTTTGCGGCCTTGCCAGCTTTGCGAATTACGTACTCATCGACATACCTAATCCCTTTGCCCTTATAGGGTTCAGGTTTTTTCAGGGCACGAATATCGGCAGCGACTTGTCCGACAAGTTGTTTATCGATACCTGACACTTTGATGATCGTGGGCTCAGGCACTTCGAAAGTGATGCCATCCGGGGCTTCTACGCTAACTGAGTGGCTGAAACCGAGCGCTAACTCCAATGCGTTGTTGCCCTTTGCTTGGGCCCTATACCCGACACCAACAATGGTGAGTTCCTTCATAAAGCCATTAGAGACACCCTCAACCATGTTGTTGACAAGTGCCCGAGCTAGACCGTGAAGGGAACGCTGTTGGCGACTGTCGTCGTTTCGACTGACAGTTACTACGGATTCTTGAACTTGAACTTCGATGCCTTCTGGCATCTCTTTACTAAGTTCGCCTTGGCTTCCCGAAACTTTGACCGTGCCAGCTGAAACTTCGACAGAAAGTCCGTCTGGGATAGTGATGGGTGCGTTGCCTACTCTCGACATGCTTGGCTCCTACCAGACATAACAGAGAATTTCGCCACCGATATGGTTGCGACGTGCTTCTCTGTCGGTCATTAGGCCTTTACTGGTTGACAAAACGGCGATACCGAGCCCTCCGAGGACCCTGGGGACACTGTCGGACTTGGTGTATACCCGAAGACCTGGTTTTGAGATTCGCTTCAATCCGGAAATAGTGCGACTGCGATCAGGGGTGTACTTCAACTGAATAGATAAGGTCTGCCCTGGCCGATCAGCAGCTTCGGCAATTTGGTAATCAGCGATATAGCCCTCTGTTTTGAGAATCGCAGCGAGGGATTCCTTGAGCTTTGAGGACGGCATGTCTACCTGGTCTTTGTATCCCTGGTGTGCATTCCGTACCCGGGTAAGCATGTCGGCTATTGGGTCAGTCATTGTCATTGTGATCCTCCCCTCACCAGCTCGCCTTAGTTACGCCCGGAATTTCTCCGGCGTGGACCATTGCGCGGAGACATACGCGACACAGTCCGAATTTGCGGTACACAGACCGCGGTCGACCACAGCGGCGACAGCGTGTGTATCCACGAACCTTGAACTTAGGGGTACGTTGCTGTTTATTACGAAGAGCCTTCTTGGCCATCAGTTCTGCCCTTCAGTGCGGAACGGAAACCCGAGCGCTGTTAGAAGCGCTCGGCCATGTTCGTCGTTAGTGGCTGATGTCACGAGTGTGATATCCATGCCTCGGATTTTGTTAACTGAGTCATAACTAATTTCTGGGAAAATCAACTGTTCGGTAACTCCAAATGTGTAATTGCCGTGTCCATCAAAGGAACGGGGTGATAGTCCTCTGAAGTCGCGGATTCTGGGAATAGCGAGACTCACGAGTCGGTCGTAGAACTCCCACATTCTGTTGTTTCGAAGAGTCACTTTTGCACCTATGGCGTTTCCTTCTCGGAGTTTGAAACCTGCGATTGATTGTTTCGCCCGGGTTATCGCTGGTTTTTGGCCAGTGATCTTGGTTAGATCCTCTACGGCACTATCCAGGAAAGCTCGATTGACCAGCGCATCTCCGACACCTGAGTTCACAGAAATTTTGCTGAGCTTGGGTACTTGCATGACGTTGTCAAGACCGAGCTGACTTTGCAGTTGATCTCGAAGAGTTTCTCGATAGAGAACTTTCATGCGGGGTTCCATCAGTGTCGCGTTCACGACAGTTCCTCCCCTGATTTCTTGTGGTATCGCACTTTGGCGTCACCTTCAATCCGATATCCAACGCGTCCGGCTTCGCCCGTTTTTGGGCACACAACGGCGACGTTGGATGCATTAATAGTCAATGCAATATCGATGATTCCACCTTGATCGTTGGTCTGTGTCGGTGGTTGGTGTTTTCTGCCTGTGTGGACTCCTTCGACGGTGATACGACCGCTTTCAGAGTTCACTGCCATTACATGTCCTTCGGTCCCTTTGTCTTTACCGGAAAGGACACGAATGAGATCGCCTTTTTTGATTTTCATCACAGGACCTCCGGCGCTAGGGAAACAATTCGCATGAACCGGTGATCTCGGAGTTCACGACCCACCGGGCCAAAGATACGAGTGCCTCGGGGTTGCCGATTTTCGTCAATTAGAACAGCTGCGTTTTCGTCAAATCTGATATAGCTGCCGTCTGGTCGGCGACGTTCCTTGCGTGTCCGCACGACCACACATCGGACTACTTCACCTTTTTTGACACCGGCCCCGGGGATAGCGTCTTTGACGGTGGCGACGAAAACATCACCAATTGACGCGTATCGTCGGCCTGTGCCTCCTAGTACGCGAATACATAAGACTTCTCTGGCGCCCGAATTGTCGGCGACTTTAAGTCGGGATTCTTGCTGGATCACTGCATCGACTCCGGAATCAACGAGCTCGCTCGACGATTTCAACTAGCCGCCATCGCTTTTTCTTTGACAGGGGTCGAGTTTCCATAACTCGAACTCTGTCGCCTGCGCGGGCATCGTTTTGCTCGTCGTGTACGTAGAGCTTCTTGGTCTGTTGAACTGTTTTGAAATAGCGGGCATGGCGAACGCGTTCGGTCACTGCAACAACGATGGTCTTTTCCATTGCCGTGGAAACGACTAACCCTTCCCGGATTTTTCGTCCGTTCCGTTCTTGTGAGGTGACTTGTGTATCAGTCATGAATTTTCCTCCACTGCTGCCTCTGCAGCAGCAATTTCGCGTTCCCTAAGAACAGTGTTTATGCGGGCGATGTCTCGCTTAACTTGCGACATTCGAGCCGGATTTTCTAATTGGCCTGTGGCGAATTGGAAACGCAAGTTGAACAGTTCTTGTTTTAGTTCGCCTATTTGGTCGATTAGCTGGTCATCGGCAAGTTCACGAAGTGTTGCTGCGGCTGCCATTAGATTGCCTCCTCACGGCTCATGACGCGTGCCTTGATCGGGAGCTTTTGGATGGCGCGGTTAAGGGCTTCGTGAGCGAGGGCGGCATCAACTCCGCCTAGCTCAAACATGACTCTTCCTGGCTTTACTACGGCCACCCAGCGTTCTGGGTTTCCTTTACCTGATCCCATTCGAGTTTCTGCGGGTTTCGCAGTTACTGGTTTATCGGGAAAGACATTGATCCAGACTTTTCCGCCACGCTTTACGTGTCGAGTCATAGCGATACGGGCAGCTTCAATCTGTCGCGCTGTTATCCATCCTGGCTCTAGAGCTTGAATGCCGAAGTCACCGAAGTTAATGGTGGTTCCGCCTTTAGCTCGACCCTTTGTTCGGCCTCGATGGGCTTTGCGGTGCTTTACTTTCCGGGGCATCAGCATGTCAGTCGTCTCCCGGCCTGAAGTTGGGCGTTTGGCTTTGTTCGCGTGTTGCGCGTTCGATCTGCTCTTCTTCTTCTAGGAGCTTTTCAAACTCAGGATCAGCTTCCTTGACGAGGGGGGCTGGCTCTTCGATCTCGTCTGCGGGGGCATCTGGCCTACGTCCACCTGAGGAGACAACAGGGCCGCTCTGTTCAACAGAGCCTGAGGTTTCGCCTACTGCCATCGCTGCTTCTCGGCTTATCCTTTCGTCAGCGGACACCTTGTACGGCAGGATGTCGCCTTTGTATAACCACACTTTGACCCCGATTCGTCCGGCAGTTGTGCGTGCTTCACGGAAGCCATAGTCGATGTCGGCTCTCAGAGTGTGAAGTGGGACTCTACCTTCGCGGTACCACTCGGTTCGGGCCATTTCTGAACCACCGAGGCGTCCTGAGCATTGAACCCGGATTCCTAGCGCTCCCGCCTTTTGGGCGTTTTGTACGGCGCGTTTCATCGCTCGGCGAAAAGCCACGCGGCCGGCAAGTTGGTCTGCCACGCCTTGGGCGATCAACGCTGCATCAAGTTCGGGTTGTTTAATCTCTTGAATATTCAGTTGAACCTTCGGGTTGCCTGAGATCTTGGTGAGACCTTCTCGAAGTCGGTCTGCCTCGGCTCCGCGGCGACCAATCACAATTCCGGGTCGAGCTGTGTGGACGTCTATTCGCAACCGATCGCGAGTTCGTTCCACTTCAATTCGGCTGATAGCGGCATGCGGAAGTTCAGTCTGCAGGAAGTTACGGATCTCCCAGTCTTCAATGATGTAGTCCTGGTACTCCTTATCTGCGTACCAGCGAGATTTCCAGTCCGTGGTAATTCCCAGTCGGAAGCCGTACGGGTTAACTTTCTGACCCATGATCAGGCCTCCTTCTCATCTTCGTCGGTCGGTTCGGTGTCTTCTGATGATTCAAGTTCAGCCGCATCAGTTTCTGTTTCTTCAGCGTTTTCAGGTTCGGAGTCGGAAGACTCAGCCTCTTCGCTAACTACTTCAGCTTGGACAGAACTGTCAGGTGTGTCACCGTCTTCTTCAACGGGCTCATCTGCGACGGCTTCTGTTTCTTCTTCAGCGTCCTTGCTTGCTGCAACGCGAGCCGCTCGGTCTTGATCAGCGCTACGGCGTCCTGAGGCGGCCAGACTCGCTGCTCGCATCTCAAGTTCATCTTCGGAGAGCTGGGCGACTACCACAGTGATATGGCAGGTTCGTTTNTTGATACGGGTNGCGCGNCCACGGGCACGGGGACGCCATCGTTTCAATGTGGGTCCNTCGTCTGCCCAGCATTCCGCCACATACAGTTCGTCTGCCGACAAATTTTCGTTATTTTCTGCGTTCGAAACAGCACTCTCCAAAACTTTGGAAATTACCGTTGCGGCACCCCGATCACAGAATTGCAATTCTTCTCGNGCTTGCTCTAGGTCGTCGTCGCGAATGAGGTCNAGAACAACCCTGGCCTTTGANGCTGAAAGCCGGGCGAATTTGTGGGTCGAACGCGCTCCAGCGACTGNGTNGAGGTCAATCAGACCNCTCATCAGCTGCCNCCTCGTTCTTGCCCTGCATGAAACTTGAAGGTTCGGGAAGGTGAGAANTCACCCAACTTGTGTCCGACCATCGCNTCGGTNATGTAGACGGGAACATGTTTACGGCCATCATGGACNGCAATCGTGTGGCCAATCATTTCAGGGATAATCGTGGAACGNCGGCTCCAGGTCTTNACNACTTGTTTNTCNCCGCTTTCGTTGAGNGCATCGACTTTCTTGAGTAGATGGTCATCTACAAAAGCGCCTTTTTTCAAGCTACGTGGCATTAGTTACCTCCGCGATCCGCGGGTACGGCGACGACGAATGATCATGTCGTTCGATTTNTTGTTCTTCTTGCGGGTACGGCCTTCNGGNTTGCCCCAGGGGGATACTGGGTGNCGACCACCGGAGGTTTTTCCTTCACCACCACCGAGGGGNTGGTCCACCGGGTTCATTGCGACACCNCGAGTTTGTGGTCGCACACCTTTCCAGCGGTTACGNCCAGCTTTACCAATCTTGATTAGGTCTGCTTCGGCGTTNCCCACNGAGCCNACTGTCGCGCGACAGTCGATNGGAACACGACGCATTTCTGTGCTNGGTAGGCGCAGCGTTGCGTGCGCACCTTCTTTAGCGACGAGCTGCACGCCAGCGCCAGCTGAGCGAGCCATCTGGCCNCCAGCTCCTGGCTTCAGTTCGATGTTGTGGATAGTGGTTCCTACTGGCATGTAACGCAGAGGCAGGGCGTTGCCCACTCGGACTTCAGCATGCTGACCGTTTTCCAGCTTGTCTCCTACTTCAAGTCCCGCGGGCGCCAAGATGTAACACTTCTCTCCGTCGTGGTAGTGGAGAAGTGCGATACGACANTTTCGNTTTGGGTCATATTCGATAGTNGCGACGGTCGCTGGAACTCCGTCTTTNTNGCGCTTGAAATCNATTATTCGGTAACGCTGCTTGTGNCCACCACCGCGGTGGCGTGACGTTTTCCTACCGTTGTTATTTCGACCACCTGTCGAATGTTTCTTGGCGAGCAGNGATTTTTCTGGGNTGGTTGTNGTGATCTCGCTGAAATCGGAGACCGTTTGAAAACGTCTACCTGGACTGGACGGCTTACGTACGCGAATTCCCATAACTATGTCTCGAAGATCTGGATCGAGTCGCCCTCAGCGAGNGTNACAATGGCCCGCTTGGTATNAGCTCGTTTCCCNAACGTGTTNTCNCGTCGGTTGCGGCGAACTTTNCCTTTGCGGTTGAGCGTGTTGACCTTCGTTACGGTCACATCAAAAATCGATTCCACGGCTTGGCGAATNTCTGGCTTNGAAGCTGACGTGTGGACTTGAAATACGTAGATATTTTGTTCTAGNTGTTCGTACGACTTCTCAGAAACAATGGGCGCAATCACAACGTCNCGTGGGTCTTTCATGAATTTGCCCCTGGAAGAGTCTCGGCAGTNAACACAAGCCAGTCGGAACANAGCACGTCATACGCGTTGAGTTCTGCAGCTTGTACAAGTTGCACCGACGGTAGATTTCTGAAACTCCGAANGGTTGNNTCGTCGCTAGCCGCGACCACCATCATCACCTTTCCTTCAAGATCAAGGTTCTCGAGAGCAGTCAGAGCATCTTTGGTTTTGGGTGTTTCGAATTGCCACTGGTCGACCACAACTACACGTTCACTTTGAGCCCGGTCACTTAGCGCTGAACACAACGCAAGTCGGTTCATTTTNTTATTTACTTTTTTGCGGAAGCTNCTCGGCTTCGGCCCATGAACAATTCCGCCNCCTGTGAACTGNGGGGCGCGAATNGATCCTTGTCGAGCTCGNCCNGTGCCCTTTTGTCGGTATGGCTTNGCGCCACCGCCCTTTACCTCNGCACGGGTCTTGGTGTTGGCACTTCCNCTTCTCTTGGCAGCCAGNTGGGCNGTTACGACCTGGTGGAGAACAGCCATGTTGGGCTCGATNCCNAAGANGGCATCNTCAAGGGTGACNGTACCTGCGGTTCCACCATCTTGGGTTCTGAGGTCCAAAGTTGTTGCCATTATTTAGCCCCTCACCGCGTCACGAACTACCACGACGCCCCCTTTGGGTCCCGGAACCGATCCACGNATCAGCAGGAGTTCTCGTTCTGCNTCNGCCTCAACCACTGTGAGGTTGAGGGTGGTCACCTTTTCGGCNCCCATCCGNCCAGGCATTTTCTGNCCTTTAAACACACGNGANGGTGTNGCGCAGGCNCCAATGGCACCTGGGGCNCTGTGGACTCTATGAGCTCCATGACTCGCTTTTTGGCCGCTGAAATTATGACGNTTCATAACNCCAGCAAATCCNTTGCCCTTTGACACAGCAGTTACGTCTACTTTTTCACCTGCTTCAAGCACGTCAGCNGCTAGTTCTTGCCCAATTTCNATTTCACTTACGTCGTCGATACGCAGTTCAACTAGACGTTGTCCCGGNTCNACACCTGCTGTCTCGAAATGACCGGCTTCGGGTTTNCTCANCTTNGCGGCGTCGCGTTGACCGAAAGTGACTTGNACCGCTGTGTAACCATCNCGTTCATCAGTCTTTACCTGGACTACGCGGCATGGCTCAACCTGCAACATGGTGACGGGCACAACCCGGTTGTCGTCATCCCACAGTTGGGTCATACCCACTTTTGTGGCGACGATCGCCTTATTCGCCATGTCGGATGTCTTCCTCTTCCAAATGGGGCCGGTTGGCCGCCGTTCACGCGAACGCTCCGCTCGGCAAAGCCGGCGGAGCGAGAATTAGGTTGTGCCGACCGGTTCCGACCCTAAGGCCGGCCTTGCCGGACGTCGATTCGTGTATCTAAAACTCAGACACACGGGGAATAAACGATACCGGGGCTATNGCCCAATCACCACCCCGATGTNNGCATCANTGCTAGTTCTGTTGGATTTTTATCTCGATATCGACACCGGCTGGTAATTCGAGCCGTTGCAGCGAGTCAACCGTCTTCGGAGACGGCTCAACTATGTCAATAAGCCGCTTGTGAATCCGCATCTCGAAATGCTCTCGAGAGTCCTTATCTTTATGAGGTGATCGAACGACGGTGTACCTGTGTTTTTCAGTAGGNAAAGGCACTGGGCCTTTGATATTNGCTTGAGTCCGAAGAACGGTCTCAACAATTTTCTGAGTACTTTGGTCCACGATGTCGTGGTCNTANGCCTTTAGNCGGATACGGATNTTTTGTGAAGCAGCCATTGTCGTTATTCGAGGATTTTGGTAACTCGACCTGCACCAACTGTGCGGCCACCCTCACGAATAGCAAACCGTAGNCCATCATCCATAGCGATCGGGTTGATCAACTCAACAGTCATGTCNGTGTTGTCNCCAGGCATGCACATTTCGGTACCTGAAGGCAGTTCAACCATTCCGGTGATATCAGTCGTCCGGAAATAGAACTGCGGCCGATAGTTCGAGAAGAACGGCTTATGGCGACCNCCTTCTTCTTTGGNCAAGANNTAGACCTGCGCTTCAAANTTAGTATGGGGAGTAATNGACCCCTTNGCGCAGCAAACCTGGCCACGTTCGACGTCTTCCTTATCCAGACCTCGTAATAGCAGCCCAACGTTGTCGCCAGCTTGACCTTCATCAAGGATCTTGCGGAACATTTCGACGCCGGTGATCGTGGTGCTNTGAGTGTCGCGAATACCAACAATTTCGATCTCTTCNCCGGTGTTNCAGACACCNGTCTCGATCTTGCCGGTAACNACTGTGCCTCGACCCGTNATAGAGAAAACGTCCTCAACNGGCATNAGGAAGGGCTTGTCATTGTCGCGNTCAGGTTCAGGAACAGCCTCATCAACAGCNGCCATGAGNTCCAGAATCTTGTCAGCGGCTCCATCGGCACCNTCTAAAGCGCCCAAAGCAGAGACCTGNACNACTGGGACATCATCACCAGGGAACTCGTATTCGTTGAGTAACTCACGAACCTCGAGTTCCACCANTTCCAACAATTCTTCATCGTCAACCATGTCAACCTTGTTCAAGGCAACCACGATGTAGGGAACACCAACCTGGCGAGCCAACAACACGTGCTCACGTGTTTGAGGCATGGGGCCATCGGCAGCAGATACAACGAGAATCGCGCCGTCAACCTGAGCAGCACCAGTGATCATGTTCTTGATGTAGTCAGCGTGGCCAGGCATATCAACGTGGGCGTAGTGTCGGTTATCCGTCTCATACTCAACGTGAGAAATCGAGATCGTGATACCACGCTCCCTCTCCTCAGGTGCCTTATCAATATCTTCGAACGCCGTTGCTTCGCCACCCGAAGACTCAGCTAAAACCTTGGTGATAGCAGCAGTCAACGTGGTCTTACCATGGTCAATATGACCCATCGTTCCCACATTCACATGCGGCTTCGTCCGTTCAAACTTCTCCTTGGACATGATTTCTCTCCGGTGTCTTCCTATTTTCTTTAGATCGATATTTGGTTGTGATATTTATTCGCCGCGGATTCGTTTCACGATGTCTTCGGCGATATTTGGTGGAACTTGCTGGTAGTTCTCGAACTGCATCGAGTAGGTGGCCCGACCCTGAGTACGTGAACGCAGGTCGTTAGCGTAACCGAACATCTCCGATAACGGCACTTCGGCGTCAATTACTTGTGCAGTTCCACGATTTTCCATTTGGCCAACTCGACCCCTACGCGCATTCAAATCTCCAATTACATCGCCCATATAGTCCTCTGGGGTGACTACTTCCACAGACATGATCGGCTCGAGCAGCACCGGTCCTGCAGCCCGAGCGGCTTCACGCATCGCCATAGTTCCCGCAATCTTAAATGCCATTTCTGATGAGTCAACGTCGTGAGTTGATCCGTCGATGAGTGAGACTTTCACGTCGACCATCGGGAACCCTGCTAGGGGTCCGTTATCCATTGAAGACTGGAGGCCAGCATCTACTGAACTGATGTATTCGCGAGGTATGACACCACCTTTAATGGTGTCGTCAAATACGTACCCTTCGCCAGCATCGCTTGGTTCCAGGTTGATGACCACAACCGCGTATTGGCCTGATCCACCACTTTGTTTAATGTGTCGGTATTCGAACTTTTCAACTGCTTTGGTGATGGTTTCTCGGTAGGCGACCTGCGGCTTACCGATTGTCGCATCAACTCGGAATTCTCGGAGCATTCGGTCAACTAACACTTCAAGGTGAAGTTCACCCATACCTGAGATAACCGTCTGGCCTGTTTCCTCATCGGTCTTAACCCTGAACGTCGGGTCTTCTTCGGATAAAGCTGAAAGAGCCTTGCCTAGCTTGTCTTGGTCACCCTTTGAGCGTGGCTCCACTGCGACGTGCACTACGGGTTCTGGGAACGTGAGCTGTTCTAGGACTATGGGTTTGTCGGGCGCACACAAGGTGTCTCCAGTTCTCGTGTTCTTTAGCCCAATTCCGGCGACAATGTCACCTGCTTGAATATCGTCACGATCTTCCCGGTTATTAGCGTGCATCTGGAGAATACGCCCGATGCGTTCTTTGTTTCCGGTAGTGGTGTTGAGAACTTGGCCGCCTTTTTCGAGGCTGCCGCTATAAACCCTGAAATAGACAAGTTTTCCTACATGAGGGTCAGTCATGATCTTGAATGCCAGAGCCGAGAATGGCTCCTCATCGTGGGGTTGACGTTCCAAAGTCTCTTCGCCGTTGAGTGTGGTGCCGTCAATGGCTGGAATGTCTAACGGCGACGGAAGGTACCGGGTCACAGCGTCTAGTAGTGGCTGGACCCCTTTGTTCTTAAAGGCGGTTCCTGTAAGGACTGGAACTATTTGGTTTCCAATAGTTCCTCTGCGAATAGCACTATGGAGTGTTTCTTCGTCAACGTCCTCTCCTTCGAGATACGCCATCATGATGTCTTCATCAACATCTGCAAGTACTTCAAGAAGTTTCGAACGATATTCTTGGGCTTCACTTTGCAAGTCATCGGGAATTTCAACAATGTCGTAACTTGCTCCAAGGTCTTCACCCTGCCAGACGATCGCATTCATGGCCACGAGGTCAACGACACCTGCAAAGTCTGCTTCGTTTCCAATGGGGAGCTGCAGGACCGCAACGTTGGCATCTAGACGATCAACGATGCTTGCTAGCGAGTCGTGGAAAGACGCGCCAGTCCGATCAAGTTTGTTTATGAAACACATCCGTGGGACACCATATTTGTCAGCTTGTCGCCATACGGTCTCAGTTTGAGGTTCCACTCCCGCTACCCCATCAAACACGGCCACAGCGCCGTCGAGAACGCGCAGTGAACGTTCAACTTCGACTGTGAAGTCCACGTGCCCCGGAGTGTCGATGATGTTGATTACGTGGTCGTTCCACATGCAGGTTGTGGCGGCCGAGGTAATGGTTATCCCTCGTTCTTGTTCCTGCTCCATCCAGTCCATGGTCGCTGCACCATCGTGGACTTCACCAATCTTGTAGTTCACTCCGGTGTAATAGAGGATCCGCTCCGTGGTAGTGGTTTTCCCAGCATCAATGTGGGCCATGATGCCTATATTTCGAACGCGGTCAAGGGGCTGATTGCGTGGCATGGGGTGTCTGCCTCGGTCTTCTTTGGGGTCAGGGGTTAGGTGTTCTTAGAGGGAAAATTTGTGAGCGCTCCTGCGGAGCACTTCCTACATCTAGTGTGCCGGTTTAAGAGGCGTTTGGGGGTGACTGGCGGCTCTTTTGTTACCACCTGTAATGGGCGAAAGCTTTGTTAGCTTCTGCCATTCGGTGTGTGTCTTCACGGCGTTTGGTTGCGGAGCCAGTACCATTCGATGCATCAAGGACTTCGTTTGCTAGTCGTTCGGCCATTGTGCGTTCGCGTCGTTCACGGGAGTAATCGACAATCCATCGAATAGCTAGGGTGTTAGCGCGCCGAGGGCGAACTTCGACTGGGACCTGGTAGGTGGCGCCGCCAACCCTTCGACTCTTCACTTCCAGCTGGGGTTTGGTGTTATCTACGGCACGTTTTAGGACATCCAGAGCTTCGCCCCCGGTTTTTTCAGAAACCATGTCAAGTGCGTCGTAAACAATGCGTTCCGCTGTAGCGCGTTTACCGCGTTGCAGAACTTTGTTAATTACTTGGGTGACAAGTGTCGAATCGTAAACCGGGTCCGCTGCAAGTTCACGTCTGGGGGCAGCGCCGCGACGAGGCATCTCAGCTCTCCTTCTTTGCGCCGTATCGGGAACGGGCTTGACGACGAGCAGACACACCAGAGGCATCCAGCGAACCGCGAACTACTTTGTAGCGAACGCCGGGGAGATCTTTTACACGTCCTCCGCGTACCAACACAATGCTGTGTTCTTGAAGGTTGTGTCCTTCTCCTGGAATATACGCAGTTACTTCAATACCACTGGTCAACCGAACACGAGCAACTTTTCGTAGAGCAGAGTTCGGTTTTTTCGGGGTGTGTGTGTAGACACGTGTACATACCCCTCGACGTTGAGGGGAACCCTTGAGGGCTGGGGTCTTAGCCTTGGTCGGTTTTGATTTCCGGCCTTTTCGGACCAGTTGCTGGATTGTGGGCACCAAATTCCTCTGATTAGGCAACCTGTCTTAAGGGTTGCGATTGGTCTACTCGGCACGAAATAGCTATCGGGGCCGGAAGAAGACCGATTGATAATGCTACGAGTCGCGTAAGAGAGAGGCAACCTCGAAGCACCCCACAGAGCCAGATTTATCCAGGATTTTGGGTCTCTCGGTAGGTTGTGGCTAATCCTATGGTCGAGTAACCGTTCGGACTAGCGATTTCATCACCTCATTTAGGTGGACTCTTTCAACGGTGACCGCCACAGCTACCACCGAACTGAGGGGCAGTACACCCCAGAACTGTCCACCAGATTTCATTATGGATCCTGTCATTGGACCCCAATGAGCGGTCTCTGATTCACTGAGCGCTGCTGACTCTAGACCCTCAACGAAACTCATATTGCCAATCACGGGGTCCGCAACGCCGATCAGCATTAGTGCTCCTATCGGTTGCCCATCAAGTGACAGTCCAGTGGCAGCAACATCTCTTACGGACGCTGCTATTTCGACGTCATCAAAAATAATCCGTTGCAATTGGTTCTCTGCGCTGGCTGAAAGGCTCAATGCCTTAAACCCCTGCGGCCACTGCAAGGTCTCAAGAAGTTGGGCTGCACCTAAAGAGCGGCCGGGAGCGGGAGAAACAGTGTTGGAAGCGCCAAATTGAGAATCCTGTGTCGCCCCAGTGCAACTTGATGCACCAAGAAGAAGCACCAACAAGGTGCTCGCGACAACAAGTCTCATGTGACGCTTAACTATCCTGCGTCACCTAGTTCGACCCCGCCCGCGCCTTCTTCACTTCCTATAGTGGCTAACCACTCAGCAGGATCAAGATCTTCATCTGAGGTAAAGAATTCCATTGGCTCATAATCCGGGGCTGTCGTATCTATATTTCGATATCGGCCTTGCCCTGTTCCCGCCGGAATCAATTTACCGATGATGATGTTCTCTTTCAGACCTTTCAAATCATCACGTCGTGACTCAATTGCTGCTTCGGTGAGCACACGCGTCGTCTCTTGGAAAGAAGCCGCTGAGAGCCATGAATCTGTAGCAAGTGAAGCCTTGGTGATACCCATTATGACCGGCCGAGCCTCAGCTGGTCGTTGTCCTTCTTGGACAAGGTTACGGTTCACTTCGGCGTAGACACGTTGGTCAACTTGTTCTCCTGGCAGGAACACAGATTCACCCGGTTCTCCAACCAAAACCCGTCGAGTCATTTGTCTAATGATGAGTTCAATATGCTTATCGTGGATCGATACACCTTGTTCTCGATATACCTTTTGGACTTCCTCCACCAAGTATTGCTGAGTCTCACGAACGCCCCGAATATCTAGCAGCTCTTTGGGGTCGCGCGGTCCGTCAACTAACGGGTCTCCCGCCTTTATTTCTTGCCCATCGACGACCGCAAGACGAGCGATAGTGGCGACAGTATGCGTTTCTTCTTCTCCGTCATCTCCAACAACGACAATCTCGCGGCCGCGGCCATCGTCGTCACCGATTCGAACAACACCCGTTCGAGTAGCCAACGTCGCTTTACCTTTAGGCGTTCGCGCTTCAAATAGTTCAACTACGCGTGGTAGACCACCGGCGATGTCACTACCAGCGACACCTCCCGTGTGGAAGGTTCTCATCGTCAACTGTGTTCCTGGTTCACCAATTGATTGAGCAGCGATAACGCCCACGGCTTCACCGACTTCAATCATCTGTCTCGTGGCTAACGAACCGCCGTAGGCCTTAGCAGCGACACCGAACTCCGAGTTATCGGTCAATGGAGACAGTACCTGTACCCGGGTGACTTTTGGATCGTCGCGCAAAGCGGCTAATTCTTCGTCGCCAACAAGCGTCCCCGCCTCCATAACTCCGTCAGTGAGTTCTACATCTTGAGCTAAACAGCGACTGAACAGACGTGTTTCCAAATAGGTACGTTTGTCAGTGGTGTCCGGGCCTATGTCTTCGAGCCACAGGCCTAGTACCGGTCCGGACCGTTCGAACGGATCTTCCTCATTAATGATGAGTTCCTGCGCAACGTCTACGAGTCGTCGCGTGAGATACCCAGAGTCAGCTGTTCGCAACGCTGTATCAACAAGTCCCTTACGAGCTCCAGGAGTCGAGATGAAGTACTCCAACATAGCTAGACCCTCTCGATACGACGATTTGATCGGTCGAGGGATAATGTCACCGCGGGGGTTCGCCACAAGACCGCGAATCGCAGCAATTTGGCGGACCTGCATCATGTTGCCGCGAGCACCTGACCCGACCATCATGTCGATTGGATTAAACGGATCAGCTTCCAGTTCGCGCTCTAACGATTTACGGACGTCTTCTGTCGCTTGAGTCCAAATTTCAACTTCTTTTTGGCGTCTTTCACCATCTGTGATGATGCCTCGCCGGAACTGGTTCTCTACACGCTCTGCTTCTGACTCGTGACGTTCCAGAATTTCCGCTTTGTCCGGTGGGGTACGCACGTCATCAATGGAGATCGTCAGCCCTGACTTCGTTGCATACTCGTACGACAAGTCTTTAATCCGGTCCAAAGAGGCAGCTACTTCATTGGTAGGCCACCCGTCGGACAGATCACCGACGATATCTCCCATGTCACTCTTCTTGACTGGCCTGTTGACATACGGGAACCCTTCGGGCAAGGCCTCGTTAAACAGCACTCGACCTGGGGTTGTGCTCTGATGGCCGCCGTCTTCGAGCGCGAGTTCATCTGTGCGCCAAATTATTGGTCGATGGAGTTCAATCCGGCCTAGGGAAAGCGCACGTTCAATTTCGTGGAAGTGCTTGAAAACGGGTTGATCTTTTCCATCATTTTCATCAATTTGCGTGAGGTAATAGCCACCGATGATCATGTCTTGACTCGGCACAGTCATCGGTCGACCATCGGCCGGCGACAAGATGTTATTTGCCGACAGCATCAACACTCTTGCTTCTGCCTGAGCCTCAGAGGACAAAGGCAGATGGACAGCCATCTGGTCGCCATCGAAATCGGCGTTGAATGCTGCACAGACCAGCGGATGTATTTGGATAGCTTTGCCTTCAACCAAGATCGGTTCGAAAGCTTGGATGCCTAGGCGGTGAAGCGTCGGCGCCCGATTGAGCAAAACAGGGTGTTCTTTAATGACTTCTTCAAGGACATCCCAGACTTCTGACCTGCGGCGTTCCACCATTCGCTTCGCAGATTTAATGTTCGGCGCCAGATCTAAGTCATCGAGCCTCTTCATCACGAAAGGTTTGAACAACTCCAGTGCCATCAGCTTTGGGAGGCCGCATTGGTGAAGTTTGAGAGTCGGGCCTACAACGATCACTGACCGTCCGGAGTAGTCCACCCGCTTACCTAGGAGATTCTGGCGGAAGCGTCCCTGTTTGCCTTTCAGCATGTCGGATAGAGACTTCAAAGGACGATTACCGGGGCCCGTAACCGGACGTCCGCGACGCCCGTTGTCAAACAGAGCGTCGACTGCCTCCTGAAGCATTCTCTTCTCATTATTGACAATAATTTCTGGTGCCCCAAGGTCAAGAAGCCGTTTCAGACGGTTATTCCGGTTGATAACACGCCGATACAGGTCATTGAGGTCTGAGGTTGCGAAACGACCACCGTCAAGTTGCACCATTGGTCGCAGGTCGGGAGGAATCACCGGGACAGCGTCAAGAATCATGGCTCGTGGGTCATTGATCCGCTTGTCATTGGGATTTCTGCGGTTAAACGCGCTCAAAATCTTGAGTCGTTTGATCGCTTTTTGTTTCCTTTGAGCTGATAAAGGACGGCGACCGTCAGCCGCTTCAATTGCTTCCCGTAACAGGAGTTCTTCATCGTCGAAATCGATGCGTTCCATCAGTTGAGCTATGGCTTCAGCTCCCATACCGCCTTCGAAATAATCACCGTAGCGATCTTCCAATTCGCGCCATAAGAGTTCATCTTCGATGATTTTTCGACCATGCAGGTCGCGGAATTCATCGAAAGCGCGCTCCACGGTTTCTAGTTCGGTATCGCACTCTGTTTTGAGCGCTTCAATATCTCGGTCTGCGTCTCGGCGGCGAGCTTTCAGATCTTTTTCTTTTAGACCTTCAGCCTCAAGTTGGGTTATCTCTTCTTCAAGTTCTTTGAGGCGTTCTGCAATTTCGTCGTCAAATTCTTCTCGGATCACATCAAGTTCTTCGCGCATTTCCAATTCGAGGCGCGGCAAATCTTCATGCCGTTTATCATCGTCGACCCACGTGACAAGGTTCGCTGCGAAGTAAATGACACGTTCTAGTTGTTTCGCTTTCAGCTCTTCGCGAATTTCTAACCCGGTAAGGAGGTAGGCGAGCCAGCTTCTAGTACCTCGTAAGTACCAAATGTGAACGACTGGCGCAGCTAGTTCGATGTGGCCCATGCGTTCTCTCCGAACCTTTTGGCGGGTGACTTCTACACCGCAGCGCTCGCAGATAATCCCTTTGAAGCGGACGCGCTTGTATTTTCCGCACGCGCATTCCCAGTCTTTAGTGGGACCGAAAATCTTTTCACAGAACAGTCCGTCCTTTTCAGGTTTCAGGGTTCTGTAGTTGATCGTTTCGGGTTTCTTGACTTCCCCGTTGGACCAGGTGCGGATGGCATCGGCAGTTGCGAGGCCGATCCGTATATCTGAGAACTCATTGACGTCGATCATTTGCTGCTCTCGATTCGCGAAGGGGTCAGGATTGCTGCGCCGGTGGTCATAATTGTTGCCTCCGGAGTTCGTCTTCTTCGTCGGTTCCTCGTTCGGGGCGACTGATGTCTATTCCCAGTGATTCCTCGGCTCGGAAGACATCTTCGTCTAGGCCTTGCATATCAATTTCATCACCCGTCAGGGAGATCACTTCAACGTTTAAGCAAAGTGCTTGCATTTCTTTGATCAGCACCTTGAAACTCTCAGGAATTCCTGGTTCGGGGATGTTCTTTCCTTTAACGATGGCCTCGTAGACCTGAACTCTTCCCAAAGTGTCGTCCGACTTTATGGTCAGGAGTTCTTGGAGCAGGTAGGCCGCGCCGTACGCCTCAAGAGCCCACACCTCCATTTCACCGAACCTTTGCCCGCCGAATTGTGCCTTGCCGCCCAGTGGTTGCTGGGTGATCATCGAGTACGGGCCAGTTGACCTGGCATGAATCTTGTCATCGACGAGGTGGGCCAACTTAAGGATGTAGCTGTACCCCACCATGATCGGTTGGTCATAGGCCTCCCCTGTCCGGCCGTTGTACAAAACGGCCTT
Source organism: Acidimicrobiaceae bacterium (assembly GCA_002708935.1). Classification (GTDB taxonomy): domain Bacteria; phylum Actinomycetota; class Acidimicrobiia; order Acidimicrobiales; family Poriferisodalaceae; genus MedAcidi-G3. The sequence continues at coordinate 3,785 of PAPO01000007.1, read as the reverse complement.
ACCAGCTGAGGTCATCATCCGTTCCCCTGATGAGGCTTCTGGTCTGAGATTTTCAAGCGTCTTCTGGATCGTCGGATGAGCGCCGGCGCGATCCTCTTCATCCCAACTCGCGCCGTCGAACACTGGTGTTGCTACGAACACCGATGGTTCGGTCCGTGGACGGGTTTTACGCGCCGTATTGGAGGTGGGTTCATTACCAACAGCTTTGCCGTCAACTTCCCATCCCCAACGCGCTGCGTACCCCAAGTGCGCCTCGAGAACCTGGCCAACGTTCATACGGCTTGGCACGCCTAGTGGACTGAGGATGATATCGACGGGCGTCCCATCAGCTAGATACGGCATTTCTTCTACCGGAAGTATCTTTGAGATCACGCCTTTGTTGCCATGGCGACCTGCCAGCTTGTCACCGACACTGATCTTGCGTTTTTGGGCAACGTAGACACGCACAAGCTCGTTAACGCCTGGCGGTAATTCCTCATCTTCGTCTCGTTGAAGCACCCGGACGTCGGTTACGACTCCGCGTTCTCCGTGAGGGACCTTGAGCGAGGTATCGCGAACTTCGCGTGCTTTTTCTCCGAAGATAGCTCGCAGTAAACGCTCTTCTGGGGTTAGTTCGGTCTCCCCTTTGGGCGTTACTTTGCCGACAAGAACATCCCCGGGGCCTACTTCGGCGCCGACGCGAACTACGCCTCGTTCATCAAGGTCAGCTAGGACATCATCAGCCACATTGGGGATGTCTCGCGTGATTTCTTCGGGACCTAACTTCGTATCGCGAGCATCGATTTCGTGTTCGTGAATATGGATCGACGTCAGGACATCGTCTTTCACAAGGCGCTCACTAATGATGATCGCGTCTTCGAAGTTGTAGCCCTCCCAAGCCATATATGCGACAAGGAGGTTCTTGCCCAGAGCTAGCTCACCTTGGTCCGTAGAGGGACCATCAGCAAGAATTGCTCCGGCCTTTACTTTGTCTCCCTCGCGAACGGTGGGCTTTTGGTTGATACACGTGTCTTGATTTGAGCGCTCAAACTTAAGTAGTTCGTGACTTGTCTCTCCTGCCTTTTTGTATTCAACGCTGATACTGGTTCCAGTTACTTCTGTAACCACTCCGTCTTCGTCGGCGAGGAGGACGTCAGCTGCATCACCTGCTGCACGCGCTTCGATTCCAGTACCTACATAGGCAGCCTCTGAACGAAGCAGAGGCACAGCTTGGCGCTGCATGTTGGCTCCCATAAGGGCGCGGTTTGCGTCGTCGTGTTCAAGAAATGGAATCAACGCAGTTGCCACGGAAACAATTTGTTTCGGAGAAACATCCATGAGGTCGACTTCGTCAGCTGGGACGTAACTAATTTCAGTAGTCGCCGCGAAATAGGTATCGCGCTCCATTTGAAGCTTGAGGTCGGCGAGACTCGCGCCTTGGGGACTTTTTCGCACGAGAACTCGAGGGTTCCGAAATGTCTTATTGGCATTTAAGGGCGCGTTGGCTTGAGCTACGACGAATTCTTCCTCTTCATCAGCCGTCAAAAAGACTATGTCGTCGGTCACTTTTCCTTTTTTGACCACTCGGTACGGCGATTCGATAAAACCAAACTCATTTACTTGAGCAAAAGTTGCTAAACCGCCAATCAAGCCAATATTTGGCCCTTCCGGCGTTTCAATTGGGCACATACGTCCGTAGTGGCTGAAGTGGACATCGCGCACTTCGAAGCCAGCGCGTTCTCTTGAAAGACCCCCTGGTCCAAGCGCCGAGAGACGACGTCGATGTGTCAAGCCAGATAGCGGGTTGACTTGATCCATAAATTGCGACAACTGGGAAGTACCGAAGAACTCCTTGATTGCGGCAGTTACAGGTCGAGTGTTTATAAGTGTCGTCGGGGTAATCGCCTCAACGTCTTGTGTGGTCATCCGTTCTCGGACCACTCGTTCCATACGGCTAAGACCAATGCGAACCTGATTTTGTATCAGTTCGCCAACGGATCGAATTCGTCGATTCGCGAAGTGGTCCTGATCGTCTAGGCGATAGCCGGGCTGTGCATCAGCTAGGTGAAGTAAATAGCTAATCGCGGCCAGTACCTCTGATCTCGTTAGGACCTGCGAGTCCACTGCGGGGCGCTCTAGTTTGAGACCAAAGAGATCTTCGAGCTTTTCAATTTCCGCGCTCAGCTTTTTGTTTAGCTTGTATCTGCCGACTTTAGATAATGAGTATCGACGATCATCAAAGTAGGCGTTGTTGAAGTAATTCGCCGCAGCTTCTGGTGTTGGAGGTTCGCCTGGACGCGCCCTTTTGTATATCTCTATGAGCGCCTCTTCTTGGGTCGGGTCGATAGCGGTGTCTTCTTCGCTCCGTGCCCATTTATCACGTTCGGCTTCCCATTGGCCCTCTAGGAAGTCGAAGTGTTGAACGAACCGTTCGAGGAAACCGGGATGGCTTGCCTCGTCGTATCCGAGGGCTCTTAGGATTGTAAAAATACTCAGTCGGCGTTTACGCGCTATACGTGCGCCTGCGGTGACGTCTTTACCCGGTTTGTGTTCGACATCAAATTCGATCCATTCGCCTCGGTACGGGTGAATAGTCCCAGTTACTAACTGGTGTTTCTGCATATTTCGAAGCCGGTATCTTTCACCTGGTTGAAAAATTACGCCTGGCGATCTGACGAGCTGACTGACGATGACCCGCTCTGTACCGTTAATGATGAAAGTTCCTTTGTCAGTCATCTTGGGGAAATCACCCATGAAGACTGTTTGTTCTTTAATTTCGCCTGTGTTGCGATTTAGGAATCGAGCGCGAACAAAGATCTGATCTGAGTATGTGTGATCTTTCTCTTTGCATTCTTTTTCTGAGAACTTTGGTGGGCCTTTGAGGTCTTCATCGTTGCTATCGAACTCAAATTCCAGTTCGAGGTTCCCAGTAAAATCAGTTATCGGGCTTATGTCAGCGAAAGTTTCTGCTAGTCCAATAGCAAGAAAACGTTCAAAGGACTTTTTCTGGACGTCAATTAGATCAGGTAATGGCAGTACCTCTTCGAGGTTGCCGAATGAATACCGTTCGCGGGCAGCGCGAGAAGACAACGGGATCTCCTAGAAATTTTAGTTGTGACCGTGGGCAACGGTCGTCAGAAGCAGGGGCGCGCGAGAACTCTTAGTGTTTTCCAAAAAAGACGACACCAGAGCCACGACAGCGCACAGGCTAGCGGCCAGGACAGCTTTCAACAAACTGAACGCCACTAACTATTAGTGCAGTTACTTTATGTCGACCGTGCCGCCGGCAGCTTCAATAGCTTCCTTGGCTTTGTCGGCATCTTCTTTGGAGGCTCCTTCGAGGATGTTGCTCGGTGCTCCTTCGACAAGATCCTTTGCCTCTTTGAGACCGAGGCTGGTTAGGCTACGGACCTCTTTGATGACCTGAATCTTCTTGTCTCCAGCGCCTGTAAGAACGACATCAAACTCATCTTTGGCTTCTTCGGCTTCACCGCCAGCATCTCCGCCACCAGCAGCAGCCATCATGACTGGTGCAGCAGCCGCAGCTGTGACATCAAATGTCTCTTCAAAAGCTTTCTTAAGTTCGACGAGTTCAAGCACCGACATGTTGCCGATTGCCTCGATGATCTCTTCGGTAGTTGCCATTTCCTTCTCCTAGCTTGCTAGTTCCATTTCGGGCAGCATCACTGCGCCCGGCTATTGATTACCTTGCTCTATGCCTTCTTCTTCGCTGGGGCCTTCTTCTTCGCTGGGGCCTTCTTCTTCGCTGGGGCCTTCTTCTTCGCTGGGGCCTTCTTCTTCGCTGG